>CAVZFP010000030.1:0-165749 GCA_963774565.1 uncultured Acidobacteriaceae bacterium | reverse complement strand
GTGCCTTTCTCTTCGTTGTCGAGGTTGAGGAAATACTTGGACTTCAGCAAGCCGCCGGGGAAAGCCGAAGCGCCTGTGAGCCCGCTCTCCTCGTCAACGGTGAAAAGGAACTCCAGCGGACCATGCGCGATGTCATTGCTCTCCATGACCGCTAGTGCCGCGGACACGCCAACTCCGTTGTCGGAGCCCAGGGTCGTGCCATCTGCCTTCAGCCAGTCGTCATCTCGTACTACCTCGATAGGGTCGACATCGAAGTTGTGAACAGTGCCTTCGTTCTTCTCACATACCATGTCGAGGTGACCCTGTAGGAGAGCCATCGGTGCTGCTTCGCGTCCCGGCCGTGCAGGTTTCCGAACCACCAGATTGCCGACATCGTCCTGTCCAGATTCCAGGCCCAGCTTTGTAGCCAAGCTAAGGATGTACTCCCTCGCGGCAGCTTCCTTTGTGGAGGCGCGGGGAATCGCCGACAGTCTGTCAAAGTGGTTCCATACCGCTTGGGGTTGCAGGTTCTCGAGTGCAGGTACCATGGCATGCTCCATATGGATCAAAGCTACCAGCCATCGTACAGCGCAACGCACAAGCTGTGCATCCCTCTGCCGGTAGGGCATTCCAAACACTTTCTTTTTTGCTTTGGACGCGACCTTGCGGACAAGCCCTGCAGGTTCTTTTTTCTTTGAACTGCCAAGCAGGGAACCCCTAACTTAACCGAAGCGGGTTGTGCGCGACTCGATAGCCTTCAGCGCCAAACCGCGGGCTACCGACGTAAATTCGTTGCCGCCCCGAATTCGCTTCTCTCCAAATCGCGTTTCGAAGATTTTCCTTACGGCTAGAACAAATGAAGAGCCTCCCGTCAGGAAGACCATATCGACGTCTTTGGGCAGAACACCGGAAGAATTAAGGAGAGAATCGACGCATCGTGCGATCTGTCCAAGCTCCTCAGAAATCCACTCCTCAAAGGATGTTCGTTCCACCATCGCTCTCAGATCCACAAACCCGTCCGAAAACTGGAATGTGGCCGCAGGGTAATTCGATAAATCGCATTTAACCTTTTGCACGGCGCGGTGTAGGTGGAATCCCAGATCTTCTTTTATGAAGTGAATGAGCGCTCCGATTTTCTCCGGTTCAAGCGACTGCGCGTGAACACCCCTTAGCATGTTCAGCACGTCCCTGCCTCTCAACAGGGACAGATGATGCCAGCGCTCTAGCCTTATATAAACCCAGTTTGGAACCGTCAGAATCTTGCCCAGCGACCGCAACTGCGATCCGGCTCCAAGAGCCGGAGAAACGAGGTGCCTGACAATCTTCGCATCAAAAGAATCTCCCGCAATGCCGACTCCCGCGTTACCCACGATGTCGCCCGGAACTCTGCCTCTTCGACGGACAGTAGGGCCAACATGAACTAATGAGAAGTCGCTCGTACCGCCACCGAAATCCCCAATGAGGATGAGTTCGTCATGGTCAAGCGTGGATTCGTAATAGTGAGCCGCTGCTACGGGCTCCATCTCGAACTCTACGGACTCATAACCGGCTGAATCGAAGGCCGCCCGCAGTCGACCCTCTGCATAAGTGTCATCTTCCTGGTTCGCTGCTCCCACAAAATGAACCGGTCTTCCGACTACCGCTGACCTGATTTTGATCCCGAACTGATGCTCCGCCTTTTCGCGCAGGTCCCTGAGAATCCTGGCGATCAGATCTTCCAGCGTGTACCGTCGACCGAAAACCTCAGTGCTGTGGAGGTTCCGGCTACTCAGAAACGACTTGAGCGACTGAATCAGTCGCCCCTTCACCTCTGCGGAAAGATAGTGCTCAATTCCCTCGGGGCCCGTCCACGATTTCAGAGTATTTGCACCGCCTTCCTTCACCTGCTGAAGATACAGCAGCGACCGATAGGCATCAGTCAAGCTCCCCAAGTAAGGGAACTTGGCAAGCTGAACCTCGCCTGAGCGGTCGGCAAAGGCGATTGAGCTGTTAGTTGTTCCAAAGTCGATGCCGATCGCGCTTTTGCTCGTTTGGGAAGTTGGCGAATACACGCAAGGTCTCTTTAATTGGCCTGGGGGGACAGTATCAGGGCGTTTAAGCAATCCTACAGGGGATGATCTACTTTCGGGGACGAGTCTTTGACCAATACAGTGACAACGCTGTGTCCTCGGTCTTTCGCAACCACTCCGCGACGTCTTTTTCTTGGAAAGGGCGGTCCTCCTGGTCGAGATCAAGATTGAGTAACTCGGTGATTTCGCCGGCGGTGCTTGGTTTCTTAATTTTGTTCAACGCTCGCGAAATGTGCTCGCTAAGACGACGACTCGAGTTCGGGGCCTTATTCATTTGGGAGGAAGAATTTTCGAGGCAACCGCCGTTGGGAGTTTGGAAGAGGGTGCTAGAAATGGGTAAAGGCTGTGACATGGTTATGCTCTAGCCGCCAGCTCCTGCGAGGGAGCCAACAGAGTGGAGGCATGCACCGTCACAGCCCTTGATGCGATCACCGCTTTCGCGATTCCAAACCCCAACTGCCCCTCGCAGAGCCGTCGGTTTTTTCAGGTCTGGCTGCTCTTCGGGTTGCCCCGCCGAGCCGACCACTCAGCCTACTTCGGACTCGCATTTCTGCGAACCCTTTCAGCCGTCGACGGAGTCACCCTAAACACTTACTTCCGAGCTGTCAATGCCGCTTTTCGGTGCAAAGGCTGAATCCGAAGAGTGCGTTCACCGGGGATTGCAATCTGTTGAATTGTTAACCCTTAGTGAATCAATGGCATGATTTTCCACAGTTCCCCACAACTTAATTCACATGATGACCGATCGTGGGTTTCGACTCTGAGAGTCAGTCGGCGTTCAACAGCATCTGAAGCTAGTCAGGAACCCTATATAAGTTGAGAACTGCGACCAAGGTCAACGAGTCAACGAGTGTCCACATCAGGAGCGTCGTTACAACCTGCAGACTCGCCGAGTCGCCTTACGCGACCCTCTACACCGGAGGCTCCGGCGGCTTTGTTATCTCCACCGCCGCTCCAATTGCTACCGGGTGGAGCGATCCAGTTCCCGGGCGGGTTTATCTCCCGCTGTGGTTCAGTGCCTTTCACGGCGCACCGTAATGGAGATGTTACAACAGTAACGGCAGCCGCTCCCCTTCAACAGGGACGCCTGCTGTTAAGCGTCCTTGAAGCAGGATCCAACAAAGGAGACGAAAAATGAGAAAGATCATAGCCAGCGCGCAGGTTTCCCTCGACGGCGTCATGCAGGGGCAAGGCAGCGCCCAAGAGGACACAAGCGATGGGTTCGATCTCGGCGGATGGAGCATGAAATTTTCCGACGCTAAGGCAGGTGCCGCGATCATGGGTGTAGTGGGCACCCTGGACAAACCCTACGACCTGCTGCTGGGCCGCAAGACCTATGACATTTTTGCAAGCTATTGGCCCTATGTTCCGGCAGACAACCCAATTGGTCCGGTCTTTACAAAAGCGAACAAATACGTACTAACCCGGGGCTCGGCAAAACTCGACTGGGCCAACAGCCACAAGATGCGCAACATTGATGACTTGCGGAAGGTCAAGGCGGGCGATGGTCCGGACATTGTGCTGTGGGGCAGTTCAACCGTTCAACCCTCTATCCGCAGCTACTGGAAGCGAATCTCATTGACCGGTTTCTACTGCTCACCTGCCCGATAGTTCTTGGAAAAGGCAAAAAACTCTTCGGCAGCACCTCGCACCCCGTGAACATGACGCTGGTTAGCAATGACATATCTTCAACAGGCGTCATCATGGCGACCTACGCGCACAAAGAATAACCAGCAGTCTGGATGAAACCTAAAGGCCATCCTTCATCTTCTTGTCAATGTCGGGCACCGCGTGGGTGACCGGAGCGCCAGTTCCGTTATCGACGACTCTTACTTCGAGAGAGTCGGCGCCCATGGAAAGAATGACGCCAACGCTGAGGGCGGCATCGAGTTTGTTGCCGTGCTCCATGGCGTTGATGCAGGCCTTAGCACAAGGCAGGTTCGGATGCCGTCGTGATTGGCGGGAGTTCCGCAGTCGCTGCTGGGCGGCTGGATCGCTTAGTTCTTCACAGTTGGAATCGAACCTGCCGGCCTCATTAATCCATTAGCCGCGACTGAATCGCCGCCACCCACAAATTGCCATAGGGTGAGCGCCCAATCGTCAAGATGCTATCGGAGCCGTCGTGGGCAGCACGAGCGAGATGCACGGCCCGCTCCGTGTGCGAGAGCGCAGAGCAGGCCTCTTGGACGAAGAGTCGCCCTGCGTCCGTTCTACAACACCCCTGGGGCGGCGGAGCGACCTCTTCCTAGGAGACAACCTCGACCTCTGGCTGGAGCCGACTCGCGCTGCGGTATAAGCGTACTGATTCGATGATCTGCTTTTCCGACAGATCAAGGACCTCGCTGGCAGCATCCTTCAGGGTCCGCAGGAACTCCTCCTTCCAGCCCTTTCTTTTCCGGCCTCTTGGTATATCGCGATAGATGTTCGCCAGCGGCAATCGTTGCTCTAGCTCCTTTATGATCTGTCGGATCGGGATCCGAACTTCCAATGGAGTCTTTCCTGGTGCCGAACGAGCACACAGCGCGAGAATGCTACGCCTGCTTACTTCGCTACCTGACAATTGCGACAGCGCTTTCGTAAACAGCACAAGGTATTGCGTGGAGGTACCGAGTGATTCCTTCAAGTAACCCGCGACCTTAGCCTGCAGCAAAACATTTGCGTCGAAGAAGCAGACGCGGGCGCGTCGTTTCGGCCTCAGCACGCCGAATTGGACAAGGTTCTGCAGTTCTTTGGGAGGTACTCCAAGAACAGCACTTGCCTGTTTGAGCTTCAATTCCACACTTTGCATTGTTTCACCTTTACTATCTAAATATTAGACGGTATTTCATAATAAGGCAGGCAATCCCTGAACTTCTCTACATCATCGGTGTTAGACTCTGACGAAGATTATCGGGTACAATATCGGGTACAAGGTTGGGCAGCTCCCTCATAAGCATCTGCAAAGACGGCACTTGGCTGCTAATCGTTGGCAGATGTCTTGATTGAGCTTAAGTTATTGATTTTAAAGCGGAAGTGGTGGAACTGGCAGACACACCATCTTGAGGGGGTGGCGCCGAAAGGCGTGGGGGTTCAAATCCCCCCTTCCGCACCAATTTTAAGGCTGTAGATTGAATAGGTTACAGGCAGCTACCTAGTTTCGTACAATTATCGTACAATGCTTCCGGCGGGCTCACCTTCTCCCGGAGGCATTTATGTTGAGCGTCTACACTCGTCACTACCCTCCTTGCGCGCAGTCAGATCCCTATTACAGACGTTGCCACTGCCCGAAATGGATCATGGGCACTGTCGAAACGACAGGCGCCTTCGTGCGCGTCAGCGCCCGCACCCGCGCCTGGGAGAAGGCGGAAAAGAAGGCGCGGCTGATGGACGCGGAAGCGGCCGACCCGTCGCCGGCACGCGTGACCGTAGAGGACGCGCTCGACGCATTCATCGCAAGGAAGCAGGGACAGCGGCTATCGCACAGCTGGCTCTACAAATTTTCGCTGATGCAGCGTGAGCTGGTTAGCTTTGCGCAGCGGTCGAGGTCTGACCTACATTGACGAATTCAGCGACGATGAACTCGGCCTGCTCAGTCGATCTTGGAAGGTCGCACCCATCACCGCCCAGAAACGGCAGGAACGCTGGCATTCGTTTTTCTCCTACTGCGTGCGTAAACGCTGGCTGAAACAGAACCCCGTCGAAGAATTGGGCCCAATCAAGGTCCGACCGGTGCCCACTGATTATTTTTCGCAAGAAGAGTTTCAGAAGTTGGTGAACGTAACTCACGATCTGTCTCATTGGAGCACGAACCCCGGACACCGGGTCCGGGTGCGGGCTCTCTTGCTTCTCATGCGCTACAGCGGACTGCGCCTGAATGATGCGGTAACACTTGAGCGGGCGCGCCTGACGGAAAATCGCCTATTTCTGTACCAGCAGAAAACAGGGCTGCCAGTATACGTACCCCTGCCGCCTCACGTAGTCGAGCTTTTGCGCACGCTGCCGAACAGCAACTCGCGGTACTTCTTCTGGACTGGAAATGGGCTACATTATCGCGCCAGCAATTGCTGGCACGCCAGTTTGCAGCGCCTCTTCAAGTGGGCAAAACTCGACAAGAGGGCGCACCCCCACATGCTCCGAGACACCTTTGCCGTAGAACTACTGTTGGCAGGTGTTCCCATTGACCAAGTGTCCATTCTGCTGGGGCACGCTAGCGTGAAGACCACCGAGCGGCATTACGCTCCATTCGTCAAGGCCCGCCAAGAGCAATTAGTTTCGTCTGTGGAGAAGAGCTGGCGGCTCCAGGGACTGCGCCTAGTGAAGAAGCACGCTTAGCAACTCTCGGCGCTTTGCAGCAACGTGATAACGGTCAGCTTGCTTTGCGGAGCCTACGATGTACGCGATGAAGAACGGTTTCTGGTACGCGCAACGTACGATATCCGCGCTTGTGCAGCGTCTCTTCCCTGCTCCAGCGGATCACGCCTGGTTCCCGCTCAAAAATCCTTCGAACCGTCTTCTCACTGAGCGCCCAAAGTTTGGCGATCTCAATCACCGAGTAGTGCTTCTCGTTAGCCAAATCGACAGGGCCTAGGGGTGACCCGACGGAAACCGGAGGAAAGCCGTCCGATGACTCTACTGGTTTTCGAGCGAAGCCCGACATGGCACGACCTCAACTGCAATGCATGCTCAATCCGCGGCTGATGCGACAAGCCTTCAGAGGTGAACGGCCTGCAACAGAGCTGCAAGCGTGAATTCTATTTAAGCGGAAAACAGATTTTGGTCAAACGGTCGGACCGACCTGGCGATCGGCTCCGCCTCAATCATGGGCAATCACTGTTCAGTAATCTAGTGTAGCGACAAGCTTTGCCCTTTTCCGCCGATGTCTTGGGTCGGTGCTGGTGCCAGAGTAATGCACGGTCGACTAAACAAGACTCGCGTGGCCATTTGTTGTTCCACCTTTGCTGTTGTTCGCCATCGCTGACGACAAAACCTCAGTGCATCGCTGAAGACCCCGAGTTTATTGCTGAGGCCCAGCTGTTGGTCGTGCGTACAGTATCGCTTGCCTCCGAAGAATTTGGGTGGGGCTGCCACCGACCAGGCCGTCAGTCTCACGATAGGCAAATCGACCGCGGCCAGCAGGAAACGCGACTCGTCATAGATGAAGCTCGTTGGGCCGAGATTTGCTGCTTGCTGCCTTGGGCGACCACGATGATGCCGGGATGGTAGGTCGTCCGGCAAGGCGGGGTAGGGGAAGTCCGCCGGTGGAGGGTCACGCCCGGAATCTCCGTTATCCGATTGCGGGTGCGATGCTTGATAATCGTATCTCGGCATTGTAGTTGCGCCATATCAAGAGGTGAGGACGTAGATTCCAAGCCCAATGAACACGAATGGAACAACGCAATGCCCCAACCGGTCAACCGAGCGCAAAATAACTGAATGGTTGCCCAGCCATCGACCGACGAAACACCAGACTGCGATCAGCACAGCATAGGCGAGCAAGATGACCCAGAGGTAAGCTCGGCTGACGAGGAAGAAAGGCACATAAACGCCAACATTGTCCGCTCCGTTCGAGAGAGTGACAAGCGCAATTGATATGAGACTGTAGTTGGTCGAGCTCGACTTCTTCGGTCCATTCCGACGAGTCTGGAATAGTTCCTTGATTCCTATTGCAAGGGGCAACACGCCAAGTAAGCGAATCCATCGATGTGGTATCGCGAGGGCGGCCCAAACCCCGATCAAGCTCACGAGGATGATAGCGGCAAAACCGAGGTACTGACCTGCCACGATTCGCCGCGTCGGAACCCGGCGTGCGAAGAACAATGTCAGGATAAAGACATCATCAATGTTTGTGGCCGCGAATGTAGTTAGACTCGCTGCCAGCACAGCTAGCAAAGAATTCATCGAAGCATGAGACTAGCATGTACCTCGACGGCTTCTGTACTCGCGCCATTCGCGAGCATATTCTTCGGGGAGTTTTGCTCTAGCCCTGCCTTCAACTCTGCTTTGCCTGGCAGCGTTGCCGACCTGCTGATCCACACTCTCTTTTTATGCATTCTTTAGGACTTTTTCATTTCTTCTGCAATACGCTGGCGGTGGAGAGTTGGTGTGGATATTTTCTGGACTACGTTGTTATCCGCCGTTCGGCCGCCGCGAAAGATACTGTGCTTATTTGCGGACTGTCGCTCCGCTGTGCTTGCGCGCTACTTGTGCGTCGTAATTGTAACGCTCGCTACAGCCGGCGATTGGGCCGCACAGGCGGATATTAATCAGGTACACGTTCTGCCGCGCGCGCTGGCCACACCTCCCGGTCCAACGCAGCATGTCCTTCGATCTAACGTCGATTTGGCACTGGTGAACGTGACGGTTCTCGATCGTGCGAATCGAGCCGTTACTGGACTGGGACCGACAAACTTTGCGGTGCTAGATGACAAGAATCCTCAAGTTGTAAGGTACCTTGCTAATGTTGACGAGCCTATATCGTTCATTGTGGTTTTCGACGCCAGCGCGAGTATGGTTTCGAAACTCGAGGAAGAGCGGAAGGCCTTTACCGAGTTGGTTAATGCATCGAACCCACAAGATGAGTTCGGTCTGGTCGTAGTGAGTGATAAGCCACGGGTTGCACTCCATCTCGACGATTCCATCAGCGAGATCCAAGAGTCCGTGGATGCTCTTCAGCCTGAGGGCGCAACAGCGCTGTGGGACGGTATATATCTTGGCGTAGAGGAGCTGAAGAAATCGCATTACCAGAGAAAAGCAATGGTCGTCATTTCCGATGGTGGCGACAACCACAGCCGCTACACGGAGTCGGAACTAAAGTCGCTCCTCGAAGAAGCTGATGTGGAGCTGTATGCGATTGGTATTTTCGATTCATTTGTTCACACATTTGAAGAAAAACTAGGGCCCTTGCAGCTCGATGAACTTGCTTCCGTAACAGGCGGTCGATTGTTGTCACTGCGAGATGTGCGAGGACTTTCAGGGGCTGTCACCCAGATCAGCCGCGAATTACGCAATCAGTACGTTCTTGGTTATTACCCGAGCAATCGCCACCGAGATGGCAAATGGCGAAAGCTTAAGGTTCAGCTGGCCGGATCGGCATCTCGATCCTCCTTCCGGCTGTATGCCAAGAAGGGCTACTACGCACCCACGGAATAGCCTCTCAGTGCCGCGTTCATTTCCCTCTCCTTCACAATAAAGTCCCCGAAGGTGCACTACTCTTGCCAGTGGAATCCGAAAAAAACGTAAGATTATTTGGCCGCATGGCTGGCGTACGATTTATAGCGGTGTCAGCCAAGCCTGAGTCGGCCGAGAGAGTCCTACATGCAGAGAGTCACGAATCATCGATTTTGGCGTTCCGGGCTTCGCGCGATCCCTGGTATTTGCCTGGTCGGACTGGTGACATTCATCTGCTATGGGCTGGGACTGAATCTCACGGCTACCGGCTTCCTTTATCTGATCGTTGTAGTCCTGCAGTCTCTCCTGGGCGACTTCGTCTCCTCTGCTCTGGTTTCGGTGATCGCTGATCTCTGTTTGAATTTCTTTTTTGTCCCTCCGATTTTCTCGCTTCGGGTAAGCGACTCCTCGGACATTTTGGCGTTGATCGCTTTCCTGATTACAGGGTTGATCATCACTCGGCTCGTGACTCAAGTGCGGCAGGAGGCGGAGACGTCGGGGCTTCAGCGCCACCAGATGAAATCGTTGTATGAACTAACGCAACGCCTGCTCGCACTGCATCCGAACGATCTGTCGATGGCAAGGACGATCGGACTGTTTCGCGAAGTCTTTCCAGTGCCCGCTGTTTGCTTATACGACGGAACGAACAACGAACTCTATAGCGATGGAGAATCTAGAGAATGGCCTCGCGGAGCGCACTGGGGCAGCGTATATCTCGCGCCAGGACGCCGATGATAACGTGTCCGGGGTGTTTATTCGGTGTTTGCAGGCAGCCGGGCAAACGATCGGTGCGATTGGATTCGATGGCTTGCGCGATGGGGAACTGACGGCCGCGCAGCTTGCGGCCCTGGCGGCCGCTATGCTGGAGCGCACTCGCGTTTTTCGCGATGCCAGCCTATCCGTTGCGGCCACGCAGGCGGAGGTATTCCGCGGAGCAATCCTCGATGCGCTGGCCCACGAGTTCAAGACTCCTTTGGCTACTATCGTGACTGCGGCCGGTGGTCTTCGCGAGACCGCTGGGTTAAGTCCCGAACAATTGGAACTGGCCGAGACGGCGGAGATAGAGGCTGCAAGGCTGGGCCGGTTGACCTCGCGATTACTTCGAATCGCTCAACTGGACAGAGAAGAGGTCAGGCCACAGCTGGAAATAACGGACATGGTCGAACTGGTAACACGATCTCACCGACGGCTACGCGGAACGCAGGAACGACCGAAAGCTCTCCTTGACCAGAGACGTAACATCGGCTGAGGTTCTGGCCGATGCTGAGCTGCTAGGCCTTGCGATGCTTCAATTGCTGGACAACGCCTGCAAATATTCTCCGTCGGACTCTGCTATTAAAGTTGGCATCGAAAGGCAGCATGAGTTCGTGGCAGTTCGAGTATGGAACGGTGGGAGCTCGATCGCATCGAACGAACGCACGAGGATCTTCGAACGCTTTTATCGCGGCAGTGAAGCCCGCCACGTGGCGCCGGGATCGGGCCTTGGTCTCTATGTTGCCCGAAAAATAGCTCAGGCGCACGGCGGCAATCTCGATTCTTGAGAACGGCGATGCGCGTGACGGTGAGGGGACCTCTTTCCGCCTTACCATTCCTATCGCACAAAACGATTCTGATCATGCCGGCAAGACAGGCTTAACCGCAAATTGGCGTGACCAGCGCGCCGTTCTCGCGGTTACCATCTATCCCACTTAATCTTTTTAGGAAATATTTACGAATTCTTCATGGCCGCTACTCTATCTTCCCAGAGGAAAGGTCCTGAGGAGGCTTCCCGCCAGCCTGCAGCGGCATCGGTCGCCGGGGTGTTGCTGGGCGACGCCGGGCAGGCAGGGCATGACTATGGCATCGCTCACACCTCACGTTCTGATTGTCGATGATGAACCAGCGTTGCGCAAAGTGCTGCGGACTTCGCTGGGTGCCAGCGGTTTTGCGATCGACGAGGCACGTAGCGGAGAAGAAGCCGTTGACATTCTTCTCCAACGCAATTTTGATCTGGTGCTGCTCGATATCAACATGCCGGGAATCGGTGGAGTGGAAGCCTGCCGTGAGATTCGTGCCCTGGCACCGAAAATTGGGATCCTGATGGTCACGGTGCGGGATGCGGAGAATGACATGGTGCGGGCCCTGGAGGCGGGCGCCGACGATTACGTCACCAAGCCAGTTCGCTTTCGCGAATTAGTGGCTCGGATGCGTGCTGTACTTCGGCGGCTGGAAATGGATAGGGCAACCCAGCCGGCGGTGATTCGAGTAGGAGCCCTGGAGATGGATTTTGAAGGCTATTGTTTGCGAAAGGATGGCGAGTTGATTCACCTGACGCCGACAGAATTCGAATTACTGGCCTTGCTGATGCGGAACCAGGGAGTTCCCGTGACCCACGCCAAATTGTTGCGTGCGATCTGGGGGCCGGACTACGGCACCGAACTCGAATACCTACGGTCCTATGTCAGAGCTCTTCGCAAGAAAATCGAAGACGATGCCACACGTCCGAAGTACATCCTTACCGAGCCTTGGGTAGGCTATCGATTCTGCGATCCTACCGACCCGCACTCGGTGGCAATGGAGAAAGAATCCCTTTGAGCGGTGGCCGCCCATGCTGCTGTTTTCCCTGCACTCGCGTGTCGCATAGTCAAAACTTTTATTTAATGCAGCTAAAGTTTTCATGAAGATTCTTCACTAATTTTTTATGGCTTGCCCTTTACCGTTCAAGCCGGGGTAGTGGGCACAAGCAGAGTTCGCAAAGTCAGCGATCAAGCAAGGTATCCGATATGACAATGACGACGAGTCAGAACGATTTGGAACTCAGCCTTCTGCGCACTTTTCTTGCTGTAGTCCGCCATGGAAGTATGGGACGTACTGCGGCCGCTGTTGCTAAGACACAACCGGCTGTGAGCCAACAGATGGCGCGGCTGGAAACGATTGTCGGACGCAAACTTTTCTACCGCAGCCGCGGGGGCGTGACTTTGACGAGCCACGGCGAATTGTTGGTCGAGCACGCGCATCGCGCGATCGATCTCAATGAAGATGTGCTGAAGCGCCTGCGCGAAGAATCCGCCTCGGGACCAGTACGGTTGGGCGTAAGCGAGGAAACCGCGCTCGCTGGATTGACGCTGGCGTTGAAGCGATTCCAGAAAGCCCATCCCGCGGTGGAGCTCAAGCTCATTGTGGCTGCGCCGGCAAAGCTCGAAGTTCTGCTCAGCGCACGGGAAACTGGATTTTGCGATCGGCGATCCTACCCGCATTGCAGACGAACCCGTCATCCAGTGGCGATCCCGGCTAGTCTGGCTTGCCAGTAAAGATCTTTCGATCGATCCGTTCAAGGTCCTGCCACTCGTACTCTGTGAAAGCACGAGCTGGTGGCATGACGCGATCTTGTCTTCTCTGCGCGCAGACGGCTGGGAGTGGCGCGTGGTGTTCGAAAGCGCGAGCCTGGATGCAACTCTCGCCGCGCTCGACTCGGGCCTGGGGGTGTCGGCGCTGCTACAGGAAACGGTGCGGAACACGAGGATCAGTGAGGTCAAGTACGCGAGGCTGCCTCTGCTTCCCGAGGCACGATTCGGATTGTTTCGCAGCCGCACTGCACCCACGAGAGCCGGGACTCTCATGGAAACGGCGTTGGCAACCTCGCTCCAAGCAACGGCTCGCAACCGGGTGGCGCATTCTTCAGAAGAACAAGGATGGCTGCCGGGCGAGAACAGCGTGCGAACCGCCAAGAGTTCGCATGAGTTGAGCCGTGCTCCACTTTAATTGATCGTGGCGGCAGGGACCCTGCATCAGCCAGATTAAGCAAGTTACAGAGCGAGAGATGTGTTCGTGCGAATTTATGAGTCTACTGAGCCGCGATTGACAACTCCGTCCGAGTCGGTATTCCCACGATCAGCCAGTCGTTTCTTGATGAACTTTTTATGTTCTCCTTACGAGATCTTTGTGAGCTGAGGTATCCAATGGGATTCGTCTCGAGAGGACTGACCAAGAACGAGAGTGAAAACAAGATGAGAGAAAAACGTCGTCCACGTTCAATAAGCCAAGCCTTAACTTATGAGTGTCACCGTGCTCATTAGCTATACCTTCTGGCGAACAAGTTATCGCTCGACAAGAAATTATCTATTGGACGCTGGAAAGCAATGTCACTTAGCTTACGAGCACTCCGATGCTGCCCCCTGAATAAAGCAGGGGGAAAACAAACGGCAATGCGGACAAGGAATGAGCAATGAAAAGTTATTCCATTACCAGATGGACATGCGGCGAATCACAGTCTGATATCGAAGTAGAAAGGGATGGAGACGTGAAAACTACAAACACTCTTCCGTGCACAACGACACTAGCCGCAAAGTTCCTTGCGATGTCCGTTTTATGCCTGGTGATTCTGCAGGCCTCCCTATCCCACGCGCAGACTCAAGCTCAACCAAAGAATCAGATAAAGCTGGCGAAGTTGGATGAACCGGCCAAGACGTCATCGGAGAACGCCGCTGAGGCGAAAAGAGCTGAGACGCCGGCGGCGGCGCCCGATCTGGGAGTCTCGTCTTTTGATATCGCCAAAGAACTGGCCGTCATGAAGGCGCGCATCGAACAACTCGAAGCCGAATTGAAAGGTCGTGCGGCCACCACACCGGCATCGTCGACAGCGGTCGCAGGACCAAAATCCACGCCTGTCACAGGCGTAGAAGCTAAACCAACAGAGTCCGCATCAACGGCGGCGAGTGTTGATCCGGCGGCGGCTCAAGCCCGAACCGGTTTGCCCGAAAAGCCGAAGCCGGCCGATCCCTTTGCCTATGCCGACTGGACCTGGCTGAACGGCAATCCACGCAACAAAGACGTGGTCTGGGATTCGAAGTTCTTCACTCCGGAAATCCGGTTGGACACTCACTACGTACAGGATTTCAACCATCCCAGAGACGACACCATGGGCGGTTCGACGGAAATCTTCCGGTCCAACGAAATTCAAGTTGAGCAAATCAGCTTTGGCGGCAACTTCCATTGGCAAAATGTTCGCGGCCGGCATTTGACCATGAATGGAATGTTCGGCGTCACCACGCCACGCAATGACGCCAGCGCTGGACGCGGTCAATGGGACCTTCGTGGCGCGTACAAGTATGTTTCAGAGGCCAACGGCGGTTATCACTTCGACGTAAACCACGGGCTCAACATCGATGCGGGAATTTTCGTTTCCTACATTGGTCTTTTCAGTTACTACAACTTCGATAACTGGGCCTACCAGCCTTCCTATGTGTCTTCCAACACGCCGTGGTTCTTCAACGGAATCCGCATCCAGTGGTTTCCCACCGACAAACTGAAAATTGAGCCCTGGATCATCAACGGATGGCAGTCCTACGGCAGGATGGGCAGCAAACCTGGCCTGGGCGGCCAGATTCTGTATCGTCCGAAGCCGTGGCTTTCGCTGGTCTTCAATAACTACGGCATGGGCGAAGATACGCTAGGCAATGGAGACGGCCAGTTCGGCCGCTCGCGCATCCACACCGACGACAGCGTTGAGATCAAATACTACGACAAGCCGCAGAAACTTCCTCGACAAGATGGCCTTCTCTCTTACCGGAGACTTGGGCTGCGAGTATGGCGGCCACGGAAGCTTCGTTAGCGCACAGGGCAGAATCATTAACAACAACGTGAATTGCCACCACAACACGGCGACCAGCAGCAAGCAGACATTCGCCGGATGGATGCTCTACAACCGCTGGTGGTTCAAGAAGGACATGTATGGCATTACCCTTGGCGGCGGCGCGATGGCCAATCCGGGTCGCTACCTGACGCTGCTTCCGCCGATCAATGGAGCCGATGCCATCACCGGCTCGCCCTACTTCACGCAGAACCCCGGCGATCCGTACAAAGCCTGGGATGCTTCGCTCACTTTCGACTGGATGCCCAAACAGTACATCACCTTCCGCACCGAGTATCGGCTATCGCCACGCCAACGTGCCGTACTGGACGGGTCGCGGCGGAATCACACCTGGCGACAACGTGACTCCCAGCACGATTCCCAATCCAGGGCCGGATCTGTGGTGCGGAACCACTACGTTCGTGCCGGGTCCATTCCTGTCCGCCACACCGGGCTTCACCTGTGTGGCTGGAAGCCGCGGGTTTCTGTCCCGATCTGCGGAAGGATGAACCCAGCTTGAGGATCGCCATCATGGTGAAGTTCTAGTTGAGAACCTGCGCTCTCGACTGGGGATGACGGAGTGCGATGCAACAGGGACAGCATGTGCGACGTGCAATTCCCGCGCTGCTCCAGCGGTTCTGACAGTTTGCCCGCGATCCGCGAGGCGATCATGAAAAACAGAAGTCTGAATTCGTTCTTCGTTCTCATCTTTCGATCTGGCGCTGCTGCTGCTTGGCGGGTTGCACGCGCGCATGCCGATCCGGCGGCGGAGGCGCCGCCTCCCGCTAACGTCGTTCCCGGACGTGGATCCCAACCTTTTCACGGTCGACCACCCGGAGCAATTCCCGCTGGCGGCAGCCACGCGCGCGTCCCACAACCTCCGAGTTAGTGGTCACGGGCACAGTCACGCCCGATATCGCTCGCAATGTCCCGGTCGTCTCGCTCGCCTCTGGGCGCGTCGTGGCCATTCACGCGCGGCTCGGCGACACGGTGAAAAAAGGCCAGTTGTTACTAACCGATTCGAAGCGACGATGTGGCGGGCGGTTTCGACGCCTATCGCAAGGCCGTCGCCGATGAACTTCTCGCGCGCAAGCAGTTAAATCGAGCCGCGGACCTGTATGCACACGGCGCCATCGCAGAGCAAGACCTCGAGGTCGCGCAAGACACCGCAAATGACGCCAAGGTCACCCTCGAGACCGCGACCGAGCATCTTCGGCTCCTGGGCAACGATCCCGACAAACCCATGGGCATCGTGGACATCGTTGCGCCCACCGCGGGCGTGATCACCGATCAGCAAGTGACCAACGCAGCGACCGTGCAGGCCTACTCATCGCCCAGCCCGTTTACGATTTCGGATCTCTCATCGGTCTGGATTGTCTGCGACGTGTACGAGAATGACCTGCCCAATGTCCGGCTCGGGGACACAGCGGAGATCACCCTGAATGCGTATCCCGATCGCCCGTTCAAAGGAAAGGTCAGCAACATTGGCGCGATCCTCGATCCCAGTATTCGCACCGCCAAGGTTCGCATCGAAGTTCAGAATCCAGGAATCATGCGGCTCGGCATGTTCGCGAAGGCGACCTTCCGCGGTCAAACCAAAGAGATGCACACGGTTGTCCCGGCATCCGCCATCCTGCACATGCACGATCGCGATTTTGTCTTCGTTCCCGCACCAGACAAGAAGTTTCGCCGCTTGGAGGTTGTCAGTGGAGAACTCTTGCCGGACAACACGAGTCTGCAAGAGATCAAATCCGGGCTCAAACCGGGGCAACAAGTAGTTACGCAACGCCCTGGTCTTGGACCACGTGCTGGCGCAGTGATGGTTAAGCGCTGGAGAGCCGGGCGTGCTCGGCTGGACGGGCGACGCGCGTCCCTCACGGCCGAGAAATGGGAAGGAAAACAGTAAACAGGAAATGATCCGCGCCCTCGTAGATTTCGCCCTGAACAACAAGTTTGTGGTGCTGGCCATTGCCTTCTTGTTGCTCGGCTGGGGAGTCATCTCGTTTCATAACCTGCCGGTGGAGGCCTATCCCGACATCGGCGACAACTACGTCACCGTCATTACGCAATGGCCGGGGCGTTCCGCGGAAGAGGTGGAGCAGCAAGTCACCATTCCCATCGAGATCCAAATGGCCGGAATGCCGCACATGACCTTTCTGCGCTCCGAGTCCATTTTCGGTCTGTCGTTCATCATCATGATCTTCGACGACAGTTCGGTGAACGACTGGAACCGCCAGAAGGTGCTGGAAAGGCTCACCCAGGTCAATCTCCCTCCGGGACAAAACCTTCAACCTCAAATCGGCACTGACTGGAGCACCACGGGCCAGATCTACTGGTACACGCTGCGAAGCACAAATCCCCGGTATGACCTGATGGAATTGAGGTCGACTCGAAGACTTTGTTCTGCTCAAGCAATTCAAATCCGTTACCAATGTGGTGGACGTCTCCGACTTCGGGGGCACGGTGCGTGAGTATCAGGTGCGGGTGGACCCCAACAAGCTGGTGTCGTACGGACTCAGCATCGGCCAAGTCGAGCAGCAATTGGCCAACAACAACATCAATGCCGGCGGCAGCTTTGTTGAAGTGGGCCTGCAGCAGATGAACGTTCGCGCGCTCGGGCTTTTCGGCAATGTGAACGACATCGAGCAGACTGTCCTAAAGACCCAGACCGGCACCGCGCTTCGGGTGAAGGACATCGCGGAGGTGACCCAGGGTCCAAAAATCCGGCTGGGCCACATGGCCAGAGCCAACCACATGGAGGACGGGCGCATTATTGATGAGCCCGATGTCATTCAGGGCGTGGTGCTGATGCGCAAGGGCGCGGAAGAGCAAACCACGCTCGATGCCATTCACAAGAAAGTCGACGAGCTCAATAACGGCATTCTGCCTCCCGGCGTGAAGGTCGTTCCCATGCTGGACCGCAGCGATCTGCTTCACTTCACGACGCACACGGTGATGCACAACCTGGCGGAAGGGATGATCCTGGTGACGATCATCCTCTTCCTTTTTCTGGGCAATGCGCGCGCCGCCTTCATCGTGGCGCTCACCATTCCGTTCTCTTTGCTTTTCGCCTCGATCTGGCTTGACCTGAGCAAGGTTCCGGCAAATCTGCTGTCGCTGGGCGCGCTGGATTTCGGGATGGTGGTGGACGGCGCAGTGGTGATGGTCGAAAACATCGTTCGGCACATGGGCCAGCTGCAACGTGGAACTCCCGCCAACCGGCCGCACCACGGTGATCGTGAAAACTCCTGCCCAGGCCATCCGCGAGGCGGCGCATGAGGTGCAGCGGCCCGTGTTCTATGCGATCGCCATCATCATCACCGCCTACATGCCGATTTTCACGCTGCAACGAGTCGAGGGCCGGTTATTCAGGCCCATGGCCTTGACCGTAGCCTTCGCGCTGCTCGGCGCCCTGACTTTCTCGATTTTGATCGCACCGGTTCTGGCCAGCGTGTTGTTTCGCAGTGGAGTTCGAGAGTGGCACAACCCGGTCATGACCTACCTGACCGAGCGCTATCGCAGGCGGCTGCGCTGGTGCCTCGGGCATCGTGAGCTTACGGTTGGAGTTGGTTTGGTGGCGCTGGCGGCAAGCTTATTCCTGTGGTTCAGCGGAATCATCGGTTCGGAGTTCTTGCCTCATCTGGACGAAGGCGCCATCTGGGCGCGGGGCACGCTGGCGAACAGTACCAGTCTTACGGAAGGCGAGAAGTTCACCACCAACGAGCGCTATGTTTTCGCGTCGTTTCCGGAAGTGACAAAAGTCGTGTCGGAAGTCGGCCGTCCGGATGACGGAACCGATACCGGAGGTTTCGGCAACACTGAGTATTTCGTTGATTTGAAGCCGCACGACGAATGGCGTCCGGTATTCCACAAGAATAAAGAAGAACTGATCGCCGCCATGGAACGAGCAGTGCAAAAGTATCCGGGCGCGATCTGGAACTTCTCGCAGCCCATCGAAGACAACGTCGGAGAAACGCTGACCGGCACCAAGGGTGCGCTGGCGCTCAAGATTTTTGGCGACGACCTGAAAGCTCTCGAAGCAGAAGGGCGAAGAAGTCACTGGCGTCCTGTCGGCAGCATCCCCGGCATGCATGACGTCAAGCTCTTACGCGATTTCGGCCAGCCCAATCTCGACATCACCATCGACCGCCGGCAGGCGGCCCGTTTTGGAATCAATGTGGCAGACATACAAGACGCAGTCACGACGGCCGTTGGCGGGAACGCTGTGAGTCAAGTGCTGATCGGTGAGCAGCGCTACGACGTGGTGGTGCGCTATCAGGAGCGCTACCGCAAAACGCAGGACGCCATTGCGCAGAGTTCGCCTGCTATCCCCCAGCGGCGAGCGGGTGTCTCTGGCGCAGTTGGCGCAGGTCGAGGTCAAGGACGGCGCATATGACATCTACCGGGAAGGTAACAGCCGTTACGTGGCCATCACCTTCAACGTGAGCGGGCGGGATCTGGGGAGTACGGTCGAAGAGGCGATCAAACAGATTAGTGAAAAAGTGAAATTGCCGCCGGGCTATCATCGTCGGCTGGTCGGGCGAATACGAGAGCGAAAAACGTGCGGAAGCGCGCTTGCTGGTCGTCGTGCCTCTAACCATCCTCGTGATCTACATCATCCTCTACACCATGTTCAAATCCGTGAAGTGGGCGCTTCTCATCCTCACCAACGTGGCCATGGCTCGAATCGGCGGACTGGTGGCGCTGCTGGTTACGGGCACGCACTTCAGCGTGTCGTCGGGAGTTGGCTTCCTGGCGCTGTTTGGAGTTTCGGTGCAAACCGGCGTCATCATGCTCGAATACATCAACCAGCTTCGCGCGCGCGGTTACACCATTGTGGATGCCGCGATCGAAGGCGCCGTCCTGAGGCTTCGCCCCATCATGATGACCATGCTGGTGGCAACTCTCGGACTGCTGCCGGCGGCTCTTTCGCACGCCATTGGCTCCGACTCGCAGCGGCCATTCGCGATTGTCATCGTCGGAGGCCTTATCTCTGACCTGGTCATGAGCATCATTCTGTTGCCCACGCTTTATGTTTGGTTCGCGAGCGAACGCGATGAACTTCCCGAACCGGAGGCGCACACTTGAGAGCTTAAGATCTCGCACTTCCGGTCAAGACGAAAACGGCCATACAGGCTGGCGGCGATCCTGCTGCTCAGACTCCTGCTCACGTCGTCGGCGGAAGCGACAAACTCAGGGTCCGGTCAGGATCACACTCGACGAAGCCATCCAGATGGCGCTGCAGCATAACCACAATATGCTGGCCGCGCGCACCACGATCCAGCAGAGCCAGGCAGAGGAGATAACCGCCAACCTGCGACCCAATCCATCTCTCTTCGCCGATTGGGAATATTTGCCGCTTACGCAAGTCCTCTCAAAACACGCAGTATCTTCACGACTCAACCGAGGCGGACCTCGGTCTAGGCTACCTGATCGAGCGCGGGCAAGAAACGGCAGCATCGACTGCAGGCGGCGAAAGATATCACGGCGCAGACCATCTCGCTTGTGGCCGACAACGAGCGCGGCCTTAGCTTCAGTGTCGCCTCACTGTTTGTCAATGTGCAGCTCGCCGAATCGACGCTCGAACTCGCTCGAGCATTGACCTGAAAAGCTTTCAGCAGACCGTGGACCTCGGCGAGATGCGCTACAAAGCCGGCGCCATCAGCGAGGACGATTATCTAAAGATCAAGCTGCAGTTGCTGCAGTTCGAAACCGATCTGCAGCAGGCGCAACTCGCCAGAGTTGCAGGCGCTGTCGGACTTGCGACAGTTGCTGGGATACGAATCCGTTTCCCCTGATTATGACGTTGCGGGACCATTCGACTATCAGCCCCTGAAGGGCAATCTCGAAGATTTTCAGCTGAAGGCCTTGCAGAACCGGCCCGACCTGCGCGCGGCCCAACAAGGTGTGACCGCTGCGCAACAGCCAGTACGAACTGCAAAAAGCGATTGGCAAGGTTGATGTCACCGTTCAAGGCAACTATTCCCACGTCAACGCGATCAACGCGGCTACCGTTCTATGGCAGCATTCCGCTGCCGATCTTCAACCGCAACCAGGGCGAAATCGCGCGGGCGAACTTCGCCATCACGCAGGCGCAGGAACAGGAGAAAGCGACCAACGGTCAGGCCCTAACAGATGTACGCGATGCCTATGAGGGTCTGCGAACGAACGACAAGGTGGTGACGCTCTATCGCTCGGGCTATCTCGATGTCGCCCAGAAAGACCGCGAAATCAGCGAGTACGCCTACAAGCGCGGCGCCGCCAGCCTGCTGGATTTTCTGGACGCGCGAGCGCAGCTATCGAGCCACGCAGCTCGCTTACCGGCAAGCGCTGGCTTCGTATTTGCTGGCGGTTGAACAGCTTCGAGAAGCGGTGGGCGTGAGAAACCTGCCGTGATTGTTCGACCCGAGTAGCGATTCATAGAAGGAGTCGGATCAGTGAATAAGCAAGAGGTACGAAGCCGGATCGAAGAAGTTGGCATCATTCCGGCGGTTCGTGTGTCTTCGACCGAAGACGCGCTTTTCGCCGCGGAGGCGGTGTCCCGAGGCGGAATCCCCATCGTGGAGGTCACGTTAACCGTGCCCGAAGCGCACATAAGTGATCTCCCACCTTGTCCAGAATGCTCCTGAAGTGATTGTCGGAGCGGGGAGCGTATCGGATGTAGAGACGGCGCGCCGCTGTTTGGATGCCGGGAGCCGAGTTCCTGACCAGCGATGGGTTTGATCCTGAGATCGTGAACTTCGCGGTGAAGGAAAATATCGTCGTGATCCCAGGAACCCTGACTCCGAGCGAGGTTATGAGAGCGTGGAAGCTGGGTCCGGACTTCGTCAAGGTTGTTCCCTGCGCACAAGTGGGCGGGGACAGCTACATCCGAGCGTTGAAGGCCATGTTTCCAAACGTGCCCCTGATCGCCGCTGGAGGAGTGAATCAGCAGACAGCTTCCAGTTTCATTCTGGCAGGCGCCATGGCGCTAGGCATCGGCGCGGAATTAATCCCCAGAGAGGCGATCCGGATGCGGCAACCAGATCGTATCGCGGAACTTGGCGCGGCGGTTTTGCAGCTTTGTCAGCAGCGCCCGGAAGCAAGCGCCGGGCAGGTACAGGCTCGGCCTGAGGCGGAGCGCTTTGGAATTTCTTTACGGGAGAGCCAAAGGTCGGAAGCAACGCCAGCAGTTTGAATGGCGAGGCAAACGTCAGAAAGGAGGATTCAAATGCAACAGGAGACTCGGTAATGGGACTTCTCAGGCAGGAACACATGATCCGGCGGAACGACTCTTTGTTTGCGACCCTGGCGCGAATCGAGCACGATCTGAATGATTTGATTGAGGCCTTGGCTTTGCTCGGGGTCAAGCGCTGCTCGCAGTGCAGAAAATTCTTTCGCAGCTCCGACCCCGGCGCGCTCTTCGACTGTGGCCAGTTCGGCCAGCTGGTCTGCTACGACTGCATTCCAGATTGGTGGTCTTCGCAGTCGATGCGACTCGGTGTTGCCGACCGAGAACGGATTGAGGGAAAACTGGCGTCGTGGTTGCGAAAACATCATCGTGCCGAGGTCGTGAAGGTCAACTCGCGGGCAGCGGCGCCTGACACTAGCAACGCGGAATTCCAGATCGTAGCCAAATGCGTTGAGTGCGCTGGCTCGGGAAAGCTCATGGAGGGCGAGCGCTGCCGGTTCTGCAACGGACTTGGGACGGTGCGGATCGTTGTGCCGAAGTAATGCGCAAAAAAGAGCGTAAGAAGGACGAGATCGTCAATGCTGATGGCTGCGAAAGTAGTCGTACCCGCGGTGACGGCGACCAGCATTTTACTTTATCAGCGATTCGAACCTAATGAACCTGCAAGAACGCCGCCGATTTTACTTTTCAGGGAAACTTGCGAAGCACATTATTACCCAACGGTAGCGCACTTGTTCCAGGAGGTAAACGTGGTGTTCACAGGATTCTCGCGATTCGCCGCTACCTGCTTTCCCCATTCTCGCGTTTCACTGTCGAGCCTCTTTTGTCCTTGCTGCGTGAGGGTGTAGTACTTTGCACGCCTGCTATTCTCGGTGGCCTTCCACTCGCTCTTAATCTGCCCTGCCCGCTGCAGCCGCTGCAAACCAACAAACAGCGAGCCTGCGTTGATACGAAAGGTGCCCTTGCTCATCTGTTCGAGCCGAACCGCGATTCCATATCCATGCATCGGTTCAAGGGCGAGTGTTTTTAGAATGAGCATGTCCAATGTGCCTTGCACCAGATCGCTGGATTCGTTGGGCATAAAAAGCAATCTCCTGAGCAACCCTTGTTTCTGGACGACGGTCGGGCATTCAAGAGCACCAACACTTCGTGCTCTTCTTTGGCAACGCTGTTATAGGATTGCGATTTGAGTTGTCGTACTCAGGAGGGCCTTTCCCACGATCTCCGTGGGAGCTAGATCCAGTTGTTCGCACATCAGACTCTCTGTTCTGCTGATCTTCCTTATACTCGCGCTCCAGCGCGCCCAACCGCAATCTGCTTCTCGCACCAGTGGTCCACCGAATGAGACATGGGCCGGGCGGAGGACTGTCACGCTACAGGGCTTTGGAGACTACTCTGTTTCCGGACCGCATGGACAATCCGAATTGATCAGACCTGACGGTCTGGGCGTAAACATCGTGGCTGATTCGTTATCCATCCGCAATTTGCGAACACGGCCGTGAACTTGCGAACCATCAGGACGACACCTACTGTAATCTGAATGGCGGTCGTGGCACCAGCGGGCAGGTCGATGTGCCCCCGCCGCCCACGGAGCCGGAAATGACGACCTTTTGATAAATCTTTGCGATGCATTCATTCCACTCGGTGTGCCCCTGCCCGCGAAGCACGACTTCGAGGCGATGCGAGAAACCCTTGGCGGCATGCTCCGTGTACCATAGCGGCGTAGCACCATCGGTATCACCAGAGGCGAACACGGTCGGCACAGATGACTGCATAGGTTCGCGATAGCCTTTCGGGAGTGAGGCCTTAGCCCAAAACTTGCAGGCAGCCTGTTGCTGACGCACGCGATAGTCACCCAAGAAAGTGCCCTGGGTTTCAGCTGCGACGTCGGCTTCTCTGATAAACCGGACATCCTCACTGCACGTAATCGCAAAGAAGAGACCGAAGCTGAAAGGCGAGTCATCGCTGGCATCAGCTAGAACGCCCTCGGAAATCGGGCTCCAGTCCTTAAGGAAAGCTCGATGAATCATCCAGGGTAGTGCTGTTGAGCTTCGGGGCCTATAAAGTTTCGAGCGAAACCACTCCGCAACCCGACCGCGATCTAGCGGCACGGTGCCGGTTTGTCCTTGTACCGTGACGCGCACGGATCCTGCGGATAGGCGAGCAGATATCTGGCGAAACTCCTCTCGCAGGTTAGGGAACGCAGCGTTGCAGGCGAAATCTCCGGCGCAGGCGTCGAACATCTTCTCGAGCGCAGTTTGTCCCGTCTTTGCGAAAGGCAGCGGCGTCGCTGCATCGAGCGGAACGACACTGCCCATATACACAGTCCGCACGCTTTTGGGGTACATTCGCAGGTAAACTTGCGCGGCTCGAGTTCCGTATGAGCCCCCGAACAAATTCAGTGGTCCGTAGCCGAGGCCGTGTCGGACCTGTTCCAGGTCGTTGGCGAAGCGATCGTAGGTGTACTGTGTCAGGTCGGCTCGCGCGCGAAGGCTTTGCTCGCATTTTTCGACGGCTGCAGGCGGGAATACAGCGCGCAGGCTCACCGCAGCTTCTTGCGCTGAGAATAGAGCGCAATTCAATGCGCCCGAGCGTCCAGTACCCCGCTGGTCTACCAGCAGGATGTCGCGATCCTGAAGCAGCGTTGTGAACTGCTTGACGTAAATCTCGGCTGCGCTGATGGCGTCTTCACCAGGTCCGCCCATCAATATGACAATCGGGTCTGGACGCGACTTCCCGCCGGTCGCGGGGATCACGGCCACGCCGATTTTGAGCTGACGCCCCGCAGGCCGATTGGGATTCTCGGGGACTTCGAGTACACCGCACCGGGCTGGTTGCGGGACGCCTGACAATTGGCAAGAGGAAAGCTCAATGGCGCCAAAGGACTCGGCGGAAAGAAATGGACCTCCGACAATCGCGGCTTTCGCGACGCTCACGAACTGGATCGATATCACGGCCGTCAGTGGCAGAAGCAGCAGAAGCCCCATGGTCCACCGGCGCGAAGAACGCAGTTCACGGGTTCGACGCAAATATCGGCATTCTGCGTTAGTGCTGGCCTGTTCGTTGACAGCAACCCTGAAGTTGGGATCGTATCCCGGTAAGTGGGGCCTTCGGCTCTGATTCAAAGCTCCACCGTCATTCTTGCAGCCTTCGTTTGCATTCGTCCACATATTCTTCGACGATGTCCGGTTCCGTGGGAACGGCGGCAGGAACACTTGCATGAATCGCATTGTATAGTCAGCCTATGAAACTTCCCTACCTTGCTGCGTTTCTTCTTTGTCTGGCAACCGCGATAGCGGCGCAGAAGCCGCCGGATACGGCCCGCGAGTATACCGCGGCGCATCGCGCGGAACTCATGCAACAGTTTAGCGAATTGCTTTCGATACCAAACGTTGCCGCCGATCCGGCAAACCTGAAGCGCAATGCTGAAGTACTCCTCGAAAAGCTGCGGAAACGCGGTATCGATTCCCGGCTGCTCTCTCTCCCCGGCGCGCCGTCGGTGGTCTTCGGAAAGATCGACGTGCCGGGAGCCCAGCATACGATTGTCTTCTATGCGCATTACGACGGACAGCCAGTTACTCCATCGGAATGGGATGGCGGCTCGCCCTTCACGCCGATTGTGCGGGAAGTAAACGGCGAGCAGCGCATCTACGCTCGATCTGCCGGCGACGATAAGGCGGCCATTTTCGCGCAGCTTGCCGCGTTCGATGCGTTAAAGGCGGCGCGGGATCCCGTTGCGGGCGAATCTTCGCTTCGTCTGGGAGGGTGAGGAGGAAGCGGGATCGCCACATCTGGAGCAGATCCTCAATGCCAACCGCGATCTGGTCCACGGCGATGTTTGGCTGGTATGCGACGGCCCGGTCGATCAGAGCGGAGAACAGACGGTGGTTTTTGGAGCGCGAGGCGATGCGCATTTGGAGATCACAGTTTATGGACCGCACCATGGGTTGCACAGTGGCCATTACGGAAACTGGGCGCCGAACCCGGCGATGATGCTGGCGCAGTTGCTCGCCGGGATGAAAGATGAAGACGGCCGCGTCCTGGTACCGCATTTTTACGACGGAATTGAGCCGCTCTCTGCTGCTGAGAAAGAAGCGCTAGCCCATGCGCCGGTGAACGACCACATGCTGATGAATGCCTTTTGGCTGGGGCACGTCGACGGCGCAGGCGCGCATCTACTTGAGTTGATCAACCGGCCTTCACTGAACATCAACGGATTCTCCTCGGGCCAAACCGGAGCCAGAGCCGCCAATGTCATTCCGCCCACCGCGACCGCCGATCTGGATCTGCGCTTGGTGGTGGGCATCGACTGGCGAGAGCAGCAACAGCGTGTCATCGACTATATTCGTTCCCGCGGCTACTTCATCGTGGACCGCGAACCCACGCAGCAGATCCTGCTGGAGCATTCTCGGGTTGCGATGGTGGTGCGCGATGAGGCAGGCTACAACGCTGTGCGCACGCCGATGGATCTGCCCATCGCCCAGGAGGTAATTGAAGCAGTGAAGAGCGCGCGCAAAGATGTAGTGCTGCTGCCCACCATGGGAGGGAGCGTGCCACTGGGAGCGATGGAACGCGCCGCGCAGACGCGCACCATCACGGTACCCATTGCCAACTATGACGATAATCAACACGCCGCCAATGAGAACCTGCGATTGCAGAATCTGTGGGATGGGGTGGAAACCATGGCTGCGCTGCTTGATATGAAGTAGTGCGGACGAAGCACGTTACGCCCAACAGAATTTCGGTTTCAGCATCCCACAATTTCAGAACTATAGGCCTGGCGCGTTTGATCTTCGCCAACCGGAAGTTATCCAGAAACGCTTGTTGGCTGGCCAGTTGCTCGGGTTTCACGGCGGACGATGGCCCGAATAAACTTGTTTCTTACCTGCGTCGCGTCAAGGCAGACAGGAGAATATTGAAGATGAAGCAACGCAGATAATGCAAATAATGTGGTATGAAAAGACCTGCGAAGCACCTTGACCTTTACAGGCACCGGATGCCACACTGTTCGGTACGAAGGAAGGACACAGATCGGAAGTGTCGGCCCAGTGCTCTCGGGCGTCGATGATTGTGTTCTTCCTGAGCGTTCGCCGTACAATAAACGTACAATGGAAGCGGGATTGTGGGGCTTTTGGGCCATTAGGCCGGACGAGAAATCAGTAAGTTGCGTGTTATCAGCGTGATGGAGTAGTTCAAATCCCCCTTCCGCACCATGACTTTATGAGCTCCACGGGATCGAAAATCGCCTGACCATTTAGGAAAATTCCAAAACTTATGATTTACCTGATCACTACCATCCACATCCTGGTTTGCTTTTTCATTATCATCGTCGTGCTGCTCCAGAGCGGCAAGAGCGGCGACATTTCCGCGGCATTCGGCGGGCAAGGCAGCCAGACGGCATTCGGTCCTCGTGGTGCCGCCAGCGCACTTTCCAAAGCGACTACCTGGTCGGCGGTGGCGTTCATGGTCACTTCCATCACCTTGTCGGTTTATGCTTCCCGGCGCAGCGGTCCTACCTCCGTGTTGCAAGGCGTGAAGTCGCAACCTGTGAAAACGCAGCCCGCGCCGGCGCCTAAGGTCCCGACGCCACCGACGCAACAGAAGTAAACTCCCAACTCCCCATAGCCGGCGGTTCGATGCCTTCTTTGATTTTGAAGGCGCGTCGAATTGTCTGGCTTGCATTTCCCCTGTGCAGTCCTGCGCAATTTACAGATTCCCCTGTAATTGTATTTGCCCTACAGAGGATGTACCATCGAACTGAACATTTGACGAGGAGGAGTCATCATGTCCGATCGTGACGGCAGCAGCTTGGTTTGGTTTTTGGCAGGTTTAGGTGTAGGGGCAGTGGCGGGAATTTTGTATGCCCCGCGCTCGGGCAACGAGACCCGAGAAGTTCTGCGAGAGCGCGCCGAAGAGGGCCGCGAATACGTAAAGAATCGGGCGCGCGAGGCGCGCGAACAAGCGTCGCAATGGGCCGACAAAGGTCGCGACGTGGTGACTCAGCAGAAAGAACAGTTCCGCGCGGCTTATGAGGCGGGTCGTCAGGCCTACCACGAAGCCACGTCCGAAACGGCTGCGCCCAAGAATCTGTAGGATCCTGTCGCGAGTTCGCCGGATGCAGCGGAATCAAGAATAGCTGGAGCACGCCTATGGATACGGATAAGCTCACTATCTTTATCGCGTTGACTGGAATTGCGGTGCTGTTGCAGGCTGGAGTGCTGATTGCCATGTTCATAGTCCTGCGTAAGAGCAGCGCCAAAATGGAAGCGTTGGCGACAGAAGTCAAGACCAAAGTCCTGCCGACGATTGCGCAGGCCGAGGCAATGTTGACCGAACTACGGCCCAAGGTGGAGACGATCGCCGAACAGGTGAAGGAATCAACCATCATGATCCGGAACCAGGTGGAGCGTGTCGATGCGACCGTGAATGATGTAGTGGACCGAACCCGCCTGCAGATTATTCGTGCCGATGAACTGTTCACCCGTACTCTGGACCGCGTAGAGCGCACCTCCGATATCGTTCAGAAGACGGTGATCTCGCCGGTTCGGCAGGTTTCGGGGCTGATGCATGGGCTCACGGCCGGTCTGGAATTTTTGTTTGCCCATCGCGGGCGCAGTAACGGCGGGAGTCGCGAGGCGCGACGGCCCGTTCCCCAGGACGAGATGTTCATCTAGAGTTGGCATATACTGCGGATATGTTTCGCACTAGGTCGTATCCGCAGGCTTTTTCCATCCTGCGTTTTGTTCACCTTCACCGTCGTCGTTCATCCGCAATTCTTCCGCTGGCCGGCACGTTGATCCTTCTTTTCGCGCCGCTTCTGGCTCAGGATCCTGTCTGGAGTGATCAGGAGAAGCCAATCGTCGAGCAGCTGCATGGCCTGCGCAAGCTCGACGACACGGTGCGCGCCCGCACGACCAAAGATCTGGCGCTGCAAATTCGACAATTGCCGGTCGTCCCTAACAAATTAAAGCTGGCGGAGGCATTGGCCGGTCTGTCGACCGAAGGCGACTTCGGGCGCGACCCATTGCAAGAGGTCACGACAACCCTGGCCTTGGCGCTGCGCGAACAACCTCCTGCGGGAAAGCCCGGCGAGACCGATTCCCATTATGTGGAATTGGCCTCGCTGGTGCGGTACGAGCACATGCAGGCGGCCTCGGACAATCCTCAGTTTGCCGCGGCAATGGCGAAGCTGGAAGCGGATGATACCAAACGTCAGAACGCCGACTTCACTCTCGCCGACTTGCAGGGCAAGCCATGGCACTTACGGGATCTGCGCGGCAAAGTGGTGCTGGTGAACTTCTGGGCGACCTGGTGTCCACCGTGCCGCAAAGAAATGCCAGACTTGGATGCTCTGTATAACAAATTCAAAGAGCAGGGGTTCGTAGTACTTGCGATTTCCGATGAAGAAGCCGCGAAGGTTTCGCCCTTTATTTCCGAGCGGAAGATCAGCTATCCCGTGCTGCTTGATCCCGGACGAAAGGTGAATGATCTTTTCGTCGTGGAGGGAATTCCTAAGAGCTTCGTCTATGACCGAGACGGCAGGATGGTTGCGCAATCCATCGACATGCGGACCCGGAATCAGTTCTTGGAAATGCTCGCGCAAGCGGGATTACACTAGAGGCATTCGATGCGTTATCTAGTTCGCGCTCGCGTGAAACCTGGTCGTGAGACTGATCTGCTTGAGGCTGTCGAGAACAAGACGCTGGGGCAGGGATCCGTCGCGGAAGGCGAGTATTTGCGAAACATGCAGGACGCGCGGCTCTATGCGGACCAGAGCGCGCGCTGGGTGGAAGTCTGCTACTGCCCTACTCCGCTGCAGGAAGAGCTGCCGTACTGGGAACAGTACTTCGACTTGGTTCGGGTGCAGGATGCGCACGATCGCCGCAAGTGCCGAGACGAGAACGGCAGCGAGCCGTGGGCTTGCGGCGACTGCGACTGCACGGCTCGGCTGGAAGAGAAACTGAAGGCGTCGGGCACGCCGTTTCTCAACGACCTGCGAAGCAAAACCTGCTCAGGCAAACTGCAGCCTTGATTCCAACTGTGAAGAACTAAGCGATCCAGCCGCCGCCGACCACGATGTCACCATCGTAGAAGACCGCCGCTTGCCCCGGCGTGATGGCGCGTTGCGGCTCATCGAACGTGACAAGGATCTCATCCTCACCGCTTCTTTCAATCACGGCTCGAGCGGGTTCGTGACGATGGCGAATCTTCACGGCCACCTGCATAGGTTCGCGTAGGCTGTCGACGGCAATCAGATTCACGCGGCGGGCACGCAGAGAGCGCGAATAAAGATGCTCTTCCCCGCCGACGGTGATTTGCTTGTTCGCACCGCTAATTTGAATAACGTAAAGCGGCGAGCCTGTGGCCACGCCGAGTCTCTTGCGCTGTCCCACCGTGAAGTTGTGAATGCCACCGTGCTCGCCGATGACTTCGCCATTGGTCGTCACAAGCTCGCCAGCAGTGTCGGGCAAGGCCTCGCCCTGCTCGGCCAGATAGGCATCGATGAAGCGTTTGTAGTCGCCGCCGGGGACGAAGCAAATTTCCTGCGAGTCCGGCTTTTCCGCGAGCGCGAGGCCGTGCTGACGGGCAAGATCGCGGACCTCGGGCTTCGTCATGTCTCCGAGGGGGAAGATGGTGCGGCTAAGCTGCTCTTGGGTCAGGCCGAAGAGAAAATAGGTCTGATCCTTGCGCGAATCTGCTGGACGCTTAAGCAGCCAGCGGCTGCGGGCTTCGTCAAAGACCATGCGAGCATAGTGTCCAGTGGCAACACGCTCGGCTCCAATCTGTTGGGCAACAATGAGTAGCTGATCAAACTTCAAGTGATTGTTGCAGAGACTGCAAGGAATGGGCGTTCGCCCCGAGACATACTCTTCGATAAACGGACGAATCACGTCGCGCTCGAAACGCTCCTCGTGATTGACGACGTAGTACGGAATGCCAATCTGCTGAGCGACGCGGCGAGCATCGTAGACATCGTCGAGCGAGCAACAGCGTCCTTGCACGGACTCGGGCATGCCCTCGCGCCCGGCCAGGCGGCGCTGGTTCCAGAGTTGCATGGTCAGGCCGATGACGTTGTGTCCGTCGGCGCGGAGCATAGCCGCAACGGTGGAGGAATCCACACCGCCCGACATGGCTACGGCAATAGTCTCTGTACTCAGCTTTTAGCTCCTAGCTTTTGGGCGCTGCCTACGGATGATGACGAAGGTAGAGGAGAACCATATGGGAGAGAAGCCCGGCGGCAAACCAGAACCCTGCTTCCACGATCCTCGTAAATCGCGGCGTCATCTTTCGATTATCCCACAGTCAACTGTATTGCCCGCGCCCCCGTGGGCCTCTTTCCGTTAAACGGCGCCAAGAGCAAAAGGCTACGAGCGAAGAGCGGCTCTCCTATTTACTGGCGACAATTCCCGCAGGCGCGCTACCACTTCGGGCACGAGCGCAAGAGCTAGATTGATGTCCTCTGCCACCGTCTGCTTGCCCAGGCTGAAGCGAATGCTGGCCCGCGCCTGCTCTGGGCGCAACCCGATAGCGACCAGAACGTGCGATGGCTCGATCGCTCCCGACGAACAGGCTGCGCCGGTCGATACGGCGACGCCCTTTAGATCCAGTGCAATCACCATCGCTTCCCCGTCGATGAAATCAAAGTGAATGTTCGTGGTGTTGGGTACGCGTGCCGCGGTATCCCCGTTCACTCCCGCGTCCTCAACCTGCGCGAGGACTCCTTGCTGCAAGCGGTCGCGCATTGCAGCCATCTTTTTATCGTCGCCGCGATCGAGCGCCTCTTTCATCAGTTGTGCGGCCTTGCCCAGACCCACAATTCCTGGAACATTCTCCGTGCCGGCGCGGCGCGAACGCTCGTGCCGGCCACCATACAATAGCGGCCGGATCTCAATTCCCTTTCGCACGAAGAGCGCTCCTACTCCCTGCGGCGCGTGAATCTTGTGCCCGGAAATGGAAAGCGCGTGGCAAGCGATTCGGTTCACATCGATCGCAACCTTGCCCGCCGCCTGCACAGCGTCCGCGTGAAAATAGACTCCCGCCTCGGCCGCGATTTTTCCGATCTCATCGACCGGTTGCAAAACTCCGGTCTCGTTGTTCGCCATCATGATCGAGATCAGTTTCGTATTTGGACGCAAGGCACGCCGCACGTCCGCCGGATCGACCAGACTGCGGGCATTCACTGGCAGAACGGTCACTTCCGCGCCAATTTCCTCCAGGTGCTTGCAGGCCAGCAAAACGGCGTGATGTTCAATGCTCGAGGTGATGACGTGATCCCCCGCGTCCACGAGACCTGCAATGGCAAGATTGTCGGCCTCGGTTCCGCCGCTGGTGAAAACAATTTCCGAAGCACGACAGCCAAGTAACGCCGCCACGGACTCGCGCGCATCCTCCACCGCCGCCCGAGTCTGCTGGCCGTGATGGTGGATCGACGATGCGTTGCCGAACTGGTCGCCGAAATAGGGGCGCATCGCCTCGAAAACCTCAGGCAAGACCGGAGTGGTGGCGTTATTGTCGAGGTAGACGCGACGCATAGGAGCCCGCTTCTATTCTACCCTGCGAAAGGGCTTGGAACGTTGCTGCCTAGCTCGCTCGGAGTATTTCCGGATCATGATCTACGAAGACGTTGCCAGCACCGTCTCTACGACAGCATTTTGCAGTTGCGATCGGGCTTCGCAGCGACCAGACAGCCGAGGCGGCTGTCTCTACGTGATTCTTCCTACCGCTGGTCGATCGGAATGAACCGGTCGGGGTAATCCGGGCCGAGGTAGTCGGCGCGCGGGCGGATCAGGCGGTTGTCATCGAGTTGCTCGATTACATGAGCAGCCCAGCCACTGATCCGGGATACGGCGAAGATAGGTGTGAACAGATCCACGTCGATACCCAGCGTGTGATATGTCGATGCCGAATAAAAGTCCACGTTGGCGTTCAGCTTTTTGTCGGCCTTCACGAACTCTTCAATCTTGTGCGAGATTTCAAACCACTTGGCTTGGCCGCTGGATTTACCGAGATCGCGAGACATGGCTCGGAGGTGCGTGGCGCGAGGATCTTCGGTGTGATACACGCGGTGGCCAAAGCCAGGAACTTTTTTCTTCTGCGCCAGCATGCCCTTGACATACTCGATAGGATCGGCACCGGATGAGTCAATTGCTTCCAAAATATGAAAGACTGCTTCATTAGCGCCGCCGTGCAGCGGTCCCTTGAGAGCGCCAATCGCCGAAGTAATGGCGGAATGCATATCCGACAAAGTTGCAGCGGTAACCCGCGCGGCAAAGGTGGAAGCGTTCAGTTCGTGGTCGGCATGAAGGATCAGAGCGATGTCGAGAGCGCGCTCCGCGGTCGGAGAGGGTGCCTTGCCGTTCAACATGAGCAGAAAATTCGCAGCATGGGAGAGCGAGCGGTCCGGCTCGACTAGGGGAAGCCCTTTGCGAATGCGGTCGTAGGCGGCCACGATCATCGCAATTTGCGACGTGATACGAATTGCCTTGTCGACGTTGGCCTTTCGGTCGTTGCTCTTCTCCTCGGGGTCGTAGAATGACAGCGCCGAGACCGCGGTGCGCAGCACATCCATCGGCAACGCGTGGCGGGGAGCGTTGCGCAACAAAGTGATGATGGACGCATCCAGCTTGCGCTCTTCGGCCAGACGATCATGTAATTCGCGAAGCTCGACCCGAGTGGGTAATTTTCCGAACCACAACAGGTAGCAGGTCTCTTCGAAGTTCGACTGGTGGGCAAGTTCGTGGATATCGATGCCGCGATACGCCAGGATGCCGCGATCTCCGTCGATGTAACAAATCTTCGAAGTGGTCGCAATGACACCCTCGAGTCCTTTGGGAGCCTGGTTTGTGGTTACGCTAGACATGCTTTCTCGCTTCGATCCCTAGACGGGTGTTGCTGGACCGCGCGAGTCGGACGCGGGAGGGCAACCTTTTTTTTATACCTGAAACGCACCGAAGTTTCCAACCGGGTGGCTGCTTTAACGCTGCTTAACCCCAAATTTGGCGTGCACCCGTGGCGAACTCGAAGCGTGGTCGGGTAGCACAGAAAGCCTCAAACGCCGGTTGGCAGGCATCTTCGGCGGACAGCGCAGCGCGCAGCCGCTTTGCCACCTGCGTTTTCGAGAGCGTATAGTAAAGGGTCCCTTGCAGAGTGCCCCATCTTTAGTGATCGCTCTTATATTTCCCATGGAGAAACCATCCGACATGAAACGCTTTTTCTTGGTTTTGCTTGCCTTTGCTTTCGTCTTGCCAACACTCGCCACTGCCGACGAAGGTATGTGGCTCTACAACGAACCCCCGAAAGATAAGATCAAAGCCAAATACGGCTTCGAACTGACACAACCTTGGCTCGACCACGTTCGCCTCTCTTCGGTGCGATTCAACAACGGCGGCTCCGGTTCCTTTGTCTCGGCCGACGGACTGACGTTTACCAACCATCACGTGGGCGCGGGATGCGTCCAGCAGCTTTCGACGGAAGGCCACGATTACATCAAGACCGGCTTTTACGCTAAAACCCAGGCGGAAGAGGCCAAGTGCCCAAACCTTGAGCTCAACCAGCTCGTCGGCATTGAGGATGTGACCGACAAGATCAACTCGGGGCTAAAGACCGGCATGTCGGCGGCGGAGACCGGACAGGCCCAGCGCGCCGCCATGTCGCAGGTCGAAAAAGACTGCTCCACCACGACCGGACTGCGCTGCGACGTCGTGATTTTCTATTCCGGCCAGGTTTATAACCTCCACAAGTACAAGAAATACACCGATGTGCGGCTGGTGTTCGCACCGGAATTCGACGTTGCATTCTTCGGCGGCGATCCCGATAACTTCACCTATCCCCGCTACGATCTGGACATCACATTCTTCCGCGTCTATGAGAATGGCAAACCGGCGCACATCGACAACTATCTGCAGTGGTCCCGCACTGGCGTGAAAGACGGTGACTTGGTCTTCGTTTCCGGACATCCGGGAAATACCGGGCGTCTGCTTACCATGTCTCAACTCGAATTTCTCCGGGATGTGCAGTATCCCGCTTCCCTGAAAGTCATCGCACGGCGCACTGCCCTTCTGCAGGACTTCAGCAAGCAATCGGCAGAAAACGCGCGCATCGCCAAGGGAAATATTTTCGGCTTGCAGAATTCACAGAAGGCGATTACCGGCTATCAGTCGGGCTTGCTCGATAAGGCGATCATGGACAAGAAGGCAGCCGACGAAGCGAAGCTGCGCGCCGCGTTCAAAGCTGATCCCAAGAATGGGGGAGCACCCGATCCATGGGAGGAAATTGCGCAGGCGATTAAATTACAGCAGTCCATCTATCTTGAATTGACTTATGGGGAGCGCTTGCGCGGGTTTTCCGGGAATCTACCCCAGATCGCCAGGACCCTGGTGCGTGCGGCGGAAGAAAAGCCGAAACCGAATCAGGACCGTCTGCGGGAATTTCGTGACTCCGCATTGCCGTCTCTCGAGCAGCAGTTGTTTTCGACCGAGCCGGTTTACAAAAATATGGACACGGTTCTGCTGGCCGATTCGCTGAGTGAAATGCAGGAGATGCTGGGCAAAGATAATCCCGACGTGCAGAAGGTGCTGCAGGGGAAAACTCCGGCGGGCGCCGCGAAAGAAATCATTGCGAACACGAAGCTTGAGGACGTCGCCGTGCGCAAGCAGCTCTATGAAGGCGGGCAGGCGGCGGTCGATGCGAGCACCGACCCCTTGATTGTCACGATGCGTGCGATCGAGCCTTCAGCCCGCGCGGTGCGCAAGCAGTTCGACGACCAAGTGGACTCGGTCGTACGCCGGGACGGCACCATCGTCGCCAAGGCGCGTTTCGCCCAGAGCGGTTTCACTCAACCGCCGGATGCCACGTTTACGCTCCGCTTGAGCTACGGAGCGGTAAAGGGCTATCCGGAGAAGGGAAAAACGATTTCCTTCGCAACCAATATCGGCGGAGCGTATGAACATGCCGCCGAACATAACAACCAACCGCCCTACAATCTGCCGGAAAGTTGGATGAAGTCGAAAACGAATCTCGACTTGAAGACGCCGCTAAACTTTGTTTCCACCGCGGACATTATCGGAGGAAACTCCGGATCGCCGACAGTGAACCAAAAAGGCGAAGTGGTGGGAATCATATTCGACGGCAACATTGAGTCGCTGCCCTGGAACTTCGCCTTCAGCGATGTGCAAGGACGCGCGGTTTCTGTGGATGCGCGAGGGATTCAAGAGGCCTTGCGCAAGGTCTACGGAGCCACCGCCCTGGCAGATGAACTGCTGGGAACCAAGGCCGCGGGGGCGAAGGCGGGAAAATAGGCACTCGTTGATTGCCGAGTTATGGCTCGCATCTCGATGCGGGCCTTTCTCCTCATGCGGGCGTCAAGAGCCCAGAGATGTCAGGCTGGCCAAATCGTGAGAGCCGTCTTCGTCAGGATTTGCTGCTGAATGGCCTCGCTCAACGGAAGCGCGCGGAATTCTTCGAGATTCTTTTTGATGTCGGGCACGCCCGGCCCGGGCCAGTCCGTGCCAAATGTTGTTTTGTGCGCGATTTCTTCAAGGCGCGGGAAATATTTCAGCAGCGTTTTGGGTGGGATGCCGCTGATGTCAAGATAGACATTGGGATGCCGTCGCACCAGAAAAAACGCTGTCTGCATCCACAGCGGGCGTCCACCGTGAGCCAGCAGGATCTTCAGCTTGGGGAAATCGACTGCAACATCGTCAACGTAAATTGGATCCCCATACTTGTTGCGTGCGCCTGGGAAAATCGATGTCCCCGTGTGGAACATGACCGGCACACCATTCGCCTCAGCGGCGCGGTAGATGATCTCAAGCTCTTTTACGCCGCTCAGGTAGTCGTTGGGAAACAGCAACTGGTGCGGCGGATGGATCTTGATCATCTGCAGCCCCAGCCGGAGAATGTGTTCCACATCAGCCAGCACGTTTGTAGTGTGGCGCGGATGGAGGCTGCCGCATGAGAGCAAGCGCTTGGGATTCTCCTTCACATAGTCGGCGACGAACTGGTTCACTCCGTTGGTGAACCCGATCACCTCCGGGGCAACGTAGTTGATGAGCATGGCACGGTCGATGCCGCTGGCGTCGAGGAACTTCAGGAAGGCTTTGGGCGAGCGGCAGAATTCGACGATTTGGTCGAAGTTGGGCCGCTTTTGTTTCATCAGTTCCAGCGCGTGGGGCTTGAACATTTCCATCGGCTGGATGTGGATGTGGCAGTCAGTGATCAAAGGGATTTCAGTCGGTCATCTTCCGGCGGAATTCTATCAGGTGCATCGCGATCGTCGTAATCAAGAGCCCGGGCTACACTGCGGGACACGGCTGAAACGACGACCAGTCAATTCCCTTCTGGAATTGCTCGTCCGGTTCAAACGTTGTCTTGAAGGTGAAGGCGAACTGGGTTGGACCGTGCTTCTCAAGGTGAGCCAGACGTTTGGTTGCCTCATCCATGCCGGGACGATGACCAGCAGGAGCCCACCAGAGAGCGGTATACGACCCCGCAAACTTCTCGAACCACGCCTGTCTTTGACGAAGAAGTTCAGCGTGGGCTGTCTGGTAAACATAATGCCGTAGCGATTCGACTGTCTCCCAAACTGACATATTGATGAGAATCCGGTCGTCCTCAGGGTAGGGACGAAAGTACGTCGCGTTTCCTTCCGACGTTTGCAAGCGCCAGACAAATCCCGGGCTGCGTTCGGCGAGTGCATTGATTTCGTCGAGCCTGGCGACAAATCCGGCCATGATCGGATCCTCGACGGGTGCTTTGACGCGACCAATATTGACCTGAGCGATGTGATATTGGACCATCCTTCCCTCCAACACGACTGATTTGTTTAGTTTCGACCGGGAATTTGCGCCGCCGCCAGCACTGCTCTTTTAGTGAAAACGCGAATCATCTCGCGACGGTACTCCGGCGTCAAGGCGGAAGTAGTCAACGGCTTCGCGGCTTTGGCGGCTAAATCGCCTACAGCCTCAGCAAGCGCCTCGTCCACCGCATGGCCCGTCAGCAAATCGCCCGCCGCTTTCACCAGGAGCGGCGCGGGATTCACCGCCGTAATACCTATACGCGCATCGGCCACGTGACCGTTGGATCGCTTCATCACAACTGCGACTCCGGCCAGCGGGTAGTCGATCGATCCGCGAACTCGCAGTTTGCGGTACACGCCCGGGTAGTCTGCTGCCGAGGCGGGCAGGAAGACGCGCGTGACCAGTTCGTTCGGCTGCAGCCGGCGATAGTCATCCCCGAGCCCGGTATAGAAATCGTGCAGAGGCACACGACGGATTCCACTGGAGCTGGCGATTTCGATTTCCGCGTCCAGACAAAGCAGTGCCGGAGGCGTATCTCCGGAAAACGCCGCCCAGCACTTCGTTCCGCCGGGAGCCACGTGGCAAAGGTCGCCGTCTTTTTTGATGCAGAATCCGCAACCTTTGCGCCAGGTGAGCGATTGGTTATACCACAGGCACCGAGTGTCGAGGCAGATGTTGCCGCCCATCGTGGCCATATTCCGTAGCACGGGCGACGCCACGGTAGCGGCAGCTTCGGTAAGCACGGGATAGTGCTGTCGCAGAAAATCGGAACGCTCGATCGTACGGAGTGTGGTCAAGGCGCCGACTTCGACGCCACCATCGGGCTGAGGCCTGATGCCGAGCATCGTCGCGATTCCGCGAAGGTCGAGCACGTACTCCGGCTCGAAAAGCTTCTGCCGCATGGAGGGAATCAGATCCGTGCCGCCAGCCAGCACCCGAAGGTTCCCCCCATGCTCGCTCAAGTGGCTAACCGCTTCTTCGATGCCGTGCGGCCGCAGCAGTTTGAATTCTGGCAGGCTCAATCCGCGCCTCCAGTTGCAGAGGCCGCGGGACGTCGTGAGGGATCGAGCGCGTGCCGCTCTGGCCCCTTCTCGTTGAAACAGAGTGAACCACCATGTTCGCGGAAGTGAGTAGGCGAAGTCGGATCCACACCCTCGGTCAGGTTCAGCGCCTTGGCATTCTTCTTCGCGCGCAACGCGGCCAGAACTCTCTCCGGCGTAAACGGCGACTCATGTAAACGCACGCCAACCGCATCATAAATTGCGTTTGCAATTGCGGGAATCGTCGCCGCCAGCGATCCTTCGCTGCATTCCTTCGCGCCAAACGGGCCCTCCGGTTCGATGCTCTCCACGATGATGGGCTCGACCTCGGGAGACTCCACCGACGACGGGCTGCGATATTCGAGCAACCCGGCATTCATGAGCATGCCGTCCTTCCATACCATTTCTTCGGTGAGCGCCTGTCCCATGCCCATCCACACCGAACCGATGATTTGGCCATGGACGGAGACGGGATTCAGCGCGCGGCCGCAGTCGTGAGCGGCCCAGACTTTGTGCACGACCACTTCGCCAGTTTCCTCGTCGACACTGACCTCTGCAACCTGCGCCGAGTACGAATAGGCCGGCGAAGGCCCAACCCCTGCGCCTTTGTGTTTACCGCCGCGAGCCTCCAGTGGAGGAGCATAGGAGCCGGTGCCGGTGAGCGCCCCGTGGAAATCAATAGCGGCGACAACTGCTTCTTCGAATGTCATTGAGTCTTTCGGGCCTTCGTCTTTGCGCGTTTGCTGCAGCGATCCTCGAAGGATCTGGCCTTCGACATGGCCGGAGACAGAAGCCTGTTCGGTCTGCTGTGACTGAGTTGACCCATGTGAAGTTGAGCCATGTGGGGAGGTTGAATCACGTGGGGACCTCCGCCCTCGGCCGTCCAGTCCGCGCGGTGTTTGCGCGGACTCGCTCTCGGCCGGCCCTATCCCTTTCTTTTTGAAAATCGCATCATCGCGAAAGATGAGTACTCCGACTTCGCAATTCATCTTCTTCGCTGCCGCCGCAGCGATCATCTTCCTTACCTCTGTGGCCGCCCTCAACGTCGCATTCCCGGCCATGAAGGTCACGCGACTGGAGTACGATCCGATGTCGATCGGCGTCAGGTCCGTGTCCGCGGCAATCACTCGCACACGAGCCAGCGAACATCCCAGCACCTCGGCGGCGATCTGCGCGGTCATGGTATCGGAGCCTTGTCCAATTTCCGAAGCGCCGGTATAGACCACAACGCCGCCATCGCGATCGATCTTGATATTCACCGTCGAGTGCGGCATGTCGGAGCGAATAATCGAATTGGCCGCGCCGCTGACGTAGTGGCTGCACGCGATGCCCAGCCCGCGTCCCTTGGGCAGCCTGCCCCTGCGCTGTTTCCAGCCGGAACGCTCGACCGTCTTTTCGATGCACTCCGGCAGTCCGTAGCTTTGCACCCGTAGGCCATTCACGGTGATGCAGGGCGGTTGCAGCAGATTGCGCTGCCGAATTTCGCTGGGGTCCACTCCCATTTTTTCGGCCAGTTCGTCGAGTTGCGATTCGAAAGCGAAGCGCACGTTCACCGTGCCGTGCCCACGCATGGCGCCACACGCGGGCTTGTTCGTGAGCACGCGGTACCCGTCGTACTGAATGTTCGGAATGTCGTAGAGCGCGCCCAGCAGCGCTCCAGAATACAGAATGGTGACCACGCCGTAGGAGCAGTAGGCGCCGCCGTCTTGCACCACGCGGGCTTTTACGGCCGTGATCCGGCCGTCACTGTTTACGCCGGTTTTCAAATCAATGATGGTGCGCGGCCGTCCGCGATGCGCCCAGAAGACTTCCTCGCGCGTGTACGTGATTTTCACCGGCGCTTGCGCCTTGCGCGCGGCCACCGCAGCGATGATTTCGAGGGGAATGACTTCACTCTTTCCGCCGAATCCTCCGCCCACCAGCGGTTTGATCACTCGAATCTGGGACATCGGCATTTCAAGGACAAGCGACAGCTTGTGCTGCAAGTAGTAAGGAACCTGAGTCGAAGACCATACGGTCAGGCGTCCAGGCTTGCCAGTGTGCGGATCGAGTACGAACGAGGCCAGCGTGGAATGCGGCTCCATGGCCGCATGCGTGACTTCATTCGCGATAAATCGCGCCTCCGCCACCTGATCGGCCTCGGCAAAACCCTTATCGGGATCGCCGAAGACGTGGTGATAATCCTTCTCCACATTGCCCGGCTTTGAGTCGTGGATAAGGTCCGTCTGCGCCTTCATCGATTCTTCGGGATCAAAGTAGGCAGGGAGAACCTCGTAGTCAACGTCGATCAGTTCGAGTGCTTTCTCGGCAATCGCCTCGGAGACAGCAACGACACAAGCGACGTTGTCGCCGACGTAGCGCACCTTGTCGAGAGCCAGCGCGTACTCGTCGTGACCAACGGGAAGAATACCGTAGGGATTAGGGGCGTCTTTTCCCACAACGACGGCAACTACGCCCTCGCACCTTTCGGCACGGCTCGTGTCGATGCGCCTGATGCGTGCGTGCGGATAAGGGGAATGCAAAATCTTACCGATCAACATGCCGGCAACGCTGAGATCGTCCGTATACTTACCGGCCCCAGTGGTCTTCTCCGCCGCGTCGATCATCGCGGTGGGCTTGCCGATAATGGAGAAATCATTCATCGTGTCATTCCGAGCGACGCGAGGAATCTGCTTCTCGGTCCGCTGCGTAACGTTACTTCGCCACTAATCCCTTCTGTTCTGCTGCGATCGCCGACCGGATGGCTTCATACATCTGGCTGTAGCCGGTGCAGCGGCACAGATTGCTGCTGAGTGCCGTCCGGACATCAGACTCGGACGGGTCGGGATTCTCCGCCAGCAGCGATTTCACCGTCATCATGAATCCCGGCGTGCAAAAGCCGCATTGCGCGCCGCCCCAATCGCCATAAGCCTTCTGGATCGCCGCCAGCGCTCCATGCTCGCTTATTCCCTCGACAGTAGTGATCGCTTGCCCTTCGCAACTGGCTGCGAGCAGCGTGCACGACATCATGGCGACGCCATCGACCAGCACCGTACAGGCTCCGCAGGACGAATCATCACAGCCGCGCTTCGAGCCTGTAAGTTTCAGTTCCTGCCGCAGTACGTCGAGCAGAAGCGCGCTGGGCTCGATAGCAAGCTCGTGAGGACGGCCGTTGACGTGGAGTTGGATGAGTTCTTTTTTCATTGAAAGCTTTCAGCCCGCAGCTGTCAGCCATCAGCTAAGGCCTCTTTCTGAAAGCTGACGGCTGATAGCTGAGCGCTTTCTTCAGTACATCGGCACCTTTCCATCCACCCGCCGCGACCAAGCGTCGATGCCGCCTCGCATCGACTGGGCCTTCTCAAATCCCTCCTGCCGCAGCCAGGCCGTCACATTCATCGAACGAACGCCGTGATGACAAACCACCACCACGTGATCCTCTGGATCAAGTTCCTGATGCGCTCGCGAAGGCACATCGCCCACGGGCATCAACTTCGTGCCCTCGATCTTGGCAGTCTCAAACTCCCACGGCTCCCGAACATCGAGCAGCATAAAGGATTCTCCCGCATCGAGTTTGCTCTTCACTTCCTCGGGATTGATCTCGTAGTCCATTCGCTTTCCGCTAGCTGCTACCTCCCTGCCCACTTCGGCTCGTACTTTTCCAGGAACGCGCGAATGCCTTCGTGCGCATCTTGGGTCTTCATCAGTTCGTCGAAATAAATCCGCTCGGCGCGGGCCAGGCCTTTGTCGAAATGCATGGAATCCCACGCATAGGATGCCTTCTTGGCCAAAGCCAGCGCCGCCGGACTGAGCCTACGCAAATGTCCGAGACACTCGTCCACCGCGGCAGCCAAATCATTCTCGGATACAGCACGGTTGGCCAGACCAATTTCTGCCGCCTCTTTCCCGCCGATCGTCCGCCCAGTCAGAATCAACTCCGCGGCGCGCTTTTGCCCCACCAGCGCAGCCAGCGCAGTACACGCCACCGGCGGATAGCAACCCAGCTTGATCTCCGGAAATCCCCACTGCGCCGATTCGGTGGTGTAGACGATATCGCACACCATGGCCAGCTCCGCGCCACCGCCCAGGCAATGCCCGTGCATCGCGGCAATCGTGACCTTTTTCGTTGCAACGAGCGCGCGGATCACAGCGTGGAACTTCATCAACATCTCTTCGACTTTGTCGGGAGTGTGGGCGGCAACATCCACGCCCGCCGAAAACGCTTTACCCTCACCGCTAACCACGATCACAGATACGTCTGGCCGCGCCTCAATCTCCCCCAAACACTGCGCCAGTTCTTCCATCATCGGGATATCAATGACGTTCAATGGCGGATGCTGCAGAGAAATCCGAGCAACAAGCGAATCGGCCTCAAACACCAGCGAGACAAAACGAATCACAGTTTCCGGCCTCATGGTTTTCTCTCCGTGCCTCCGTGTCTCCGTGGTAACCAAGTTGGTTACAGATTGATCGCCGACTTCCGCACTTCCCCGATGGTCGAGAGCGGGTCGCGGGCACCCGTCTTCTCCGCGATCCACTTCTTCTCATTGTGGATGATGTCGAGCAGCAGCTTCTTGTCTTCTGCCGAGGGCATGTACTCTTTTATGTGTTCCTCATACCCGCGGTCGTCCAGAGGTTCGCCCGTTTGCGCGTGGAATTTCTGTCCAGCCCATTTGCCGATGGCACGATTGAACTTGATATGCGGCGCATAGAGCTTCGGCTCGCCCGCTCTCAGAGAATTGTTAAAACGCTCAATCAGGCCCGCCACCTCATCGCGATAGAGGTTGCGGTTGTAGTCGTTCAGGTCATCGAGATCGGGTGCCTTGTCATTCTTTGGTTCATCGTAACGGCCCTTCACGCCCCACACGTACGCCCAATGTGCCGACGAAGAATGATCGGTCCCAAATAGGTCATACGAACTCGAAATCCACTTATTAAGATATTTCTGAATCAACCACGCCGGGATTACGCCTGCCTCCACGATGCGCCGCAGCCCATCGTTTCCGGTGCCCATGTGAAAGGCCTCTTCACGCAGCATGTACGACATGGAGCGTCCCAGCGGTGCGAATGCGGAATACTTGAGCATCTGCAACTGGAACTTGCCATCGCGGTCGACGAAGTCGGTGTAGGTGAAGAAGTCCATCCAGTTGTCGACCTCTACGTTGAAAGCGCCCAGCAGGCGCTTGTTCTCAAAGGCGCGCCGCTCCAGCATCTTTTGCGCCTCAACTTTGCCCGAATATCCGAAGTGATCGACCAGCAGCGCGCACATCTGCCAGCCGTGGCGCATTTCTTCGATCATGACGCGGGTGATGGCCCGGCGATCCCACTCGGTGGGCGCGTTCTCCAGCAGGTTGCGCTGTTGTTCCACGCTGGCAAACTCGGTGTCGCCCTGGTAGACGATCATGTTCATGAGAGCATCACGCATCTGCTGCGTAGGAATCTGACGCAGGTTCTCCCACTTGCGGCGGCCCTTGTAGGAACCGAACTCGATCTCTTCGGTATCGATGGCGCCGTACAGCGTGTCGAAGTGAAAGGCATCGATGTCGGAAGTGTTTACGCCAATATCTTTCCGCCAGTCGTTGAACAGACCGATCCAGTCACTGAAGGTTCCGATTTTTGCTACTTTTCCCGGCATAATCCTGACCTCATTCGCGGGCGCTAACTGTTGCGAGCAATTAGCATTTGGCCGATCGAGCGCACCTTACATTGATTGGCGAAGTGCTGATTACTGTTGCTCTCATCCCATGTTCAGCCAAACGGTTTTCAACTCGGTATAGTGTTCCATCGCATGTGCTCCAAGTTCCCTCCCGAAGCCGGAACTCTTGTAGCCGCCGAACGGCAGCGAAGCGTCCATCAAGCCATAGGTGTTGATCCACACCGTGCCTGCCTTGAGACGGCGCGAGACGCTGTGCGCCTTCTTTATATCGCGCGTCCAAACCGCCGCGGCCAAACCGTACGGATTGTTATTCGCTTGTTCAATAACCTCGTCGACGTCATCGAACGTCAAGACTGAAAGTACTGGGCCGAAAATCTCTTCCCGCGCGATCTTCATTTCGTTTTTCACGTCGCCAAAAATCGTGGGCTCGATGAAAAAACCTCTACTCCCGTCCACCGCAACCCGATTGCCGCCGACGACCAGCTTCGCGCCGTCTTTTTTGCCGGCTTCGATGAAATCCAATACGGTCTGCATTTGCTCCTGGCTGACGATCGCTCCCAAGCGCGTCTTCGGATCCAGCGGGTCCGCCGGACGCATCTTCGAAACACGCGCAACCAGCTTCTCGGTGAATTCATCTGTCAACTTGCGCTCCAGAAACAGCCGCGAACCCGCATTGCAGACTTCCCCTTTGCCATAGAAAATGCCGTTGATCGCGCCCTTCACGGCGCCGTCGACATCGGCGTCGGCAAAAACAATGTTCGGCGACTTGCCGCCCAGTTCGAGGGTTACGCGCTTCAGCGTATCGGCGGCCCCGCGCATGATCTCTTGCCCCACCGCAGTCGAACCGGTGAACGCGATCTTGTCGATGCCGGGATGCGCGACGATAGCTTTCCCTGTCCCCGGGCCGCCCGTAAGAATGTTGACAACCCCAGGCGGAAAACCGGCCTCGATCACCAACTCTCCGAATCGCAGAGTCGTCAGCGGAGTTTGCTCGGCCGGCTTGAGCAGCAACGTGTTGCCGCAGGCTAGCGCGGGTCCTACCTTCCACGAGGCCAGCAGCAACGGGAAATTCCAGGGAACAATCAGACCCACGACCCCGACTGGTTCACGCAGCGTGTAGGTAAAAGCGGTTTCGAATGTGTTGACAGTTTCGCCGTGGATCTTCGTTGCCAGGCCCGCGTAGTAGCGCAGGACGTCGATGACCATCGGCATATCGACGTAGCGCGATTCGAAGATTGGCTTCCCGTTGTCGAGGGTTTCCAATTCAGCCAGTTCGTCGATGTTCTTCTCGACAAGGTCGGCGAGCTTCCAGATTAAGCGCCCGCGTTCGCTGGCGGAAAGTTTGCGCCACGCGCCACCGCGGTCTTCAAAGGCCCGGCGCGCCGCGTCGACCGCGCGGTCAACGTCCGCGGGCGAAGCCTCCGCGATTTGCGTCAGCACTTCGCCGGTGGCCGGGTTGATGGTGTCGAACGTCTTCGAGCCATCGACCCATTGGCCGTCAATCAGCAACCTCCCGGGCTCGACCTTCACTTTCGTTGCTGTCAGCATTCATTCCTCGGAGCGCCGGCGGTTGAGCGTGCCTCGCGCCCGCCCCTCCAGTCGCAACTACTTCGCCTTGAACTGCGCCGGACGCTTTTCCACGTACGCCGCCAGACCTTCCTTCGCGTCCTCGCTCTGGAACAGCAACTGCTGATTCTCACGCTCGACGGCTAGTGCCGACTCCAGCGGAATCTCCCAGCCTGTCTGCACGGCGCGCTTGATGCGTCCCACCGCTTTCGAAGCCTTGTTGGGCGGGCAGAACTGCTTGGCGTACTCCATAATGTTCTCCATGAAGCCTTCGCGCTCGAAGATGTCGTTCACGATGCCGAGTTCCTGCGCCTCTTCGAAGGAGAACGTGTTGCCCATAACCATCAGTTCGATGGCCTTGCTCTTCCCCACCATGCGCGAGAGCCGCTGCGTGCCACCGGTACCCGGGAGCACGCCCAAGTTCACTTCCGGCAGCCCAATCTTTCCGGCCTCCTTGCGCGCAATGCGGATATCGGCCGCCATGGCAATTTCGAGCCCGCCGCCCACGCAGTGGCCGTTAATGGCCGCGATTACCAGTTTGGGAGTGTGTTCGAGGCGCAAAAGCATTTCGTTGGCATGCAGGCAAAAGTAATACTTGAAGGTCGGATCGACGGTGGACAACATCTTGATGTTTGCGCCCGCGGAGAAGAACTTATCGCCGGCGCCCGTCAGCACCAGTACGTAGACCTCGTTGTCCATGCGGGCCTTCAGAATTGCCTCGTCCAACTGGCGGTTCATCTCGTAGGTGTAGGTGTTCGCTGGGGGATCGCACAACTCGATCACCGCCACGCCGCCATCGGTGCGGTAGTTGACGAGCTGTTTGGTGGTTTCGCCGGTTGCTGGTTGCATTGTAGTCGCCATCTATGTGTCTCCTTCAGTCTCGCTAGATATCTCTGTCGGTTCCGCTAAATCCGTTTGTCATTCCGAGCTAAGCGAACAATCTGCTGTCGCCGATATCCAAAAAACGCTGCGGCTCAGCGCCCGTTCCCGCGCCTTCCGCTATCCATTACACCTCGTAAAAAAACGTCGCCCATCTCGCGTGCCATCAACGCCGCGTCGGCATCCACACGCGGATTGTGCCAGGTGTAGATCCAATTCATCATGCCGAAGAGGCTGAGCACGGCGATGCGCGTGGAAAACTGCAAGCCGCGTTCGCCCTTCAGGTCATCGAGCAGCCCAACGCAAATCCGGTAGTACTCTCGCTTGATGGCAGCTACTTCCGAGGCGAAGCCATTCTTCAGAACCTCGGCCTCATGTGAGAGCACCTTCATGGCCGCCTGGTTGGCAAGAAAATATTCCAAATGATTGAGAATGAAAATGCGGACGCGCTCTTCCGCATCGCTCACCCCTGCCAGCCGCGCTTTCAATCGCTGCACAATCGTGGTGAAGGTATGCTTCTGGATCAGGTACAGCAGGCGCTCTTTGGATTCGAAGTAGTAGTAAAGCCCCGCCAGCGACATGCCACTTTCGCGCGATAGATCGCGCATGGACGCGCCTTCGTATCCCTTCCTGCAGAAGACCTCGGTGGCATGAGCGAGAATTTCCGCCAGTCGACGGTCATACCGCGTTTCCGGAGCAGTGGTGGCGCGATGCCGCCGCGCGCTCACTCGGGTTGGGGTGGAAGGAGTCGCCATCACGCGGCCCAGCTAATTCGAACGATCGTTCGAACTAAGTATACCCCGGTGTGATCCTGATCACAAGCGGAGTGGAACTATCGGGATTTCTTGTTCTTAGACGCCCATTCGTAGGCCCGACCCAACCGGTCGAGAGCATCATGCAGGTCGGCGCCCGAAGAGAGTTCCAAGGTGAACCAACGCGCCTTTTGCGTCTGCGCCGACCAGAGGCGGATGCGGGAATCCTTTTGGCGACGAGCAGAAACGGTCGAGGGCGGCGCTTCCAGTTTGAACGCCACGGAATTTGTACGTTCTATAGCCCGAGTCCCTGGCAGCGCGGCAAATATTTTGTCTCCGCGGTAGAGCGCAGTGAAGCCGAAGAAGGAGCGTGCACTGGCATGAGGCCATCCGCCAACTTTCGTCGGCTAACGCGGTTGACCACGCCTTCATCTGCTCCGAAATGGAGGGCAAGGACGTGCGAAGACTTCCATTAGCAGTTGGCCCTTGCCTTTGAGACTCAGAATGCACAAGTCGTCCGCTACTTCGGTTGCGGAGCCGCGGGCTGTACGATCACCGGTTGCCGGACCGCTTCTCGCTGAACAAGGATAATTTCTGTACCTGAGCGGGAACGCCTAGGGAAGCCACTTGGAAGGCCAACTTCGCCTGCTGCCCGGATCGAGGTCGCTGAAGTTCAACATGCCGTTGCCAATCCGTACTTTGTCCTTGTCGAGCGGGTAAACTGTGAAAGAAGCGAACGCAATGCGCTTCCCGGTCATGTTTTCAACCATGACGTGCGCTTCCAGACTCAACTGCCCATTGTAAGAGCCGAGTTGAGTAAACCGTCCGAAAGTAAGCTTAAGAGTGGGATTGGTTTGGCCGGGCCAGAGCATCACCAGGCTCGGCTCAACCTTGTCTTTATCTTTTCTGTCCTTGCCCGCAACGAGGGCTACAGCCAGAACAACGCAGTAGGCGATGGTAAGGATCCGACAGCGGATCATTGGCAGGGTTTTCAGTGTACAGAGTACTTCTGCGATTTTGAACTGCGCAATCGCTAATTCCTTATATCCGCCAGCAAACGCTCGATCTCGACCTTCAGGTCCGCCGTCAGCGGGAGGAACGGCAGACGCGACGTGCCGCCATAGTAGCCGTTGAAGTCCATGCCGTGCTTTATGCCCGGGACGCCGAGATCGCCGCCCACGCGTAGCGCCGCTTTGGCAATTCGTTCCTGCTTCAGGTGCGCTAGATCAGCATCGCCTTCTTTCCATGCGGCATAGATCTCGTAGCAAGCGGTCGGGGCCGGACAAGCAAAGGCGAGGATGGCTCCCACCGCACCGGCATCGAGCGATGCCTGCAGTTTGTGCGCCGCGCCCACCAGCACCTGGAACCCGACTTCTTTCTGACGCGTCTTCATTTTGCCGACAACGGTTACGGCCGACGACGATGGCTTCGTCTCCTTAATGCCCGACAACACGCCCACGGGTACCAGTTCCCCGCCCTCGCCGCTGGCTGCAGTGGCCGCGGCAGCCAGCATTCGCGGCGTAACCGCATCGAAGGTTTCTGTGACCGAGGCACTACGCTTGATATGGCGAGTGCCCTCGACGATCTTGCGGACTTTCTCAACGTCGCCGCTCGATTCTTTGATGCCAATCAGGTTCGGATGCCCTGCCAGTTCAATCACCACTTCGGCGGGCATGTCGTATCCGGTGGCCTGCGGGAAGTTGTAAATGATGACCGGCAGCGGCGAACGATCGGCCACCGTGCGGTAGAACGCTAGGAGGTTCGCCGGCTGCATCTGCTTTTTGTAATAATGCGGCGTGCGCACCATGGCGACGTCGTAGCCGAGTTCGGCCGCGTATTCGCTGAGGCGCAAGGTTTCGATAGCCGACTCAATGCCCGTGCCAGCAACCAGGACTTTATTGGGCGCGGCAGCCTCGCGCGCGGACTTCAGCACATCGCGCCGTTCCTGATCCGACAGCAGGATGGCCTCGCCAGTCGAGCCCAGCACGACAATGCCGGCAACCGGCGTACGAGAATAGCGCTCCACGTTGGATTCGAGCTTTTTGAAATAGACGTTGCCGTCGGGATAAAACGGCGTCGTAATCGGAGGAAGGATACCGTTTAGCAGCATGCACCATTTTAACCGGAAACCGGTCTGCCGCAGGAGATCATCACGCCAACGGCCGCACCCGGGCGCCACGCACCGCATGCAAGTGCTGGAGGGCTTTGACATTCACTTCCCCGCGCTGCAAAGCCGCAATGCCCTCCGCCGCAGCTCGCGCCGCCGCCAGCGTCGTAATCGTGGGGATGCGCGCGGTCACTGCCGCCCGGCGAATCGCCTTCTCGTCAAACCAGGGCTCAAGTCCCGTGGGCGTGTTGATGATGAGTTGAATGCGCTGGCCTTTGATGAAGTCAACGACGTTGGGCCGTCCTTCTTTCACTTTATAAACGCGCTCTACGTTCATGCCGGCAGTTTCGATGACGTCGGCGGTGCCGGCCGTGGCCACGAGTTTGAATCCCATATCCACAAACTTGCGAGCCACTTGCGCGACGTGCCGCTTGTCGTGATCGGTCACGCTGATGAAGATGGCGCCCTGCGTTGGCAACTTTTGCCCCGCGGCGAGTTGCGCTTTGGCGAAGGCTTCGCCGAAATTGTCGGCCACACCCATCACTTCGCCGGTCGACTTCATCTCCGGCCCGAGCACGGTATCGACACCGGGAAATTTGTTCCACGGAAATACCGGAGACTTCACGTAATAATGGCTTCCGGTGTCGAGGTCGGCGCGGCGCTCGATGAATTCCGGCAAGAACTCGCGCAGCTTGCGTCCGGTCATGAGCCGCGCCGCAATTTTTGCCATCGGAACGCCCGTCGCCTTCGAAACGAAGGGCACGGTGCGCGAGGCACGCGGGTTCACTTCGAGCACGTAAACCTTGTCTCCGTCAGCGCCACTCGCGCTGCCATCGCCTCGGGGGATGGCAAACTGAATATTCATCAGCCCCACAACTTTCAGGGCGCGCGCCAGCTTGAAGGTGTAGTCGCGCATGCGTTCCAGCAGCGGCTGCGGAATATCCACGGCAGGCAGCACGCACGAGGAATCGCCGGAATGAATGCCGGCCTCCTCGATGTGCTGCATAATCCCGCCAATCACGACGTCTTCTCCGTCGGACAACGCGTCAACGTCGACCTCGATCGCGTCTTCCAGGAAGTGATCGATCAACACCGGGCGGTCGTGCGAATATTCCACCGCCTCTTTCATGTAGCGAATGATCGACTCTTCGTCGTAGGCAATCACCATGGCGCGGCCGCCGAGCACGTACGAAGGCCGCACCAGCACCGGATATCCGATGCGGCGCGCTCCCTCGATAGCCTCGTCGATCGACGTAGCCATCACACCGGGCGCCTGCGGAATCTGCAACTCTTCGAGCAACTTGTTGAAGTGCTTGCGATCTTCGGCGAGGTCGATCGACTCAGGCGATGTGCCGATGATCTTCACACCCGCGGCCTTCAGCGGCAGCGCCAGGTTGAGCGGAGTCTGCCCGCCAAACTGCACGATCACCCCGACCGGCGCGCCTTTGGACGTCTCATGCTGGTAGATCGCCCACACATCTTCAAAGGTCAGCGGCTCGAAATAAAGACGGTCGCTGGTGTCGTAGTCGGTCGAGACAGTCTCAGGATTGCAATTGATCATGATCGTCTCGTAGCCGTCGTCGCGCAGCGCAAACGACGCGTGGCAGCAGCAGTAATCGAATTCAATTCCCTGCCCGATGCGGTTCGGGCCGCTGCCGAGAATGATGACTTTTTTCTTGTCGGTCGGCGCCGCCTCGTCTTCCTCTTCGTAGGTGGAATAGAGATAAGGCGTGAAACTTTCGAACTCCGCCGCGCACGTGTCGACGCGCTTGTACACCGGCATCACACCGTGTTTCTTACGCAGGTGGCGGACTTTCTCCTGCCCTTCCAGCCGCCAGACTTGCGCCAGGCGTCCGTCGGAGAAGCCCATGCGCTTAGAATCGCGCAGCACCTCGGTGGGAATCGACTCGATCGGATGCTTCTCGAGTTCCAGTTGCTGATCGTTAATTTCTTTGAGCTGGTAAAGGAACCAAGGATCCATCGAGGTCATCTTTGCCACCTGCTTCACCGTGTGTCCCTGGCGCAGAGCGTATTGCACATACGCCAGTCGCTCCGGGTGGGGCGTCACCAACCGCTTCGTCAGAATCTTGGGCTCAATTTTCTCCCCGCCCACGCGCTTGCCGGTATCGAGCGAGCGGATTCCCTTCATCAACGCTTCCTTGAATGTGCGGCCGATGGCCATCACTTCGCCCACGGACTTCATTTGGGGTCCCAGCGTATCGTCCGCCCCGGGAAATTTCTCGAACTGCCACTTCGGAATTTTTACGACGACGTAGTCGAGCGTGGGCTCGAAACATGCTGGTGTCTTGCGCGTGATGTCGTTGGGAATCTCGTCGAGCGTGTAGCCCACGGCAAGTTTCGCCGCGATCTTCGCGATGGGGAATCCCGTCGCCTTCGACGCCAGAGCCGAGGAACGCGAGACGCGCGGGTTCATCTCAATCACCACCATCCGTCCGGTCTCGGGATTCACGCCAAACTGAATATTCGATCCGCCCGTGTCCACGCCAATTTCGCGGATCACGGCGATCGAAGCATCGCGCATCGCTTGATACTCGCGGTCGGTGAGCGTCTGCGCCGGAGCGACGGTAATTGAATCGCCGGTGTGCACGCCCATGGGATCGAAATTCTCGATCGAGCAGATGATGATGACGTTGTCTTTGGTATCGCGCATCACCTCGAGCTCGAATTCCTTCCAGCCCAGCACCGACTCTTCAATCAACGCTTCGTGGACAGGAGAGAAGTCAAGGCCACGGCTCAGCACCTCCAGCATCTCTTCGCGGTTGTAGGCGATGCCTCCGCCCGATCCGCCCAGCGTGAACGAGGGCCGGATGATCACCGGAAAACCGATCTTGCCCGCAAACTCGATGCCGTCTTTCGTATTGTTAACCAGCGCCGACTTGGGCACATCGAGCCCGATGCGCTGCATGGCATCTTTGAAGAAGAGGCGGTCCTCCGCCTTTTTGATGGCAGCAACGTTCGCGCCGATGAGAGTGGCGTTGTACTTTTCCAGCACGCCGCCGTCAGAAAGTTCGATCGCCAGATTCAACGCGGTCTGTCCGCCCACCGTCGGCAACACGGCAAAACCCGCACCCGGCGACATTTCGCGCTCGATGCGGATGATCTCTTCCAGATATTCCAGGGTGAGCGGCTCGATATAAGTGCGGTCGGCCGATTCCGGGTCGGTCATGATCGTGGCCGGGTTCGAGTTCGCCAGCACAACTTCGTAGCCCTCGGACTTAAGCGCCTTGCAGGCCTGCGTGCCGGAGTAATCAAACTCCGCCGACTGCCCGATGATGATGGGTCCGGAGCCGAGGATCAGAATCTTCTGAATGTCGGTGCGTTTAGGCATCTATTGGGCCGCGACTCCTGCTTCGTTCCTGTATACGAGGGTTCCGCACATTGGCGGATCGATTGAGAGACTGAGGCTTGGCACTTCTGCCGAAGAATCGATCTCAATTGGAATATAACCGTCGTAGCCGATTTGGTGAGTTTCTGCATTCTCCGGCGCTTCGACATGCAACTGATAGAGCCCAAGAGGAGTTAAACCGAAGCTGAAAGCTCCCGACACACTGACGGTTTGTGATCCGACGATTTCCTCTGAGGCGGCATGCACTAACGTCCGCTTTGCCTCGCCTAGCGGAACCACGACCGGGTGCATCTGATCGTTCAGAGGATTCCCGGTTTTGATTTGGCCATTGATCAGGCCTGCGACAGATTGCACATCTAGAACTTCAATGTTCAGCCATTCAACGATAATCGTTTCATGTGTGGTCTTCCCGGAAGAGCTTCTAACTAGGATATCTGTGGACGAAGGAAACTCTTTATGTTTAATATCCACGGTGTATGATCCGGACTTGACTGCTGCGAACGACGGCAAACCGCTCTCATCTGTGCTGCCGCTTTGCACCACCTGACTCCTTTTAGATGGGTTTCTAGGAATCGTTCTCAGCTCAATTTGCAAGCCCGCGACTGGCTTGCCTCCTCGCGGCACTTTTACGTCAAAGCGATCGGATACTTCTTCCTTACCGCTTACCGAAACTGACCACGCTCTTAGATCTGGGCATCCAATTGCGAAGAATAATGCAAGCCAGAGGGCGACCTTAAATGCCGGTGTTTGACAGGTGCTCTTCACCCCTTCCACTCCTCCATCATCTTCGTGAATTCCTTGAACAGATAATGCGAATCATGCGGACCGGGCGCGGCTTCCGGATGATACTGCACCGTGAACAGCGGCAGATTTCGATGCCGCAGGCCTTCGAGCGTCTGATCGTTCAGATCGATGTGCGTCAGCTCGACTTCGCTGTCGGCCAGTGAGTCGGGATCGACGGCGAAGTTATGATTGTGTGCGGTGATCTCGATCTTCCCCGTCTTCAATTGCTTTACCGGATGATTCCCGCCGTGGTGGCCGAATTTCAGCTTGAAGGTTTTGCCCCCAAGGGCGATCCCAGTCAACTGATGCCCCAGGCAGATGCCAAAAATCGGCTGCCGTCCCATGAGCCTCCGGATCGAATCCACCGCGTACGTGCACGGCTCAGGATCGCCGGGCCCATTCGACAGAAAAACTCCATCCGGCCTTAGCGCCAGCACATCTTCCGCCGGAGTCTGCGCCGGGACCACCGTCACCTTGCAGCCCTCGCCCCGCAGCTTGCGCAGAATGTTCTGCTTGATGCCGAAGTCATAGGCAACTACGTGGAACCGCGGCGGCTCGTCCTTCACTCCGACCACGGCAACCGGTTCGTGCGAGCGCTCGCCCACCTCCCATACGTACGGCCGCTTCGTGCTGACTTCTTTGGCCAGATCCATCCCGTCCATCTTGGGGATCGACCGCGCCTTCGCGATCAGCTTGTCCGCGTCAGTGCCAATGGTCGACACCACCCCACGCATCACGCCGTGGTCGCGCAGATGCCGCACCAGCGCGCGCGTGTCGATGTCGGAAAGCACCGGCACCTTGAACTGCTCCAGGTATTCTTCGGCCACCTGCTGCGAGCGCCAGTTCGAGCTCACGCGCGAGAACTCGCGCACGATCAGCCCCTCGATCCAGGGACGCGTGGCTTCGTTATCTTCCTGGTTGGTGCCGTAGTTGCCGATTTCGGGATTGGTCAGAACAACGATCTGTCCGGAGTAGGAAGGATCGGTGAAAATTTCCTGGTAGCCAGTGATGGAAGTATTAAAAACGACTTCGCCGTAGCATTCGCCTTTGGCGCCGTAGCCTTTGCCTCGGAAGACTCGCCCGTCTTCCAGCGCAAGGATAGCCTGCATTCTCGCTCCGGTGAGTGGATTTTATGAATCTTAGCAGGGATTGTCGCAGCGGCCAAGCGCGGAACGCGCAATTCGCAAAAGAATCCTGTGGATTTCGGAATTCCACCGCCGTCGAGGCCATTACGGCCCGACGGCTGGCAGAATGTAGTCGGTCAGCAGCTTCTCTGTCTGCTCGTGCATGCCTCGAGTGTTGTAGTTCGTGCTGGTGATGACCACCGCCAAGTCGAGCCCAGGAAATACCGCGATCTTATTCCCGCCATTTCCGTTCATATAAAACGCGGGATAAGCCTTGCCGTTTGACTTGAATGACTTCAGCCACCACAAGTAGCCGTATTCCATCTCTTCGTCAATGCGGGCGTGCGGCTGGGTAGACGACTTCACCCAAGCCTCGTCGACGATGCGGGTTCCCTGCCACATTCCGCCGCTGCGGTAAAGTTCGGCAATCTTAAGGAGATCGCGGCTGGTCAGACGTAGCCCGCCACCCGTCTGGGGAATATTCATCGGCGAATAGACCCACTGCGCGTCAGTGATTCCCAATGGAGCGAACAGTTTTTCCTGCGCATAACGGTCCGTGCGCACGCCAGTAGCTTTCTGCAGAACCTCGCTCAGTGTGAAGACTCCACCCGTGCAGTAGCTGAAGTAGCGGCCATAGGGCGGCGGGTCGGGGTGCTCGCCGATGTGCATCCGTCCACGCACCGGCAGATCGAGAATGAACTGCGCCCAATCCTCGATGACATACATGCGCTCTTCGTTGCCGCGAGAAGCGTCGTTCCAATCGTCGCATTCCAGCGGCGACGACATGGTCAAGAAATCTTCTACCGTGATCTTGTCCTTTCGAGGGTCCGGGTTCTGCAGCTTCCGTGCACGTTCTGGTAACAGTGCCAGCACACGGGCGTCGACGCCACTCAGCTTCGTTTCGCCGATCGCAATTCCGATCAGCACATCCGTAATGCTTTTCGTGGCTGAACGCGTATCGCGCAGCGTGCTCGCGTCACCATCGAAATAGGATTCGTAAACCAGCTTGCCATGCCGAGCAACAACAACGCTGCCAATCTTCTTGAACTCTCCAGCGCGAATCGCGGTTTCCATGTCGCGCAGGGGCTTGGCTGCGACTCCGGCAGATTCGGGCGCCGCGGTCGCAAAATCATCATGGCTCTTCGCCGCAGGCCTGCCGCCTACCTGGGCGCCACTTTGCAAGGCGAAGCCTGCAGTGAGAAATATTCCCACCCAAACTGCGAAAGCTTTGGTCATGGATCGTCCCCGTGAATCAGACGGATGAAAACGAAAAAGGTGGGGATGCAGGGTCAGCGCTACCGGGGACTCAGCGCACTCGTCCCAGCTTATCCATCGGCCAGTACCCAAACACTGCCTTGCCATAGATAAAGCTCTGGTTGACCGGTCCGAAATCGCGGCTGTCGTTCGACATGGAGCGGTGGTCGCCGAGCACGAAGAAGGAATGCTCCGGCACCGTCGTTTCGGGATACGAGCGCGAATCCGTATAGGCCGGAGGGACGTAATCCTCGTCGACCGCCTGATCGTTAACGTATACCTGGCCGCCGTCAATGCGAATGCGGTCGCCCGCCATTCCGATCACGCGTTTGATATAGCTCTTGGAAGGGTCGCGCGGATAGCGGAATACCACAATATCCCCGCGCTCAATCGGTTCGAGCCGGTAGACAAACTTGTTCACGAAGATCCGTTCCTGATCTTCGAGCGAGGGCATCATGCTGGTGCCCTCCACTTTCACCGGCTGGTACAGAAAGATAATGATGAAGGCGGAAATCGCCAGAGAAATGATGAGATCGCGCACCCAGACGCCGATCCCCGCCCCAAAACGCATGGGAGTTGTTGATACCGGCACGCTGGGCGGGCTGGTAGATGGTGTGGGCGCTCCGGCTTCGCCGGCCGAACTTGGATCTGTAAACGTCCCTGGCATGCGTTCCTATTGTATACAGAACCTGTCTTCGTGGCAGCGGGTTGCATCGCACTCGGCATCAAATCGAACACTGCCGACGTCTTCCACCGTTCTTTACCTGCGGGTTACAATAACCCAACGCGAGGAAACCTAATGACACGCCCTGTATTCCATAGCAAGATTGTCTACCGCAGTCTGACCGTAGCCTTCCTCTTCTTGTTAACAACGCTGAGCGTCTCGGCTGAATGGGGCACACTGCCGGAAGAAGGAGGCATTCCGGCTTACAACGCCGCCCCTCCGCCCAAAGGGACGAAACTGCCTCCCGCCCTGACTAAGGCCGACCTTTGGGGGGCAGACGCCCAGGCTCCCTACCAGACGCACGCCTACGAGCTGGCGGCGAAGATTCCGAACGTGCTCCACCAGCAACCTTGCTACTGCTATTGCGATCGCATGGGCCACAACAGCCTGCACAGCTGCTTTGAAAACACGCACGGGGCGCAGTGTGAAACTTGCCTGAAGGAGCTTTACTATTCCTACCAGCAGCACAAGAAAGGCAAGACTGCGGCCCAAATCCGCGCTGGAATCATCAAGGGAGAGTGGAAACAGATCGATCTGACGTCGGCCGCGACGATGAACTAAATACTGAGTACCGAGTTGCGAGTACTGAGTACCGAAAAAAATCGGATTCGCATTCCTCTTGGGTAGTCGGTACTGCGGCTGCAACTGGACCTCAACCCACTCTTTGAGTGATACTTTATTGCTCGGCTAAAAGCATCCAAGGAGTTCCCCATTACCAAGAGCACAGGAAGAGTTTTGCACATGGCTCAGAAACCCACCGCGAAGAAGACCGTAGCGGAAGATCCGCGTTACACGCAGGCGCTGCAAAGCTACGAAGCCGGACTGCGCGCCATGCAGGAGCACAAATTCGATAAGGCCAAGCCTCATTTCCAAAAGGTCGTTTCCGGCCCCAGTAAAGAACTGACCGACCGCGCCAACATTCATCTCAGCATCTGTAACCAGCATCTGGAACGCTCGGCAGCCACCCAGTTCAAGACACCCGAGGAGCATTTCGACTACGCCGTCTCACTGATGAACGTCGGCGACTACGTGACCGCCCGCGAGCACCTCGATAAGCTGCTCAAGCAGAATGCCAAGGCCGACTACGTAGTTTACGGACTGGCTGCGCTCGACTGTCTAACTGGCCACGTCGAGGACTCGCTGAAACATCTGGACGAGGCTCTTCGCCTGAATGCCCAACTGCGTTTCCAGGCGCGCAACGATTCCGACTTCCAGAATCTGGCAGAGGATCCGCGCTTCACGGAATTGCTCTATCCGGATCCCGGCGAACTGGGTACGCCGGACGTCGACCTCGGCGAAGAAGAGCCTGCCTAGCCTGCAGGACACACTCGATGGAAATTCAAAGCGCCGAATCTCGGCCCCCGGAGAAGACCGCCCGCGAGCGCGGGTTGCGCGTCGTTGCCATCGGCGGCGGCACCGGACTGTCCACCCTGCTGAAGGGGCTCAAACGTTTCGTCCATTGGGCCGCAGAGATTCCGGCAGAACCAGATTTTCCCTCCATCCGCGATCTTAGCGCGGTCGTTACCGTCAGCGACGATGGCGGCTCCAGCGGACGGCTGCGCAAAGAACTCAATATGCTTCCCCCAGGCGACATCCGCAACTGCATTGTCGCTCTTAGCGAGGACGAAGCCCTGCTCTCTAAGCTCTTCCGTCACCGCTTCGCCAAAGGCTCGGGACTTGAAGGCCACAGCTTCGGCAATCTGTTCCTCGCGGCGCTGACATCCCTCACTTCCGACTTTTCTGAAGCCGTGCGCCTCTCGTCCGAGATTCTTCTGACCCGCGGTCATATCTATCCCGCGACGACGTCAAACATTGAACTCGAAGCGCTCATGGAAGATGGCACCCGTGTTCGCGGCGAAACCAAGATCACCGCCAGCAAGGGGCGCATCCGCGAGCTGTTTCTCGTCCCACCCGACGTCGGACCGATGCCACAGACCTTAGAAGCCATTGCCAATGCCGACATGATCACCATCGGCCCTGGAAGCCTCTTTACCAGTCTGATCCCCAATCTGCTGGTGCGGGGCATTACGCAAGCGATTGTCGAATCGTCAGCCACCAAGGTCTACATCTGCAATCTGATGACGCAGGCTAACGAAAGCCTCGGATTGACCGCCGCGGACCACATCCGCGCGCTGAGTAGTCACGCGCAAAAACAAATCTTCGACTACGCCCTGATCAACCGAACTCCCGCTTCGGCGGAACTTCAAGCCAAATATGCCAGTGAAGGCGCCTGCCAAATTGTGAACGATCTTGAAGCCATTGAAGCCCTGGGCGTGATTCCCGTTCTCGGGGACTATCTGGAAGAGGCCGGCGTCGCCCGTCACAACACGACGCGTGTGGCCCGTGACTTGATGCAGTTGATGGCGCAACACCCGAAGATCGATCGCAACCCGTAATCAGCCCGGGTGGGTCCAGGGTGTAGTCGGCTCATATAGTGCCGCCTTCTAGTCGGCTTTATGTGGGGACAGCCGCCCTCGGCTGTCCGGTCGAGCGAAGCTCAACGGTCTCCGCTCATCATGGCAGGCTATCGGCAACCTTGACTCGCCCTAATTGCTGGCTTGGCGCTGCCGATCGGCTTCCTGTATCGTGAGTCTTCCATTTCCTGACTGGCGGCCACGAGTTGACGATCATGAGATCTTCCCTATTGATTTCCTGCACTCTGCAGATCGCCTCGTCCCTGTGCCTTGCCCAGACCGGCCCAGAGCAAGGCGGTCACGAAGTCCAAATCTGGGCGGGTGGCGGCCATTCCGTCAGCGGAGGACGAAGTAGCACCGGCGTCTTCAACGCTGGCCTGCGCTACGGATGGATCCTAACCGGCTCGCACTTGCCCGGCCTTTTGCGGGGACGGTTTGAGTATGCCGTCGATGCGATTCCCGTCTTCTTGGTCTTCCAGCCGGCCAACACCGCGTATGGCGTGAGCTTCGATCCCCTGGGCCTTAAGTGGAACTTCGAACGCCACGGTCGCGTCTCGCCCTATCTCGAACTCTGCGGCGGCACGCTCTTCACCGACCACAACGTTCCTAGCGGCACTAACAACGTGAACTTCACACCCCAAGCCGCCTTCGGGGTGCACATCCTCGGCGCGAAACATAATGTAAGTCTCGAACTGCGCTATCTGCATATCTCGAACGCCGGCCTGGCGACACCGAATCCGGGAATCAACACGGTGCAGGTGCGGCTGGGAATTGGAAAGTTCTCCGGCGGCAAAAAGCACTGAGAAGTTCCTCGGCGTACTCCGTGTCCTCTGTGGTAATGATTTTCTCGGCTCAGTCACAGGCGGTGCCATCCTTGCGCCATACAATACGCCCAGCTATTCTTCCTACTTATGTCCACGCTCGTCGAATGTGTTCCCAATTTTTCTGAAGGTCGCGACAAAACCAAAGTTGACGCCATCATCGAAGCCATGAAGATGCCCGGCGTCTATCTGCTCGACCGCGAGATGGACGCCGACCACAACCGCTGCGTCATCACGCTGGCCGGCGAACGCGAAGCGATTCAGGAAGCCGCCATCCGCGGCGTGGGCAAGGCCGCCGAACTCATCGACCTCAACGTGCATACGGGCGCGCATCCGCGCATGGGAGCCACCGATGTAGTTCCCTTCATCCCCATCGACGGCGTGACCATCGAAGATTGCGTAGCCTTGGCCTGCCATGTCGGGGAGGAGATCTGGAAGCGTTACCGCATTCCCGTTTATCTCTACGAGTCCGCCGCCAGAATTCCCGAACGCCAAGGCCTGGAAAACATTCGGCATGGACAGTTCGAAGGCATCCGCGCCGAAATTGCTACCAATCCCGCGCGCTGCCCGGACTTTGGCGACCCTTGCGTGCATCCCACGGCGGGCGCGACAGTGGTCGGCGCGCGCAAATTCCTGATTGCTTACAACATATTTCTCAACACGCCCGACGTCGAAATTGCCAAGAAGGTCGCCAAGGCCGTGCGCTTCTCCAGCGGCGGAATGCGATTCGTAAAAGGCGCTGGATTCCTGGTGCGCGGTTTAGCCCAAGTCTCAATGAACCTCACTGACTTTGAACAAACGCCCATCCACCGCGTCTTTGAGATGGTGAAGCGCGAGGCCGCCCGCTACGGCGTCGTGCCCCTCTCGAGCGAGATCGTCGGACTGATTCCGAAGAAAGCATTGGAACAAGCCGCCGAGTGGTTTCTGCAGGTCGAGAATTTTGATTCGTCCTTGATTCTGGAAAATCGGCTGAGGGCCGTCATGGGCGGGAAGACGGCCATTGGTGGCGTGCGCGCGGGAGTCGAGCCTTTCGTCGAGCAACTGGCAGCCCCAACGCCCACGCCTGGAGGCGGCAGCGCCTGCGCCGCAGCGGCCGCCATGGCCGCGGGCCTCGCCACCATGGTCGCTTCTATGTCTCGGGGCAAAAAGGCCTACCTGCAATATGAGTCGCAACTCAGCGCGGCCATCGCCCGGCTCACCCCTCTCCGCGAAGAACTAAAGAATGCAGTCGACGCCGATGCCGAGTCCTACAACTCTGTCATGAAAGCCTACAAACAGGCCAAGGGCGCCGCTGACGAGAAATCCGGCCAAGCCATGATCGAAGCCGCCCTCAGACAAGCGACCGAGGTCCCGTTGAGTGTCGCGGAAAAGTCGCACGAGATAGCACAGATCATTAAGTCACTCGAGCCGATCACGAATCCCAACATGAAATCCGATTTGACAACGGCTGGAGCACTCGCCGGTGCGGGCATGACCGGCGCCCTAGCAAACGTAGAAATCAATCTAGCGTCGCTGAAAGATCAGACCTTCGCCGCGGACGTCCGCGGCCGCACCGCTGCCCTCTCGTAGAACCCGGCCTCCAACCGGTCAACGGGCATGTACTTTTGTTCTGTTCTGTTATGGCTGCAAGTAAAATAGAATAAAGCGATCCCATAACGACAAAGCAGGATCGTGCATCCAATCAAATGGCACGCAAACCCAATTGTTTCTGAATTCGAGGCGCCATGAAATTCTTTAAGATTTGCCTGGCTTCGTTACTTCTAGCGAGTATGGCCTACGCCATGCCGCTGAACTCATCTGCCCGCTCCTGCGTTCCTGCTGATTTGCTGCAGTTGATCTCAGTCGATTATCGCGCTCTCAAAGATTCGCCCACCGCGATGGCCCTGAAACAGCAACTGCTGCCAGACAACATCAAGCAGTTCGAGACCGCGCTCAAGGGCATCGGCCTGGATCCCGACAAAGATGTCGACACCCTCACCTTCGCCTCCTTTCACGCTGGTAAGCAAGGCGTCAAAACCGTTGGTGTGGCGGCTGGCTCATTTGACATGAAGGCCGTGCTGAAGAAGATGAAGCTGCAGAAGTTCGTACCAAAGAAATATGGTAACGCGCTGATTTATCCCATGGAAGGCGGCTTCGAGATGAGCTTCCTCGATGACAGCACCCTGCTGTTCGGCGACTCGACCTCGATCCGGGTCGCACTTGATACCAGCGCTGGCCAGGTTCTGGGATTGGATACCAACGGCGACATGGCCGACATGATGTCCAGCGTCGATTCCGCGCCGGTCTGGAGCATTCTCGACCAACAAGGCACGCAAAACATGATGCACTCTGCGATGGGGGACGCCTCGAAGATCGCCGACTACGACACCGTCCGAAAACGACTGCAGGGCTCTCGCTACACCCTAAGCTTCAACAGCGGAGTCAGCTTTGATATGACCGTGATCACCTCCGACAACACGACTGCCTCCACGGTTTCGTCGCTACTCAAGGGCTATATGCTCTATAAAAAAATGAGCGCCACGCCGGCGGAAAAAATCGCGGTAGACAACACTGCTGTCGACTCCGACGGCCCGAACGTCGCGGTGCACTTCAAAGCTAGCGACCAGCAGTTCCAATCCCTGATGCACTCGGAACTGTTCGCCGCCGTTACGCATTAAGCGCAGCAACTGTTTACCACGGAGGCACCGAGACACGGAGGAATCAAGTCTCGATGCCTTTGCTGTTTTATCCGGATTTTCCTCTCTCTTCGATCAACTCACTTCTTTCGTGCCGCCCGCTTCTCTCCCGCCCAGCCTTCCTTCACAACCTGCCGGGCGCGCCCGATAGCCAGAGAATTCGGCGGGATATCTGCCGTGATGCATGATGCAGCCCCGACATAAGCACCTTTGCCCACGCGCACCGGCGCCACCAGCGTGCTATCGCTGCCGATAAACACTGCATCCTCAATGATGGTCTTGTGCTTGTGCACGCCGTCGTAGTTGCAGGTGATCGTGCCGGCACCAATGTTTACGCCCGCTCCGATCTCTGCGTCACCCAGATAGGTCAAGTGATTGGCCTTCGATCCCTTGCCCAGCTTAATTTTCTTGGTCTCGACAAAATTTCCTACATGCGCGCCCTCGCCGATCTCGGTCCCCGATCGCAGGCGCGAGTACGGCCCGATCACAGCTCCAGCGCCAATCCGCGCGTCGTCCATTACGCATCCCGGGAGGACCATGACCCCATCCTCAATTACGACATCCCGAATCACGCAATAGGATCGCACGCGGCAGGCCGAGCCGATTCTCGTCTTCCCCAGCAACTGCACGTAAGGCTCGATTACCGTGTCCGGCGCGATCTCCACATCGGCATCGATCACACAGGTTGCCGGATAGAAGACCGTCACGCCGTCAGCCATCAATTGCCGGCACTTCGCCAGCCGCATCTTTTCGTCGATGTCCGCCAGTTCCGCACGCGTGTTCCCGCCAAGCACCTCGCTCGCGTCCCCCGTTTTAAACGCCACCACGCGTTGCCGAGCCTTCCGTAGCACCTCCGCCATGTCGGTCAGGTAATACTCGCCGTGGGCGTTGGCGCTGGAGAGTTTCCCGATGTTGTCGTAGAGTTCTTTCACAGCGAAAACATAGAAACCGGAATTCATCTCGCGAATCTTTTTCTGGGCCGGGTTCGCCGCCTTTTCTTCGACGATCGCCTGCACTTCGGCGCTGCGCGCCGTCTTCCGCAGCACCCGGCCATACCCGGTAGGATCTTTCAGGTCCGCGCTCAGCAGCGTCATGGCAGCTCGCTGTTCCAGATGGAAGTTGCGCAGGCGTCCAACGGTTTCGGGCGTAATCCGCGGAGCGTCTCCCGAAAGCACGATGACGTGGTCATACCCAACCAACGCGTCGCGCGCCGTGATAAGCGCATGGCCGGTCCCGCGCTGCTCGGCCTGAAACACAAAATTGACGCCGGTGTGTTCCATCGCCGCCCGCACCCGGTCGGCCTCGTGCCCGATGATGGCGTACACATCTTTTGTAGGGACAATGCGCACGGCTGCCCGAATCACGTGCTCCAGCAGCGGCTTTCCTCCAACTTCATGTAACACTTTAGGGATTTGCGATTTGAGCCTGGTCCCCTTACCCGCAGCCATGATGGCCACAGCAATGCGCGGACCCGAAGTCGCCCCCGATCCATAGGGCGACAGAGAGGATGTGCGCTTCAGCGAAGAAGTTGCCGAAGCCGCCGAAAAAGAAGAACTGCCCTTCGATTTCTTCATTCGCCCCAATATACCGCGAGCTCGCAGCAATGGCTATTTCCTGGCGGATGCCTTAGAATTCGTGCCCGACCACAACGGTGGGCAAAGATCGCCCGCTTCTATCACAGAGAGGAAACATGCCCAAATATGTCATCGAGCGCGACCTTCCCAGCGTCGGCGATGTCACGCCGGACCAGATCATTGCCATCTCGCAGAAATCCTGCAGTGTGCTGAAGAATCTAGGTCCGCAGATCCAGTGGCTGCACAGCTACGTCACCCAGGACAAAATTTACTGCGTTTATATTGCGCCCAATGAGGCAATGGTGCGCGAGCATGCCAAACAAGGTGGGTTCCCGGCCAACCGCGTCTCCGAGGTCAAGCATGTGATCGATCCAACCTCGGCCGAGGCGTAGCGAGGTTTAGAGCCCGAGCCCCCCATCTACGGCAAGAATCTGCCCGGTAATAAATTGCGGCGCGGTTGCGAAGAATAAGACTGCCTTGGCAATCTCCTCCCCGCGCCCATTTCGCCGCATCGGAGTCTGCTTGGCCATGCGCCGCATGAAGCCAGCGGCCGACTTCTCGCCCAGATCGATCATTCCCGGGGCGACGGCATTCACCGCAATCTCAGGCGCCAGCGCCTTGGCCATCACCTTGGTCAGCATGTGCAGCGCCGCCTTCGACGAGCAATAGTGCGCGTTCGTTGCCCAGGGCTTGAGCCCGCCGAGCGACCCCATGTTGATGATCTTCGCCTCGACGGAGCTCGTGCCCTTATCCCGCTTCCGCCGCATCCACTTCAGAGCCTCGCGGGATACCAGGAATGGTCCCCGCGTATTCGAGGCAAAAATCGCATCCCATTGCCGTACCGTGAGCTTTTCAAACCGTACTGCCTCATAGTTCGCCGCGTTGTTGACTAGAATGTCGATGCGGCCCAGTTCGCGCCCCACGTCCTTCATCATCCCCCGGACGCTGGCTTCGTCGGTCACCTCGCAGCGCAGCGCGAACGCCCGCACCCCGAATCCCGATAGATCCACCACCGTCTCCCGGGCTTCGCGCGCCGAGTTTCTGAAGGTGATGGCGACGTCCGCTCCTGCCTCTGCCAGCGCGAGTGCCGAGGCTCGTCCCAAACGCCGGGCTGCGCCCGTGATTAACGCAGTTTTTCCATGAAGAGGTCTTGCCTGAGGATCTTGCATGCAGGGATTCTACCGAATTGCGCGAGTAGGTGACGCCACAACGTTCCCCCTCGTCGAACCGGCCACATCAGCAGCAGTCAGGAGCTACGACTGTTCCCCGGTGGCGGCAAGAATACTCTCAGCGCATCGATCAAACTATGCTCCTCTTGCGACTTCATAATCACCGCATCGGCCTGCTGAGTCGCCCCGGGCGCAAGCAGTTTCTCGTCGGTCGCCAACATGATGACGGGCACCTCAGGTCGCAGCCGCTTCAGTTCTCCGATAATCAACGCGGCTTCGGTCCCGTCGTCGTCAAGATCTACCACTACCGCATCCACGATTTGTCGACCAAATTGATTGACTCCCTCAAACCCGCTGCCCGAGCTTAGGACATTCCAGCCCCGCTCTCTCAAGTGCAAACAGCGCAAATTCAAAGGCACGAGATCATTACGATACGGAGAATGAACCCACTACGTCGCTTCGCCACGGGCACCCCTGCTCGCTCGGCGGAGCTATCCGAGCGTCGGCGTGCATGGATTTTGCATCATCATCTGAAGGTCCTGTGGAGTGCAATGATCGCAATCACGCGAGTCCAAAAAAGGATCCATGGGACGGTCCAGCCATCAGACCTCCCGGACGGCATGATCGGCACCTCGATTTACTTTGTTACTGGAAAGCGCCGTTTCTCCGCGCTAAAATCTCTCCCGCATGCCAGACTCGCGCAGCGTTGTGGTCTATTCCCGCAAAGGCTGCCATCTGTGTGAAGTCGTCAAAGAGAGTCTGTTTAAGCTTTCGCGGCGTGGAGGATTCACCTGGCAAGAGGTCGATGTCGACTCTGATTCTGAACTTCGCCGCCAATTCAACGACGAAGTTCCGGTGGTTTTCATCGACGGCCGCAAAGCCTTCAAGTACCGCATGGACGAGCAGGAATTCCTGCGCAGACTGGCGAGCTGACAGCGTCTTGTTCCCAGCCGGTTGGTTGGAATCTGCCTGCTTCCGTTACAATCTCTCCCGGCATGCTGCGTACCCAACTCTACGCTGATCCCCACAACCTATTTCTGCACGATCTGGTGCTCGACTCCTGCCGCCGCAATGCGCAGAGGACGGCGTTAGTGGACGCTTCCTGTGGACGCCGTTTCACCTATGGCGAATACGGAGAAATCGTCGAGACCCTGGCCCGCAGCCTGATTGCTACGGGCATTCAGCCCGGCGAAATGGTAGCCATCTTCCTCGCGAACTCCTGGGAGTTCTGTGCCGCGTACCACGCCGCCACGCTGGCTGGAGCGATTCCTACCCTGCTCAATGCGACCTACCGCGAGCGCGAAGTTCGCTATCAACTGGAAAATTCTGGTGCCGTCCTACTGATCACGGATGGCGGAAACATCGAAGGCATCAACCTCGGAGGATTGCCCTGCCTTCGCCGTGTGTACACGACGCGCCATCCGGCATCGGGCGCCGAGCCCTTCGCCAACCTGCTTCATCGCGTGATCACGGTTCATCACCAGCCGGACCAATCATCGGAACAGACTCTTGCCGTGCTTCCCTACTCCAGCGGCACCACCGGCCTTCCCAAGGGAGTTATGCTTTCGCACAATAATCTGGTCGCGAATGTGTATCAGTTGCTTGGCCCGAATGCTACCCAGCTCAATTCCACCGACCAGATTCTCTGCTGTCTTCCGCTGTACCACATCTATGGACTGAATGTGATCCTCAACCCCGCGTTGATTCTGGGCGCGAAACTTGTTCTGGTGCCGCGCTTCAATCCCGCGATGTTCCCAAAGCTCCTCATCGACGAAGCCGTCACCATGATGCCTCTGGTGCCGCCCGCCATCAATGCACTCTGCCAGGTGGCTGAGGCGGGTCAATTCCCTCGCGATCATCACGTCCGCTGGGTCAAATCCGGAGCCGCGCCTCTGGCTCCAGAGCTTGCCCGCCGCTTCACGGCTCTTACTAACATTCTGGTGTGCCAGGGATACGGCATGACCGAAGCTTCGCCCGTCACTCATGTGGGATTCCTCGAACCCGAAATGTATCGCCCAGACTCCATTGGCCATCCGCTCGCCCAAACGGATTGCCGCGTATTATCGCAATCCGATATCGATCCCGGTGACACTCCCGACGATCTGACCGAAGCGCCTTCTGACCTGCCCGGAGAACTCGTCATGCGTGGTCCGCAATTCATGCTGGGCTACTGGAAAGAACCGCAAGCCACTGCCGCAGTGCTGCGCGACGGCTGGTATTGGTCGGGCGATATCGTCACTCGCGACCGCGACGGTTTTTACCGTGTCGTAGATCGCCGCAAAGAAATGATCAAGTACAAAGGCTTCCCCGTCGCCCCAGCCGAAGTCGAGGCCGTTTTGCTGGAACACCCGGCAGTGAAAGAATGTGGCGTAATCGGTCGTCCCGATACCACCGCCGGAGAGATTCCGGTCGCATTCGTCGCCTTGCGCGACGGAGTTGTCGAGAGCCCAAAGCTGGGAGAAGAACTCTGCGCCTTCGTCGCCGACCGTCTTACCCACTACAAGCAACCCCGCGAAGTTCACTTCGTCGACGCTGTTCCTAAAACCGCCTCCGGCAAAATCCTGCGCCGCGAACTGAGAAAATCTATCGCCTGATCGAAACCGCCTTTCCTGTACGTGGACTGTCGCCCGACCAAGAAGTGACAGCCTTTTGACATTTCACTGACAATTCCCCGATGCCCTCCGCATCAAACTGATCCCCGCCACGCCCACGGAACGGTTATGGCCAACGGCGCGTGCGCCCGCAAATGTCCAGCCCTGCCTCTTTCGCGGGATGGCGGCGCGGAAACAATCATGTCCAACTCGGTTGGCATTGCCACAGGAGGATTGTCATGAATTCGTCCCAACTGCAAACCACAGCGTGCGCAGTCTTGCTGGTCGCCGCATGCGCGCTCTCTGCCCATGCTCAGGGAAGTCATTCCGGCAAGCAAACCCAAATTTCCGTCGTCGCCTCTACAGTTCCGGCCAATGGCGACGTAAATCCGTATGGCATCGTTCGCAGTCCGCGAAGCTCCGGTTCACTGCGCGAAGGAAACATTCTGATCAGCAATTTCAACAACAGTAATAACCTGCAGGGTACGGGTACAACCATCGTGCAGATCGCTCCAGACGGCACCAGCAGCCTGTTCGCTCAAATCGACGCCAGCACTTTGCCCGGGCCTTGCCCCGGCGGCGTCGGCTTGACCACCGCCTTGGCTGTGCTGCGCACGGGATGGGTAATTGTGGGCAGCTTGCCGACCACCGATGGAACGTCAGCCACGGCGCAGGCCGGATGCTTACTCGTGCTCGACAACCACGGCAACGTCGTCGAGACGTTTTACGGTTCGCTCATCAATGGTCCGTGGGACATGACCGTGTGGGACGCGGGAAGCTTCGCCGATTTGTTCGTGACCAATGTCTTGAACGGAACCGTGGCGGCGGGCGGCAACGTTGTGCAGAAAGGAACCGTGGTTCGCCTGGCGCTTGATATTACATCCGGCTCTCCGCCCAGTTTGCGGTCGATCACTGTGATTGGATCCGGGTTCTCCGAGCGAACCGATCCGGCGGCGCTGGTTATCGGCCCGACAGGCTTGGGCCTTGACGCTGATGCCGACACGCTCTACGTGGCCGATAGTCTCAATAATCGTGTTGCGGCCATTCGACACCCCGTGTTCCGCGATACTTCCGCCGGAGTTGGCAAGACGGTCTCGCAAGGAGGCAGCCTCAACGATCCTCTCGGCCTTACGATGGCGACGAACGGCAACATTCTGACAGTCAACGGAAACGACGGTTTTCTGGTGGAAACTACACCCCGTGGCCACCAGATCAATACCGTTCTGTTGGATAATACTGGCAATCCGCCGGGAGCCGGTGCGCTGTTTGGGTTAATCGACGTTCGCGGCGTTGGCATCTATTATGTCGATGATGCCTCCAACACTCTAAATCTTTTCCACTGAGCGTCGCCACGGCGACGTAACCGGATGGTGCCCCACCCTTCTCGCGTTCGTGGCGAGAGGGTGGGGTTTTATTCTGCGGCACCCGTTATCGTCAGGTGTCCAAGGGAATGTCGCATAAATTTCTTTTGCTAATTCTATTTCTTATCTCCATCCTGATCCTGGCCCGGCAGCTTCCGAGTCACCAGGAAATTCCAAATCACTTCGTTGGCATTCAAATCCGAGCTCGTCTTCCCAATCGTTTTCTCCACTTCGTATTGCTCTCCGCCCGGCCAAGTATTCCCCGCGCCCTTCAGGCTGTAGAGAACGACCTGCGCGTTCTGTTGGCAGCCGTTATAAGTATCGACTTTGGTTTCCATGCCGCCCTTGTCGCGCGCGCTTACTTTGCTCTTCTCCGGCTTTTCCTCGCAGCGGTCAATCTTGGCCCAGGCCTTGGCGCTGTCTTCCACAGAAGCGGTTGCCAGACTCATATTGTGCTCTGTGCCACCGCCATAAGGAACCACTGGGTCTGAAGTGCCGTTGATCATCACCAGCGGCACCGGACGCGAGGGCAGACAAATCATCGTCTTTGGCATCGCCGCACCTACCGCGGCAACCGCCGCAATCCTGTCGCCCAGTGCGCAACCGAGGCGCAGGCTCATGAAGCCGCCTTCCGACAGCCCCGCCGCATAAATACGCGACGCGTCCACCGAAAATTTGGTTCCCAAATGGTCCAGCATCTGGTTGAAGAAAGCAATGTCATCTGCCGGCACCCCCCTTTTCTCCTCGCTCGGCTGACCACCTTGGGGCTGCTGTCCTCCACCACCCGGATAGCCGCCTCCTCTTGGATACCCTCCGCCGCCGCCCCCGCCGGGATAACCGCCTCCACCTCCCGGATAGCCGCCTCCCCCGGGGTAGCCTCCGCCGCCGTGACGCCCGCGTCCTCCCGGCCCCATGCCCATGGACCGACGCTCTTGGGCTCGAACCCCCACATTCCACCGACCGTGCAAAGCAAACGGATAGACCGCAATGACGCCATCTTTATCCGCCAGTTCGTTGAACCGGGTAAGCCGCTCCATGTCGGATGGGTCTTGATTCATGCCATGCAGCAGGATCACCACCGGATAGTGCTGTTGGGGATCGTAACCCTTGGGCAACCGGACCATGAAGGTACGGTCCACATCGTCGACCGTGACCTTCTCCGTCGTTTCCTGCGCCCACAGCGTGGGGATAGTAGAGAGCAGCGCTATGCAGCCAACTGCCGCCAGGAATCGAATCTCGTACCATTTTCCAGATTTCACCATGTCTCCCGGAGGTGGGCCGAAAGAGGCCAAACGGTCCACTTCCCTTGCTTGGAAGCATCCTCTCTGTGCTGAGTTGGCCGCGCAGGGAACTTTCTAGCCATCCTCTTCGTATCATTTCTTGAAAGCGATTTGAGCTCTGGCACAGGCGCTAAGCAACAGGAAGGAGAACTACCATGGAAGGACTCACCGGTTTCGCCGCCGTCGTAATGTTTTTCGCATTGCCCATCGCAGGTCTGGCAATGTACACCTTTTACCGAGTACGCAAGCTGCGCACGGAAGAGCGACTGGCAGCGATGCAGCGCGGCGTAAGCGTGCCGATGCAAGCTGAACTCTCGGAGACAGCTAAGTCGCGCCGCGCCGGAATTTTACTGGTTGCCGGCGCCGTCGGCTACATGCTGGCGTTCAGCATCATCGCCAGAGTAGAGCCCGACGCCTTGATCGCAGGGGCCTTCGGCGCTATCCCCTTCACGCTGGGACTCGGCTATTTCCTGGATTCGGTCCTGATCCGCCGCGACGCCCGCGCCTCATAGGTTTTGAAGAGAAGGGAGTGCGCGCGCACCAGAATGAGTGGCGGCCCCACCCTTCTCGCGTTCTTTGCGACAGAGTGGGGTTTTTGATTCTAGTCTCCGGTCAGAAATTTAAACTGTGCCTCGGTCAACGGCACCACACTTAGTCTTCCCTGTCGCACCAGCGGAGATTCAGCAAATAGTCTGTTGGCTTTCGCCTCGGCCAGAGTGACTGGCTTCGAGTTAGCCTTACCAACCTTGATCTTCACTTGTGGATTCTTCGCGTCCGCCACATCCACCGAAACAACGGACGCGGTTCCCATCGCCCTCTTCTCATCTCCAGTGTGGTAAATCACCAACTGGTCCCCCGGCTTCATTCCGCGCAGATTCTTCAACGCCACTGGATTCGACACCCCATCCCATATGGTGGTCTTCTCCCGCTGCAAATCCGAAAAAGAATATGTTGACGGTTCAGTTTTCAGTAAATAGTCCATCCCATCCTCGTTCAAAGCGGCTCGCGAGCGCGCAGAGGTTAGTTTGGCTTCTTGCTTTGATCCGGTGGAGTATCTTGCCTGGGAGTTGGCCCCTTGGCGTGATCGTCATAGACCGAATATTGACCCTGCGGTCGCCTCAGCTTGATCGTGATCTCCGTTTTCGTCTTTTCAATATCGTAGTCTTCTCCGAAGGTCTGAAATCCCGAGGCCAGCACCTGCACCCGCAGCATGCCATAGGGAATGCCGTCAAAACTCGTCTTCCCTTCCGGATCGGTCTTTAACTCCATGTCCCCGCGTTCCTGCCTGCCCTTTGCATTCACGGAATGCAGGATGACCGCAGCGTTCCGCACCGGCTTCCCGTTGTCGTCCTTGATGACCATGAAATACACAAAGGATGTGGGTTCGACGCCTTTGTCTTTTTGCCCGAATGCTGCTTCCGCTATGGCAAGCGTCGCCAACAGGATCCCAGAAACCAAGGCCTTCTTCATGCGAGCCATTTTATTCAGTCGCGCTCCCCCTGTCATCTCGTTTCCCTTCGCTCTTTTACAATGCCGAGATGAAGACTTGGGACGTAATCGTCATCGGCGGAGGCATCATCGGCCTTTCGCTCGCTATCGCGCTTCGCAAGCGTGGCGCGACTGTTTTGGTAGTCGAGCGCGGCGAACCCGGCCGTGAGGCCTCCCACGCCGCCGGTGGCATGCTGGTCGACTGCGGCCTCGAAACTCCTTCCGCTCTCCAACCCCTCGCGACTGCCAGCGCTCGCATGTATCCCGAGTTTGCGCGAGAACTGCAGTTCGAATCTGGAATGCACGTCGATCTCCGCGATCACGGAACGATTGTGTTCCCTCCTCCTGAGCATGTTCACGAGCGACCCGGATCTACGCTCGCGAGCTTGCTGCCCGTTCCGCTAGCGGAACTGGAACCTGCGCTGGCAGAATCAAACCGCCCCGCCCTTTATTTAAAGGAGCGCAGCGTCGATCCCAGAGCGCTCTCCACCGCTGCCTGGAAAGCGGCCAAGCGGCATGGTGTAGACTTTTCTTCCGGCGATGAAGTCACCGAAGTCCCGGTGGTCGATGGACGCGCCACCTGCGTAACCACCGCCAAGTCCGCATTCCAAGCTGCCAAGATCGTGAATTGCGCGGGCGCTTGGTCGGGTCAGATCGGCCCTCACTCCTTCCCTACCCGTCCAGTGAAAGGACAAATGCTGTGTCTCCTGATGCCACAACGCAGGCTACTCAAACACGTAGTCCGCTCTCCCGAGGCTTATCTCATTCCGCGCAGCGATGGCCGCCTTCTGGTCGGCGCCACCGTCGAAGAAGCTGGATTCGATAAACGCACGGACCTCGCCACGATCCAGCGTTTTCATTAGCGCCGCGGTCGACCTCGTTCCGGAATTACGCAACGGCAAAATCCTCGAAGATTGGGCGGGCCTGCGCCCCGGAACTCCCGATGCCTTGCCCATTCTCGGCGCAACTGCAACCCCCGGCTACTACGTCGCGACCGGCCACTTCCGCGACGGCATCCTCCTCGCTCCCATCACCGCGGAAGTAATGGCCGCGGTTATCGAAGGTCACGCTCCGGAATATGAGATCGCTCCGTTTTCTCCCGCAAGGTTTCACTGAGATCCGGGTGCCCATTTCTCGCGTCTTTTGCCAGAAAGCCTGAGCAAAACCCAAGCGTGGGGATTTCGCGCAAGTCTGCACAATTTCCATTGAGATACGGCTAGGCCGCTTTCCTCGGTGAATCCCTGTGCCCTCAGTGGTAAACGCCTCGCCCTAGTTCGCGCTATACTGATTCGTTTCCTAGAACTCTCGACCGCGCTATCTTCCGCGATTGACCGCCGAGATCACAGAAAGGATTCACCGATGGCATCGTCCCGCAGTTGATTTTGCCCGCAGTAATCAACAGCGCTTCCTGAGCGAACTCAAAGATCTTCTCCGCATCCCCAGCGTCAGCACCCTCGAAGAGCACAAGCCCGACATAAAAAAAGCCGCCGACTACGTGGCCAATGAACTGCGCCGCGTCGGCATGGAAAATGTTGAAGTCATCCCCACCAAGGGCCACCCCTTGATCTACGCCGACTGGCTGCACGCCTCCGGCAAGCCTACCGCGCTGTGCTACGCCCACTACGACGTCCAACCCGCCGAACCGCTCGACGAATGGCACACGCCGCCGTTCGAACCCACGGAGCGTAACAACAACATCTACGCTCGCGGCGCCGTCGACGACAAAGGCCAGCTCTGGATGGAAGTCAAAGCGCTCGAGTCCCTCATGCGGGCCGGCGGCGGTAAGCTTCCGATCAACGTGAAAGTGATTTTCGAAGGCGAAGAAGAAGTCGGCGGCGAATCCATCGACGAATACATCGTCAAACAAAAAGCCAAACTGAAAGCGGACTTCGCGCTGGTGTGCGATACGGAACTTTTCGCACCTGACCTTCCCACGTTGTGTGTGGGCTTGCGCGGCCTGGTCTACACTGAAATCGAGGCCAAGGGCGCCATGACCGACTTGCATTCCGGAGTCTACGGAGGAGCAGCCCCGAATCCCTTCTTCGCCCTGATCGAAATCATCAGCAAGCTTAAAGACTCCAAGGGCAAGATCCTGATTCCCGGGTTCTACCAGGGAGTCAAGGCTCCGACCGCCGCGGAACTAAAAGCGTGGAAGCGCCTGCCCTTCAATGAAGAGAAGTACCGCAAGACCGAGGTCGGCTCGAAGGTTCTCACCGGAGAGCCCGGCTACTCAGTCCTCTATCGTACCTGGGCGCGGCCGACGCTCGAAGTCCATGGCATGCCCGGGGGATTCACTGCCGCCGGCGCCAAGACCGTGATTCCCGCCAAGGCAGCGGCGAAAGTCTCGATGCGCCTGGTCCCCAATCAGGATGCCGACGATGTCTTCAAAAAGTACTCCGCCTACGTGAAGAAGCTGACACCCAAAGGCATCGAAACAAAAATCACAGTCCACAGCAAGGGTCCTGCCGCTGTCGTCGATACCGACAACCCTTACATCGAGGCCGCCACCGAAGCGCTGCGCGATACATTCAAGAAAGACACGGTGTTCATTCGCTCCGGCGGCTCGATCCCCATCGTCACCGGATTCCAGGACGTGCTGAAGATACCCAGTGTGATGATGGGCTTCGGCCTCCCCGACGACAACCTGCATGCCCCCAACGAGAAGTTTCATATCCCAAACTTCTATCGCGGGATCGAAACCATCTGCCGCTTGTTCGAGAAACTAGGAAAGAACTAATAGCTGCCCGCGTAGGGACAGCCGCCTCGGCTGTCCCCGCGAGTGCAGCCTTCGTAGCGCGGGCGCCCCGGCCCGCGTGATTTAGTAATTACGCTTTGTCCCTGCTCAGCCTTGAGGTAGCATTATCTTGCTCTCGCGAAACTCCCACCTCCTTTTCACTCCCACTAGAAAACTATCTGAAAGGCCGAATATCTGCTGCAATGTCTGTGCAACCCAACGCGGTCGCTCGCAAGGCCACACCATATATGGTGTTATATTGCTTGACCCCGCCCCAATTTCACCGTTACAGTAGCTTAACTTTGTGCCGCCCTGTCCAGCCTGGAGCGAGAATGTTGCGGAAAAATGGTCCGAAAGGGATCGAGGCAGGCATCGAATTAACGAGAGGAATCCCGTTAGTAAACATGCGTGGCCGAGCAGACGGCGCGCCGAAGTGAGACAAACCGGCTGCCAACCAGCCACTGACCACTGGCCACTGTTTCTAAGGAGTTCACGTTGCTTAAACTGAAGAGGCTTCAGATTCTCGGGTTCAAGTCGTTCTGCGACCGCACCGAACTCAAGTTCCACGGGGACGGCGTGGCCGCCATCATCGGCCCCAACGGCTGTGGCAAGTCGAATATTTCCGACGCCATCTCCTGGGTGCTCGGCGAACAGTCAGCGAAGACCCTGCGCGGTGCGCGCATGGAAGACGTCATCTTCGCTGGCACGCGCGACCGCAAGCCCACCGGTATGGCCGAAGTGTCGCTCACACTGATCGATCCCGAAGCTTACAGCGGATCCGACGCCAACGCGCCAACTGAAATCGACATCCAGGACGATTTACCCGAATCCCACATCACCGACGATTGGGACGAAGCCTCCATCCGCGCCCGCGCCGCCGAAGCCACCGAACAGGCGGTCGAAGATGCCCAGCCCGGCAAAACGGAAGAAGTCGCAATCCCTCGCTCGAAAATCAATACCATCGCAGTCGCCTTCCCCGAGGACGAACCGATCTTCGCGTTGCCAGTGCACAACGTCACCGCACCTGCGAGGGCCGCTGCCGTGGGAACCGCCGCGCCCCAAGTCGTTCTCAAAATCCGCCGCCGCAAGTTCAACCAGCTGCACTTCCGCGCCGGAGAAATTGTGGTCACGCGCCGTCTGTTCCGCTCCGGCGACAGCGAATACTTGTTGAATGGCAAGCTCTGCCGCCTGCGCGACATTCAGGAATTGTTCATGGGCACCGGCCTGGGCCCCGAATCCTACGCGCTCATTGAGCAGGGGCGCATCGGCCAGATCCTGAGCAGTCGTCCCACCGACCGCCGGGCGATTCTGGAAGAAGCCGCGGGAATTACGAAATTCAAAACCAAAAAGCGCCTCGCTGAAGCGCGTCTCGAAGATGCCAAGCTCAATCTTTCCCGCATCAACGATATCTTCGACGAAGTCACCCGACAGATGAATTCCCTGAAGCGCCAGGCCTCCAAGGCCGAGCGCTACGCGCGCCTGCGTGACGAGATGCGTGCCAAGCTGCGCCTGGTGCTGGCCAGCAAGTTCGCGGCCATCGAACAGGAAAGTGCCGAACTCGATTCCCGACTCAACACTCTCGCCGAAGAAATGCAGCACCGCACTGAGGCCGTGCAGCAACTCGAAGCCGAGCATGCCGAGCGCACTCAGCGCGGCTACACCATCGAGTCTGAGTTGCGCGAGAATCGGGACCGCATCAGCCAGATCGCGCTGGAAATCGACCGCGCCCACGCCCGCCGCCGGCACAACGATGAGCGCTGCGCCGAGTTGCTGGTGCGGGTAGCTTCCTCCGAAGCAGAATTGGCGCAGGCACGCAATCGCCTGATGACGCTTGAATCCGAGCGGGAATCTAATCGCCAAATTCTCGAATCTGCCGCCGCCGACCTGGCCGCCGCTCAGAACGATCTTGCCGTATGCCAGCAGGACGCCGCTAGGGCCACTGCGAGTCTGGTTGAGATCGAGCACCAGCAGGAAGAATCGCGCGTCGCTATTTTCGATACGGTCTCGTCAGCGTCACGTCTTCGCAACCAGCTTGCGCAGGCGGAAGAACGACTGGCTGGCGTCGACCGCGAAGCCCGTCGCCTCAAAGCCGAGATCAGCAATGCGAACATCCAAGTCGAAGCCTTCGGCGGACAGCGCGGCCAACTTGCCCTCGAATTTGAAACTGTCACTCAGCGCGTCAGCGGAATCACGGAAGAAATCAGCCAACTGCGCCGCCTGATCGAACAGAAAAAGCTGGACGAGACGCGCTCCAAGACCAACCTCGACGTCCTCCGCGCGGAATTCGCGACCGCTCTCGGCAAGAAAGGCTCGCTCGAAGCCGTCATCGCCGAGCACGGGTACTCTACCGAGTCCGTCCGCCGCCTCTTTCAGTCCGGCGTCATGAATGGCGGCCTCGCGCCCGTGGGCGTCCTCGCCGATTTCCTCGAAGTGGAACCGCGCTATGAGCGCGTCGTCGAAGACTTCCTGCGCGACGAACTGAACTATGTCGTCGTAAAGTCCTGGGACGCAGCCGACGAAGGTTTGCGCATGCTGCGCACCGGCGTCGACGGGCGCGCCACGTTCCTCGTCCATCCCGAAGACGCGCAAGCCAAGTTTTCTTTCGTCCTCGACGAAGCCGCGCACTGCGCGCCGCCCGCGGCTCAGATCGTTCCCTTGAAAAACACCATTCGCGTGCTCGATGGCTTTGGCAAATCGCTGGAGGTGATTCTGCCCAAGCTGCGCGACGGCTACATCGTTCCCGAAGCGGACGTAGCCCGCGGCCTGGCGCTCGAAAATCCCGACGCGTTCTTTCTCTCCCAAGCCGGCGAGTGCTTCCACAACGTCACGGTCACTGGAGGCAAACAGCGCGCTGAAGGCCCGCTTTCGATGAAGCGTGATTTGCGGGAAGTCCTGCGCCAACTCGAAGATCTGGAGCGCGCCTTGCGCGACGAAGAGATGCGCGTGCTCACTTTGGGCCGCGAAATCAAAGAGCTCACTTCCCTGCTCGATCGTCTGGACGGCGAAAAACGCGAAGCCGAGCATCAGGCCATGACGTCCGGCCACATGCTGCAACGACTCGAATCCGAGATGACCCGCGTCGGCGAACGTCTCAGCGTCTCTCAACTGGAACTGCAGCGACTTGCGGCTGAACGTGCGGAACAGGAGGGCATCCTCTGCGCCCGCCAGTCGGAGATCGAGACTCTGGAACTGCAGCGCATCCAACTCGAACAGCAAATCGCAGCCGCGCAGGAATCGCTGACTGCCCTTCGCCAACGCCGCGAACAATCGGCGCAGACAACCTCGCGACATGCTGCTCGCGTAGCCACCCTCGAAGAGCGCCACCGCTCTGCCGCAGCCGTGCTGCAACGGATCGAATCGCTGTTCTCGGAAATGGGAGAACGCGTCCACACTCTGGCTTCTCAGATCGAAGCCGCTGCCGCCGAAAGGCTGCAGCGCGAAACCGAAAACCAGCAACTCGCCGAGCACGCGGCCGACCTTGAAGCCGAGCGCAATGCCGCCCAGACTCGCGAGGGCCTCCTGCAATTTGAAACCGAACAATTACGCGCCCGCCTGTCAGAGATCGACGAACTCCTCCGCCACGGCCGCCTGCTCCTCGATCAGGCTCGCGACCGCCGCGGAGAATTGTCCGCCGCCGCCGCCAAACTCGAATCCGACGCGCAATATATGTCCGAAACCTGCATCAACGAACTCGGCGTTGAGCGTGCCACGCTAATGGCTGACGCCACCCTGAGCCCGGTCACCGGCGAGCAACTCGCCGTCGAGGATCAGCTCTATCGCGACATGCGTGCCAAGCTCGAAGCCATGGGCCCCGTCAACATGATGGCCCTCGAAGAGTACAAAGAAACCGCAGAACGCCACTCCTTCCTGGAAACGCAGCGCAAGGACCTGATCTCCTCGATCGAGAACACCACCGCCACGATCCGAGAGATCGATCAGATCTCGCGCCAGAAATTTGAAGAGGCGTTCGCCAAGATCAACGAAAACTTCCAGGCCACCTTCAAGAAGCTGTTCGGCGGCGGCCACGCCTTCATGAAGTTGACCGACGAAGAAAACAGCGCAGAGAGCGGCATCGATGTGGTCGCCTCGCCTCCCGGCAAGCGCCTGCAGAGCGTGCTCCTGCTCTCCGGTGGCGAAAAGGCCCTAACCGCCCTCGCCCTGCTGGTCGGAATCTTCCAATACGCGCCCAGCCCGTTCTGCATTCTCGACGAAGTCGACGCCCCGCTCGACGAAGCCAACATCGGCCGCTTCACCGAACTGGTGAAGGAAATGAGTGTGAAGACCCAGTTCGTGCTCATCACCCACAGCAAGAAAACCATGAGCATCGCGCCGGTCCTATACGGAGTAACTATGCAGGAGCCCGGCGTGTCCAAGCTGGTCTCGGTACGTTTCGGCGCCCCAGCGTAATCACCCGATGTGCCCCATCCTTAGTCCCTCTCTGGAGGACTCTGACGTTCCGCAGACTTCGCCAAAGTCAAGTGTCCCACGTGGTCGCAAAAACGCGACAGGTGAGGCATCCCGAATCGCATCTATCCCACGTTATCCACTCCCATCCTCAGCTTTTCCACAAGGCCCCGAGCCGAACGCCTTGTCCTGCCGCGCGTTCTCGCCCATTCCCCGGCTGTCAACATCTTTCGGCTGAACGGATTAAGCGCCGCACCCCGGCCCGTGATCAGAATCGTTGACAATTTTTTCTGACCAGCTAGAATACGCCTCGCCTCTTACCTGTAAAATTTCATCATGAGCCCTGAACTTCTCGATTCCGTCCTCCTACAAACCGACTTTCACGATCTCCACCTTCACGCCAGCGGCAAGGTGCGTGACGTGTATAGCGTCGGCGATCAGCAACTGCTCTTCGTCGCCACCGACCGCATTTCCGCCTTCGACTACATCCTGGCCACCGGCATCCCCCACAAAGGACGCGTCCTGAGCCAGATTTCTCTGTTCTGGTTCGATTACCTCGCCGATATCGTTCCCAATCACCTCATCACTGCGGATGTCGACCAATACCCGCCGGCCGTCCGCAAATACGCCGACCAGTTGCGTGGGCGCTCGATGCTGGTGCAGCGCGCCGAAATGTTCCCGGTGGAGTGCGTGGTGCGCGGTTACATTTCCGGCTCCGCGTGGAAGGAATACAAGGCCACCGGCAAGGTCTCTGGAATCCAGCTTCCCCAGGGACTGAAGGAGTCCGACGCTTTTCCCGAGCCTATTTTCACGCCGTCCACCAAAGCCACCACCGGGCACGACGAGAACATTTCTTTCGATCAGATGTGCAAGATTGTCGGCGTCGAAACCGCCAGCCACCTTCGCGATCTCACGCTGCGCGTCTACAAAAAGGCCGCGGCGTATGCTCGGCAGCGCGGTATTATTATCGCCGACACCAAGTTTGAGTTTGGACGAACCGCCAAGGGAATTACGCTGGCGGACGAAGTCCTCACTCCCGACTCTTCCCGCTTCTGGCCCGCGGACAAGTACGTTCCCGGCCGGCCGCAGGATTCGTATGACAAGCAGTACGTTCGCGATTACCTCGAGCAAATTCACTGGAACAAGCAACCGCCCGCTCCGGCCCTACCGCCAGACGTGGCTCTTCGCACCAGCGAAAAGTATCTTGAGGCGTATTTCCAGCTGACCGGTCGCAAGCTGGATGTGTAACCGGGTGTCTGGTACGATCTCCACCCGCAGGAGCATAGTATGAGCCTCGCGGACTGGATCATTTGTGCAGTTTTGGTTCTGAACGTTGTTACCGCGGCTATGCAGGGTTTTTTTTCCGAGGCCCTGACCATGGCTGGCTTGATCGTCGGCTATATCGTGGCTGCGTGGAAGTACGGCAGCGTGGCAGCGTGGCTTGAAAAATTTTTGAAGAACGATTGGTTCGCTGAGATTCTTGGCTTTCTCATCATCTTCTTTGCCATCGTGCTCCTGTTCGGCCTCGCCGCCAGGATCGCCCGCTGGGTGATGAAACAATCCGGTCTCAGCGGTTTTGACCGTTTCCTTGGCGCAATCTTGGGACTGCTGAAGGGTGGGTTGATGGTGGCGGTGATCTTGATGGGTATGACGGCATTCGAGCCAACGTCGAAGCTGCTGCAGAATTCGCAACTCGCCCCCTACTTTCTGATTATGGGCCGGGCTGCGATCTGGGTCGCTCCGTCGGAGTTGCGTGCTCGTTTCTATCAGGGTCTCGATTTAGTCCATCAGGCTCCTCAGAACTTAAGTGGCTCCCATGCTTCCCCGCCGAAATAGGCCGCGGTGCTGTGAAAAAATTCACAACAAAGAGAGAGATGCATCGTGAAAGATCAATTGGAAGCGCTTATTTTGCAGATGTACCGCAGCAATATTCTCTATTCCGAAGGAGTTCGCGAGTTCAAGAAACGTTTCATCCTGACCGTCCTCCAGGAGAACAAAGGCAACCAGTGCCGCGCTGCTCGTGAACTCGGAATGCACAGAAACACCCTCAGCCGCACGATTAGCGAACTGAAGATTGATGTCCGCCAACTCCGCGATGGAGTGAAGCGCCCGCCCCGCAGCACCCGCTCGGTCACATTGGAGAAAAAGATCGTTCGCTGACCCGAGCTTCAGCCTCACCGCAGCGAGAAGAAGCACCCCCACGCCGTCGGTTTCACACGAGCTAAAAACTAAAGGCAGCCCCTTGCGGGCTGCCTTTTCTACAGATCGAAGCGTCGCTTACTGCGCTGCAGGTTTGTGGTGCACCGGCGGTTTCTTGGTGGTGGGCGCTGCCTTTGCCCTCAGCAACTGCCCTTTCTCCATGACCATCATGAACGGATTCGGCGTGTAGGATGCGGGCTCACCCTGAAAGTCGAGGCTTGCTCCCTCTTTTGGCATGAGCCTCACTGGCACCTTGTCCTCGAACTGCAGAGTGATGTCCGGCTTCTTCGCGTCAATGTCATCCGAACTGGCCGCAATCATGAACTCCGTCGCAGTAGCACTGATAACCTGCCCATTCATCTGCACGGCCTTCCCCTTGATAGCGTTCCAAACCGTCGCTTGATCCTCTGGGCTGCCGTTGCTCAGCACGAACTCCCAGGTGGCAAAGTCCATCTTTTCAGGCGACGTCGCCGTGATCATGTTGTGCGCCTGCTCCGCGGGCGATGGTGCCGGCTTGATCGCAACTTGTGGTCCGTTCGCCTTGGCCGCCGCCAGCAATTCCGGCCATCCATCTTCTCCCGCATGGAACTTCACGTACTGCGAGTGCGCATACTTTTCGATCTGTGCTTGCGCCGCCGGAGGAGCCACCGCCGCTGCCCGCGCCGCATACCAGATTCCGTTCTGATAGTCCGGGGGGGTCTGACCCAGATACGCCAGCGCCAGCGGATACACCACGGCGAAATCGTTAGGATTCTGGTCCACCGTGGTTCGCAGAGCCTTCACGGCGGTTGGATAGTCTTTATCCTGTAACGCCGAGATACCGATGGCCGCATTGAAAATCCCGGACATCTGGTCCTTCGTCTTCTGGAAGTCCGCGTCCGAGGTGCCATCGGGTTTGTTGAACTTCGGCAGACAGTCGAGTCCCTGCTGGCCATATTTCTTGCCGTCCGCCAGCAGTTGCTTGGCGTTCGGATCGCCGCCTTGGGCCATCACACGGTCAAAGTAGGCTAGCAGCGCGAGCGCGCGCACGTTGCACGTGTCCACCGCCACCAGCTTGCTGGCCGTGTCCATCGTCTTTTTCGGGTTGCCCGCCTGCTGGTAGGTCTGCATCAGGATTTCCAGCGCCTGATTTTTCATGACACTGTTGGGATACTGGTTGAGAAATGCCTCCAGTCCGCTGATCTTCGCATTGGGATCGGTCGCCTGCACGGCGGCTACGTAAGCGTTGTATTCAGCCGGATCTTTGATCACCGGCGCCGCTGTCTGTGGCGCTGCTGCCTGTCCTGCAGGCGGCGTGCTCGGTTGCGCCTGTGTCGGCGTCTGTCCCGTGGGCGGACTAGTGGGTTTTCCCTGGGCTGGTTGCGAAGTACTCTGGCCTACCGCACCCACCGCAATCCCAAGCACAACCGTAAGCAGAATCTTTTTCATCAGTATGGCTCCTTGGATCTTTTGGGGAATAGCTCTACTGGGAAACGTGTTTCTGAAACTAGCAGCAACTGCATTCCGTCTGGACTGCGTCCGGATCCTGCTTTGGAATGCCCGGCTTCTGGCAGGGCGCCGGGAGTAGGGGTGTTTTTTCTGGAACGCCTGCTTCTGACCCTTTTTCCCAGATGGCCGGATTATAAGTACCTCTTCTGCCGAAGGCAAGCGACTTCCCAATCGTCCTCCTATTTATTGCTAAGATGCGCATAGCAGAGCGGTGAATGTTCGCGATCTGACTTGCCGCATCCGAATCGACTCTCAAGGAGAACTTTTATATGGACACCGAGCAACCTCTTGCTGGGCAAGTGGCCCTCGTCACCGGGGCAGGTCGCGGAATCGGCGCTGCGATCGCACGCAAACTCGCGAGGCTTGGTGCCACCCTAGTTCTCTGCGGTCGCACCCAGTCGACCCTCGACTCTACTGCCCGCGCCATTCTCGACGCCGGAGGCAAGACGGAAGTTATCCCCTGTGACGTGACCGTGCTGCATCAAGTTGAATACGCCGCCGCCCGCGTCGACAGCACCTTCGGACGACTCGACATCCTGGTGAACAATGCCGGCCTCGGCGGTTTTACCAAGCTCTTACACGAACTTCCGCCCGAGGAATGGGACCGCATTTTCAACACCAATCTGCGCGGAGTTTACTTCACCATCCGGGCGTTCGCTCCCCTGATGATTCGCGCCCGCTCCGGACACATCATCAACATCTCCTCCCTCGCGGGAAAAAATGCTCTCCCGAAAGGCGCGGCCTACGCGGCCTCGAAGTGGGGACTGAACGGGCTCACCTACTCCGTTGCGGAAGAATTGCGCCCGCACAACATTCGTGCGGCCGTCATCTGCCCGGGTTCGACCGAGACGGAGCTAGGCCCGCATGAGGGCAAAAACCCGAAGAAAATGCTGCAGCCAGATGACATTGCCCACGCCGTAGCCATGCTGGTGACGCAAGCCCCGCAAGCGTTTGTAAGTGAGATCCTGATCAGACCAACCCAAAAACCCTGAATGCTCGAGTGCCAGTGAGGGATAGCTCGTGTGAGAGACAGCCGCCCCGGCCGTCCGCGAAGCGAAGCTTGGCTGAATTTTAGCTTGCGTTGCCACGAAGGCCAGCCCCGGAAATCCTCAGTGCACCTTAGCGCCCTCTGTGGTTATCGCTCCTGCATTTCCCTACTTCTTAAACAAATTCTCAAACGCCTGCCGCGCATCGTTCGGCCGCAAACTAGCCGGAGTCGAAGTCTCTTTTTCCCGGGTCACCCGAATCTCAAACAACGCACACTCATTCCGTGCGTCCTTCTTCGCGATCCTCTCCTTCACCGGCTGCATGCACTCAAACCGGCTGCCCGGATCGAAATACGTACACTGCTTGCACGAATGCAATTCAAACCCGCACTTCGGACACTGCCCGCTCGATGGCATCCCCTGCAACACCGTGCCGCACTGCGTGCATCGTGAAACCGCGCGGGTGCCCGGCAGATTCACGGGCCTTGGGCCAAAGGTGTTGTCTCTCTTTGGCGGCGCCGCACCAGACTTCTCTCCCGATCCCTTGCGCGACTCGTGGTCGCGATCCTGATAACCATGCTGGCGATATTTTGCTGCCACAGATCCTCCCGGCACGCGGCCCGTATTGTCTCCCCTGCAAGCCTCAGACCGCAAGTATCAGGCGCAACCTCGTTGATTTTCTTTGCGGCCTCTGCGGCGTTTCTCTGCGTTCTTTGCGGTTCAAGATTTTGCGGTCATACAATGAAAGAATGATCCATGAAATCCTTCCCGTCGGCCCGCTGCAATGCAATTGTTCCGTCATCGGCGACGAGACCACCCGCGAAGCCATGGTCATCGACCCTGGCGCTGACATCCAAGACATTCTCGCCCTTATCCGCAAGCATAACCTGCAGGTCAAACAGATCGTCGTCACCCACGCGCACATTGACCACGTCGGCGGAGCCATGAAACTTCGCGCCGCCACCGGCGCCCCCATCCTGCTTAACCAGAATGATTATGCTCTTCTCAAAATGCTCGACGCGCAGGCCGTATGGGTCGGCATGCCCTCGCCCGGGAAAGTCGACATCGATCGCATTGTCACCACCGGAGAAACGGTCACCGCCGGATCGCTCAGCGCCACCATTCTGCACACCCCCGGTCACACCGAAGGCAGCATCTGCCTCTACTTCCCTGCCGACAAAAAACTGATTGCCGGAGACACCCTCTTCGCTGGCTCAATCGGCCGCACAGATTTGCCTGGCGGTTCGATGCAGAAGATTCTGCGTTCCCTACACGACACAGTGCTGGCTCTGCCCGATGAAACGGTGGTGGTCCCCGGCCACGGTCCGCTGACCACAATCGGGGAAGAGCGCGAGACCAATCCCTTCTTGATCAAACGCTAATCGCGCCTCGAGAAATTACGAGCAGAAAAATCATCCCGAGTTGCGACTCCTGCCCGTAAAAAGAACAGCGGAGGACGAATCCCCCGCTGTTTGTGGCCCTATAGCGTCGAGCCGACAATGTGCCGGCTACTTACTGATGGTCCATGTGTTCGTGTTCTTCGTGTTCCTCATGGTTATGGCGCCAGTCCCAGTACGCACGTTGTTCTTTGTGCTTGAGATGTTCGTAATCGACGTAGGTTTCGTGTCGCGTTTCCAGCCAACGCCGGTACATCCCGTCCTCGCGCTGATCCCAGCTGTGGTAATCCTTGTGATAAGGGTCATACACCCGTCGTTCTCTTTCCTCCTGCTCGTGCCGCTCGTGATCATCCTGAGGCGCGGCCATAGCAAAGGCGCCCATCGGCGACAGTAGTGCAGCTGAGATAAACAGCGACGCTACATACTTGTTTCCACGATGCATAGTTTTCCTCCAGTAGTGGCCAGCTTAGGATGATGGGGAACGCTCCAAGGTTGGAATCTAAATCATCTCAAATTTGGCGCTGGTGCAATGCACACATCCAATCAGACCTCTGGCCGGATCACGTGCGCTTTTATGAACTCAGCTTTTCCTGGACAGCCCTCATTCCCGCGGCAAACTCTTGCTCCGGTGTGATCAGGCTCAGAACCAAATACCCGTCGTTTGGGAAATCATAAAAATGGCCGGGATGCACCAGCACCGATTTCTCCCGCATCAGTTCGATCGCCAATTCTTCATCCGAGCGCGTCACTGGAACCCGCAACACCGCATACCATCCACCCTCCACGTTCAGCCGTTGACACGCCGTCTGCGCCGCCAGTTGCCGGTCGAGTTCCGCAAGATTGTTCTCGACCCGCTGCAGCAATTGCTGCTGAATGTTTCTCCTCTGACCGAGCAGCGTCGGAGTCGCCCACTGCATCGGCGCATTCATGGAAAGATACGTATCGGCAATGACCTCCAGCCGCCCCATCGCCTCCGCAGCTTCGTGCCGCGGCCCGCTCGTCACCACCCACGCAACTTTCATCTGCGGCAACGCCGCAATCTTCGACAGCCCGCTTAGCGTAAATGTCAGCACCTCGCGATTTTCGGCAAAGCTTCGGTGTGGGTCGTTCCCCAGCCGGTAGTCAAGGAACACCTCATCCGCAATTACCGCCAGCCCGTGCTTGCGGCAAAACGAATTCAGCATCTCTACTTCCGCCGACTGCACATACGATCCCGTGGGATTATTCGGATGCACCACTACCACCCCCCGCGTTCGTGCCGTCACCATTTTCTCCAGCGATGGAAAATCCATTTGCCATCCGTGGTCGTAGATCAGCTCATACGGCACCAGCCGCACGTCCTGCAAATCCGCAAGAAACTCAAACAACGGATAACTGGGTTTCGGCACCAGTAACTCGTCTCCCGCATTGCACAGCAACCGAAACACCAACGTATACCCTTCGCTCGTGCTCGTGGTGAGAACGATCTGATCCGCGTCCAGATCGCGAACCCCATGTTCCTCGCGGTAGTACTCTGCCACCGCTTCCCGCGCCTCGGGCAGCCCTTTCGACTGCGGATCGTAGTCCAGCGCTCGCGGAGAGGCCAGCGCTCCCAGGATTGCCTGCTCGTCGTAACGCAGCCCGGCGCGGGTGGGATTCGATACCGTAAGATCGACAACTCTCGTCCCGCCGGCGCGCAGTTGTTCCAGCGCCTGCGTAAATCGGTTCTGCGCTAATTTCCAGTTGGTCCGTTCAGAAAACATCAGTGGGATTCTATGCTAAGGAAAGTCAGGATGATCCAAGGCTGTAGGAGAAGCGGAGGGTATTGCAGAATCAAACTGTCATCCTGAGCGAAGAAAAAGACCTCTGCACTCCGTTCGGAGCGGTCGGAACCGGGCGTTGCCGTTCTATTCGCCCGGCCCGCGAAACATATTCTTCAATGCTTCCGGCGCCACACCGCGGCTCAGGTCACTCTGTACGCCGTGCCGCTCCAAACCCGGCCAATCGCGAATTCCAACTGCGGGACACATCAATCCCTTGCCGTCCGCTCGCAGCAACTGGCGCAACGTCTGCACGCCATAGAACAATCCCTGACCCGTATTCGCCGCCACAATCAGATGGGAATTATCCGAGAACAGCAGGTAACCATTCTCCCCCACCACCTCATCCGCCTGCAGTCCGTTGCGCGCTAGGAACCGGCGCACCCGCGCATCCTGCAACCGAGCCAGGACGATCGCGCCCTCCTCGGCCTTGCCCGCGGCCTTCATGCCCAGGATGTCCAGCCTCAACCCCGACTGGTCCGCCACCTCTTCCGCCAGCGTTTCGGCGGCAATGCGATCCTCGGACTGATGCCCCAGTTGCACGAAAATCTTGGTCCGCGGTCCGACCTGAAACCCACCGTCGCGCAGTTGCACTTCTTTCGGCGCCGGCACCAGCTTCAACTGCGAACCGGCATCGGAATCCAGCGCCCAAAGTGCGGAAGCACAAACCAGCACCCAAGGAACAACCCACAAGAGTCGCTTATTCATTCAGATCCTTAAGCTCGACATCCATTGTACGCGCATGCGAGTTGGATAATGCCCTGAAACGTTCGAATGCTTCTTCGTTAAACCCCCTGTGCAGCGTGATTCCTCTGCGCGAAGAACTATTTCCCAAAGGCTTCTTTATTAACAACATACGGCATTTTGCCGGCATCCCCGCCGTAGTTGGCCTCGAGTACATCAATCAGCCCTTGAACACACCGCCCCGCCATCCCTTTATCCGGATCCGTCGACAGCCTCGTGGTCCGTGCCGCGCTGGCAAAGTGCGGCAACAACCGGCACCGATCCTGAATTGCGGCATCGCGCAGCGGAGAATCCGCCGGCAGCGGTTCCTCCTCATACACATCCAGGGCAGCGCCCGCAATCCAGTTTTCCCGCAGCGCCCGAGCCAGCGCCGCCTCATCCACCACCGGCCCCCGGGACGTATTGATGAGATATGCGGTCGATTTCATCACCCGCAAATTCTTTTCGTTGAACAGATGATAGGTCGGCGTCGCGCTTTCCTCCGCCCGCAGCAGCGGCACATGCACGCTGACAAAATCCGCTCCCCGCAGTGCCTCTTCAAACGGCACGTACTTGATCCAAGCCTTTTCCTTGGTCAGGCCTCGGGCATGGCGCAAGTCGTGAATCTCCTGAATCGTCCGCACGAATGCCTGATTCTCGTAGGCCGGGTCATAGCACAGAACGCTCATGTCGAATCCGACGCTTTTCTTGATGAAGGCCAGCCCGATGCGCCCCGTCCCAATCACGGCCACAGTCTTGCCCGTGACTTCATCTCCCAAAAATGGCAAATAGGGATGCCAGTATCCCCACTTGTTCTCGCGCGTGAGATGCTCCGCCGCCCACATTCGCCGCGCCAGAGCCCCCATCATGAAAAATGCAAACTCGGCCGTTGCCTCCGTCAACACATCGGCGGTATGCGTGAACGGAATCCTGTAACGGTTGGCGTCCGCCCGGTTAATGTTGTCGAACCCAACCGCGATTTGCGCCACCACCTTCAGCCTGCCCTTCCCCGCTTCAAAAACCTCTGCGTCGATCGAGTCGCGCAGCGTCGTAATCAACCCGTCCATACCCGACTTCACCTTCTCGACAATCAAACTTTTAGGCGGCGCCTCCGGCTGGGGATAGACTTCCACCTCATACCCCCGCTTGCGTAGCAGTTCAATGGCTTCTCCAATGTCGCAAGTTGCAAAGATACGAATTTTTTTGTCCATGGTTTTTCTGAATGATGGCAACGACGATCGGCTCCGCGCCCCACCACGCAGATTATCGAAAATATCATACGCGATCTAATTCGTGGTCAGACCGTTCCGCAAAGACTCATACGGTAAGAATTTACAAACGTGCCTCAAGTTTTTGGAGCTCTTTTCATCTAATTTTCAGTCTCCCAGCGTGTAATCCACCGTGGTCGATTCGGAGGGAAAAGGGGTGGCGCCCCAAACTCCTGCCGCCCCTTGTTTCCAGATCTTATGCGCCTAACAAATCTTTTCCTCGTTGCGGCCCTCCCCCTTACAGCCATCGCGCTAGCCCAGGAAAAAAAGATCGAGCGCAAAGACCTGCCTCCCGCCGTCGAAAAGACCGTAGAGGCCCAGAGCCAAGGAGCCACAATTCGGGGTTTCTCTCAGGAGAAAGAAAATGGCCAAACCAATTACGAAGCCGAAATGACTGTCAACGGACACAGCAAAGACGTCCTGATCGATCCCAAGGGGGCCGTCGTTGAAATCGAAGAGCAGGTACCGCTTGAATCCCTGCCGATGGCGGCAAGAGAAGTACTTCAGATGAAAGCTGGCACAGGCAAGATCCTCAAAGTTGAGTCCCTCACCAAGCACGACAAGCTCGTGGCCTACGAAGCGGTCGTGCAAAACGGCGGCAAGAAAAAAGAAATCCAAGTGGGCCCGGACGGCGAACACCTGCCTCATGAACAATAAAGAACACTCCGTAGAGAAGTATCTGGCTACGTCTCTGCCTGTGCCATTCCAGATGCTTGTCACACCGAGCCGCCGCCAGCAAGGTCTCTACCGACTCTATTCTGTGATCTCAATCACAGAGGCCTGGTTCCCCCCTCGCTACAATTCGGATGTACGCGACTCTTGATTCACGAGGAGGAGGTTCCTGTGACGAGATTCACACTGGTTCTTCCGGTTCTTTTTCTGATCGCACCCGCGCTACCCGCGCAGCAATCCTCGACCACGACACCGCCGAAGACTTCGACGTATGCTGCCATCCCGGTTGAAGCTGTCAAACAACCGAATCCGGTCAAGCTCACGCCCGAGTCAATTACCCGCGCAAAAAAGTGGTGGACCCTGGATTGCGCCATGTGCCATGGCAAGGACGGCAATGGCAAAGGCGAGACCGCGACTGACATGAAACTCTCCATTGCTGACTTCACCGATCCGGCCACCCTGAAAGACCGCACCGACGGCGAGATCTTCTACATCATCAAAAATGGACACGAGGACATGCCCCCCGAGGGTCAGCGCGTCAAGACGGAAGAGAACTGGGATTTGGTCAACTACGTCCGTTCTCTAGCCAAGAAGAAGCCCGAGGCCGAGCAGAAGCCCTAATAGAAGTGCGGTGCTTGTGCGGTGCAGATTTGTGGGGGGCGGACACTCTTGTCCGTCAGGTTTTGTGCCATTGAAACCTGCCCGCACATTCAGGCCGGCTCCTGATAAATCCCAATCACGTTTCCCGCCGGGTCGCGAAATCTCGCCGTAATCTCCGGAGCGTCCCCGCCGACCGGCTGCACAATCTCGCCCCCATTCGCCATAATCAGATCCACCGCAGCGGCCACACTATCGACCATGATGTAAATCAGCAACCCTGGCTGTGTAGCAGGCGGCCGGTCCACTACCCATTCCCCGCTCACTTCGCCGACGCCATCGTCAAACGCGGTGCCATGCTCACGTTGCCGAATGTTCCAGCCGAAGACACGGTGATAGAAATCGGCCGAGCGCGCAATGTCGATCGCAGGAATCTGGATGTAGCAAATTTTGCCGTTGCCAAGCGTGGGAGGCATAGTCGAGCCCCAGTTTACCCCGTCCTGCGGAACCGGGCTCGTATCTCCGGACCGGAATCCTCGCCCGAACCGAGCAGTGCAACCACTCCTCGCAAGCTCTGCCAAGCCGCCTCATTTAGCGAAGGCTCCGAGCTCACCAGGTCGCGGATCATGTCCCAAGCCGCAAGATTCAGCGCGCCCTCCGGAGGCAGTCCCATCGCCAGCGACACTGCACACTGCGGACAAAAGCAAATCCTCTGTGCTCCAGACTTCTGCCGCGGCTTCACCCCAACCGTTTGCGCGAACATGTACACCGCCACCGACTTGTTTCCCGCTTCGATCTCGCGCCTGCAGCGCAGACAAACGATTGCTGGCATGAGTTACGTCCTGACAGTTTGATTGGCGACCGGAATACGCTAACTTTCAGCCAGCGCATTGGTACCTACAAGTATGAAGAAAGATTCCCATTGCATCCTTGAGCCACTCTCCGATCGAAGCTGCAGCCGGCCTGTCCCCGATCGCTCAGCAACTTTTCTTCTTGACGGCCCTCAAATTATCTGTTACATGTTGTAACGCTACAATGACTAACACCAACCACATCCGTCTAAAGAACTTGGGAGAAGTGGAACAAGCCGTGATGGATTACATCTGGACTCACGGACCATCCTCTTCCGAAGCCTGCCGCGAGGCTTTGGCCTCGTCTCGCCCGATGAAGGACTCTACCATCCGCACCGTCCTGCGGCGCCTCGAAGAAAAGGGATATCTCACGCACGAGACTCAGGGCCGTACCTTCATTTACCGCGCCTCCGCTGCTCGCCAGAACGTGGCCGTCCGCGCCGTCAAGAGCATCATCGACCGCTTCTGCGGAGGCTCGGCCGAGGAACTCGTTCTCGGCATGGTCGACGGCGCCGTCCTCAGCCGCAAACAACTGGAACGCCTGGCCCGCCGCATCGAGGAAAAGCCGATCGCCCAACAAACGATCGCCGAAAAGAAGGAAAGGAAGCCATGACGCTCAGCACCATCCCAGCGTCAACAAGTCTTCTCGCGCAACTTGCAATCCCCGCCGCACGAGCCCTGGCGCTCAGCGTCATCGCCGGACTCGGGCTGTTTGCGTTTCGGGTGAAAACCACTTCCCTGCGCCTGTTCACATGGACGGCCGTGCTCTATGCCGCCGTCGCAATGCCCGCGTTGCAACGGATGCTGCCGCCCCTCCCGATACCAACGCCAGTTTTCCTGCAAAACGCATTCCTCCAACATCTCGAGGGTGCCCCGTCCAAGCTCAGCTTGGGCGGGGTTTTCATTGGAAACCAGAAAGCAGAACAATCTCTGCCCAAGTCAGCCGGGCCTACGGAGGGAGTGAACGCCAAAGTAACGCGCCGCAAGGAAACGCTTTCGGTCGCGCCTCCCGCAACTTCTCCATCGATTCTTTCCCACCTCGAATGGGCCGCGGTCGCCGCCGGAATTTATCTTGTCATTGCTTCGATTCTTCTCGCCCGCTTCTTAGTAGGGCTCGCATTCGGCCACCGCCTGCTGCATGCGTCGCAAAGGATTGCCGAACCACACTTGAAACTCAGGCTCGCGCACCGCGCCACCGCCGCCGGACTTGCCTATATTCCACGCGCCGCCGAATCCGACTTCATTTCCGTGCCCCTCACCATGGGCGCTCTGCGTTCCACGATTCTCCTTCCCGCCGACTGGCGCCAATGGGACGATGCGAAGCTCGACGCGGTCCTCGCCCATGAGGTATCGCACGTGGCTCGGCGCGACGCTCTCACCCAGCGTCTCTCCCTGCTCCACCGCGCGATTTTCTGGTTCAGCCCGCTTGCCTGGTGGCTCGACCGGCATCTCTCCAACCTAGCGGAACAGGCCAGTGACGAAGCCGCGTTGGCGTGCGGCGCTGACCGCAGAGATTACGCCAGAACTTTGCTCGGATTCTTCGAAGCCTTGCACGGCGCACCGAGCCGAGTATGGTGGCAGGGCGTCGCCATGGCCAAAGCAGGTCAGGCTGAAAAAAGACTAGAAAGAATCTTGTCTGAGAAAGGAATCACCACAATGGGTATCAAGAAATCGATTGCCGTCGCACTCCTCACCCTCGCAGTCCCGGTTGTATATCTGGTTGCCTCAGTGCATGCAGCCAGCACGCATTCTCAGAGCGTGGCAGCCATCCATGCTCAGCAGTCGACCGCCGCTCCCCCGGCGACGTCAGCACCGGCTCCGGCACCCGAACCGACTCCTCAATTAGAGCCGGCGACCCCCGCTCCTCCCGTAGACGAATCGAATGATGGGATCACTTCCGGTGGACCTGCCGCTCCTTCCATGCCGCCGGCGCCCCGGGGTGGCGTCGTCGGTGGGATTGCCGGACCCGCGCCCATGGCTCCGGTAGGACCCATAGCGCCCATCAGTCCGGTAGCCCAGGTCACTCCCGTGGCGCCCAGAGAGCCCTCGCATCGCGGCTTTTCGTATCACTACGGCTTCGACGACGAACAGCGCTTCGTCATCGTCTCCGGAAAGACCGATTCCTTCACCATGTCTGGTTCTTCCGAAGATGCTGAACATGTCGAGAGACTTCGGAAAAATATTTCCGGCGACTTCATCTGGTTCCAGCGCGACGAAAAGTCCTACGTCATTCGCGACCAAGCCACCATAGACCGCGCCAGGAAACTCTGGGCTCCGCAACAGGAGCTCGGCAAGAAACAGGAAGAACTCGGCAAACAGCAAGAAGCTCTGGGTAAGCGGCAGCAAGAGCTCGGCGCAAAGATGGAACAGGTTCGCGTGAACGTTCCCGACATGACAGCAGAGCTGGAAAAGCTCAAAGCCGAATTGAAGCAACTCAGCTCCGGCGCCACCAGCGAGCAAGTCGGCCATATCCAATCCGAAATTGGCGAACTCCAAAGCAAGATCGGGGAGGTCCAGTCCCACGCCGGTGATCAACAAGGCAAGCTGGGACAAGAGATGGGTGTCCTCGGAGAGCAACAGGGCAAGCTCGGAGCGCAGCAAGGCGAACTGGGCCGCCAGCAGGGTGAGCTCGCCAGGGATGCCTCTCGCCAAATGAAGCAGCTTCTCGACGAAGCGATCACAAAAGGCACCGCGCAGCCCGAACTCTAAATCCGGCGTGGGCAAATTCTAAGCGAGCTTCCTGTAGGCGAATACACTCACGTAGCCCTGACGCATTCGTCCGGGGCACTCGCTTCGCTTCCGTGGCGGATGAATTGCATCCGCCGCTACGCGAACGAGCAGGTTGCTGACGCCACACCCCACGCTTCCTTAGCTACCGCCCTCTACCTCACGGCATACAGCTTTACCCCGACCGCCGGAGACCATCCTCGACCCGCCGATTCATTCTTCCGACAACTGCCGGCCGTAGCCAGGCATCAGATTTCGCGCCCCTTATAAGTCGGGGGGCAAGACACTACCTTAATGATGACAAAACAATGCCTTCGCTGGATTTCGTGTGGAACGCTCCTTCTTGCCTTATGGGGTTCGTCCTCTTGTGCCACTAACTCGAAAAAATCTACCGTGCCGACCCTGACGTTCTCCGCGAGCCCCAATTCGATCGGCTCCGGCCAGAGCGTCACCTTGAGTTGGCAAACCACCAACTCCACTTCGGTGACCATTACTGCCACCGCCGGTTCCACGAAGCGCACCGTCACCACCAGTGCTCGAGCGACCGGCAGTATACAAGACTCCCCGACTCAAACCACGACTTACACCGGGGTCGCCGCCGGACCAGCAGGTACCAGTTCGCCGCAAACCGCAACCGTGACCGTCGCCGCTCCAGGTCCGCCGCAGATCACGCAGTTCACCGCGAATCCAACTTCGGTCAGCGCGGGTCAATCGACCACGCTCTCATGGACGACCACCAACGCAACCTCCGTCTCTGTCACACCCTCCATTTCGCTCAGTGACGATTCCGGCGCCCTGCCGACTTCCGGTTCGGTTACCACTCCCGTCAGCACGACCACTACCTTTTCGCTCACGGCTACGGGCCCTGCAGGCACTTCCAGCCCGCAAACGGTCACCGTTACCGTTCCTTTTGTATTGAGCCTGACCGCCACCCCAACGACCATCACCTCCGGACAAACCTCCACTTTGGCGTGGCAAATTACTGGGGGCACGCCCACCGCACTTTCTATCGTCGACGGCTCCGGTAATTCCGTGTGCAATCCCTGCTCGACAACCCAAGGGACTGCCACAGTCACTCCCACAGTAACCACGACCTACACAGCCAGCGCCACTGAGAGTAATGGCAGTGTCATCACGCAGTCGGCAACCGTCACCGTCACCGCCTCCAATGCCGGCGTCATCAAGCACATCTTTTTCATGCTCCAGGAAAATCGCTCGTTCGATATGTACTTCGGACAACTCGGAGCCTATCGTCCCGCCCGCTTAAAGCAGTTCGGCATCACCGACACGGCGACGATCGACAGCTTCAGTCCGACCGTGACTCTCACCAACGCCAACACCGGAACCAAGACCCAGCCATTCCACGAAGCCACGGTGTGCACGGAGAATCTCTCCCCGGCATGGGACGAAAGCCATCACGACGTCACGCTCACCGGCGGTGATGCCGCTTGGGCAACGACCACCACGTTCACCAGCAGCTCGTTCGCGATGCAAGGTTTTCTCGATACCACAGGTTCGGTCCCCCAAATATACGATCCCAACGGCACGCGCGCGCTCGGCTACTACAATGAGCAAGACCTGCCTTACTACTACGATCTCGCCAGCTTTTTCCCGACGAGCGATTCCTGGTATTCGCCGGTGCTTGCCAACACGGTTCCAAACCGTATGTATATGATGGCAGCAACTTCCTTTGGCCACGAGTATCCCGACGGCTCCGCCGACCATCCGGCATACGCTGCCCCAACGATTTTCCGGGCCATGAATACCGCCAACGTAAGCTGGCTGTACTACTACCACGACGGAGTGTTCCTTTCGAATTTCCAGGACTTCTCTGCTCCGAAGATTCAGTCGAAAGTTTTTCCCGTCAGCGATCTGATGAACCGCCTCGCGGGAACCTGCAGCGGCGCCCCTTGCGATCCTGATCAGGCCCTGCCGCAAGTCATCTTCATCGACAGCGCCTCGGGCGGCAGCGGACTCGATGAGCATCCCGACAACAACATCCAAACCGGCGCGTCCTACGTGCAAACCATTATTTCCGCGCTCATGAAGAGCGATGCCTGGAAGGATTCCATCTTCATCCTCACCTTCGACGAAGGCGGTGGCCTCTACGATCACGTTCCCCCGTTCATGGTCCCGCCGCCCGACAGTTACGGCCCGGGTCAGTGTCCGGACGCGAATAACGGCTCGGTTGATTACTGCCTTGTCGGCAAACTCGGCGGAACATTCAACCTAACAGGATTCCGCGTACCGCTGATCGTCATATCGCCCTACGCCAAGCCGAATTTCGTTTCCCACGTTCCGCGGGACTACACGGCCATCCTGGCTTTCATCGAAAAGGAATTCGGCGTGACGCCCCTGACCGCTCGCGACACCTACTGGCAAGATCCATCCCGCGACATGAGCGAGTTCTTCGATTTCACGACCTCGACACCGCCGTCGCTCACTGGACCCAACAACACGCCCTGGACGCAGCTATTGAATCCGCAGACCACCAGCGGTACCTGTGACCAGACTAAAGAGGCCGGTCCCACTATGTAGACTGGCCTCCCGCAGTCCATCAAGTTGGCTAGCTGCGTATTAGCACGGTTCCCCGCGAAACCTGTTGTCGCTCAAAGCGTGTAATGGGGGATTTATCATCGGTTAGCCAGACGCGCTTCCATTAGTCGCTCTGATTGCTTGAGGTGGTGGAAAGGGTTGACTATTCGAGCCCAAGCGGCAAGGTTTTCAGCACCGCTTCTTGGAGCCAGATCGTTTCAAGGACGGTGTCTACTGAATCCAGCAGCGAAAAGGCATTGAGGTTGTAACCGTTCAACAGCTGCAAGACTTTGATCCGCTCGGTAGAAGGAAGGTCGAATTTCCATAGGAAGTCTTGACCTACACGCCGGGTATTGAAAACTTCATCATGGGGTCTAAACTGCCATGATTTTTCAAACTTGCCGCAGATAGTGTAATCAGACTGCTGACGGAAATGTCAGGAGGGTCGCTCTGGACATATGACCCGACGGAGCGAATTCGGGGCGTGCTGGATCCCCAGGTCTTGAATCCTTCTGGTTTTTCACAAAAAACGTAGATTGATCTTTTCTCGGGCTTTTCGTCCTTTTCAGGAGAATCCCTGAGAGCGAAAAAGGCAGCGATATACGGCGAGTACGACCAGTCGAGCGCGGCTTGAACCCGCAGCTTGCTGGCTTGGCCGTACAGTTCCGACTGATGTCCAGCCCAGAGCGCTGACTGATAGCCGCTCCAGGCGGTGGTGATAGCGACTACGGCGAGCAACATGGCCTCGGCGATCTCCAATATTTCGTGCCCCAAAGAGTGCGCCGATCCTTTGTGGTCGCTGAGATGCTGAGCGATTTCGATGTTTGAACCTCCCGCCTCGAACATTGATGAAGACCTCCTGGACGATCAGAAGAGAACGTGCAGGACAAGCTACTGTTCTATGATTACTCGGCGATTGATGGATAGCCGCTTGCCCGATGCTGGCCGCTCGTGTTCCATCACACCCAATGCCAGTCTGGGGCGCACTCGGTGTACGGGAAACTGTCAAAAGCTACAGCAGCAAGGGAAATTAGAAAACGTGCTGTCAACCTGTCAACCCAGAGTCTCTCGACAGTTTACGAAATCGACAGTTTACGAAACCAGGCCTTAGTAGCGCTCATTGACCCCTCGATCAGTGGTAAGGCGATTTAGCGTCAACCATCGCGATGGCCGTGTCCCGACGCGCTACTCCGCAGGAGTCCGCAAGATCAGCGCACACGTTCCAGCACACGCCGCCAAGTCTTGCCATCCCCGATCTCCATCCGGTCGCCTTCCAGTTTGAAGGGACGCGGCTGGTGGGTGTCGGTGAAATCCGGCGCCAAGCTGCCCTCGACGTGATGTGTCACCACGCCTTTCTCTGCGTCTACGGTGTAGGTGCCGAAGTATGCGACATAAGCGGTGTAAGCGGCGAGGGCATGCTCGGGTGAGGGCGGCTTGCCGTCCGTGAGCTTCGCTTCCGGAAAAGGCGGCAGGGCCGGAACCTTCATGATCTGAATGTGCACGTGCCCGGTTACGTCGTAAACGAAGTATCCCCGTGGACGTTCACCGAACCGATACTGCCACTTGCCATCCTTATCGAGATCGGCAATCTCCACCACTCGCCATGTGCCAATCATCGCGTCAACCATTTTCATTTCGGTGCCTCGAAGTAGTGCTGCACGTTCACACCTGATTCTAAGGGATAAGGCACGGCTAGCTTAGACAGGCGTCATCCCAAGTGGCCACGGGGAAAACTACTTTGACTCCCGGTTGATGATTGCTTTTATGAGAAGGTCGTAAAAGTCAAGGCCGACGTGCTGATATCCAGTGTGTAGATGTGTAGACTCGTCGGCTCAAATAGCGAGGCCGTGGTTGGCGCGATGATTTGGGCAGATGGAGAGTTCCCCGAACCGGCGACCCAACTGATGTTGAACGGCGCGGAGCTAATTATCGTGCCGAGAGTGCTTGCGATTGGGATCAGGTTCGGAGCGCTGAACTTTCGGAGCGCTGAACTATTGACTCGTGCCCGCGAAAACCTAATCGGTATAGCTGTGGCGAACTATCATCAGCCGCTGAACAACGGCAAGTCCATGGCTTACAGTTGCGTGTCTTGGAAAAATGGCAAGCCTCAGGGTCCGATTGTTGCGGCTGCCGGGAAGCAGGAAGGACTCCTGATGGCAGGGTTCAATCTCGACGAAATCCGTGCGTTCAGACAATCAGAGTCATGGCGATTGGCCCCCCGTTCTGGCGCAGCAGATCGTGATTGTTGAAATCAGGGCTGACCGCGGATTCTTCCCTCCACTGTGCGCGGGTACCGTAAGCTGCCATGGCGCCGGTTGGCTTTTTTCTTCATAATCCGGGGATGGCTCTCGTTGTTTTTCTCCGAGGTGTCAATGTCGGCGGGTACCGAACCTTTCGCCCAAGCATCCTCGCCCGAGAACTAAGCGACTACGATGTCGTAAATATAGGGGCCGCTGGCACTTTTGTCGTTCGCAAACCCGGGTCTCGAGCAAAATTCCGCGCTGCATTGCTGCTCAAGCTGCCGTTCGAAGCGGAAGTTGTGCTGTGCGAAGGCCGCGATCTTATGCGCCTGGAGATGGCGAATCCGTTTGGACCTGAGCCGTGTCCCTCTGATGTTGTCCGCTTCGTGAGCATTCTGTCGAAAGCGGGCGGCGTCCAAGCCTCGCTTCCAGTCGCGTTTCCCTCAGATGCGGAGTGGTTGGTGCGGGTGATCGCTTCGCAGGGCCAGTTCGTGTTTGGAATGTACCGCCGCCACATGAAGACAATAGGATATCTTGGCCAGATCGACAAGCTATACGGCGTGCCAGCGACGACACGGAACTGGAACACCATAGTTGCGATCCTACGAATTTTGAAGGGTCACAAGAACACGCGATAACAGGCGTACACTCAGAACCTCCGCGTCATCCGAAGCAAGGTCAAAACCAACGTAGAGCAGAGCAACACGAGAGGCCCACCGCATCACATTGTATGCAGGCCAAGATCCACACGATACCAAGCGACCGCGGTCATCCTGACCCGCTGGGCGACTAAATGTCATCCAGTGACCTATCGTGTTACCGATGTGACACCGTCAAACTTGAAGCATAGTCCACACGCCGCGTCTCATAGATTCGCCCTTTTTCCAAAGCTCCCTCCACCATCTCGTAACCCAGCAGCGCGATGATCCGTCCCCGCAGAAACAACGGTTGCGAATTCCCGTACCAGTCCACGCACGAAGCGCGGCATCCATCATCTTTCGCTCCCTTCGGTTGCGCCTCCAACTCCCCCATCTCCTCAAAATGCAACGCGTCGTTTTTCAGAAACACAATCGCCGCCGAACTCTCGAATAGATGTTGGTAACCTGCCCGCATGGGCACGCTGATCGGCAACCCCAGCATCCCCGAATCCTGCGCCTCTGGCTTGTAGAAAAATCCGTGACTGCGCAACTCGCCCTGCGAAGCTCCCTTCTCCACGTAATCGTCCACCGCTGCCGGGACATCGCCCAACGCACGGCCGTAAAGTGCAGATCCCGGCCATCTGTGCCGACAACCACCGCATCAGATCCCATCGCTTCGATCCGGTCCACTCCATGTTCCAGGCAACCACATGCACATCGCCACTCGCCCATCGCACCGCATAAAGCAGCGAGTGTTCCGCTTTTGTGGTTCTCCCCATCCGCTTCCGGCACCGTACAGCAGATAGCTCGCCGACAAATCGATTCTGAAATGCATATCCTTTGGGCGTTGGTAACTTGAGATAACTCGCCGCCGGAACCTCCGCACTTCCGTCCGGTAAACTATCCCACTCGTCACCCGCATTAAGTTCAGTAATGCCCGCGCGCTGTCTTCCGCTCCCCACATGCCGTCGCCGACGCTCGTCCGACCTCACCAGCACATTGAGATAGCCATCTTCGCTTTCAAGAAACGAGAATTGGTCCACCGGACTCCCAGAGACTCTCAGCGCGCTGGGCGCGGAGCCGTCCAGCGGCATCCGATACAACATCGATTTCGGATCCGCTCCCTTCTCCCAGTAACTCCAACTCGTAACCCATATGTAAACGGCGTGTGGGGACACGTAGAACACCCGTCCCCACGGCCCGATCACAGAAGTAGCTTTGCAATCGAGATCAGCCGCTCGCCAGATCGCAGACCGTGACCGTGTGCAACGCCGTTCCGTCCGGCGAATCCAGCAAGTTCTCCGGCTTGTACACCTGAGCCGCCGCAACGATTCGCCGAACTCGCCCGCACCTGCTCCTTTGTGCCACTTCCTCACCGCCGGAAACGCTCTGAAACGGGTCCTCAGCGCCTGGATTTAAGTACAGCGGCGAATAAAAGATCAGCTGGCTGCCGATCAACCGGCTCGCGTAGTTGCGTGAGGAATAGTAGTCATTCGATCGCAGTTGATACGTCGATCGATAGGTCAGCTTGCCGCCGTCGTCGATGCGAAACAGCCCCACCTCCGTGCCGCCGCGTTCATAGCTGTAGCCGATCACAGCCACGTGTCTTTCGAAATCAACAACTCGTCGTACCACGTCGAGCGTGGATTGATTTCGGGCCCAGACGCGTCCGCGCTCGAAACCGGCCTCAAATCTCCATCTTCGATCGAAACCGTGAACAGTCGTCCGCGCCGCAACACCACCAGGTAATTGCCATGCACTTTGACGATCCCGCCTTCATCTACCCCCGCATGCTGCACGTTGGTGATCGACTCTTCTTTTGCGCCGGCCCCCGCCAATCCTGCGACAGCCGAGTTCTTCGGAGCATTCGCTGGAGCAGCGTCGGAATACAGAGCCGTGCTCATGCGCATCACACGCTTCTGCTTCGCTGCCAGCTCACGCAGATAAGCAGTCAGCTCGCCATCCGAATGAAAGGCTTGCATCGTTTTTGGTGTCGTTGTGGGAGCACCCGGCGAATGCGGCACCACGATAAGCGCCGATTCGCTTGCACACCCCACCAGTCCCAGGACCACTGCACTGATTGCGGCTACGAGAATTCGTTTCATCGTTCACCTCGCCCTATTCATTGGCATCGTGAGAACGCGCCCGTCTCCGGAGCTTGCGCTCATCGAAAGCGGTTGGAGACTCTCAAGTCACCTCGCTTTCCCCTTTGACACCGGATGTGAACCAAGACGGGCGCCGCCTTGGCCGCCGCCCCGCCCCTTGACAATCCCTCGCTCCTGCCCTAGAATTAGCACTCGAGACATCCAACTGCTAACAACAGTTATCTAGCCCAACCAAATCATAGGTTTACGCAGATTAACTAAACCACAACAACCATCCAAATCCTTGAAAGGAGCAACAAACCATGGCGAAATTTTCACCACTCCATGACCGCGTTCTGGTCCGTCGTGTGGAGGAAGCTTCCACCACTCGGGGCGGCATCATCATCCCCGACTCAGCAAAGGACAAGCCACAGGAGGGCGAAGTCATCTCCACCGGCAAAGGCCGCACCAACGATGAAGGCAAGACCTTTCCGCTGGCTGTGAAAGAGGGCGATCGCATCCTGTTCGGCAAGTACTCCGGCACCGAGATCAAGATTGATGGCGAAGAATTCATCATCATGAAAGAAGAAGAAATTCTCGGCACGCTAACCGGCGCCGCGAATCCGGCCAAGAAAGAACTCGCCGGCTCGAAGAAGTAGCTCTCAGCCGTCAGCTGTCAGCCATGAGCTAGAAACTGATCATGACCAGCGACGGCCAAAAGTTCCAAGCTGAAAGCTGATAGCTGACAGCCCCTAGCCAACAAAAACATCGCAGGCAGATCCTGCAAATTTAGGAGAAAACAGCAATGGCAAAGCAAATCGTTCACGGAGAAGAATCCCGTCAGGCGATCCTCCGCGGCGTCAACCTTCTGGCCGATGCCGTGAAGGTTACCCTCGGCCCCAAGGGTCGCAATGTAGTCATCGAGAAGAAATTCGGTTCACCCACCATCACCAAAGACGGCGTCACCGTCGCAAAAGAAATCGAACTACGAGACGGTCTCGAAAACATGGGCGCCCAAATGGTTCGCGAAGTTGCCAGCAAGACCTCCGACGTCGCCGGCGATGGTACCACTACCGCCACCGTTCTCGCTCAGGCCATCTATCGCGAAGGCGTCAAGACCGTTGCCGCCGGTGCCAATCCTATGGCCCTGAAGCGCGGCATCGAGAAGGCAGTCACCATCATCGCCGGCAAGATCGACAAAGAAGGCAACCGCGTCAATGGCGAACTCGACAAATTGTCGAAACCCGTCACCGGCGAAATGATTGCGCAGGTCGGCACCATCTCGGCGAACAACGATGAGACCATCGGCAAGATTATTGCCGAGGCCATGAAGAAGGTCGGCAAAGACGGCGTCATCACCGTCGAAGAGTCGAAGACCCTGGAGACCCAGCTCGAAGTCGTCGAAGGCATGCAGTTCGACCGCGGCTATCTCTCTCCCTACTTTGTCACTGATCCCGAGCGCATGGAAGTCGCACTCGAGAACGCCTACATCCTGATCTACGAAAAGAAGATCAGCTCGATGAAGGATCTGCTCCCGCTGCTCGAGCAAATTGCCAAGAGCGGCAAGCCACTCTTGATCGTTGCTGAGGACGTCGAGGGCGAAGCACTCGCCACCTTGGTCGTCAACAAGCTGCGGGGCACACTGCAAGTCGCGGCCGTCAAGGCTCCCGGCTTCGGCGATCGCCGCAAGGCAATGCTGCAGGATATTGCTACTCTGACCGGCGGCAAGGCCATCACAGAAGATCTCGGCATTAAACTCGAGAATGTTCAGATCAGCGATCTCGGCCAAGCCAAGAAGATCACCATCGACAAGGACAACACCACCGTCGTCGAAGGCAAGGGCAAGCACTCCGAGATTGAAGGCCGTGTAAAAGAAATTCGCAGCCAGATCGAGAAGACCACCAGCGACTATGACCGCGAGAAGCTGCAGGAGCGGTTGGCGAAGCTGGTCGGTGGCGTAGCCGTCATCAAAGTCGGCGCCGCAACCGAAACCGAAATGAAGGAAAAGAAAGCCCGTGTGGAAGACGCGATGCACGCCACCCGCGCGGCCGTGGAAGAGGGTATTGTCCCCGGCGGCGGAGTAGCACTGGCCCGTTGCGCCGCAGCGCTCGACAAGGTGAAGGCCGAAGGCGATGAGCAGATCGGCATCAACATCGTGAAGCGCGCCATCACCGAGCCTCTGCGCCAGATCGTCGAGAACGCAGGCGAAGAAGGCGCAGTGATTCTGGGCAAGGTGCTCGAATCCAAGGAAGCGAACTACGGATTCAACGCCTTCTCCAACGAGTACGAGGATCTGGTTAAGGCAGGCGTGCTCGACCCAACGAAGGTCGTGCGCACCGCTCTGCAGAATGCCGGCTCCATCGCGAGCCTGATGCTCACCACCGAAGCCCTGGTCGCGGAGATTCCTGAAAAGAAGGAAGCTCCCGCTCCTGGCGGCCACGGCGGCGGCATGGGCGACATGTACTAAGACAGCTGTCAGCTATCAGCTTTTCAGCCGTCAGCAAAATCAGGGCCCCGCTCGCAAGAGTGGGGCTTTTCTTTCTCCTCCGTCGCGGATTCCTTAGTTGGGAAATCTCCAAGCAATGACTTCATCGGTAACAGTCGTGCGAGAGTGGCGTGTGCAACAATTCTCACGGAAGCAGTCCTGAGTCCGAACATGGTTGGCGCGAAACGGGTTCTGATGGTTGGGCGCGCGACACGCGAAGTGGCCCCGTAGCTCAGCCTGGATAGAGCACTAGGTTCGCACCTTAGAGGTCGTGATTAGAGGTCGTGAGTTCGAGTCTCACCGGCGCCACGCCTAAGTTTTGCTGTCAGTCGCGTTCTTTCTTGACATCAGAGGGGGTGCCCGGGAAACTGTGAATGTAAGGCGCGAACCTGGTCGTTTCGACTAGGCTGATTTTAGGGCGGCTGATGAGGCCGCCCTTTCTATTTGTCAGCGAGAAAAGTCTCGTCTGTTTAGGACAGCTTCTAGCTTCTAGCGAGATCGATGTGGATCGGACACTCCTGTCCGACAACGTCCCGCGGGAACATTCCACGGGTCCCTTGCGTACCGTCGATAGCACCTCTATCGTTCCTCGAAAGCGAGACCACATGAAACCAACCCCATGGCTGTCTCCGATCCTGTTGTTGCCGGCAGTTCTTTTCGTATTCCCCCGCAGTGCGCCCGCACAAAACGTTCTCCCGCTCGACAAGATCCAAAACCAGCAGGCCCTCGACCGCACCATCACCGCTCTCGACGCCGCGCTCTTCGACGCTTACAACAAGTGCGACCTCGTCAAGTTCGCGTCCCTCATTGATGAGAACGTCGAGTTCTATCACGACCAGGGCGGCGTGACTCTGGGCCAAGCGGCCTTGACCGAGAGCGTCAAGAAAAACATCTGTGGCAAGGTCACCCGCGAACTCGTTCCCGGCAGCCTGCACATCTACTACATGAAGGGTTATGGCGCTCTCGAAGTCGGCGATCACCGCTTCCACCATCCTGGCCACGAAGATACCGAAGGGGTCGGCGAAGGCAAATTCGTTCACCTGTGGCAGTACAAAGACGGCGCATGGAAGGTCACCCGCGTGATGAGCTACGACCATCACGCAGCCGCCAAGTGAATCGTCGCATAACGATCGGATCTCTTTAGGGTGCCCGTCTGAGGTGTCCCGTCCCGGCCTAGCTTGGTCGGAGTTTTTCTGTTTGTACCAGCGCGAAGGAAGGCCGGGCACCCTGAGTCGCCACGTGATGTTGCACTACTCGATAATGGAGGGATTAGTCCTGTTTCGCTACGCGCGCTTCGGGGTAAAAGTGAGTTGGCTTAACGTGGCAAGACGGCCGAGCTTCGCTCGGCTAGACAGCCGAGGGCGGCTGTCCCCACATAAACATGGAGCGACATATGCATCGGGAGTCCAGCGTGGGGCGCCGCATGCTATAGTGCGATTTCGCGATGGGATCGTTCCTGTTGTTCGCTTTTTCGTGGTGGTCCATCCTGCTGCGGATTGTGGCCATCGTCCACTTCATCCGCCGCCGGCCGAACTTCTTTTGGATCTGGGTCATTCTCTTTCATTGGGTCGGAGCGCTCGTCTACATCCTCGTGGAAGTCATCCCCGACGCGAGCCTGCTGCCGGGTACGTTTCAGTTCTTCCCGCGCCGCCGCCGGATCCAGGAATTGGAACGCACCATCCTCGACAACCCTTCGGCGGGCAACTACGAAGAGCTTGGGCTGTTGTACCTCGACGACGGCAATTTCGCACGCGCCCGCGCCTGTTACGACAAGGCCATCTCCTCGCGCACAGATCACGCCGACCCGTTCTACCGCCGCGGCATCGCCGAGGTCGAACTCGGAGACTTCCCTGCCGCGGTCCCCGACCTGGAGCGCGCCATCCATTCCGATCCCGACTACGACTTTCACCGCGCCAAAGGCCTGCTGGCTTGGGCCTACGCGCAGACTGGACAGGCCGAGAAGGCGGATGCCTTGTTTCGCGAGGCAACTCGCATTTCCACTATCTCCGAGACCTATTACCACTACGCGCTGTTCCTGCAGTCGCAAGGGCGTGCCGCCGAAGCTCGAGAATGGGCGCGCAAGATTCTCGACAAGAAGCCGACCATGCCCGTCTATCTTCGCCGCCGCGAACGGCCGTGGTTTCGCAAGGCCAGCAGCCTGCTGGCACGCCTCCCCGCTGCGTGAGTTTCTCAGCGCATGCTCCACCGTCGAGCTTCGCCCGACTGGACAGCCGAGGGCGGCTGTCCCCACATAGCCGAAGGCCGGCCAGGGCGCTTGTTCCACATGGCCGATGGTAAAATTACAGGTAGTGAAGATTTCCAGGGCTCCCATCCGATTGCTGGCGACCGACATCGACGGCACGTTGCTCAATCCTCAATTTCAGGTTTCCGAAGGCGATCTGATGGCTTTGCGGCGCGCCCATGGCGCCGGCATCGAAATTGTGCTGGTGACCGGACGACGGCATACCTTCGCTCTGCCGATCGCGCAGCAGCTTGGCTTCGATCTCTGGCTGATCAGTTCGAATGGCGCGGTAACGCGCTCGCTCGCCGGAGAAACGTTTCATCGCGACCTGATGCCCGCGGAAACCTGCCGCAGGCTTTGCGGCGCGATGCAAGAATTCCGCGGCAACACCGTTCTAACGTTTGATAAAGAAACCAAGGGCGCAATCGTGCTCGAGGGGCTCGACGAGCTCGGCTCCAGCATCCGGCGATGGCTGGAAAAGAATATGGAGTACATCGAGTTCGTGGTCCCCATCGAGAATGCACTGGTGAGCGACCCGGTGCAGGCCATGTTTTGTGGGACGATGGCGCGGATGAGCCAAGCTTTACGGGCGCTCGAAGGCGCCGGCATGGATGGAACCGTAACAGTGCTCCGCACGGAATATCCCGCGCGGGATCTTGTCGATGATCGACGTGCTGAATGCGGGCTGCTCCAAGGGCCACGCGCTGGAGCGCTGGGCCGCCCATCGTGGTTACCGCCGGGAAGAGGTCATGGCCATCGGTGACAACCACAATGATGTAGAAATGCTTGAGTTTGCCGGCCATCCGGTTATCATGGGGAATGCCTGCGCGGAGCTGCGGGGCCGGGGTTGGACCGTAACCCGCGGCAATGACGCATGCGGCATCGCCGCGGCCGTCGATTTGGCGCTGGGTGCGGAAACGTTGGTCGTCAGTAATTAGTTGATCAGTTAGAATATTGGCGATCCGAGATGGGCTCTCTGATTTCATTTCGGCTGCGTCTGGCCGTCATTGTGACGCTGGCCATGGCTGCGCTTCCCTGCTTTGCCGGCGAAGTTGCGGTGCTGCGCAACGGGTTTTCCATCCGGCATGAGCGGCGCGAAGTCGTCGGCGATCTACCCGGCTTGTATGTGAGCGCGGATGGGTCGAGTTTCGTCGATGTTCCCACGGCAGAGATTGAACATTTTGAGGACGCGCCGCCCGAGTTGCCGCGCCAGCTTCCGACTCCGGGCTTCGCGGCTTCCGGAGCAAAGCGCGTTTCGTCTCCCTTCGCGAGGAACGCGCCGAATGTCGGCCGCGCTGAATCTGGACGAAGTCGTCAATTCGGCGAGTGGGCGCTACCGGCTGGATCCAGACCTGGTCAACAGCGTGATCAAGGCGGAGAGCGGATTCAATGCGCACGCCGTGTCTCCGAAGGGAGCGCAAGGACTGATGCAGTTGATGCCCGGCACGGCATCGACGCTGGGTGTTCCCAATGCTTTCGATCCCACAGGCGAATGTCGAGGGCGGAACGAAATATTTGCGGGAACTGCTGGAGCGCTACGACTTCGATCTGGTAAAGGCGCTGGCTGCCTACAATGCCGGGCCGCAGCGGGTGGAGCAGTTTAGGGCGTGCCTCCTTACTACGAGACGCGGGCCTATGTGGCACGCATCGTGAAAGATTTCAATAAGAAGAAGGCGGCGCAGCAGAACGTAGCCGCAAGCTCTGTCGCGAAATCCGCGAGCCCCCAAACGGACGGGCGCGAAGGCTTCTGCTGCCGCAGGCAAGGCGCCAAGTTCGACTGTGTTCAGTCAAAGGCAAGCACGGCACAACCTAGCGAATAACAGTCGACCGCACTCGGTCCCTTCCACTCGTAGGCTCGAGGTTTGACCCCTTTGTCTGAGTCATTTACCTTGGAACTGCCGCTTCCCGCTTCGCGTTGCGAGGGCCGCGGCGCGAGTCTTCCCCACTTCATGGATAAGAAGCGAATTCTGGCCAGCGTGGTCGTGTTCCTGATCCTGGCAGCTCTGGTTTACCTGCAATACCGGCACTGGCGAACCTTCGACTGGGGAACCTTCTGGAGCCAGTTGCATCGCATTAAGAAGATTCATGTGCTGCATGCGATCGCGCTGGTCTATGCGGCGTATGTGCTGCGCGCATTGCGCTGGAAGCTTTTTCTGAGGCCAGTCCGACCGCAGGTCAGAACCCTCGAACTGGTCGCGCCCATGATGATCGGCTTTACCGGGCTGGCATTGCTGGGGCGGGCAGGAGAATTTATCCGTCCCTATCTGGTCGCGCGGCGCGCCGACCTTTCCTTTTCCTCACAATTGGCGGTATGGGCGGTCGAGCGGATGTTTGACGTGGGCGCATTCGCAGTGTTGATCGTGCTGGCGATTTTTTTGCCCAGCGCGCTGCAGTCGATTCCCCATCCAGAATATTACCGGCAGTTGCGCGATGCTGGATTTGTGCTGGTCGTGGGAGTTACAGCGGCGGCCGGGGCCGCAGTGATGATCAGCCGCAACGGCGAAGCCATCGCGCTCTGGATTGAGAAGAGATTCTCTCACTTGTCCTCCGGTATCGGACACCGTCTGGCACAGAAAGTGCGGGAGTTCGGCACGGGACTGAAAACAATCCACGGGCCGTGGTCGCTCCTGTCGCTGGCGCCGCTGTCGTTACTGATTTGGTATATGACCGCGTTGGCCTACAAGGAAGTGACGCACTCCTATGGCGTGGATGCTCTGGAAATTCCGGTGTCGCAGCTCCTGATTCTGATGGGAGCGAGCATGGCCGGATCTATGCTTCAGTTACCCGCGGTAGGCGGCGGATCGCAGATGGCAACCATCGCGACGCTTTCTGCCGTATTCGATGTGCCTCCGGAGATGGCAGCCAGTTGCGGAATCTTGCTCTGGCTCGTGACCTTTGCCTCAGTGGTTCCCACGGGACTGGCGCTGGCGCATCGCGAGAGGTTGTCGTTGCGTAAGTTATCAGCGGAGAGCCACCAGACTGCCGATGATGAGACGGAGGGGCCACCAGAGCCGTGAGCGCCACCGATCCCGCGCAATAATTCGTTTATTACTGACGTAGCGCAGGCAAGAAGCCCGCCGAATTGGAAAGGGCGATCGACGCGCCAGCATCGGTGAGGTTCCCGGAAGTCCGATCAAAACGGTAAATGTGCAGACTGCGATCGCTTGCCAGCCACGCATACACCAGGGTTCCATCCGGGCTGAAAGCGAAACCGGGAGTCTGTGCCGTAACCGGAAGGAAGTTTCCTGTGGCTGCGATTGCATTTGCGGAAAAGTCGATGAGCCCAACTCGCACCTGTCCCGAAGGGTCAGTCAGGAAAAGGTATTTTCCAGACGGGTCTAACTGAACGTTGCTCGCCGTTCCACACGCGCTTAGCATGGCGCTGGCGCAGTGAATCAACTGCTGAGGCGGTTCAGGCTCGTTGGAGAGGACGTTCACATATCCTGGCCCCGAATAGTCAAGGGCGTTCTGATACTCGATCGCCAGCTTGGCGCCAAGAACCGTAGAGTCTCTGACCGGAGGGCGAAAAAGTAAATTATCTGGTGCTAAGGTTCCGTTCTGCCCATTCACCGCGCTCTCCCAATAGGCCGGACCGTTCGCATCTTCTGAGGCAAGGTAGACTTGGCTGCCATCAGGACTCACCCCATACAGAAGAGTAGGAAACGCCGCCGGGCCGTATATTCCTTGAACATGTGGGTCTATATGGAGCCTTCCCGAAACCTTAACGTGAAACAGGAAAATCTTAGAAATAAACGCGCCGTTTGAACTATCCAATTGCATCCCGTAGGCAAATTTGCCGGAGGGATGAATATTCAGTTGAGAAATGGACGGCACATTCAGAGTCTGAAGAGGAGGAGTCTGCGGAACTCCTGAAGAATCGGTAACGTATGCCGACAAGTGCTCGTGCTGTTGGGCATCGGACCATAGCACGTACAGGAAGTGGTCGTCAGGGGACGGAACGAATTGCAGCAGAAAACAGGAGGGAGGTATTAGGTCGACCGAAGCACCGGCAAGCGAAGGGGTCAAAGTATCGGGATCGATGGCGTAAGTCGTTACACTTACGTTATCCACAACGTATAGGATTTCGCCGCTCGCGGATGATAGCGCTAGCGCTGATTGCTTACCTTGCCCTTGGCAACCATCCAAGCAAGTAACTACCCATGCGACAAACGCAATCAGGAAGCTACGAAACCACATACAACCTCACAAGGATTCAACATCGTACTCCGTTCCCCGCGTGCTGCAAGCCTTTTGTAGCGAACTCGGCCAACGACGATCCGGCCATGAGCCATCGCCTTGCGGATTGGATGCTCTCGCGTCCTGGCCGGTTGGTGCTCCGGACCGGAATAGATAGATGCACAACTCACTCCGATGGTTTATACGCCGACGACCTCGCGGGGTCACCCTCGGGATGGTCAGTTTTGCGGACAGAATCGACCAGCACATCTGCTTCAGCTCCGGACTTTGCGCGACTTGTATCACCGGGAATTGTGGCCGTTGTCACCGCATACCAGGCTGGCATTTGATAAAAGCGAATGCGAGTAGCCTCTCCGAAGAGCAGTTCCCCAGCACGTCGGTGAACACCCCTTGAGGCCTGTCCAAGAAAGAATCTGTAAGCAAGCGTCGGGATTCGACGCTGCCGATCAATCGTGCAACGCCGATTCATCAGGCGCAAGAAACAAATCATGAAACGGAGGGAACGTCCAATGAGCAACAAGAACATCGTGGCTTGGTTGGCATCACTCTGCATCTTGATGGCAGGATCTGCTCAAGGGCAACGACTCGAATCATCAGCCGGCGTTAACGGTGGAGAACAAATGGCCAACTTGTGTGTGGTCATCGCAAGCGACGTCGGCGTCGTGCAGCGCAACCTGGAATTACTCTTCGCTGGGAATCGATGCTGGCGGCTCCGGATCAGCGCTCAGCCTTTCCGACTATGGATCGCTCCACGGGTCCGTTCAGGCAACTTCGTACGTCCACCAGACCTTTGATGGTTATGCATGGACCTGTTCGGGCTCCGAGGCCGTCTTTTATGACTATATCTCAGTTTTCCTCGGCTGACGTCAGGAGCGTTCCTGCATATGACGATCGCCGTTTCCGGTAAATTTTCTGGAGACCTCACTTGGGTGGATACGCCTGTGTCCACAGTAGCCCGAGTGAACCGCACGACGGATGAAGACAACACGGGTTTTTGCGAACTGATGTCAATTCAAGGCGTGTGCTCAGCTTCCATCGCCGTATCTCCAGGAGACGTGGTTGTGCTATTTGCGAGACTTGGCCTGACTGCATACCTAAACGCCAAGCGGACGCACAATCGGCACCGACTCCATGTCTCTGGACCATTTTGAAACCTTACGGCGCCACCGTGCGTGTAGCTTTAATCGACGCGAGTGGAATGTTATCAAGGAGCCGCAGGGAAGGATAGTGTCAGCCTCGAAAATGAAATAGCGAGGCAAGTGAGATTTGCGTTTCAGTGAGGCAGACGGCCGCCGCAGAGAATAGCCTTTTTTCCTTTACTCACTTACCGCCAAGCTAGATACTGAGGGCATGGCAGCAAAAAAGAACCCAAACGGCTGTGGCCCGGGCAAGTTGGGCGGGGAGGCGCGGGCGAACAGTCTAACCCAAGCCGAACGCTCAGCGATTGCCACGAAAGCGGCAGCGGCACGTAATGCGAAACTCAGTGCTGCTGAGCGCAGTCGAATCGCAAAGGTTGCGGTCCAAGCTCGTGAGCGTAACCGGAGACTCAAAGGAAAGGAGAACTAGCGTGAGACGAAAAAGGCAACAAAGCGGTTCCATCTTCAAAGCACGCGGTAACTGGCACGTTCGCTACTTCGAGGATCGAGTAGTAGAGGCCAGTTGCGGCATGACCGAATAGCCAAGCAAATTGGCCCGTTACCACTCGTGGTAAGCTCCCACCCCAAAAGATCGAGGACGACGCGCGGGAGATCGTCGCCGGCGCGACAGTGACCAACGCGAACCCGGATCGCGTGCTAACTATCGGAGAGTTTGTTAAGCGGGTCTACTTCCCGCACATCGCACAGTACAAGCGTCCGTCCACCCTGAAGGGCTACCGGGATATTTGGGAGAATCACGTCAAGGCCCGTGCGCTAGCGAGTGGCTCAAGGACGTTCGCACATTCCACGTTCAGGGCTGGCTGGATTCATATCGCAGTCCCCCGAACACTCGGCCGCAACACCCTGAAACATATCAAGACCTTCGTCAGTGCAGTTTTCAAGCTGGCGAAGCAGCAGGGCTACTACGAGGGGAGAACCCCGTCCGCGACACTGCAACGTCTCCAAAAGCCACAGAGCCTCAAGAAACGTACACCTACGACTTGACCGAAATTCAACAGATGCTGTCTGTGATGCCGGAACCAGCCGCGACGATTTTCGCCGTTGCCGCCTTACTCGGGCTTGCGCCGGAGCGAACTACAAGGGCTTGCTTTGGGAAAACTACCAAGACGGCTACATTCGCGTCACCCGGGCGATATGGGAAGGCCAGGTCAATGAACCCAAGACGCGGCGGAGCAAAGGCGCTGTCCCAGTTATCAAGCACGTCGCTGAACGCTTGGACTTTACCGCATGCGCCGTGGCGAATCCGCAGACTGGGCCGATGTTCCGCAACTCGAGCGGCAAGCCCGATGCCTGAACAACGTTCTCCATCGAGAAATTCTGCCCGCGCTTGAGACCGCTGCGAGTCATTGCAGCAAGGCGAAGGCCAGCACGCGAAGGCCGACCACGATTCAACTGGACGAGAACGTTTCCCGAAGTGGCACGGCTGGCACGCGGCACGGCGGGGACTCGGCAGCAATCTCTATGCTCTCGGCGTTCCTGAGAAAGCGATCCAGCAGATACTGAGACACGCGAACGTGAGCACAACCAGCACGTACTACATCAAGACGGCCCCGCACAGGTGACTGATGCGATGGAGAAGCTGGAACAGGCACTGCCAGATTCGCTGATCTGGCAACTAAGTGGCAACAGACACATGGAAGGCCCGACATCCCCTGTCGGTAACTAGCTTGCTTTGATTAGGATGGAGGGCCCTGGGCAGAGTCGAACTGCCGACCAACGGTTTAGGAAACCGCTGCTCTATCCATCTGAGCTACGGGGCCATTCGTTAAAAACCAGCGCCAGTCGCGGCTTCTCACTGGATTGTGTCCTCGGCGCCTGGTTTCACTTCTGGTGAAAGTTGCGGTTTAGTTGCGGTCGCGGCGGCCTCTCTGGCTCGCAGGCTGGCCGCACGCGCCTCGATCTTCGCGGCAGCCTCCTGCAGGTCGCCGAGACTTTGAATATTATATCGGCGGAAGACATTGTCCGTACGATGCCCGGAAATTTTCATTGCGGTGTCGCGATTAATGCCCGCCCTGATTAGGTTCCTGATTCCGCTTCGGCGGAGGTCATGAAAAATCCGGCGCGCGATTCCGGCGGCCTTGAACATCGCCTCCCAATCGTCGCGAAAGTCAGCCGACGGCAGAACTCTCGTCCATGCGCGGCGAACTGAGCCGGTTTTGAATCTCCACGTCCAGTGAATTTCCGTTCTTCATGATGACGCGGGAACTGTCGCCCGCTGCGATGGTGACGTTGGCCTCAAGCTCGGCGCGCATCGGATTATCGTGCGCAATCCCGTGACGGCTAAGCGCATCGAGCACGCCAGTCCGAATGTGAAACTTTCTGAGGGGATCGTCCATGCGTTCCTCCCTGGCTTCCACAACGCAACCAGTCTAGATCAAGGTTCCGCCTCAGTGTGGATGGGTTATCAAGATGTGCATGATGACTTCCATGGCAGAGCAGGAGACAGAGAGAAGAAGTAGGCGAAGCTGAGGAAGCTCGGCGCACGCCATCACCGCGCGGACTACAAGATCTAGTGACTGCAAGATTCCGAGTCTGGCAAGAATGCTTTCATGCCGATTCCAGAGCCGCAGCAGCGCAGAAAAGGATGATGCCTGCGGAGGCCGCTCTTAATATGCTGGGCCAACGAGCCCCAGCCGTAAGAAACAATTGTCGACACCCGCAGCCAGAACTTAATTTTGGTCGAGGCGGTCAATGCTGCGCTGAAGTCACCCACAAGTATGTCAAGAAGGACATCCTCGATGCCCTGAAGTCCAAGGAGTGCAGCCCCGGCACCAACTCGCACCTTGCCTACCTGGAGGCACTTCAGCAACTGGGAAATCCACTACGTGGAGCAGATCACGTAAATGGGCCTTTTTGTTTTTCCAGCATAGGCGTAGAGTTCACACGTGGACGATAGTTCAATCGCGGGACGAACTGAAAAACTCCGTCGAGAGATTGAACTGATCCAGCAAGAGGAGCGACGCTACCGCAATCACAGGAGCCATTCACTAACTGAGAATGCAGAGCATGAAAAGCGGGAGTTTCGAGTCCTTGCGATCCGTGAAGAACTTAGAACGCTTGTCGAAAAAGCAAAGCAACAATCAAGCCACGGAGCAGTCTGGTACAGTTGACTTCCTACAAAGCGAAAATCTTGTTCACCTTCTCCCGCACCTGCTGGCTGCGCGATGGCTTCAGATACCTCATCGTGCTCTCCATGTCGGAGTGACCGAGCCACTGCTGCACGGTACGCAGATCGACGCCAGCTCACAGGCACCCCGTTGCGAACGTGGCGCGAAACTTATGCAGCCAAAAGTTCTAGGGTCGAGCTTCGCGCTTCACTTCATTGTTGTGTTGATGAACCTTTCAGGCTGGACTCATCCGAGCGTTTGGCCTTTTTTTTGTGGCTTAGCTCTTATTGACAGACATGCTGAGAGCAGAAGCGTATGATGGCCTTGTATGTTGGAGAGTTGGAATATGCAATGTCAGCCAGCAGTTCTACGCTCGTCCTTCCTCCCCATCACATCGGTATCCTAATGTGTCCGAAGGGCCGTTTTCTGGAATGCATACACTGTAGACTGTCCTTTAGGTTTCCCGATGGTGCGCATTACGACATTGTGGCAAAACAATTCGCGTCTCATTCTTGCGGCTCTCCACCCGAGTCTCAAAAATGACGCCACATGGAAAGCGCCTCGCCAAGTGAGTGAATGAGTGATCACAAATTCAGTGTCGCGGAGAGCGCGGCTTTGCTCCAAGCGATTTTCCCGAATTACCCGGTCATCAAGAAGAACTCGTGCCACAACCGTTCCTCCGCATCCACACCGCGAAGTGATGCCAAGCGGCGCGGCGGATGTGCGATCCACCTCGTTCCTAGGTCAATGTAATGGGGGTTACGCCAGACTTTCAGAGTGAATCTATTTAGGTTCAAAGCTCTTGGCGCTGTTTCTTCGATTTGTGCTGGGCGGCTAGCTTTGCTTCTGCTATCCGGCTCTCCCATTCGTATAGGGACAGGTCATTTGGACAATCGAGCGGGTTTGTCGATTGAGACTTTCTAGAGCGCAGCGTCCTTGAGCGTGGCTGTTTTGAGGGCGACTTTCGCGACATAACATCCCCATGCACGGCTTGGCCGCCGTCGTTCGTTTTAGAAGTCTCAAGATAGACGGGCCGATTGCAGATCACGCAAGCGAGGTTCACTTATGGGGCTGGTTGAGGGAGTTGCATGAGCGGATAATCCGGCGCTGACGAACTGCCTGCCCTCACGCACCGCTTCGAGCGCAGCCAGTAGATCGCTTGCGGCCCTTGATTTCACAACGTAGCCCCACGCCCCCAAGCCGAGTGCGCTCTGCACAATCTCGGGATCGGACTCCTGACTCACGAAGACTATCTTGGATCCCGGGGAAAGTTTGCGAATTTGCCGAGCGGCCTCAATGCCGTTCAGCGTGGGGAGTCCGATGTCGAGCAGAATCAAGTCCGGTTTAAGTTCTAGTGCCCTTTGGACTGCTTCTAGTCCGTCGGACACTTCGCAGATGATCTGCCACACTGACGATTTCGCCAGTGTCTGACAGATGTATTGGCGGAAGGGCGCGTAATCCTCTACCACCGCAAGGCGGATCAGTGACATGCGTAAACCCGCTTTCAGCGAGTCGAACTGCTTTCCTGCAAGTAAACGCTACTCCTCTCGAAATGCTCCTGTCGGTACGCTGGCGTCCAGAGAAAAGCAAAGTCGTGAACCAGCCTTTAAGAACGTCGGGTGATCCCAATCACATGATGCGGTACTACCCCACACGCGTGTTCCCGTTTCTCTGTCAATCTACGCTGAGGTCGAGGGTTTTATGGCTCAAAAAAAGGCAGGACATTCGTATCGAGTAAGCGCATGGTGGACTTCCGGGCGCACGGGTATCGCCAAATCGGACTCCGCCCCCAATGCCATCCACTTTACGGCCCCAAAGGAATTTGGCGGACTTGAAGGTCGCTGGACGCCAGAGGAACTTCTTTTAGCCGCCATCGCCGGCTGCTTCACTACCACCGTGCGGACTATCGCTGGCAGTGCGCAATTTGAGTTCACTGACTTGGAGGTGGAGGTTAGCGGCACTGATTCGCAAGGCGCAGTCCGGCTACTGTTTTACGGAAATTATCCTCCGCCCAAGTCTGAGGATCGCTTCCGTCGAGGAGCGGGAGCGTGCCCTTGAGCTTCTGAAGAGAGCGGAGAGGTTGTGCCTCATCTCTCGCGCGCTCGATGTGTCTTTGAAATTCGAGCCTCAATTGGAAGTGAGCCAACCCCTGTGTGCGGTCTGACGGAAAGCGAATTGACAGCGTCATCGAACGAGGTAGGCGTCTGAAGGCGGACATGCGATCTCAAACAATTTCGGATAGCTGCCTGAGTTGTGCAATGAGGACAGGACAATACTTTTGTGACCTTTCCGATCGCGCTCTACACTGCCTGAACGCAGTCAAATCTACAGCAGTCTATCCCAAGCGAGCCCAACTCTTCATCGAAGGGCAGGCGGCATATGGCGTGTTTCTACTTTGCACAGGCAGGGTGAAACTATCAACTTGTTCCCATGAAGGCAAAACGATCATCACGAAAATCTCTCAGCCCGGAGATGTCTTGGGTCTGAACGCTGTGGTTTCCAACCGCCCCTACGAAGTGACGGCTGAAATGATGGACTGCGGACGGGCCAGTTTCATTCCTCGGGATTCCTTGCTGCAATTCATGAGGGAACATGGGGAAGTGGCCCAGGCGGTCGCAGAACAACTCTGCAGCAACTACTACGCCGCTCACGAAGTGATCCGGACTCTTGGTCTCGCAGTATCGGAGAGGGTTTCTAAGTTCCTGCCTTCGCACAATAGCGGCTCGTCGCGGATCACGCTCACCCAAGAGGAGATTGCTGAGAGCATCGGTACGACGCGCAACACTGTCACCCGATTGTTTTCCGAGTTCAAGAAAAGGCAGCTCATCCAGTAAACGGATCAACGCAATCGCCAAGCGTATGCGAATGAGTGACGAGAACTTCACTGTCGAAGAGAGCGCGGCCTTGCTCCACGTGATCTTCCCGAACTACCCAGACACATACGGGATGAAGCCGGCTCCAGAGCTCGGAGCGTTCTTACGGACCTTGCGAATCGGAGACCTGCCGAAAACTGGCGCTGTAGGAAACAAAAGCCCGCCAGGCGGCGGGCTGATTGCGGCTGTCCCGATTGTGAAGTGAATCTATTAGGTTCAGGCGGCTCTTTGTAAACGTTGAAATCAAGGCGTTCACACTCATTGAGAATTGGGCAAGGTTCGGTCAGAGCCTTCCCGAACTCCACATCTAGCCCACCTTCTGAGCGCCGCTGCGGATCAACACTCCGACGCGGTTGTGGCGCCGCATTGGAGTGCGCGGGAGGAACTGTTCGAACAGGAGCGGAGCGGCGACCCTGACGTGCACCCGTGGAACTCCTGCGCTATGGCCTGCGTTGGGTAAGGTGACCTTTTGTCACTCATCTTCGTCATTGGCGTGCTCCCGTGTGGCCTGGCCCAAGCTCCAAGCGTATAAGGGGACAAGCCGTGCTTTGCTGCGGATGCCAGCCTGGTGATGTGGTTGTCAAGGCTGAACTGTTACTCTGAAGACCGACAGCCTTTCCACCCGCCTGCTTGTTTAGGTGCTGGTCGGGAGTCCGGGATGAACTCTGTAGTGATCGTTATTCGTAGGCTCACGAGATTTCTACTCGCCTCCTTCTTGTGGCTTCACGCCCTGTTCTTCTGGAATCCACACACGCGTATTCTGGCGGTGCTGTCACGTTACGTTCACCTGACCCTTTCAGAAATGACGCTCTTCGTTCTCCTATTTTTATTTTCCGTTCTTTGCTCATCTGGATGGGGGGACACAGTTAAGAGTGCGCTCTATATCTACTTTTTCCCCTTTGTCCTGTTGGGCCGTTTCTTTGTCTTGCTTTTTCTGGCGCTCAAAGGAATCAACGCTTGGTTCAGTCGCGACCAACCGGCAGAAGATGGGCCCACCCTTACAGAACTTATTGTCTTACCTAATCCGGCTGCCCCTTACCACAGGCCATCGTCGCGCAACCAGCCGTTTCTTCTGCTCCTGCGAATCCCGTGGCGCCTGCGGCGAAGAAGAGCCCCACCACTCTCTCCGTGGTCACGCGCCCATTTAGGCGCTTCACGGTACTATGGTGTGCCCTCCTGCTATTTGCCACCCATAACCTCGTCCTGTGGCTAAGTTTTGCCGTCGTTCTGTGCGTTCTAGCGCTGCGAATCCTGACGATCCTAAAATTGACTCTCTTTTCGCGCTCGTGGTTAGAAAAGATCGGCGCAGCGCTTTACACCCGCCTGAACGTTATGCTCGCCATGCTAGCGACGGTAACTCCCAAGACCGAGGTCACCAAAGAGCTAAAAGATTTATGGCAGCAGCTTGGCTTAAGGGAGAGAGTGGCGCGCTTCTTAGGGAACAAATACCTGTTATCGCGATGGGCTAGCCTTCTTGTGGGTGCTTTCTACGTCTGCATTTACGTCTATATAGCTCTGCTGTTCTCTTTCGTCTACTTCGGCATTGCGAGGGTTAGCGGCCTGAATATGCCATGGTCAGAGGCAGCCGTGGACTCAATATTTATCCCGGTGTACGTGACTGAGCTCCCCAAGACCTTCTTTATGAGATTCGCTGGGGGCGTGCAATGGACCCTTATCGTCATCTCAGGTTTTTGGAATGTTTTGGAACTATTTCCATAAACGACTTGAGGCGGTGCACACCGGTGCAATGGAAATTGGCGGTTTACTCACCGATGAGACGGTGCGCGTAAGGTATAAGCTCCTCGAATCAAAGGTGAAGCCAGCCAAAACGACGACCGTGACAGTCCAGGTTGCAGCTCCAGACAAACCGGAGGAGAAAAGGAAAAGTCGCAAGAGCCGACGCAAGCAGTGACTTTCAGCAGCCGAAGCTCCAGGCGGCGAGGCGGGCGGCCTGAGACGACAGTTGTACCAAAAGGAAAGCCCTTCAGAAAATGAAGGGCCTTTTTTTATTGGCGATCACTGCACCATCTTCGACGTCGCGTCGCCGAACATGTTCGTGGCCCTCCGCAGTTCCTCGAACTCCTCCGCCGTGTGCGGAATCGCGTGCCGCTCGATGTAGTCGGGCCGCGAGTTGACTGACGGTCATGGCAAAAGCCCCCCGAGAAAAAAGTTGCGGTTTAGTTGCGGTGATAGGGCGGGAACAGGCATGAACTGCGTTGAACGCGTTCCAGAGCGTTCCAGCGTTATCAGCAAGTTGCAGTGTTTCCAGCGACTTGCGGACGGGCTGTATCGGTTTAGGAAACCGCTGCTCTATCCATCTGAGCTACGGGGCCAGTGCGCTGCAGTCCCCTTGATTTTACACTGCGGGCTGCATTTTCCTGTCCTGCGTTGTTCTCAGAATCTAGAACCTATGTTGAGAAACAGAGGCTCGAGGATCGCTATTTAGAAAGCACGGAAAATAATCGCGAATTCAACAGTTATCGATAACGTGGAGTCTGTGTTGGAACCGCACAAATATCGAACGGAGCCAATTCCTGGATAGTTGAACCGCGCTGCCTGTCCTGAATCTAGAGATTGTTTTGTGGACGTAGCATTCTTCATGAACGCCTGTTCCATGCTCATCGGTCTTGCTGGTTTCGAGTGGGAGGGGCACAGCGCAAATGCAGCAAACAACGCTTTGTCGCGACGCAGATCGGATGGAGCCTGTCATAGTAAAGTCCTCCTTTATGGACTACGGGATTAACAGGCGAAACCGCGAATCTCAAATTGCAGTGGGATAGCTGCAATTCGCTCGCCACTCACTTCCAATCGCGCAAACCCGGCTCTGACATTGAGTTACGAAATTGCGTAGCATCCGTGTTGGGAGCGAAGCGGTGCAAGAAATTCAAGCTCTTGAAGATTCGTCCAAATTCTCCGGGCACTCATGTTCGCGGACGGACGCGTTTGGTAACGCATTTCCGCGATAGCAAAAAAACAGGGAACCTATCCACCGTTCTTGAATCTGTTCCTGTAGAAACTCAGTTCGCGGCCAACACATCACCAGGAAAGGAGCAGCGATGAACATCGGAATCATTGGAGCAGGACATATCGGTGGAACGTTGACCCGGCGTCTCTCTGCATTGGGACATAACGTTTTTGTAGCTAACTCTCGGGGCCCGGAAACGCTCCGCGATTTGGCGGCACAAACGGGAGCGAAGGCGGTCACCGCGAAAGAGGCGGCTCGCAGCGGAGACGTGGTGATCGTCACCATTCCCATCAAGAATATTCCCAAACTTCCCCAGGATTTATTTCAGGGAGTCGGTGATCATGTCGTCGTCGTCGATACGAGCAACTACTATCCGCAACAACGCGACGGGCGCATGGATGCGATTGAAAAGGGTATGCCAGAAAGTCGATGGGTGGAGCAGCAACTGCACCATCCCGTGATTAAGGCATTCAACAACATCTACGCTCAACACTTGATCGAGCTCGGCCGTCCCGCCGGTACATCAGGGCGCATAGCCTTGCTGGTTGCAGGGGACGACAAGGCCGCGAAAGCCATCGTGCTGCGACTCGTGGACGAACTGGGATTCGATGGCGTGGATGCCGGTGGTCTGGACGAATCCTGGAGACAGCAACCCGGCACTCCGGTCTACGGAACGGATTTCGACGCTGAGGGTCTCCGACGCGGATTGTCTCAGGCTAACAGAGAGCGAAAACCAGAATGGCGTGCAGCGGCGAGCAGCCCTCGCGAGTTGGCAAAGCCGGCTTGATCAAACATGTTCCACCCGGGCAAGTCCGCGGATCGGGCCTGGCGTGGATAATCCGTAGTGCCGGGCAACCTGGAACCTCGCAATTCTCAGCAATTGACTGCAGCAGTCGTCTCTATCAAAATCAAGCGGAGCGAGTGTCACTTCGAGGAAAGAGAGCACGAGCATGCATCTGAGCAAACTGTGTTCATTCACGTTAGCCACCACGATTGCCGCTTCCCCAGCGGTAGGAACGTTGAACGTACAGATTCAAGAATACGAAGTGCCGACGCCGAAGTCGCGTCCGCATGATCCCGCACTGGCCCCCGACGGCTCGCTGTGGTACACGGGCCAAGGCGCGAATAAGCTCGGCCGCCTCGACCCCAAGACCGGAACGTTTAAGGAATATACGTTGAAGACGCCGAATTCCGGTCCGCACGGTCTAGTCGCGGACAAGGACGGAAACATCTGGTTCACCGCGATCTCGGGCGGTTATGTTGGCAAGCTGAATCCCAAGACCGGCGAGATTGCCGAGTATCGCCCCGACAATGGCGCCGAGATCGATCCGCACACGCCCGCATTCGACCACGATGGCATTTTGTGGTTCACCAACGAACAGACCAACTATGTCGGGCGGCTCGATCCGAAAACCGGCAAGATGACGCTGACAAAAGTGCCGACTTCGCACGCTGTGCCGTACGGCATCGTAATCTTGCAGAACAACACGCCGATCTTTTGCGAGTTCGGAGCGAACAAGCTGGCCAGCATTGATCCGCGGACGATGAAAATTCACGAATACACTCTGCCGGCTGATGGCGCTCGGCCACGGCGGATCGCGCTCGCGCCCGACGGGACAATCTATTACACCGATTACGCGCGCGGCTATCTGGGACATTTCGATCCGTCCTCAGCAACGCTGCTGAAAGAATGGCCGTCACCGGGGGGCGCTGGGTCCGAGCCGTATGGCATCGCAATCACGAGCGATGGCCAAGTCTGGTACAGCGAGTCGGGAGTGAAACCGAATACCGTGGTTCAATTCGATCCTCCGTCGGAGAAGTTCAGTACGAAGCCGATTCCATCCGGCGGTGGCGTGGTTCGCAATATGGTAGCAACGCCCGATCGGCGGCTGTACCTGGCATGCAGCGGAGTCAACAAGGTTGCTGTGGTGAGTCTTACTTCTCAGGATGCGAAACGCTGAGAGCGTCCAGAGCCAGGTTGAGTTCCAAGACGTTCACTCGCGGTTCCCCGAAGAGTCCCAAGTCTCTCTGATCCGTGTGCTGCTGTACCAGGTCGCGGATTGCGGATTCGGGCAGGGCTCGCTCTCGCGCGATGCGGGGAATCTGAAACTCCGCCGCGGCCGGAGAAATTTCGGGATCCAGGCCCGAAGCGGAGGTCGTGATGAGATCCACAGGAATTGGCTGGGCGGAGTTCTCTTGATGCAGGCTGCTGGCATCGGAGCGAACGCGGTCAATCAGTTTCTGGTTGGTGGGAGCGTAGTTGGTGCCACCGGAATTGGCGGCGTCGTATCCGTTGCCCGCCGCAGAGGGACGTGAGTGGAAATATTTCGCCGAGTTGAATGGCTGGCCGATGATGCGTGAACCAATGGCTTCTCCGTTGCGGTAACGGATCTGTCCATTGGCCTTGTCTTTGAAGAGAACTTGCGCCAGCGCGGTAATCAGGAGCGGATAAAGCACTCCCAGCAGAATCGTGGTGGCGATGGTCATCAGGAATGCGGTGATCAGATGTTTCTTCATTGAAATCCTCAGGCCAGATGTGCGGCTGTAATGAGCATGTCGATAATCTTGATGCCCACAAAGGGCGCGATTAATCCGCCGACTCCGTAGATAAAGAGATTGCGGCGCAGTAAGGCCTCGGCGTTCATGGCGCGGTATTTCACGCCCCGCAGCGCCAGCGGGATGAGCGCGATGATGATCAGAGCGTTGAAGATGACTGCCGACAGGATTGCCGACTGCGGGGTCTTCAGATGCATGATATTCAGCGCGTTGAGCACGGGAAAAGTGACGGCAAACATGGCGGGAATAATGGCGAAATACTTGGCGACATCGTTGGCGATCGAGAAAGTGGTAAGCGCGCCTCGCGTCATCAGCAACTGCTTGCCGATTTCTACGACCTCGATGAGCTTGGTGGGATTGGAGTCGAGATCGACCATGTTCCCGGCTTCTTTTGCCGCTTGCGTTCCGGTGTTCATGGCAACGCCAACATCGGCCTGCGCCAGCGCGGGAGCGTCATTCGTGCCGTCGCCGGTCATGGCAACCAGCTTGCCGCCGGCCTGCTCGCTGCGGATGAGCTTCAGCTTGTCTTCGGGCGTAGCTTGAGCAAGGAAGTCATCCACGCCGGCTTCGCGGGCAATGGCGGCCGCAGTCAGCGGATTGTCGCCCGTGATCATCACAGTGCGAATGCCCATGGCTCGGAGCTGCGCGAAGCGGTCGCGAATTCCTCCCTTGACCACATCTTTGAGATGAATCACGCCCATGGCCCGGCGGTTCTCCGAGACCACGAGAGGCGTGCCGCCGGAAGAGGCGATCCGTTCGACCGCGGCGCGCACTTCCTGGGGCATGGCGGCATTGTTCAGTTCGAGATGGTGCGCAATGGAGTCGGCCGCGCCTTTGCGGATCTGCCGGCCATCCAGATTGACCCCGGACATGCGGGTCTGGGCCGTGAAGGGGATGAATTCTGCTTCGTGGGTGGCGAAATCTCGTCCGCGCAGTTTGTACTTTTCCTTGGCGAGCACAACGATTGAGCGACCCTCCGGTGTTTCATCGGCCAGCGACGAGAGTTGCGCCGCATCCGCCATATCGGCTTCCGTCACCCCGGGCGCGGGGAGAAATTCGGTGGCTTGGCGGTTGCCGAACGTAATCGTGCCGGTCTTGTCCAGCAGCAGAGTATTCACATCGCCTGCCGCTTCCACTGCCCGCCCCGACATTGCGAGAACGTTGTGCTGAACCAGCCGATCCATGCCGGCAATTCCAATCGCCGAGAGCAGCCCGCCGATAGTGGTGGGAATCAGGCACACCAGCAACGAGACCAGCACAAACACGGTCTGGGGCGATCCCGAGTAAATCGCGAAGGGTTGCAGCGTGACCACCGCCAGCAAGAAGATGATGGTCAGCCCCGCGAGCAGGATGTTCAGAGCGATTTCGTTGGGCGTCTTCTGCCGCGATGCACCTTCGACCAGCGCGATCATCCGGTCCAGAAAAGTTTCGCCGGGGTTCGAGGTGATCTTGACCTTGATGAAGTCACTGAGGACGCGTGTCCCCCCTGTGACTGCCGAGCGATCGCCGCCGGCCTCGCGAATCACAGGCGCGGATTCGCCCGTAATGGCAGATTCGTCGACCGACGCCACCCCCTCCACAATCTCTCCGTCCCCAGGAATAAGTTCTCCAGCAGCGACAGAAACCAGATCGCCGGCGCGCAGCTTCGCGCTCGGAATTTCTTCGATCTTGCCGTTGGAGATAATACGCTTCGCGATGGTCTCTGACCGCGCCCGCCGCAGCGTTTCCGCCTGCGCCTTGCCGCGGCCTTCCGCCATGGCCTCGGCAAAATTGGCGAATAGAACGGTGAACCACAACCACAGCGTGATCTGGAGGTTGAAGCTAAAGGCCTCCTGAGGATGGAGAATCAAGAGCACCGTGGTGATCACGCTGCCGATTTCGACCACGAACATGACGGGATTCCCCATCATATTGCGCGGGTTCAGCTTGAGCAGCGAACTCCAGGCAGCGCTGCGAACGAGTTTTACATCCCAAACGGACTTGTGATGACTGGCCATAGGTTTTTAGAAAGTCTTTCCAACCTGCATCAGAAGGTGCTCGAGAATCGGCCCCAGGCTGAGAGCCGGGAAAAACGTAAGTGCGCCGAGAATCAAAATGACGCTAATCAGGAGCAGCGAGAACAACGGCGTCGTAACCGGAAACGTGCCCAGCGACGGTGGCACATACTTTTTCTGCGCAAGGTTGCCGGCAATGGCCAGCATGGGAATGATCATGAAAAAGCGGCCCACCAGCGTGGTGATGCCAGTGGCCGTGTCATACCAAGGCGTGTTGACCGTGAGTCCCCCGAAGGCGGAGCCGTTGTTTCCGGCGGACGACGTGAAGGCGTAAAGAATCTGGCTCAGTCCGTGAGGACCGGGATTGGAAATGCCCGCGGTTCCAAAGCCCTTGACCACCGAGATTCCGGTGAGCGTAAGGATGATCAGCGGGAAAACCAGCGAGACCAGCATCGCCATCTTGACGTCGTAGGCTTCGATTTTCTTGCCCAGATATTCCGGCGTGCGGCCGACCATAAGCCCGGCGATGAAGACGGCAAGAACAATGTAGACCAGAATGCCGTACATTCCCGATCCGACCCCGCCAAAGATCACTTCGCTCAGCATGATGTTCACGAGCGGCACCATGCCGCCCAGCGGCGTGAACGAATCGTGCCAGCCGTTAATCGCCCCACAACTGGCGTCGGTCGTCACCGTGGCAAACAAGGCGGAATTAGCGATGCCAAAACGAACTTCTTTGCCCTCCATATTGCCGCCCGGCTGCAGGTTCGAGGCGTGCTGCGCGATGGTCGAGGGATACAGCGGATTGCCTTGCGCCTCCGCCCTGTAGGCAACCGTCACGCCGGCGAGAAACAGGAGTGCCATCGCCGACCACACCGCCCATCCATGAGCAGGAGAGCCCGTCATACGTCCGAGCGTGTAAGTGAGGCCGGAACCGATTGCGAAAATGCAGAACAGTTCGATCAGATTCGTGAGCGGCGTGGGATTCTCAAAGGGATGAGCACTATTTGCATTGAAGAATCCTCCACCATTTGTGCCCCATTCCTTGATGATTTCCTGCGAAGCCACGGGGCCCTGCGCGATCGTTTGTGTGGTGACCGTGTCCATGACTGGCTTGCCGCTCGCATCCATAGCCGGTTTGCCGTCAGCACCCACGTGTTGCACTTGCCGCGGCTCGATCAGTTTCACGGTGTCGTAGGGCTTCAGGTTCTGCACTACCCCTTGCGAAACCAGCAGCAGAGATCCCACGATGCAGAAAGGCAGAAGCACCCACAAGCAGCAGCGGACGAAGTCGACCCAGAAATTTCCCAAGGTGTTCATTTGCCGCCGTGCAATCCCGCGGATGAAAGCGATTGCCAGCACGATTCCCGTCGCCGCCGAAGCAAAGTTGTGAAACGCAAGGCCCGCCATTTGGGTGAAGTAGCTCATGGTCGTCTCGCCCGAATACGCCTGCCAGTTGGTGTTGGTGGTGAACGACGCGGCAGTATTGAACGCTAGGTGCTCGGGCGTTACAGCCCCGAGGTGCTGCGGATTGAGCGGCAGCATTCCCTGCACTCGCTGGATCAGATACAGGACGAGCATCGAAACCGCGCTGAATAGCAGCATGGTGGTCGCGTATTCGGTCCAGCGCATCTCGTGCGATTCATCCACCCCAGTAACGCGATAGAGCATGCGCTCAATGGGCCGTAGCACCGGGTCCAGGAAGGTACGTTCGCGGGCAAACACGCGCGTCATGAAGACGCCGAGCGGCTTGGTGACGGCGAAGATCAACCCCAGGAATACGAAGATCTGCAGCCAGCCATTGATGGTCATTCAGAACTTCTCCGGACGCAGCAGCGCGTAGAACAGGTACACGGTTACCAGAGCGCTGATGATAAGCATGATGAGAGACTGTATGTCCATGACATCCTCCTACTTCATGCGATCGCAAAAACGCACGTAGACAACCGACAGCGCGAAAAACACGATCGTGACAGCGACCCAAAGAACGTCCTGCATAGGTGGTTTCCTCAGCTAATTTCGTGACCTGTTAATCAGAGAGCCATCCGCTCGCCGGTTTTGACAGAAACCCTTGGTGTCGGGGTTTGAACAGTCATTTGCACAAGTTCGCCATACTGCCTGGATGGTTTGACTTTCGCAACCTTAATTACGGCGCTGGTAGGTTTACTCTTTACTTCCTTAACCAGAGCCACCAGGAAGCGCAGCTGAAACGTGACTGCCCCGACACTCAGCATTGCCAGTGCAATTCTCATAAAGCCAGCGGATCACCTGGCACTGAAACTCTCGTCCACGCCATTGGACAACTCTGAGCGTAAGATCGGAGTCAAGAGTTCATAAAAAATTCGTAAGGGTCATTTCCGGCATCAAGGTTCAGCTGCCCCACTCCGCCTCGCCCGGCGTAGCGTAGTACTTGCGTTGCGGGTTGGGTGGCGCGGGGGTCATCGTCAACTCGAGCAACGCCAAACGGGCTGCGGCGACCATTAATTTTCGCTCGTTCTGCGGCGCGCGATCCCAGGAAGAGGCTTGATCCTCGCTGCCCTGACACTCGCCTTTATGCGTCAAAGCTTCCCGATAGTGGTGAAAAACTTTAGCCAGCTGTTCCGCAGAAACATCCTGAATCGTCGACATGACCTCTTAGCCTTTCTGTGGTTCGGCGAATGCCCGACTGCAAGACTGGCCTTCGCATGACGGTGCGCCTTCCTTCTTGCGCAGTCGGATCAAAAGTCCCAGTAGCAGTAGAAGCATTTTGTTATTTCGCGGTCAGGACTTCCTTCGTCCCTTCCGCCCTTGAAAGATTTGATGACGGAAGGCGTAAAGATTGAATAAAGGGTTCGTAGATTGTTTGTAAGCAGGCTGGAGGTCGTTGGCTGGCGCTGGAACGAAATCTCTTACTCCCCGGGTTCAAACCGGTATCCAACCCATGGCTCGGTGACGATGTAGCGCGGCGAGGAAGCATCTGGTTCCAGCTTCTTGCGCAACTGGCCCACGAAAACGCGGAGATACTCCACCTGCTCGGTGCTTTGCCCGCCCCAGATTGCGCCTAAAAGAGTGCGGTGGTTTACCACCTTGCCGGGACGGCGCGCGAGAAAGACCAGCAGGTCGAACTCCTTCGGAGTCAGCCGCACTTCGCCGCGGCGAACGGTGACCTTGTGAGCGGCCGTATCGATGCGAAAATCACCAATCTCGATCACCCCGTCATTCGGATCGCTCTCCGTAGGAACCCGACGGAGATTCGCCCGTACCCGAGCCAGCAGTTCATTCATGCCGAACGGCTTGGTGACATAGTCATCGGCTCCGGCATCGAGAGCTTCCACCTTCTGTTGCTCTTTGTCGCGAACCGAAAGCACGACAATGGGAACCTGAGAAACGGCGCGAACGCTGCGGCAAAGCTCGATGCCATCGATCGAGGGCATCGACAGATCGGTGATGATCAGGTTGGGCTGCCAGTCTTTCATGATCTCCAGCGCCATTTCGCCGGTGTTAGCGATGCGGATGTCATAGCCTTGTGCCGAAAGACTGGTGCGCAATACGCGCGTGATCTGCGGTTCGTCATCCACGACGAGAATGTGAGGCCGATCGGCCATCAGCGAGCCTCCTGCGTAACAATGTGAACATCGACGGAAGGTGAGTCGCGCAGAAACCGCTGGATGGCCGACAGATAGAGATACCGCTGCCAACCAGTGCGGGCCGATCGACCGAAAATTACTTGCGTGATGTGGTGTTCGCGTACCAGTTGGGCAAGACCGTCGGCAATGCTTCTACCGGAAGTGCGCACGACGCGTGCCCCCAGGTTCTCGGCGAACCGTACATTCTCGGCTAGGGTCTTTTGATCCTCGGGGCGTGTATCGCTGCCGACGTCAACGTAAAAAACGTAAAGCTCGCCGCCCATGGCCTGGGCCATGCGAGACCCACGGGCGATCAGATATTGAGCTGCGGGATTGGAACTGACCCCCACGCCGATGCGCTCGCGCACTGTGTGCGCTGGCTGCGTTCCGTCCTTTTCCAGAAAAGCGTCGAGACTACGGTCGACAACTCCCGTAACCTGCCGCAGCGCCAATTCCCGCAAAGCGATCAGGTTGCCCGGTCGGAAGAAATGCGAGAGAGCGCGCTGGGCGCGGTCTACAGGGTAGATGTCGCCGCGCTGCATGCGTTTTTGCAGGGCCTGCGGCGTGAGATCGGCAAGGACGATTTCGTCCACGCGCTGCATCACCCAATCCGGAACCGTCTCTCGCACCTGCACGCCGGTGATCTGCTGAACGGTGGGACCGATGCTTTCGACGTGCTGCACGTTCATGGTAGAGAGCACATCGATTTTCGCCTCCAGCAATTCCATGACGTCTTCGTAGCGTTTGGCATGCTTGCTGCCCTCAATATTGGTGTGGGCCAACTCATCCACCACGACCACCGCGGGTTTGCGGGCAAGAATCGCATCCACGTCCATTTCTTCAAAAGCAGTCCCTTTGTACTCCAGCTTTCGAGGCGGGACGCGATCAAGCTTGCCGGCCAGTTCGGCCGTCGCCTTGCGGCCATGACTTTCCACTACGCCGACGATCACATCTTCTCCGCGACTGGCACGGCGGATGGCCTCGCTTAGCATGCTGTAAGTCTTGCCCACCCCGGGCGCGTATCCGAGGAACAGCTTGAAGATTCCGCGCGTCTTTTCTGGCGAAATTTCGTTCAGCCACTCCTCAGGCGTCTTGGTCATCACAGCCATTGTCTTTCGCAGCGGAGGAATTGTCACGTCCATCGTACAATGCGGGAGTGAAAACCGGGGCACAGACGCAAGCGGTGCGCTACGCACTTGTGGTCGCCGCAATTGGCGTGATCACGGCCGTAGATTTCAAGCTGCACGTGAATCACACAACCGTTGCGTTGATGTTCCTGGTGACCGTGCTGCTGACCTCGGCCTACTGGGGACTGCGCTATGCGATGGCGATGGCGGTCGGGGCCACGGCAGCTTTCAATTTTTTCTTTTTGCCTCCGATTGGAACGTTCACAATTTCCGACCCCCAGAATTGGGTCGCCTTGTTCGCCTTCCTTGTAACGGCACTCGTAGCCAGCAACCTGGCGGAACGCGCACGTCGCGAGGCGGAAGGCGCGAAACAGCGCCGCCGCGAAGTGGAGCGGCTTTTCGGTCTGAGTCAGAGATTGCTGGCTTCAGAAAACGTGCTCGAACTGCTGAACGCTCTTCCCCTCTATGTGCAAGAAACTTTTTCGGTAGGCAGCGTCGCCGTCATGGCGACGGATCATCCCACGGTCTATCGTTCATCGCCGGATGCCAATTTCGACGAAAACGTATTGCGCTCCACACTTTTGCGTGGTGAGCCCATCACGCAGGAAGGCGTATCATACGTCCCTCTGCGCCTCGGAATGCGCACGGTCGGAGCCTTAAGCGTCACCGGAGACGCGCTCTCGCGAGAAACTCTCGATGCGCTGGGAAGCCTTGCGGGTCTGTCCATCGAACGCGCGCGCGCGCTGGACGCCCTCAGCAAGAATCGCGCGGAGCAGGAACATGAACTGCTGCGCTCTGCTTTGCTCGATTCGGTTACCCACGAATTTCGTACGCCTCTCACTTCCATCAAGGCCAGCGTTACAACCTTATTGTCGGGCGCCACTCTGGAGGATCAAAGCAGACGCGAATTGCTGACGGTCATCGACGAAGAGACCGACCGATTGAACCGCCTGGTGGGCGAAGCCGCGGAGATGGCACAACTCGATTCAGGAATGTTCAAACTCGATTTGCAGCCACATTCGATTTTCGAATCGCTCGAACCGGCTATGCAGGACGCCAAGGCGGCGCTTGAAAATCATCCGGTGGAGGTCGTGGCTGCTGCGACGCTACCTGAAGTACGCATGGATGTGCAGCGCATCCGGGAAGTATTGATGCACCTTCTGGAAAATGCCGGCAAGTATTCTGAACCCGGAGTTCCGATCAAAGTAACCAGTGAGGTAAAAGGCGACCGCCTGGTGACCAGTATTGCCGACCGCGGTCCGGGCATCGATTCGTTCGAGCAATCGCTGATTTTCGAAAAATTCTATCGCGGTCAACACCAGCGCTACACCGCCCCCGGAACAGGCATGGGGCTGGCAATCGCGAAAGTGATCGTGGAGGCCCACGGTGGCGCAATCGGTGTAGTTAGCCAGTTAGGCAGCGGCTCGGTGTTTTCGTTCAGCCTGCCGACAGAGAAAGAATCTCGAAAGTAGCGCTGCCGTCGCTCACGATAAGACCGCGTACCCATCTACGGCTTTCTTGATGTAGTAAGCAGCTTCCTCCGGCCGCACCGACCCGCGGAATCCATAACGGCCGCCGCAGGCCCCGGGACCCGGGCGCGGGCGCGCCAGCGCCTTCCATCTCTGATAAACGGCAAACGAAAGATTGGTGTCGACAAAAATGTCGCCATACCGGTCGTCCGGCCCAGCTTTTTCCACGCGCACCATTTGGTGCCAGCAGTGCATGCCGCTGACCGGGTCAGGGTGGACCGGGAAAGTGATGTCCTGATGCACGCCGGCGTCGCTCCACCAGACGCGCTTGGTGTCGGGATCGGGGCTCTCGTAGGGCGAGACACCTTCGAATCTGGCGCATCTTCCACTGGCCTTTGCCGACTTCCTTCAGGTCCACCCATGCGCTCGACATGCGTTCCACTTGATCGTCTTTATTAATCGCGCCAACGGCCCAGATGGTGAGAGCAGGCGACCACGCCAGGCGTAAGTCCCTCGGTGACCCAGGCGTGGAGCACGAAGTAGCCGATCTCGGTGTGGACCTTCAACAGATCGCCGGTGCGGACGCCACCGAGTTTTCCGGCGTCCACGGGATTCACCCACAGCGGATTCTTGTGCGAAATCTCGTACAGGAACTTGGCATTGCCCGAGCGCGTATGAATGAGATTTGGCAGCCGGAAAATTGGAAGCAGTGTGTAGACCTCGCCGCGCGCGTCTTTCGGCCACTTCGACGACCGGCGTGTACTTCGGGTCAAAATCTTCTGCCGGTTGTCCCAGCGAAGCCGCCTGCGCCGAGCGGTGGATGTGGCTGCGGTAGTACTCGGGCAGCGTGAACTCGGGCCACTTCCAGTCGGCCATGGTTTTCGAAAACAATTCCAGCTTGCGCGAAGGCGTGTTGTATCCCGACGACCGCCTTGTCTTCGACCATCACGCCCACCGGCTTGCCTTCCTTGGTGACGACGCCGTTCGGCCTCGACCTTCGAACCCGCCAGATCGGCGGCCGCCACCGGCTTCTCGTTCTGCTTGTAAACCTCTCGCGTCACTTCGAACGCGCCGTACTTGCGCATGTACTGCGAGCGGCAGTGAGCCCTTCTTTGGCGGCGGTTTCGGGCAGGCCGGGAACAGAGTTCTCGAACATCCATCCGTAATATTCATCCACCGTGATCTTTTGACCGGGACGGTAAGGAGATTCGAAATATTGCCGAATGCCCATCGAGCCGTCGGGATCAATGGCCCACGAAAGGCTGATCCAGAATTCGTCCTCTTCCCAAACCTCGCCGGGATTCGATTGGTAGGTGTACTCGAATTTCTCACCGCTTCTTTCGCGTAGAACGCGATTCACCGGCTGGCGGAAACCGATCCACTTGTCCGGCGTAAGATTCCTGGCTCATCAGATCGTGGCGTTCCGAGCTGAACCCCATGGGCAGACGTAGTCGGCGAACCATGCCGTCTCACTCCAGGTGGGCGTCAGGGCGGCGTGCAGGCCGACCTTTTCTTCGTCGCGCAGCATTTCGATCCAGGAGAAGCCATCCGGATACGTCCATACCGGATTGAACACGCGCGTGAAATAAGCCTCAATGCGGCCGCGTCCCTCCTTCAGAAAATGCGGCAACAGAAACGACATCTCGTGCATGGACAGCGGCCACTCCCTCGGATAGAGCAATTCGTTCCAGCCCTTCTGCGGCGGCGGAACTTTGAATGTCTTCGGGACGAACTTATTCCACGCAGTTCAGATTGTGTCCACCCTCGGTTCCCACCGATCCGGTGAGCACGTGCAGCAGCATCAAGGCGCGGGCAGATTGCCATCCACCAAGATTTCCGGACGCGCTGCCGCGCCAGAGATGCGACGCGAACCGGCTTCCTGCAGTCGCGATCTCGCGTGCAATCTTGACGATGACCGTCCCCTTGACGCCGCTTTCTTTCTCCGCAAACTGCGGGGTGAACCGCGCGTAGTGTTTCTTCAACGCTTCGATGAGCACCTCGAAGGTTTGACCTTTCGCCTGGAAGCCATCGACTTCCAATTCTTCCCAGTTGGTCCAGTTCCTCACGAACTGCGGCATCAAAACGGTTCTCGTCGAGAATCACCTTTACCATCGCGAGCAAAACCGCCACTTCGGTACCGGGATAAGTCGGCATCCAGTAGTCCGCCATGCTGGCGGTATTCGAGAGGCGAGGGTCCATCACCGCCAGCTTTGCGCCCGCCATTTTTCCGTCGATGATGCGCTGGGCATGCGGATTGAAATAGTGCCCCGACTCCAGATGCGCCGAAAGCAGCAGGATGAAGCGGGCGTTCGCATGGTCCGGCGACGGCCGGTCGGCGTAGTGCCAGAGCATATAACCGAGACGCGCCGACGATGAGCAAACATTAGTGTGCGAATTGTGCCCGTCGATGCCCCACGCCTGCAGTGTGCGGTCCATGATGAAGTCGTGACCCGGACGCCCCACGTGGTACATCACTTCCTCGCCGCGCCCTTCCTGGATTGCCTTGCGAATCCGCGTGCCGAACGTTTCCAGCACTTCGTCCCACGAAGTGCGCGTCCACTTCCCTGCTCCGCGCGCTCCACTGCGTTTCATGGGATAAAGCACGCGATCCGGGATCGTGAATCTGATTGATAGTGGCCGGCCCTTTGGCACAAAGCCGTCCACGGCTAGCCGGATGCATGGGATTGCCCTCGAACTTCGCGACCTGGCCCGTTTCTTTGTCGACATAGGCCAGCAGGCCGCACGCCGATTCGCAATTAAAACAAACGGTTGGAACCAGCGAATAGTGCTTCTCGACCCGACGTGGCCAAGCCTCGGGATCAAGTTCGACCCAGTCATCCCACTTCTCCACGGGAGGGCAGTAAGCGAGATGGCTGCCGTCGCGCTTGAACTCGTCACTCATTCCGAATCTCCAAACCCAAATGTGGGGACAGTCGCCCTCGGCTGTCCGCCGAGCGAAGCTCGGCTTTCTCTGGCCTAACTGTTGGGCACGCTCTGCCCAGCCATGACGAAACACCCCTCAAAGATCAACAATCCCGCGAGTGCCAGCACTCCTGCCAACGCCACGCTATAAAATCCGAACGGAGTCCACCCCAAAAGGAACAACGGCACAATTCCACCGAGCAAGACCGTGCCTGCCCAAAACCAGTTCCTGAAAGGTCCATGGGTAATCAATCGCGCCGCGTACGCGGAATTGTCGGTGGCATGCGGCATCATGAACTCCGCCGCAACGATCAGCAGGTGCAAAATGAGCGTGAATCCGAGCGCTTCTTTCGCGACCCAAAAAACCAGTGCAGATCCTCCAAGCGCGGCCGGCAACAAAGCCAAGACCGCTGCCCCGCTCATGAGTGCCTGCACCAGCAGATGCAGCGGCAGAAGCGGCGTTTGCCACAGATCGCGTCCTTCGCATTGTCCAAAAAGAAATGCAGTGTATATGGCGGCGAAGAATCCAACCAGCACCGTCGGCCAAAGCAGGAGGGATGCGAGGGTAGAAATCCCAAGCTCTGAGGTCAGCCAAAAGAGACCGCTCAATCCGCTGTACGCGATCAGGATAAAAGCTCCCCGCGCCAGCCAGGATTTGCTCTGCGGCGTGAATACGACTCGCAGAAAGCGCTTTTTGTGTTCGAGGTCCCACACGAGCAGCACTGTCGTTAGCGAGGTAAACAGGAGAGCAACCGTTGCGAGCGCTACGTCCCGTAACCGATCCGCTCCCAAACGCCCGAGCAGCATGGCAATCGCGGGAATGGCCAGCGCGCCTGAACCGATCGACTTTGTCCAGCAGTACGCCGGAACCTGCCAGCCCCACGGGCGTGCGTGCGACACGTCATACGCCGCCAGCGCATTTTTTTGCAGCAGCGGACTATCCGGCGGATAGATCGCTCCGCCTCCATGCACGCTCTCGTTACGTTGCGCCCACATGTAGATCGACTCATGGCGCGCCGCTGTGGGCACGATTGCACTCTCGTCTCCGTCGATGTAATAGAGTTTGGGTCGCGTTCCCTGCTCGGGCTTGCGTACACGTACGGGCTCGCGTGCCAATAACTGTGCGATCTCTCCGTCGCAAGCATCCAGATCTCCCGCAATGATGGCGTGCTCGGGACAAACCACCACGCAGGAAGGTTCCAGTCCCACCTCGGTGCGATGCGCGCAGAAGTGGCACTTCGCGGCGGTGCCTTCGTCCGGATCGATATAAATCGAATCGTAAGGGCAGGCCTGCATGCACGCCTTGCACCCGATGCAGCGCTCCGAACTGAAATCGACGATGCCATCTTTACGCTGGTACATTGCCGTGACCGGACAGATGGTCACGCAAGGCGGATTTTCGCAGTGATTGCAGCGAGTCACCTGAAAAACGCGCCGGGTGTTCGGGAAGGTTCCCTTTTCCACGTATTTTACCCAGGTCCGATTCACCGCGAGGGGAACGTGGTTCTCGGTCTTGCAGGCTACTGTGCAGGCATGACAGCCGATGCACTTACGATTGTCGATGATGAATCCGTATCTCATCCGGAATTTAGGGCACCCAACCGGAACGTGCGCGGCTTGGGTATTGTAGCCGAGTCTTGAGCCAAGATAGTGATCGGTTTGAGACTCGAGGACTGGCGGAAGCTTGAATAGCAATATTGCCAGTTTGTCGGTGCACCTAAGCTACAATTCAGAGGCATTTCAGAACCACAGTTCGTCTTCGTCCGCAGTAGGTAGGTGAAAACGAATTCAGGTGCCCACAAGTTTATGACTGCTGAGATCGCAACCCGCATTCCCACAGCGCTTGACGACAAAAAGATCTTCTATAACCGCTTCCTTCTGATCGTGGCTGGCCTGGGGGGGCTGCTCTACGGCGTAGACGTCGGCATCATCGCCGGCGCGCTGCCCTACCTGGAAGCAACGTCGGGCCTCAACGCCGGTCAGCTTTCCATCGTGGTAGCCGCCGTTTTGCTGGGCAGCGTGATCTCCACCCTGTTTGCGGGATTGCTGGCGGACTGGATGGGCCGCAAGACCTTGATGGCGCTGAGCGGAGTGCTGTTCGTCGTCAGCATTCCCATGATCGCCCTATCGCATGGCTATGGGCCGTTGGTCTTCGGCCGCCTGTTGCAGGGAGTGAGCGCGGGCCTGATCGGCGTTGTCGTTCCACTCTACTTGGCGGAGTGTCTGACGGCCTCGAACCGGGGCAAAGGCACCGGCATCTTCCAGTGGCTCCTCACGCTGGGCATTGTGACCGCGGCGTTGGTCGGCGTTTACTTCAGCTTTCGCGTCGACCAGGTGGCCAAGCTCGGCGACGCAGCCAGACTGCTGGCATTTAAAGACACTGCCTGGCGCGGCATCTTCTGGGTGTCGCTACCACCGGGAATTTTATTTGTGATCGGCAGCTTCATGGTCGCAGAGTCGCCCCGCTGGCTCTTGCGTCGGGGCAAAAAAGAGGCTGCTTACAGCGCGCTGCTTCGCTCCCGCGCAACGGAACAGGCGGATCTTGAACTCAGAGAAATGCAGGAAGTCATCGCTGCCGAACAGGGGAAAAGTTCCGGTGGATCGAAGGCCAGCGAATCGCTGCTGCGGCGGAAATATGTAACCCCGTTCGTGCTCGCCTGCATCATCCTCGCGTGCAACCAGGCCACGGGCATTAACTCGATCATCGCGTACAACACCAACATTCTTTTGCAGAGCGGACTCTCGGATCTCTGGGCGCACTGGGGTTACGTTCTGTTCACCATCATCAACTTCGCAGTGACCTTCGGCGGCGTCGTGCTGGTGGACCGTAAGGGTCGCAAATTCTTGCTGGGAATCGGCACTGCGGGAATTATCGTATCGCTGATCTGCACGGGATTTCTCTTCCTCAGGACCGAGGTCCACCGCGTGGATGCCAAAGCAGCAGTCCAGTCCATGGTCAGTCCAGATCAACAGCTGAAATTGCTCTACAACCAGGAACTGGCCGCAAATCTTTTAACCACAACGCCGGCCTCTCTGGGTCCTGGAAGTGTGAGTCCGACATCCCTGGTTGTCATTTATTCGTGTGGAGATTTCCGGGCGGCGAGCCAAGTGGTCCGTTCCGACGATCCCGCTGCCAAGCCGATCGAGATCACCCGTGAGACCTGCTTGCCGCCGAACAAAGTGGTGGCGTTCTTTTCCAACCCGTTCGGCAACCTCGATGCCGCGCGCCAAGCACCGCTAAAGATCGAAAATGCACTGATCACTCCGGTTCCTTCCCCACGCAACGGCTGGATGGTTGCCATCACGCTGTTTGTGTTCATGGCCTTCTTCGCCGTTGGTCCGGGCGTATGCGTTTGGCTGGCGCTGTCGGAGTTGATGCCCACGCGCATCCGCTCCAACGGCATGAGCATCGCGTTGGTACTCAACCAGGCGGTCTCCACCACCATCGCGGCGATTTTCCTGCCTACCGTGGGGAAGTATGGATACTCGACCATGTTCTTCGGTTTTGCCGCTTGCACCGTGATTTATTTCATCACCGCAACATGGTTCCTACCTGAGACCAAGGGGAAAACGCTGGAGGAGATTGAAACTTACTTTGAAGGTGGGGGTTCGTAGCGGGCAATTGTAGCGCCGCCGTCTCGGCGGCTGTCCGGCGACAGCCGGCAAGTTGCCGGCGCTACAGTTTGCCCACCACGCGGAAAATGATTTACTCTCAGCGCCAGTGCCCATGACTCCTGCCAAACAAAACAACAATGCCACCCGCCAGTTCTCCCACGCCATGCGGCGGGAAATTTACGAGCAGCCCTCGGCGATCGCAAAGACGATCGAGAAGCACCTCAAGGACGACATCATCTTTCCCGGCGAACTGCATGCCATCGAAAGCGCGCTGCTGACTTTCGAAAAGCTGATCATCGCCGCCAGCGGATCCAGCCGGCATGCGGGCTTGGCGGGCGAAATCATGATCGAAGATCTTTCGGGCGTGGCCGTTGACGTCGAGTACGCGAGCGAATACTGCTACCGTTCTACCCACGCGGCAGTGGATCCGATCGTGATGGTCATTACGCAATCGGGGGAAACCGCGGACACGATTGCGGCGCAACGCGAGGCACTGACGCGCGGAGTAAAAACGATTGCCATCTCAAATGTTCCCGACACAACCATTGTGCGCGAAGCCGGGGCGGCTTTAATCTCTGGGGCAGGACCGGAATTGTCGATTCCTGCGACCAAGAGCTTTACCACGCAACTCACGATTCTTTACCTGATGGCGTTGTTTCTCGCGCGCAAGCGGGGGCGGATGACGTCGGAGGTAACGCGGTCGTACCTGCAGCGGCTGATGCGCCTTCCTGGCGCGATCGAGCAACAACTCTCGACCTGGGATACTCTCGCCGAAGAATTCGGGGCCGTGCACTTCAAGTCAGAAAAGTTTCTCTATCTTGGCCGCGGCGTGCATTACGCCATTGCCCGTGAAGGCGCGCTCAAGCTCAAGGAAATCTCTTACGCGCACGCCGAAGGATATCCGGCTGGCGAACTCAAGCATGGGCCCAACGCGCTGGTGGACGAGAAGTTGCCAGTCGTCGTGCTGGCAACGTGCGATCACCGCGACCCGGATTCGCTTTTGCGGTATCGCAGAACGCTGGAAGTGATGAAGGAAGTGAGATCGCGCCGCGGACCACTGGTCACGGTCGCAACGGAGGGTGACAAGGAAGTCGCGTCCATTGCGGATCATGTGTTCTACGTGCCTGCAGCGCCGGAATTGCTCTTGCCCATTGTTGAAGTGATTCCTTTGCAGCTCTTCGCCTATCATGTCGCGGTGAAGAAGGGATACGATGTGGACCATCCGCGCAACCTAGTGAAAGCGGTCGTTACAGAGTAGCGCCGAAACGCGTTGAGCCTAAGCACGGGCGAAGTCGATGAATCCCTTTTGCACGTCGGCGCGAATGAGCTTGGCCCGCAACTTGTCGCCCACATCGAGTCCCTGCGCGCCTTGGGCAAGAAGTCCTTCGACGTGCGGCTGCAAGACGCGAACGAAAGTTCCATGATCGGTTACACCACTCACGATTGCGTCGAAGACTTCGCCAATTCGATGTTGCAGGGCAACAGTAGCCAGCCGTTTCGACATTTCACGCTCGACTTTTCTGGCGGCATCTTCTTTTTGCGTGCAGTTGGTCGCGATAGCGGTTAACTCGTCATCGGAGTACGGATTCTTCTGACCAGCAAGCAGGGCTTTGAGCAAGCGCTGGGTGACGACATCGGCGAATCGCCGGTTGGGCGCGGTGGAGTGAGTGTAATCCTGAACCGCGAGACCGAAGTGTCCGGGAGGAACATCGCCGGGCCGCTCCACAACGTACTCGCCGGGACCGATGAGTTTGATCACCGCCAGAGAAACATCGGCGAAGTGGTCGGGATCGGCGGCTTTACGGCGCACCAGGAAATCGTTGAGTGCCTTGGAGTCCGGCTGCGGCGGCAGCTTCTCCCCTTTGGTTGCGGCCAGTTGCACGATGCGGTCCCAGCGCTCGGGCGTGCGCACGATGCGGCGCAGGGACGAAACTTTCTCGAGTTGGCGGGCGACCACTCCGTTCGCGGCAATCATAAAGTCTTCGATGAGCTCTGTGGCGCGGTTCTTCTGCTGCTTCACGACATCGATGACCTGATCGTCGAGCATCAGGGGTTGAACTTCATCGGTCTGCAGGTTGAGGGCCCCGTGCTGGAAACGCTGGGCTCTCAGCTTCTGTGCGACTTCATCTTGTAGTTTCAGTTGCGCCTGTAAGTCGCTGGAATTTGAGATCTTTGGAGGCGGCGCTGTGGACTCCCCTTCCAGCCATGCACCGACCGAGTTGTATTGCAGTTGTGCCTTATTGCGGACTACCGCGCGATAGACGCTGGACGACTTCAGGCTTGCGCTGGAATCGACTACAAACTCAATCACGACGCTCATCCGATCCTGATTTTCGAGCAGCGAGCTCGCACCGGTGGAAAGCTCTTCGGGCAGCATGGGGAAGTTGCGGACTCCGGCATAAACCGTCGTGGTCTCGCGCGCGGCGTGTTGGTCAATCGCCGTCTGCTTGGCGACGAACGCATCCACATCGGCGATCCCGATCATGATCTTCATGTCGCCATTCGAGGCGCGCTCGGCAACCTCAATCTGATCGAGGTCGCGTGAAGTGTCGTTGTCGATGGAGGACCACAGAAGATTGCGCAGGTCGCGAATGTCGCCTCCCGCAGCGATTTGCGGCGGATGGGTTTTCAGGTCGGCGAGTTGCTGCGGAACCTGAGGAGGAAAGTCCGGTTCAAAACCGTATCGCTGCATGATTTCTTTTGCGGTGGCCTGCAGGTCGAGGTGAGAAAGATTGGGGTCGGGCATGGATCTCCGTGCGGAGTGAGATGGGATTCAGGCTATCACGAGGAACGGACGGAGCGGTGTCAGGATCTTGCGGTCCCAAGTACCAGGATGTTGGGACTCTTTGAAACCGGCAAATCCTAAGACCCGAGACCTAACACCCAACACCCAGTTAGCTGCCGTGCAACCGCTCGACGTCAGCGTTGGTGTAGATACGAGGGGCATGGGGCTTGTGAGTCTTCCAGAAGAGGGCCTCTTCACCCAGCGTGATTCCCGATTCCTGTTCGCGCACAGACGGCGCATCGTTCGTTACAACTACACCCGAATCGAGGAGGGTGGCGGGCAGTTCCCGGGGCGGTTCCGCCGAACTCAACTCGACCACGCTGGCCATAGGATAGCCGTAATAGACCGCAAACAGATCGGCCTGGTGCGGCAGTTCGGGATTTGAGATGGTAGGGCTGAGTGCCAATCATCGGTCCGGTTTCCGGAAGGTCCGGGATCGGGGGTAGCGGGGTCTCCAGTGAAAGAGTCGGCGTAGCGATAGATCGAGCCAACAGGGGCGAACCGGTCAGGAGGTATTGCGGACCCACGGGGAAGTTGGTGTCCTGGGCGGTGCTGATGCTAACCAGGGCAAACAGCAGGCAGGACAAGAAAGCGAGACGCATACGGGCCTCCGAGCATCTTCGCAGGTAATTATGAACCCAAAATGAGCGAATAGCCATAGCCATTCGCGGCGAATCCGGTGTCTGGCAAGGGTTTTGCCGTTTAGTCGCAGGTACTGCTGGCGGCAGCCATTCGCCGCTCTCGACGATTCGTGCGGATGACGTGGAGCATGAAGAAGACCACGGCCACGTTGCCGAGGAACATAGCAGAGCGCAGCACGGTCACCCCTCGCATGAGTTCACGGACCTCCAGCGGCAAAAGCAGGGCTCCGGAAACCAGGGCGACCCACTCAGCCCAGGTGCGAGAGTTCCATAAGCCATAGGCTTCGGCGAAGCGCAGCGCGGTATAAGCAAAGGCGATGCGGGCCGCCGCCCACAACCGCGCATCGGTCACATTGTCGGCAAAGTCGAGAAAGAGTTGAGCGGACCGGCGATCGGTGCTGATGTGAAAGAGGGCGAGGAGACTCTCGGCATACAGCCAGACATCCTTGTGCACCAGGGCAATGGCACAGAATCCCATCAGCAGCACAAAAATACCCTTGAAGAATTCGAATGTGGCTACGGCCTTGAGCACTTGCCGCTGGCGGCGATGTGACTGAGGCTGGATTGCGAGTTGCGGCATGAATGCTGGCGATGACTAAAGGCAGAGTATCACGGGCGATGAGTGCCGGGACATACAGGACTTCCCGTGCCGTCTCGCGTCGGCGAGTTCGTTCTTACCTCGGTAACTGGAGAGAACGCAGGAAGGGTGTCACGATCAGCAATGGAGATACACATGCGAAGAGTCATCCCTTCTCTAGGCGTTGTGATCCTGTGGGCCGGCTGTTTGTGGGCTCAACAAACGGCGCCGGCTCCGCAAACGGCGCGGCAGGCCTTGATTGAGATGTTCTTCAGTAAGACGCAGGGGACGCTCGTAAAGCATCTGCCCGTGGCGACGCGCAGTGCGTTGGAGAAGGCGGGCGAGTTGGCGACGCTGCAGCAGTATTCCGTGGTGGCCAGCCAACTGCAGGCGCAGGGTCAAAATCTCAGAACGTTTGAGACCGGGTCGGTTCTGCTGGCTGCTGAGGATCCGAAGACTGATCAGAAATTCGAAATTCTGGTGGACCATGACGCGCTGCGGGGAGATCAGGATGACATCGAATTGTCATTCCACGTTACGAAGAACGGGCAGGCAGAGCGGACACCCTTCATGCCGCAGATGACCGTCTCCATGAAGCAGGAGGTACAGGTTTGGACGCTGAATGAAATTTCCGTTACGATTCACGTTCCTTTGGCGGACCCGGACTTTCTGAAGGCGTTTACAGAAAAGATGAAGACGCAAGCGGCAGGAAGCGGCATGGCCGCGCAGCGCTATGACGTTCCGGTACCGGCTGGCGGCAGCGATACGACCGTGGTGGCGGCAATGCGAACCATTCTTACGGCGCAAGTCACCTATGCAACGACTTATCCAACCATCGGCTATACCTGCTCGCTTTCCAGTCTGGATGGATTTGGCGGCGGCGAACCGAACGAGCATCAGGCCATGCTGATCAGTAGCGGACTGGCGAGTGGGAAGCGGTACGGCTTCGTGTTTACGCTTTCGGGATGCGGGGGGGCGCCCGCCAACAGTTTCCGTCTGACGGCCGCGCCGAATGGAAACAGCCTGGGGAGGAAAGCATTTTGTGCGGATCAGTCGGCGGTGATTCGGTCGTCGAACGATGGCAACCCAGCGACCTGCCTGGCCAGCGGGACATCGGTTCAATAACGCGCGGAGATCTCACTCGGACGGAGTGGCCTCTTGGACTGTGCCGACACCCACCCTGCCACCGTCGAGTTGATCGGAATCCACCAAAAACTCGACTCCGTACAGATAGAGTGCGCGATGGCGAACCGTTGCGCAAACTCGAACTCGTTCTTTAGCTCGCGGGGGAAGAAATTCGACCTGAATTTGGGATCCCACAGGAATATTCGCGATAGCAAACAGGCACATCCCGACATCGCTGAGATTGATGCCAAGAGCATCCACGCGGGTAGATCCGGTGAATACCTGAACGGAGGTGTTCAGTAACTGGCGTTGCCGGCGTCGCCGGTCTGGGGAGTTGGCTTTGAAAATCATCAGACAGTCCAGTGAGAACAGGGTAGCGTAGCGATTCGCCCAGGCGAAGGTTACGGAGGTGCAGGCGCTCTGTGGCAGAGAATCGGGCGGGGCTTGCACCCGCTCCCCGACGGTGGCGGCGAGACGCCGCCACGACAGCCGGCAAGGTGCCGGCGCTACTCGAAGCGCTACAACGAAGGCGTTTGCTTTTTGCGAACGGCGGCGCGCAACTCGGCGACAATCTCTTGAGAAGCTTTGATCGCCGCGGCATGCTGATTCACGTTGAAGGAAATCGCGCCCACGCGGGCGTGGCCACCGCCGCCGTAGCGCTCGCAGATGCGGGCCAGGTTCACTTCCGGTTCCTGCGGCGCCCAAGGATTTGATCCCACCGAAACTTTCACACGAAAACTGCTCTTGCTGAGTCCCACGCTGTAGATCGATTCCGGATGCAGGTAATACGGAATGAATTTGTTATAGCCCTCGAGATCGTGGTCGGTGACGTCGAAGAAGATCGTGCCGTCCGTGCACTCGGTTCGCTCCTTGAGGATCCCAATAGAAAGTTCGTGCCGTTTGAGCAGAGGCGGAAGCAGAGGTGCTACGAACTGCTCCTCGAGAATCTCCTCCAAAGACTTCGTGGCTAACAGCGGAATCAGGTTGGGCACGAAGCCGTGATCCGGCGCCGATTCGATGACCATGGTCAGTTTCATGGCGGGTGCTTTCATTTCCACGGCGGTCTTGGCGTCGGGATAAAGGGCGCCGTCGATGATGTCGGTCCAACGCACGAGATCGGCCACGGACGAAGGATCGAAGCCGAAGCGCTGCTGCGCGATCATGGCAATGAAACTGGTGCAGGACTTGAAATCGGGATCGTAAAACTTGCGGTTGCTCTGGTCCTGTTCGAAGTGCTCCGCGTCGGCCGGGGAGAGGAAGGCACTCTCGTGATGGTCAAACCACCAGGTAATTTTGGGCGAACTGGAATATTTGAAGTCGACGATGGCGTTCTCTTCGCCGTCGAATTGCTTTTCGTCGAACAGCGCTCCGGCACGGTGGACCAGGCCGGTGAAGACGAAATCGGCGTCGCCGCGAATGCGTTCGCGGTAGAAGCGGGAAAACAAAGCGGCGGAAGAAGCTCCGTCAAAACATTTGTCGTGATAAAAGACCCGAACTCGCAAAGAATGCCCCAATCGCCCACAGGATTCCCGCCGGCCGAAAACCACGCTGCGGGCGTGGCATTGGGAGTCGGGTAAAAGCTAATAGGATTGACAGCTTACAGGAAGAAAGTCAAGGGCGGGAGTTTCTGAGAAGCGGCACAATTTGACAGCCATTACCACCAAGGGCACGAAGTCGCACGGAGGACGCACCTACAAATCAATCCGTTCGTGACAATTCGTGTCCTTTATGGTTCCACGGATCTCATGCTACATCGCGTTCGCCTGCTTCTCCGCGAGATCGCCGATGACGGGCAGCTTGTACATCTGTCCCTGACTCGCCTTGATGAGCAGAATGATCCACAGAATGAATGCTCCAAGACTCACCAGAAGGTGAAGGGGAAAAGTGATTAGAGCCAGAAAGGCCACTAGGCCGAAAATCGAGAGTCCGGCATGGAGAACCAACACCGCTCCGGTGAAAAGCAGGCACTGCCAGGCATGGAAGCGGATAAAACGATTCTTGTTGTACGGTTCCATCACCAGGAAGATGATGGCAGGAATGATGGTGATATACGCCAGCATGCCAGCCACGTTGTCCGTCAGTCCCCCGGCACTGGCGGTCGTCGAGGCGGGCACAGTGGCAACTTTGCCCGCGCACGCTGAACAACGCGTAGTGCCGTCCGCGACCTGCGCGCCGCACATATTGCAAAAAGCCATGGAAGTGTCCTCCTCGGGACGTTGGAGAGATAGCATGCGGCCGGCAGGGTGCACGGGACTGCCGCCAAGCGGTGTCGCGCCAAGGTACCAAAAAGTCTGATGCAAAGCAATCCACAATTTGGGAGCCGGGCGACTCTGGCGTAAACTAGCTGTAAGCCTCAGGAAGGACTCAGAGCATGCCGGAGTGGGTTTGGTTGATTGCACTTCTCGTTGGCTACGGAATACTTACGCAGTGGCTTCTGCCAAAGATGGGCGTTCCTACATGAAGGACCGCGGGCCGCGTCGGGTCTCGACGCGACGATGCGGACACAGCGAACGATCCCGTAAAGCCAGCAGCCTCGAAGACAGAAGACCGTTAACGCGGGCGGTCCGCGTTCCCTCCATCCTCCATCGTTGAACCCTACTGCGCTTCCTTCTGCCCCGCCGCAAACACCGTCCACGGACCCGCCTTCATATCCCGCAACAACGGCTTCTGCCAGGCGAATTCGGGATGGTGCTCCAGAAAGCCAGCAGCCAGGAAGTCCGCGCCGCAGGGATGCCCTGCTCTGGCCACAAAACTCATCTTCGCGGCCATGGCGCTGTCGGTAGCCTTGCCCTGCACCGCCCCGCCGGGATTGTAGGCATCCCAGCCCCACTCCTTCACGCCGCGGACAGAGGCATCGACATGCCCGCACAGCGCGCGTTCGTTGGCCTGTTCCTTCTTCTCGAAGCTGTCGAAATGGTCGGACAAGAACTGCTCAGCCATGGTAACGTCCACCTTGCCCTTGGCCTGTTTCATGACTTGCTCCCAGCGCGCATGCCGCGCATTGGGCGAAGACGATGCGTCATTCGGATCAAAAGTCGTTTCTTCTCGAATCACCTTCGGATCGCGAGCAAAATTCGAGCTCACGAAATATCCATCCTTCGTGCGCCACAGAGGCGTATTCTTCAGTCCCAATTCCAGGTATGCGACCTCGCCTGTCTTCCGGTCACCGATGAGCCAGTCATTGGCGTATCCACCGTTGTTGCCTTCTTTGATAATCCGCACGTAGTCATCAATGTTGTTGGCATACTGCAGGGCTTTGCGCGAACGCATGAATTCGGGCTTTCCATTCGGATCCCATCCCTCAAACTGGGTGATGGTTGTTTCGGTGATCATCATCCCCGCGGAGTTCACACCAAAATCGTCATCGCTGGTGATCACACCGGGGAAGCCGTCCATCAAAATTCGATTCCCATGTTCCGGCCGGATGTCGAAGATCACCACCCAGCGCTCGCCCGCCAAATAACTTGTCCAGTTATTGTGCGCGATCACAATCTGATGATCTTTGGTCATGCTGCCGGTGGCAATAAATGCACTGCAGTTCCCGGGAGCTGCCAACTTCGGCGCCTTGGCGGATTTCTGCTGCTTGTTGAGCCAGGGCAGGTAGTAGTCGGGCACCTCCTCAAATGCGTTGAGAGCCACAATGTCATAAACGTCGAGATCGACTCCATGGGCCTTCACGCCATCGGCAATGCCTTGCAACTCTTGCTGATATTCAGCGTCGATGTGAGGCCAAAGCACCTGCCGCGCCGTGGTCCGGAAGAACTCCCAATCCCGCTGCGTCGAATGCGTGTCAAACAGCTTGATCGCCTCAAACGCGTCGGCGATCTCGGGCGCGAGAAGATAACCGTGCTGGTAGCCGATGTCCGATGGGCTGCCTTCGACGTGTACGTACGTCCACCCGCCCTGCTGGAAGCGATAAGCATTCTGCAGTCTCGCGTCAGACTGGGCTGCAGTCGCTCCCGCCATCGCCGCGCAGCTTAATGCCAAAGTAAAGCCGAGCACGGATCTATTCCGCAAAATCCTCTTCAACATGAGTTCCTCTCCGTCACTGTTTCGCCAAGCTCAGCCCGTCGGATCGATCCAACATTCTAGCCTGTCTCTCGTCGCTTAGATATCCGTCCGCTGCTCTGGATGCCGGCTCAGATACCAGCATGGCAGCCATCCCGCGTGTGGAAACAGAGCATTCACACAAGTCTGAGCCTGCGGCGGGTCGAAAATGAACTGGGTCTTTCCGTTCTTCTGGAGCACGGCGTAGTAATGATTCACGGTGACCGATCCGTACGCATTCCGGTTGGTTGTGGCCCGGATCCGAAAGACCGCATAGTCCAGACCATACGCCAGAGCAAGCGCCCCAACCACGGTAAGAATCACGGCGACTAAGATTCGCCATAGGCGGACTCTCAGGTTTGGGGCAGGTGTCGCAGGCATCGCCGCCAGATTATAAGCCCTCGCCCCTCCCACCCATTCGCGCCACCGGATTCCCCGTCAACGTTGACAATTTCCCCATCCGACAGGCAAACTACCGCATTCGCTGGGAATCGCTTCTGGCGAGCGCCTGCCGCGACCCGCATTACAGAATGGTCGATCAGGCCTTATAATCGCTCTTCACTCGTCCATGGCCATGACCGAGCAACGGGTCTCGTACACGCTCGACTCCTCGTTGGAGACGATCGACAATGCGGAGGAGAAGGCCACCCGAATTGCCACAGAACTTGGCTTTGGCGACGATGAGGTCATGCAGATTTCCATGGCCGTGCGCGAGGGCGCGGTCAATGCCGTGTTGCACGGCAATGCATATGCTCCGGACAAGAAAGTAACCCTCGCTTTTGAGCGTACCGGTGGCGACCTGGTCATCACCATTCGCGATCAGGGCCCGGGCATGGACTTGAGCAAGATTCCCAATCCGCTGGCCCCGGAAAACCTGCTCAAAACGTCGGGCCGCGGAATTTTTCTTATGCGCTCGTTTATGGATGTGGTCGAAATTCGACCCTCCCAAACGGGCACGGAACTCAAACTCATCAAGCACGTCCACGGGCCATCCGCGGGCGGCAAGGAGGCTTCCCAGTGACGATGAAGGTAAGCAGTCGGCAGGTGGATGGAGTTACGATTGTAGATTGCAGCGGTCGCATTACGCTCGGCGAAGGCAGCGTCATTCTCCGCGACACGGTCCGCGATATTCTGTCCAAGGGTAACAAGAAGATTGTTCTGAACCTGCAGAACGTCAACTACATCGACAGTTCCGGCATCGGCGAACTGGTCAGCGCCTTCACCACGACCAAGAATCAGGGTGGCGAGCTCAAGCTGCTCAACCTCACCAAGAAAGTCAACGACCTGCTTCAGATCACCAAGCTCTACACCGTCTTCGACGTAAAAGACGACGAAGCGTCTGCGGTCAAATCGTTCAAGTAAAGCCGCAGCGTGTCTGCTGGTGTGCGATGTGAGTGGGGCCCCATTTTCTCGCGACTTCTGCGAGAAGTTGGGGCTTTGCTCAGTTTCATTCCGGAACCCCCGCATATTTTTCCTCTTAATCACAGACTTCAATCGCGCGTCATTCCTAGAATGAAGGCATGTCGCGATTCTGCTCCAAACCCATATCGAACCGTGTGGGGACAGCCGCCGTCGGCTGTCCGGCCGGGCCAAGCCTGGCAGGTCTTCGCGATCACCAGCGCCGCCGCTTGGGAAGCACAGTCGCGCTCGGGTTGATGGTCCTGGCCTTGCCTGGCTTACTCTCAGCCCCGGACTGCATCCCCATTCACCAGGCGAGTCAACACGTGGGCGAAACCAGATGCGTCGCAGGCAAAGTCCTGAAAATAAGAATTGGGAATAAGGGAGTTCATTTTCTCGACTTCTGCGAGGATCAGATGGCTTGCCCTTTCACGGTGGTGGTCTTCCCGGCCGGATTGAAAGATGTCGCCGATGTCCGCCGCTTGGCGGGTCGAACCAGCGAAGTCCACGGAGCCGTGAAACTCTACGACGGCCGCACCGAGGTCATCCTCAACCACATCAGCCAAATTACCGGTGGCGCACCCATGACCCCACCGCTGCCAAAAAATTATGATGTCGAGAATCGCGGCCATTACAGCGCCGGACGCTTGCGCCCCACCAAGGAACCGGCCAAAACCAAAGCCACACCTACGACCACCGCAACCTAAGGAAATGATGTCGAAGGCGCAGAGCCTCCCGAGTGAGCTGAAGAGCGGTTCCTCGGGCGCATAGCATGAAAACAACTTTGACTTCCGGGCAGTCATCCATTACCCGCATGGTTTGTGACATCCGCATCGGAACTTCCGGCTTCCACTACAAACACTGGAAGGGGCCCTTCTACCCCCTAAAGATGCCAACGGCGGCGATGCTCGATTTTTACACGCAGCACTTCGACACTGTGGAACTGAACAACAGCTTCTACCGCTTGCCTCCCGCCTCGGCGTTCGATTGCTGGCGCGACGCCACTCCGGCGAATTTTGTCTTTGCCGTAAAGGCCAGCCGTTTCATTACGCACAACAAAAAGTTGAAGGATCCGGAAAACGCGGTGGATAATCTACTGCCGCGAGCGGCGCGTCTGGGAAAAAAGCTCGGTCCCCTGCTGTTTCAGCTTCCGCCTAAATGGCGCGTGAACCCGGAGCGTCTGCGGAATCTACTGCTGATTTTGCCGCGCGAGATCCGCTACGCCTTCGAGTTGCGCGAGCTTTCCTGGATTACTCCGCAAATCTGTTCCATTCTGCGTGAGTTCAACGCCGCCTTCTGCATCTACGAACTTGCCGGATACCACTCGCCGATTTCGATCACCGCCGACTTCACTTATGTACGGCTCCATGGGCCCGAAAGCGGAAAATATCAGGGAACTTACGGCGAGCAACAACTGTCGCACTGGGCGCGTCAGATCGAATCCTGGGCAAAAGAACTCAAGGCCATCTATTTGTATTTTGATAACGATCAGGCTGGCTACGCGGCTGCCAACGCGCTGCGCTTGCGAGAGATGATCTTCGGACGCAGGCTCAGCGCCAGTTGAGGAGGGAGTTCTCAGTTCTCAGTTCTCAGTTCTCAGTTCTCAGTTGCTTTGCTTTGAGGGCGTCATCCGCAGCAGGTTTTCAGGCGGAGCATTTCACTGACCACTGGCCACTGCCTTCCTCACACCATCCCCTTGCGCAACTCGTTCAAAGGATACCTGGTCCCTCGCCATTCAATCCCGTCGTTCCACAAGGTGAGGATCATCGAGCGCAAGAGCGTATAGATGAACAACGCCGTGCTTACCGGATGCAGCAGGAAATAATAGGGCGGCACAGCTGAACGCCACGACATCCCAATGTAAATTGCAAACATCGACGCCAGCGCGACCGCATATGGCACCCGCGCCCACCCATGTGCCAGAAAAATGCCGAGAAACGGGCCAAAATTCAGAAAGGCCAATCCGAAGGCGGAAATCAACGTGCGCCACCACTGAAACGACAGCACTGCAAAAAAATTCTTGGTGAGATTGTTGACTATGCCCATCGCGCCTTTCGCCCACCGGATCGAAATCAAGTCGCCGCCGAACACATTGCGTTGCGCGAAGCCCGCCTTCTTTACGACCTTCCCTAACTTCATGTCGTCGAGCACTTCCATGCGTAGCGCTTCATATGTCCCGACCGCGTCGTACACACGCCGTCGCACCAGGTTAAACGCGCCCACGCCCATGTGATCGTCAGTGCTGGGATCGGCTACCTTCCACGGCCGATGTCCAAACATAAACATAGTCTGAAAAAACGCGATCATCATGTACTCACCCGGCCGTTTCATGATCATGCGCGGAAACAGCACCATGTGATCGGCAGGCACCGCTTCGGCATACGCCAGCGCGCGCCGCAGTGAGTCGGGCTTGAACAGCACATCCGCATCGGTGAAGAGCAGCCAGTCGCCCGTTGCCTGGCTCGCCGCGGTCCACATGGCATGCGTTTTTCCCAGCCAGCCAGCCGGCAGTTCGGTGTGATGAACCACGCGAAAACTCCGCGAACCGGGATCCCCCATTTCTGGCTCACTCTCCGAGAGCGCCTGCCCTGAGCTTGTCGAAGGGCGGGGCTTTTCCACGATTCTCTCCATAATCTCGCCCGTCGAATCCGTCGACCGGTCGTTGACCGCGATCACTTCATAGTTGTCGTAGTCGAGCGCGAGCAGCGTCTCCAGTGCCTGTGCAATCGTCTCTTCCTCATTGCGGGCAGGGACGATGATGGACACGCGAGGATTGCCGGCTGGCGAAACCGGATTTCGATCCCACTCCGGACGAGAAACATCGGCAACGCTCGGCATGCCGAGGGCAGCATCCACAATGCGGGAAACCCATGCCAGCGCCAGAATCGTTCCCGCAATCCAATGAAAGTACATCACTCTTAAGTCTTCCCCGCTCGTGCGGACGCACTGTCGATGGCAACCGGCGGCGCGAACTTCATCCCATAAAACAGTATCGCAGACGAAATCCCCATCGCGATTACCGGCAGAATAAACGCCGCCTGCAGGGATCGTTTATCCGCCACCCATCCCATCATCGTCGGCGAAGGCACATCACCCAGAATGTGAATAATGAAAATGTTCACCGCTAACGCCGTGGCGCGAATGTGTGCCCCGACCGAATTGATCACTGCTGCATTGAGTGGGGCGGTATTGAGCAGTAGAAAGAACGCAGCCACCCCGATCGCGGGCAGCATCAGCGGTCCTTTCACAAACAACGCGACAATCATGACCGGCACACCGGCCAACATGCTTGCCGCCGAAACCAGATAATACGAACCCTTCATCCGCGGCAGCAGATAATCTCCAAGCCATCCTCCCGCGAGAGCCGCGACAACGCCGTCGATCACGACGATGATGCCGAAGGCAAAATTGGCGGCCTCCAGCGTGTAGCCCCGCTCGCTATACAGGAACTTCGGAATCCAGACCTGAATCCCACCCAGAGAAAATGTCAGCGCCGCCATGCCCAGGGTCGAGGTCAGAAAAGCAGGATTTTTGAATAGGCCCAATATCAGATGCCGGAGCTCCTTTAAGTAGAGGAAGACCCGAAGCAAGGCTCCTCTCGCGAAGCCGCCGCTGAATTCTTTTGGTAATAGTTCCGCTTCCGCAAGGTCTTTCACCGAATCGAACTGGCCGCGCTCCGGCTCCTTCAGAAACAGAACCGCGATTGCCAGCAAGAAACCCGGAGCCGCCGCGATATAAAACGGAAATCGCCACCCATAATGCGGAGCCAGGTATCCCCCCAGCAAATATCCCGCGGCTGACCCGACGGGAATCGCGAGATAAAACACTCCCAGGATGCGTCCGCGCCTGTTTTCCGGGAACAGGTCCGCCACAAAAGTTGGCGCAATCGTGACAAACGTCGCTTCACCCACTCCCACCAGCGTGTGCCGGATCAGCAGTTCGGTGTAAGTGTGGGTGACCGCGGTGAGGAGCGTGAGGCCGCTCCAGAAAAGAGCGCCTAAAACGATGATGATCTTGCGCGAGTACCGGTCCGCCAGCGGCCCCACAAACGGCGCCGCGACCATGTAGAAACCAAGAAATGCGCTGGTCAGATATCCGATCTGAGCATTCGTGAGGTGAAATTCATCCTGCACCAGCGGTTGCACCGCAAACAGCACATTGCGGTCCGCGTAGTTGAGCAGGTTGAGCGCCGTCAGGACAATCAGCGCGGTACGTGGTTGGAGATCAGTCTGAGGCACTCGTCGAGCGAATATAGCATGGGGTCGAGAATACGAACCATGATTAGGCTGGAAGAGTTTTCAAATGATGGTTAATCTGAATCTATGAGGATGAAAAGGACAGACAGAAAAGGCGCGCCACACTGGCGTGTTCATCCCGGCGAAATTCTGCGGAAGAGTTAATGAAGCCCTTAGGCATGTCCGCCTATGAATTGGCGAAGCGCCTTCACGTTCCCGGCCTCGTGTCAACGATATCGTACGGGAGCGCCGCGGCATTAGCGACCGATACTGCCATCCGTCTGTCGCGCTTCTTCGGAACGACCGAGCAGTTCTGGCTGAACCTGCAGACGCCTATGAAGTCAGCCGCGTGATGGCCGAGCAATCCGCCGACCTTGAGCGTATCCAACCGCGGGCGGCGTCGGCAGCCCGCTAAGGCGACTGCACTCTTCACCTTGAACGCTCTTGCTCCTTGGGCCGTGGCCACTTCGCCACAATCGTCGTTGAGATCCCGCCGCGCGGGCGAAATTCCCCTGTCACTTCCGCCCACACCGGCTTCGCCCATTTCACCACATCCTCTAGAACCTGGTTGACCACGTTTTCCTGGAAAATCCCCAGATTGCGGTAGCACTGCAGATACTCTTTCAGCGACTTCAACTCCAGGCAGCTTTTATCCGGCATGTAGCGAATCGCCAACACTCCAAAGTCCGGCAGCCCGGTCTTCGGGCACACCGAGGTGAACTCCGGATCATCGACCACAATCTCGTATCCCGGAAATTGGTTGGGCCAGGTTTCAATCTCCGGAAACTTCGTGTTCAGGCCCGCAGCGGCATGTTCAAGCGTATAACGAGGCGATTTTCCCATGCCACCCATTGTAGCGTTTGCGTCCGTTGCACCCGGAGCCGCGTGGGACGCATCCAACCAGATACCGTGCTTGGAGCGTCGGAGTGTATCTGTTGCGGCCTCCGCAATGGTAAATTACTACTTACGGCTATTCCTGCCGCACCCTGAAAGCTTACCGGTTGGCATCGACCAACAATTCGCATACACCGCCCCGCCGACGGTGGATTTGGCCCACGTTTGCGCTCCTGGCGCTAATTGCGCTCCTTTATCCCTATCTTCACCAGACTCCTTTAAAGGTGCGAGCTACCACGGTCGAGCGCGGCCCCATCCGCAGCCTGGTTTCCACCAACGGAAAGATTGAGCCCCTTCAAAATCAAAACTTCGACGCGCACGCTCCCATCTCGACGACCGTAAAGCGCCTGCTGGTCAAGGAGGGCGACCACGTGCGCAAGGGCCAACTCCTGCTGCAATTGGACGACGCCGACATCCGCACCCAGGCTGCTCGCGCCTTGGCGCAGGTCAAGACGGCCCAAGCCGACCAATCCGCCCTCAAAACCGGAGGCACACAGGAAGAGGTGCTGACCCTGAATTCACAACTCGTGAAGGCTCGCAGCGCGCGCGATGTCGCCCAGCGCAATCTCGATGCTTTCCGCCGGCTGCAGCAGGATGGCGCGGCATCCTCCAGCGAAGTGCGCCAGGCCGAAGACGCTCTGCAACGCGCTCAAGCTGATGTCACTTTGTTCGAGCAAAAACAGAAAGACCGTTATTCCCCACCGGAAACGGCGCGCATCGACGCCCAAGGTGCCGAAGCCCAAGCCGCCTACGACGCCGCCGAAGACGCTCTCCTCAAATCCAGCGTACACGCTCCCTTCGACGGCATGGTCTATTCCCTGCCGGTCAAGCAGGGAGCCTTTGTCCAGGCGGGGGAGTTGCTGGTGCAGGAGGCTGATCTCTCCCGGGTTCTGGTTCGCGCATTCGTTGACGAACCGGATGTGGGCCGGCTGCAGCCGGGACAAAAAGTCGAGATTACTTGGGACGCACTTCCCAGTCGCCTATGGACGGGCGCGGTGAACACGGTACCCTCGACCGTGAAATTACGCGGCTCCAGAAATGTCGGCGAGACCAGCTGTGTCGTTGACAATCACGATCTGCGCCTGCTGCCCAACGTGAACGTCGGCGTTACCATCGTGATCGCCGAGCACAACAATGTACTGACTCTGCAGCGCGACGCTCTGCGCATCGACGAAAGCAAGCCTTACGTTTATAAAATCGTCGACCGCCATGTGAAGCGCCAGACGATTGAGTTTTCCTTGCAGAACCTGACGCGGGTGGAGATCACTTCCGGCCTTTCCGAAGGCGACATCGTAGCCTTGCCGGCCGAGGAATCCAAGCCGCTCTTCGATGGCGCTACCGTCAAGGTAGTTCCGTAGCGCATGAGATGGACAATACAATGCAATTGTCATTCTCAGTTCGGGAGGCTGCTGTTTGCGGCATTGCTGGTCGCTGCGCTCCAAACAGCCAGTGCGGACAGTTCTCCTGAGGAACTTCTCGCAGCCGGTCGCGCGGACGAAGCCACTCAGACGCTGGAGCGGCAGATCGGCCACTCTCCCAGCGACGCCGAATCGTTCAACCTGCTGTGCCGCGCTTATTTCATGATCGACGAGTGGGACCGCGGCATCCCGTCCTGCGAACGCGCCACCAAACTCGATCCTCAGAAAAGTCTCTACCAGCTCTGGCTCGGCCGCATTTATGGAGAGAAGGCCGACCACGCGGGATTTCTCTCGGCCTTAGGCCTCGCGAAAAAAGTCCGCAACTCCTTTGAACGTGCCGTCGAACTAGATCCCAAGAATTGGGAAGCCCGCACCGATCTGGCTGAGTTCTATCTCGAAGCTCCATCCATCGTCGGCGGAGGTCAGGACAAAGCTCGCGCCCAGGCGGAGGCTTTACTCCCATTCAATCCCGCGATGGCCCACTGGGTTCTGGCACGTATCGCCGGAAAGAACAAAGACATAGTCGTCGCTGAGCAGGAGTACCGGGCCGCGATTGAAGCCAGTTATGGAACGGCGCATAACTGGCTTCACCTGGCCCAATTTTTTGCGCGTGCCCACCGACTGGACGAAATGGAGCAAGCGCTTCGCACTATGGATTCCAGCCCGCTCGATCGCCCCGATTCTCTGATGGACGGCGGCAGTCTTCTGCTGCATACCGGCCGCAACTATCCCCTGGCAGTGCAAATGCTCCGCCGCTATCTGGCATCTCCTGTCGAGGAGGGACCGGCCTTCAGAGCCCATGATTTTCTGGGCCAGCTACTGGAAAAACAAGGAGACCGTCGCGCTGCCGCCGAAGAATACCGCGCAGCTTTGTCCCTTTCTCACACCTACGCCCGCGCCCGTGAAGACTTGAACCGGGTTGAACATTGAATGGCAGGGGCCCATCTCGCTTTTCGAGACTTGGGGATTTTCTCTTCCCAGTGATGCTCCCCACTCCTCCCACCGGACGTTTAAAATCTCGCTGACATCCAATTGTTCATGAAATCATTCCCAGATCGCTCGGAAAGGATCGCAATGAAAACCTCGCGCCGCGGTGCGCTAACCGCCCAATGGATCTTGGCAGTTGTTCTACTTCCCGCCTCGCTGCTGGCCGAACCCGTTTCTCTCAGGCGCGTCGTCGAGCTTGCTTTGACTCACGCCACCGGGGCTGCCATCGCGGCTGCGGACGAGAAGCGCGCTTCCGCCAGCTATCAAGAGCTCCGCAACAACTACATCCCTCAACTCGCCACGGGAGCGGGCCTGGGTTATTCGTACGGCTTTCCCCTCGCGCTGGAAGGATCTGCGCCATCTCTGTTCAACGTAACCGCCCAATCCGCGCTACTCAATCCAGCCTTACGCAATTTCATGCGCGCCGCCAAGGTCGACTCCGCGGTCGCCTCGCTGAAATCCAAAGATGAACGCAACCAGATCATTCAGGACGCTGCCCTCAGCTATGCCGAACTCGCGAAGTGGGAACAGCGCCTGGCCCGGCTCCAGGAAACCGCGGCCGACGCCGAGAAGATACAAGTTGCAGTTGTCGAGCGAGTGAAAGAAGGGATCGACAGCGAGCTGGAAGGTACGAAGGCTCGCCTTTCCACCGCCCGCATCCGCCTGCGCATCGCCGAAGCACAAGGCGCGGCCGACGTTCTCCGCGAGCATCTCTCCAAACTTACCGGACTTCCCGCCGCCAACATCCAGACGGATCCTGATTCGATCCCGGCGCCGCCCGCCGCCGCGGCGAACCAGGAGACCGGAAAGGAAACGGCCGCGTCCAATCCCTCGGTGGAAGCCTCCGTTGAACACGCCCGCGCACAATATTTGAGAGCGCAGGGAGAACATAAATCTCTGTGGCCGAGCGTCGATTTCGCCGCGCAATACGCCTTGCTGTCAACCTTCAACAACTATCAGAACTATTACATCCCCTCCCGACCCTGCGTTACTTCTCTCGGGCAGTTTCTCTGCGTAGCCAGTACCTTCCAGCAGAACAACGCCACCATCGGCGTCAGCATCCGATTCCCTATCTTCAACGCCGTGCAGCGTTCCCGCGCCCAGGCTGCCGATGCTGACACCCTGAAAGCGACGAAGCAAGCGGAGGCCGCAAAAAACCAGGCGTCGGAAGAAACGCTGAGGCTGCAACGCTCCGTCGCCCAGATGCAAGCCGCACGCGACGTTGCCCAGCTGGAATATGAAATCGCCCAGAAAAATCTGACCGCGGTTCAAACTCGCATCGATGCCGGCACCGCGACGCTCCACGAACTCGATGACGCCCGCTCGCAAGCCAGCGAACGCTTCATCACGCTCCAAGACGTAACATTTGAACTCGAGCGCAGCCAACTCGGCGTCCTGCGCTCTACCGGGGAACTGGAAAAATGGGCGCTGGGCACGCCGTAAAACCGGCCTGGGAAAACCAGGGATGGAAAGCCCCACTCCGACAGAAAAATCGCCGGCGCGGTCAGGAGGAACACCGAAAAGACCCGCGCCTACAGTTCTCCGCGCAACGTCTTCACCATCCGGCGAATCGCCTTCTCATTGCGCCGATACCAGCGCCACTGCCCCTTCTTGGTCGCCTCCACCAGTCCCGCTTTCGTTAAGAGGGCCATGTGATGAGAAATGGTCGGCTGCGAGAGCCGGATGCGTTCCTCAATGTCCCCCCCGCACAGACTGGCTCCCGGCCCTTTATGCCCAGTTGCCTTGGCCTCGAGTTGGCCTCGCTTCAGAGCCTGCAGAATTCTCCGCCGGGTCGGGTCGGCAATAGCGTGCAGCGCGCGGTCAAGAGATGCTTCATTGGAAGACATGGATGGACTAGGAATAGCGCGGAAATCGATGGGTGTCAATGTAAGAAATCATCCATCCCGCCGGAACCTGGCAAGCCATTCCAGTGTCTAATCAAGAATCTAATTAAGATGCGGAAGACGTTCCCGGAACGCCCCAGCCCAGCCTGATCGGGTCGCGCGAGAAAGGAGGCCACCGTGCCCCCCGTTGAGCCTGCGGCAGCAGGAAGACCAACGGCCACCACCTTGCCCATCGTTGCCGGACTGCTGGTGGCAGCAACCTTCGCCGCTTCTGTCGGCTGGCCGCCGACCCATTTTCTTTCCTGGAGCCAATGGCTGGGCGACGCCGCTCAGCGCGTACTCCTGGTCTCCCTGGTCTGCGTCATCACCGTCTCCATCCTTTACGCGATCGTTTCGCGAAAGAGCAGCATCGAGTCGGATCGCGTGGTTGCGCAAATGTCGGTTGCCTCACTCTGGCTCGCACCTCTTGCCTTGTTCATTCGTGAGAATTCCGTTTGGACGCTCGCGATCGCCGCTGTCTTTACCGTCGTGGTCACCCGATCGCTTCTTCCTGTTCTACGGCGTCCTGACAGCTCCGCAGATTCGTTCATACTCTCGCTGCATTCTGATAACCCTCCGCCTTCACTTCGCTTTATGCCACCGATCTCTGCCGCCGCCGCTCTCTGCGTGCAGATGGGCGCCCTGATGGCTTTCGCCGGGTATACATTCGCGGCAGCGGTGTTGGTTGGCGCAGGTTTTTCTACTTGGACCTGGTCGTGGGAGCGGTATACACCTTCGCAGGACTGGCAACGTTCCTCCCCACTTCCATTTCAATCACGCCGCCTGCTGGCGTTAGCACTGGCAATTCTCTTCACGGCCGCCGGACTCTTTCCTTTTCTGCGCAGGCGGGGAGGATTTGGCGGTGGGTCCGGCAAATTCGGCGCCTATTCAGCAGGTCAACAACCGCCTCCACTTCACGTTACAACTCCGGAAGATTCCGCGAGGGCGGACAGCGAGGGCAACTCTGGCATCGTCCTTTTTCCGGCGAAGCAACTCGTCACAAAGCTGGTTGTGCCGCCGCCGGCCAGTGAATCGCTACCGTTGACCAACTTCCACAACGCGGATCCTCTCGTGATTCCCTTCGATGGGGTCTACTGGTTCTTCAAAACGCCAGATCTTCAGCCGCCGAGGACTTCGCGCCAGGCTCATGCCAGTCCCGAAACTGTGGAGATCCGCTCCACAGATCGGCGTCCGTTGTCCATTGAGGCGCATGACCACCTCGGACAACTCATCGACGTCACCTGCTGCAGCAGAATTCAGATTGCGATTCGCAATGCCGACCGTTATCCGGAAACGGTTTCTTTGGAACTTATCCTGGTCAATACCAGCTTGCCGAACCGGCCCTCGCGGTCGCTCGGCAGGATGATGGTCCGGTCTACTCGGCCATGGAGTCTCTACGAGAAGCAATCGCCCATCAGCGAAACGCTGAACTTCGCGATCCCGCAGAGCCGATCATTCCGGCGCTTCGATGAAATGAAGATTGTGTTTCGACTGGACCGGGCCCGGGCCGATGCAGGAGCGAAGATTGCGATCGATCATTTCGTGCTGGTGCCACGAGGACTGTAGAGACTGAGGCCTAACCCTCCTCTTTCTGGGGGACGGTCTTCAGGCACTTGTAACAAACAGCACGTCTAGAAAGGAGTGAGAACATGCGGGTGTTTCCAGCAATCGCATGCCTGTTTTTCGCAATAGCGCTAAATGCTCAAAAGGCTCAAGACTACTCCGGCGTGTGGCACATCATTCCTGACAAGGTAGTCTCCAAAGTATATCTTCCCAAGACTCCTCCCGACGGCGCACCGCCGATACCACCACCGCCCCCGCCCGATCACGAATACACGCTTGAACACATACGACTGTCCGGGCGTGTCCTCAAAATTTCTGGCGGCGAAGCTGGCACTACGGCCGTATACACAATTGATCCCAGCGGCAAGGAAGTGTCCGACCCGATACCGGATGCTCCGGGCAGCATTCGAACCGCGAGCAGTCACTGGAGCGAGGGGAAACTGGTGACCGAATGGAAGATGCTAAGGGACGGCGAGGTGTTTATGCACGGAACCGATACGCGCAGTCTCACGGCTGATGGTCAACAGATTGTAGAGAGAGTGATTGAATCGCCACGCCATCGCGCTGACGTGCGGCTGGTACTGGAAAAAACTAAGTGATCCGGGGGGAACCCATTTCCCTTAAAGGTCTTCCGACGCGGGGGCACCGGTTCTGAGAAACTGAGGAAGTGGAAACCTACTTCTTCAGAATCGGGCTATACCCATCCGCGATCAATCGCGCCCGCATGGCCTCTGCGTCTTTAATGTCGGGGAACGGTCCCACCTGCACGTGAAACAACTTGTCCGCAGGGACCGGACTCGCTACAAACGCGGGGTAGTCTTTCTTCTTGAGGGCATCCACCAATGCTTCCCCATCTTCCTGTTTGCTCACCGCAGCCACCTGCACGAAATATCCTGCAGCAGGCAGAATTGTCGCTGGGTCCGGAGTGTCGGACGGAGACTTCTGCGCCGAAGCCGCATCCGCGGGCGACGCCGCCGGCTGCGTTTTCGCGTCAGCCGCCGGCGTTAACTCAGGGTTGGCATCCTTCTGCTCCACTGATTTATAGAACGTCATGGGCGCGCCCGGCGATCCACTACTCGCCTTGGTCGTGCCGGGAACAATCTGTGGAGAAGCGGCCGCACTCGCCGTGGTGATCGACGGCTCGGACTTCCGTCCCAGTGAATATCCCAGCGCGAAGAACGTCGCGCAGACCCCGACCAGCCCGAAGAACAGAACCAGCAGTTTGCCCGTTCCCAGCGTAATTTCCGTATCTTGTGAAGCAGCCATAGTTCTACTCCTCTTACGAACAATCACCTGCGAATCGTAGCGCCGGCATCCTGCCGGCTGTCGCGAGAGCCTGCCCTGAGATTGCCGAAGGGGCATCTTGCCCTCGCAGCCGCCGAGACGAGGTTCTACGCAGTTTTCGCTGGCGCCGCCGTGTCCCCGCCTCCCAGCAACTTCTGCAGCCCTGAGAAAAAGTCCACCGGCACGGGGAAGATCACCGTCGTATTCTTCTCCACGCCAATTTCGGTCAAAGTTTGCAGATACCGCAGTTGCACGCTGACAGGCTCAGTCGCAAGGAGGTGAGCCGCGTCCACCAGTCGCTGCGCCGCCGAGAACTCGCCTTCCGCGTGAATAATCTTCGATCGCTTCTCGCGCTCGGCCTCGGCCTGCTTTGCCATGGCGCGCAGCATCGATTCCGGCATGTCGACCTGTTTGACCTCGACGTTGGTGACTTTCACTCCCCACGGCGAAGTGTGCGTGTCGAGAATGCTCTGCAGCCGCAGATTGATTTTTTCCCGATGCGAAAGCAGTTCATCCAACTCCTGCTCTCCCAGCACCGACCGCAACGTAGTTTGCGCGAATTGCGAGGTCTGATACACGTAATTCGACACCTCGACCACAGCCTTATTCGGATCGATCACGCGCAGAAAAATAACGGCGTTCACCTTCAGCGTAACGTTGTCGCGAGTAATGATGTCCTGGGGCGGGACCTCGAGCGCCTCCTGCCGCAGCGACACACGCACAATGCGATCAATCGGCGCGAATACCAGAGCTATACCAGGTCCCTTGGCTGTAGATAGCAACCGGCCAAGGCGAAAGATGACGCCGCGCTCGTATTCGGCCAGAATCTTAATGGAACTAAGAATGTATATGACAACAATAACGATGACGATCGTGCCAAATCCAAAGCTAAAAGATTCCACAGAACGCCTCCACCCCTCGGAGTGCGAAGAACACTCCTACCGCGGATTGTATAGCAGCCAGACGAAGGCGGCATGCAAATCGCGAGTACGAAAGTTACCTGCCTAGGTGCGCCACCAATGTACGAAGCAGAATGCTCAACTTCGGTCTGGATCAATCGCCTGATCCATATAGATCCAGAGCACCCGCGCCATCCATGTCAGCACCGGCGCGAGAGGCAGAAACAACACGATTCCCGCCTCTACGCTCCTCATTAAAGGCCACCTCAACAGGTCCCACACCAGCGCCGCCAGCGCCGCAATCGTGCCTACTCCCAGCGCATAGCCGATGTACATCGCACCCAGAAAGTATCCGTCCTCGCGCTCAAACTTCAAGTCGCAGGTTGGGCACCGCTCGTACATTCTAGGAAACAGCCACACCGATTTGCGAAAGATTTTCCCCGCACGGCATCGAGGACAAAGCTGATGCAGAATTCCCTGCATCGCAGAGACATCGGCTCGCTGCATGCACGAAGTCTAGCAGGCAAGGACAGGTCAAACTGAGTGATACAGTGGGAGATGGTTGCTGCGGACATCTTTACTACTAGACGCTCGCCGCCCGTTAGAAGTCAGTCTTGCCACGAACTTTAGTGCGCCGCCCGCGCTACCTGGATCCGGGTGGCATCCACTGAAATGGGCCGCTGAATTTCCATCTCGATCGAAGTTCCCACCGGCAACTTCACGTCCGGACCGTGCTTGAGGAGCGCCCACGCCACTCCGCCCGCTATTCCGGCGAGACCGCCGTAACGTGCGCCGTTCAAGCCTCCGGCCGCGACCCCGCCAATGCTCCCCACGGTGCCCCCGACCGCGGCGCCCTTGGCGGCATCCTCAACCCTCTTCCCGGTATCCTTGTCGGCCTGGATTGTCCCTTCCTTATCCTTCACGCTGTTATCGTCGGCCCCAGGCGTGTTCTCCACCGAAGCCGGCAACATCACTGTGTAGCCGCTGGGATAAATCATCGACGTAAAGTGCAGCAGAAGTTCCGCCCGGGTCTTCGACCGACCGGCGTGCTGCACGCGGGAAATCTTTCCCTGTATGTAAGTCCCCGCCGGCACCAAAATGCGATCGTTCACCACAAATGGAAAGGTGGTCTGGGCGTACACGGGATCACCTTCTCGCGCGTTCTTGGTCGAGATTGCCTGCGCCAACGATAAAGGAATTTTTGTTCCCGCCGGGATCACGGCGGCATTCGGGTCGGGCGCCTCCGCAAGCGTCGCCCCCGCCGGCGCGCCACTCAAATCCTTCGCCTGAGACGCAGCCTTTGATTGTGACGTACTCGTAGCCGGAGCGGAAGCATCCGCGGCTTGCCCCCACGCCATCCCCGAAACCAAAAGTAGTGGCAATAGTCCACGCATCACGCACCCCCAAGGCCAAATGCCCAATAACTTCCATCCAAGCTTACTACGGCTTAGCCGCTAGGATGCAGCGTTTCTCGGGGGAGTTATCTCGTGGCACACGACGGCCTTCTAATGAGCGCAAGTGAGCGTAGTTCCACTGAGACGTTAGGCTGCCGCCGCGATCGGTGCCGACATCGCGTTGTGCAGCGGCTCGTACACCTCTCCACTCACCCACAGCCGGTGTAGTAACACCGCCAGCTTCCGGGCCACCGCTACCGCCGCTCTCTTCTTCGCATTTTCGCACTCTTCCCGCCGCGCTCGCACAGCCGCAACCCATATCGTCGTAAGTCCGTGTCCGGTCCGAACGGCCCCAAGATATACTGCGCGCTCCCCACCAGCAGTTTGCGCACCCTCGTATCTCCAGCTTTGCTGATTCCTAATTGCGGCTGGCTCTCTCCGGAGTCTTCCTGCTTCGGCACCAATCCCAGATACGGCCCCACATCCCGACTCTTCACGAATCGTTGCGGATTCTCCAGGGTCAATACGTAGGCCAGCGCCGTGATTGGCCCCACCCCTTTCACCTGCCGCAATAACGCCGTGTGCCCATACTTCTCCCGGCCCAGCGCTTCCATCTTTTTGTCGTACTCCTCAATATCAGCACTCAGGGCTGCTGCCAAACGCACTAAGGGCAGCAGCGCATCGCGTATTTCCACGGGAACTGTTTCTTCTCCCTTTTGTGCGAAGCTCCGGCTGGAACACTTGGGCAACCAACTGCCCATGCTCTTGATCAAACCTCGGGTGGTGTTGATGATCTCGGTCCGCGCCGCCACCAAGGCATCGCGGGCTCGCAGCATCCCTAGATCCTGCCGCATTTCCCGACTGCGGTGCTGGATCGGGATCGGGTACAACGACTCCGGGTCCACCCGTCCCAAGCGGGCCAGCTTATTCACATCGATCCGATCATTCTTGCGCTTACGACGCTTCGATCCGTCCATTAACCGCGGGTTGACCACCAGCACTTCGTGCCCGCAACCGCCGATGACTTCCTGCACCCATGCCGCATTCAACCCTTGGAAGAAGGTCGCCAAATCCTCCTCGGTCGTCCGCAACTGTCCTTCCGCCAGCGTTTCCCCCTCCAGTCCCAAAATGCAGTAATGGCTCCCTTGGTCTCCTAGATCCACTCCCACCGTCAGACGGTCGAGATTGGGGCGAAGCTCACCGCTCTGATGCTTTTCTCCGGCGCTCGTTGCTGCCACCTTTTCGGATCCAGCCTTCCTTTCAGCTTTCCTACCAGTTCCGCCAGCACTTCTTTCGTATCCCGCTGCACCGGGCCCCGCGACTTCGTCCGCTTCGATGTCGGTTCACTCTTCTTTCCAGAATTGTTATGCTTCTGCAAGTGTCGGCTGAAGCCCACGATCGCGGAACCGAGTCAGGCGATCGAGCAAGAGGCCGAGAAGTCTCCCGAGGCACGATGGTTGATGACGCATCCCGGGTAGGTTCACTGACGGCGTTGGCTTTCGTGCTGATCATCGGGAGAGCGGATCGGTTTCAGTGTGGCAAGCAGATCGCGAGCTATCTGGGACTGGTGCCGTTGGAGGACTCGAGCGGGAATCGGCGGCGACTGGGGCACATTACCAAACAGGGGAGTTCGATGTTGGGTTTCTTGATGGTGGAAGCAGTTCAGGTCACAGTTCGCAGCCTTCCGGAATGGCGCAGCAAGTATTTCCACTTGATGATGTGGCGGAGCCGGAAGATCGCCAAGGTTGCCATGGCACGGCGACTGGCCATTCGTTTGTAATGGATGTGGCAAGGGATGGGATTACGAGCAACTCAAGAAGTTCGGTTCACACGCGGGCAAGCTCGAACCAGGCCGTGGTGTGGCGCTACACTAGATCTAAGTTAGAAGAAATCAATCGCCTTCACGTCGCCGACGTAACCCACGATATTGATATTGCCTTGGGGCAGGAAATCGTTGATCAGCAGGATGTCTGTCCTGATGTCGTAGACGCGCAGGGAGCCGCCCTCGGCCACGTACTCTACGTCGCGACTGGTAAATCCCTGCAGGCCGTTCACATCGCCATTGTCCGGCGGGAAGAACACCGAGTGGTCTGCGATGTGATAGATAGACAGACACCCGCGAACTTCGCCGCTAGGATTATTGACATTGCCGATATTGGTGCACTGGCGCGATCCGATGAAGAGCTGGCCATTCGTGGTGAGATCCATGCGCTGATGGTAGCCATCGGTGATAACGGCGGTGGCGGTAATCGTTCCGGAAGTCAGATCGACGATATCGAGACGCCCGCAGGTGGTGGCCGCAGTCGTCTCACCGGTGCACGCATTGCTGGTGGGCGAAGTGCCGGCAACATAGAGGGTCGAACCGTCAAGTAACGCCCACGTGGCAGCGGCGACGGGAATCGTATTGGTGATCGTAAGGCTGGGCAAATCGAAGACCATCACACTGGCTTGAATGCCGCCGCACTGCAGACCGCAATTCAAAATGTAAGCGGTATTCCCGTTGATGATGCCATAGACGGGCCGGTCGAAGCCGGGAACGACGTTGCAGACTGCACCTGGAGAATTACTGGGTGGACTGGATAAACAGCTCGT
>CAVZFP010000029.1:0-50966 GCA_963774565.1 uncultured Acidobacteriaceae bacterium | reverse complement strand
GGCAGATGGCCATACCTCCGTGCGATTCTGGCAATGCCACTTGTGCCCGGACGCATGGTGTCAAACGTTCGGAAAACACGGTTCGTATTTTAAACCCCAGATCGAACCCAACCCGGTCTCGAATTACGGAGAACACTTTTTGTCCCTTACCCATCGAAGATTACGCGATGATCGGTGACTGTCATACCGCGGGCGTCGTATCGAAACAGGGATCGATTGATTGGCTGTGCCTCCCTTATTTTGACTCCGGCGCATGTTTTGCGGGGTTGCTGGGAACGAGAGGAGAACGGCCATTGGTCTATCTCTCCGGCGGAGCCGGTACCAGTCGTATTCGGCGTACGCTATCGCGAAGGAACTCTCATTCTTGAGACCGAGTTGAGACCGACCAGCGGATCGGTTCCTGCTGGTCGATTGTATGACCCCTCGCCAGCGAAACGCCGGAGCTTCTGCGCCTGGTCGTTGGGCACGCGCGCGGCCAGGTCCAGATGAACCTGGAACTGATCATTCGATTCGATTACGGTTCCGATCGTGCCCTGGGTTCGGCGTACTGACCACGGTATTTCCGCGATCGCCGGTCCCGACATGCTCGGCCTGCGAACACCGATTTCGCTTCGTGGTGAAAACCTGAAGACGGTTGAACTTTTACCGTGAACGAAGGAGACAAAATACCGTTTGAGCTTGCCTGGTATCCCTCATGCGAGGACGAACCGTCACCGGCAAACGTGATTGATGCGATTCAGAGCACGCAGGACGGTGGCAAGAATGGTCTGGCCGCTGTTCATACCAGGGCAAGTGGCGGGATGCTGTAATGCGTTCGTTGATTATTCTGAAGGCCCTGACTTTTCTGCCCACGGGAGGAATCGTCGCCGCCCCCACCACTTCGCTTCCGGAATTATTGGGCGGCGTACGGAACTGGGACTATCGATTTTGCTGGGTCCGCGATGCGACGCTTACGCTGCACTCGTTGCTGAATGCCGGGTATCGCGACGAGGCCCTGGCGTGGCGGGAATGGCCTCTGCGGGCTGTCGCCGGCAACCCCTCCGAGCTCAATATCGTCTACGGCCTGCGCGGTGAACGCAGGCTCCCGGAGCTCGAACTGCCGTGGCTGTCAGGCTATGAAGCCTCGATTCCGGTGAGGACGGGAAACGCGGCGTTCAGCCAGTTTCAGTTGGACATCTTCGGAGAAGTCGCCGACACCCTTTACCAATATCGGCAGGCAGGCCTCGAACCGCCGCAGGACGAAGGCAAAGATATTGCACGAGACGTTGCTTGCGTTCCTTGAGACGGGCTGGGACCAGCCCGACGAGGGCATTTGGGAAATGCGCGGCCCGCGGCGAAATTTCGTTCATTCGAAGATGATGGCGTGGGTGGCTTTCGACCGCGCGATAAAGTCCGTGGCGAAAGGTTGGTTCTCAGGCGACGTAGCCCGCTGGAAGACACTTCGAGAGAGAATCCACGACCAGATTTGCCAGCAAGGCTTCGACGCTGAACTCAATTCCTTCGTGCAGTACTACGGCTCCAGGCACCTGGATGTCAGCCACCTGATGATGCCGCTGGTCGGATTTCTTCCAGCGAGCGATGCCGCGTAATCGGAACCGTCAAAGCCATCGAAGCCCATCTCATGGAGGATGGTTTTGTCGGACGCTACACGCAGGATCCAGCAGTTGACGGCTTGCCTCACGGAGAGGCGAAGTTCCTCGCCTGCTCATTTTGGCTGGCGGACAATTATGTCTTGCAAGGACGGCATCAGGAAGCGGAAGCGCTATTTGAGCGCCTGGTAAGTGTCTGTAACGATGTCGGCGTGCTTTCCGAAGAATATGATCCAGCCGCGAAACGACTGTTAGGCAATTTTCCGCAAGCGTTCTCTCACGTTGGTCTGGTAAACACAGCCTTCAACCTGCGTGGCAAATAGTTGCTTTTTTCAGTGCTTCCAACTCCAGACAGGTTCTCCCTTGCCGTCTCGCAACGCGAATGTGTCGTTTCCTTTCACGATTTCCCTCGCCAGGATGAGATCAGTTTCGCCCTGTTTCACCTTCGACCCGGTGATGGCGATCTCGTCTCCCTTGGCGAAACTCATGCCCATGTCGTCGAAAAAGGACTTCGGGCACAGGTAAACGTCCGGGGAGTTCGTGCCCTCCTTCACCAGCAGGTGGGCAATCTCTTTCTCGCTGCCTTTCGGCGGCAGCTTCACTTCTTCTATCGTTCCTTTTATTTTGGTCTCGCTGTGGAGGTCGTACTTTGGAGGACTTGTGGGCTGGGTTTTTTGTGCATGTGCCGGTAGCCTGACAAAAACTGAAAAAAGCACCAGCAGCCAGACATTCTGGCGAGAACGACTCGAGCCGAATCCAATCCGACGACGCATGGCTCCTCGTTTCCCAAGCAGGTACCAGGGAGCCAGCGCTGGATGAATTAGAAGGAAAACTGTCGGCTCTCGGTCCTCTTGTTCCTACGTAGGATGAAGCCAGCTTTCAGCGGCACCATGGTACTCCATTTTTCGGCGTGAGAGGGACGGTCGCCGAGGACGGTACCGACTCTTAAGGTCCGCGCCGGTTCGCTCAATCAGGCATGCAGAGCAAAGTCAGGAGGGCTAAGGTTTGTGGCAGCCAGCCCTGCAAGCCGAAAACCCACGCCACGATCTTCATTTCCAATCGCCTGAAACGAACCTGTCAGATTCCGGCGTACCAGGCATAGCCGCCTTCCGGAGCCGCGGAGCCCAGGCCCTTGCCGAAACTTTTCAGATTGTCGGTGACTGTCAGGTGGGTAATGAATTTCACGCTCTTGTAGCCGACTTGGCGGGGAACCCGCAGGCGAAGCGGCCCGCCGTTGCCCACGGGGAGTTCATCGCCATTCATGCCATAGGCGAGAAAAGTCTGCGGATGCAACGCGTCGGCCATGTCGATGCTTTCCCACCAGTCGGGATCGATCGAGAAGTAGACAACATATCTGGCTTGCGGGTGGACTTCCACGGCTTGCAGGACTTGGGAGAGAGGCACGCCGATCCACTCGGCTATATACGACCAGCCTTCTTCACACTGCAGCATGGTGATCTGGCTGTGAGACGGGTAGCTCTTAAGCTGGGCAAGCGAAAATGAGGCGGGCCGGGCGACCATGCCGTTGATGGAGAGCCGCCAGTCCGCGAATCCTCCGGCCTGAAGGCGCTTGAACTCTTCACTCAGGGGCGGGATTTCGTTCGCGAATGGAGGCTTCGAAATCTGGCTCCGAGAGAACTCACGAGCTAATGAGTGCCTTGTCAGCAAACGTTGGGAAGCGTAGGTCAGGGTTTCGCCGAGGCCATAGATTCCGCCGTGGTCGGGCGGGACGAGTCCGTACTTTTGCGCGATGCGCGCGGCCACGCCCAGGCCCAGCTACGCCCGCGGCGGCCGCGAGTCCGGTGGTGATCAGTTTGCGGCGTGAGAGTATTGCTCATGTGCGCTCCATATGTTGTGTAGCGGCGCGGCCCGTGATCATCGCCCGCATGCGGCTCCTGAATCCGGCAAGACAAACCATCACGACGTGGACCAGCAGGAACAGCACGAGAGCCAGGGAAACGAAGAAGTGAAGCGTGCGCGCGGATTGCTGGCCGCCGAGCACATTGACGGCCGCCGGAACCGCGGAAACAAAGGCAGGAGACATCGCCAGGCCCGTCCAGATTACCAGCGGGAAACAAAACGAAGATCACGAACAGGTAGGTGAGCCGCTGGAGCAAGTTATACGACCAGGCTTCCGCCTCACTCGGCCGCTCGAAGCGCAAATGGCTAGCGATCGCTGTCGAGAACGCCCGCCACGAAAGATCGGCCTCTACGCGGGAGCAAGTTCTTCCGGAAATGCCCGGTAAACAAGCCGGAGATTACATACAGCAAGCCGGTCAATACCACCACCCAGGCAGATTGAAAGTGGAGATACCGGCTCCAGCCGTTCTGGTCCGGCAGCACGTACCCGTAGCCGGTCGGCACCAATGATTCCTCGAGGCAGGGATCGGCAGCTTGAACAATGTTGGAGTCAAATCGTTCCGGTTTCGCCCCAATAGAAGCGGGGGTGAGAGATCACAATTTCAACTCCGCTGACGAGCAGAGGCAAGAAAGCACAGGGCGGTGATCCAGTGAGTAACGCGGACGAGGGCAGAGTGCCGCGAAGTGACCGTCTTGGTTGGGACGGCGGAGGCAGCACCCGGGACGCAAGCAGACTCGCCCACGCGGGAATGGTACCATGTGGCGCGCACATCCGGCATCCACGAATCTGCCCGGCTGTTGTACCAGAGAAAGAGGAACGTCGTCGCCGCTGCGCAAGCTCGTCACACCTGCGTCACAACGGCCTTTGCTAGGCTTTGGAAGTGTGGAAAGTAAAAGTTTGTGGCAGCCGGACCTGTAAGCCGAATTCGCCGGGCTGCATTGCAAACAAACAACTTATTTGAAATCAGTCGCCGTGAAGTGTCAATGATGTCAACTTTGGCAGTGATGGCAGGTTTTGCGTCACACCGGCGTCACAATGGGCGGTCCGAGACGATTGTTTGCTGGTAGTCGCGATCAGCCTACCTACAAGTTTGCCTTGGCAAGTCGACGCAAGAAGCTCTCCTTGGCGGCGTGTGTCTGCCGGATCTTCTCAAGTTCCATCTGAAATTTGGCCCTCTTGCCCCGGCGGACTGCGAGATCATGCAAGTCGGTCAGCAAGCCAACCGCCCTGGCATAGTCGTTGGGCTGCCGCTTCAGGATATGTACGGCGACCTGCTCCCAGATTTCCGGTTCGCGTCGCCCTAGTTGATCGAGATATCGAGCTCGGTTTGCCTCGTCCTCGGCCTTTCGTCTTGCCTCTTCTGCCGTGCGCTGTTCGTTCAGCTGCCGGATTCTTTCCTTCGCTCGCGCATGGGCCACGGCCAGGATATCGCCTGCACTGCGCCGGTCGTTGCAAGCCGTCTGCGAAGGGTGCTGAGAGTCCGTACGCTGAAAACGCCGCATGAGGTCGTTTCGCCAGCGCTCGCCCTGCTCCACGCCCGCAGTAATGAGTAACTCGTTCTTGTCCTTTTCCGGCAGGCCTCGAATCCATGCGGACAGCTCTTTGCGGCTCGGTCCAGCAGCGAGTGGTTTTGAAGCCTGTGCTGCAACCTCGACGAGGTCCTCGTTGATTTCGAGGAATTCGATCAGAGCATCGAGGGAACCGGACAATTCTTGCAAGCCTGCAGGCACGGGCGGCTCCATTTCATCTTCATCAAGTCCTCCATCCTGCGCACTGCGAAGCCAGCCGAGATACAGGCATCGGAGGTCGCCGCGAAGCAGGTCTGAGCGCAGAGGCATCAGGGAGGCCATCCATCCGGTCCCGTCGTCCTCGCCATCCCACTCCGACTCACATCCAAATTCAACGATCACGAATCTCGTGGTTCTTCGCACACGCACGGTCTCGCCTGGGATCATGGCCTTGAGCAACTTGTAGTCAACCGATTCCTGCGGGAGGCGAATATAGAACTCATGCGTCCCCCAGTTCGCGAAGTAGACAAAAGCGTCAAAATATTTCTCCAGCAGCTTGCTCGGATTGGCTTTCAGGTCTCCCCATTCGTAGTGGTTCGTGAAGCTCGTTGTGGTGATTGCGGCCCGCGTCGAGATGGAACGTAGCGCGGCCATCTCTTTTTTCGTCAGCGGACGGTCGATTGCGCGGAAATCGTAATACTGGTATTCGCTCACCAGGATCCTCGGCGCCAGTGGCGATAAGCGACAATCCATTCCACGCCTGCCGGTGCCGGCGTTGGCAAAGGCAGGTCCAGGATTGGGATCTTCTGGCGCGTTTTGCCTCGACGGCAAATGGCAACAATTTGGCCATCTAGCGTCATGTCGACTTTCTCCACGTCAGCATCGACGCCGAGGACCTTCACAGGGAACGGCAACGCTAGGTGTTCCTCAATCATGGTGAAAAAACCGCCTGCTTGTTCTTCTTCGCCGTAAGCATCCACGATCGCTTGTTCGATCAGTTCCTTCAGCCTCGCCTTGCTGAGCGAAGGGAGATTTGTCCCAGACTCGCCTTTCAGCTTCCGCAGATGCAGAACCGCCGGGCGACTGTTCCGTTTCGTCATGTTTCTCCGTTGATCAAAGGCTCTTTGGGAGATCGATTTTCAACCTGCTGAAAGAACGACGTTTCGTTGCTGGCGTCCCGGATCGTGTAGCCGATCAGGTTGTACCCTTTCAGGCGACGCGCGTACATTCGCGCCAGCATAAGGACGTTGGAGTCCACGTAATCGTAGACTCGCACAACACGCTTGGCATCATGAAGTCGGTGGAGACGCCCTACGTATTGCTGTAGCGTTCCCTTCCAGGAAATGGGCATCGCCAGAAAGAGCGTATCCAAGCGAGCGTCGTCGAACCCTTCGCCTATGTAGCTGCCGGTCGCCAGAATGACTCTCGGCTCGCACTCGGGCACAGCCGCAATTGCCTCTGCTGTCGATCGTCGTTGTTTCTTGCCCATGCCACCCTTCAGCGTAAACACGTTGTTCACCTTGCCAGCAAGCTCCGTTTCGAAGTATTTCAAGTGATCAGTTCTGCCGGTAAGAAGCAACGGTGAACGCCCGTCTGTGGCTGCCTGGACGAGATCGGTAAGGATCAATTCATTGCGGACGCGGTCATCGACGAGTGCGGCGTACACTTCCTGAATCGTCATATCGGTTTGCTCAGGCGGCAAGCAAAAGTCTGTCAACCGAGGAACTACCTCGTGCTCGAAAGGGGTAGCTGCCGTCATCGAGCGGGCGCTGAGCTTGAATCGAATCGGACCGCACTGCATATAGATGATGGGATGGTGTCCATCTTTTCGCTCGGGAGTTGCTGTCAGTCCGACGATGTACTTCGCTTTCACCTGCTTCATCACCTGCTCAAAGGTAAACGCCGATAGATGGTGGCACTCGTCAACAATCACTTGACCATACTCTGCCACGAAGTCTTTCACCCCTTCCTTGTCGATGGCTACTTTGAAGAATGGCAATATCCACACAACCACTGCGTTTTGTCGTCCCTCCTCCGATTTGTCCGACTGACTTGGCGGGAAGGTTGAGGAACATTGCCAACCTCGCATGCCACTGGTCTAACAATTGTTGACGATGTACCAACACCAAAGTGTTCACCTTTCTTGCCGCGATCAGCCATGCTGCCACAGCCGTCTTGCCAAAAGCCGTGGGAGCACAGAGAATTCCTTCATCGTGCTGCACGAATGCATCAACGGCATCCTGCTGTAACGGGCGCAGTCGGCCGGAGAACTCTACCTCGATCGGACGACCAACAAACCGTTCGTCACTGACTTCTGGCTTGATGCGGTGCGATTTCAACAGCTCGATGACCTCCACCAGACAACCGCGTGGTAGGGCAATGTGGTTAGCGAGTTCCTCGCCACAGGCGATAACTCGTGGCTTGTTGAAAGTGGGAAGCCTCATTGCCTGCGCCTTGTAAAATTCGGGGTTCTGGAATGCCCCAAGGCGAAGCAACCGGTTGAGCATCGCGGAAGGAAGATCCTTCTTTTCGATATACAAAAGGTTGGCGCGAACAATTCGGACCTGCACCGGAAGGGGGCCTGGTATTGGACGCTCTGCTCGCTTTCGGGATGGCGGCAATGTCCAAGGGTCTTGTCCCTCATCTTCCGCAGAGCTGATTCTCACTCCGATAAGGTCCCCACTTCGTTGAGCTTCCAGCACGACGGCCTCAGCAGCAGAAACGGGCATCCGTTTCACGCCCGCCAGAAAGGCCCATTGATCATCATATGGACGAAACTCCGCATCTATGAAGACGCTGTTTCCATCTGCGCGCGGAAGCTTCTGCAGTGGCAGCGCGATCAGGTTGCCAAGTCCGCCCTTTGGCATGGTGTCTTGGTTGGGAAAGAAGCGGTCGTATGAATCCAATCCAAGTTGGTGACGGGACTCCATGGCCCGAGTCAGGATTGCACAGCCCAGTTTTCGCGCGGTGCTTGCGGGAACTGGATGGTCGAAGAAGATCCACACGTGGCCACCGTTGCCTGAGCGCGAACGCTCCAGTGCCGCTGGCACTTTCAGTTCGCGACATACGGCCAGAAACGCAGTAGCATCCTTTTGCCATGTTTTCTTATCGAAATCGACCGCGAGGAACCAGCAGGTCTCATCCTGCAGAAGCGGATAAATGCCGACGGTGTTATCTCCGACGAGGTGCCCACGGACTACCTCGTCAGTCAGCGGTCTGAACTTCCGAGTCTGGCGGTCAACCTTCTTGCGATCCTCGTCTTTGGCGCGAAGATAGGCCTTCCAGTCACGATCTGCCTTGGGCATGTACCCAGATCGCCCGTCGGCGTTCTCCCAGCGAACTGCATAAACGTCGTCGCGCCCGTGGAAGAGGCTCCGGAACAAAGCAATGCGTTGTTCAGCTTTCAAGACAGGGGTATGCGCACTTGGTTGGGTGCTCGTTGTGACGGGAATACCGTTCGGGGACTGCACCACCGGAAGCTGTATGCCGTGCTCTTGCAAAAGACCCCGCAGACGAACATTTTCTTCCCGTAGGCGCTGCACCTCAGCAAGAGCAGATTGCAGGTCCAAAAGTTTGGGATCAGATTCGTTCACGTAAAGCCATCATCACCTTGTACTGCCAGAACTCGATCAAAGAATAATCTCACACCTTGCGGACGTCCCTGTGTGTCCGTGGACGAAGCGAGAAAGCAGTCCACACACCACGCCTTTTCTGGGGATTGTCAGTTCTTTTTCGCAGTGGGTGGCGGGTTTTCCGCAGGGGTTAGGCTACGCGAAGGTGGCATCGTTCATCGTTCTTTCCACTGAGACTGGGATCAAGTGTTTCGGTGCAGCGTTCTGGAAGTTTCGCCTGTAGTAGAGTGTGGTTGGCCCTTTCTTCGGGCTCATGCGCAAGGCGATTCTCAAGCAAACGAAGACCGAGCCTACGTCCGAAACCGTTCAACTGCGTCACACCGGCGTCACAACGGGATTCGGTGTTCTGTAAGTGATTGAAAATAAGAACTTGTGGCAGCCGGACCTGTAAGCCGAATTCTGTCCGCAGGATTGCTCCTGCGGGACGGCCATTCCTCTGGGCCGCGCATCGCTGCACGGCTCTAGCGACCTACCCGAAGGTTTGACGCGCCGAGCCGGCACGTGTCCGCGACCGAAATCGCAGACTTCCTCCCTATTTGGTCTTGCTCCGTGTGGGGTTTGCCCTGCCCGCGACATTACTGCCGCGGCGGTGCGCTCTTACCGCACCTTTTCACCCTTACCCCAGCCCGCGAAGGCCGAGGCGGTATGTTTTCTGTGGCACTTTCCGTCAACCGGGCTTGAACCCGGCCTCCCGGACGTTATCCGGCACACTGCTCTGCGGAGTTCGGACTTTCCTCCCCCCGCGCCCGAAGACGCAGAGAGCGACCGTCCGGTCCGGCTGCCTACGAAATCATTATATGCGAACGGTAGTTTCCGGCTTCCCGCTCTCGGCTTCGGGCTTCCGATTTTCGGAGACTGTCATCTAAACGTCGCTTTTGAATCATCTCTCATCCGATCGGCTGGTAAACTCTAGTCTGACCCAGGATTTTGTATCGCCGGAAGCCGAGAGCGGGAAGCCGACTCATGAACGTCGCTGAAGCCATTCGAATCGCGCTGCGGTCGCTGTGGGCGAACAAGCTGCGCTCCGTGCTCACGCTGTTGGGCGTGGTAATTGGCATCGCGGCTGTAATCGCCGTGGTGACATTCGTATCGGGGATTCAAGATTACGTGGCCACCAAGATCTTCAACTTGGGAGCTGACGTCTTCATCATCGCGAAGATGTCGCCGGTGGAGACTAATGTCGAACACTTTCTGCTGGCGGAAAAACGCAAGAACCTGAAGCTGGAAGATTACCAGTCGGTGCTCGAAGCCTGCCGCCACTGTCAATACGTGGGCGCAATGGCGCGCGGCACCGGAAAGGTGAAGCGTAACGAACAGTCCATCAGCGACACAACCATCCAGGGCATCACGCCCTCGGTAGCATCGATCCTCGACACCGATTTGACTTACGGGCGCATGCTGAACGATACCGACCTGAACAATCACTCCCAGGTCGCTGTCGTGGGCACCGACATCGTGGAACATCTGCTTGGTGGAACGGACCCGCTCGGTCAGGAGATCCGCATCGATAGCTGGACGTACCAGGTGATCGGCGTCGGAAAGAAGAAGGGTAAGACGCTGGGGCAGAGCGCTGACAACTACGTCATGATCCCGGTCACTGTGTACCTGAAGCAGTACGGGTCCCACAACGACAGTCTACGAGTTTGGGGCAAGGCCACGGCGACGGGAGCTCCGCTCAACCAGGCGATCGACGAGGCCCGGGTTGCACTGCGCTCTCAACGCCATGACCGTCCCGGCGAAGAAGACAGCTTTGAGATTGAAACCAACGCCAGCCTGCTCTCCATCTGGTCGGGTCTGAGCGACACATTTTTCATGGCAACCATTGGTATTGCCGCGGTCTCTCTGGTTGTGGGCGGCATCGTCATCATGAACATCATGCTGGTGTCGGTAACGGAGCGCACCCGCGAAATCGGAATCCGCAAGGCACTCGGGGCGCGGCGAGATGACGTGCTGCTTCAGTTTCTGATTGAAGCGGTGATTCTGGCGTTGATCGGCGGAGTGCTGGGAGTGCTCTCGGGCGTGATGGTTGCTGAGTTTGTGACGCTCCTGATCGGTATGCCTTCCTCCATCAAGTTGTGGGCCATCGCAGCGGGACTGCTGGTGGCTGCGAGTGTCGGAGTGTTTTTTGGAGTCTATCCTGCGCGCAAGGCTGCGCTGCTGGATCCGATCGTGGCACTGCGGTTTGAAATGTAAAGGGCGTCCGGCTGCCGGCTTCCCGAAGCCGATAGCCGGAACTTATGATGCGCAAAGACGAATTCGGCGAAATCTTCCGCATGGCAGCGGAAACCATCCGCAACAACAAGTTGCGCTCGGCGCTGACCGTGTTGGGCATTGTGATTGGAGTTGCCGTCGTCATCGGGGTGTCGTCGATTGGGCGAGGGCTGGACGAGAACGTGCGCCAGATCGTCAGCAGCATCGGCTCCGACGTAGTCTTCGCCTTTCATCTCGAACCTTTTACCTTCGGCCGACCCACCGAAGAGATGCGCACCCGCAAGGAGCTTACCTATGAGGACGCGGTTGCCATGCGGGACTTACCTCATGTGAAGGCAGTGACTGCCGGCGTGCGCTATTTCCGGCCGGAGTTGGGCGTGGGATCGTTTGCGGTCAAGTATGGGGACAAGAAAGCGAAGAACACGATTCTCGAAGGCGATCAGGCTTCGGCCAAAGAAGTCTTCGATCTGCTGATTGCAACAGGGCGCTGGTTTAGCGAGGTGGACGAGGAGCACCACTCCCCCGTCGTGTTACTGGGCGCCGAGACCACCGAGGAGCTGTTCGGAGCGCAGGATCCGATCGGCAAGGAAGTAAACATTGAAGGCCAGCTCTTCACCGTGATTGGAACGATCCAGCCTGTGAAGTCCGTATTCGGGGGCGGAAAGAATCCGGAGGACAATAAGGCCGTTTTCCCGCTGAGCACTCTGCGCAAGCTTCATCCCGAGCTCAAGCAGCACTGGATCAGTGTGAAGGCTACGTCTCACGACGATGTGCCCAAGGCCATCGACGAGATGCGCGAATTGCTTCGGCGGCGGCGCAAGGTTCCGCCCGACAAGCCGGACAACTTCGCGGTATTTACCTCCGATTCCATCTCCGACGCGTGGAATCAGATTACGGGTGCGCTGTTCGTGGGCATGTTCGCGATTTCCAGCGTCGCACTCATCGTGGGCGGCGTGGGCGTAATGAACATTATGCTGGTGAGCGTCACCGAGCGCACGCGCGAGATTGGTGTGCGCAAGGCGATTGGGGCGCGCAAGCGCGATATTCTTTTGCAGTTCACGCTCGAGGCCATCATGTTGACCGCGGTCGGCGGGATCATTGGCGTAACTGCCGGCGCGCTCGTAGTGTGGGTGATTCCGGTGATGTGGCCTTCATTGCCGGCCCGTATGTCGGTGTTCTGGACCAGCTTCGGCTTCAGCGCCGCTGCCGCGGTCGGACTGGTCTTTGGGATCTATCCGGCGTGGAAGGCGGCGAACCTGGATCCGATCGAGTCTTTACGGTACGAATAAAGTGGCCTGCGCCCGCGCATGATTCATACCACCGTCAGAATCTTTGAGGTCGTGGGGATCCTCGGCTGCGTCTCCAGTTCCATCTACTACTTGCTTTGCCTGTGGGGTGCGCTCGTGTTTCTGCGCGATCGCGAGGTGGGCGGGGGCGCCCGCCCCACACCGTCTCTGCCACCGGTCTCCATCCTCAAGCCGCTGAAGGGCACCGACCCTGACATCTATGAAAGCTTTCGCAGCCACTGCCTGCAGGACTATCCCGAGTACGAAATTATTTTTGGGGTGAGCGATCCCGGCGATCCGGCTGTCGCGAGTGTGCGGCAATTGCAACAGGAATTTCCTCACCACAGGATCCAGCTGGTGGTTTGCCCGAACAAACTCGGCGCCAACGTGAAGGTCAGCAATCTGGAGCAGATGCTCCCGGCGACTCGCTATCAGCACCTGCTGGTTAACGACAGCGACATTCGCGTCGAGAATGATTATCTTCGTCGCGTCATCGCGCCGCTGGCCGATCAACGCGTGGGAATGGTGACGTGTCTGTATCGCGGGGTAGCGGCTTCCACCGTGGGTTCGCAGTTGGAATCCCTCGGCATCAGCACCGACTTCTCTGCAGGAGTATTGGTGGCACGTCGACTGGAGAGCGGGTTGCGCTTCGGACTCGGCTCAACACTCGCGTTCCGGCGAACTGACGTGGAGAAAATTGGAGGATTCCGATCCATCGTCGACTTCCTCGCCGACGACTATGAACTAGGCCGACGAATCGTCGATCTCGGCTTGCAGGTTGTGCTCTCAGATGCAGTCGTCGAAACCCATCTTCCGGCCTACGACCTGCGCGGATTCTGGGCTCACCAGTTACGCTGGGCGCGTGGAGTGAGAGACTCGCGAACCGGAGGCTATCTTGGACTGGTTTCCACCTACGGCCTGATGTGGGGACTACTGACCGTGCTCGTTAGCCGGGCGGCACTTTGGTCGTGGGCGGCGCTTGCCGCGATAGTCCTGTTGCGTTTGGCGGTCGCGCTTAGCGTCGGTATTGGCGTACTTGCAGACCGGCAATTGCTGCGACGCTTATGGCTCCTGCCGGTCCGCGATCTCGTTGCAGTTGCAGTGTGGGTTGCGAGTTTGGCTGGGCACACGGTGACTTGGCGCGGCGACCGATTCCAGTTGAAGAATGGGCGCCTGATTCGCATTGCTCCGTAATCGTGCAGGGGTCTTGTCACAACCGATGGCATAAACTCCAAACAGCGTATTCCTCCGTGTCCTCGGTGACCTCTGTGGTTTAGCTTTTTTCGGTTCCTATTCTTTGGACGAAAAGGGCAACTCGAAGCGTCCATCGGAAAAGAGCTTGTAGCGACGGCCTCGCCAGGAAATCGTATTTCCAAAAAAGCCTGCGATCCAAAAGCAAAATCCCACCAAATCTTCGATCGGCAACAAAAGCCAGTTGATTCGTGCCTCTAAAACGCGCGCGGAAACGATATAAGCCGCAACAGCCCGCACGATAACTGTGACTGGCAAAACCGGCCACCACCCCGGTGAAGTTAGCAAGACCAGCAATGCGAGCGGCAGCGGCATGGTGAACACTTGGCCGACATAACCGGCCGGGCGCGAACGCCGCGTGCTGCGGGCCCAACGCAGGCGGTGCGACACGTTTTCCCGCAACGTCGCGCTCCCGATATGGTGTTCGACCACGTACGACGAGAGAATCACGCCGTGCCCCTCCTCAGCCGCAAACTTGCCCAGGACGAAGTCTTCCGCCAGATAATCCTTCAACCGAGCAAAGCCTCCAATCGATTGCAGCACGCTGCGCCGGGCTGCGATGGTCGGGCCTACGGCGAAATGCATGCCTTCGAGCATTCTCGCGACCAGAGCGCTTCCCCAAAAATCTGTGTTCATGCCGGTGGCTTCGAGGCGGGACCAGAAACTTGCCCCGGGAACCGCCCGGTATGGGCAGGTCGCCACTCCAAGATGAGCGTCTTGAAATTCAGCCGCGACCGTGCGCAGAAAATCTGACGTGACGCGAATATCGCTGTCGCTCATCACGACCAGATCGTTGCTCGCGGCGGCCAGCATGCGATCGAGACTGAACACCTTCGCATTGGGATACGGCGGCTCGCCAGTGAGCAATAATCGCGAAGGAACCCTCGGATACCCCCGCTGCAGGCGAGACACGACTCCCGCCGCGGGATCAGCTTCGCTTCGAACCGCAAACAGGATCTCAAACGCCGGGTAGTCCTGCTGAAAAAACGTTCGCAGATTTGATTCGAGATCGATGTCCAGCCCAGCAAGAGGTTTAAGGATGCTGATGGGCTCAGTGGCAAGCAGGACGGGAGGCCGCACAGTCAGATAGCGCAATGCTGCCACAATCTGCAGCAGCGAATAAATCATGGCCCCGCAGAGAATGAGGAGCAAAATTCCCACAAGGATTTTGCCTGGGCGCAGTTCAAAAAGCAGGAACAGAGCACTCCTTGCGCCTCGAAACATGGAGCCAGTCTGGACCAAGGCAACAATTATACCTAGCGGTTGCGGAAAAACTCGGCACGGAAACGCGGGCCAAGCTAAGGGATCTCAGTCGAAAGAAATGAAACCGTCAAGGGGATACCACACCCTTAACCAAGTTTAGGAAGAAGGCAAGGTTTCCAAAGGTGTGGCCGAGGATGCCTGGCCATGTGCTTCTTGTTCGTTGCGCAACAAAAGAGAGTGCGATACCTGTGATTGCCATGCGGACTGTGTCCCAGAGGGTCGGCTGCATAAATAAGTGGAAGAGCGACCAGAGAATCCCGTGGATGACCCATGTAGCCCTTCCAAACGCGAGTTCTTGGCGCGGAAGCACATAACCGCGCCACCACAGTTCTTCACCGCCGATATTGCACACAAGGATCACGACGGCGTAGTAAACGAGAACCCACCAGGCCCCATGCAAAGGAATCCCCATGAACTCCTTCGGACCGAAGCGATCGAAAAACTCGTGGTAGAACCCAGAGGCATCGAAGAATCTGATGGACTGCAGGGTTGGTCGAAGGATGCCTGCGCTCCGCTTGAGAATCGTGCCTATCAGAATCGCAGCGAATACGCAGACTCGGCGATTGTTCTCTCTCCAAAGGGCAAGCCAGGATGCTGCAACCGCAAACAGGTCTTCCCAATTACCTCCATACATGAAGCCCGAGAGTGCAGCTGCCCAGATGCATGCTGTCGCGTTCGGAGCCGAGAGTCGTAACCGTTGCGTGAGTGCCTTCCAAGCGATAGAGCGGACGTCAATAGCTGCGCCGACGAGCGCGGCAATCAACATGAGTGCCAGTGGCAGAATGAGCAGCAGATGGAAAATGCGCCACCACGAACTCATTTGCCGCAACAGACTCGGCCCAGCCCAGTGAAACAGGAAGGCGAAGGTCAAGGCCGGTATCCCGAACAGAAGCGATGACGCAAGCCAGCCTGCTGGACTAATCGCCGGTGCGTGGTCTGCCTGGTGCACGTGGTGAGTGTATCTGACTGGATCGGAGCCCTGCGACGAAAATGACGACCGGCACTAAGAATCAGGCTTGTTTCCACAAAGCAACCTGATAAGAACAAGGCATGCGCGGAAAAGAAGAGCAACAGTTGGACGTCTTTAGCTACATCAGCCCCAAGCAGCGAGTTCCGCAAGACCACCCTCTGCGTTCGCTGCGTGTCATGGTAGCACGGCTTGGAAGAAGGCTTCGGCAATGTCACCATCGAGCAGGCGCTCACGGTTCTTGGTGAACACAGGCACGTCCCAGATAGAGTCATCCATGTTCAAGCCCACGAACCAGCGGAACAGCAGGTTGTAGTCCAGTTGTTCCATTAACATCCGTTCGCTGCGCACCGAATACAGCGCTTGCAGCAGGAGCGCTCGCAGCAACTTTTCCGGCGCTATCGACGGTCGCCCGGTTTTGGCGTACAGCTTGTTGAACCGGGGTTGCAGTTCTCTTAACGCCTCATCTGTCAGCAGGCGCGAGAACGGAATCTGCTTTCGGATGAACACTTTGACGGAACCTTGTTGGAAGCGAGGGCGAGTTTGAAGAGTTTTCAGCCAAAGGATGGCAAGCCAGGCTATGCCGGACGATCCTGGCAACGCGACGGTAGATTTCCACGGGGAGAAGCGGACCAACGAGACGCATCAATCCAAAACGGACCCGGATGCGAAGTTGGCGCGCAAAGGCAAGGGCAAAGAAGCCAAGCTGAGTTACAACGGGAATCTCATGGTAGAGAAGCGCAAATGGCCTGATCGTGAACAGCGAGGTGTTCGAGGCCAATGGAACGGCGGAGCGCGATGCCGCGCCGGTGATGCTGGAACAGATTCGGGGCACCAAACAGGTGACCATCGGATGCGACAAGGCATACGACACAGCGGACTTCGTGGCCGAGTGCCGAAACCTAAAGGTCACGCCGCATGTGGCCCAGAACCTGGAGCGTCCCGGTGGGAGCGCGATTGATGCTCGCACGACACAGCACACGGGATATGCCATCAGTCAGAGAAAGAGGAAGCGCATTGAAGAGTGTTTCGGGTGGCTGAAGACGATCGCACTGTTGCGGAAAGTCCGGGCATCGCGGAATCTTCAAGGTAGGATGCAACTTCACCTTTGCTGCAGCCGCCTTACAACTTGGTCCGCATGCGAAATCTCGAGACTCAAGCGACGTAAGGTAAGGCCAGAGTGTGGTGCGCCGGGCTCGAAAGGGAATCTCTGGTTACCAGCGGATGCAGCCAAACTTCTTTTTCAGGCACAAAATCGCCACGCCCGGAGAGAATCTAAGTCGCGCCTTCCATTTTTCCGCAACCTGCTAGTACTACTGTGTTATAAACTGTATACCTGCAACTAAAAAGATCTGCATCGGCGAACGTCTTTAATGTTACGTTGCTGGCCATGAGCGCCAACTCAGTTGCGCCAGGCGCCCAACAAAAACGCTTCGCGGCTTATCTGGATCGCCTGGCGCACGCCGCGGGGCACTTGGATCGGATAGTCCCTCTGAAGTCCTATTGCACGGGTTTGCTTCTTCCCGGCGAACGCAAGAGCGTGGAACCCATGGCGGCTCGTCTTTGTCCCAACAACGTGCGCCAAACCCATCAATCGTTACACCATGTCGTGGCTCATGCCCCCTGGAGTGACGAAGATCTTCTGGAAGCGGTGCGGCAATACACCCTGCCGGTGATGCAGAAGCAGGGACCCATCGTCGCCTGGGTGGTCGATGATACCGGATTGGTGAAAAAGGGGAAGCATTCGGTGGGCGTGATCCGGCAGTACTGTGGGCAGGTGGGCAAACAAGAGAACTGTCGCGTGGCCGTGAGTTTATCGCTCAGCACCGCGGAAGCGAGTCTGCCGATAGCTTGGCAACTGTACCTACCCGAAGTTTGGACCGAGGACAAGAAACGGAGAGTGTCCACGGGCATACCGCCGGAAATCCGTTTTCAAACCAAGCCGGAAATCGCGTTGCAACAACTCCGCACGGCTGTAGATCGAGAGCTGCCGCATGCTCCGGTGCTGGCCGACGCCGCCTATGGCAACGACACTGCGTTTCGCGATGGCATCACCGAATTAGGATTGCTTTACGCAGTCGGCATCCAATCCTCGGTGAGCGTGTGGGCACCCGGCCAAGCACCACTGCCCAAGCGGAAGTGGAAAGGAATCGGGCGACCGACCAAGTTGTTGCGCCGGGATCACAGCACGCTCCGCTCGCCGTTCGTGAGTTGGCTATGAGCCTACCTCTCTCGGCCTGGAAGATCGTAGGCTGGCGGGAAGGAACTCGTAAGACGCTCCGTTCTCGCTTTGCCGCGCTTCGCATCCGTCCGGCCCATCGCGATGACTGGCGTAGTGAACCTCGTGCCGAGGAATGGCTGCTCATCGAGTGGCCCAGCGCAGGAAACCGAACCGACCAAGTACTGGCTCTCCACTCTGCCCGAAAACATGAAGCTTCGAGATCTGGTGCGATTGGCCAAACATCGTTGGATCATCGAGCGCGACTACCAGGAACTGAAGCAAGAACTCGGACTGGGACATTATGAAGGACGAGGCTGGCGCGGTTTTCACCATCACGCTACCCTCTGCATCGCGGCCTATGGGTTCCTGGTGGCCGAACGGAGCCGTTTTTCCCCCTCCGCTCACGCCGGTCAAGTGGACTTACCCGTCGCCGAAATGCCACGCCACTTCCGTCCTCGGGGTTCGCCCGGTGCGCGTGGAGCGGCATAATCCCTGCTCCATCGCCACCCTTCGACAAACCATTGCCAGGGTTCTGCTCCGGCAACTCTCGGGTTGTCCTTTTTGTGGAGCTCCCTTTTTATAACACAGTAGTACTAGAGCTCGGGTTGAAGCTTATGCTGGTTCGCGCCTTGACCGAGAGCGGAACGCACCTTGAGAGAAGGTTGTTTCAACCTGCAGGGTTTCTGCAGGAAATTCGTTTCGACGTCGACCACTTTGTGGTCGAGCACGGTCTTTCCGGCAAAGCCCGAAACAAACAGAAGCTTAGTATCCGGCCTTAGCTGCGCAAGTTCTGTCGCCAACTGCCAGCTGCTCATGTTGGGCACGACCACCTCAGAGACACCGCCAGAGCGTTCCGCATGGTGCGGACCAAAGTCGCCCCATCCAGTTGCGACTTGGCCACGCAATTCCAGGTCCCATTCTCGATGATCTCGGCGACCCCGCCTTCTCGGTTAGCAGGATGAAAGGTACCGACACTGCGGCGTGCAGGAATTCCGCGACAAAGTGCACCGCTTCGGCGTCCCCGGTTTCGTGCTCGAACAAAACCAGGTCATAACTCTTGTGCTGCAACATCGCCTTGGCTTCTTCCAGCGAGTGGGCATGTTCGAGTTCGGCCGCCAGCAGGGTGCGTGTGCGTTCCAGAATCTCGCGAATCAGGCAAAGAGTCTTCCTCGTTGCTGCCCACCAGCAGGTCCTGCGGCGGAACTGGCGCCAGGGCGGGTTTTGCGGCCGACAACACTGAATCCTCTCCGTAACTGGTTACTATCGGAATGTGGGAGTCCTCCCGTTGCAACGCCTGCGGGAGTTTCTAGGCCTGCATCGCGCTCGGCTTCCCGAATCGGAGACGCTATCTAAAACGGGATAACAAATTGTCGAGGATGAAACGCAACTGGTCGCCACGGCATCATAAGATGTGACGTTTATTTTGTTAACCAATCCGCAACTGCTACGTCTAATCCTTCGAGTTTCGCTGGTCCTTAATTGAGTAGCCAGCTTCAGGAATACGTCGGTCCCTGTCCCTGCGTGGGGTTGACGTTGTGAGCAACGCGCGTCACATTTTTGTGGGGGGATGTATGGAGAATGTACAAAGGGGAACCGGTTCAATCGGGCCAGTGGAGAGATACGATATCGGCCACGTTCAGGAAGTGATTCGGCAAGCCCACGGGGAGTTGCACCAGTTGCTGCAACAGCGCGCTGAGATAATGAAGCGCATTGGCACGGTCAAGCAGACAATTTCTGGCTTGGCCAATCTTTTTGGCGACGGGCTTTTAAGCGAAGAGCTGATGGAACTGGTCGACCGCAAAAGCAGTGGCCGCCAGCCGGGCTTCACCAAGGCCTGCCGCATGATCCTGATGGAAGCCGGCCGCGCCATGAATGCGCGCGACATCTGTGAGTATTTTCAGCAGAAAATGCCTGCCCTCCTGGCTCGCCACAAAGACCCCATGGCTTCGGTCACGACTGTTCTGAACCGTCTGGTGGACTATGGTGAGGCGCAGGCGGTGCTCTCCAACGGCAGACGGGCCTGGCTATGGATCGCGGAACCCGCGGAGGCACCGATGACCCGTGCCGAAACACGCCTGATTGCGAGTTAGTCTCGCGGGAGGCCTGACCCAGGAAGCGTCTTTGACGCGGGCGCTTCCTGTTCTTGGGCAAACGCGGCCCTATCCCGGAGGCAGCAGCATTCCTTTCTCCAGGTGCCGCGTCACGTGCGCGTAAGACGCGGCATGCGGATCGTGGGTTACCATCACGATCGTCTTTTGGAAGTTTTCATTCAGCCGCTTCAAAATCTCCAAAACTTCGGTCGCAGAATGGCTGTCCAGATCTCCAGTCGGTTCGTCCGCCAGCAGCAGAGTCGGGTCGCTCACGATCGCCCGCGCAATCGCCACGCGCTGCTCCTGTCCACCAGAAAGCTGCTTGGGCAAGTGGTTGACCCGATCTTCCAGCCCTACAAGCTTAAGCGCGGTCATGACGTGGTCGCGTCGCTGCTGAGCGCTCAGTTTGGTGAGCAATAGCGGCAGTTCCACGTTCTCAAAGGCGGTGAGCACCGGAATCAGGTTGAACGTCTGAAAGACGTAGCCGATGTGCTCATTGCGCCAGCGGGCAATTTGCGAGTCGCTGAAGCGGAAAATATCCTGCCCTTGCACCAGCAGTTCGCCGCTGGTAGGCCGGTCAATGGCCGCGATCATGTTCAACAACGTCGTCTTGCCCGATCCCGACGGCCCCATCAAAGCGAGGAATTCGCCCTTGGCGATGTCAATCGAAACGTCGTCGAGCGCCGTGACCTCAAACGCATCGCGCTTGAAGATCTTGCTGACGCTGCGAACCTGTACAACTTTGGTGCCCGTGGCAACGTTTGGTTGTGCGATTGTACTCATGATTGCCCCTTGATTTTGATTTTGTCTCCATCTTTCAAAGTAGAAGGCGCAGTGGTGATCACGTTTTCGCCTCCAACCAGTCCGTCGACCAGCGCTCCATCGCTGCGCTGGCCCACGACATGAACTTCCCGTGCCACAGATTTTCCGTTATAAGCGATCAGCACGATCTTCTTGCCCTCGCGATCGTGGATCGCCGTTGAAGGCACATACACTCCCGACCTTGCTTTCGCATTCTTCGGTGTGTCATTGGCCAGAAATTTCACGGTTGCGTTCATCTCCGGTCGCAGCTGAACGTCAGGATACTTATCCGGATTTTTTACCTGCACCTTCACCTGCACGGTCGCCTTCTGCCGGTTCGCTTCGGGGGAGATTTGCGCGATCACGCCATCGTATTCTTTGTCCGGATACGCGTCGGTCGTGACCCTTGCCCTCTGCGTGGGACCAAGGCGGGCAAAGTCGGCCTGCGCGATGTCGAGTTCGACCTGCAGATCGTTCAGATCCGCCAGAGACACAACGGACCCCTGCGGCCCTCCCGCCGCCGCACTGGCGAACTGCGCGGTAATGAGCTCGCCCTTTTCCGCAGTGCGGTCCAGAATCGTGCCCGTCACAGGAGCGCGGATAACGGTGGCATCCAGTTGCGACTTGGCATAATCAAGCTGCCCCTGTGCCTGCATCAGCGCCCCCTGGGCGCGGGCAATCTCCTCCGCACGCGGCCCGATCTTTGAGAGTTGGAACGCTTTCTCGAGCGAGTTCACGCGTTGTTGGTCGGACTCGAACTTGGCCGTAGCATCGTCGAGCGCCTGTCGCGAAACCACTCCGCCGGTCGCCAGTTCCTTCGTACGATCGAGGGTAAGCTTGTCATTCGCCAGCGTGGCCCGGGATTCATCCAGATTATGCTGGGCCTGTTGCACTTCTTCCGGGCGCGATCCATGCTGCAACTCGTCGAGATAAGCGCGGGCATTTGCCAGCGCGCCTCGAGCCTGATCATACGATGCCCGAAATTCCTGATCCTCCAGGCGAACCAGCACCTGGCCCTCCTTCACCTTGTCGCCTTTCTCTACGCCGATCCATGCCAGACGGCCGGTGACCTTGGAGTTCACGTTGATGGTGTGATGAGCCACGATGTAGCCCGTGGCTGAGAGCACGGTGCCACCCGCGTCATTGCCGCTCGTATCCGCGGCCGCGCGGACGACCTCGACCTCCGGGACGTCCGACGAGAACGCGCGGTAAGCCAGAGTGATCACACCCAGCAGCACGACTATAGCGACGCCGACCAGGATGTAACGGCGCGCCCAGGCCGGAGGTTCGCCGCCAGAGTCGCCGCGCTGCGAGCGATCGATGCGCAGGCTCTGCAGGTCTTGATGTTTTGTGTCAATCGCCATAAATAGTAATTACGCATTCCGCTTTCCCTAAGTTTCACCGCCGCATCGTAGCGCGGCGGCTGTCCGGCGGGCGTCCCCGCCCGCCGCGCGAGAGCGAACTGCCCTCGCGACAGCCGGCATGATGCCGGCGCCACTCTATGCTAGCCGCGCAGCGCGTTCAGAATGTTTTGCCGCGCCGCATGCCACGCCGGCGCCAGCCCGCCCACGAATCCCATAATCAAAGCGAACACGATGGCGTACATCGTCACCTGCGGCGTGATGCGCAAGGCGAACACCACTTCGCTGAACGTCACCGCATTGGACGTGCCGGTCTGCATTCCGTTGAACGGAAGCATCAGCAGAATTCCAGCGATCGCGCCCAAAAGCGCGAGCAGCAGAGACTCCAGCACAAACGAGGTCAGAATCGAAGGTCGCGAAAAACCGATCACTCGCAGCGTCGCGATCTCGCGCCCGCGATAGGCTACGGCTGCATACATCGTATTCATCGCGGCGAAAATCGAGCCAATTGCCATGATGAATGCCACCACGATCCCGATCACCTTGATGGGCGCGCCGGAACTCGTCTGCTTGGCGTAATAATCAGTCTCCAGCATTCCTTCGAGCTTCAGTCGCTGGTCGTCGCTCACACGATTCTTCAGCGCATCAGCCGCGATAGGATCGGTCGCTCGCAAGTACGCCGACGCAAATCCTCCTTGGCGATCGAAGTCCGACGCCATCTGGTTCACGTCCCCCCAAACTTCCGATTCGTAAGCCGAGCCTCCAGCGTCAAACACTCCCACGACTTTCCATGAGCCCTTGCCAAATTCCATGGTGTCGCCGATGTTGGCGTGAGTGAAGCGGTCGCGGATGGACTTACTCACAACCACTTCGCGTTGTCCCGTCTGAAACCAGCGCCCCTCGACCAATTTCGCGCTCGGCCGCATTTCCAGGCCGTCGGGCATCATTCCCCGCACCGTTACGTTCACTTCCCCGGTACCATCTCTACGCGGCAGAATGATCACTACCACCCATTCGCCGGAGGTCATGGGCTCACCATGGCTGTCTTTCGCGATGCCGGGAAGCGTCTTCAGAGTGGGATAGAGCGAAGCGTCGAAACCGCCTGACAACTCCGCCTCCGAACCTTTGCGTAGCACCAGCACGTTCAGCGGATTGCCGCTGTTGACAAAAGCGCGATGCAATCCCGCCAGCAGCGCCATCAGAAAAATTGCAGTCGTGACCGTGAGCGCGATGCCCAGCGCAGTCATCAGGGTGAGCCCCTTGCGGAGCCTTAAATTGCGAATGTTGTAGCTGATCGGTATCGCCATAATTAATCTCGAGCCAGTAGCGCCGGCACCTTGCCAGCTGTCGCGCGGGCACCCTGCCCGCGCCGGTGGCAGCAAGGGCGCCCGCCACAACAGCCGCCGAGACGGCGGCGCTACATCTCATCCGATGTGCCGCAGGCCATCCACAATGTTTACTCGCGACGCAGTGTACGCCGGCAGACAGCCGCTGATAAACCCCACGGTCGCTGCGACCAACAGAGAAACCAACATAGTGGGCCCGGTGACCCGCATACCCGCCGGAATCCCGATCGCGAGCGGAGAGTGGGTCAACCACTGAATCGCCCCCGTCGCCGCCAGAACACCGAATATTCCGCCCGCAACCGATAAAGCGACAGCTTCGCCGACGAGCATCGCGAGCAGGCGCTGGCGCGTGAATCCCAGCGTCTTCAGCACGGCGACCTCGCGAGTTCGTCCTCGGATCGACATCGCCATGGTGTTGGCCGACACCAGCAGGATTGCAAAAACTACCGCACCGCATATGCAGAGAATGAAGGTCTTAACATTCCCCAAAGTCGCCACGAACGATAAAAGGAAGGCTTGCTGGCTTTCCGTCTTGGTGCGTTGTGGCGAGTTACGGAACATCTGATCGATCGCCGAGGAAACCGGCGCCACGTCACTGGGCGAAGTCACCTGCGTGATATACCAGCCAGCCTGCCCCTTGAACCAACTCACCGACTCCTCCAGATACTTGGTGTTGAAGTACAACGCTCGAGCGGGAGGATCGATCTTGTAGATCGCGCGGATCGTCAATTCAGGCTTCACCGGAAAATAGGGACTGTCCAAGGTGATATGGTCGCCAATCCTCCACCCGTATTTCTTGGTCAGTTCCACATCCACCATTGCCCCGGTGCGATCACGTTGCCAGGCCAAGATCTGGTCGGTAGGAACGATCTTGTCGGACGCGACTTTGGGGTACTCGTCGGGATCGGTCGCAACCTGGGCGAAAGCATTCGCCGACCGGTCGTCCTTGTAATGGTTTCCGAAATAAGTCATCGGTACGATTGCCTGCACGCCGGGGACGCTGCGAATCTTGTCCCGGTAATACGCTGGAAGGAAAAAGGCCAACGACACCCGATCCCGAGTAACAATGCGCCTGGCCGCGTCTGGAGTGCCGGGGTCAATGTAGAAGGTGCGCCAGATCGACATCATCATGGTGAGCAAGAGCAAAGAAAATCCAATGCTGATCATGGTCAGCAGGCTGCGCCGCTTGTTCCGAAATGTATTGCGCACGATAAAACTACCCAGCGTCATAACTTCATCCGATGTGCCGCAATCCGTCGACGATGTTTATTTGGGAAGCATGGTAGGAAGGAAGCGCCGCGCTCAACAGTCCAACCAGACCCGATGTAAACATAGCAGCCACCCATATTCCCAGCGTCACCTTCATCGGGAAAAAACTGAAAAATTGAGGAGAATGGGTCAGCCCGTAAACCATCAACCACCCAAGCCCTACGCCGAGCAACCCTCCCCCCAGCGAGAGCGCTACCGCTTCGCTGACGAACAGCCCCAGCACGCCCCGCTTGGTGAATCCCAGCGTCTTCAGCACAGCCACTTCCCGCGTCCGCTCGCGAATCGACATGGCCATAGTATTGGCCGAAACGAGCAGCGTAGCAAACACCACCGCCGAGCAGATGCTCAGAATGAACGCCTTCACGTTGCCCATCATGGCTACGAATTCCAGCCCAAAGGCCTTCTCGCTCTCCGTTTTGGTGGGTTGGGGAGAGTTCCGGAATGTGTCGTCCACGGCGCTGGCAATCTTGCTCACATCTGCCGGAGACGCCGCCAGAATACTGAAGGTGCCCGCCCGCCCCTTGAAGAAATCCACCGCTTCTTCCACGTATTTCGCGTTGAAGTAAACCGATTTGTTGTCCGGGTTCGTGTGATAAATGCCACGGATGTTCAACTCAAGATTGACCGGGTAAATCGTCCCCTGCAAAACAATACGGTCGCCGAGCTTCCATCCATACTTCTTCGCTAGGGAGTCGTTGACGATTACGCCCTGGCGGTCGCGCTGCCACGCCGTAGCTTGTTCCTCCGGCATCTCGGCGTCCCGGTAAACTTTGAAGAATTCGTCCGGATCGGTACCGAATTGCGCGAAAAAATTCTCCGGCTTCTGGTCTTTGTAGATCCCGCCAAACCATGAGACCGGCACCACCGATACGACCCCGGGAAGCGCCCGAATTTTTTCCCGATAATAGCCGGGCAGATTAAAGGTGAGAGAAACACGATGCCGGACGACCAGTCTCTCCGCAGATTCAGCGCTGCCCTGGTCGAGATAAAACGCCCGCCAGATGGTCATCATCAACGTGAGCAACAGCAAAGAAAATGCGATGCTCAAGACCGTCAGAGTGCTGCGTCGCTTGTTGCGGAACGCGTTCTTGGTGACAAACCGGGTCAACGTCATCAGCGAACTCCAGAGAGGACCGGGAACTGGGCGCAGGAGGTAGGCACGTCCCAGCCCATCAAGAATAGACGAAGAACCTCGCTATCTACAACCGGTCCGGGTTCGATTTTTGCCACGCGCAAGATTGTCAGCTTCCGAGAACCAGTCTCTTCGCCTTCTATATTTTCGCGCATCGATCCCGCCCACAAGTGGAGATCGTCATCTGGGCCGGATGACAAATGTCATCTAACCCTAGACATAACAATTACAACCGCCGCCAAGTCCATAAAGTTACGCCGAAGCTTCAGGGAGAATGTGAATGGCGTGTTAAAACTGCGTCGCCTTTGTCGTGTTCTGCAGAGCCGCACGGGCCTCGGCAACGTCAGTATCGCGTGCAGAGACCAATTCGTCGCGTTTGCGCCATTCTGGCCTGGGTCAATCGGTTGGGTAGGGCGCCGTAAATGCCTGTCAGCCCAGCGTTTTAGCACCTTACCTTGGTAACTCGAAGCTTGGCATCAGCGGAGATATCCTAAGCCTACCCATTCCATGGGGTCTGTCCGATCGAGTCTTGCCTGGCAACGCGCAAGGCTCGCAATGGTTTGAGCGAGAAAAAAATGCCTACGAAAATCGGCCATTTCGAAATCTTAAGTGAACTGGCGCAATCTTCTACCAGCGCTGTCTACAAAGCGAACGATCCTGAGAGCGGGCAGACGATTGCCTTGAAGGCCGTCCAGTTGAGTGCGTTCGGGGAGCACGCGTCCGCGCTCGAACAGGCGCTGCTGGCCGAGGCTGAGAGCACGAAGATTCTAAGCAGCTCGAACATCACGAATGTATTTGGGGCGGGTGAAATTGAAGGCCGATTCTGCGCCGCCATGGACTACATACAGGGCAACAGCATTGCCACCATGCTGGCGCGCAAAGAAGGCTTCTCCATCTGGGATCTTCTCGACATTGGACGGCAGTTGTGCAGCGGCTTCGAGCACGCGAAGTCACACAGCATTGTTCACTACAATCTGGAACCGTCCAAAATCATGTGTGGGTGGGACGGCACGGTCAAGATTCTAGGTTTCGGGATGTCGAGCGTCGGTAACTTCCTGCAGTACGTTCCGGAAGGAATTCCGTCGAGTCTCTATTACATGTCGCCGGAACAGGTTCAGGGCCAGGCCACCGATGCCAGCTCGAATCTGTTCAGTTTGGGCGCGATGTTCTACGAAATGGTGACCGAGCGCAAGGCGTTTGATGGCGCTGACGCCGAATCTGTGCGACAGAGCATTCTGAGCAGCACACCGGCTGTGCCGCTCCACCTCAATCCCAAAGTCCATCCTCTTTTGAGCGACCTGATCATGAAGGCGCTGGCGAAAGATCCTGGGCTGCGCTACCAGAGCGGCAAGCAACTGCTTGACGATCTGGAGAACTGTAAGGAAGTGAAACCGGCGACCGCGAAGAAGCCGGAAGCGCCCAAGGGTTCTGCTGTGACCGTGAAGCCGAATCCGGCAGCCCAAGCAAAGTTTGTGACGCCTGCGACAGCCCAGCCCGTTGAAAAGAAGGCCGCGCTGCCGCCATCCGCTTCGCGGCTTGCCACACCGAAGGCTGCTGCGGCTGCTGCTGGCGTGGGCGACGCTGTATCTTCGCCGGAAGTTCGGCACGATCCATCGAGTGCTTTCGGGAAGCCGACAGACGATCCAGAGACTCTGTCTGCGCACATGTCTTCCGCAGTTGTCGATGAACCCCAGGTCGAAACCTTCGGGTCACACCATGTTGCCGAAGGTCCGAAGATCGCGATCGATCCGCTGATGGCCGAGGGTGGATCGAATGCCGGCGGTGGCACAAGTTTTTCGGAAATTTCCGAACTTCCCCCGTTGAAGGAGGTTTATATAGCGCCGCCTCCTCCACCGCAGCCTTCCTTTGAGCCCGCACCGTCCGTGCGCCCAACGGCAACGGCATTTAAAGGAAGCCGCAAGATCGACGAGAAGCCAAAGATACAGCCCCGCGAAGTCGCCCAGAAAGCAATTAAAGAGATCAAAAGCGTTCCACCGAAGTTGATGCTTTATTCATTTGCCGGCGCTGGCATCCTCATTCTGATCATCGGCATTGGGGTGACCCTCCACATTCATAGTTTGAACGGCGACGATGACTCGGGCGCGAGTCGGCCCACCGCCGTGGCGAAGGCTCCGGCGCCCGTAGCCAGCCAGCCTGCGCCGCAGAGTGCGCCGGCAGAGGTTCCCGCCACAACCTCACCAGCCGAGCCCCAAGCGTCTGAAAGCGCGGCGGCCGAAGTGCCTGTGGCAGAACCTGGATCGAACGCGAAAGCTCGAAAGGCACGCAGGAGGGCTGCGCCGGAAGTCATTCTTGGACAGTTGACCGTTGACTCTACTCCCCAGGGCGCCCAAGTTCAGTTGGATGGCAGTGGCGACGCGACCTGGGTCACGCCCTTGGCTTTGACGAATATTCAGCCCGGGCCGCATTCCATTGTCGTCAGCAAGGCGGGCTACTCCACCGACACGCGCTCCATCACTGTGGCCTCTGGAAGCCGGGCGACAACGCTCATCCACCTGGCGAGGCTGATGGCCACTCTGGTCGTGAAGAGCGATCCTCCAGGGGCAAATATCTACGTAGACGGCCAGGACATGGGCACCAAAACGCCGGGACAGATCAGCGTAGAGAAAGGCCAGCACGTCGTGCTGGTTCGGATGTCGGGATACATCGACGAAACCATGAACGCTCAGTTCGCGCTCGGGCAAACGTTCAACTTCTCTCCGGCGTTACGCCGCCTTGGCAATACCGACAACCTGAAGACCGTCGGAAAAATGTCGAAGCTCTTTGGTGGAAAAGCTCAGGCCGGACAGGGCATCCTGAGCATACGCACACAGCCGAAGGGCGCCCAAATCGCGATTAACCAGCACTTGCTGGAAAGGGGCTCGCCGGTCGACGTGGCGCTTGATCCGGGCAACTACGAGGTCGACATTACGTTGAGTGGTTATGCGCCCCTGCACAGGGTTATCAACACCGAAAAGGGCGGCAAGGTTGTTGTCGACGAAGTGTTGCAGCCGCAGTAAGCCGTTCTCGTAGATCTTGCGCTCCGGAGCGCCAGCGCCAGCGCCAGCGGCAGCCGCGAAGCGGCGGAACGTGAAAGCCCGGCACGGTAGTGCCGGGTGCGAGCGGAATAAGGAAATGTTTCCCGGAAGGGACGGCACAGGCTCTCATCCCACATCACTAGTCAGCTCTCCTGCCCTGTGCGAGTTCTTCAGCGCTCGCTAGTGCTGGCTGGGAGAGAGATCTATGGATAGATGGTTCCATCTCGCAAAATTTTCACAATCGTGAACGGCGTGGCGAGTTCGCAAGATTTCGATTGCAATTTCATCTAGTTCAGGTGCGCGAATCACATGGCTCTGCGGACCATGTGAAGTTTTGCCCAAAACAAACAGAGCACGCGAAGGTCTTTCGCATGCCCTGTCATCTGTCTGGAAAACTATTTGGGTAACTTGAAGTTAATGGTGACCTGGGTCTGAATCTCAACCGGCTCGCCGTTGAGCAGGTATGGCTTGTATTTCCACTGTTTAACCGCATCCGTGGCGGCCTTGGTCAGTTGCGAATCACCGCTCAGCACCTTCACAGTCGTGATGTCGCCTGTTTTTGAGATCGTCGCCATCAATTCCACAGAACCCTCAATCCGCATGGACAAAGCAGTTCTAGGATAAAAGGGCTGCACTTTTTTGAACAATAATCCACGCGACACGCCTTGCGAGACGTTGAGGCTCTGCAGCATGGGCTTGGGTGCGATTTCCGAGGCGCTGCCAAGGTCGGGTGGAGGTGCGGTGGCTCCCGCTGTTGCAAGCTCAATGATGCTGGGCTCAGGAGCGTCAACCGCTCCAGCTTTGCTATGGACCACTGGAGACTTGCCCGCCTTAACCACAAGCGGCGCTGTAGCAGTCTCGTCCGCGTCGGCTGTTTTGCTCACATCCGATGAAGGTGAGCTAGAAGATTTCGTGGAACTCGGCGCAGAGGAAGAGCCGTCGTCAGAAGCAGAATCGGTATTGTCTGATGCATGACCCTTTGCGGTGATTGCACCGTTCTGTGAACTTGACAGGGATGCCGACGGCTTTGGCGCCGGGACTCCTGGTGAGCGCTGAGCGCCGCTTGGCTTCGCGATCTGAGCAGCCGTGGCCGGTGCAGCAGTGGTTTCCGTCTGGGCGACTTCGGGCTCGGGGGCGCGTCGCTGAAAGTGTGACAAGCCGACGTACGCTGCTGCCGCCAAGATGGCGGCTGCAGCGACTCCCACAAGAAGTTTTTTACCTGCGCCGCTCGACTCGGCCGGGGCATTGGCGCCGCCAAAACTGAATGTTGGCACGGACCCGACGAAACTGGACGACTCCCCTTGAGCTGCTTCCGCCGTTTTCTCGAGAGTCTGCTTCGGCGGGGCGCTCGAACGATGTATCTGCAACGCGAGCATCCTGACGTTCGCGAGCTGGAGCAGGCGCGCTGGCCGCTCCTTTGCCCAATGCTGTGGTGTTAGACGCGGCCCTGGCAGCGGGCGTGGGAGAAGCAACCGCGGCTGCGAGAAACTTGTCGGCCTGAGGCGCTGGCGTAATGAACATGTTCGCGGGTGGCGGCGCGACCGGAGCAGGTGCTGAAGGTGCGGCAACCGAATCTTTTCCGCCGATGTCGAGCAGATCTTCGTCTTGCTCGTCCGCCTTCGAAGTCGCTACCAGCGCTGGTGCGGGCCTCACCGGGGGAACGTCGGACTTTGCGGAAGGCGACGTCGTCGGGACTGCCGGGATTATTGGATTTTCTGCTTTCGCGGTCGGAACCGACTTGGCAGCAACTCCTGTCGCAGGCGGAGGCGCCATCGCGGAGGCGCCCGGTTTGAGCGGTTCGCCCTTGCGCAGGAGTCCACGAGCCACGCGCAAAGTACCCTTAGCCTGTTCGATGTTGATGGGTTTGGTCAGGACGAGGTTGGCGCCGATGCGAAACGCCTTTGCTACCCCGGCCTGACCTTCCACTACGGCAACGGCAAGCGACCCCTGGTTTGACGTCGAATTGCGCGCGCTCTTGAACAACAATGTGGCATTCTGCTCGTTATCGCAGTCGACCACCACAGCGTCGAAGTGTTGGCCCATCAACTTCTTGACTGCAGCGAATGGTTCGGTGCAGCTCTCGACGTTGAAATCGAGCTCGCTTAAAACCTGCGTCACCGTGCGAGCGGTCTTTTCATCGGGACAGAAGAGAAGAGCTTGGTAACCCATACCAAACCCATCGTAGGTACACTCGTAAGTCCCATCAAGTTACGCTGGTAATTCGTGTTTCCTAATTTCTTGTGGCGTTTCGGCAGTGTGAAGGAAATGTCGACACCTTTTAACCACAGGGAACCACAGAGGCAAGAAGGAACAGAGGCAGAACAAACAGAGCCAGTCTTTCCTCCGTGATCCTCAGTGCCCTCTGTGGTTAAGGTATTGGCCTGGTCGCATACAATAGCGGGCCATGCGGCTGCCTCTCTGGCTCAAGATCGGCTGGACCCTCTGGCTGCTCGTCTGGGCGCCGCTGTATTGGCGGCAATTCGGGACGCAGAATTTTCTCTTTTTCTGCGATCTCGGGAATGTGCTGATTGGAATTGGTTTGTGGCTGGAGAGTCCGCTGATTTTCTCCTGGGTGGCCTCTGGATTACTTTTGTTCCAGACCATCTATACCGTCGACCTTGCGGGCGCTTTGCTGACGGGACTCCACCTCGTCGGCGGCACGGAATACATGTTCGATCCGGGCTTGCCGTTTCCCATTCGGCTGCTCGGCTTATTTCATATAGTCACGCCGCCGCTGCTTCTGTGGGCAATTTGGCGTCTAGGTTATGACCCGCGGGGATGGAAACTCCAAACGCTGCTGGCGTGGATCGTAATTCCAATCAATTTTTTCTGGCGGCCAGAGCAGGATGTGAACTGGGCTCGTGGCCTCTTCTTTCATGAGCAGCATGCCATGCCGGGATGGGCCTATCTACTTCTCTACTTGGTGGTGGTGCCGCTGTTGGTTTATTTCCCCACCCACCTTTTTCTAAGTTGGGCGACGCAGCGCTGGAAGCCCCGGGGCGAGCGAATTTAGTAGCGCCGCCGTCTCGGCGGCTGTCCGGCGGGCAGCTACTGGTTGGGGCGCCTTTCTCTAGCTGCTTTTGCCGGCCTCACCCGTTTGCTTCCGCACTGCGGACTCCGGTTGCGGATACTCGATCGATCCTTTAAACGAAGAAATCTCTTCTTCGTGAAAGTCCGGGAAGGGCAGTTGCTTCCCGTCCCGCAACTCCGCAATCTTTTTGACGGCGTTGGCAGCTTTTTCTTGTTCGACGCCCGCATCGCGGCTCAGATAGAGGGTTTGAGAGGGAAGCGCCAGTCCGCCGCCGGAGTCTTCCATCACATCCAACATGCGCAGCAACAGATCTTCGCGGACTGCGGCGAATTCGTTGAAGTCGCGCGTCAAGATATACGAAAACACTTCCACGCTAAGAGAGCTTCCCGTAATGTCCGTGAGGCGCACCCGCACGGTTTTTGTTTCCACTTTCGGGTGGCTGTAAAGCAGGCGCCGGATCTCCGCGAGCACGAAACGCAAATGGTCGGCCTTGGTCTCGGGACGCAGGGCAAGACTCGTTTTGAAAAGAATTTTGTCGCGGCGGCTAAGGTTCTCAAGGTTAATCGTCGCCACGGTGCCATTGGGAATGGCTACCAGTGTCCGCTCGTCCGTGCGAATCCGAGTAGAGCGCAATCCGATGTCTTCGACGACGCCGGTACGATCGCCGAAACGGCAGACATCACCGACGCGAAACACTTCATCGCCCAGGACGGAAACGCCACCAAAAAGATTCTCGATCGTTTTCTGGGCACCGAAGCCGATGGCGAGGCCGCCAATGCCGAGTCCGGCGAGCGCCGTGCTCATGTTGAAGCCCAGGTTGCCGAGCACGGCCAGAACGCCCGCCATAAAAATAACTGCCTTGAGGATGCGTTCGCCCAGCAGCATGAGCGATCCCGTGCCGGCGTGCCCGAGGGCCAGAGCACGGTAGCGCACACGATGCAGGGACCATTGAACGACGCGCCACAGAATCCAGGTCGCGCTGACGATCAATGCGATCGACGTGATCTGAAAATAGTAGTGTCGCGGCAACAGCGGAACATGCAGATAGGCGGCGAAGACTTGATGAATCAGAGTACCCGCAAGCAGCCAGGCAGGACCTGATACCGACCGCCAGTTCGCAACGTCAAGATGGCCGCGACGCCGGGCCCACCAACGCACCGGAAACTCCAGCAGCGCCAGCAGCAGCCAGCCGAGGGCCGCCGCTACCGGCAGTGCGATCAGCAGGGCCAGAAATTGCCACAGCGGCATTCCCGCAAACTCGCGTTTGACCAGCGCATTTGGAAGCCGGGTCTCAACGTGGCGCGCCTGAACTTGATCGTAGAGCTCAGGAACTTTGGCCAGAGTGTCGGAGGAAATCAGCCAGATCTTGCCTGCGCTCGGATCCGATACGCGCACCAGGTCCAGGTCGGCCTCGACATCGCCCGACGCCATGGTGCCGAGTTTCTGCCGCCCCAGCGGAACACCTTCCTGGGGAATCCCCTCGGGTTGCGTAAAGTTTTTGAACCTGCCGGTGAATGCATTGTCGAGCACGACCTTGAGCTTGGTCGCCATTTGCTCGCCTTCGGTTTGGCGGCGCGCAGGACTCATCTGCAAGTATTGCGTGGCAATTCCGTAGTCCCCGGCCTGCGCCGCCTGCAAAAAGCCAAGCATGGTGCCCGAGGGAGTCGTGCGTCCGAGAGGATCGACTGCAGCATTGGCCGCGGCCGTCGCAGGGGTCGTCGCTGGCAGAGTCTGGCCGACCGCCGTACCCCCGGAAGTCAGGCAAGCTCCCACGCACAACACCCCCACGAATATGGCTTTCGGAAAAGAGGACATGATCTTCTCCAACCCGGTTTTGCGCGGGCGCGCGCCTGCTCTGAGTAACAATCGACGCCTGGAAGCCCTCATTGTATCGAAACGCCTGAGAGGGTAGAACCGCGGACGTTGTGGCGCATTAGCCGCGTTTAGGCCGGTAAATGTGAGTGCTGTTGCCGAAGAAAACTTCGGCGGATTCCATTACCGTTTCCGAGAGTGTCGGATGCGGGTGGATAGTCATCGCGACGTCGCTAGCCAGCGCTGCCATCTCGATGGCGAGCACACCTTCGGCAATCATCTCGCCTGCGCCTGCGCCCACGATGCCCACTCCCAGCACCCGTTCGGTCTGCGGATCGATAAGAAGTTTGGTCATTCCTTCAGGGCGATCGATAGTGATGGCCCGCCCGGACGCCGCCCAAGGAAACTTGGCGACCTTGACGTCTCGATTTTCATTTTGCGCCTGCGTTTCGGTCAGGCCGCACCAGGCAACCTCTGGGTCGGTAAAGACCACGGCGGGAATCGCATTCGGTTCGAAGGCCACTTTGTGGCCGGTAATAGCCTCGACCGCGACCCGACCTTCATGCGACGCCTTGTGAGCCAGCATAGGCTCGCCGACCACATCGCCAATGGCGTAGATGGACGGATCATCGGTCTGCAACTGCTTGTTCACTTGAATGAAACCTCGCGCGCCAACCTGCACGCGAGTCTTTTCGAGACCGGGGATTTCCGAGTTCGGCTTGCGGCCCACCGAAACCAGCACGCGGTCGAAAACTATCTCAGGCTCTTTGACGTCCGCACCTTCGAAGCGTGGCGCGAATCCCATTGCCCTCGTCCTTGACCGCAGCGACCGTTGTGTTGAGCAGAATTCCGTCGAACATCTTTTCCAGCCGCTTGTGCAGCGGAAGCACCAGATCCCGATCCGCGCCCGGGAGCAAGCCAGGAAGCATCTCGACGACCGTCACGCGTGTGCCAAGTGCGGCATAAACCGAGCCCAGTTCGAGCCCAATGTATCCTCCGCCGACCACGAGCAGGCTTCCGGGAATATCTTCCAGATTCAGCGCGCCCGTAGAATCCATCATGCGCGGCGTATCGAGTTTCAGAGTCGGAACGATCGCCGGGCGAGAGCCGGTTGCAATGATAATACGATCGAAGCTGAGCGATTCTTCCGAGCCATCGGATTTCGTTACGCGCAGCGTGGTGGAAGTCTCAAATGCGGCACGCCCTCGCACGTAATGGACTTTGCGCTGTTTTGAAAGAATGCCAAGTCCTCCCGTGAGCTTCGTGACCACACTTTCTTTCCAGGAGCGCAGGCGAGCCAGATCGATTTTCGGCGCAGCGAAACTCAATGCCCCAATCTTTGCCTGATGCGATTCTTCCAGCAGCTTGGCCACATGCAGCAGAGCTTTCGACGGAATGCACCCACGGTATAGGCACACTCCGCCCGGATTCAGTTCTGGATCGATGAGAGTGACGGTCATGCCAAGATCGGCGGCAAGAAATGCAGCGGCGTATCCACCGGGACCGCCTCCGACGATTGCAATGTTTGTCGTTTCGGACATGAGGCTTTCAACCACGACGGGCACGAAGGCACCCGAAGGAAAAGCAATTCGAAATTGGCGAGTGTTCGCGGTTTCCTTCGTGAAACTTCGTGTCCTTCGTGGTTCATGGTTTTTTCATCCCTGCACCGACAACAGGAACGGCTGTTCGAAAGCCTCCGCAATCCATCGCAGGAAGCGCGCCGCATCGGCGCCGTCAATCAGCCGGTGATCATAGGAAAGTGAGACTGGCAGAATCAGCCTCGGCTCGAATTTGCCATTGATCCACTCCGGCTCCATTCGCGAGCGCGAAAGGCCCAGGATCGCGACTTCCGGGATAATTCACGATCGGCGTAAAACCCACCCCGCCAATACCGCCCAGATTGGTGATAGTGAACGTGCCGCCCTCCATATCCGCGGGTGTCAGTTTTTTGTCGCGCGCTTTCTTGGAGAGCTGCGACAACTCGACCGCCAGTTCGACAATGTTTTTCTTGTCGACCTCGCGGATCACCGGAACCAGCAAGCCCGCGATCCGTATCGGCGGCCACGCCGATGCTGATGTATTGCTTGTAGACGATCTCTTCTTTCTCAATGTCAATGCTGGCATTGAACTGCGGAAAAACTTTGAGCGCCGCGGCGCAGACTTTCAGCGCGATGGCGGTCACTGTCATTTTGCCGCCGGCTTCTTCGGCCTTCGGAGCAAACCGGGCGCGCAATTGTTCGAGTTCGGTGATGTCGGCGCGGTCGTGCTGGGTGACATGCGGAATCGTGTTCCAGGATTCCGCCAGATGCTCGGCAGTTTTGCGGCGAACTCCGCGCATGGATACGCGTTCGACTTTGCCCCACTTGGCGAAATCAGGAAGCTGAGGCTGGGCAAAGTGACCCGCGCGCGGTGGCGCTTGCGCTGCGGTAGCGGCCGCTGATAGCAGCCCCTTGGCATATGCCTTGACGTCGTCTTCGCTGATCCTGCCGCCGGGGCCGGTGCCTTTCACTTCGTAAATGTCAACGCCGACCTCGCGGGCAAATCGCCGAACATGCGGCGCGGCCGCAATCGGCTGGCGATGCTCAGTACCGGCAACCTTGCCCAGTTGCACCGGCATGCTGAATGCAGCCGCGCCCGCTTGCTGCGGTTGATCGGGCGGCAGAGCCTGCTCTTCCGTCTTGCCCTCGGCACGAATCGCGGCCTGAAACGCCAGACGCGCGCCGTGCTGTCCGGAAACATGTTCGACCGGAGCGTTCCGCGCACGTGTCGTTTCGGCTTGAGCCGCCGCTGCCCGCCTTCCAGCGTGAAGATCACCTGGCCAACTTTGATCTTCTCGCCTTCTCTTACTTTCACTTCTTTAACTACGCCGCTCACCGACGATGGCACTTCGACCACGGCCTTATCGGTCTCCAACTCCATGACGGGCTGTCCTTCCGAAACTTTGGCGCCGGGCGCGATCATCAAACGAACCAGATCGCCCTGGGAAATGTTTTCGCCGAGTTCGGGCAGTTTGAATTCGCTCGCTCCGGAAGCTTTTGAAACAGCTGGCGGTGGAGCGGAGGCCGGTGCCCCCGATGTGGGCGCGGAAGAGGTTGACGCGGAAGGCGGCGAAGCGACGACTTCTGTTTCTTGGACTGGTTTCTGCTGAACGGGCGCGGTAGCTTCCGCGGCGTCCCCGCGGAAGGCTCGGCGGAAGCTTTGCCCTCCGCTCCATCCACCGTGAAGATCACCTGACCAACTTTGATCTTGTCGCCCTCTTTGACTCGAATCTCCTGTACCGTCCCGCTTACCGACGAAGGTACTTCGACGACCGCCTTGTCCGTCTCGAGTTCCATGACCGACTGGCCGGTGCTGACACTGGCTCCCGGCTCAACCATGAGGCGCACGAGATCACCTTGTTCGATGTTTTCTCCCAGCTCGGGAAGTTTGAATTCAATCACCGCGTCTATTCCTTTTCTAAAGTCTTGAGCTGTCGAGTCGTACTCAGGAATCCGGACGGCGTTCCTGGCACAGCAATCCGTTCATCCTAACTGATCGCCGGGTTCGCCTTGTCGGGATTGATCCCCAGTTCTTGGATCGCGCGCTTCACCACGTCGCTGCCAATCTTCTTCTCCCGCGCCAGTGCTCCCAGCGTGGCCAGAACGATGTGCTTGGCATCCACTTCGAAGAAGTCGCGCAATGCTGTACGGTTTTCGCTTCGCCCGAATCCGTCGGTTCCCAGAGAAACGAGTTGTCCCGGCACCCACTTGCCCAGGCTCTCCGGCAGCACCTTCATGTAGTCAGACGCCGCGATGAACGGCCCCGCAGCATCTTTCAAAGTCTGCGTTACATACGGAACCTTCGCCGGCTCGGTAGGATGCAACATGTTCCAGCGTTCGCAATCGTTGCCGTCGCGATAGAGTTGCTTGTAGCTCGTGACGCTCCATACGTCTGCCCCGACGCCGTATTTTTCTTCCAGAATCTGCTGCGCTTTCAGTACTTCGTACATGATCGTGCCGCTGCCTAGCAGTTGCGCGCGAAGTTTTGCGTCGCTCTTGGCAGAGGCTTTGAAGCGGTACAGCCCTTTCAAGACGCCTTCACGAACGTTTCCTTCCGCGGGCATTTCGGGCATGCGGAGAGGTTCATTGGTGACCGTCAGATAATAGAAGATCGACTCCTGATCGACATACATTCGCTTGATGCCATCCTGAATAATGATGGCGATCTCATAGGCAAAAGCCGGATCGTAAGCCAGCAGGTTCGGCACCGGAAGCGCCAGCACGTGGCTGTGCCCGTCCTGGTGCTGCAATCCTTCGCCCGCCAGAGTGGTGCGGCCGGCCGTGCCTCCGACAAGAAATCCGCGGCAGCGCATGTCGGCCGCGGCCCAGATTAAATCTCCAATGCGCTGGAATCCAAACATCGAGTAATAAATAAAGAAGGGAATCGTGTTGATCCCGTGATTCGCATACGCTGTGCCGGCAGCGATGAATGAGCACATCGATCCCGACTCCGTGATGCCCTCTTCGAGAATCTGCCCGTTCTTCGCTTCCTTGTAGTAAAGCAGCGTATCCATGTCGACGGGCTCATAGTTCTGCCCGACGCTGGAATAAATTCCCACCTGGCGGAAGAGTGCTTCCATGCCAAACGTGCGAGCCTCATCGGGAACAATGGGGACGATCAACTTGCCGAGTTCTGGATCGCGCAGCAGTTTCGCAAGCAGCCGCACGAACACCATCGTCGTCGAAACTTCACGTCCCTCGGTGCCTTTGTGGAATTCCTCGAAGTGCGTATCGGGCACGGATTTCAGCGCTGCGGCCCGCACTTTGCGTGTCGGCATGTATCCGCCGAGTTGCTGGCGCCGCGCCTGCATGTACTTGATCTCGGCGCTGTCGTCGGACGGCCGGTAAAACGGTGCCTCATGCAGTTCGTCGTCTGGAATTGGAATTCCGAAGCGCGACCGAAACAGTTCCAATTCGTCTTCGTTCAACTTCTTCTGCTGGTGCGTGATGTTCTTGCCTTCTCCCGCCTCGCCTAGCCCATAGCCCTTAATCGTTTTTGCCAGAATGATGGTCGGAGCACCGGTATGATCGACCGCAGCCCGATAGGCGGCGTGGACCTTGATCGGATCGTGCCCGCCTAATCGCATGCGCGCCAGTTGCTCATCGGACAGATGCTCAACCATCTTCAGCAGCCGCGGATCGCTGCCGAACAGGTTTTGCCGGAAGTAGGCTCCGCTCTCGACAAAATATTTCTGATATTGCCCGTCGCTGATTTCTCCCAGGCGCCGGACCAACAATCCGTCGCGGTCGTTCTGAATCAGGCTGTCCCAGTCCGTGCCCCAGATGACTTTGATAACATTCCAACCAGCACCGCGGAAAATGGCTTCCAGTTCTTGAATGATCTTTCCATTGCCGCGCACCGGGCCGTCGAGGCGCTGCAGGTTGCAGTTCACCACGAAGATCAGATTGTCGAGCCTCTCGCGTGAGGCCAGCGTGATGGAACCCAGCGACTCAGGTTCGTCCATTTCGCCGTCGCCCAAAAATGCCCAGACTTTGCCGCCGGTGCTCGGTTTCAGCCCGCGATTCTCCAGATACTTAATGAAGCGTGCGTGGTAAATCGCCTGGATTGGCCCTAGTCCCATCGAGACCGTGGGAAACTCCCAGAATTCCGGCATGAGCCACGGGTGGGGATATGAACTCAGTCCTCCGCCCGGTTTCAGTTCGCGGCGGAAATTTTGCAGCTTCTCTTTCGAAATGCGCCCTTCGAGATAGGCGCGGGAATAAATCCCCGGGGCGGCATGTCCTTGGAAGTAGACCACATCGCGGTCCCCACTTTCCGTTTGCGCCCGAAAGAAATGATTGAAGGCTACTTCGTACAGCGTGGCAGCGGACGCGAAAGTCGAAATATGTCCGCCAATGCCTTCCTGAATCTTATTGGCCCGAACCACCATGGCGAGCGCATTCCAGCGAACCAGGCTCTTGATGCGGCGTTCCATCTCCTGGCTGCCGGGAAACGGAGCCTGCTGCCGTACCGGAATGGTGTTCTGGTAGGGCGTCGTCGCCGAAAACGGCAAGTTGATCCCAGCTTCGCGCCGCGCATGCAGCGCCAATTGCTGCAGCAGGCGGCCTGCCCGGTTGGGGCCGCCCTTGGAAAGAACATAGTCCAGGGAATCAACCCACTCCCTGGTTTCCAAAACTTCTAAGCCATCAGTTTCGGTCTGAGCCACGTCTGGTTTCTCCGTCGTAGAATGCGCAGTGTTCCATCATAATTCAATCGCGAGGATTCTTGCTGGAGTGGAGGGAAGAGAATGAAGAAGCTGGTGAGGCCCGCCAGTCAGGCGGAAACTCGAGTTGCCGCACTTGATCTAAGCTTTCGGGCGATCACTCCACCCATGACAATTGCTGCGGGATCACTGAAAAACCACGGCAGGTTCCAAAAGAACGACGCGTCCCCAGTGTGGGCCACCAACCACACCGCGGCTGCAGCACTCATCACGCAGAGGATGAGAGCCAGCGTCATCGTCGCTATCATCTCCCGTCCCTTCGCAGCCAGCCCGACGACACAACCAGTGAACAGCGAGCCCATCAGATATTCGAGCGGTAGCACGCTCAGCACCCAAAGGTAGGCTTGGAAATGATTCGACCAGTACATAAGGTATTTGTCTGTCACCACTGTCAGCAACTTGTCGGGCAATCCATGGGCGAATCTCAGCAGTAGGAATCCTGCAATTACGGTGGCCGCCGTCGACCACCGAGCGCCGCGAAATCCACCGCCCGCGAGATGCGCAATCGTCCTCAAGCTCTGGCGCCAATACCAGTTGCGAGCGACATCGCCTCCCGACTTCGAACCCACTTGCAAGAATTCCTCATGCAGGTCGCCAAGAATCGATTCCGCTTGCTCAACGGGCGTGAACAGATTTACTGCCCAGAACGCCAAGCGCGGCGGCTGCTTCGAACTTAGCTGGTGCGTCATGAATAACTCCGCATCAAATCAAGTCCTTCTACCATGCTCTCGAAGGCCCGCTGCGTGCGGTTTGCCGCCGTAATTCCCTTAGCCGTTACACGAAAAAAACGCTTGGAGCGTCCGCCCCGCTCCGGTGTAGGATCGCCGCGCCGCGACTTGACGTACCCTTTCTTCTCCAGTCGATCGAGGGTCGCATAGACGGCGCCGATTGACACTTCGCGTTTGGTGCGCAATTCGATCTCCTGCCGCACGGTAACTCCATACGCTCGATCTTCCAGTCGCAGAAGGGCCAGGACGATGATGTGCTCAAATTCGCCGAGGTAATCCCGACCAGCCATTATGTATACAATATAGAATAAATCCTTACTGGTCAAACGGTTTCGTCCACGCCTCACTGTCCGTTAAGAGTTCTCTAGTTTAGAATCGCTGGCTGCAACGGTTCGGTTAGGAGGAGTCCATGTTACGGATCGTGCTGCTGTTGGCTGTGGTGATCGCGCTGGTAGTTCTCGTACCTCGTCTCCTGTCCCGTGGGGTCACGCCCAGCGAGGGAAGCAATGCCCCTGACTTCACGCTACCTTCGCAGGAAGGCTCATCTGTCAGCTTGAGGGACTACCGCGGAGAGTGGGTCGTCCTTTATTTCTATCCCAAGGATCAGACGCCGGGCTGCTCCCGCGAAGCGCACAACTTCCAGGTCGATCAGCCAAAATATGCCGAGCGGAATGCGGTCGTGTTGGGCGTAAGCCTCGACAGTGTGGATTCGCACAAGAAATTTTGCGCCAAAGACGGCCTGAGCTTCAAGTTGCTGGCCGACACCGATCACAAAGTGACCGACGCCTACGGCTCGTTAACCAATCTTGGCGTGGTGAAGTTTGCCGCGCGGCATACGTTCCTCATTGACCCCAGCGGCAAGATCGCGAAAGCCTACACTAGCGTCGATCCACTCAAGCATAGTGCCGAAGTCCTTGCCGAGTTAGACGTGCTGCAGAAATCCGAAGCAGCGAAGCGCTAAACCGAACATGTCGGGACAGCCGCCCTCGGCTGTCCGGCGAAGCGAAGCTCCGCATGGCTAGCGCCGATTTTCTCCGCGCTCTCTGCGGGAGTTTCTCAGCGATCTCCGCGGCTTAAGATTTTTTGACTGCAGCAAGATTCAGGTCCTCTAAACGCTGAGAGCGCTGAGGCTTCGCAGAGTTCGCGAAGAAACCCGTAGAACCAGGAACACTGTTTCTCCACCTCACAAAGTCCGCCGGCGACGTACACTAACAAAATGGCAACCGCAGCCAGGAATGACGTGCCGAACGGCGAAGCGCCAAGGAATAACGTGCGCATAGCCCCTGAATACCGCTTCCCGCCCGGCTTTCAGCGGAACCTGCTTTGGTTCGCGTTCCGCAGGTTTCGTCCTGCGAATCCGATTCTTCTGTTCCAGCACCTGGCTGAGGAATACGGCGACATCGCGCACTACAAGATCGGATGGAATCACATCGTCTTCCTGAATCATCCGGACTACATTCGCGAAGTGCTGGTGGTGCAGAACGATAACTTCATCAAGGAACGCACCGTTCAGCGCACAAAGATGTTGCTGGGCGAGGGCATGATCACCAGCGAAGGCGCGCAACACCGCACCCAGCGGCAGGTCGCGCAGCCTGCGTTTCATCGCCAGCGCATCCCGGAATATGCAAGCACCATGGTTCGGGAAGCGGCCCGCGTGCGCGATGGCTGGCGACACGGCGAGCAGCGCGACATTGCCATCGACATGATGCATCTCACCCTCAATGTGGTCGCGCAAACGCTGTTTGCGACAGATCTGCGCGAAGAAGTCGACGAACTGGCCGACGCCATCAACCGCATCATGGGCCTCTACAATTTTCTGGTGATGCTGCCGGCAGCGGAGTGGCTGGTCCACGTGCGGCCTCCCGGCCTGGCCGCATTCGTGAGAGCGCGCAAGCGCATTGATGCCGTCGTCTACCGCATGATCGCCGCGCATCGCCAGCGCAGTTCCCACGGCAGCAGCCTGCTCGATCTGATGCTGGCCGCTTCGCCGGATCAGGACGCTGCCTCGGAGCAGATCACTGCGCGATCAGGTCATCACCATCTTCCTGGCTGGCTATGAAACCGTGGCGAACGCCCTTTCCTGGACGTGGTATCTGCTCTCGCAGAATCCCGAGTGCGAGCGCCGCTTCCACGATGAAATTGACCGCGAACTGCAAGGCCGTCTGCCCACCTACGACGATGTACCCCGTCTGCGTTATGCGGAAATGGTGCTGGCGGAATCGATGCGGCTCTACCCGCCAGCGTGGGCCATGGGCCGCTACGCGCGCGCCGATTTTCGATTAGGCGAATTTCTTCTGCCCGCGAACACCACCGTGCTGATGAGCCAATTCATCACCCATCGCGACGCCCGATTTTTTCCTGATCCTCTGCGCTTCGATCCCGGAGCGCTTCACTCCCGAAGCCAAGGCGCGACGAACGAAGCTGACCTACTTTCCCTTTTGGCGCCGGCGTGCGGCAATGCATCGGCGAATCGTTTGCATGGATGGAAGGTGTTCTATTGCTGGCTACGCTCGCGCAGAAGTGGAAGCTCAGACTCGTTCCCGGTCACCGCGTCGAGCCCGAGCCCCTGATCACTTTGCGTCCCAAGTACGGGATGCGGATGCAACTGGAAGCACGCTCTGAAATCGGCAAGGCCTAACGCCAGCTACTTGTCCGCCAGATATATCTCGGCGACGTGCCGCGTAATTTCTCCCGGCTTCGCGTCCGCCAGATTCGCGAGCACGACTACAGTCAACTGATCATCCACATACCGGTCAATAGCAGTCTCGAATCCCTGCCAAGATCCGTCGTGATGAATGGAGCGATGCCCGTCCCTCCTCTCGATGAACCAGCCAAAGCCGTAGCCTCCCTTTGTTCGGCTGACCATTCTTCAGCCATACGGGAGTCCACATCAGGTCAAGGCTGGACCGCTTCAACAGTCTCTCCGTGTAGAGCGCCGCGTCCCACTTGGCCAAATCAAGAATCGAGAAGATATAGGCTTCCGTCAGCAGTGGTGTTCACCACTGGCGCCACCCACTCCTGATTTTTCAATTCCCCTTTCACCATTCGGTAGCCCGCGGAGCGATTCGGGACGATGTCGGCTTCACTGATAATGCGCGTGGACTGCATGCCCAGCGGCTGGAATATTCGCTGCTGCAAAAAGTCGCCGTAGAACTCTCCCGTCACCCGGTGAATCAGAATTCCGAGAGTCACGTACCCGAAATTGCTGTACTTCCAACTTGTCCCCGGCGGATACGCGAGAGGAATGCCTTCGATCAGTTTCAGTTCCTCCTCTTCGGTCCAGTCTTTGCGGAAATTAAAATCCTTGGGATAGTCACCAAAGCCCGCGGTATGACTCAGCAATTCGCGCACCGTCACATCTTTCCAGCTGGCGGGAGCATCTGCGAAATATTTTGTGAGCGGATCGTCGAGACCGATCTTGCCCTCTTCCACCAGCATCATGACCGCGGTTGCCGTGAACTGCTTGCCGACGGATCCGGACTGGAAGACCGTCTCCGGCTTTACCGGCACCCGCAATTCCACGTTGGCCAATCCGAACCCTTCGGCCCGAACGATCTTTGCCGCCTTTCGCCACGAGCAACGATAGACCGGGAATGTGCTGGCGTTGCATCTCCGCTTTGACGTAGTCGGTGACCGCAGTCGCGGTCACTGAATTCTGCGCATCAGCGATTGTGATCGCCAAGAAAAAGGTCAGACACAGGGCGTAAGTGGAGAATCGGTGCAGGCTCATGGGTGATGACTGCGACCCTGAGTCTATCTGCAGGAGTGCCACTCAGCAAGGCCCTCGCTGCTGCACTGCTGCACTGCTGCACTGAGACAAGTTCGGTGGGTGGCAAGAATGTCGTTATAATCACAGCCAACATGTCGTACAACGCTATATTGTCTCGAAATTCGCGCCAAACGTAAAGATATCCTCTGTGTGCCCTGTGCCCTCTGTGGTTAAAGCTTTGATCTCTTTGATCTCATACGCGGCCCCGGAACCGGATGATGTGCCGCCGGTCACGTTTCGAGGGCCGTCCTTCCGGCAGAATTTCGAATTGCCGCATCGCCTTCCGTTCGGCGTCTATCTTTTTGCGCAATTCCCGGCTCTCGTCAGTTTCGCGGTAAAGCGTCTGCGCCACCGAGGCCGGCCCGCGCACTTCGCGGAGAAGCAGAACTTCCACCTGAAAGTCGCCGCCGTCATTGGTTACGCGCACCCGGTCTCCGACTCGGACTTCACGTGCCGCTTTGGCGGGTTGTCCGTTCGATAGGATTCTGCCCAGTTCGCACGCCCGTTTTGCCAACGGACGCGTCTTGAAAAATCTCGCCGCCCACAGCCACGTATCCATTCGCACGCCAGTCATAGATCTATTTTGCTACAATGCCGGGAAGGATTCTGGATCAGAAATGAAAAATCAGATCGCTAGCCACCGTAAGCTGATTCTGCCGTCGCCCATAGTCGTAAGCCTTCCGATCCCAGGCGCGCTCGAATCGCAATTCCGGACGAATCTGGACCGTGGTGCCGATCCAATGAGTCCAGGAGATCGCGTTCTCGGAGTATCGCGTCGCATAGCCTGTACGCTGACCTTTCTTGTCATCGAGAAAATCGCTCCGAAACGACAGAAAGTTATGCAGCGACAGTTCCTTCTGCACAAAATTGACGACGGCATATTCCGGAGCGGTGCAACGCTGTTCTCCCGGAGAGCAATACGCCCCATTCGTCCCTTTTCCGGCGGAATCTTTTCCCCCAGCGCAGGCACGTCGCGCTCGTACATGTACCAGGTTTCGGTCGCCATGTGCACCGTCTTCGAAAACTTGTGATACCAGGTGGCGTCATACTGCTGCAGATTGTTGTAGGCGTATTTGCCGTCGTTGATCCCGTTGGCGCAAACATAAATGTTGTCGTTCACCGACTTGGTCGTATAGTTCAAGCAGGCCGTACCGGAAGGCTTCGCATCTGGGTCCAAGGGCAACATCGTGGCCGGCGGTGATCCCCAATTGCACCAGCCATTGGTCGTTCATCTTGACGGTCGCCATCAGCCCGGTATCGGTAAAAGGATCAATCGCATACAGCAGCGAATGACTGAAGATGTAGTTATTCGGCGCCAGTTGCGCCTCGATTCCAGGTACCGAGATGAATCGACCCAGCCTCAAATTCATCCCGTGCACAACCTGCGGAATGTAAATATCGACATATTCCAGCGTCGGATCAAAGCCATATTGATGATGATCGTTCAGCAACTGGCCACTGAAATAGCCCTTCGCCGATCGTGAAGCGATAATCCGTGCCGTAAAGGGCGGTGAGGTGGTAGCCCCAGTCGACATGATCGCGCTGCACCGAATCTGGCAGACGTTCGGCGTAGACAACCAGTTGGTTCATCTCGAAACGATTGGAGTAGAGATCGTTCGCCTCCGGCGAGTTGCCGTGTGTCGAAGTGCTGAAATTCAAAGTCGGATCGATCCATCCATAAATCTTCGTCCGGCTGCTGGCCTGGTTGATGGCGGTCATCAGTGGATAGCTGTTTGTGTCGGGCTCCCCAATCACGGGCGAACCACCATACGACCAATCCGCACTGGGAAACGGCGGCGAGTCCAGGGGCGATGGGAGTCCGCGCCGCGCCGGTGCCGGCGAAGAGGCAGCCGTCCCCGACCAATCCAGACGATAGAACTCCGCCCAGCGCTCAAGAAAACCTTTCGTTTCGGCCGTAGTTTGCTTCGGGGCGTCAGGTATCGGCTCCGCTTGTTGTCCTTGAGAAAAATCACACCGAAACACCATGACGTACGCGATTACCGAGAACAGATATCGACAGTGGCGTGAGCCCTTCGGTCGCATCGATGAAATGAACACAGATTTAGGACGGAGTAACTTCGCCGCTACCAGCCTTCGCGGAATCTGAAGAGCAGCAGCCAAGGGAAGACACCGACGGGATGAGAAGTGCTCCTCGGGGTTCCGGTTATGGGACCACTGAGTATACCCAGAAAAAAATTGCAGATGCAAAACTTGAACCAGCGCCCATCGTCACGCCACAGCGGCACTTCCGGTGTCGAGTGTCCATACAGTGTTTTCCATATCTAGTGTTCCGATTTCGTAACAAGAACGAAAAGCCGCACAAGACCATCGCAACCATGGCACGATGGCTACGAGGAACTGCACGAATAGTCATGGACGCTGAAAGAAAGAAAAAAACATATTTCCCGCCCGCCCTAACACGAGCAACCCGACAGCAAGCGATAAAGCTTGTGGCGCATCGTAACAATTGCGGCGAAGAAGAAGCCATCAATTTCTTGGAGTCGCTCCGACGACAAGAGTATCGGAACGACGAAATACGGAAGGAACAGCGTCCGAACCATGCCAGCAGCGAAGAATGGTGGCGCTCAGCATGAGAACCGACGCGGATATGGATGCACCCGGCATGCTGAAAATTGGCTGGAAAGCCTCTCCCTATAAGTCCCCAAAAATGATCTGGCTGACCGCTCAGTTGATGTAAGCAGGCCATTGCGCTCAAGTGCCTAGCGCAAGGCATGATGAGATCGCGGTAGGGATACCGCTTACGTGGTACCCCCCGCGCGGACCCGGACGGGCGCTCGTTAGCGCATCCGGTTCTTATCGCGGATGACTGGCGGCAAAGCGATCCGCGGGATAAGGATGGAGGACTCGCGGTTGAGGGAGCCATCGGTCAGCCAGAGCGAGCATACGTGTCCAGGAGAGCCGGTGTTTCTGGCTGCGGCGGCGAAGTGTGTGCCACCAATACCCAGTTAGCCGACGCCGGAATACGCTGAGACTGTCGAGGTTCCCCGGTACCGCGTAGTAGTTGAAGTGACCCTGCACAATCGACTTGAGCCATTGGCCGGTTTGGCGTACGGGATCGTGCATCCGCTTGCGGAGCTGCTGCTTAATGTCCCGCAGCTTCGCCCCCATGCGTTTGCGGATCGTCTTACGCCTCACAGCAAATCGCCCTAACCTATTCTTCCCGCTGATGTGCTTGAAGCCTAGGAAGTCGAACGTCTCAGGCTTACCTTCTCCTCTTCGTTTCCGGTTTTGTTCGGCAAATCTGCCGAACTCAATCCGGCGCGTCTTGTCTGGGTGTAACTCCAGTCCAAACTTATCCAGTCGTTCCCGGAAATTCTCCAAGAAGCGATCAGCGTCTGTCTGGTGCTGGAAGCCCAATATGATGTCATCCGCGTAGCGGATGACAACCACTTCTCCGTGTGCCCATTTCTTGCGCCACACGTTCACCCAGAGATCGAAAGCGTAGTGCAAGTAGATATTCGCGAGAAGCGGTGAAATCACCGAACCTTGCGGACTACCTGTCTTCGTGTTCGACCATTCGCCTTCCTCCATCACCCCAGCGTTGAGCCATTTCTGGATCAGCCGCAGGATGCGGGGGTCAGCGACGCGATGCTCCACGAACTTGATCAACCAACCCTTGTCGAGGTTATCGAAAAATCCTCGAATGTCGGCGTCAAGAATGTAGTTCACCTTCTTCTTCAGGAGCGCATACGACAACGCATCCAGCGCTTGATGCTGGCTGCGTCCCGGGCGAAACCCGTAGGAAAAGCCGAGAAAGTCCTCCTCGTAGATCTGGTTGAGGATGGTGACCACGGCCTGTTGGACAAGTTTGTCTTCGATTGCCGGGACTGCAAGTGGACGTTGCCGTCCATCTGCTTTCTCTATGTACACTCTTCTCGAGGGCGTCGCTCGATAGGCTCCGCGATGAACGCGGCCATGTAGATCGGTCAGCCGATCCTCTAGCCCGTCTTCATACTCCTGCCAGGTGACCCCGTCCACTCCGGGTGCGGCCTTCCTCTTCAGGGAGTAAAAGCTTTCCCGCAGCAGATCAACTGTCAGATGGTGGAGCAAGGCGGTGAACTTCATCTCCTTATTTTCCCTTGCTGCTTTCCGCACGCCCGCCAGCCCTTGGGACACGCCCTTCCCGCTCTGCGTCGGGTACGTGTTAGGTTGACCAGCGTTCTCCTTGATCAACGGCCTTTCCTCCCCACTCTCCGCCGACAATTTCCCGTCTTTGTTCGAATGGTTCATAGGTGTCGGGTCGGAGGAGGCGCGCTGACGCGCTAGCCTCCGTCCGCCGCTCAAACTGTACATGCGGGTTTCCCGCATACAGCTTTCACGAAGATTCAGTTGTTCCGAGATGCCAATGAAGGAATTAACCCGATTAAGTTGACAAGCCCGTGCTCGCGATAAAGCGTCTTCTTGGGCAGCCGCTTCCAGCCGCCGTTTCTCCAACGCTTGTACCGATGCGACCAGATCCGTCGTACGATCCAGCCATCGAGCCGGTGGAAGAGCGCTCGGACGTGGGCGCGTTTGTAATACTCGCCCCAACCCCGCAGCAGCGGGTTAAGTTCCGCAATCAGCTCCTTGGTCTTCAGAGGCATCTTCCGCTTGGTTCGCTGCCTTATCCGATCCATGAAACGAGCGATCGACTTCTCCTTAGGGTACGCATACAGCGCACCCTGTCGGGCCTGACTACGAATCTTACTCGCCGGCAGATGGAGTTTCTTCTGCCCGCGCTTGATTTTGTAGCCGAGGAACTCGAAGCCCTCGCGGGCGTGAACAATCCGCGTCTTCTGCGGATGTAATTCCACGCCCAGTTGTTTCAGGATTCGGCCAGCCGCTTCCACTGCGGCTCGTGCCTCTGCTGCCGATTTACAGGTGATCACCCAATCATCGGCATACCTCGTCAGCTGATATCCTCTCAGTCGCATCTCCCGATCGAACGGCGTCAGAAGTATGTTACTGAGCGTGGGCGAAACCACTCCCCCTTGCGGAGTGCCGCGCTCACTGGGAAAGAGCTGCCCTTTGCCGTAGCTTCCCGCCTTGAGCATCGCCTTGATAAGGCGGAGCACGCGGCCATCCGCTACCCGTTGGGCTACCAGCGTGAGAAGCTTCTCGTGATCCACGGACCCGAAAAAATCTCGGAGGTCCGCATCCACGATCCACTCCGACCCGCTTTGAATCTCTTTCCACACTTTGCGCAGCGCATCCTTCGTCGATCGCCCTCGCCGATATCCGAAGCTGGCATCATCGAATAGCGGCTCGAAGATAGGTTCCAATCGATTGAGTAGCGCTTGCTGACACACGCGATCGTAGATCGCGGGTATGCCGAGCATTCGATACTCGCCGGGTTTGTCCCTCTTCGGGATGGGATGTTGTCGCACCGGCAGTGGTTGATAGGTGTCCTCTTTCAGCTCTCGCTGCAGCCGCTCCAACTGCTGGTTCAGCTGCGCTTCGAAGGCCTCCAGACTCTGCCCATCCACTCCTCCACTTCCCCGGTTCGCTTTCACCTTCTCCCAGGCCATCTCCAGGTTCTTCCGCTTGTACACTTTGTCGATTAATGAATGGACCTTCTTAGCACCTGTCAGGTTGATCCAGTCCACCAGTCTCCTCAGACGAGAGCGTACGGGTTTTTCACTGAAGGAACTGTTCCTACCTCCCTCATCTTTACTCATCTGGTTTCCTTTCTCTTCCTGACCATCTTCGCCGGCTGCCTTTCCCAACCCAATTCCGTCGCCGGTTGCCCGGTCACGTGACTTTCGCCACGCTTCATAGGTAATATTCAGCCGTCCGACTACTGACCAAGCCTCGCTCGCCACTTCGCTTTCGCTTATAGGTCTGCTTACTCCGGTGCCACCCGGAGACTTGGCCAGTTCTCCTGAGGTCACGCGCTATTCTTCCGTACCGTGCCGTCCGCAAACACCTTGGTGTGGGTGGGTGAATGAGAACGCCTTCGCCACCATACTGCAGGCTCGACCTGTCCCACCTTTGGCCGACCGGTTCATCCGTGGGTCTCCCCATTGATTACGGCCCGGTACTTCTCCTCATGCCCTTCGGATTCCATCTTGCGATACTCACTTGATGGACACCCTGCCCTCCGAAGTACAGCAAGCGGTGGCTTCAGGTCGGTCTTGGCTGTATCCAGCTTTCGCTTTTGTGCCCGTTTAGACCTCTCCATACCTTCCGCTTTCTCCGGCCAGCGAGGTTTTATCCCCGCTTGTTGGATATGGCGCCCCCATTTGAGCGCCAGAGGGACTTGAACCCTCCTGAACAACGTGCTGCTCAGCACGCAATATGCCGCTGTGTGACTCCTCGCAGACGTACATGCGGGCCTTGTGGCTCGGCCTTCGCCCGCCGACCTGCGGCCTGGTTGAGCCGCAGGTATCTCCGAGGTCTCCCGGTTCTCGTGCATGAAGTTTCTAGGCTTGTTCTGGGGTCTTCGACTACGCCTGACTGAGCAGGAGCTCGCGCTATCGCGCCTGCTCATGTTGCCTAGCGCACATTTCAAGGGCGTCGGCGTCTGGATTGCATCTTTTCG
>CAVZFP010000028.1:0-127513 GCA_963774565.1 uncultured Acidobacteriaceae bacterium | reverse complement strand
ATCCGGCGGTTGCAGGTTCGATTCCTGCCGCGCCTACCATTTCAAATCAACTAGTTAGGAAGCAGCACCGGCGGGGGCGCCACTTCCAAACGGCCCGATTGCACCGTTTTTTCGGCTGCTTTCGATATCATGCCCGAATCATGCCCAAGGGCAGGAATTTCGAGCAGGGCATTGGAGTTCTGCTTCTCGTTCAACTTGCGGCCAGCTTCCATGATGTCGCGCTCATCGACAATGTTGTAGCGGTGAAATACGAAAGCGGTCTTGTATCCGCTGATCTGCATCGCTACCTTTTGCTGCACACCGACGCGGATCAGGTTCCGCACACCGCTTCGGCGTAGATCGTGGAAGAGCAGGCCCGCGTATTTCAACTGTTGCAGCTTCCACTTTTTTTTACAAGCAGAACAGCGACCATCCCCGTCTACTGTCTGCTCCTGCAATTCCGCATGCCAGGCAGGGAGACGAGCTCACCGAGTCCCACAGCGCAGCACACCTTCGCCCATCGTCTCCGGAAGCCTCGTACTGGTTCTTCGGGAAGTCCGGGCTTGGCCGCCGGTCCGCGTGAAGAGCCAACCTCGATCTTGTAGGGTGGGCGTTCCATTTCTACTGCTACTCAGTGTTGGCGCACTTCCGTGAGATGTTACGCAGCTTTCTGGTCCTTACTTGGAACGGTCTCGTTCCCGCCAGCTTTGTGACTGCGCGATGTCTGTTTGAAATTGCCGCTCACACTCATTACACCCACAAGCATGTGATTCAATATTTGGACGGCAATGACCTGGAGAATGCCTGGAAGTTCCTGACCGATGTCAACATGGGGAACCGCTACATGCAGGAGGAGTATGGCGACAAAGCTGAGGAATGGCCTCCGTTCGCGGCTCCACGCGAAATTGCTAAAGTTATCCGAACATTCGATGAGTGGACAAAAGGGCAGGCACGTACCGAGTACAGCTTTCTAAGCGAATTTGCTCACCCGAACATGGCAGCCTTTTCAAATTATTACAAGATGGAACCAGAGTCGGTGGATTTGGGGTGGTAACTTTTTCAGAGCTACGTCGCGACCGAGATGCCGCGCCGTGGCCTCACGTTTCGATTTCAACGACTGCGTCTTTGCATTTCGTTCTGAAACTGCTGAGATGCAATAATGAACAAGAAGTGAGTTCCCAGGTCGAGGTGATATTGAAGAAGTTCGCGAAAATGATTGAGCCTCCGGAAGGTGAATGAGTGCGGGCATGCCCCGGGCTGAGATGTTCGCAGTGCGACTACTTGCGGCGTTCGAAGACGTCGCTGGAGGTGCAAACCAATGTTCTGGCGGATGCGGCATGGCCCATCCTTGCTATTGGGCTGGCGGTATTCCGGCTCTATTGCCGATATCCAACATCAACTCAATCGAGTTTTACGACAAATACGTCCGAACGGGGCGTACCATCTGGCCCATTGCCGAGTTGCGCGTCCCAATCTGAAGTAAACAAGAAGAAACGGCCATTTCTCGAGACGCTTCCGAGAGGTTGGGTCTGAAAAAAAGGCGAAACGTAGGTGGCACGATTGTGGGCAAATCGCCAGACTGTCGAGGCGGCGCCGTCCGTTTCAATGCAGAGTATTTCTCCCGCAAAAGGCCGGTCTATCCACCCGTACTCGCTGTAACCGTATTTCGACGCGCAAACAGGAGTACTGTCATGCTTGTTTACGTTGCTCCACGTAAAGTGCGGCTGCTGACCCCAATCCGACGGAATCGGCCATACCAATTGGGAAATCTGGGAAATATTACTCAGAGGACGCTTGACCACCTGCATATCACCCTTAACCCCTGGACCATTGACAAGGCTGTTGTACCCTACGACAACATACCCACCGCACTCATCAGGATTGCCGTGGTTAGGGCAGGGGGTGACCGTCAAGGTGGACAGATTCCATACATACCAGCCAAACCAATCCACCAGAATGAAGACGTAGTTGCCGCTTCGCGAAAGATAGGCATGGCGAATCAAGTAAGGTGTCGTAACCGTCGCTGTGCCACTGGTTCCCCACTGGCCTCCTATTTGACCGGTCTGTGTGTTATACCAGCGACACCCAAGTTTTTTATCGTAGGCAACGACAAACATGTGTTTCCCAAACTCCGGACCGCCTTCGGAAATCGACAGACGCCTGTCATCGAGAGATACGCTCACATCGTCATCGCTCACCACCGACGGTCCTAAGCCTAGGGCCGGTTGAACGCCGCAAGTTCTCGTGTCAATGACTGGTGTTGCAATCCCGGTAGAGAACCGATAGCTCATGATGGTTAATGTGTCTCGCTCAGAAGTCCCGTAAATTAGGTCGGAATCTATAAAACTGAACGATGGACCGGGTCTGAGTGGCAACACCAGACCTTGCCCTGGCCTTGCGTTCGGAAGGGAACTGATTGCCATCGTCGTTGGATCAAAAGCAAATACGAAATTCAAGCCCCCAGCACCGATTACGTAAAACTTACGAGTGTCCGCGCTCCATTCATTTTCTTCGCCGCTCCCCTCTGTTCGCAAGGAAGCTCCTGGGTGTATGAAATGCGTGGTGGCATCGGTGACGCGGACCATCAAACGAGGGTGTGTTGGCGAACTAAAATCGGGGTCGGCAAACACCTCGTTTCTAGGAGGCAGGAACATCGGGGTTTCCTGGCGGATGGAACGGTCGGTTTGCGCGTGTGGGTAGGGTTGAACACCTTGGGCAGAAACCCTGGCGGTCAGGGCAAAGGTTGAAAACAAGATGCAGAAAATTGTCAGCACAGTTCGCTTCGCCATGGGTTGTCTCCTCAGGCGATTGTAGAATTGTAGGGCCCGAAGGTTCGGTCCGAGGCTTACAAGGGCGGATCATGACCTTTTTTGGGAAGTCGCGTCAAGATGAAAGAAATTGCACTCTCATACGATCCGGATCAATGAGTTCTATCACGTCGAAATGCTGCCCGAAATCATGCCCGACGCCTCGCAACAGGTCGTCACCGAACGTCACCGAATGCACCATCAGGAAGATGGAAGTTGCTGAAAACACTGATGAAGAAGGGCTAAGAAAGTGGCGCGGAAGGATTTCTAACCGCCTTTACTGGCTATGCGAGGGCGCTCGCGCTCTCCACAGCGAAGGCTTCGGGCGCAAATCCTCCGCTGACGGAGGGAACTGCCTGCACTCGACTTCCACAGTAGCCGCCGTTACCGGAACGGAAACTACGATCTTACTCATTACCTGCGGGGCCGCCTGCGATGCCGAACCGCAGCCGACCGTTACATCGCAAAGTGCAACTAACACAGCTAAAGCCAGCAGTTTTGACGACTGGGTTGACTGAGACGGCAAACAGGTTGCGACTTTAACGCGCGGGGAATGCAACGCATTTAGATCACCTCGGAACGGAGTTGGGGGACCGTCTTTCGAGTCCTCAGGAGACTCTAAAGAAGCGAGGATGAAGTGGCTGATGAAGCAGGGTCAGGGCCGATCAGGCCGCACGAGTACATCTCGGACGTGTTATGCACCTTTGCTGTGAAGGCGGATTCGCACCACGATCAGCGATACCTGCAAATCGTTCATGCGCCGTCCTCTTGGCGGGGAGCGTTCAAAGAGAGTATTTCAGCAGACACCAGAGGGCGCGGAATCCATCTTTCCAGCCAATCTTCTTTCCTTCTTCGTAGGTCCGGCCGGAGTAGCTGATGCCGACTTCGTAAATGCGCAGTCTACGTTTGGCAATTTTAGCCGTAATCTCAGGTTCAAATCCGAAGCGGTCCTCCTGCAGTTCGATGGATTGGATTACTTCCCTGCGGAAAGCCTTGTAACAGGTCTCCATGTCGCTGAGATTGAGGTCTGTGAGGGCATTGGATAGAAGAGTTAGGAGCTTGTTGCCAACCGAGTGCCAGAAGTATAGAACGCGATGAGGCCGACCGGAAAGAAAACGAGAACCGTAAACGACGTCGGCCTTTCCTTCGATCAACGGTGCCAATACCGTGGGATATTCCCCGGGATCGTATTCCAGATCTGCGTCTTGGATTATTACAAAGTCACCCGTGGCTTCCTGAATTCCGCGACGAAGTGCGGCCCCCTTGCCCATATTTCTGGGCTGCAGCACGACGCGAATTTCCGGGTGTTGTTGCTGTAATTCCTTGAGGATTTCGCGAGATCCGTCCTTTGATCCGTCATCAACGCAAATCAATTCATTTTCCAATCCAACCGCCAACACCTTTTCTACCGCCTGGCGCAGCGTATAGCGCTCGTTGTAAACCGGCATAATGACGGATAGCTTCATGATTTATTGGGATTTTCAAGGGCTACGACATCCAAACTTTGGTCCGCCCGAGAACGCCTGCGCTTGAGTCTATAAGCCTCGACAATTTTCTGCCAATAACGTCCCGGTGACCCCGCTTCTGCTGCGAACGAGTTGGCGCTGGGCAACGCTGGGCATCACGGGAAGGATTGCATTTTTAGTGGGCCTCTTTGGTTACACCACGGGCCTCGCTCTCACGGTGGCTATATTCCTCACGCCATTCATGCCTTCCAAGATTGCAATGTGGCTAGGCTCGGAGGCCTTAACATCGGGGTTCCCACGCATCCAGAGAGGATGCATGAATTGCTGGGTCACTGGTTCGTGCCGGTGATCGCGATCGCGGCTTTTGCTTTTGCGGTTGGAACTACTCGCGATACGCTGGATGATCCTGAGGCGCTCGCCGAATGCGGCATACCACATGCCCCAAAGCGGGGTATCGAAGCCAGGGCAAACTTAGTTCGCCATCCCAGCCGGCCCCGGTTGAGCCTGCGTCATACTCTTGGCAGGCTCAGCAGATGGCGTCCCGCCTGGCTTCCCCGGTTGCGGAGCATACTTCGACGCGCACTTCGCCTGCAGTTGCTTGGCATGGAACACGCCGTCGCGATCGAAGCGCCCGTCCGCCAGGGCCTGGGAATCATCCTTGAACGTGTCCGGCGGCGCCTCCGTCCCCGTATAGTCCACGTGAAGAGTCTGATCTTCTTCCATCAGCACAAACTGCACGTGCGCACCTCTGCGTTGGATCGACCCCGGCTGCACGTTGCCAGCGACGCGCAAGCGTTTCGAATAAGCGCCATCGCCCATCTTATGCAACTCCTTAATCGTGACGTAATAACTCTTGCTGTCCTGCACGCCTGTATAGGCGAGGTAGCCGAGCAGCAGCAGAATCACCGCTGTCGCTCCGCCAAATTTGAGATAGGTTTTCGCTTGGCTCGACATGATCTTCCCCAGGAAATACACTCCACTCTCAAACTCTACGCGGGAAAGGGGTGAGAATCAAGGTTCCGGTAGACCGGTCGCCCGCCACTCAAAGAATCGATCCTCGCTATTGGCCAAATGGACACTTTCCCACTTTTCCCGTTGTGTTTTCAATTATTTACACAAAGCCATTCCCAACCGATAGGGCCCATCAATTCTTTCGATTTCCATCTGAGTGTTTGCTGCGGTATATCTAATCGGAGAGTAAGGCAATGACACATCAGAATAAACGGTCCAACTGCGCAATCACGCGCCCCGCCAGCACGATCCGGAGCAAATGATGGACGTCCTTCTAGCCTTGGATCGCATGCTCGTAGAAGTTTCCATGCGTCTCTACAATGTCCCTGGGCGCGACCGGTTCACGATGCGAAAACACAACCGGCGCCTGCACGCGACCGTGCGACAGCACCTGCCCCGCCTCCTGACGCCATCCCGCAGCCGGCTTTAGCTTTTTCTGCGACTCTCTCCGCGTTCATTTCTCGCACGGCTCTGATTCGCCCGCGTCCGCTAGAATGAAGAGTCTGGTACGACAAACCATGCTCTTATGATTCATCCTTGGCACGACGTAACTCCCGGCGACAAGCTTCCGCAGGAATTCGACTGCGTCATCGAGATCCCATTTGGCTCGAGTGTGAAGTATGAACTGGACAAGTCGAGTGGCCTGATCCGCCTCGACCGCATCCTCGTATTCGGCCGTCTACTATCCCGGCAAACTACGGATTCATTCCGCAGACGCTGGCCGAAGACGACGACCCGCTCGACGTGCTTGTACTCTGCCAGGAAACGGTCGTGCCGCTGACCATCATCCACGCCCGTGCGATCGGCCTGATGACGATGATCGACGCGGGCAAACAGGACCACAAGATCATCGCCGTTGCGACCGAGGATCCCGAGTTCAATTCCTACCGCGAGGCCGCCGAGATGCCGCCTCACCGTTTGCTCATGCTGCGCAGGTTTTTTCAGGATTACAAGCAACTGGAAGGTAAGGCAGTCGAGGTCGATGAGATACGCCCGCCGAGTGAAGCGTACCCCATCATCCTCGACGCCCTTCACCGCTACAGCGAACAACGTCGCAAAGGCTTCAAGGGCGCAAAGTCGTAAGAGCCGAAACCAAAACAACGCACTGAAGGAACGCAAACAAGGCCCGGAGTAACCGTGGAAGGCGGCCCTTAAAGGGCCGCGTACTGCCGCAAAAAAGGACGGCTTTAGCACGAGAGCCAAGGCTACATTCCCTTAAACACGAAGCTGATCTCTTTCGTCTCATTTCCGCCGATGGTGACCGTCTGTGTCGAGGTTCCCAACTTCTCGTGCCAGGCCTTGATGGTGTAGGTTCCCGCCGGCAGATTGCTCAGGTCGAAGCTGCCGTCCTTGCCGGTCACCGCATAATACGGATGCTTAAAGACCGCGATGTAGCCCTTCATCCACGGATGCAGATTGCACTTCACCGGAATCGCAATCTCCTCGCGGGCAAACGTCTCTTCCATTTTCGAGTTCGGGTGGCTCCGCCTTGTTCCATTCCCGATTGTTGGCGGGCGTGGGATGGATGTTGTGCGAAGTGGCGTCCTCGTTCACGACTTGCAGGGTCTGGTTGGCCCGAACCGCCATCACGTGCGGCGTGTACATGCATCCTTTCTGCTCGACGACTACAGGTTGGCTAGGCGGATCGAAGGTGCGGTCTCCGAGTCCTTCGGAAACGAAGACGATCACGTTCTGCAGATCCCCTTTCCCGTCGGCCATGATTTCCTGCGACATGACCGGCGTGGCATGCTGCTTGGCGCATACCGGATCGGCGGCCATGCTGATCGTCTTCGCCACAGGCGCCTTGCCATCGAAGCGCACAACCCCGCGCACCGTCGCGCCGGTCGTGGGTGCGGCCGGCCCGCCCGCTCTAGCCCCATGGGGAGCGGAGATCGAGAGGGCTAAAGTTAGGGCCAAAAAAGACAAAAATCTCTTCCCGTTCATACCACATCACCTCAATTCGAGAATTTGTTTGCAGGGGGATTTACTTCGCTTCGCGTGCCCGGGTCGTTGGCGTTTCTGTTTTGAACAGCACGATCAGACTGTTTGTGACGCTCCTCGTTGCTGCATCACTCGCGCTGGTTTACTCGTTGTATCCCTGGCGATAGCCGGCGGCAAAGGAGGCGCGATCCTTTTCCGTCGACCAGCGCCCGATCGGGGGATGCATCGGACTCTTGGCTGTGCGGGCCAGTTTGCCGAGATAGATGCCGTCGCGATAGGCGGCGTCTCCGGCCATTTGCGCGTCAACGCTCTGACCTCGGCGCGCCACCATGTCTCGCTGCACCAGCATCGCGCTCGTTCCCGCACACCCGATCGCGAGCACGTACGTCAAGAGTCTTCATCTTCCCCTCCTCATTTTGCATCTGCGTCCGCGGATCCTTAAGGGCGCGGCATTTCGCCTCGCGGGCGGACTAGTCGCGGCGCGGCCCACACTTCTCCCGTGGAGATCTGGTGTCTCCATGCGGTGGTCACACCTCTGCTCTCGCGCGAAGTCAGTTTACGTCGTCAAATCTCTGTGGTTTGTTCCTGGGTCCCTGGGCGCCAGCGCGGGGCGTCCATCGTGCCATCGGGGCGCAATCTATCGGGAGCAACTTAGCACTCGCCGAAACCCCTGATTGCCCTGCGACAAACCACTTGTAAAAAGAACGTAAGGAGTTCTAAACTTTTTACAGTACCTTGCATCGAGAATTTCGCACGCTTTCGCCATCCATCGCGTGTCGGCACCTTGCACAAACCTCACAACGCTCGCTTCCACCCGCCGTAGCGAGTTCTATACGATCCTGAAAGTACCTGAGACCGGAGTGACATCGTCACCGCATCGTCAATGGGCAGTCATTTCATCGTCATCTTTTGAGGAGCTTGTACGAGGAATTCGGAGCGCCCTCCCGCGCTGCCGAGCGAACTTCTTCTGCCCATCTGTCGGTCCGCCCTCTCATCTGACGCAAAAAAATACTTGACTTAATGTACTAGTTCTGTAGTACACTGACACGCATGGGAAGAAATTCCACTCCCGCGGCGCCCCGCTTCGCCATTGATCTTCATAGCGGCGTCCCGGTCTATCGCCAGTTGATCGATCAGGTGCGGAGCGGGATCGCCTCCGGCACGCTGGCCGCCGGCGACCAACTGCCGACGGTGCGCCAGCTCGCCGTCGATCTCGCCATCAATCCCAATACCGTGATGCGCGCTTATCGTGAACTGGAACTCGGCGGCCTGCTCGAAACCCATCAAGGCACGGGAACGTTTCATCAGCGAACAAGAAACCGGAAAAGAATTCCGCCGAGCGGGAGCGCCAGCTCGGCCAAATGGCGGGAGAATTCGCGGCGCGCGCAGGCGCCGCCGGATTCACCCTGGAAGATCTGATCGAACGTCTGAGCGACTTGTTGCCTCGCCCTGCACAAAGGAGATAGACGTCATGGCGAAAATCCGAATGAACGAAATCAACGGCGTCGCACTCTTGCTGTTCGTCATCAGCATCGTGATTGGCCTCGCAGTATCCCAGGCAGTTCACAATCCGGCCCCGGCCATCATCGGGGCATTGGTCGGTGTTTATTTCCTGTTCGCCATCAAAATCGTGCGCCAGTGGGAGAAGGTCGCAGTCCTGCGCCTCGGCCGCTACGTCGGCCTGCGCGGCCCCGGGCTTGTGCCACATCATCCCCATCTTCGAGACGCTCAGCCCCTATGTCGACCAGCGCGTGCGCGTCGCCAGTGTCTCCGCCGAGTCCACGCTCACCCGCGACACGGTTCCGGTGAACGTGGACGCCATCGTCTTCTGGATGGTGTGGAATGCCGAGAAATCCATTCTCGAAGTCGAGAACTTCATCGAGGCCATCACCCTGAGCGCGCAAACCGCGCTGCGCGAATCCATCGGCCGTCACGAACTGGCGCAGATGATCACCGAACGCGAAACCCTCGGCCGCGAACTGCAGCGCATCCTCGATGAAAAGACGAATCCTTGGGGCATCACCGTGCAATCGGTCGAGATTCGCGACGTAAAAATCCCGCAGGGTCTGGAAGACGCCATGTCGCGCCAGGCGCAGGCCGAACGCGAGCGCCAGGCCCGCATCATTCTGGGCCAGGCAGAAAACGAAATCGCCGACAGCTTTGTGCAGGCCGCGGCGTCCTATGCAGAAAATCCTGTGGCCCTGCACCTGCGCGCCATGAACATGCTTTACGAAGCCATCAAAGAAAAGGGTTCGATGGTGATCGTGCCTTCGTCCGCGGTAGAAACCATGGGTCTCGGCGGAACCCTCGCCACCGCGTCACTCGGCGGAGCTAAACCGTAACAATTCCACGTAAATAGGTCGAAAGGAGCACAACGTATGAAGCACTTACTTGAAGTGTGTCTGGTCGCATTAACCTTGGCTACAAACGTTACACCTTCCGCGTCTGCACAGTCTGCGGCGATGCAACGAGGAGTCAGCGTGCAGTTAGCCGTCACCAACAATGCAACACCCATGCCGGAAGCCGATAACGAAGACGCCTGGATCGTGACCGTCACTGCCGAGGGCGCGATTTACTTCGGAACAGATCCGGTCGCAGTCGCGAGTTTGGCGGATGAGATGAAGAGACGTCCTCGCAAACGCGAGCAAAAGCTCTACGTCAAAGCCGACGCCCACGCACCATTTGCCAATGTCGAAAGAGTGCTTGAGGCCGGACGCGAGGTCTGGTTTGAGGCGGCGGTATTGCTCACAGCCCAACCAGTAACTCCCAAATCTGGAACCGTGGTGCCTCCGAAAGGACTGGAGGTGCTAATCGGTCCGAGGCCGCCCGCTGCTACGGTGGCAACCGTCGTGCAACTGCTCAACCCGGAACATCAAGGACCATTGCTGAGGGTCAACGGTGATGAGATCTCCTGGTCTGCTCTGGAAGGTACGCTCAGGCAGCATTTCCAGAAGGGCGATGCGAAAGTGATTCTGCTGAAAGCCGACGAGCAATTGCCATTTGAGCAGGTGGTGCAGGCGATCGATACGTGCCGCGCGACCGGCGCCAAGGTGGTCCTGCCAACGCTATAGTCTTGCGTCCACCCCGTCCCGGTCTCTCCGTTTTTTGGAGAGACGGGGCGGGGATTTTGACTTTAGATTCTATTTTTGACGTCCGACTTCTGATTTTTCACTTTCCCCTTACCACACGTGGCAAGCGTTCTCCGCCACCATCGGCTGGCCCGCCTTGCAATTCCAAGCCTTCTGAAATTCCGGCATGTTCTGCACTACACCGTCCACGCGATACTTCCCCGGCGAGTGCGGATTCGTGCTGACCTGCATGCGCAAAAATTCCGGCCGCTGCTTCTCGCACCACACTCGGCCGAATCCCAGAAAAAAGCGCTGCTCCGGCGAATATCCGTCGATGCTCTGCCCTTCCTTGCCCGTCTTGTCGTCCGCAATCATATGTTCCAAAGCCATCAGCGCAATGCGCGCACCGCCGTTATCGGCCGTGTTTTCGCCCAACGTCAAACGCCCGTTCAATTTCGTAGTGTCCACAGCGACGAAGTTCGAATATTCGTCGGCCACGCAGCTCACCCGCTTCTCGAATTCCTTGCCGTCCTGCTCCGTCCACCAGTCTCGAAGGTTTCCCTGCGGATCGAACTTTCGCCCCTGATCGTCGAACCCGTGGGTGAGTTCGTGCCCAATCACCAGCCCGATCCCGCCAAAATTCACCGCATCGTCCATGCTCTTATCAAAAAACGGCGGCTGCAAAATGCCCGCAGGAAACACTATCTCGTTGAACGACCCGCTGTAGTACGCATTCACCGCCGGCGGGGTCATGCCCCATTCTTTGCGGTCCAGTGGTTTGTCGATCTTCGCAATCTGTCGCTTCGATTCAAACTCGTTGGCCCGCTGCACATTTCCCATCAGGTCGTCAGCCTTGATCGTGACCGCACTGTAATCGCGATACACGTCGGGATAACCAATCTTATTGCGGATCGCCTGCAACTTCACCTTCGCCTGTTTCTTGGTCTCGTCCGACATCCAGGAAAGGCTCTGAATATCCTCATCCAACGATTTCTCCAGCGCGTCGACCATCTTTAGCATGCGTTGCTTGCCCTCCGGTCCGAAGGTCACTTCGACGTACCGTTGTCCCAGAGCCTCGCCCAGCGACCCGTCCACCAGATCCACGCAGCGTTTCCAGCGATCCTGAATTTGCTTCTGTCCGGTCAGCGCCTGCCGCATTTTGAAATTTGCGTCCACGAACGGCTGCGACAGCCAAGGCGCAGCCGCCCGCAGCACATGCCAACTCACATAGGTCTTTAGAGACTCAAGGGGTAGCGCCGCCACCACTCCATTGACCTGCTTGAAGAAATCCGGGTTAGTCACGTTCATTGCGGTGAAGTTAGGCGCGCCCACGGCCGTGAAATAGCGATTCAGATAGAAGTCTGGCGCTACCGCTATTGCCTCGTCGCGAGTCATCTTGTGATCGCGATTCTTGGGATCGCGCCGTTTGGTGCGATCCATGGCATCCGCCGCCAGCAGGGTTTCCACCATCAGCACCGTTTGAGCCGAACTCGCCGCCTGTTGTGGTGTCTGACCCGCGAGCGTGAATACCTGCGTGGCATATTCCGCCAAATGCTTCCGCATCTCGACTTTATCCGCATCGTCTTTGACGTAGTAGTCACGGTCGGGCAGCGATAACCCGCCCTGATCGATGTACGCAATCACCTGGTCGGCATTGTGTAGGTCCGACGCGGCATAAAAATTGAACAGAGGATTGGGTCCAATCATGTGGATGTGTGCAATTTCGTCGATCAGGGCCCCCTTATCCTTCACCGCCGCAATACGCGCCAGTTCCGGCTTCAGCGGCGCAATCCCCTTCGCATCCACGGCCTTCTCCTCCATGCACGAACCGTATAAGTCCCCGATTTTCTGATCGATCGCGTTTCGCCCGGCCCCGCCAGCCGCAGCCTTCTCCAGAATGCGGTGCTCGATCTCTAAGTTACTTTCGTTGAGTTCAGAAAAACTCTGCCACGACGCCCGGTCCGCCGGAATTTCCGAATTCTTGATCCAGTTCCCGCACGCATACTGATAAAAGTCCACGCAGGGATCGGCCGTCTTATCAATGTTGTCAATGCTGAACCCCGGGCCAGGCTTGCCGGAGGAAGCAGTTTGGGAAAGACTGGCAGCACTCAAGACGAGCAAAAAAGCCACCACGAGCCGGAACATACGCATAAGAAATTTCTCCTCAAGAACAACGCGTGAAATTCTATGCCGGACGATTCGCGATGAGCAACTCGTGCAATGCGTCGAAGAAGCCTCCGTGCTCTCAGTGCCCTCTGTGGTTGAAGATTTTGATCCTGGCCTCGGCAGCACCACTGGCCCTTGCCACCCGTCAACGCGGTTATAATCGGGAATTAACGAATTTCCTCAACTTGGGGTTCTTATGACTTCCACGAATGGCAATGGCAGCAACGGTTACACCGTCCCTCAACCACGCGCAGAGTGGCTCGCCCGCCGCAAAAAAGAAAACATTAGTGGCAACTTTTCCCAGATGCATTACGCGCGCCAGGGCGTGATCACAGAGGAAACGTCGTACATCGCCCACAAAGAAAAGCTGGCGCCCGAACTGGTGCGCGATGAAGTCGCTCGCGGCCGCATGATTATTCCCGCCAACATCAACCATCCCGAACTCGAGCCCATGGCGATTGGCGTAGCCTCACTCTGCAAGATCAATGCCAACATCGGCAACTCAGCCGTGACGTCGGAAATCAATGAAGAATTAAAGAAACTTCACACCGCCGTCCACTACGGCGCCGACACCGTCATGGACCTCTCCACTGGCGGCAATATTCACGAGATTCGCGAAGCCATTCTCCGCCATTCTCCGGTCCCCATCGGCACTGTCCCGATCTACGAAGCCATTGCTCGGGTCAAGCGCGTAGAAGACCTGAATGCCGAAGTCATGCTCGAAGTCATTGAAGAGCAAGCCGCGCAGGGCGTCGACTACATGACCATCCATGCCGGTGTGCTGATCCAATATCTGCCGCTGATTTCCAAGCGCATCACGGGCATCGTCAGCCGCGGCGGTGCCATCCTGGCCCAGTGGATGGCGTACAACCACAAACAGAATTTCCTCTACGAGCGCTTCGACGACATCGTCAAGATTTTCAAGAAGTACGACGTCAGCTTCTCCCTCGGCGACGGCCTCCGCCCTGGCTGCGTTGCCGACGCCAGTGACGAAGCCCAGTTTGCCGAACTCAAAACTCTAGGTGAGCTCACCAAGAAGGCCTGGGAGCACGACGTGCAGGTCATGATCGAAGGCCCCGGCCACGTCTCGATGGACAAGATCAAGGAGCAGGTCGAAAAGGAAGTCGAGCTCTGCTACGAAGCCCCCTTCTACACGCTCGGCCCGCTGGTCACGGACATCGCTCCTGGTTATGACCACATCACCTCCGCCATCGGGGCCGCCATGATTGGATGGTATGGCGCCGCCATGCTCTGCTATGTCACGCCTAAAGAGCACCTGGGGTTACCAAACGAGAGAGACGTGAAAGACGGCATCATCGCCTACAAAATTTCCGCCCACGCTGCCGACATTGCCCGCGGACGTCCCGGCGCCCGCGATCGCGACGATGCCCTCAGCTATGCCCGCTACAAGTTCGACTGGGAAAAACAATTCGCGCTCTCTCTCGACCCCGAAACCGCCCGCTCCATGCACGACGAAACCTTGCCGGATGATTATTACAAAGAAGCCGCCTTCTGCTCCATGTGCGGTCCCAAATTCTGCTCAATGAATTATTCTTCGAAGGTGGACGAATACAACAAGCAAGTCCACGGCATCGAGAAGAAAGATTATTCAGAGTTGGTGGAAAAGTTAGTCTCACTAAAATAACTACGCACACGTAGCGGCAGCCGCCTCGGCTGTCGGAGCAAAGCTCGTGCGGCGCGGGCACTCTTGCCCGCGCAGGTCTCAAGGGACGGATTACGCCAGTTCTTGGTCAGCCCCGCTAGATATTGACTTCTAGGGCCTTGCCTTCCCAAACCAAAGTAACCTGCAGGTGAGTAAAATCACATCAGCGCCGAACACGCTCCTCTGAAAATACCAGCAGAGGTTCGAGTGATGCGCCGTTGGCGGATTATTTTCCGTTTCATTGTGCAGATGGCTTTATTGAACCTGGTAAGCACTGAGCTCTTTGCATCTCAGTTCGTCGTCTTTCCCAAGGCCAGCGAACTCGTGTCGCCGGACGGCCGGTTTGCCGTACGCAGTGTCGACAGTCACGGCTCCGCGTCCGATATTGTCGGAACGTTTCGCGCGCTGTGGCTCTTCGAACGAGCTACAGGCCGTTCGCGCAAGCTCTGCGATTATCTTGGAGTCGCGTCCGTCGCCTGGTCCAGCAATGATTGGCTCGTCGTTACGCAATATGTCGGCAAGCGGACTTCCCGAGCCTTGGTTTTTCCCGCAACTGCCGCGGAAGATCCCGTCATGCTCGATAAAATCACGCTTACCCGGCTGGTTCCGGCGGAACTTCGCCCGTCGCTAAGGGAAAATGACCACGTCTTCGTTGAAGGTTCGCGCGTCGAGCACGACACTCTCTACCTGGCAGTTTGGGGATACGGTCAACACGATGCCAACGGCTTTCGCTGGCGTTGCGAATACTCTCTGCGGGAAGGCACCGCCTCCTGCATCGAACAGCGTAGTTCGCACAAGTAAGAATTGAGTGGGACGCTACCGGAGTGTTTCGCCGGATCAGTACTGCCGCGGTGGATAGTGCGTGTTCTTTCGCGACGTCTTTATCATCTTCTGGTCGGCTTTCCGCTGTTTCTTAGCCTGCCGCTTCATCGCCTTTTCCTGTTTCTTGCTCAATTTCCTGGAAGCGCGGTCCCCGTATCTTGACTTCGTCTGCTTCTGATTGTGAGTAGATGAGGCGGCGGCATAGCCCACACTCAACGCGCCCAAAAGGACAACCACGGCAAGTCTTTTCATCAGCCGCATGGCAGGCTCCTGCATCGATACAACATACACTGGTCGCCGTCTTTCGAAAAGAAAATTCGGGTACCCCACCCTTCTCGCGCCTTTTGCTAGAGGGTGGGGAATCTGACTTCGATTAGAGTGAGACAGGCCAAGAACCTAGTCCTTCACCGCCTTATCGGTGATCTCGAGGCCTTTATCGATGATGGCAAAGGCCTCCCGCAATTGCTGCTGGTTGATGCATAGCGGAGGGTTCGTATAAAACGTGTTCCAGCGCACCAGCGTATAGAGTCCCTGCTCTCGGAAGAAACGTCCCAGGGCCGCCATTTCGTCAGACGTGCCGTTAAACGGAGCCATTGGCTGTCGGGTCCTGCGGCTTCGCACAAGCTCCACGATGCCAAACAGTCCGATGGACCGTACCGCCCCCACCGAAGGATGCTTGGTCTGCAACTCGCGCCCAAGCTCTGTCATGATCGCGCCCATCTTCTTCGCGTTGTCGATGAGATGATCCTCTTCATAAACGCGAATCGTGGCCAGCGCGGCGGCGCATCCCATGGGATGCGAGTTATACGTGAGCCCGCCGTAAAACACTTTGTCCTGGAAATGCTGCGCGATGTGATGCCGCATCCCGACCGCGCCCAGCGGAAGGTAGCTCGAAGTGAGCCCCTTAGCCATGCAGATCAAGTCCGGAACGACCTTCCAATGATCGACGGCGAACCACTCACCGGTGCGACCGAAGCCTGCCATAACTTCGTCGGCAATCATCAGGATTCCGTATTTGTCGCACAGCTTGCGCACGCCTTCGAGGTATCCATCCGGCGGAATCAGAATGCCGTTGGTGCCAACCACGGTTTCCAGAATGAACGCAGCAATCGTGTGCGGACCTTCGAGCTGCATGGTCTCTTCGATCATGTCGAGCGAAGTTTCCGCCGACTCCCATCCGCGCTCGATGCCGTGATACGGATCGAGCACGCGCACCACGCCCGGAATCCCGGGTTCCGCAGCCCAGCGTCGCGGATCGCCGGTCAGCGTAATGCTCCCAGCGGTGGCGCCATGATATGAGCGGTAGCGCGCCATGATCTTGTGCCTTCCGGTAAAGAAGCGGGCGATCTTGATCGCGTTCTCGTTAGCTTCGGCGCCGCCATTGGTGAAGAAGAATGTATCGATGTCACCGGGCGTAATTTCCGCGAGCTTGGCGCCAAGACGCGCACGAGGCTCAGTCGCCATGAAGGGATTCGCATAACAGAGCGTCGCGGCCTGCTCGTTGATCGCCTGGATGACGCGCTCGTCCCCGTGACCGATGTTGACCGACATCAACTGGCTGTTGAAATCGATGAAGCGTTTGCCTTCGGGCGTCCAGAAGTAGATGCCCTTGGCTTTGGCAACTGGAATCGGATCAACTTTGGATTGTGCGGACCACTCGAAAAGCGTGTGTTTTCTGGTGAGATCGACGATTTCTTTACCGGTCATTGCAGGATTTACAACGGTAGTAGTCATAGGAAAGACTCCTTTGCCTCGGAAAAAAACCTGACAGACGAGGCGGCTGTCACTACGCAGATCGCTAGAACTTGCGGCTGTGCTCTTTGGCCCAGCGTTCGACGACAACTTTCTTGTCGGTATAGAACTCGATGGCGTCACGGCCCTGCCCGTGCAGGTCGCCGAAGAAACTATTCTTCCACCCGCTGAAAGGGAAATAGGCCATGGGGGCGGCGACGCCGATGTTGATGCCAATGTTGCCCGCCGGCGCTTCGTAACGGAAGCGGCGCGCGGCCGATCCGCTCGAGGTGAACAGTGACGCCTGATTGCCATAGGCGCTGCGTTCGAGAAAAGCTAAAGCTTCGTCGAGGTTGTCGGCATGAACCAGGCTGAGCACCGGCCCGAAAATTTCGGTGTCGGCGAGATCGCTGGTGGCGGGAACGTCATCGAGAATCGTGGGCTTCACGAAGTTGCCGGATTCGTATTTCGGAATCTTCGAGTTGCGACCGTCAATCAACACTTTCGCCCCTTGTTTTTCGCCGAGGCCAATCAACGATTCGACCCGTTCCTTGCTCTGTGGCGTGATTACAGGACCCATCTGCACGCCTTCTTCGAGGCCGTTGCCGACGCGAAGTTTCGAGGCGGCATCAGCGATTGAGTCGCGGAAAGTCTTCTGCGCTTCGCCGATGGTCACCGCGACCGAGACGGCGAGACAACGTTGCCCAGCGCACCCGAAGGCGCTGTCGCTGATGATCTGGGTCGCCATTGGCATGTCCGCGTCGGGAAGTACGATGACATGGTTCTTCGCACCGCCCTGACACTGGCAGCGCTTCCCTTGTTCCCCGGAGCGTGCGTAGATGTAGCGCGCAACTGGTGTCGATCCGACGAAGCTGATGGCTCGGACTTTCGGATGGTCGATGAGCGCATCGACTACAGCCTTGCTTCCGTTGACGAGATTGACCACGCCTTTGGGCAATCCGGTTTTTTCGAGGAGTTCGTAGACGTATCGCATGGTGAGCGGGACGCGCTCGCTGGGTTTGAGAATGAAGGTGTTTCCAGTGGCAATCGCGTAGGGCAGATACCAGAAGGCAATCATGCCTGGAAAATTGAAAGGCACAATGGCAGCGGTGACGCCGAGGGGCTGGCGAATCATCATTTCGTCGATGCCGCGGGCGACGTCTTCGAGGTTGTAGCCTTGCATCATCATCGGGATGCCGCAGGCCACCTCCACGTTTTCGATGGCGCGACGCATCTCAGCTTTGGCTTCGGGGAAGGTCTTGCCATTTTCCGTGGTGATGATGCGAGCGATGTCGTCGAGGTGTTCTTCGAGCAGCATCTTGAGCTTGAAGAGAGGCTGGATGCGATCTTCGGGCGGAGTGCGGCGCCATTCCGGGAAAGCGCGGGCTGCGGCTTCGACGGCCACGTTGACTTCGGCGGCGTCGGCGAGTGGGACGCTGGCCAAGACTTCGCCGGTCACCGGATTCACAACGTCGCGCCATTCGGCGGCGTGCGACTCGGCCCACTGGCCGTTGATGTAGTTCGTGAGTTTGGTGATGGGAGGTGCTGCTACCGTCATGGTGATGCCTCTGCTAGCGCGAAGAATATCTGCTGCGGCTACTTAAGTGCACGATTCTGAAATCTCTGAAACAACAATTAATGATACCGCTTTCACCCGACACATTTTCTCGTTGGCAAGAGAAAGCCAGCCGAGCTGCGCTCGGCCTGTCGGGGCCAAATACCCGACCCGCACGGGATCCGAACCCGCACAAGCAACTGAAACTCACACCAACTGAGCTACTGCTCCTTTTGGGTGGCACACTGCCGCCAGAGCGGCCTCCAGCACGGACAGGCCTTCATCGATTTGCGCATCGGTGGCGACCAGTGGCACCAGGACACGAATTACGTTGGAGTGCGTGCCGGCCGTGATGGTGATCAAGCCGTGCTCGTAGCAATACTGCGCAATCTTTTTCGTTTCCTCAGTGGCGGGAATCTTGGTTTCCTGCGATTGCACGAGTTCGATGGCTTGCATGCCACCGAGGCCGCGCACGTCTCCAACGATAGGCCATCGGCTTTGCCAATCGCGGGCGCGGACCTGAAAGCGGTCGCCGAGTTCCTTGGCGCGCTGCAGCAGGTTCTCGCGTTCGAACAGGTCCAGCACGGCGAGAGCTGCGGCACAGGAGAGCGGGTTCCCTGCAAACGTTCCGCCGAGGCCGCCAGGGCCGGGAGCATCCATAATTTCGGCGCGGCCGGTCACTGCGGCGAGTGGCAAACCGCCACCGAGCGATTTCGCTGTTACGAGAAGATCGGGCTCGATCCCGTAACGTTCGCTGGCGAAGAGCACGCCGGTGCGCCCGAAGCCGGACTGCACTTCATCGGCAATAAACAGGATGCCATGCTTGTGGCAGAGATCAATCAGGACTTGGAAATAATCGGGCGGTGGAGCGATGAAACCGCCCTCGCCCAGGATCGGTTCGGCGATCACGGCTGCAACTTCTTCGTTGGCAACAACGCGCTTGAACGTGTCCTCGAGATGATGTGCACAATAAAGATCGCACGACGGGTACTTCAAGTTATAGGAGCAGCGATAGCAGTAGGCGAACGGGACGCGATACACCTCGCCAGGAAACGGAGCGAATCCGGCTTTGTAGGGATGCGTTTTGCTGGTAAGGGCCAGCGTCATCATGGTGCGGCCGTGAAAGGCGTCTTCGAAAGCGATGATGCCAGGCCGTTTGGTGTAGGCGCGGGCAATCTTCACCGCGTTCTCGACCGCTTCGGCTCCGCTGTTCACGAAAATTGTTTTCTTCGCGAACTTGCCGGGAGTCACTTCGTTCATGCGCTCAGCGAGTCGAATGTAGCTCTCGTAGGGCGTGACCTGAACGCAGGTGTGCAGGAAGCGATCGAGCTGTGCCTTCACGGCTTCGACGACGGCTTCCTGACGATGGCCGACGTTGAGGCAGCCGATGCCTCCGGCAAAGTCGATGTAGCGGTTGCCATCGACGTCTTCGAGCCAGGCATCTTCGGCTTTGGCAACGTAGATGGGTGTGCCGTGAGAAAGACCGCGGGGCACGGCTTTGGCGCGGCGCTCCGAGAGCGCACAGGATTTCGGTCCCGGGATTGCGGTGCGAAGTTGAATGGTTGACATCGTAATTCCAGTGGCCAGTGATCAGTGATCAGTGATCAGTGGCTAGTAAATTCGAGTTTGCGATCCGGCCACTGGTCACCGACCACTGGCCCTTTGTTTTCAGTACCAGCCGATCGGCGCTTCATTCAGGTTGATGTAGACCTGTTTGGTCTCAAGATATTCTTCGATGCCCCAGGGGCCAAGTTCGCGGCCGAAACCCGATTGCTTGTAGCCACCCCACGGCGCTTCCACGTAGGTGGGCTGCATGTGATTGACCCAAACGATTCCGGCGCGCAACGCCTTCACAGCGCGCATAGCCTTGAAAATATCGCGCGTCCAGACGGCGGCGGCGAGGCCGTAGGGGGAATCGTTGGCAATTTTGAGCGCATCCTTTTCGTCTTCGAAAGGAATCACGGCAGCGACGGGGCCGAAGATCTCTTCGCGGGCAATCCGGGCGCTATTGTTCACGTCATAGAAAATTGTCGGCTGGACGTAGTAGCCCTTGGCCAATTTTTCGGGGCGTCCGCCGCCCGAGGCGAGCTTGGCTTCTTTCTTGCCAATTTCGAGATACGAATTCACGCGGTCGTATTGCTCCTTGCTGACCAGCGGGCCCATCTTGGTTTCGCGTTCGAGAGGAGGGCCGAGCTTGATTTTCTTGGCTTTCTCGGTCATAGCCTCGACGAATTTCTTGTAGATCGATTTCTGCACGAGGATGCGGCTGCCGGCGGAGCAGACTTCGCCTTGATTGATGAAGACGCCGAAGAGCGCGCCATCGATGGCGGCTTCGAAATCGGCGTCGGCGAAGAAGATGTTCGGAGACTTGCCGCCCAGTTCGAGGGTGACGCGCTTTACGGTGTCGGCGGCCTGCTTGACGATGATCTTGCCGACGGCGGCGCTTCCGGTGAAGGCGATCTTGTTAACGTCGGGATGCTGAACTAACGGCGCGCCGCAGGACTCGCCGAAGCCGGTCACGATGTTCACCACGCCAGGAGGCAGGCCACAGTCGGCGAAATGTTTCGCGAATTCGAGAGCCGTGAGAGGCGTCTGCTCGGCGGGCTTGAGCACGCAGGTGCAGCCGGCGGCCAGCGCGGGAGCCAGCTTCCACGCGGCCATCAGCAGCGGATAGTTCCACGGAATGATTTGTCCGGCGACGCCAACTGGTTCTTTGAGCGTCAGACTCATCGCATTGTCGGGGACCGGATTGACATAGCCGACGACTTTGGTGGCGAGGCCCCCGTAGTATTCAAAGCACGTGGCAACGTCGTTGAGATCGTACTCGGCTTCGACGATGGGCTTGCCGGTGTTGCGACACTCGAGTTCGGCGAGCGCAGGCAGGTTCTGACGGACTTTTTCTGCCAGACGGAAGAGTACGCGCCCTCTTTCCTGCGCAGTTGTCGTGGACCACGGGCCTTCTTCGAAAGCGGCCTTGGCGGCGGCGACGGCGCGGTTGACGTCGTCGGCCGAGGCATCGGGAACTTGGGCAATCACTTCTTCGGTGGAGGGATCGTAGACGGGGAACGTCTTCGCGGACTTGCTTGCGACCCATTCGCCGTTGATGAACATCTGATAGGTCTTGAGATCTGTTTTTACTCCGCCCGGCATGTTGAGAAACCTCCTGCTTTCCTCAGGGCCTAAAGGCCCGATCGTAAGCTCTACTCAGCGGCACGACCAAAGTCGTGCCGTTCCAAGCAGTCGCCAGCTGCGCTCGCTGGACAGCCGAGGGCGGCTGTCCGCACATAAATCAAATTCAACGGCGTGCTTCGCTGGCTGCGACTTGCGAATCGCGCGTCTCCACACGGCTCATCGCCAAGGCAACCTCGCGCAGAGCCTTGCGGCGGCCATAGACGAAAAAGAAAAATGCAGCCAGGCCGATGAAAAACAGGGTACCGCCAAACATCCACAATTCGTACTGCCACAGCGACGTGATCTGCTGGGCGGGAAAGAATACCAGAGCGATGCCGAGAACCGTGGTCAAGAATCCGCTCAGGCCCGCGAGGAATAAGGTGATGCGGCCGTACTGGCCTCGGGGCTTCGACTCCGTTACCGCGAACTTCACCAGCGCGCCGAACATGTAGACGAAAGGAACGAGTTGCAGCACGACCGCCAAAGAGAGCAGCTTCTGAAATGTTTCCTGAACTCCGGCGCCAACAAAATTCAAAATGACGAGAACCGCAGAAACGATTCCCTGCACGATCAACGCTGCGTAGGGCGTAGCGTAGCGCGAGATGGACTTTGCCGAGCCACGACGGCATATAGGAATCGAGGCCCGCAACGAACGGAATGCGGGAACAGCCGCCGATCCAGGCCGAACCGATGCCGGCGATGGCCAGACTAAGCATGAGGGCAAAGGGCACACTGATCCAGCTCACGCCGACGCGGGCCGCCATGCCAGTCACAGCCTGCACCACACCTTGCAGCACGTTGACGCTTTTGCCGACCGCGATGAGTAAGGTCAGCGTCGCCGCGATGTACAGCGTGCCGGAGAGAAAACCTCCCCAGGCGACGGCGCCCGGCAGCGTACGGCGCGGGTCCTGAATTTCATCGCCCATGACGGAAGCGAGTTCGAGACCGACCAGGCCGAAGCAGATTACGCCGAAGGAATTGAGGACGAAGCGCGGGTTCGCGGGAATCTTGAAATCGGCCGCGGTGATTCCGGTGCCGAAGCGCGACCAGATCACAATTCCCAACCCGACCAGCACGGCGGCGGCGATGAAAGTTCCGAAGGCGCCGACGTTATTGATCCACTTGCCGACCCCGAGGCCGAGGATGTTGAGAACTGTGAGTAATGCGAGCAGCGCCAGGGAAACACAGGCAGCGAAAATTTTGTTATCGGGAAGACTCTGGTGTCCGGGGCCGAGCACGTAGACCGACACGCCGACGAAATAGAGCATGACCGTCGGCACGTACAGCATGTTGTTGGTCCAGTAGCACCAGCCGGAGAGGAATCCGTGGAAGTCGCCGAAGACTTCTTTGGCCCAAAGATAGACGCCGCCTTCTCCGGGATAGCGGTGGGCGAGTTCGATGACCGCGATGCCTTGCGGCCAGAAGAAAAGAAGAAGCGAGATGATCCAGAGCCAGACGGTAACGCCGCCGTTGGCTGCGATCGAGGGCACAACGTTGAGATTGAAGACGGCTACGACGAACAGCAGCACCAGATCGCGGCGTCCGAGCGCGCGGATCAGGTGGGGCTGGGCAGCGGATTGGGTCGTCGTGGACAAGTTCTTCGGGAACGCCTCGCTTCGCTTGGCGGACAGCCGACGGCGGCTGTCGCTCACGTGAGTAGCAGTGATGCATGCTGGGGCGGACGAATGCGTCCGCCCCTACGTGATACTAATGCGCGACTGCGACCGGTGCGGAGCGCTCTTGCTGCGCTTTCGCCAGCGAGGCGGCAATGTCGTTGAACGCCGCGAGGTGCTTGTCGATGTCGGCCTCGGTGTGCTGAACAGAAATCGTCCACTGCTCATCCCACCAATAGGGCTGCGCCATCACGCCGCGGTTGACCATGCCGAACCAGTAGTGACGCCAGAGATCGACGTCGATTGGCTCCCAGTCGCGATAGTTGCGAATTTCTTTCGGATATAACATCAGCGCGCCGTTCGCTCCGGCCTGGGCGATGTAGGCTTGCAGGCCCACTTTGGCGATGGTTGGCACGATAGCCGTCCGCAAGTTTTTTGCCGAGTTTGTCGACCTTGGCATAGTTCTCGCGGGTGAGAACTTCGCGGAATGTCGCCAGTCCCGCGGCCATGGAAACCGGATTCGTGTTGTAGGTGCCGCCGTGGAAGACCTTGTGCTGGCTGATGAGATCCATCACCGAGCGGTGCGCTCCGAAGGCTGCGAGCGGAAGGCCGCCGCCAATCGACTTCGCCAGACAGATCATGTCGGGCGTGACGCCGAAATATTCACTGGCGCCGCCCCAACCAAGCTTCGCGCCGGTCTTCACTTCATCGAAGATCAGCAGCGCGCCATTCTTGGTGGCGATCTCGCGCAGGCCCTTGAGGAAGCCAGGTTGCGGCATGCAGAGGCCCACATTCATCAAGATCGGTTCGAGAATGATCGCGGCAATTTCGCCGGGATTCTCTTTGAAACGGCGTTCGACGGTCGCGAGATCGTTGAATGTGGAGATCAGAACGTTGGCGATCGCCGATTTTGGCACGCCCGAGACCGCCGGTCACCGAGGTCGGGGCATGGATATCGCCGTAGTCGGGAGCGTGCGGCTTGACGCTGACCAGGGCGCTATCGTGCAGGCCGTGATAAGCGCCTTCGAACTTCACGATCTTGTCGCGTCCGGTAGCGGCGCGAGCCAGACGAATCGCGTGCATGGTGGCTTCGGTACCGCTGTTGCCAAAGCGGCACATCTCCACGGGGAAACGGTTGCAGATCTCTTCCGCGAGTTCCCACTCCATGTCGTGGGGCATGCCGAACATGGTGCCGGTGGTCAGGCGCTTCTCGACGGCCTTCATCACGGCGGGATGGCAGTGCCCAGCCATAAGCGCACCGAAGGTCAGGTTGTGGTCGATGTATTCGTTGCCATCGAGGTCGCGGAACTTGCTGCCGCTGGCCTCTTTCACGAAGATCGGCCACGGGTCGTAGGCGCGATAGTTGCTGGCTACACCGAGAGGAATGCGTTTGAGATTCTTCTTGTGGGCTTCGGCGGATTTAAGTGTGCGCCGCTCGAAAGTGGCGAGTTCTTTCTGCAGATCGGGATACATCAAGGTCTCCGGTAAGACTCAAGCCCGCGGCTTCTCGAAGCGGGCCATTAGATTGCCCGGGCGGTCGGAGCCGCCCGGGTTTGTGTTCTCTTAACTCTACTCTCAGAAGAACAGATTTCAGTGCGAACTGCACCAGGCGAGGATCGCGGGCCTGGGTGACCTGGCCAAACTGCGTGCCGTCGCTGCTGTTGCCGTCCGGATTGTAGAACTGGGTATGGTTGAAGATGTTGAACAGTTCAGCACGAAAATCAACACGCTTGGTTTCCGAGATCTTGAAGGTCTTCAACAAGGCGAAATCGGTATTGCTGATGTGGGGCCCGCAGCAAATGGTACGCGGCGCATTTCCAATGCGGCCGAGGAGACTCGGATCGATGCTGGTGTCTTCGGTAAACGTGCTGGGATCGAAGAAGTAATTGCACAATCCGCTGAAGCAAGTGGACTGCGGCTTGCTTGTCTTGAACGGCTTCAATTGGTCCGGCTGACCTGGTAGCTCGAAGTCGAAGCTGTACATCAGTTCATTGTCAGCCGAGGAGGTGATGCGGATGGGGAATCCTGTTTGGAAAGTCGTAATCCCAGAGATGGCCCAGCCGTTCAGCACTCTGCCCGGCGAAGCCGCTGTACTTCTCTTCGGCAGATTCCCAGTAGTAGCTGAGGACGAATGCGGTGCCGCGCGTCGAACGTGGAGAGCGAGCGGCTGAGGGCCGGGTCGATCGGATTCAGAATTCCTTCAAAGCTCGATGCCTCGTCGAACGACTTGCTGAACGTGTAGGCCGCGGTGAATTGCAGGCCATGCGCAAAGCGTTTGTCGAGCGAAGCCTGGAACGAGTTGTAGGCGGAGGTGGCGATCGTGTCCTGAGCAAAGATGCTGCTGAACACGTCAACCCCATCCGCCGGACACCCCGTGCCGCTGAAGGGATCGCATTGCGGCGAAGAATATTTTCTCAAGCCGACGAGTGTGATTGGTGTGGGATTCGGCCCGGTCACGACCGGTTGCGACCCGTACGGCATGTGCAGCGTAACCCCGGCGGGAATCTCATTCGCTGGCGATGTTGAAAGCGCTATCAGCGTAGAAGGGTCCGCAGGCCAGGCTGGAATCGCCAGTGAGATTAGAGATATTGTTCAGGTCGAGACAAGTCTGGGGATTCCCGTAATTGAGGTCGTGCGTGGCGAGCAGGCGATGTCCTTGCGAGCCCACGTAGCCGAGCTCCAGCTTCAAGTCGCTCCTAAGTTGCCGCTCGATCGTCAGGTTGTACTGGCGGAATACTGCGACCGCATGTGTGGCTGAAATTGTCCGAAGAGCAAGATGGGCCGGAAGAGACCCCAGTCCACAGCCTGGTTGCGCGGAGCCTGAAGAATTCCGTTGGACGGATTCGGATAAGCGGTCCCGGTGGTGCCGTTTGGAGGGCCATCCTGCCCGAGGAATGGAGTATTGAACAGCGTGTTGACTGGGAACGTGCTGACTCCGAAAGGCGGCTCGGCACTGAACTGCTCGAGCACCAATTGCTCGATCGGGTTGTAGAACATTCCCCAGCCTGCCCGAACGCTGGTCTTGCCCGAAGTTCCCGGACTCCAGGCGATGCCGATGCGCGGGGCAAACGCTTTGTAATACGTCTGGGTCAGACCACCCGGAACACCGGGATCTCCCGGCACGAGCAGTCCCACCGGGGTCATTGACGAGCAGTCGGTGTTGGCCGTGTTCTTACAAGGATAAACAGTGCTCGTCTGGCCCGGCCGGAATGTCTGCACGTGCTTGCTGATGTCAGCGATCGGGGTATTCAGTTCCCAGCGTAGCCCATAGTTCAACGTCAAATTTGGTCTGATCTTCCAGCTGTCCTGCGCGAACAGGTAGAGCGCGGTGGAGCGGACGTTCTCTACCTGGGCAGAGCCTTGCCCGTAAGAATCCGGCAGTCCCAGCATGAAATCCGGATAGAAGTTCGAGCCGTTCGCGCCAACGACGCTGTTGGTTCCAGATCCGGCGTAGAAGAATTCGCCGTTGACGTCAAAATAGAGAGTTTGATCGAAGCGCTGACGGCGAACGTCACCACCGACTTTGATGGTATGACGGCCCGCAACTTTTGTGAGGCTGTCTGACCACTGGAATGAATTCCCAACCTGCGGCAGTTCCCCTTCGCCGTTATTCCCGATCGTGAAGCCACCATTAATTTGAATAAACGGTAAACCCTCATGCTGCGCCCCGAGGCCCGGATGAATGCCGTACGGACCACCCAGGGGATCAGAAGAGCCGTCTCCGTAGAAGCATGGCGGGGTTCCCAGTGTACTGGTGAGCCAGGACGGGGCGGTCGGACAGGAATTCTGCATCAGGCTCGTCCGCTGTGGATGCTGGAAGGTTCTCTGCGCTTCGCGATTGTAGTTAAAACGAAACTCATTCACCGTGCTGTTGCTGATCGTCCAAGTGTGGGTCAGGTTCCATTGTTGGAAACGCTCCTTGATGGCGGAGGCGAACCCTGGCACGTTTGCGCCAGCAGCCTGGAATTGCGCGAATGGAAGGACCACGCTGTGGTCATCAAAATAATAGTATCCACTGAAGTTCTGTTTGTCGTTGATGCGATGGTCAATCTTGACCGTGAACTGATCACCCCGCTCCGGCTCTACCGGCGAAGTTTGCACAGTGTTGGTGCCCGCAGATGCGTTCGGCACTAACTGCAATAGATCTACAGCCGTAGAATCCATGCACGCCAGGGGTATCACGTTATTCGGAAAAATACTGGAGTACGCGCACGCCATCAGAGATCTGGCCCACCTCCGATAGCGTTAACGGCTGTTTGACATCCGGACCGTTGAGCAAGTGCATAGGACTGCGTGAGAGTTCCTGCAAATGGATCGGTATCAGAAAAATTGGCCACCAACTGCCCGTTTACCTTGTTGTTTGGGCTCGGGAGTTCCTGAGCGGTCGGCACGGTCACCACGGGCGACGGAATCCCTTGGCGAATGCGGCGGCCTTCGTAGGAGGTGAAGAAGAACGTTCGATCCTTCTTGATCGGACCGCCAAAAGTGCCACCGAACTGGTTTTGATTGAATTTCGGTTTCTCGCACGGCGGAGAGAAACAATAATTACCCGCGTTGAGCACCGTGTTGCGGAAGAATTCATACACGTTGCCGTGGAGGTCGTTGGTCCCTGATTTCGTGACCACATTCACAACCGAGCCTGAGTTGCGGCCATATTCCGCGTCGAACGTATTGGTGAGAACGCGGAATTCCTGAATGCTGTCGGGAGACGGCTGGACGGTGGGAAGGTTTACGAACTGATCGTTGGCGTCTCCGCCGTTCACGCTGAAGTTATTCGAGCGTCCACGACCGCCGTTGACCGACACGGCGCCTGCGTTGTTGCTGCCATACACAATCGAATTGCTCGAACCAGCGGTCGACATCACTCCCGGCTGCAACTGAAGGAACTGGTAGGTATCGCGCGAGTTGAGGGGCAAGTTCGCTGACCGCGCGGTCGCCGACGACGGCACCCAGTTGTGTGCTGGTGGTCTCAACCAAAGGCGCTTCCGAGGTCACGTCCACAACTTCCTGTGTGGCGCCCACCTGCATTGTCATATTAAGCGTGATGACCTGGTTGATGTCGAGACTCACTCCGCGACGGACGTTCTTCTTGAAACCGGTCAGATCGAACTCCAGCCGGTAGGTGCCGACCGGAACCTCCACGAAATCGTAGTCCCCGTTGTCGTTGGTCTTGGTGTCGCGGCTGACGTTGGTCGCTTCGTTGACCAACGTGACTTTCACCCCGGCAAGAATGGCGCCGCTGGGATCGGCAACGCGGCCAAGAACGCGGCCGCGAGTGCCCTGGGCGGATAACAGAGTGGGGATCGAGATAGAAATCGCAACGGCAAGGCAAACTACGCACCAGCGGGGTCGCAGTGAGAGCATGGGGTCTCCAGACATTTTCGAGAAGTTGTTTTTGTTTGAAAACGACTGCTTGTATCCCGACACAACCTTGCTATAATCCCGCAAGGTTAGAGAAGAGAGGCGGGAACTGTCAAGGAGAAAAAAACGCGTCCTTCGCATAGAAATTTCTAATCTACATTTCTAATTTGTCGTACTGATCCAACCTGTTCGTGATGAAAACAAGCATGGCAGAACCTTTCTTAAAGATCGGAGACGTAGCGCGGAAAGTGGGAGTTTCGCCTTCGGTGATTCGCTCGTGGGAAAGTCTGGGCCTGGCGCGTCCGCGGCGCACGGAAAGCAAGTACCGTCTCTATACCGCGGAAGATGTGAAATTGCTGAAGCGGGCGCGATTCCTGCGCAAAGTGCGCGGGCTGAACGCGGCAGCAATTGTGCAGTTATTGAAGCGCGAGGGGAAAGTTCGTCCCGCGGCGGATGGGAAAGCCGGGGCCATTGGAGGGCATCTGCGGCAGTTGCGATCGCGACGGCGGCTCTCTCTGGCAGAGGTAGCGCGGGCGGTGGGCATCTCCGTGGGATTTCTCAGCGCGCTCGAACGATCGCAAATGAGCGGCTCAGTAGGAACACTGCGCAAGCTGGCGCGATTTTACAAAACAAATATTCTGGATTTCTTTGACGCCAACGGAACCAGCAGCCGCCATGTGCGTCCCGCGGACCGCAAGGTGCTTGAGGCCGGCGTCGGCGTGCGCATGGAACTGCTTGCCTGGGGCAATACCGTGATGGAGCCCCACCTGTTTCGTATCGCGCCGGAAGCGGGAAGCGGAGATCCCTACACCCACGAGGGAGAAGAGTTCATTTATGTATTGCGCGGCGATTTGGAGATTGCGGTGGACGGCGAGCAATACCGTCTAAAACCGGGCGACAGTTTTTATTTTGAAAGTGCGACGCCGCATCGGTGGAAGAATCCAGGGCGCAAGGAAACCTGGCTTCTGTGGATCAACACTCCACCAACGTTCTAACTGAAGATCAAACCGGGTCGATGGCAGAGGGAACCCCGAATTCTTGGGAGGAAGAGTGAATTGGCAACATTGGGCGCGTCTTTCGTCCTTGCTCGCAGCGGTGCTGTGCCTGGGTTCTTGTTCCAAGACGCCGACGCTGAATCTTCTGGTGTGGGAAGGTTATGCCGATCCCTCGTTCATTAAGGCCTTCGAGGAACAGAACCATTGCAAAGTTTCGGCGTCCTATATGGGGTCAAGTGATGAACTGGTGGCCAAGCTGCGCGGCGGCAGCGCGGGGAATTACGACGTGATTTCGCCGTCGAGCGACGTGGCGACGTCGATCGCGACCACCGGACTGGCGGCACCGCTCGATCTTGCGAAGATTCCCGAGCTACAGCCAGCTTTCTCCGCAACTCACTTCCCTGCCGCTGGTGCGCGCCAACGGCCAGGTCTACGGCGTGCCCTTCATGTGGGGACCGGATCCGATCATTTATGACACAACCGTCTTCGAGCAGCCCCCGGATTCCTGGAATGTGATGTGGGATCCGAAATACAAGGGAAAAGTTTCGGTGTGGGACGATTTGTCGACGGTCTACATGGCGGCGCAGGTTCTGGGGTATGACAAGCCCGATCCGTCGCAACTCTACAACTTGACCGACGAGCAACTGGAGGCAGTAAAGAAAAAACTGCTGGAGTTGAAACCGAACATCCGCAAGATGTGGGCGACCGGCGGGGAGCTGACGAATCTGTTTGAGAGCCACGAAGTCGTGATCGCGATGGGCTGGCCGCTCAATACCGCTGACTTGAAGAAGGCGAATTTTCCTGCGGGCGAAACCATTCCCAAGGAAAATACGACCGGCTGGATCGATCACCTGATGATCACGGCGGGTAGCGAGAACAAAGAACTGGCCCACAAATTTCTGGAGTACATGATCGAGGCCAAGACGCAAAAACTGGTCACCGACAAAACCCACTATGTTCCGGCGAATCCGCAGGCGGCGACACTTCATGACCCCAGACGAGGTGAAGACGTTGCATCTTGACGACGTGAGTAATTATCAGAAGCGTCTTTATTTCTGGCAGAACGTGCCGCGACGCGCGAAGTATACCGAGATCTGGAACGATGTAAAGGCTGCACAGTAAGCAGGCGATTTCCGAGACTGCAGGAGCATCGCCCGACGAACCCAACCACACATGGCATCCCCGCTCACTCCCGCCTTCGCAGTAACGGCGAGCACGGCATCCGCCGCAAAGCCCGGTCTGCTCAGCATCCGAAATGTAGCCAAGACTTTCGGCCGCAACGTGGTGCTGCGGGATGTTTCGCTGGAGATCGCGGAGGGAGAATTTCTCACCATCCTCGGGGAGAGCGGCTCGGGCAAGACCACGCTGCTGCGGATTATTGCCGGCTTCGAGACCGCGACTTCCGGCGAGGTCTGGATGGGCACCAGAGCGGCTGGATCAGCAGCCTCCCTACCGGCGCCGCGTCAACACAGTCTTTCAGATCCTACGCTTTGTTTCCGCACCTTACGGTCGAGGAAAACGTGGCCTACGGTTTGCGCGTGGCGAAGCGGCCAGACGCCGAGATCACGCAGCGAGTCGCGGAGGCGCTGGACAAAGTAAAGATGACGGCGTACGCCAAAGTCGAAGCCGTCGAAAATCAGCGGAGGACAGCAGCAGCGGGTAGCGCTGGCGCGCGCGCTGGTGAACCGGCCGCGGCTTCTGTTGCTCGACGAACCGCTCTCGGCGCTAGACGCGAACTTGCGGCGGCAGATGCAAGTGGAATTGAAATCGCTGCAGCGCGAGGTCGGCATCGCGTTTGTGTTCGTGACCCACGATCAGGAAGAGGCGATGGTGATGTCGGACCGCATCGCGCTGCTGCGTTCGGGCGAACTGGAGCAGGTAGCGACACCGCGGGAAATCTACAGCCGTCCGGCAACGGCCTATGTTGCGCAGTTCATCGGGCACACGAATTTGCTGAAGGGCGAAGTGCAAGGCGGCGTGGCGCGGTGCGCGTCGCTCGCGTGGCGGACTGCGCTTCCCGATGGGCCGGCGCTTTTCTCTTTGCGCCCCGAGCATGTTCGACTGGCCGGGACTGGGGCTTCGGACAGCGACATGGTTCGCGCTCGCGGTCGAGTTCTGCATCAGGCGTTCCATGGGGCGACGGAATTGATTCGCGTGGAATGTGCGCGACGGACTCGACCCTGGTGGTGCGGACGGCGAGCGGCACCGGATTACACGACGAAGTCGATCTCGAGTTCTCTCCCGCCGACGCGGTCCGGGTGCGCGAGTCACCCGAAAGGAAGCTGATGTTCTCCCGGGCTTACAAGACGGTCGTGACGGTGCCGCCGCTGGCGTGGGTGACGGTGTTTCTGCTAGTGCCGTACCTGCTGATGTTCTGCTACAGCTTCTGGTCGGTGTCGCCGGCGCAGACCATCGTGCACTCGTGGAATCTCGAGAACTATAAAGAACTGTTGCAGAAGCCGGTTTACTGGCAGACGCTGCTGCGCTCGATGTGGATCGCCGCGCGCGTGATGTTGTTTTCTCTGCTGCTGGGATATCCGCTGGCCTATTTTCTTTCGTTCTATGCCGGCAAGCGGAAAGATCTGCTCTATCAGATGGTGATCATTCCGCTGTGGGTGAGCTACCTGGTGCGAGCGTATGCGTGGAAAACGATCCTCGGTTCCGATGGTGTGCTCAATACGCTGCTGCAGTATGTGCATCTGACGCGCCATCCGCTCGATTTTCTGCTCTACAGCCCGTTTGCCGTGGTGTTGACGCTCACTCACATCTATACGCCTTTCACGTTTCTGCCGATTTATGCGGCGCTGGAGCATATTCCCCGCAACCTGGTCGAGGCCTCGCATGATCTGGGTGCGACGCCGGCGCAGACGTTCTGGAAGGTAATTTTCCCGCTTTCGATTCCCGGTGTTGTGGCAGGAGCGACGTTCGCATTCGTCTTGAGTCTGGGCGACTTTCTGGCACCGCTGTTGCTCGGCGGACCCGAGCGGCATCATGATTTCGAACATCGTGGTCAGCTTGTTCGGCGCGGCCTACAACTGGCCGCTGGGCGCGGCGATTTCGCTGGGCATGCTGGTCATCGTGGTGAGTCTGCTGTTCCTTTCGGAGCGGCTGGAAAAGAAATGGAGTTTCTCGTGAGCGATACGGGCGGCAGCGCTGCCAACTTCCGCGCTCGCGATGGCTGCTGGCTCATGCGGCGGCAGTGTTCGCATTTCTGTATCTGCCGATTGCCGTCCTCATTCTTTATTCGTTCAACGGCCAGGGCGTCGGCGGATTTCCGCCGCATCACTGACGCTCGATTGGTATCGCATCTTGTTCGCGGACGGGCCGATCTGGGATTCGGTGCTGAACAGCCTGCAGGTGGCATTGGCGGCGATGGCGATCTCGCTGACGTTCGGCATCCCCGCCGCGCTGGCGCTGGACCGCGCACAGTTTCCCGGCAAAGGCGCTGTTCCGGCGACTGGTGCTGCTGCCGCTGATCCTGCCCGGAATCATCACGGGGCTTTCGCTGCTCATGCTGTTCAACGTGGTGGGCGCGAAGCTCAGCTTGATGACGATCGTGCTGGGCCACGGCACCGCGCTGATTTCGGTGGCAACCACCGAAGTTTTCGCGGGCCTGCAAAAATTGGATCGGGCGCAGGAAGAGGCATCGCTCGATCTGGGCGCGAACTACTGGCAGACGTTCTGGCGGGTAACCGTGCCGAACCTGAAGCTGCCGATCATTGGCGCGGCGCTGCTGATCTTCACGCTCTCGATGGACGAGATCGCGGTCAGCTTCTTCCTGATCGGCCGCGACAACACGCTGCCGCTGGAAATCTGGGGACGGCTGCGGCGGGGCATCACGCCGGAGATCAATGCAGTCTCGACCATCATCTTTGTCTTCTCGCTGGTGACGATCGTGGTTTGGTACCGGCTGCGCGTGCGAGCGGAAGGTAACGCGGAGGTCGGAGCCGAACTGCTCGAAAGCACTACAACTTCAGGCACGTAGAACCAGTCTCGATTTCGACCAATCCTGGATCAATTGTCGTCACCCGTCAAAGCTTGAACCGCAGAGAGCACTAAGAAGAGCCACGTAAGGACGCAAAGTAGATGTCCCTGCAATCTCGTCTCCGCTCGCGTCTTTCATGGTGGATTCATCTCCCGCATAGTAAAGTGGTAGTAGACATTATTTCGGGAAGGATCCTTTTTGAGTTCAGGCATTCGCAATATCGCAATCATCGCGCACGTCGACCACGGCAAGACCACGCTGGTCGACGCCATGCTGCAACAGAGCGGCACGTTTCGCTCCAACGAGCACCACGTCGAACGCGTGATGGACTCGAACGAACTGGAGCGCGAGCGCGGCATCACCATTCTCGCCAAGAACACCGCGATCTTCTATCACGACGTGAAAATCAACATCGTGGATACGCCCGGCCACAGCGACTTTGGCGGCGAGGTCGAGCGGGCGCTGAAGATGGTCGACGGCGTCATGCTGCTGGTCGATGCCAGCGAAGGCCCGCTGCCCCAGACACGCTATGTGCTGAGCAAAGCGCTGGAGGCCAACTGCCACCCATCGTGGTCATCAACAAGATCGATCGCTCGGACGCGCGGCCTCAGGAAGTTCTGAACGAAATCTACGACCTGTTCATCGATCTGGATGCGAAAGAAGAGCAGATCGATTTTCCCGTGCTCTACACCAACGCCAAGACGGGCACGGCGACCACGGACATCAAGGGCGGTGGCGAGGATTTACGCCCATTGTTCGACGCGATCATCAAAACAATTCCTCCTCCAAGGGGATCGCATCGGGACCCCTGCAAATTCTGGTCGCCAACCTCGACTACAGCGACTATTTGGGACGGCTGGCGATTGCTCGCGTGTTCAACGGAAAAATGCATACCGGCGAGGAAGTCGCCATTGCCAAGCTCGACGGCACACTCCACAAGACCAAGATCACGAAACTGTTCTCTTTCTCTGGACTGAAGCGGACCGACATCACCGAAACAGAGTTGGGAGACATCATCGCGGTCGCCGGCGTCGAAGGGATCACGATCGGCGAGACCATTACGGAAGCCGAGAACCCCGCTCCGCTGCCCCACATCGCGATTGATGAACCCACGATTGCCATGCTGTTTACCGTGAATACTTCGCCGTTCGCGGGGAAAGACGGCACCTACGTCACCTCGCGCAATTTGCGGGAGCGGCTGGAAAAAGAACTTCTGACCAATGTCTCTCTGCGGGTGGAGGATACGGGCACTACCGATTCGTTCAAGGTGCTGGGGCGCGGCGAACTGCAACTTTCCATCCTGATTGAGATGATGCGGCGGGAAGGATACGAACTCATGGTGGGAAAGCCGGAAATCGTCACCAAGCGCATCGACGGCAAGCTGATGGAACCGGTGGAACATCTCACGGTGGACGTCCCGGAGGATTTTGTCGGCGTGGTGATGGAACAACTGGGATCGCGCAAAGGCGAAGTCACCAACATGCACAATCACGGTTACGGTCGCGTGAGGATCGAATTCCGCGTGCCCAGCCGGGGATTGATCGGGCTACGCAGCCAGTTGCTCACCGACACGCGCGGAACCATCGTCATGAACGCACTGTTTGACGGCTATACCGAATGGCAGGGCGAGATTCCCCACCGGCTCACGGGAGCGCTCATCGCCGATCGCGGGGGAGTTTCGACCGCATACGCTCTGTGGGGATTGCAGGAGCGCGGAGAACTTTTCGTGGGCCCAGGCGTGGAACTGTACGAAGGAATGATCATCGGAGAAAACGCCAAGGATACCGATCTCGACGTGAATGCCGTGCGCGAGAAAAAGCTAACCAACATGCGCGCATCGACCGCGGATGAAGCAATCCGTCTGGTTCCCTTCCGCCCCTTGAATCTGGAGCAGGCGATCGAATTCATCGCCGATGATGAATTCGTCGAGATCACGCCCAAGTCGCTGCGGCTTCGGAAGAAGACTCTGCAGTCGAACCGGCGCAAGAAGAACTCCTACGCAACCGTCGAAGAGTCGTGAAGCGCCAACCCAAGAACGAAAAGAGTGCGAAAGAGAAAGCGCCGCTGCGCATGTTCCTCGTCCCTTGCAGTTGCGGAACAACTTTTGCGGTGGCAGAGAATTACGATCATCAAGGCACCGCCTGCGGCCGTTACCTGATTTGTCCCGGCTGCGGGAAGAGACACGATCCCAAAAACCGTCTGTTGCAGATGGGATTCCACGCTGAGGGATATTGGAAGGTAGACGAGTGTTAAGCTGCGCCGCAGCCTGCCCTTGAGAAAGTCTGTTCCGAATCCATCCGAGGATTAAGAAATGCCAGAGCGAACGCCAGCCGAAGAGTCGCGCCCAGCGCGCGTCGCGATCGTGGGCACAGGCAACGTGGGATCTACATTCGCATACTCACTGCTTTTGAGCGGACTGGCGGCGGAGATCGTCCTCATCGACGTCAGCCGAACCAAGGCTGAGGGTGAGGCAATGGACCTGAATCACACCGTGCCTTTTGCTTACCCAACGCGCGTTTGGGCTGGAGACTACAGCGATTGCGCGGGAGCGGCGATAACCGTGCTGGCGGCGGGAGTCAGCCAGAAACCGGGACAGTCCCGGCTCGATTGTATCCAGGCCAACGCTCACATCTGGCGCGAGATCGTACCTCAGATCGCGCGTAACAATCCTCGCGGCATCTTGTTGGTGGCGACCAACCCAGTTGATGCCCTGACCTACGCCGCGTGGAAGCTCTCCGGGTTGCCGGCGGCGCGCGTCCTCGGGTCGGGCACGATCCTGGATACGGCACGTTTCCGCTTTCTTCTCAGCCAGCATTTTGGCGTTGACGCCCACAGCGTACACGCCTACATCATCGGCGAACACGGAGATAGTGAAGTTCCCGTGTGGTCGCTCGCGAACATCGCGGGCATGCGTCTTCCCGACTATTGCCGGGCGCACGGCTTGGCCTACGACCCGCAACAGATGCAAGGGATCTTCGAGTCCACTCGGGACGCGGCGTATCGGATCATCGAGCGCAAGGGAGCGACGTATTACGCAGTGGCTGCGGGCTTATTGAGCATTACACAATCCATCCTCCGCCACCAGAATACGGTGCTGTCCGTCTCCAGCCTGATCGAAGATTATTACGGCATGAGCGATGTGTGCTTCAGTTTGCCGACGGTGGTCGGTCGCGGAGGCATTCAGCGAGTGTTGCGCCTGGAACTGGATGAAACGGAAGCAAGCAGGCTGCGCCATTCCGCTGACGTTCTTCGAAAAACCGTTGCATCACTGCACCTGGGGTGAGCTATCTGTTTTTTAACCAGCCGTTAACGGCGGACCTGCTATACTTCTGCCCGCATTCGACTGTTCGCCAGCTGCGGTCTCGATTTTCAGGAACGGTCCTCCCGACCTGCCAAGTCCGCCGAATTGCTTGCAAGTCCGACAGCTCAATGCAGAGGCAGATGCGTGAAGAATATCTTTGTGGGAAATTTGAGCTTCAACACAAACGAAGACGAACTCCGGACGATTTTCGAACCGTTCGGACAAGTGGATCGAGTCAGCATCATGACGGACCGTGACACGGGGCGTTCGCGCGGTTTCGGCTTTGTGGAGATGGCCAGCAACGAAGACGGCGATAAGGCGATCACAGCATTGAACGGTTCATCAGTCGGTGGACGCACGATCAACGTGAATGAGGCGCGCCCCAAGACCGAACGTAGCGGGGGCGGCGGGGGGGGCGGTGGTCGCGATCGCGGAGATCGAGGCGGCCGCGGCGGTGGTGGCGGGCGGCGAGACCGGTATTAGCAAAAACAATCCTCCGAAAATTTAATTGAGCCTCGGCGGGAACGTTGCAGCTTCCCAGGCGCAGTTCTTCTTCGCGACAGTACTGCCGCGCCAGCGCTTGCCGCTGTCGCGACGTCATTTCGGAACGCGGGCAAGGCGACGTTGAAGCTGTTTCCCTTCCCCATGTAGACTGTAAACACCGTGCGCGCCCGTAGCTCAGCTGGATAGAGCGGTTGCCTCCGGAGCAACAGGTCGGGAGTTCGAATCTCTCCGGGCGCACCATTTTTTCCTGCCCTGACATCCGCCCAATGAGTCTCCACGACTCTTCCCGTCACGCATAACAACATAGGATTGTCTTGTGAGAAGCGCGCAAAAGAACCTTTGTCCCTCCCTGCGCATCCCATGCACAAGCATCTGTGTTCCAAAACAAATCGAGGAGATTCATGTCATGAAACCAGTGCGTATCGCCTTGCTATTTGCGGGAGTCATCTTCGCCCTGACCGGTTGGGGACCGGGCACCCAGAGCGCCGCAGGCGCGGCCGAAGCGCAAGACTCGCAACAGCCTCCGGCGACCCTCGCTTCAACCTTGGATCGCGAGATCAGCGGCGCCGAAAAACAAATTGTGGAACTCGCCGAAGCCATGCCGGAGGATAAATACAACTTCTCTCCTGAGAGCCTCAACATTCCCGGAAGCGACTTCAAGGGCGTCCGCACCTTTGCCGTGCAGGTCAAGCATGTCGCTGCTTCCAACTATTTCATATGGTCTCCGCTTACCGGCGAAAAGGTGCCGGAAAGCATAAAGGACGGCAGCGGTCCCGCAGACGTGAAGACCAAAGCCGACATCATTAAGTTCCTGAAGGATTCTTTTGCGCTCGGTCACAAGGCCGCGGCCACATTGACTCCGCAGAACATGTTGCAGCCTCCGGAGCACAGCAAATCCTCCCGCCTGCGCCTGGCGACGTTTGGAGTCGCACACGCCTTCGATCATTACGGCCAGATGGTAGTGTATTTGCGCATGAACGGAATTGTGCCACCCGCCAGCCGTTCAAAGTCTGACTGATGGCCCATGTTTTTCCTTCGTGATACTTGGTGTCGTGGTTCACGATTTTTCGCTTCCAACGTCAAACTGACACATCCCGTTCTCGGAAGGTGATTGCCGATCCAGAAGGAGAAAATACAATGAGCCGCTCTTCGCTCGCTCTCGTTCCGGTTACTTTGCTCGTCGTCCTCGGAACCAGCGTCTTCACGCATCCCCAAACCCAGAACCAACCTCCGCTTCCGGCGCGCTCTCGATCTGAGGAGATGTTGGACCGCTGGAACGACATTGGAAAAAAGCTCGTCGCCATGGCCCAGGATTTCCCCGAAGACAAGTACGACTACAAACTGCAGAAAGACCAGCGCACCTTTGCGCTAAATCTTCTGCACGCCGCCGCACTCGATTACGTCCTGATCCGCAGGATTTCCGGGTCAAACCTCGGCCCCGACTTCGGCGAGGGCGACAACCCTTCGCGTGACGCCTTCAAGACCAAAGCCGACGTGGTGAAGTTCGTGCAGCAGGCAGTCGCGGACGGAGCCAACCTGATTCAACAACAAGGCGACGCGGGACTGGACAAGACAACGAAATTTTTCGGCAACCGCATGTCCCACAATTCCAACATCTGGACCTTCGCCATCGAGCACAGCGGTGAACACTACGGCCAACTCGTGGTCTACTATCGCGCCAACAACCTGGTGCCGCCGGACTCGCGGCGGTGATGCCGCGATAAGGCCCTTGAAAGATCGGGCAGTGGCTTGAAAATGTGATCGCCAAATCTCGGACTCCAGGTTGCCGGCGGCCTTTATCCAAAATCACCTCTACCTGATTCGCGAGCGTTGGCTCCTGCACTGGCGTGGAGCAGACTTACTTTCCGAAACGGCGCGAGGAGCACTATGAAACTCAGTGTGGTTCAGAAAGTGTCTGCAATGCTGCTTGCGGTTTCGCATCTCGCAAGCACAATCAACGCGACCCGGCTCGACTTCCGCCCCGAATCCCGGCACAAAGCCGCTCCTGCTGGAGAAAAATGAAGGCGAGCAGCGGATATGGCGCGACGTCCCCCGGCGGATTCATGCTAAAGGTCAGCCCGAAAAACAATGGGTCGCAACATCTCGTTATGGGAACCGAAGACATGTCACCCGGGGACGAGATCCCGCGGCACAAACAGCTAGGGCAGGACGAAATTGTCTTCCTCCAGGCGGGAACTTTGCATGCTCGACTCGGCGATCAGGAACGCGACCTGCATGCCGGAGGAATGGCCTTCATTCCGGCGTATACCTGGGTAAGCTTCAAGAACACCAGCGCCGAGCCTGCCAGCATCGTGTTTATTTTTTCGGAGCCTGGGTTCGAGGACCACCTGCGATGCGTTTCGGTTCTGCCGAACGAAAAACTGACCCCCACGACTCCCGAGGAACAGAAACGGTGCGATCACCAAGGCCACGTTGTCTACCAGGATCTGAAAGACAATTCTAAGAAGTGAAGGTTCAGCCGACCTCGGCCGGGTGGCCCAGGCTTTTGATCTCGCCGGCATCACCCGCACAGCGGGTGCCCCGTCCTTCGCGCACGTTGCGAAAGGGCGGTGGAGGCGGCATGCTAAGGCTGGCACCCGTGGCGTGTCTGTTCAAAAGTGAGCAGCTTTTAAAATAACCTTAGGCTACCTTGTTCGGATTCGAAAGACCAAGGCGGTGCTGTATGAACCGAAAGAAGGACAGATCGCGCATCGAGTCCGCAATTCTTGTCAACCTTTTAGCGATTCAGTTTGTTGGGCCTTGAGGGCCTAAGTTCAGTTCTTCACTCTCTGCTCCAGCAGCTTCCACTCTCGCCACAATCTCACCAGAGGTCGCGCAGGGTCTTGTGTTGCCTTACTAAACGGAGCCCCGCAATGACACGAATTTTGATTGCAGACGACAGCCCGCCCGTTCGATGCGGGCTACGCACTTTGCTGGAACTGAATTCAGACTGGCAGGTCTGCGGCGAAGCTGTGGATGGTGCCGATGCCGTCGAAAAGGCGCACCAACTTGCTCCCGACCTTATATTGATGGACTTCTCGATGCCGCAGATGGATGGTGTACAGGCAGCGCAAGAAATCGCCAAATCTGGTACCGACATCCCGATCCTGCTTGTCACTCTGAACCTTTCATCCGAGATCATGGAATTGGCTCGCAACGCAGGTTTGCGTGGAGCGATGTTAAAGTCGGAAATCAGCAAGTTGCCGTATGCGATCAAGGCTCTTCAGCGCGGTGAGACTTTCTTCTGCGGAAGCTGGTAGAAAGAAATCAATGACCGCAATGATCCCTCGTTTAACGAAAGCTGGCTTTGGTCGGACGGGTGGCCCAGGCTTTTGATCTCGCCGGCATCCCCAACACAATGGGTGCCTGGTCCCTCGCGCACTTTGCCAAGAGCCTGCCCCGAGCTTGTCCAAGGCGCGGGAGTCGGCAATGCCTACGCAAGTGGGTCGATCGCAATGCGTAGCCCCGGACGCATTCGTCCGGGGCCTCCCGCGGGCCCGATTTCGCCAAGAACAAGCACGACCCTCGCGAGACGTTTTCAAGACCAATGCCGACGTGGTGAAGTTCGTGCAGCAGGCAGTCGCCGACGGAGCAACCGTGATTCAACAGCACGGCGACGCCGACCTCGACAGAACCGCGAAATTCTTTGGGAACAGGCTGGCCCACTCCTCCTATGTTGGCCATCGAGCACAGCGGCGAGCACTACGGCCAGCGCGTGGTCTCTTATCGCGCAAATAATAATTTGCCGCCCGACTCGCGTCGGCAATGCAGCAATAGAGGCCTTGAAAGTTTCCGGGCGTACAGTTTGAAATGTGGTCGCCAAATCTCGGATGCGCTTCGTGTGGCGCGGGCCGACTACAGGCAGGTAGCTACGATTAGAGTCATGTCATCGGCCTGCCTGCCCCGGCTGGCCTGCTGCACATCGGTGAGAATGCTGTCCACGATTTTTTTTGCTGACCGCAGCGGATGCTCTCGAGTCGTCACGATCAGACGTTCTTCACCGTATTCTTCGTCTTCGTTCGGGCCCGCCTCAGAAATCCCGTCGGTATAAATCACGAGCACGTCGCCGGGTGCGAGTTCGCACTCAGCGGCGTCGCAGTCCCATTCCTCGAATAATCCCAAGACTGTCGCCGTTGCCGCGAGGCGCACAATATCCCCATTAGCCCGAATGACGATTGGAGGATTATGCCCGCAATTCACATAACGCAAGCGCCGAGTTGCATCGTCATAGATTGCGAAAAACATCGTCGCGTAATGGCAAGTTTCAGTGTTCCTGTAGAAGAGTTGATTGACAGAGCGCAACAAGCGGGGCACATCCTCCAGCGCCAGCGCGTATTGGCCGCGCAGATTGGCCTGCAGATTCGCCATGAGCAGCGCCGCCGACATTCCCTTTCCCGAGATGTCGGCCAGCACCAGGCCAAGACGGCCCGATCCGAAATCGAGAAAGTCGTAATAGTCACCTCCGACGGCGCGCGTCTGAATGCACTTGCCGCAACAATCCAGCGTCTTCAGCGAAGGCGCCTGCTGCGGCAGGAGGCGGCTTTGCACCTGCCGTGCGATTTGCATTTCCTGCTCGGTGCGGCGCTCCACTTCCATCTGCTCCGCCATCTTTTCCGCGAGCGTGATGCTGCGCATCGCGATTCCCGCCTGGCTGGCAACCGATGCCAGCAGGCGTTTGTCAGTGGCGGAGTACGGTTCTTCGGACAGTCTCGGACCGAGCACGGCCAGTCCTTCGAGCGTTCCTCCGCCGGAGCCACGAATCGGCAGCAGGCACTCCGGATCGAGCGGAGCCAATTGCGTGCCTCGCATTTCCTGGGAGATCACCTCCAATGGCCCATCCCGGTCTGCCAGTTCGGCGATTCCGGCCCCAGTCCCCGAAAGCGTCATGGATTCCGGTGGTGGATTGCCTGCGTACGCGGACAACTGCCCATTGTTGGCCCGGAGGTAGACGAATATGGAACGCGGATGCAGCGCACCCCAGATGTTCTGCTGGAGAAGTAATGCCAGCCCTTCGCGACTGCTGGTGTCGAGGGTCTTTGCGGCAAGCTCCTCCAGGATTTGCTGCGCGTCATAGGAACTGCGAAAAAAAGCGCGGTCCAGCCGCGTCCGGACGCGGCGGTGAGCTTGGGTTGCGCCCGAGATCACCAGCACTCCAAACGTCGCACCAATGGGGATGGCGGCCCTCGAGCCGGCTGAGAAATAATGCGAGAATGCCTGCCCGAACCACAAGGTCAGGCCCACCGAGAGGACGAGTATGAGGACCACAAAGCCCCGTTCCACCACGAAGTAGCGAGCACTGCGCTTCAGCAGGACGGGAACGTCCATGACCCGATGCTTCACCACAGCGTAGGCGAAGGAGACCGGAAAGAGGAACAGCAGAATGACCTTGGCGAAATTCAGCCAAAAAGAAGTCTGCGCATAGAAGACTTCCTGCGCGAGCGCAATGACTACCGCGGGCGTGACGCCGACGACGGTGCCCCAGAAAATCACTTTGATTTTGCGCAGGTCATCCTTGCTGGAGACGCTGAACCTGTTGACCAACAGGGAAACGAGCCCGAGAAAAACCGACCCGTAAACGACGACTCTTCGGGCATCCTGAGCGATGCGGTCCGGCACCACCGCGAGGATAAAGGGTAATGCTCTGGAGTAGCCGTGCCGGTACCCTCCTAGGCCTAAACACAGGCAGGCTAGCAGCAGCGCCCACTTCAGCCAGGGAACCCGGCGGTCAATCGGCGAGCGCGTGGGGAAAACCGCGAAAAAGAAGTAGAACAGTCCGGTGAGAACACTGCCCAGCAGAGTCCGATAGGCGAGTAGGAAGGACCGGAGATTGGCTGGCGCGGCGGCAAATTCGGCTGGCATGTCCCCCGCTGCAATGAAGGTCGCGAATAGCAGCGCCAGCAGCCAGGCATTGCGGTCTTCCACCCTCAGAAACAAAACAGCCAGTCCCACGATCAAGAATAGCAGTGGGTACAAGTCAAGGATCTGCACCGCTATGGTTCGGGCGATACCTCCGGCGTCGCCCGCGCCTTGCCTGGCCCGAAATCGAGGCGTGATAACCAGCGGTTGTGATTGTCCTGGCCTCCGCAAAGTGAGCGTGACTGTGTCTCCCGGGTGTGAGCTCAGCCAGGTGCGTCGCATCAATTCGATCCATGCCGATGCCGAATCTGCCCTGCTTCCATTGATCGCCAGGATGCGATCGTTCGCTTTCAGCCCTGACTTTTCTGCTGGGCTGTTCGGATGCAGGCTATTAATTTCAATTCCGTCGGGAGAGTACGATTCGTCAAAGCCCACTTCGACCTGGGGCGCCGGCAACGGGCGGCGAATGTAGTACATCCACGCTGCGCTGTAGAAAATGGTCAGCGCTGCAAAAACGATCCCTAGAGCCAACAACAACGGTCGGAATGTACGACTTCGCGTCGTGCCTGTTGCCATGTGGTCAGCGAGCGTCTAACTAGCTTCGGCAGTAGTGTAGTCGAAGCGGGTGGTGAAGTGGCGAAGTCGCGACAGCCGAAATACTCGCTCTGCGGACTGTCGAATGGGCGCTTGCCGGTTCTGCCCGAATCAGCGCCCAACGCCTAACTCAAGGAAAGACGAATGGAGCTTAAAACCTGCCTTCGGTCAACCCGCCGTTCCGGCGGGTTTTGGCTTTTCACGGTCCCAAAGAAATTTCGCTGCGGAAAGTTCTCAATTGCAGCAGCGATCCACAGCCTCGTGTGACATCTGACCTTGACCCTCCACCCGAAATAAGCAGATGATGGTCAAGGCGGAAGCGGTCCATGCGAAAGGCTCCCAGAAAAAGCCGCAACTCTTTTGTTCTCAAGATTTTGACCTCTAACTCTTTTGCTTTCACGATTTTGCGGGACACTTTTTGCAAAACCCGCGCCAGTCAAGCCTTTCAGAGGGGTGGGGGGGAGGGGGGATACCCTCGCGCCCTCGAATTTCCCGAAACGGACCTCGCTTAAACATCCTCTCCAAAGCCCCTCATGCCGACTTTTTTCTCGCGAGATATTCACAGGCCCTCCATCCGCACGCATGAACTACGACGCGATCCTGGTTGTCTCCTTCGGTGGTCCTGAATCCAGGGAAGACGTGATCCCCTTCCTCGAAAATGTGCTGCGCGGAAGAAACGTTCCTCGCGAGCGCATGCTGGCCGTCGCCGAGCACTACTACCACTTCGACGGCAAAAGCCCCATCAACCAGCAGACGCGCGAACTTGATCGCCGCCCTCGAGAGACGAACTTGCGCAGCATGGACCGAAGCTGCCGGTCTATTGGGGAAATCGCAACTGGCATCCCATGCTGGCCGACACGTTGCGGCAGATGAAGCACGATGGCATTCAAGCCGCGCCCTCGCGTTCGTGACGTCGGCCTACAGTTCCTATTCCGGATGCCGCCAGTATCGCGAAGACATTGCTCGCGCACAAAACGAAGTTGGCCCGGACGCGCCGCAGATCGACAAGCTCCGCGTCGTTCTTCAACCATCCCGGATTCGTCGAGGCAACCGAAGATCGCCTGCGCGAAGCTCTGGCCCAAGTTCCGGCGGACGCGCGCCACAATGTTCAGCTCGTCTACGTCGCCCACAGCATTCCGATGTCGATGGCGAATACCTGCGACTACGTCCGGCAACTGGAAGAAGTTCGGAAGCTGGCTCCGCAAGCGACTCGGCGTCACCAACGATGCTCTGGTTTATCAAAGCCGCAGCGGCGCGCCCGGACAGCCCTGGCTCGAGCCCGACATTCTCGATTATCTGCGCGAAGTAAAGGCGCGCAATCTGGCGAGCGCGGTCGTGCTCGCTCCGATCAGCTTCATCTCCGATCACATGGAAGTGCTGTATGACCTGGACATCGAGGCGCAGCAGCTTTGCGATTCGCTGGCGCTGCCGATGGCGCGGGCGAAGACCGTAGGCGTGCATCCCAAGTTCGTCGCGATGATTCGCGAACTGATTCTGGAACGCACGAGTCCGGAAGCAGAACGGCGCGCGCTGGGATCGCTCGGTCCGCGGCAGGATGTGTGCGAAGAGAATTGCTGTCCCGCGCCGCAGCGTCCAGTGCGGCCACCAGCCGCGCAGAGACCAGTCCAAGCTAAGGCATGAGCCGCAGATCCAGAGCTTTGCATCCGTCAACGTCAGCCGATGCTGTAGATCAACTCAGGCTGAACTTGGAAGCGGGCACGTTGGGACGCTCGTAGTCCGTGGCCTTGGGACGGCCCTCGACCAGATGCATCGTGTCGAGGATGGTCTGGATCACCGGCTCGTTTCCCACCGCCGTGTTGAGCATGACGTGATAGAGCGAACGCGTGGGCCAGTCGGCGTTGAAATAGTGCTTCACGTAGGCGATGCGCTCGCGATCGACGGAATCGACCAGTTCTGCAGCTTCTTCTTCGCTGATTGCCATCCGCGATGATGCGGCGGATTTTCTCCGACGCGCGGAGCGTAAAGAAAAACGTGGAAGGCGTCGGGATTCTCGCGCAGGAAATAAGGCGCGCCGCGGCCCACCACCACCGCATTCCCTTCCCGCCCGATCGCTGTTCATGATGTCCTGCATCATCGACATCATGCGGTCGGTGTCGAACATCTGACTGCCCAGAGCTGCGGAATTGCGTTCGTAACTGCCGCGCCAGAAAGACTTTCGCGAGGCGATGCAGGCGGCTGTCCATGCGCTCGTCGCAGCGCTTGACCGCAGAATGATCCACGTTGGCGAGGCGGGCAATTTCTTCGGTGAGCAGCTGGTCCCAGAGCTTCCAGCCCAGGCGCTCGGCCAGTTGCGGCGGCGATGGTGGCGGCGCCGCAGCCGTACTCGCGCTCGATGGTGATGAGGCGAAACATAGCGTGGCTTAGTGTACTGCCATTCCGCCGCCGGGCTTCGATTTTTTCATCAGGAAGACCGTCGGAACCATGCACAGAATGGCCACTCCCAGAAACCAGAAACAATCGATATAAGCCAGCATCGTCGCCTGGCGCTGCAACCGTGCCCTGGATCAAGCGCATAGGCCTGCTGGTAGCCCCGGCCGCGCTCGCGCCATGCGCCTGCATGGCGCGCCGAGCGCCCTGGATCAGTCGAGCCTGCAGCGCGGGGTTCGACGCGCTCAGGTGGCTCGACAAAATCGGTCAGGTGCACCTGGCGTGCGCCGGTCCAGCATCGTCGTCACCACGGAAATCCCGACGCTGCCGCCGATGTTGCGCGCCAGGTTCATCAGGCCGGAAGCGGCGTTGTTCTTGTCTCGCGGCAAGAAATGCATAGGCAGCCGTATTGATCGGAACGAACAGGAATGCCATGCCCGCGGCCTGGATCACACGCGCGCATGGCCAGCGTCCGGAAATCGATGTCCAGATCAAAGCCGGTCATGTGAAACAGCGAGAACGACAGCATAAGCAGACCGAACAGCAGAAGCCATCGCGGAGTGTATCGGAAAGCAGAAAACCCACCAGCGGCAGCAAAAGAATGATCGTGAAGCCGCCCGGCATCAGAGCCAGGCCCGCCTGCTTGCGCCGTATAGCCGAGCAGAGTTTGCGAAAACAGTGGCAGCAGCAAAGTGCTGCCCAGCAGGGCAAAGCCCAGCATGAACATCAGCAGATTCGAGACGCCGAAGGTGCGGTCGCGGAACAGATGCAGATCGATGATGGGATCTTTGTGCCTCCACTCCCAAACGACCACGAAGATCAACGCCGCCGCGGCAATCAGCGAAAGCGTGACGATGAAGTTCGATTCAAACCAGTCGTCGCGCTGGCCTTTGTCGAGAACGATCTGCAAAGCTCCCAGCCCCAGAGCGACGAATCCCAGCCCAACGTAGTCGATGTGAGTTTCGCTCAGCTTGCGGCGCTTGAAATACGGCGGATCCTGAATCAGCCGCGACGTCAGCAGGATCGACAGAATCCCGACGGGAATGTTGATGAAGAAAATCCAGCGCCAGCTGAAGTTGTCGGTGATCCATCCGCCCAGAGTCGGACCGATCGCAGGAGCAGTGACGACGGCCATGCCGTAAACCGCAAACGCCATGCCGCGCTTGGCGGGAGGAAACGTGTCGGCGAGAATGGCCTGCTCGCTGGGCTGCAATCCGCCGCCGCCCGCGCCCTGCAGAATGCGGCAGATGATCAGCGTCGCCAGATTCGGCGCCAGCCCGCACAGAAACGAACTCACGGTGAACAGGGCGACGCAGCCCATGTAGAAATTCTTGCGGCCGATGATCGACGACAGCCAGCCGCTCAGGGGAAGAACGATCGCGTTGGAGACAAGATAAGAAGTCAGGACCCAGGTGCTTTCGTCCTGCCCGGCGGAAAGACTTCCGGCGATATGCGGCAGAGCGACGTTGGCGATGGAAGTGTCGAGCACCTCCATGAACGTCGCCAGCGTGACCGCGAGCGCGATGATCCACGGATTGACCGCGGGACGCCAGGCGTCGCGCCTGATCCATGGTTGCGGTGGCCGCGCTCATTACGCGAATCCAGACCTTGGGCGTCACCGACATGCCGGGACGCAACTGGTGATCGTTGTTCGAGCCCGGATCGAGCACGATCTTGACCGGAATGCGCTGCACGACTTTCACGTAGTTTCCGGTGGCATTTTCCGGAGGCAGCAGGCTGAAGCGGGCGCCGCTGGCGCCGGCGATGCTGTCCACCTTGCCGTTGTAGGTTCTGCCGTTGGCGTCGACGTCGATGGTGACGCGCTGGCCGACCTTCATTTCGCGCAGCTGCGTTTCTTTGAAGTTGGCGGTGATCCAAATGTCGTCGAGATTGATGACCTTCATCAGTTCCTGGCCGGGAGCGACGTTCTGCCCGACTTCGACGGTGCGATTGCTGACGATGCCGTTCACCGGGGCAACGATCTTGGTGTACTGCAGGTTCAGTGCGGCCTGATCGAGATCCGCTTTCTTGCGCTGCGCCTCCGCCAGGGCCGATGTGGCCCTGGCGCGCGTGATCTGCATCTGCTTGGGCGCGGTGTTGGCGTAGCGCCAGTTGGCCTCGCGCCTGAACGAGTTTGCCCTGCGCCTGCGTGACCTGCTGCTGGGCCGCGTCGGCGCTGGCGCGAGCGGCTTCGACGCCGGCCGCACTGGCCTTGGCGGCGGCGGTGGCCTGATCGTACTGCTGCTGCGAAATTTCCTGCTTGTCGACCAGTTGCTTGTAGCGGACGAGATCGTTCTGCGCCTTTACGTTGTTGGCTTCGGCCTCCTGCAGTTGGGCCTTGGCCGCTTCGAATTGCTGCTTCGCCACCTGGATGCCGGCGCGGGCGCTGTTCACGTCGGCTTCGGTCGCCGAAACCTGGCTGGTGGTGTTGACCGAGGTGATCGGAACGCTCACTCCGGCCGCGACTGCGGCCGCCTGAGCATCTTCAAAATCGGCTTTGGCGCGCTCGTAGGCGACCTGATAGTCCGCCGGATCAATCTCGACCAGCACCGTTCCCGCCTGCACGTATTGATTGTCCTGGACGTTGAGCTTGATCACGTGGCCGGAGATGCGCGCGCTGATGGAATTGACGTGGCCGTCGACCTGGGCATCGTCGGTCGATTCGTAGCTGGTGAAATAGCGGTAGGCGAAGAATCCCACGACCAGCAAGAACGATGACTGCAATCACCACGCCGATGCGGAAGCCGGAACTCTGGGTGCGCGAAGGCCGGGTGTGAAAATCCTCTTCGGTGGCGGGCAACGGCTTGGTGCTGTTCGCCGGCTTTTCGGCTGCCGGCTTCTCGCGTTGGCGGGCGGACTCTGTGTGGTTTGCTCCATACGCTTATTGATTGCCTTTCAAATATCGTTTGACGCCCTCTTCCGCGTCGCCGATGGCATGCGCCAGTTCGACCTTCGACAGATTGTGGGCATAAAGACTCTGAATATAACTCTCGTGAGCGCTGGCCACGGCCTCCTGCGCCTGCACGACTTCCAGATTGTCGGCGACGCCGGCGGTGAAGCGATCCTGCGATTGGGCGAGCGCCTGCTCCGCCAAGTCGACTGAACTGCGGGCCACTTCCACTTGCTCGGCGGCGGCGTTCAGATCGAGCAGCGCGGTGCGGACTTCATAATCGATGCGGCCGCGAAGATCCCCCAGCTGAGAACGCGCCTGCTTCAATTGGGCGTCGGCTTCGAGCACGTCGCCGTGCACCCGATTGCCGGCGAAGATCGGGATGTTGATGCCCCCGTTCACCTGCCAGGTGCCATTCGACTGGGCGGGAGTGACGCCGATGTCGCCGAGATTCGCATCGAGATCGAGCGTGGGATAACGCCCGGCGGCCGCCGCTCGCCGCGAGAGTTCCGCGGACCGCACCTGGGCCAGCGCAGCCTGATAGTCGGCGCGCGATGCGTAGGCGCGCTGCAGATAGGTTTCGAGCGGAAGCGGCGTCAACGCCTGGTACGGCGCCTTCTCGGTGAGCACGAATTCCTGGCCGGGCGGCAGCCCGATGATCCGCGCCACGTTCAATTTCATCTTGGCGAGATCGTTGCGGGCCACGATGAGTTGCTGCTGGCGGGTCTGCAGTTCAACCTGCGAGCGCAGCGCGTCGATGGCCGGAGTCAGTCCGGCTTTTTGCTGGTCGGCGGCTTTGTCGTAAAGAGCCTGAGCGCTCTTGACCTGCGCTTCGGCGGTTTCCACGCGGGCGGCGGCGGCAATGGCCTGCAGATAGGAGTTGCCCACCGCGAGCACGACCATCTCCCGAGCGTCCTTGTAACTGAACTGCGCCGCCTTCACGTTTTCCGAAGCCGCACGCTCTCGTTCGAGATTCTTGAAATTGAAGATCGACTGGCTCAGAGAAGCCCGCGCGTCAAAGTAGTTGAAAGCAGGCACGACGCGAGGGAAGAGCTGCGCGATACTGCCTGGGCGCCAGCAGCGGGAAAAGCTTGTTGAAACCCAGCGCCGCCAGGCTCTGGGTCTGCACGTTTTCGATGACATGCGCGCTGAGGTTCGGCAAGCAGTTCGCTGAGTTCCTTCCATCTCTCGCCGCGAGCCGTCTCGGCCTGGTCGCGAGCCAGCAGCAGGCCGAGATTGTTGCGCAAGCCCGCGATCAATGGCTTCCTTGAAGTCGATTTGCAGGACGTCCGCGGTGGCCTTGCCTTCGGGGGCGCTGCCGAGAAACGGGTTTTGCGGGCCCGGCAGGGAGACATTCGGGAGCGACGAAGTTCCGCCCGTAGCCTGAGCCAGCAGGCTCGGGGTAGGAGCAACAGCAAAAAAAGAGCGAAAACTGCCGTTCGGGAAACTATGAATGAGCAATGCATTCTGGATTGTGGGAACGTTCGGTGCCTAAGAGAGGAACCGGTACGCCTTTCTCGCTTCTAGCATAACTCGTCCGATTTGATTCGTTTGCGGCGGTTTGAGATGCAAACGATTGTATCGGAACGGGCGGAGAGCCCCGTTCTACGTGCAAGCCGGCCTCATTTTTCGGGCTGGGACTGGCCGAGAATGACAAAGCAGACCCCGGAAAACAGGCGCTATAGAAAAAAAGCCTTTGACCGCGGAGGTCGCGCAAAGGCAAAGAAGGACGCGGAGAACGAAGAGAAAACTTGCTAGCCTGCCTTTCGTTTTCTTCATCCTGCCTTTCTTCTTCTCCTCCTGCGTGCTTCTTCCTGTTCCTGCCATCCTCCGCGTCCTCGGCGCCCTGCTTTGCGATCTCTGCGGTCAAAAGCTTTCAGGAACCTGCATGCCAGTGACTTAGGTCATCTTGAATGAAGATGACCCTCGGTTCAAGCTAGTCGAGAGCTCAAACTGCTACAAACGAAAGAGTGAGTTCGATGAGCGCGGCAACAGGAACTGACTGGACCCGAATACTGTCTGATCCGGACCTTGTCCGGCACGTGGGAAAGCTGCTGCAAGCCTACCGCGAAGCCCCGGCTGGAAAACGGGAGGAAGCGCTGCTGACGGCGATGCGCGAGATCAAGGCCGGCCGCCACCGCGACGAGAAGTCTGCCACAGAGCAGCTCCTGCGCCCGCAGCCAGTTCCGACTCCGGCCTCGGCCACGCCTCCGTTTGAACCCGATTTGTTCAGCCCCAACTGGGGAAGCGACCGGCGTCGCCATCCGCGAATCAAGTGCTTTGTCGCGGTCGAACTTCGGGTGGACGAGACGCCGACTCCCATCTGGGGCAATCTTTCCAACACCAGCGTCGGCGGATGCCTGGTCGAAACGGCGCATCCGGTCAAACCGGGCGCGAAAGTGGAAATCGGCCTCTGGGTGCCCAACGGAAAGATCTGGGTGAAAGGCTTTGCGCTGAGTGGAGTGGTCACGCGCAGCGGTCCCGCGAACGGAGTCCGAGTTCACTTCGACGGAATGGCACCGCCCGAACGCGACAAGCCTGCGCCAGTTCCTCAAGTTCGTACAGGATACGACCCGGGCGTCCCAGAGCGAAAGCAGCTATCTCCAGCTTCTGAAATAGAGCAATTCCCCCATTCTCCGCCAGTTTTTCACCGCAGCTCAATCCACGCCTTCCCGGAAATTGATACACTTTCTGCGTATTGAACCCTTTCTGTAATCGGAAACTCTAATTAGTTGTGGGCTGGTCTCGCCCGGGGAAATCTCCAACTGGAGGAGCAGAATCGCATGGTAGCCAGTGAACAGGTTTTGGTAACGGGACAGCAACTGGACACGCTGTGCATTAACACGATTCGAACTCTGGCGATTGACGCCGTGCAGCAGGCGAACTCGGGCCATCCCGGCGCGCCCATGGGACTGGCGCCGGTCACCTATTGTCTGTGGCAGGAATTTCTGCGCTACGATCCCGCGGATCCCACCTGGCTGAATCGCGACCGCTTCGTCCTCTCCAACGGCCACGCCTCCATGCTGCTGTACGCCATGCTGCACCTCGCGGAGGTGCGGCGGGTCGACGAAGCACGGCCAGGTTTTGAAAGAACTCGCGGTGCCGATGGAGGAGATCAAGCGCTTCCGGCAGCTGGGAAGCCGGACGCCGGGACATCCTGAATCGCATATCACTTCTGGAGTTGAAACCACGACTGGGCCGCTGGGCCAGGGCGTGGGCAACAGCGTGGGAATGGCGATCGCGAGCAAATGGCAGGCGGCGAATTTCAACCGCCCGGATTTCGAAATCTTCGACTTCAACGTCTACGCGATGTGTTCCGATGGCGACCTGATGGAGGGCATTGGCGGCGAAGCCGCGTCCCTGGCCGGACATTTGAAGCTTTCCAATCTCTGCTGGATCTACGACCACAATCACATCACGCTCGATGGCCCGGCCGAGTTGGTCGTTCAGCGAAGATGTTGCGACCCGCTTTATCGGATACGGATGGAACGTGACGCGAGTGGCCGATGCCAACGATCTGAGATGCTGGCGCGGGCGTTTGAGATTTTCCACAAGACCAAAGACCGGCCAACGCTGATCATCGTCGACAGCCACATCGGCTACGGATCACCGCACAAGCAGGACACAATGCCGCTCACGGCGAACCTTTGGGCGAAGAAGAAGTGCGGCTGGTCAAGAAATTCTATGGCTGGCCGGAAGATGCGAAGTTCCTGGTGCCGGACGGCGTGCGCGAGCATTTTCGCGAAGGCATTGGGAAGCGCGGGCGTGACCTGCACGCGCAGTGGTCGGAGTTTTTCGCGGACTACTCGCAGAAGTTTCCCGATCTGGCCGAGCGCCTGCAGCCACATGCAACATCACGAACTGCCTGCCGGCTGGGACAAGAACTTGCCCACGTTTCCCGCGGACGCCAAGGGCATCGCGACGCGCGAGAGTTCGGGAAAAGTGCTGAACGTCGTGGCGCAGAATATTCCGTGGATCATTGGCGGATCGGCCGATCTGGCGACTTCGAACAAGACCACGCTGAAGTTCGAAGGCGCGGGAGATTTTCAAGCCGGACAGCTACGCGGGACGCAACCTGCATTTCGGTGTGCGCGAGCATGTGATGGGCGCGAGCGTGAACGGGCTGAACGTTTCGGGCATTCGCGCGTTCGGCGCGACTTTCTTTAACTTCAGCGACTACATGCGGGCCAGCATCCGGTTGGCGGCGCTGATGGAGTGTCCGTCGATTTTCATCTTCACGCACGACTCGATCGGCGTCGGAGAGGATGGACCGACGCATCAACCGATCGAGCAACTGGCGTCGTTGCGGGCCATGCCGAATTTGATCGTGCTTCGGCCGGGCGACGCGAATGAAGTGGTCGAGGCGTGGAAGATCATTGCGCAATTGAAGAGTTCGCCAGTGGCGCTGGTACTGACGCGACAGAATCTGCCGACTCTGGATCGCTCGAAGTATGCTGCGGCTTCCGGCGTGGCGAAAGGCGCTTACGTACTGGCGGATGCCCGGCGGGAAACCTGACGTGATCCTGCTGGCACGGGCAGCGAAGTGTCCCTGTGCATCGACGCGTACGAAAAACTGAAGGCCGAAGGCGTCAAGGCGCGCGTGGTCAGCATGCCCTCGTGGGAAATCTTTGAACAGCAGGATGCGGCGTATAAAGAGAGCGTCCTGCCACCAGATGTAACCGCGCGAGTTTCGGTGGAAATGGCGTCGACCTTGGGCTGGGAACGTTATACCGGGCTTAAGGGACGCAACGTCGGCATGCACCGATTCGGAGCCTCGGCGCCGTTGAAAGATCTGTTGAAATATTTCGGATTCACCGTGGACACGGTCGTGGCGGAAGCTCGCGCGGCGATGTCCGGCAAGTAAAGTGCGGTTCGGACGGACAAAATCAGAATCTAAGATTGTGGGAGAAATATTTATGCAGCCAACTGGAGTTCTGGAAAATTCGAAAGCGACAAAAAATCCGCTGAGGGAATTGCTCGACTACGGGCAGTCGATGTGGCTCGACTACATCCGGCGCGATCTGTTTACCACCGGCAAGCTGAAGCAACTGATTAATGACGATGGACTGCGGGGAATGACTTCGAATCCCTCCATCTTCGAGAAGGCGATCGGCGACAGTTCCCTGTACGACGATATTTTGAAATCGCTCGCCTCACGAAAAGATCTCGATACCACCGCCAAGTATGAGCAGATCGCCATCCGCGACATTCAGGATGCCGCCGATGCGCTGCGTCCCGTGTATGACGAAATCCGAATTTCCGCGATGGATATGTCAGCCTGGAGGTTTCTCCCTATCTGGCGCGCAAGACGCAGGAGACGATCGACGAAGCGCGCCGCTTGTGGAAGACCGTGAAGCGCGAGAACGTGATGATCAAGGTTCCGGGCACGGCGGAGGGACTTCCGGCGATCCGGCAATTGATCGGCGAAGGCATCAACATCAACATCACGCTGCTGTTCGCGCAGGAAGTGTATGAGAAAGTTGCCGAGGCTTATATCGCCGGGCTCGAAGACCTGGCGGCGCGCGGCGGCAATCTGAAAAAGATGGCGAGCGTGGCCAGCTTTTTTATCAGCCGCATCGACACGCTGATCGATTCCATGCTGGACGAGAAGCTCAAAGCGACCACCGACGCCAAGCAGCAAGCGCTTGTTGAAGAGCCTGCTGGGCAAAGTTGCGATCGCCAACGGCAAGCTGACGTATCAGAGCTACCAGCGCATCTTCAGCGGGCCGCGCTGGCAGGCGCTGGCGGCCAAGGGAGCGCAGACGCAGCGCGTGCTGTGGGCCAGCACCAGCACGAAGAATCCTAACTATCGCGACGTGATTTACGTGGAAGAATTGATTGGGCCCGACACGGTCAACACCATGCCGCCGGCCACCATCGATGCTTTCCGCGACCACGGAAAGCTGAGAAACAGCCTTACCGAAGATGTGCCGGGCGCGGCCAAGGTGATGGACGATCTGGCGCGCGCCGGCATTTCGATGAAGCAAGTGACCGATAAACTGACCGACGACGGGGTCAAGCTGTTTGCCGACGCTTTTGACAAGCTGCTGGCTGCAGTTGCGAAAAACACGAAGTAAAGCAGCAAAAAGGATAGCCGTGAGCCGACTGAAGACTTCCCTGCCCGAATCGCTCGCCACGACTGTGAAAGCGACGATCGCCGATTGGCAATCGCGCGGAAACATGCAGCGCTTGTGGCAGCGCGATGCCACGCTCTGGACCGGCACCGACGAAGGCAACTGGCTGGGATGGCTCGATATTGTCGACGAGCAGATCGCGCAGCACGACCAACTGCAGAAGCTTGCGAAAGAAGTTCAGGCTCGCGGCTTCCAGCACGTGCTGCTGCTCGGCATGGGCGGATCGAGTCTTTGTCCGGAAGTTCTGCGCATGACCTTCGGCAGGATCACCCACTTCCCTACCCTGCATGTGCTCGATTCCACCGATCCTGCGCAGGTCAAAGCATTCGAGCATCAGATCGATATTCCGAAGACGCTCTTCATCGTTTCCAGCAAGTCGGGCAGCACGCTCGAACCCAACATCTTCAAACAATATTTCTTCGAGCGCACGAAGCAGGCGGTCGGCGCAGTGAAAGTCGGCAGCCACTTCATCGCCATCACCGATCCTGGATCGAAGATGCAGCAGGTGGCGGAAGCAGATCGCTTCCTGCATGTCTTCTTCGGTCGTCCGTCGATTGGCGGACGCTATTCTGCGCTGTCGAACTTCGGCATGGTTCCCGCCGCGGTGATGGGGCTGGACACGAAGAAGTTTCTGGCCCGGGCAGCGGAGATGGTACGCGCCTGCGGAGCCGGCGTGACCGTAGAAGAAAATCCCGGCGCGGTGCTGGGCATCATTCTCGGAACGGCCGCGAACGCTGGTCGCGACAAGGTTACGATCATTACTTCGCCCGGCATTTCCGATCTGGGCGCGTGGCTGGAACAACTGCTTGCCGAGTCGACCGGAAAAGTCGGCAAGGGCATTATCCCGGTCGACCGCGAGACGTCTGACAACTCCTGAGGTCTACGGCAACGATCGCGTGTTCGTCTACGTTCGGCTGGAATCGGGCGCGGACGCGGATCAGGATGCGAAAGTGGCTGCCATCGAGAAGGCCGGGCATCCGGTGGTGCGCATCGCGATGCCAGACATCTATGACCTGGGCGCGGAATTCTTCCGCTGGGAAATTGCCACTGCGGTGGCGGGCTCGATTATCGGAATCAATGCCTTCAACCAGCCCGACGTCGAAGCCAGCAAGATCGCGACTCGGGAATTGACTTCCGCGTATGAGAAGACGGGCTCCCTACCCCCGGAAAAGCCGGTCATCGAGGACGCGGGCATCAAATTGTTCACCGACGAGAAGAACGCGGCGGAACTGGCCAAAGCCGCCGGCGGCGACAAGTCGCTCGTGGGATATCTCAAGGCGCATCTGGCTCGCATCAAGGCTGGCGATTACTTCGCGGTGCTCGGCTACATCCAGATGAATGCCGAACACGAACAGAGCTTGCAGGCTCTGCGGCACTCGGTGCGCGACAAGAAGCGCGTGGCGACTTGTTTGGGATTCGGGCCGCGATTCCTGCACTCGACCGGACAGGCGTATAAGGGTGGACCGAACTCGGGAGTGTTTCTGCAAATCACTTGCGACGATTCTGTCGAACTGCCGGTACCGGGACAGAAATATACGTTCGGGGTCGTGAAGGCAGCGCAGGCGCGTGGGGATTTCCAGGTATTGGCGGAGCGCGGGACGACGGGCCCTGCGGGTGCATTTGGAGAGCAATCTGAAGGCGGGGCTGGCGACCTTGCAGGCAGCGGTTCAGAAAGCTCTCTAGATTTTCTTGGGTCACGAATGCGAGGGCGAGACGCCCTCGCGACAGCCGGCGGGACGCCGGCGCTACTAGGAGCAAGGCACATGCAATTGGGAATGGTGGGGTTGGGGCGCATGGGCGCGAATATGACGCGGCGGCTTATGCGCGGCGGACATCAGCTTGTGGTTTCCGATCTGAGCGCCAGACTCCGTGAAACAACTGGCGGGCGAGGGCGCGGCTGGATCGGCTTCGCTCGAAGATCTGATCGGCAAGCTGACGCCTCCGCGCGCGGTCTGGATCATGGTTCCGGCGGGCGGTCCGACCGAAGCGACGGTGCAGAAACTCGCGGCGCACCTGCAAGCCGGCGACGCCATCATCGACGGCGGCAACTCGTATTTTAAAGATGACGTGCGGCGGGCGAACGAACTGAAGGGCAAGGGCATTCACTACATCGACGTGGGAACCAGCGGCGGCGTGTGGGGACTGGAGCGCGGGTACTGCATGATGATCGGCGGCCCGAAGGAAGCGGTGCAGCGGCTCGATCCCATTTTCAAAACGCTGGCGCCGGGCAAGGGCGACATTCCGCGAACTCCGGGACGAGAAAAACTCGGCGGCACTGCGGAAGAAGGTTACATTCACTGCGGTCCTTCGGGCTCCGGGCACTTCGTGAAGATGGTGCACAACGGGATTGAGTACGGCCTCATGCAGGCCTACGCGGAAGGCTTCGACATCTTCAAGAACGCCACCAGCAAAGAGTTGCCGGAGGACATTCGCTACGACTTGAACCTGCCGGATATCGCAGAAGTCTGGCGGCGCGGCAGCGTGGTCAGTTCCTGGCTGCTCGATCTGACGGCGATGGCGCTGACGGAGAATCCGACGCTCTCCGAATACGAAGGATTCGTGCAGGATTCGGGCGAAGGCCGCTGGACGATTCAGGCGGCGCTTGAAGAAGCGGTGCCTGCAGATGTGTTGACCGCGGCCTTGTTCGTGCGTTTTCGCTCGCGGCAGCAGCATACGTTTGCGGAGAAAATGCTTTCCGCGATGCGGCAGAAGTTCGGCGGACACGTGGAAGCAAGGCGCGGCCAAAGCGAAGAAGAGCGCTTAGAGACAGGAAAGCTTGAACCGCTGAGTTCGCTGAGGACTCGCGGAGAGAACACCGAGAAAATCGGGTCGCAATGTGGGTTGCGGTCCCGTTTGCAGCGCATTTGTGAGGACTTATTCATGGCTGAATTAGCGGAACAACCGGCGGTCGCACCGCCGCGCATCGGCAAGCAGGGCGATCCCTGCGTCATGGTGATCTTTGGCGCAGCCGGCGATCTGACGGGACGCATGCTGATTCCAGCGCTCTACAATCTCGCGCGCGCCGGCTTGCTTTCGCGCGAATTTGCGGTGGTGGGAGTGGCGCGCACGCAGTTGTCGAACGATGAATTTCGAAAGAGAGTTCACGACGACGTCAAAGCCTACTGCGGAGAATGCGTGGACGACGATCTCTGGGAGTGGTTCTCGCGCCGCTTCTATTACTTCGCCGGAGATTTCAACGACGACAAACTTTACCCGCAACTCAAGGACTTTCTGGCCAAGATCGATCAGGAACACTCGACCCACCAGAATTTCTTTTACTACCTGGCCACTGCGCCCAGCTATTTCGGGTCGATTGTGGAGAAGCTCGCTGCTGCTGGATTAATGGAACAAAGCAACGGCCACTGGCGGCGGGTGGTCATCGAGAAGCCTTTCGGACACGATCTGGAATCAGCCAAAGCCCTGAACCAGCAACTGCTCAAAGTAGCCGACGAAAAGCAGATCTACCGCATCGACCACTATCTGGGCAAAGAGACGGTGCAGAACATCATGGCGTTCCGTTTCGCCAACGGAATTTTTGAGCCGGTCTGGAACCGGCGCTATATCGACCATGTGCAGATCTCGGTCGCCGAAACGGTTGGAGTGGAAGGACGCGGCAGCTATTTCGATCATGCCGGTTCGCTGCGCGACATGGTGCCCAACCACATCATGCAACTCATCAGCCTCACCGCCATGGAGCCGCCGATTTCGTTCGACGCCAATGCGGTGCGCGATGAGCAGGCTAAGATTCTGCACGCCATTCAGCCCATGAGCGATGAAGAGGTGCTGAGCCGCACTGTGCGCGGCCAGTACGGCGACGGAACCGAAGACGGCAAGCGAGTCTCGGCTTATCGCGCAGAACCCGACGTTCCTCCCGACTCCCGCACCGAAACTTTCGTCGCGATGAAATTGCTGATCGATAACTGGCGCTGGGCGGATGTGCCGTTCTACCTGCGGACAGGAAAGCGCATGCCGGTGCGCAACACGCATATCGTGATACAGTTTCGGCGAGCGCCATTCGTGCTATTCCGCGACACGCCCGTCGAACACCTCATGCCGAACCAACTGGTGCTGCATATCCAACCCGAAGAAGGAATTTCGCTGCAGTTCGCGGCCAAGGTTCCCGGTCCGGTCATGCGCCTGGGCACGGTGGACATGAATTTCGAGTATCAGGAATACTTTGGCAAGCAGCCCAGTACCGGATATGAACGGTTGCTGCATGATTGCATGATTGGCGATCAGACGCTGTTTCAGCGCGCCGACATGGTGGAGGCGGGCTGGTCAGTGGTCAACCCGGTGCTCGATCTCTGGAAGGCGCTCCCGCCGCGGAATTTCCCCAACTACGCATCCGGCACCTGGGGACCGAAGGAGGCCGACGAACTGCTGGAACGCGACGGCCGTCGCTGGAGGAACTTCGAGAAATGATTCTGGCCGGCGATATTGGCGGCACCCATGCTCGGCTGGCCTATTTTCAACCCCAGAACGGGCATCTGCATCTGGTGTCTGAGCGCGTCTTCCCCAGCCGCGAGCACAGCGAACTCGGCGAAATTGTGAGCCAGTTCCTGGATGATTCCGACACCCGTCCGGAAGCGGCGTGTTTCGGCATTGCGGGTCCGGTGCGCAATGGACGCGTGGAAACTTCGAATCTGCCGTGGGTCGATCGAGCAATCGCGGCTGGCGAAACAGATTCATCTTCCGGCCACGCTGCTGATCAACGATCTCGAAGCGAGTGCCTGGGGCATCGGCGCGCTGGCAGCGAGGGATCTCGTTCGGTTGAACCGGGTGAGCGGTCCTGCCATCGGCAACCAAGCTGTGATCGCGCCGGGAACAGGATTAGGCGAGGCCGGGCTGTTTTGGGATGGAAGCCGCCACCAGGTTTTCGCCTGCGAAGGCGGGCACACTGACTTTGGTCCGCAAGGAGATTTGCAGATTGAGTTGCTGCGATTCCTGAAGGCGCGATTCGGGCACGTCAGCTACGAGCGCATCCTTTCCGGCCCCGGCCTGGTGAATGTTTACGAATTCCTGCGCGAAAGTGGATGCGGGAAGGAGTCTGCGGAGTTTGCCGCGGCACTCAAGCAGGGCGACCCGGCCGCAGTGATTTCTCGCGCGGCGCTCGATGGCACTCAGAGTCTGGCTGTGAAAGCGTTGGACCTGTGGATCGCCGTCTACGGCGCGGAAGCCGCCAATCTGGCGTTGAAGGTGATGGCCACCGGAGGCCTGTTCCTGGCCGGAGGCATCACTCCCAAGATTCTCGCCAAGCTGACGGGGCCGCTATTCATGAAGTCTTTCCTCGAGAAGGGCCGCCTGCGGTCGCTGCTGGAAGCGATTCCAGTGCAGGTGGTCACCAACGAGAAAGCTGGACTGCTCGGAGCAGCGCGCTGCGCGGCCGTGGCCCGCAGATCGCACTGAGGCTGGCGCGAAACAAAGATGGGAGCGAAGTCGCTTGAGCTCTTCCGTGGAAATCCGAACGCTGACCACGCCGCAGGAGTTGTTCGCAGCGGCGGCGGAAGAGGTTGTGCGCTCGGCGAATGAGGCGGTAGCACAACGGGGACGCTTTACCCATCGCCCTGGCGGGTGGATCGACCCCCAAGAGTCTATACAATTTACTCGCGACCAATGCTCGCGCCGCTCTGCCCTGGGATCGCATGTTTTTCTTCTGGGGCGACGAGCGCCACGTGCCTCCCACGGATCCCGACAGCAACTACCGCATGGCGGACGAGACCATGCTGTCAAAGATTCCGGTGGCGGCAGGGAATGTATTCCGGATGAAAAGTGAAAATCCCGATGCCGCGGCGGTGGCAGAAGCCTACGAGCAGACTCTCCGAAAATTCTTCGCAACTGGAACCGGGACAGGTTCCGACCTTCGACCTGATCCTTCTCGGGATGGGTCCGGATGGCCACACCGCTTCCCTGTTCCCCGGCACCGCCGCGTTGCAGGAAAAATCCCGACTGGTGGTCGCCAACTGGGTCGAGAAGATGAAGACTTACCGCATCAGCCTAACCCTGCCTGTCCTGAATGCGGCGAGTTGCGTAACATTTCTGGTCAGCGGGACAGACAAATCAACCGCACTCCACGCGGTGTTGGAAGAAGATGTCCCCGGCGAGCAGTATCCGGCTAAGCTCGTCAAGCCGAACAACGGAAAGCTGATTTGGCTGATCGATCGCGCCGCCGCAAGCCAACTCACGAGCACCAAGTAACGCGGGAAGGTCGGACGTCATTTCCTAAGCGTGAAGTCTTGTGACGTGCGGTGATCACTCCGCTCGGCCTTTGGGAGGCAGGTTCTCTAGCCGCCAGTCGCCGATTTCCTTCAAACCTTTGCCGCGGGCATGCTCGAAAAGCCGCACGCGGTGGCGGGAGTGTTCAAATTCGTGGATGTCAGCCCAGACCTCGGCCTCCCAATTCTTTTGGTGGGCGGCAGATTCGCCGCAGGTGGCGCAGCGGGTATGGAGCATGACCGGAATGGGGTCGACGCCCACCGGAGTGGCCCCCGGCAGTTCAACGAAGATACACCGCACTTCCTGAACCTCTTCGTCCTCGCCAAGAATGTGCTCGTAGCGCAACAGGTATCCGAAACCCAGTTTCTTAGCCTGAATTTCAGCTTCGGTGCGGGTATGAAAAGGACCGTACTCCGCTCGCAGTTGTTCGGTGGAATCGCAGGTCATCCAGAAAACTTCTTTATAAGCCATGGCAGCTCTCGCCCCGGGGTCGCGAAGCCGGCTCGTGGCTGCTGTTGAGCCCGCACTTAGCAGATCAACTTTCTCCGATGCAATTCCTCCGCCGCTGCTCCCGCAAGGCAACGTATTGCGAGACATGGGTTTAAGGGAACAGAGAGTCTCCGCGTGTAGGGCCCGTCGTGAAAGGTTTTGCAGAGTTTGGGCGGCAACGCGAGGAAACTTGGCAAAGGCAGAGGCTTGGTGCCGCCCCTGCCGGGTGAGAAAGTAATTGATGAAGGCTAAAGAAAAGAGCGTAGACCCCCTAAACCTGCTTTAATCGGCGCCGACTGCTTGGACTGTAAGGCATGCTCGGTCGCTCGGCCTCGGGGGCCAATCCTTTCCGCCCTGGCTGGCCACCTACATTGCCAGCTCCAGACGGCTCCAGAAACCGATTTTGTCGAATGCGCTACGCAAATGGTTCTTGATCACTTGTTCGCTGATGTGTTCGCTGATGCCGCGATTTTTCCGCTTTCGCGGTGGGTCAGACCTCGCCATACCAGGATCGAGATCTGAATTTCTTTCCCCGTGATTCGCTCGCACGGGGTCATGACTGCGCCTCTTCCTTAGCGAAGATAGCGATGGCCAACTTCACGCGCTTGCCGCCCTCGCGGATTCCGGCGGGCAAAAAGAGGGTGCGCCGGCGCTGCTTAACAGTCCGCGGACTGCGGTTGAGCTGGCCCGCGATTTCCTTGTGGCAGCAGCCCTCGACTAGCAGGTTCAAGACTTGCTGATCGCGGGGCGTCACTTTGACTTGCTCGAGATCGACCATACTGATTGCCTCCTGAGGGACTTGGGTGATTGCAGTCGGCTTCTCAGTGGCACGACTTTCGCCAACTGTTCGTACCGCATCGCCTGTCCCAGCTAAGTACTTTGGGGCGTAGCACTTTAAGCGATAAACCACGGTTTTCATGTGGCTTTCAGGAACTCCATGGTAGGCTAGCCGAGTTCCAAATTGGTCCAAGCACGTGACCCATGGCCAGTGTCCGCGAACCTTTTCCTCCGCCGCTGGGCTTACGGCAGTCGGCAGCAAGCCGCAGTTCCGCGCCGATCCGACCTTCTGGCGATTCCCTTCGTGATCAAGGGTTTTCGTCATTGGGCATCGTCGACCTTCCTTCCGAGGTGACCTTGTGAAAAGACATCAGGTTAGCTTTTTAGGGGTGAACAAATCGTCTTCCCGCATTGAACACAGCCCGAAGAGCTTGCTGTTCATTTTGCTGCTGTGGATGGTTGGGCACTGGAGTTTTGCACAGGTGCCGGTCACGGTACAGAGTCAAGGCGCGAGTGCCACCCCGGCAAGCGGCGCTCCCCTCACAATCACGTTGCAGGATGCCCTGCAGCGAGCCCGCCAGAACGATCCGCAATACCGCGCGGCGGCGGTCACGGATCTGGGTTTGGCCCGGGAAGACCGCGTGCAAACCCGGGCCGCACTCCTGCCCGGCGTGAACTACAACAACTCTTTCATCTACACTCAGAGCACCGGCCCCCTTCCTGCGAGCTGTTTCACCACTACGGCGGGATGCCCGACGGCCAGGTTCATCGCCAACAATGGCGTGCACGAGTACATCAGCCAGGCGAACGCGCATGAGGCGCTCTCGCTTACCAATGTTGCCGACTATCGCCGCTCGTCGGCCGCCTTGGCGCAAGCGCGAGCCAAGGCCGAGATCGCCAGGCGCGGCTTGGTGGTCACAGTCACGCAGGCGTATTACGGACTGGTCGTGGCCGAGCGCAAGTATTCGACCGCCCAGCGCGCTGCCGCCGAGGCGGCACGATTTCTCGACATCAGCCAGAAACTGGAGAACGGTGGCGAAGTCGCGCACGCCGATGTGATCAAAGCTCGCATTCAGGCCCAGCAGCAGCAACGCGACCTCGAGGAAGCTCAGCTCGACATGGAGCGCACTCGACTCGATCTGGCGGTGCTGCTGTTTCCCGATTTCAATCAGGACTTCAGCGTCGTCGATGACTTGCAGACTCCCGAGCCCCTGCCCACTTTTGCGGAGGTCGAGGCGGCGGGCAAAAAGAGTAATCCCGATCTGCGCGCCGCCCTAGCTGGCTTCGAAGTCGCCAATCACGAAGTGACGGCGGCTTGGGGTGGTTTGTTGCCCTCGTTAAGCCTGGACTATTTTTATGGCATCGATTCCAACAAATTTGCCATCCGAACCGACGGAATTCGGAACCTTGGGTATTCCGCGGTGGCCACTTTGCAGATACCAATTTTCAGTTGGGGCGCAGATCGCAGCAAGCTCAAGCAGGCCGAATTGCGCCGCGATCAGGCGCACGTAGAGTTGACCTTCGCGCAACGGCAACTCCTCAGCCACCTGCGGCAGTTTTACGGGGAAGCCGAAACCTCGCGCCAGGAAATGGAGTTGCTTGCCAGTTCCGCGGAAATGGCAGCCGAAAGCATGCGGCTCACCACCTTGCGCTACCAGGCGGGAGAATCCACGGTACTGGAAGTGGTGGACGCGCAAAATACCCTTACCCTGGCCCGCAATGCGTACGATGACGGCCAGGCGCGCTTCCGCGTCGCTGTGGCAAACTTACAAACTCTGACTGGAAGTTTCTAACCGAATGAACCGCTCCTGCCAAACCACCCACCCGCCAACCTGTAATCCCCAGTCGGATCGTCTCCGCCGCATCGCGCTCGCAATCGCCGGATTCGCGGCAATCTCCGGCGTGCTGGTTACCGGGGGCTGTTCCTCGGACAAGGGCGACCAGGAACCGACGGTCACGGTGCAAGTTTCCGCTGTCGAAAAAACCACCATTCAGCACACCATAAGCGCGCAAGCGATTTTGTTTCCCCGACAGCAGGCCGCGATTGTGCCGAAGATCAGCGCTCCGGTGAAGAAGTTCCTGGTGAAGCGCGGCAGTCCCGTCCGCGAGGGACAACTGCTGGCTGTGCTGGAGAACCGCGACCTGAGTGCGGCGGCACAGGAGAATAAAGGCAGCTACGATCAGGCCCAGGCCGCTTATGAAACTACAACGGCTGCCGGGCTGCCGGAGGAAATCCGCAAGGCCGAGGCCGACGCGCAACAGTCCCAGCAGGCGCTCGACGCGCAGGAAAAGGTCTACGAAAGCCGCCAAGTGCTCTTCGATCAGGGAGCGCTGCCAAGGAAAGAACTCGACCAGTCACGGGTGGATGTGACGCAAGCCCGAAACCAGGCCGCGATCGCCAAGAAGCATCTGGATACGCTCAATGCCATCGGAAAGCAGTTGGAACTCAAATCCGCCGCGAGCCAACTGGAGTCGGCCAAAGGCAAGTATCTGGGAGCAGAGGCGCAACTCAGCTATTCGGAAATTCGAAGTCCGATGGGCGGCGTCATCACGGATCGTCCTTTGTATCCCGGCGAAATGGCCGCGGCGGGCACTCCCTTACTGACGGTAATGGATATTTCTTCCGTGATCGCCAAAGCCCACATCCCGCAAAACGATGCTGCCGTTCTCAAGGTCGGAGACAAGGGAACCATGACCGTGCCGGGAATCGAAGAACCGATCGAAGGTAAGGTCACGGTAGTAAGCCCAGCCCTTGATCCCAACAGCACGACCGTCGAAGTCTGGTTCGAGGCGAAGAACCCCAAGCACACACTGAAACCGGGGACGAGCGTGCAACTCTCGCTCACGGCGCAGACGGTGAAAGATGCTCTCGTCGTTCCAGCGAATGCAGTCATCACCACGCCTGACGGCAGCCCCGCGGTCCTGGTCGCAGGCTCCGATGGCCGCGCGCATCAGAAGGCGGTGAAGCTCGGGATCCGCAACGGCGACGATGTACAGATCCTCGACGGCCTCACCCAGAGCGACAAAGTAGTGGCCACCGGCGCTTACGGACTGCCTGACAAGACCAAGATCAAAATCGAAGCTGCCGAAGCTCCGGCTGAGGGATCCAAGGAAGGATCGAAAGCTCCCAGTGAGGGATCCGATGAAAAATAACTGCGGAGCGACTGCGTGAACTCACCGAAAGACGGTCGCTCGAAGGACCTACCTACAACTGTCCAACATGCTGCGGACCAGCACTGGGTTGCGCAGCATTCCAGGCCAGTGATCTTTCTCATTCTGACGTTCGGGCTGTTGGGCGCCTATCTTGCCTTCACCATCCCGGTATCGGTGTTCCCGTCTACGGACTTTCCGCGGGTGCTGATTGCAGTCGATAACGGCGTCATGCCCATCGATCAGATGACGGTTACCGTGACCCGGCCCATCGAGGAAGCCGTCAACAGCGTTCCCGGATTGCTCACTGTGCGCTCCATCACCAGCCGTGGATCGGCGGAGGTGGATCTGTATTTCCGTTGGGACATCGACATGTTCCAGACGCTGCAATACGTGAATGCAGCAATTTCGCGGGTACAGCCGGAACTTCCCGCAACCGCGAAGATTGAGGCTCATCGCCTGACCTTCGCTGCGTTTCCCGTCATCGGCTACAGCCTTACCTCCGATAGCATGCCTCAGACGAAGTTGTGGGAGATGGCGACTTATGAAATGAAGCCGCGGCTGAACCGTCTGGAAGGCGTTTCCACGGTCATCGTGCAAGGCGGGCAAGAGCCTGAATTTCACATCACGCCAGATCCGTCGAAGTTGCTCGCGGCCGGCGTCACCGTTAGCGACATTCTCGACGCCGTCCGACGCACGAATCTTGTCGACTCCCCAGGCCTGCTGGAGCGCAATCATCAACTCTATCTCGGCCTGGTCAATGGCCAGGTAAAAACGCCCGAAGAGATCGCGAATGCTGTGGTCAAGAATACTCCCACTGGAATTCCGGTGAGGATCGGCGATGTGGGCAGTGTGGCTCCGGGCGTGAAGCCGGTTTATACCGTGGTCACCGCAAACGGGAACCCGGCGGTGCTGCTGAACATTAATCGGCAGCCCGACGGCAATACAGTACAGGTGGCGCAGGAAGTTCATGACGAAATTGACCGGTTCCGCAAGACGCTGCCGCCGGGAGTTAAGCTCCAACCCTTCTACGATCAGTCGATCATCGTGAGCGACTCGATCAGGAGCGTACGCGATGCCATCCTGCTCGGGCTGATTCTCGCTTCCATCATCCTAGTGGTGTTTCTGCGCGACTGGGGAACCTCCCTAGTCGCCGGCCTGGTAATTCCCGTGACCGTCACGGTCACATTCATCGCCTTGAAGATGATGGGGCAAACCTTCAACCTGATGACGCTCGGCGGTCTGGCCGCAGCCGTGGGATTGGTCATCGATGACGCCATCGTGGTGGTCGAAAACATTGTTCTGCACCGCGACGCGGGGCAGGGACGGTTGCAGGCCATTCGAAGCGCGCTGAAAGAGATTACGATTCCGCTGATCGGATCGACGATCACTCCGGTTGTCGTCTTTATTCCCCTGATCGTGATCACTGGCGTCACCGGAGTCTTTTTCCGGGCGCTGGCAGTGACCATGACTGTGTCGCTGCTGACCTCGCTGGCACTGGCTGTAACCTGGACGCCGACCTTAAGCCAATATTTCATCAAGGGACGAGGCGACAAGCATCCTCCGGAGGACGCCCGAGCGGAGACATCTGAGTCGTCTGTCCCGTCTGCAGAGGATGAGAACTCCGCCGAAGACGAGGATGCGGTGAAGCTACTCGCCGCAGAGGAAAAACACTTGAGTGGCTTCTTCCTCCGCGTGGTCAACTTTCACGAGCGCTGGTTGCGGCGCGCGCTCGAACGCCCCGGATTGCTCGTCATTTTTAGTGCCGCGTTGATCGTCGCTTCCTATCTCTGCTACACCTTCTCCGGCTCCGATCTGCTGCCGGAGATGGACGAAGGTGGATTTGTCATCGACTACATCATGCCCGCCGGCAGTTCGCTGGCCGAGACCAATCGCGTTGTCGGCCATGTCGAAGCAAATGCTGCGCGAAGTTCCCGAAGTCGAGAGCACGTCGCGGCGTACCGGCCTGCAACTTGGTCTTGCTTCAGTCACGGAAGCCAATACGGGCGACATACTGGTGAAGTTGAAAGCGAAGCGCAAGCGGGATATCGAAGAGATCATCTCCGACGTCCGTGCCGATATTAAGCAACAAGAACCCGCTCTCGATATCGAGTTCGTGCAGGTTCTGCAGGACATGATTGGCGACCTCACGTCGGCTCCCGAACCAATCCAGATCAAACTGTTTTCGCAGGACGCCAAGCAACTGGAACAATGGGCGCCGAAGGTGGCGGAGGCGATTGGGAAGATCAAAGGCGTGGTGGACATTCTGAATGGGATTGAGAACACCATCAGCGGGCCCGCCGTTACTTTCCAGGTCGATCCGAGTGTAGCCGCCCGAGCCGGTTTCACCGCCGAGGAAATCGCGCTCGATGCCTCGGCGATTCTAGAAGGCGAGCCCGCACCCACGCCGGTGGTGGCCAACGATCGCGCCTACACGCTGCGCGTAAGGTTTCCTGCGGCAAACCGGTCCTCGCTCGAAGCCATGCGGGACACTTTGCTGGTCAGCAGCACTGGGCACACGGCCACACTGGGGGCGCTGGCGGCGGTGGTGGAGAATCCGGGACAGACCGAAGTTCGTCGCGAAAATTTGCAGCGCGATGTGGCGGTCACTGCTCGCCTGGAGGGCAGAAGCCTGGGCAGCGGCATGGCCGATGTGCAGAAAGTCGTTGCCGGATTGCACATTCCGTCCAACATTCGTGTGGAATACGGCGGGACCTACGAAGAACAACAGCGCTCGTTCCACGACCTGGTCATTGTGCTGATCCTTGCGATTCTGCTGCTCTTCATTGTGTTGCTGTTTGAGTTCGGCACATTCGCGGCTCCGGTGGCGATTCTCTCGTCCGCACTGCTCTCTACTTCCGGCGTTTTCATTGCCTTGCTCATCACGCGCACAACATTCAACATCTCCTCATTTATGGGGATGATTATGGTGATTGGCATCGTGGCCAAAAATGGCATCCTGCTGCTCGATGCCGACCAGAAGATGCGCGCCGTGGGTTTGGACACTGAGAAGGCGATGCTGCAAGCCGCACGCCGGCGGTTACGTCCCATCGTCATGACTGCGCTGGCTACCGTCGCGGGCATGCTGCCCCTGGCCTTCGCGATTGGCGCGGGTTCGCAGATGTTACAACCTCTGGCCATCGCGGTCATTGGCGGAGTTCTCATTTCGATGGTGCTCTCGCTGATCATCACTCCGGCAGTGCACTTTTATCTCAGTGGCAAGAGCGAATCCGGCGATGATCGAGCTCTGGTTCTCTGAGAGTAAAAATACTGAATGCGCATGCAGAGCCTTGCCATTGCTTGGTTACCACAGAGTGGTTACTCTGGCCAGTTCCAGTTCACCCTGCTCTCGTATTAATCCTCGTAACGTCCGCTCTTGGTCGGTAAACTATTGAAGACTTTGAAGGTCTTGCATGCTGCCGTAGTCCAAGGCCTTCGATTCGTGGAGCCCTAGCCCTTCGCATCAGAGACCTGGGAGATCTGTAATGGAGGGGGACTTGCACTAGAATAAGCGTATTCCGGTTATCGGCCGGGCGGGCGCGCATCAACCAGTTACAGACCGTGGGAAAAAATTCGTGTCCGAGGAAAAAAAACCAATTCTGGACGAGCAGACTCTCGCAAAAGTGCTGGAAGCAGCCTATGTGCTGCAAGAGCACAACCGCGAACTGCAGAATAAAGAACCGGGCGCGAAGCTCACGAAAGAATCGCTTTCAGCCGAGAACTTTGCGGCGGAGAAACAGACCCTCTCGTCGCCTGACCCACAGCAATCGCCACAAAACTTGGAATCCCACAAGGCCGATTCCACCTTCACCCTTGCCCAAATCGTAGAGATCCAGCACCAGATTCAGGTTGAGCATTTGGAACTAGAGAGCGTGATGTCGCTCATCGCCGAACGCATGACCCGGATCGCTGGGGCAAGCAGCGCGGGCATCGGAATCCTCGAGGGCAAGAATGTGCAGTACCGGGCGACTGCCGGCTCAATGGCGCTGGCGGCGGGGACCGAGGTTCCCATGGAAAAAGCACTCTGCTTCGAGTGCCTGCGGACCGGCGCAGTGTTCCGCTGCGCTGAGGTCAATACAGAACTCCTTCTCGACGGGAAGGAATGTCGCCGACGCGGCATCCAGTCGATGATCGCAGTTCCGGTTTTTCACGAGGGCAGAATCGCGGGGAGTCTCGAACTTTATTTTCCTAACCCGCGCGCTTTTGCCGAGGAAGACGTTCATGCCTGTCAACTCATGGGCGGTCTGGTAAGCGAAGCGTTGGCGAGGAACGAAAAAGTCAGCTGGAAAAAATCGCTGGCGACCGAACGCGCCGTAATGCTGGAGGCTCTGGAAAAACTCAAGCCGAATCTCACCGCGCTTGCCGACCGGACCGCGGCCAAGGACTTATCGGTTCCAGCCAGAACGTCTATGGCACACTCGGCTCCAACTGTCGTCTGCGTCAAGTGCGGACATGAACTGGTGGGACAAGAGCAGTTCTGCGGGAACTGCGGGTTGCCGCGCAGCTCTGATTATGACCCGTCCAATTTGCAGAGCACGATAGCCACTTTGTGGCACATGCAGGAGGCGAGGAAGAAGACTCCGCCCGTCCCTGCAAGGAACGGCACCGTGGTGCATGAGGAGTCGCAGAAGAATCATATCGATGCTGAGGAGTCTGTCGCCGACTCGGTCGAAGGGCAGGTAGTTGAACCTTATGCGTTCGCCGGGCTTCGGCACGCGCCTCAGTCCGCAGAACTGCTGGCAGCACCGGAAGACATCGATTTTGAAAACTCTACTCCAGCGGATCTCGAAATCCCTGCGCACCCAATTCCGGAAGATAATGTCGAAGCGCCAGCCACGACGGCGCTGGCGAAACCGGAACGACCGGCGGCCTGGAGTTCCGCCGCAACCGCCCGTGACTTCTTCGAACAACTGGCGGCAGCGAGAAATCCCGGTGCGTGGGCAAAATTTTGGAATGCCCGTCGAGGAGACATCTATTTAGGAGTCGCGGTGATTTTGGTACTGGGCGTAATTGGGTGGGGTATTCGGTCGCGACATTCCGTGAGGGCGACCGGCAGAACAGCCGGCTCAGCGGCGCACCGCAAAGCCGCTGCCGACGCCGATCTTCCGCTTTTCGAGCGAATCCTGGTTAAGATCGGGTTGGCCGAGGCCCCGGAGCCGCCGCAGTACAAAGGAAATCCGCGTACCCAGGTTTGGGTCGATCTCCAAACCGCCCTTTATTATTGCCCTGGGGCCGATCTCTACGGTAAAACCCCTAAGGGAAAACTTAGCTCGCAACGGGATGCACAATTGGACCAGTTTGAGCCTGCTTATCGCAAAGCCTGCGACTAAGGCGGGGTCTCAAAGCAGCTGCTCCCCTTTCGAGTGGGTTTAATTTGACAACCCCCGGCCACGGGAGTGCAATCATACCTGTAGGTTTCGCCCGATCCTTCTGGAGTCGTTAATAAAAACGGAGAACCCTATTTTGTCGAGTACTAACGAACATTCCGAACGGTCTGGCACTTTAACGCCGCCCGAGTTGAATCCTCTCCTCAATCCCTTGTTGGCACAAAACATGGGTCGGTGGGCGCAGGTTTATTTCACCAGTCCACCTGAAAAACGCGAGCAGGCGGTGCAGGAACTCTTGCGTGAACTGGAAGCGGAGAATGCTACACGAGTACCGACGGAAGACGCTGCTCCAGCTCCGGTTACGAAGCAAAGACCAGAACTGCCACGCCCGTCCGATTCCCGGGCGTCGGAGGAACTAGGCCTCATTCGCTGTCACGCGTGTGGGCGGAGCAATACTTTGTCTCAGAAGTTCTGCGGAATGTGCGGCGCTCGTCTCGGAGAGGACGGAACCGCTCGAGGTCTGCATCGAGCGGACGCGAATGAGGAAGGTCTGCACATCACCGACCTTCACATTGCGGATCAGCAAATGCAAATGGAAGATGAGCCTCAGGAATCGCATTTCGTTTCGCGTGATCACGATGTCTACGAGCCGAGGTTGAACACCAACGAATTGTCTCTGTTCCAAAGTACCCGCGACGTCGACTACTACGATGATGAGGACGTGGACAGGATCTTTTCGGTTCCGCGCTCTTCCGGGTCATACCGCATCTACGTGGGAATTGTCTTGGCGATGATTATAGGCGCGCTTGCTTACATGGCATGGCGTAGCGCCCAGGCGTCGCAAAATTCTTCGGGAGCGCCGCTTGCGCCCCCCGTGACTTCGAAAGAGCCTGAACCTTCAGCGCCAGTTCCGTCAACCGCAACTTCCGCGCCGACTCCGTCAACTCCAACTCCCTCAGCTCCAGCCAAAACGGACACACCGGACCGTACACAGCCTGCAGGAAATCAGGCCGTCCCGGCCCCGGTTACCGCAAAACCAGTCCGCGATGAAGCCAGCAGCAATGCGGATAATAGCGCTCCCTCTCTCCCGCACGGTATTTCAAGGCCCGAAAAAGCTGCTGCGGCCGAAGTGTCAGGAGGAAGTGGCGGGGAGGAACTCGCCCTTGCCCAACGCTATCTAAACGGTACCAATGGACAGGGCCGCAACAGCGCCGAAGCAGCGAAATGGTTGTGGAAGGCCATTGCCAAACACAATGCCGAAGCCACGCTGCTTCTGTCGGATCTGTATCTCCGGGGTGACGGTGTTTCGAAGAACTGCGATCAGGCGCGGGTATTGCTCGACACCGCCGCACTCAGGGGAGTGAAAGACGCAGGACAGCGTCTGCGGCATCTTCAGGCTTTTGGTTGTCAATAATGCTTTTGGTTGTCAATAATCAGGCGAGAGGAAGACGCCATTGGAGCTCTGACCTGGCCTGGGACGCCGGTCGCATTTCAGACGACGTCCCCAGGTAGGCAGATTCACCGGAGTTACTGAGTAACCATCATGGATGGAAGCCGCCGCGACTCATACCACAGTGCGAGTTCGACACGGTTCCAAAGTCCGAGTTTGTCGTAAATCACCCGCAGATAATTCTTTACGACATGTTCCGTCGTCCCAATGGCATCCGCTACTTCTTTGTTCTTTAGGCCTTCGGCAACAAGTTGGATGACTCGGTGTTCACGTTCATTGGGGATACGGGTCCCATAACGTTCATTTGACATGCTTGCCTCCGATACAAAAGGGTCGCGAGTTTTACTCGCTTGATACCACCGGTGATTCCGAAACGTAGAAATAAGCGGTTGAAATGAGCTTTTACGGTTCGCCGGGCCATTTTCAGCTGACTTGCAATTTCGGCGTTGTCACAACCTTGCAAAAGCAGCTCGACGATTTGCTGTTCGCGTGGGCCCAGCCGAACAGTTTGTTCGTTCATCGATTCCCCCCTTTTTGGCATTTGCACCGCCGGTGCCCCGAAATTGGCCGCGCTGAACCTTTCCAATTCCCATAGCATCCACATTGCCATTTTCGGGTCAGAATCCGTCTTTGACTCTCGCAGACTATTTTCCACAGGCACTTGCGGACAGTAAGCTTATCCATGGAGGTTGGAGGCTACTCCGAAAGAGGTGGCGGGCGTGGGTTCGCCGCTACAGGCGCGCCTAAAGCCATACAAATAAGAGTTCTAAACTCGAGCTGCCCGATTCTTGCCTTCGTGTCGTTCCCGGTCGAGGCGGCGGGAAAAGCCAAGAAAAAGGGAAACCGACGGGCAGTCATCCGGAAAAAGCATGGGTTGGAGGTATGAAATCGGGTGAACACCTTAGACGAAAGTTCCCGGCATACAGCAGACCCTTGGCACAAATTACACGATCCACCGGGGACCGTACCTTGGAATGCACCCTGTGGAGGACAAAATTAGTGGCTTTCCCTATTTTTTTTACGTTCTTCTAAAAACCAAAGACGCAGCACCATTGGGTAGCAACCCACTTCTCGTGGCCGCGAGGCTGATTCCATCTTTGCGCCTGAGCAAAATAGTGAAGAGGGACCGAACGGCTTCCGACGACCCCCAGGAACGTCGCACGAAGAATTGACTGCGTCGACCTGCTAGAACACGAAGGTTGCGGCGCTAGTAGATACAACGAACCATTCTTCCAATCACGCAGCGGAGGAGTCGTTTGCTACAATCTCGTTTCACAAAGCAAATTCAGACCCGTGCTTGCAAGCAAAGCGCAGCGAGTAATGCCAGAAAACATAATGGCAAAGAACCGGGGCCGGACCTGGTCGGTCAGCTTTCCGTTCAGCGCCTCCGTGTTTCTCGCTCTCGTGTGTTTCGCGGTAGGTCTGTGCGGCGTGGCTTCCGCACAGATCTCTCCGGGACCACTCTCGCGACCGCACCAATCGCTGAATGGATCGAGCAACTGCGCCAGTTGCCATAAGTTTGGCGGCCAGGCGGCGCTGAAGTGTCTTGCCTGTCACACTGAAATCGCGACCCGGCTTTCGGCTCACAAAGGCCTGCACGCCACCTATAACATTCCCCCTGGCTCCAACCAGGAATGCGCCCGCTGCCACTCGGAGCACAACGGGGAAGACTTCCCACTGATCAAGTGGGATATCAAAACCTTCGATCACAAGGAAACGGGATACCTACTCGAAGGCAAGCACTCTGGCTTGGCCTGTAACAAATGCCATAATCCTTCCCGCATCTCTTCCCAGGAACGCGAGTCCATCAAAATCAAAGACCTGAGCCGAACCTATCTCGGGGTGGCGACCGCTTGCACCACCTGCCACGAAGATCAGCACAAAGGACGCCTGGGCCCGAATTGCCTGCAGTGCCACAATTTCGTAGATTGGAAGACGATCAACGTCAGCTCGTCGGGTCAATCCCAGTTCGATCACTCGAAGACGCGCTATCCGCTGACCGGCCTGCATGCCCAGGTGCAGTGCGCCAAGTGCCATATCAATGGACCGGACGGTAAGCCACAGTACGTGGGCATACCGTTCAATCTATGCTCCGATTGCCATAAGGATCCGCATCACGGCAGCTTCCCGCAAGGCTGCCAGTCCTGTCACACCACGAATGGATGGAAGAAGATTTCTCTCGCCACCGTCAATGAGCGCTTCGACCATTCCAAAACCAAGTACCCACTCGAAGGCAAGCACCAGACCGTCGATTGCGCCCAGTGCCACGCCAACGGAGACTTTAAGAAACCGCTGGCCTTCCAAAAGTGCATGGATTGTCACACGCCTGATCCGCATAACGGCCAGTTCGCCAAGCGTCCGGGCGGGATAGAGTGCGCTTCCTGCCATACCGTAAAGGGATGGAAACCTTCGACCTTCACCGTAAAAGAACACGCCTCCAGCGCGTATCCGCTGCAGGGCGGTCATGCGCGCCTGGAATGTGCTCAGTGTCATATCCCGAAGGGGAAGGACACCCTGTTCAAGGTTAAGTTCGAACGCTGCACCGATTGTCACGCCGATAAGCACGCGGGGCAGTTTGTCGCGGCACCGTACTTCAACGCTTGTGACCGCTGCCATACTCTTGAGGGTTACAAGCCGTCCACGTTTAGCCTGGCCAAGCATAAGCAGACGCATTTCGCGCTCACCGGGGGGCATCTCGCGATCACTTGCGCCGAATGTCACAAGGAGTCGGCGGAGTTCCAGCCCAAGCCAGCAATCATTTATCACTGGAAGAATCTGAGTTGCACCAGTTGCCACAATGATCCGCACAAAGGGCAGTTCAAAGATCGCATGCAGCAGGCTCGGGCCGACGGTTCGGTTGCGGGATGCGAAGCTTGCCACTCCACCAAGTCGTGGAAGGAACTGTCGGGCTTTGACCACTCCAAGACCAAGTTTCCGTTGCTGGGCGCCCATCGGGCTACGGCTTGCATCGATTGCCATAAGCCGCCAAACCTTGAAACCAAGCTGCTGAACGTCGACTTCAAGGTGGCGCCGACCCAATGCGAGGATTGCCACGAAGACATCCACGGAAAACAGTTCGCCAAGCGAGAGATCACGCGCTGCGCGGAATGCCATAACAGCATGAAATGGAAGCCGTCTTTGTTCGACCATGAAAAGACTGCATTTTCGCTGCGCGGCGCACACCAGAACGTGCGCTGCGGCGAATGTCACAAATTGACGAAGGTGGTGGCCGCCAAGACGGTCCTTTTCTACAAACCGACACCCAAGGAGTGCGCGGCCTGCCACGGGCCTACGAATCCCGTGCCCCGATCCAAGCCTGGCTTTTAGCGGCAAAAAGCCGACTTGTTGTCGGTCAAGTTGCAGCGCGCCCCTGAAGTTGTACAACCTTCCATTTATGCCCGAACTCATCCGGGGGTAGCTCAATGTGTACACTAGGAGGCGCCACAGAAACCCACCCTGACTCGATGGACGTCCCCGGGCTTCTTGGGACTCCGGAAAGCAAAAAATGCTGGGTTGGGCGGAGAACTTACCTTTGACTAAAAGTAATACTGCTCTCGACGGGAATCCGAACAGTGAACGAAACGACGCGACGTACAGGGCCTTGCGTAACTTTCGCATAACGCATGCTCCTCGCTAGTCTTAGTGGAAAGCGAATTGCATCCGTTTGACATTCATTCGTTCTTCTTTCCGTTTTTTTTCTTTTTTTCTGAAGTTGGGGAAACCACGTAAGGGGCAAATCATGTTAGGGTCGGGAGGCTGGCTCAATCTGATCGCCGTCTTGCTCTTGGCATTTTCTGGTGCGTCCGGAAGTGCGCGGGCGCAGGATTCCGCGGGGACACACAGTCCACACGGAAATCTCAACCTGCCTTGTCAGAACTGCCACACCGCATCCGGGTGGAGACCCATCCGCGCGGTTCCCGAATTCGATCACAATCAAACGCGATATCCGCTGCGCGGCATGCACCAGTCAGTGGCCTGCGTCCAGTGTCACGTCAAGATGGTATTCAGCAATGTCGGACAACGATGCCAGGACTGTCACGCCGACATACACAAGCGCAACCTGGGAGCGAATTGCGAGCAGTGTCACACGGTCCGCGGATGGCAGGTCTCGGTTCAGCAGATTCAGCAGCATAATAACCGCTTTCCGCTGACCGGAGCCCACGCGGCCGTCGCATGCGACTCCTGCCACAAAGGCGCCGCCCAAAGTCAATTTGAGACGATGTCTACGGCGTGCTATTCGTGTCACTCCGCAGATTTCCAGAGCAGCACGAATCCGAACCACGTCACCGCGAAATTTTCCACCACTTGCGAAACGTGCCACACCACGGACAATTGGCTGAATGCCAAGTTCGATCACTCCACGGTCGGGTTTCCGTTGACCGGCGGGCACTCCGTCCGCCCCGGCAGTGTGTCGACTGCCACGTGAACAATAACTACAACCTCACCACCACGCTCTGTTTCTCCTGTCACCAGAAAGATTTCGCCGGCGCCACGACTCCGGTGGCGCACGCAGGTTTTCCTACGACCTGCGAGCAATGCCATGACACGGTGCAGTGGAGCAACGGCAAGTTTGACCACTCCACGACGGGATTTACTCTGACCGGCATGCATACGGTGCCACCGCGTCAGTGCGCCGATTGTCACGTCAACAACAACTACACGCTGAACAGCACCACGTGCGTAGGGTGCCATTTGAAGGATTTTCAGACTTCGACGAACCCGAACCACGTGGCCGGCAACTTCTCGCAGACTTGCCAGACGTGCCACACAACCTCCGCGTGGCAGCCCGCCAGTTTCGACCACTCAACGGTGAACTTCCCGCTTACGGGAGCGCACACGGTTCCGCCACGCCAGTGTACGGATTGCCACGTCAACAACAACTACACCATCACGACTACTCTCTGTTTCTCCTGTCACCAGAAAGATTTCGCCAGTGCCACGACTCCGGTGGCGCACGCAGGTTTTCCCACGACCTGCGAGCAATGCCATGACACGGCGCAGTGGAGCAACGGCAAGTTTGACCACTCCACGACGGGATTTACTCTGACCGGCATGCATACGGTGCCACCGCGTCAGTGCGCCGATTGTCACGTCAACAACAACTACACGCTGAACAGCACCACGTGCGTAGGGTGCCATTTGAAGGATTTTCAGACTTCGACGAACCCGAACCACGTGGCCGGCAACTTCTCGCAGACTTGCCAGACGTGCCACACAACCTCCGCGTGGCAGCCCGCCAGTTTCGACCACTCAACGGTGAACTTCCCGCTTACGGGAGCGCACACGGTTCCGCCACGCCAGTGTACGGATTGCCACGTCAACAACAATTACAACATCACGTCGACGACCTGCGTTTCGTGTCACCTGACCGACTTCAAGAACACGACGAATCCCAATCACGTGTCAGGCGGGTTCGCACAGACCTGCGAGATGTGCCACAACACGGCGGCTTGGCAGCCGGCAACGTTTGACCACTCGAAATCCGGATTTCCGTTGACCGGAGCACACATGGTGCCGCCGCGGCAGTGTGCGGACTGCCACGTCAACAACAATTACACCATCACCAACACGACGTGCATCAGTTGCCACCAGAACGACTTCAACACAGCGACCACCCCGGTACCTCACACGGGGTTCCCCACAACCTGCCAGCAATGCCATGACACCGTGCTGTGGACCGACGGCAAATTTGACCACTCGACCACCGGTTTCACGCTGACCGGTATGCACACGGTGCCGCCGCGGCAGTGTATCGACTGCCACGTGAATAACAACTACACCTTGAACAGCACGGCCTGCGTTACCTGCCATCTGGCCGACTTCAAGGGCACAACCAACCCGAATCACGTAACGTCGAACATCCCGCAGACTTGCGAATCGTGCCACACCACATCGACCTGGCTGAACGCGACCTTCAACCACAACACGACCGGGTTCCCGCTGACCGGGTTGCACACGGTGCCGCCGCGGCAGTGTACCGACTGCCACGTGAATAACAATTACACCTTGAACAGCACGGCCTGTATTACCTGCCATCTGGCCGACTTCAAGGGCACAACCAATCCGAATCACGTGACGGCGAACTTCCCGCAGACTTGCGAATCGTGCCACACCACATCGACCTGGCTGAACGCGACCTTCGACCACAACACGACCGGGTTCCCGCTGACCGGGTTGCACACGGTGCCGCCGCGGCTGTGTACCGATTGCCACGTCAATAACAATTACACCTTGAATAGCGCGGCCTGTGTTACCTGCCATCATGGCCGATTTCAAGGGCACAACCAACCCGAATCACGTGACGGGGAACTTCCCGCAGACTTGCGAATACGTGCCACACCACATCGACCTGGCTGAACGCGACGTTCGACCACAGCACGACCGGGTTCCCGCTGACCGGGTTGCACACGGTGCCGCCGCGGCTGTGTACCGATTGCCACGTCAACAACAACTACACCTTGAATAGCGCGGCCTGTGTTACCTGCCATCTGGCCGATTTCAAGGGCACAACCAACCCGAATCACGTGACGGCGAACTTCCCGCAGACTTGCGAATCAGTGCCACACCACGTCGACCTGGCTGAACGCGACGTTCAACCACAACACGACCGGGTTCCCGCTGACCGGGTTGCACACGGTGCCACCGCGGCTGTGTACCGACTGCCACGTCAATAACAATTACGCCTTGAACAGCACGGCCTGCGTCACTTGCCATCTGGCCGACTTCAAGGGCACAACCAACCCGAATCACGTCACGTCGAACTTCCCGCAGACTTGCGATTCGTGCCACAGCACGTCGACCTGGCTCAACGCGACCTTCAACCACAGCACAACCGGGTTCCCGCTCACCGGCGCGCATCTGGTGCCGCCGCGGCTGTGTACGGATTGCCACGTGAACAACAACTACAATCTGACGAGCACATTGTGCTACTCGTGCCATCAGAAGGACTACAGTACCGCGACGACTCCCGTTCCCCATACGGGGTTCCCGACGACCTGCGAAACCTGTCACGACACCGTGCTCTGGACCGATGCAACCTTCAATCACACGACCACCGGGTTCCCGTTGACGGGCGCCCACACCGTGCCGCCGCGGTTGTGCGCCGACTGCCATGTCAACAACAACTACGCCTTGAACAGCACACTGTGCTACACGTGTCACCAGAAGGACTATGCCGGTACGACCAACCCGGCGCACGCCTCAGCCGGCTTCCCGACCACGTGCGAACTGTGCCACGACACCACGGTCTGGACGGACTCCACCTTCAACCACAACAACACCACCTTCCCGCTGACGGGCTCGCACTTGGTGCCGCCACGGGTTTGCGCGGACTGCCACGTCAACAACAACTTCACGACGCTGCCCATCACCTGCATTGGCTGCCATCAGACGGACTACAACAACACGACGAACCCCGGCCACATGGCGCAGCCGCAGTTCTTCCCGACCACGTGCGCGACCTGCCACAACACCACGGCGTGGACCGGGGCCACGTTCAATCACACGCAGTACACGCAGTTCTCGACGAATCACGGCAACGCGAATAATGTGTGCTCCACATGCCACATTAATTCGACCAACTACGCCATCTTCCAATGCACCGCTTGCCATGGCGGCAATAACGCAGCCAATTTCCACCACGATAATGTGTCGGGGTATGTCTACAACAGCATTAATTGTTATCAGTGCCACCAGAGCGGCAACGGAGGCTAAGACAGCGTTTGGCCGGTAACGTGCTAAACCAAAAATCAACGGCGGCAACGCCAACTCTCAGGCGGCAGGCAGATTTCCAGCGAGTGTCAGCAAAGAATGATGGCAGTTCAAAAACATTTCGGGACCTTGATGCTGCTCCTTTCGTATGCCGTGGCACAGAACAGCGGCGGGGTGGCGACGGTGCAAGGTGTGACGACAACGCATCAGGGCAGCGATCTGCGGGTGGAAGTTACGCTCAGTACTCCCGTGAAACCTTCGTTTGAGACGGCATCCAATCCCGACCGGATTTTGCTCGATCTTCCTGATACCACCAGCAGCGACAATCTTAAAAGTGTTGCGGTGAATGCGAACGGAGTGCGCCGCGTGCGCACCGGCCAGCACAGCAGCAATCCTCTTGTCACGCGAGTTGTTCTCGATCTGGATCAGGCCCATCCCTACACGGTGACGATGGAAGGAAACCGGATTGTGGTGACCGTGGGAGGAGTGGAAAAGGCGCACAACTCCTCGAATGGCGCTCCGGCTGCGGCTACGTCTGGCAATCTGATTGGAGTCTTCCGCAAAAAACGGGAGAAGCCGGCTCCGCCTGCGGAAGACACCTCCGCGGACTTCCCTGCGCTCGCGCCGCCGCCAACCGTTGCGGGCCCGGGATTCGTGCCACCTTCTGATAAATCTTCTGCGAGCTTGCCGGCTCCTCCACCTCCCCTAGCTCCAGCACCGCAGAATCAGGTTCCGCAGAATGAACCGGCTTCCGCTGCGGCCCAGAACTCCACGGCACAGCCTTCTTTCGAGCAAAAGCAAATTGCCAGCGCTGATAAGCCGGAGTCCTCGCCCGTCGCCTCTTCGGCGGCGGCGGCAGGAGCAGCGCCCACGCATGCTGGAGTTGCGGCCGCGGCGGCCGCGACAACACCATCGAAGGACACAGCTGCCGCTCCGGTCGCACCGGTAACACCATCGAAAGACACGGCTGCTCCGGTGACGGCAGCGGTCGCAGCATCGACGGATACAACAACTCCAGCGGAAATATTGGTAACGCCATCGAAGGATCTTGCCGCCCAGGTGCTGGCATCGATAACACCGCCGAAGGATGCAGTCGCTCCGGCGGCGACAGCGGCAGCACCGTCCACGGTTGCATCGGCTCCGACGCCAGCACCATCGAGCAATGCAATTGCGACGACGGCAACCGTAACAGTTCCGAAGGATGCAGTTCCTGCGGCCGAACCGGATAAGACTCCGGCAGGTAGCGGGAGCGAGGAATCCGCGGCCGTCTCCACAGCTCGGGCAGCGGCGCCGAGCATTTCCGCGGAGACCGGAACCATGATCGCGCGTTCCGATGATCCCAGTCTCCGCACTGTCTTCAAAGTAAAGTATGTGGCCGAAGGCGTTGCCTATCTCGAAGGCGGGCGCGCGCAAGGTCTGACCGAAGGAATGAAGTTGGAGGTGGAAGAGACGAACTTGCCTGCGACCCAGGGGTCCAGCGTGAATGCGGCCGACCCGCACGTGGTCGCGGAACTGGAAGTCACCGCCGTCGCTGAAACTTCGGCGGTCACCGATATTCACACCCCCAAACGTCCGGTGAAGGTGGGCGACCTGGCCTATCTTTCAAGCAACGATGCTGAAGCGCTGGTGCAGCAGCGCACGCTGAGCGCGACGCGGCAGTATCCCGCGGTGATCTCCTTCACCGAAGGCGACGCGCTCGACGAAGAGGCTCGCCAAATCGTTCCGCGCCCACCTCTGCCATCGGTGAACCGGGCGCGTGGACGCATTGGGTTGGACACCATTGAGACCATCAGCCACGGCGCCAACAGCGTCACCAGTTCGGATGTGGGCGCCGTCTTCCGCGGCGATATTACGCGAATCGGAGGCACGTATTGGAACTTGAGCGGATACTGGCGTGGCGAGCTGACCAAGGCATCAGCGGCCAGCCAGCAGACGCTGCAGAACCTCATCAACCGTACGTACCACCTGAACATGACCTACGACAACCCGAACTCGACGCTGGTTGCGGGATTTGGCCGCCTCTATCTTCCCTGGGCGCCCAGCCTCGACACGATCGACGGCGGCTACTTCGGCAAGAGACTGTCCAAGGGCACCACGCTGGGGATCTTCGGAGGCTCGACACCTGACCCATCATCCTGGGACTACAGTCCAGACCGCGTTATCAGCGGCGCCTTTCTCAATTTCGAAGGCGGCGAATACAATGGTTTTCACTACAGCGCCACCAGCGGTGCTGGTGTCAGCATGGTGAATTGGGCAGTCGACCGGCCCTTTGTCTTTTTCGAAGATTCCGTCTCCTACAAACGCGTCATCGCCATTTACGAATCGGCACAGCTGGATGATCCAAAGGGCAACTCGGTCACGCCGTCTCCCGGGCCTGGGCTGGGGCGCAATTTTTCAACGCTCCGGGTGAACCCACTTTCCCGACTCGAGTTGGACTTCAACTACAACTATTTTCGCGATGTCCCGACGTTTAATACTATCCTGGTCGGCACCGGACTGCTCGATAAATACCTGTTCCAGGGGTTCAGCGCCGGCGGCCGGTTGGAGGTGTTTAAGCAGGTCTGGGTATCCACCAATCTGGGCCAAAGCAGCGGAACCGGCGACGCCAAGACGTCCTTGAATCAAATGTATGGCATCACACTTGGACGTCTGCCGTGGAAGCTGCGCACCGACGCGCACTACGCCCGCTTCAGCGGTTCCTTCGGCAACGGCTCGTATGAAGCGCTCTCGGTTACGCGACAGGTCAGCGACCGGCTGCGCCTCGAGCTCTTGCTGGGACAGCAGAAGTTTGCGTCACTGGTGACGAATGATACCCGTAGCCGCTTCGTTACCGGCACAGTTGAGACCATACTTGGACCGCATTATTATTTACAGGGAAACTTCACCACCAACCGCGGGGATCTGAGCTATGACCAGCTCATGTTCTCCCTGGGCTATCGTTTTGATTCGAAGAGGAAGGGCGAATGATGTATCGGCCACAATTTCGGGCGGCAGTCCTGGTTCTTGCCGGGATTGTTCTGACGGGGCTTGGCTTCGCCGCCAATCCGGCGGCGGCGTCGCCGGACGCACAACGGCTGAACGATCTGCTCACGCGCACCGCCAGCCAGACGTCCGTCTTCCTCGATCAATTTTCCGATGTAAAATGCACCGAGCAGGTGCGGCAGGAAAAGCTGGGGAAAGACAACAAGGTAGAGCTCAAAGAAGATTCCACTTTCGATTACCTGGTCATTTTGACGAATGCCGGGGGCGAGTTGAATCTTTCGGAATCGCGCATACCCGTGCGGGAACCCAAGCGCGACCGCAAGAACACTTCTATGTTGTTGAGCAATGGCTTTGCCACGTTGTTCCTCGTCTTTCATCCTTATTACTCCGAGGCCTTCAAGTTCACCTTGGCTGGAGAAGAAGTCATTGGCGGCAGGTCGCTGGCGAAGATCAGTTTTGAGCACGTTCCCGGCATGAAATCGCCGGCTGCGCTGGCCCTGCGCGGAAAGGAATATCCGCTGGAACTCACCGGTATGGCATGGGTTGATCCGCAGACGGGATCCATCGCGAAGATGGAAGCGGGGATCGCGGATACCTTGCAAGACGTCGGCCTGAAAGCGTTGAACTCGGAAATCGATTTCGCTCCGATGCCATTTTCCGACTCGAAGGAGGTGTACTGGTTCCCCACGCAGGCGCGCGTGGAGGTCGAAACACCTCGGCAGCACTGGCGCAACCTGCACCAGTTCACGGCCTACAAGAAATTCTCAGTAAGCACCGAGGAGAAGGTCCTACAAAAATGAGCGCGAATGCCACAGCCACTGCTCGCATCGCCACTGGAGCGAAGGCCGTTCCGGACGCGGAGAGACGCCATCGTGTGCGGCTCTACGCGCTTTATGTCCTCGCCATTGCGACGAATCTTGCCATCTTCATTTATGGCTTCGACTACTACAAGCTATCGTCCCTCGACCGCCCCTTTTCGCCGAAGCATCACATGCTGCGACCCAGTGGTCCGATTGGCCTATACCTGGGATTTGTGGGCGTAGCGTTGTTCGTTGGAATCTTCCTCTACCCGATCCGCAAGCACTGGGCATGGTTGAGCACGAAGGGCAGCACTCGGCACTGGCTCGACATCCACGTGCTGATGGGTCTTACCGCGCCGTTCATCATTGCATTTCATTCGACTCTGAAATTCAAGGGCATCGCGGGGATGGCTTTCTGGATCATGTTCGCAGTATCGGCCAGTGGCGTCGTCGGACGCTACCTCTACGCGCAGATTCCGCGGAAGGTGACCACCGCCGAGTTGTCGATGAAGGAATTGCAGGAACTGCAGGAGAGCCTGGCGCAGCAACTGGCGGCGCAGAACTTGCTGCCGGCAGCGGACCTGCGCGCCCTTTTGCGCATGCCGGACGCGAATCGTGTGGCCAGGCTGCCTATCGTGGTGGCGCTTGTATACATGTTGATTCTCGATGTGATTCGCGTTTTTCGGGTGGCTCGGCTCCGCCGGCATGCCCTGAGAATGAGCGAATCGCTCGCCACCCTGGCAGGATTTCTGCCCACCGGCAATCGAGAAGCTCGAAAGAGCGATTCATGCGGCGGCGGAAGAGGCCGCGCTTTCCAAGCGAGTCCTGTTCCTCTCGCGTTCGCAGAAAGTTTTCCATCTGTGGCACGTCGTGCACAAACCTTTCAGCTATGCCTTCGCGGTGCTGGCCCTGCTTCATATCGGGCTGCAATTTGTCCTGGGATACTTCTAGCGGTTCATGGATACGATCATCACCTACGGAATTGGGGGCATCATTTGCTTTTTCTTCCTGATGCTCTATCTCAGGAGCCTGAAGAAGCGAGAAGCGCGTGCTCGCGAGGCCGCGGAGAAGGGTAAGTTATATTCCGACGGACCCAAGGCGCAGCATCCTCACATCGACAACAACTACTGCATCGGTTGCGCAACCTGCACCAGCGTCTGCCCGGAAGGCGACGTGCTGGCCATGATCGGCGGCAAGGCCGTCATCGTCAATGGACACAAGTGCATTGGCCACGGCCTGTGCGCGGATGCCTGTCCGGTAGGCGCCATCACCATGGTGATGGCCAGTCCCAGCATGGCGGCGGACATGCCGCATCTGACGCCGGAATTCGAGACCACCGTGCCGAACCTGTTCATTGTCGGAGAACTGGGCGGCTTGGCGCTGATCAAGAATGCGGTCAATCAAGGGCGCGATTGCGTGGACACAATTGCCGCGCGGCTCAAGGCGAATGGAGCGACTCCGCCCGATCCCTGGTGTCCACGATCTTCTGGTGATCGGGGCAGGTCCGGCGGGCATCAGCGCCTCCCTGCGCGCGATCGAGCACAAGCTCAACTATCTCACGCATCGAGCGCGACGAGATCGGCGGCACGGTTGCCAAGTATCCACGGCAGAAACTGGTAATGACCAGCCCGGTGGAGTTTCCCATGTACGGCAAGTTCAAGAAGCTGCAACTTTCGAAAGAAAACCTGCTTGCCTTCTGGGACATGATTCTCAACCGCGCCGACTTCAATGTTTCGACCGGCGAGAAAGTGGAGGACATCAAGAAAGGCGAAGACGGCATTTTCACGGTCATGACGGTCAACAACCAGTATCGCGCACGCGCCGTGATCCTGGCGCTGGGCCGGGCAGGCGAACCGCAGCAAACTCGGCGTCAAAGGCGAGGATCTGCCCAAGGTGATGTACCGCCTCATCGAGGCCGACCACTATATCAACAAGAAAATCCTGGTCATCGGCGGCGGCGACAGCGCGGTGGAAGCCGCGATGGGCCTGGCCAGCCAGACCGGCAACCAGGTCACTCTGTCTTATCGCAGCGAGCGCTTCAGCCGCATCAAAGAGCGGAACGCGAAGCGCATTGAAGACTTCATGCGCTCCAGCAAATTGAAAGTGTTGTTCAACTCGAATCCAGTTGAGTTTAAGGCGGAGTCGGTGGCTCTCGACGTTAACGGGAGCAAGCAGGAGATTCCGAACGATTTTGTCTGGATCTTTGCCGGCGGCACTCCGCCCACCGCCTTCCTTAAGAAAATCGGCGTAGGCTTTGGATCGCGGGACGTGACCCTCGAGGTCAGCAAAGCTGCCAAGAACGCTCAGGCGGAGCGAAAACAATTTGCCGCTGCGGCGCCCTCTTTCTGAATCAGCGTTCAGCGTTCCCTACCCTGCTATTTTCCTGGAGGCTGTGGATTCTGATTCTGCTGCGCCTGAATCTGCTGGCGCTGTTGATACATGTGCAACAGGGTTTGCTCCGTTTCTGAAGCGGACGACATACCGCTGGAACTCGACTCACTGGAAGATGTCAGCGCAGTTCTATTCAGCGGTTGATTGGCGCCGCTGACCATTGTATCCGCAGAACTGCTGGCTGGAGGATCGGCGCTAGCCCCTTGCGCAACCGTCGCAGCGGGCTCGGGAGCTACGGGAACCGGATCCTGACTTGCGGGAGGGCTTACTTCAGCAGCCGCCGATTCGGTTTGCGGCGATGCGGAACTCTCAGCTGCGGCTTCGGCGGCTACCTGGAAATCACGCTTGCCAGGCGCAGAATAACCCTTCATAAGCCGTTGTCGCGGCTGTCCAGGGGCATCACTCGCCGTAACAACGTCCGCTTTGTCACCTTTTTCACGCTCGGTCAGAGTCACGCTCCGCAGCCCGCGTTCGTCTGTATCCGAGGCTTGAATGACGTAATCAAAATCAGTGCCGTACAACAACGAAGAAAGAACTTCGCGGATCGGCGCGGGGCCCAAGTGCACAAACACTTTTTCTGCGCTAGTGCTTGGAGGCATGTCGATTGAGGCGCCAGTGCGGGCCCGGATTCCCAGCAGAATCTCCGACAACGTCGAATTGTCAGCGTCAATCGTGAGCTGTCGTCCATCCCAAGAAATCGTGGGCGGCTTCACGGGATTCTCGGCGGGAGCGGGTGTGTCTGCAGAAGCAGAAGAAGCGTCTGAATTCGCTGGCTCAAGAGTGATCGTCGCACTTGGGGGCACCCCTGGCTTGTCTTTCTTAGTCTAGGCTTAGTCTCAGGCTCTCCAGTCGCGCCGCAGGTGTAAACCAGTCCGGTCGCGTCGGTCACCCTGATCCCAGCGCTCGAGGAATCACATACGGACCACGTCGGAGGCCCTGCCACGCGCTGCTTCGCGGAGACTGCCGGAGACTTCTGGGCGGATGCGAACCCGAGCGGGATGCACACGAATAGGCCCAGCCCCAAGCCGCTGGTGAGCCATAGAGCACTCCGTGGCGCAATTCGGCTTAACCGGTAAAGAGACAAGATATGCATGACCGCCTTGGAACCCATTCCTGTCCTAGCCTCGCGACTTCGGTCCATACGTTTCTGCGTCGGGGCGCTCGGCCGCCACGGGGTCGAAATTTGGCGTTCAACAGGGGGAGAGTTCCGGGACACTAGCCGACGGGGATTTTAGCACCATGCCCGCAAAGCCACCAGCCTCCTTCTAACATCAACGGCGGCAGTCGAGTTTGCTCCAGAACAAAGGCTGGGGCGAATCTGCCCCTGTTTTCCCGACTAATTTCGGCTACGCTCTTTGCTCTAGCGCAAAGAGGACGTCTACGCCATACGATATACCCTTTACTCGCTCAGGCCGGTTAGAGTTCTAGAGCACTCCCCCTACATAAAGCTTAAATGTTGGCCTTTTCGCAGGCTTTTTCCCGGCGAGGCCATTCACACGGGCGCATCTGGCGGTAAAACCATGGGCTTTTCTTCCCGTGAATCTTCCAGATGAACTCCAAAAGGCCGTTTTGTCGACGGGATTGCCTTTAATCCCGTATCCGTGGGGGAGAGTAGATGGGTCAGCCAGCAGTCACCAGCATTCCTTTCGCTTTTGGGGATAAGAGACCCCGGCCATACATCGTCTCTCCCGCGATAGCGGAACGCCCAACACACGACTTCAGTCACATTTTGAGACGCCGAGCAGCTTCCGTTCAACATTTTGAGGTGTTCTCGGATCTTCCCATGGCCGATTGCAGCGCCCTGATGGCAGCCGCCCAGGAGCGGCAGTTCGGGCGTCGCCACACGGTTTTCTTGGAAGGCGACCCGGTCCGCCAAGTTGTCTTGCTCGTGTCCGGCAGCCTAAAGGTCACTCAGCTTGGCGCTAACGGTCGAAGAAGTCATCCTGCGAGTCACAGGTCCGGGAGACGTTCTCGGCCGAGTGGGAAGGGGCGCAAACTCCGAGCATTTCTCAACCGCTCAGACGCTGCAGCCGTCATCGGCCTTGGTCTGGGAGACGAACCGTTTCGAAGCTTTCTTGGACCGGCTACCCGATTCTTCGGCGTAACATGACGTTCCTGCTCGAGCGTCACCTGAACGAGTTGGAGATACGGTTCCGGGAGGTTTCTACGCAGAGAGGGTTCGCACCGCGGCTTAGCAGTCTCCTGGTGCGCTTGCTGGGCCAGGTAGGAAACGCGCAGACAGCCACATGGAAATCGCACTTTCTCGCCGGGAGTTGGCTCAATTGACGGGTACGACCTTGTTCACCGTGAGTCGCCTGCTCTGCCAGTGGGGAACGCAAGGAATTGTAAGCGCGCGCCGGGAGACGGTGCTGGTCCACAACGTGCCCGCCTTGCAGGAACTATCGCGGGAGGAATAACCTTTGCTCCCCGACGGGAGCTAAACCCACGCGAGTTCTACGAGTCGCGGCTCTTCTGAGTCCGCGTCGTCAATAGCTCGCCAAACTTTGTGCCGGTAGGGACGATTCCGATAGCAAAATACCAAGAATCCTCTCGGGTCGGGCATTCACGCGTTAATCGATGCTTACCTGAGCTGCAAGCTGACCAGGTTGTTTTGTCCTGATCCAACGGGGAGACCATAGGTCTGCGACGCTTCCTCGGGCTGCAATTCACGTCTTAGAGTCCGTTGCCGCCAAACCGCATAAATCGCTGGGTACACGATGAGTTCGAGAACAAACGATGCAAAGATGCCTCCGACCATGGGCGCGGCAATGCGCTTCATCACTTCCGAACCCGTGCCCGTACTCCACATGATCGGAAACAGCCCGATGCACATAGTGGCGAAGGTCATGAATTTTGGCCGCAGCCGCTTGGCGGCTCCCTGCACGATGGCTTCATGCAGATCCGCCACGCCTTGCAAGGCTGGCCGAGACGGCGAGCTTCCTCGTAGGCCAGATCAAGATAGAGCAGCATGTACACGCCGGTCTCAGCGTCGATGCCCAGCAGGGCAATCAACCCCACCCAGACGCCAACACTCATGTTGTAGCCAGCGAGGTAGAGGAACAAGATCGCGCCCACGGCGGAAAACGGCACCGCCAAAAGGATGATCATTGTCTTTAGTGAGTCGAACGCGTGTTGCGGTAGAGCAGGAGCAGGACGACGAGCCAGCGTGAGCGGCACAACGCGCGTCAGGCGCTGCTTCACGCGCTCCATCGCTTCGTACTGTCCGCTCCACGAGATAGAGTATCCCGGCGGCAGCTTTCACCTGGTCGCGAAGCAGCGCGCCCGCTTCGTTAACGTAGCTTCGGGGATCCCGGCCGGCCACGTCCACGTAGACGTAGCCGGTCAGCATTCCATTCTCATCGCGAATCATGGCAGGCCCGCTAGAGGTGCGGATCTGCGCCAGCTCACCCAGCGCAATCTGGCGCTGGCCGCCGGCCGGCACCAGGACGCGCTGAAGGCACCCAGAGTCGCTGCGGAAGTCGCGCATATAACGAACGTTGACGGGGTAGCGCTCCCGTCCCTGGATCACGGTGGTGACATTCTCGCCGCCGATCGCATTTTCGACCGCCAGTTGCGCGTCTTCGATGCTCAGCCCATAGCGCGCCAGTTGCTCGCGATTCCACTCGAAGTTGAGGAAGTAGCCTGTGCCTGTGCGCTCGGCGAAAACTCCGCGAGTTCCCTTGACGCGCGGCAACAGGGACTCGATACGCGTCCCGATCTGCTCAATCGTGGCCAGGTCCGCGCCCGAGATTTTTAATCCAACGGGGGTGCGCATGCCGGTGGTCAGCATGTCGATGCGGCCCCTGATCGGCATCGTCCAGGCGTTCGTGAGACCCGGCACTTTGAGGCTCTCGTCCATCAAACGAATAGTTCCTCGGAAGAGATCGTGTCGGGACTGAAATGGCGCGAGTACGGTCTTGACGAATCCCGGAGCCCACGAGGAGTACCAGGTGTCGACATGGCGCCACTCCGATCGCGGCTTGAGGACGATGACGGTCTCGAGCATGGAGAGCGGTGCCGGATCGGTCGCGGTTTCGGCGCGGCCCGCCTTTCCCAGCACGTGATCCACTTCCGGAAAACGCTTGAGGATGCGGTCGGTGACCTGCAACAACTGTCTGCGCCTGAGCAATCGAAATGCCGGGCATGGTGGAAGGCATGTAGAGGATCGCGCCTTCGTCGAGCGGCGGCATGAATTCTGAGCCCAGCTGCAGGAAAAGCGGAACGGCCAGCACAACCAGCACCGCAGCCGCCGAAATCACCAGCCCACTTCCAGCGCAGCGTCCAACGCACAACCGGCTCGTAGACGCGCATCATCCACCGGCTGATCAGGTGGTCCTCTTCCGACCGGATTTTTCCGACGAGCAGCGCATTCGCAATCCGGCAGAGCCACGCCGGACGAAAATCAAAACGATCGACGCGAGCGAGCAACAGGCGCAGCGCCGGATCGAGCGTGATCGCCATAACCGGCCGCAATCAGCATCGCGAGAGTCTTGGTGTAGGCCAGCGGCCTGAACATGCCGCCCTTCCTGCGCTTCCAGCGTCAGCACAGGCAGGAAACTGATCGCGATCACCAGCAAGGCGAAAAACGTAGGACCGGCCACTTCCTTGACGGCAGCGAGTACCACGGCGCGATAGTCCCCGCGCCGTCCTCCCTTCTCCCAGAGCTCCAGCTTCTTGTGGGTCTGCTCCACCACCACGATGGAGGCATCCACCAACTCGCTGAAAGCGATCGCCACACCTGCCAGCGACATGATGTTGGCGCTGATGCCGAGATAATGGAATGGAATAAACGACGCCAGCACCACCACGGGCATGGTGACGATCGGAATCGCTGCGCTGGGAAAATGCCAGAGGAAGATCAGGATGATCAGGACGACGGTGACGATGACCTGAATGATCGTCGAGTTCGCGTTGCTGATCGCGCGATGAATGAACTCCGAGCGGTCATAAACCGGCACGATCTTTACGCCTTCGGGAAGCGCAGGTGTCAATCTGCCGATCTTTTGTTTCACCCGGTCAATCACGGCCAGAGCGTTCTCACCGCTCCGCATGACGACGATGCCCGGAAACAACTTCGCCCTTGCCATCCAGATCCGCTACGCCGCGTCGGAATTCCGGACCTTCGACGACCTGTCCGACATCCTTGATGCGAATCGGAGTTCCGTCGGCGCTAGCTTCGAGGACGATGTTGCCGAACTCTTCGAGCGTCGTGCGCGTAGCCGCGGCCGCGAACCATGTACTCGGTGCCGCCGAACTCGAGCAGCCGCCCGCCGACTTCTTCATTGCCGCTGCGCACCGCCTCTACGACGCGCCGAATCGGGATGCCGTAGGCCTGCAGGCGGTTGGGATCGACATTGACCTGAAACTGCCGCGTATATCCGCCGACCGGCGCAACCTCGGCCACGCCCGGCACGGATCGCAGGTAATAGCGCAGATACCAGTCCTGATAGGAGCGCAGGTCCGCCAGGCTGTGCTTGCCGGACGTATCGACCAGGGCATATTGATAGACCCAGCCGAGAGCAGTTGCGTCGGGCCCAATCTCAGTCTTCACTCCTTCCGGCAAGCGCGACTGCACGCCGGACAAGATATTCGAGCGTCCTGGAGCGGGCCCAATACAGATCGGTGCCGTCCTCAAAGATCACGTAGACGTAGGAATAGCCGAAATCCGAAACGCCGCGGACCGTCTTGACCTTGGGCGCACCGACCATCGCCGTGACGATCGGATAGGTCACTTGATCCTCGATGATGTCGGGGCTGCGGTCCCAGCGCGAGTAAATGATGACCTGCGTCTCGCTCAGGTCCGGCATGGCATCGAGGGGCAACGCGTGCATCGACCACCAGCCGCCAATGCAAGCCAAGCCGCGCAGACCAAAACTAGGAACTTGTGCTTTACCGAGAAATCGATGATGCGGTTAATCATGAATGGGGCCCAGAAGGATTTCAAAGCAAGATAGTGGCTCCGGCTGCGCACTGAATTTCTTCTTGCAGCGCTCGGAGCAGAAGTAGTAGGTGACGCCATCGCGCGCTGAGCGTGTTGCCTTCTCGCGACGGCCTTCGCCGGATCGATCTTCATGCCGCAGGCCGGATCTTTCACCTTGCCAGCCCGGCCGGGTCGGGCTCGGCGTCTGATTTGGCGGCAGCATTCTCGTGCTCATGCGCCTCGTGCTTCGACGGCGCCTGGGGGGGATTTCAGGCGGCTCTCCGAATCCACCAGGAAGGTTCCCGCAGCTACCACGCGCTCGCCTTCCGCCAAGGCCTTTCACGATCTCGACGCGGTCGCCCGACTCGCCATCCCGTTTCGCACTTGGCGCGGCTCAAACACTCCTCTGCTCCGCTCGACGAACACCCGCTGCTCGCGTCCCGAGTCAATCACAGCATCCAGGGGAACAGTGAGTCCGGCTGGCCTCGCAATCGGCAACTCGACATCCACGAACATATCGGGGCGCAGAGCGAAGCCGGGGTTTTCGGCTTCCAAGCGAAGCTTCAAAGTCCGCGTTGCGGGATCCACCTCGGGCAAAACGTTGCTCACCCGGGCCGTTGAAGGTCTTCCCCTGACCCGACAGAGTGACGCGAGCGATGTCACCGGGACGGAAGCTGTGCGCTTCGCTGTCGAATATGTCAGCCACAATCCAGACCCGACTCAGGTCGGCAATGCGGTAGAACTCCATGGAGCGATCGAAATGCTGGCCGGCGAGATGTTCCGGGCGAGCAATAAATCCGTCCGCAGGTGAGACGATGTCAATGCGTCTGGGGAAGCTGGCGGCTTTCGGCCATCTCCTTGATCTGCGCATCGCTCATGCCCGAGATTGCGCAGGCGATCAGTATAGCCCTGAATGCTGCTAAACCCTTGCTTGGACACTGCGCCCGGAAAAGGAACAGTCCGATTCCCATCCTTTCCGGCTCCGCGGGCAGCCGGCGATCGCGGCCAAGAACCCAGAAGCTACGGACAAATGTCTCGCCCATAAGAGGTCGCCAGCTTTTGGTCTTTCTTGACGAGCTCTCCGACCGAATCGTTGTAAGTCTCCCGGACAAACCCTTCCGAACCGGAGGTGACGCGGTAGACTCGGGTGTCTTCTGGAGCCACGCGGCCCAACACGCGCAGCTTCTCGCTTCCTGTCGTCTTTTCCACTGTGGCAACGCGGATACCAAACAACTGCTGTTTTTCCGCGATCGATGCCGACCAGCGCCGGGCGGCAGCGGCTCAGCGTAGGTGATTGCCGGCTGCGGCCGGTTCCGCATAGACCGGCTCAAGCTGCATGCCACAGTCGGGAGCGACGCCTGGGTGGTCAGACTTGTAATCGGGATGCATCGGGTCCACCCAGTAGAGCACGCGGCGTTCATTCGCGGTCGCGGTTGCCACTCTCGCTTTGTGATGCCATCCCGCGATATACGAGAAGATCATCAGCAGGCCGATGACGACTGCACTCAAGATTTTCTTCATCGAATTGTGGCCTCCCGACAAAACAATGCTTCTTCCCCTCTCGGAACGTTCCCTTCCTTAGTTGGGCGAGGGAGAGTTATTTGCTGGTGGAGCAGGGGAAGGCTGTCCGGGCGCAGTCTGTCGCGGCAGGACTTTGTCCTGCACCCTGCCCGGCCGGCTGCTGGTGTCGGCGCCCCGGCAGCCAAATTTGGCCGCCTGGGCGGCCCGCGCCGCCTGAGCCTCGGCTTCCGCTTTCGCATCCGCCTGCTTGTAGAGCGCGGCCCGACGGGCTTCCATGTCTTCGCGTGCTGCCATTGCGATCTTCAGTTCCCGGAGTTCCTTATCCAGATGGCTCACCATCAGTTCCCACATATCGAGGTTGGCCTTGGCGAGCGAATCCTGGGTTTTGCTCTTAGCCGCCTTGTCATGCATTTTCTTCAGCACCAGACGCATCTGGGTGAGCGTGCTTTCCATATCCTGAACGCGTTCACGCAGCGAGGTTTGTACTGGCACACCGCGGGGCTGTTTGGCCGACGGCGCTCTCCGTCCAGCGTACCCTTGCCTCTGCATGACGTCGTTGCCTCCGGGCACGGCGGCTTGAGGGCTGCCTGCAGTGGCGGGCGGGGTGCCTTGGGCCAAGGCCGTTGTTACCGCCAGGGCCATAATTACTCTGGTCGCATTTTGAAACATCATCTCAGTCTCCTTCGTGAAATAGATCAACTACTGAATCGTTCCCACCGCACTCGATGGAGCAGGCGGGGAAAAGGCTGCAGGACTGCGGAAGCACAGTTACGCTTTGAGCATTCCAGGGGAGAGTACACAAATCGCTCTCCGATATAGCTTCAACAGCGTGGGCGCGCTAGTCTTCTTCCGAGTCCACTCTGTGGATCGTAGTCCGCCTGAAATGGGGGAGGCACCAAATCCTGGATTACTTGCTTTTCGCTGCGGTTGGGACTTCCAGTTTCGAGAACAGCTGTTCATCGAACTTGGGATTCACCACGACCTTATCGATGATTATTTTTTCCGGCGGAACCGGAGTATCCCTACCGAGCGCGGTCCGGGCCACCGGGAGAACTCTCGTCTCCAAAACAAACGGGATCCGAAGGCCATCCACGGCCCGATAATCGCGATAGTAAACTTCCACGGGATGGTCTGTGCCATCGAGGCGGCGTGGCTGTCCTTCAATTTTGGCTTCGAGGAAGGTCTCCGCGTCAACCCATACGTGGAATGTATGCCCGGTCTTCTCAATGACCTTGAGCTTATAGGTGTCGCGCCCCTCCACCTTTTCGACGCCGTCCAGCTCGATGCGGCTGCCCTTGGCGGCGTAATCCACCAGGGGACCATCAAGGTCGGATTGCGTAGAGGCAATCTTCAATTCTTCCGGCGTATAGGGTTCCACTTCCATTCGGTTCAGGAACGGCCGGAGTTTCCAGCCGCTGGTGCCATCGTAGACTTGGATCGCCGTTTTGCCGGCGAACTGCAACTCGAAGCGCGTTTTGCGACCGCGCTTGAGTTCCATGAGAAAAGGCAGTTGCGCCTCTTCGGCCGGCCGGTGAGGAAGGGTAAGTTGTTTCGGGTTCGGCATGGGCAGAGCAACGGTGCCTCGCTGATTCCCTCCGGCGCCCATTTTTCCTTGCAGGGACAAGGTTTGGACTGCCCGCCACGCCTGCAAGCCGCCCCGCGCCGCGACGTTCTTGTCCACGATCTCGGCCGCCGAAAGCTGGGCTCGCGGTGAAGTTGTGTTCGCTCCCGCCGCGAGCGAAATCGAAAACGCCAAAGAAATCGAAACCACCAGGAACTTTCGCAACATGTGTGCGCCCTCGTTACAAGATTTGCAAACTAAACTCAAACCCATCAAAGGAGTCGAACTGGCGGAAGGAAATCGCTATTCGACTGCGAGTCCTTCCGCTCGAAATTTCCCAATCACGACACTAACCCGGTCTCCGCGCTTCACCCGCCTGCCCGCGTTCGAAAAAGCCATCCAGTAGGACTTGCCCGCCTCGGGCGTGCTAGCTTGGCGCATTTTCCCAACGTTGGACACCGCCGGGACCACCAGGCTGACCCCCGCCTGCGGATCGATCAAGGTGGGTTCGGCCTTCTTGTCGTTGAGCACGGCGGCTTTGGCCGGGTCCACCACGCGCCAGCTAAATCGAACGAGTTCGCCCGACTCCGCCCACTTTACGCGGAACGAGTCAACTCCCCAAGCACCTTGGTAATACATCATCGCTCGTCGCGAGAGCCAATTCGGGTCAGGGCGGGGCGGAGCAGCCGTCACGGAAGACTTCCCGGCCCCAGTGGTTGCGTTCTGAATACTTTGAGACGACTGTGAAAAAGCGCTCGATGCGACAATGCTGGTCGCCAACACGGTTGCCAACAGCACCAATCTGTTCCTTGAATTACTAATTCCGGTCATCGCCTTCCTCTGGAATCGCACACTCCAATAAGCTAACCGAATGATACCCCCTCCTGCGTTTCCCTATTTGACCTAGAGCAAGGAGAGGTACATGGATCCGAGCACGACTCTGATTGATATCGCCATGTGTGCGCATACGCTATTTGACCTAGAGCAAGGAAGGAAATGGCCCATTCGTACCATTGACGATATGGGCCACCAGCAAGAAGAACTGGCCGTTGCGCACCCTGCGATCGAGCTTTGCTGCCTGCCATTCGAGCCTACGAATACACACACCAATCTTTCGGCACTCCCACGACCGGGCGTGCGCGTTCAACTTGATGCAGCAGCGCCCCTCTGGGCGCCGCCAAACTCGCCGGAGTCCGCTATGTGCAGACTCCGCCGCGTGTTACTTCGTGCGCGTGCCGAAAGGCGTCGCCGGCGTGTGCCACTGTTCCCCCGACATTGGACGACACGTTGGCTGTGCATCGCCGATCGCCCGCGGGCGAAGCAATCTCGTCGCGGCTGCGCAGCCACCGCGCCATGGTCGTTGTGGTATTGGCGAAAGTGTTCGGTCCGAGGCCCACCGAGGCGGGAACCGCATCCAGGCCAACCGGAGCATCGTTGATAGTGTTGCCGTTCAGGTTCGCGGCAAAGCAGCCCAATTCCACCCCGGCAGTTGTGCTGGACACAATGGTATTGCCGTTGAGCGTGGCGCCACTGGCGCCGAGAAGGACGCCTTCGCTCGAGCCCGATACTTGGTTGTTCAGAGGCTGTACCACCATTCGCCAGGTATATTCCCGGTAGTCGCTCCCCATGATCGTGTTCGCCGTGACGCTGACACCCGAGGAGCTGTCAAAGACGCCGAACACGGCGTTGCTGATGTTGCCGTTCGTATACCGTGCCGTTCACGCTATCGGACATCGATGTCGGCCACCGCGCTGCTGGCATTCACCACATTGTTGTTCAAGTTGACGGAAAGCGTGGGCGTGGTGCCGCTGCCGGCGAAAATCCCGGCCGAATCTACGTTGTACACGCTGCTGTTTCTGATCATTTACCGCTTGATTCGAGGTGTCGGCTGTTTTCGGCCCAGATTCCAACCCCGCAGGTTGCATCGACTTGGCCGCTGGCCCGCACCCGATTTACGGTTCCGGAGGAACCGGAACCGTAGAAGATTCCCGCGAGCCAAACGTTCGATAAGCAGCCCATGTCGCCACCGGTGCCATCGACGGCGATGTTGGTGATGTTGACCGAGCCGGCGCCCAGAACAAGGACCTGTGCCGCCACAGATTCCCCAAACATACTCGTCGTGTTAGGCAGAAGCCCGTCTGGGGGCACGGCAATCACGACCGCGTTGGCCGTGCCGGAGGTGGCGCCCACGAGGTTGACTGGCTGAGTAATCGTAACCTGTTCAGCATAGGTGCCAGGGCAAACCTGGATGGTTGAACCCGCCGGAACGCCGCCCACCGCAGCAGAAATGGTTGAGAAGCTTGTTAAGTGTGGCTTGCAGGTTCCAACCTGAACGCTGGATCCGAACAGCGATGGAGCCCAAAACATCAAAGCGGCAAGCCCGAGCAAAAGTCTGTTGCGCAGCATACTAGTTCCTCTCCTGAGCGCGTTGAAATGCGCCCGTCAGTGGTGCCCAGCTTGGACTAAGCGCGCACCTTCAATGACAAATAGACTGGCCATGTAGAAAGCTAACTACGCCGGCCGTTGGTTACTAATCAAGGGGACTTCTTGGTCAAGGGATCGGTCAGGGGAATTTTTTGGTCAGGGGGACTTCTTGGTCAAGGGGGAGTACTTATACAAGGGGAATATAGCTTAAATCAAGAACAGCTCGCGGTAAAACAGCATGTAAATTCTTGGGTCGCGGTTCTTGTTGAAATCGTACTTCCCTTTGCGAACAGCTATTTCACCTGCGAGTTCAAGAGGTGTCGCACCTTTCCACCGACTCCGAGCAAGCCAAATCGTCGCGCTCACATCCTTACGGTTTCCGCCTGCAAGATCGTGCTCACCGGGGCTTACATTCAGGCCCCCTATAGCAAATAAAAGCTGCTGGCAAGTAATACCGCCAGCAGCATCTGTTCGCTCTGACTTAGTTCGGACTTGCGTGCACAACCTCACTCTACTTACTCCTACTTATCTTGCGCATGGTTTTACGTAGTCCTAAGGTCCCGGGAATTAGCAGGTTCGCTAAGTTCCACGGGACCCAGTCGCTTAAACAGCAATGCCGCCCGCGTAATCTGCCTAGCAGCATCGCTCCCACTAACTACTGCGCCACCAGCCCAAGTACCGCCGGACTAGTCGCACTGCTGTTGGGCACGCTGAGTGCCCCAATATCAGGGAACGCCGGCCGAGTTGTCGGCGTCGCATACCGGATACTGATCGTGCACGTACCAGCGGGTGCCACGGTGGCCCCCGTGCAGGTACTAGCGGTAATGCTGTACCGGCCTCCGATGTTGAGCGAGAGGGCCGGGGTCCCAATCGTCAGCGGCGTGGCGCCGGTGTTCGTGATCGTTACCACGCTTGTCACCGCAGCGCGTGGCGTCGGGATCGTAAAGGTGAGGGTGCGCCCGCCTAGAATTGTGGCGAGCGTCCCGTTCGTCGCCGAGGTGAAGGCCAGAGTGCCAGACGCGGTCACCGTGAAGGTCACCGTGTTGCTGGTTCCGCCCGGCGTGGTAACACTGACGGTCCTAGCCGAGAGGGTGGCGGTCCCGGAGATCGTGAAGTTCGCCGTAACCGTCGTGGAACTAACCACGGTCAGGCCGCTGACCGTGATGCCCGTGCCGGACACGTTGATCGCGGTCGCACCCGTCAGGTTGGTGCCAGTCAGGGTCACTGGAACCACTGTGTCGCGCACGCCCGAGGTTGGTGCGATCGAAGTCAACGTGGGTGCTACCGGCCCCGCGCTCAAGACCTCGACCGCGCCGACGTCAACTGTCTTCGGCTGCCCGGTCGTGCCCGGATCTGGCCTGGGATTGCCGAAGAAGTCCGTTCTCGGCAACGTGAACCCAGGCGCCCCGAACGGTTGCACATTGCAACCTTGGCCAATCGCATTGGCATTGGTGCACGGGATGTATCCAACCGCCGGCGAACCCGCCGTGAGCGAGTAATTGCCGAGCGCCGGGCCGCCGCCATAGTTTCCGTACGCCCCACCGGTAAGCGATGGATTCGTCAAGGACAGCGGGCCCCAACTCACGTTGATCCAGTTGTTGCCCTCGTCCACCGTCGCCGATGGTACGAGGCTAAACAGTGGCGCCCCCGCTATCGAGTCGGGGATGCCGGGAGGAACCCCAAAGCCGTTGGGCCCTCCGCATCCATTCGCCACGGTGCATTCCGGCGGCACGCGCGAACCGTTGCAGTACTGGGCGATAACGGCCGGGTCGCTTGCTGAGTTGGTCCCGCTATAACCTGATGTGCTGCTCAGGAACGAGTACACCGGATTAAGCGTGAAAGCCAGAGCCCGAATTCGGTGCCGTACCTGGTCGCCGCGCACACCGAGGTCCCAGTAGGTGACGCCCGGTGGAGCAGGCGCCGGTGGCCGCCTGAGTCGGAGCTGGCGTGTTGGTGAAGGCATTGAACAGCGAAACCAGGTTCTGCTGGTTCTGGGTTCCCGTCCCAACGGCGCCCACGCCGATGTAGAACGAGCGGTTCTGGGAGATGAGGTCACCAAACAGAATCGGGTTCGAGAAGCCCTTGCAGTCCGGGTGTCCCGCAGGGCAGGTGATTGGCACCACGAAGGTCGTGGTCAGCAGCGAGGAGTTTGGCGTGCTCGTCACCCCGGCCGACTGCGGGCACGATGCCGTGTTCGTCCAGTGGGCCCGGTCATGGTGCAGTTCCCCGCCGGGGCGCTGGCCGAGGGCGTCCCGATGCTGTTGGTAAGCACGCCCGAGGAGGCAAGGCTATCGTTGTGCATGATGGTGTTGTTGATGATGTTCACGTTCAACGCGTCCTGCAACGATATTCCCGCGCCGTCCCAACCCGCCATGTTGTTGACGATGATGTTGTTGGTGATGGTCACGTCGTGCCAGAGGTTCGGTCGCGTATTGAAGGTGGATACCTCCGTCCCGTTGACGGACTGGAGACGGATGCCGCCACCGCTCCCGCTATCCGCCGAGTTGCCCTGGATCAGGTTGGCATTGATCACCAAGCCGGGACCCGTGCCGTCGCTCAATCCCGGCGGGCAATCCGCGTCGGGTATGGTGCCGCATATCGGGTCGGTATCCGGGGTGCCCTGAATCATGATCCCGCCGCCGTTGGTGGGGATGGTCGGGTTGGCTGCTCTGATTGAACACGATCGAGTTGTGCTCGATGTCGCCATTGAAGATTTCCCCGAGGTGAACCATGCCGCCGCCCTCACCGGCACTGATGTTGCCGCACACCCAGTTGTAGTTGAACTTGTAGTAGTCGTTGCCGGTGCAGAAGCTCACGCCGCCGCCGCCCGACAGCGTGGCGGAGAACAGTTCATCGCCGATCGAGGAATTGTCGGTGATCATGTTGTTGTGGACGTTCGGTTGCAACTGCAAGCACATCGGCAGATGCTGGTTGGTTACCAATCCCGCCCCGTTGCTGCACGAGCCGGGAGCTGCGTTGGTGGCGCCTCCCTGGATGTACGGGGGAGCAAATTCACCCTGGCCGACGCTGATGCCGCCCGAGAGCGTTCCGGCATTGTTGTAGATGCGGTTGTTGGCGATTTGCAGGAAGTGCGCCCAGCCGTGCACAAAGATGCCGCCGCCGCCCTGGGAACTGTTGGTGATGGTCAACCCATCGATGCTCGATGGATTGCAGACGAAGTTGCTCGGGAATGGGTTGGTCTGGCTAATGACCTGACCGTGCCGTTCGCGTTGTAGGTCACCGTATGGCAGAGCGGGTTGGCATCGCCCACAAGGAGACGCACCCGCAGTGCCCGGGGCCGCACCGGGATTAGCTCACGACACCCAGTCAGCAGCGTGGTGACGGCCGGGAACGCGCCTGCCTCGCTGCCGTCGTTCCACGGATCCTGCCCGTGGAAATCCAGCCCTTTGCCCAGCACCGTAATTCCGGCTCCTTCATAGGCGCCCATCAGCGAGGGCTCTTGCAAGAGTTCGGCCAGGTTGCCGTTCAGGGTGGCGTCCCAACCGACGGTAGCCTCGAGCGGCAACCGGTCAATCTGCGGAACGTTGGGTTGGGCGGTGAAATAACTTCCAACCCGTCTCAGGGCAACCGGCGTACGCCCCCGTGGAGGGCACACCCTGCAGCGTCAAACCGAACAGGCAATTGACATGCCGGCGCCAGGGATCGAGCAGTTTGCCGGCGGGAATGGCATTGGCATTGATGATGGTGGAAGCGGCGCCAGCGCCTTGCAGCCGGACGGGCTTCCACATAATTACCATCTCGGTGTGAGTAGCGCCGGAGGTGCTTGGCTAGCGCCGGCAGTGCGTAGCACGCGACACTGCCGAGCTGCTCCGGTCGTCGTGTCGTGCAAGTTGGGTCGACGATGATCAAGTCGCCCGGAGCAGCCGCGTCAATCGCGCCCTGGATCGTGCCCGAGGCGGCGACGTGGGCAGGCGCTTTGCCGCCGACGGTGACGGTCACGGTGTCAATGGATTGTTTGCCGTTGCCGGCCGTGATGACCAGCTGACCGCACCGCGCCTGCTGTCTGCCACGGTTCGTATTGCGCTTGCTGCTGGATGGTGCACAGCGGCACAGGGCTGTCCCGGCAGGGCGCCAGGGACTGTGGCTGTAATCGCTGTGTCACTCCAACTGGTAATAATCGCCGGCACGCCGCCGATGGTAACGCTCGACGGGTATTGCAGGCCGTGCTGGTCGCACTCGGCGAGGTACACCGAGACCCAAAGCCATAGTGGCGGCTGACGGTCTTGCAATCGAAGGGCGCCACTGAGGCCGAGGGCCCGGCGTAACCAAAGTTGTTCACAGCTACATCGGCGCCGGTACTCGCGGTGGTGCAGTTTGCTCGTATTCGCCACTGTCGCGTTGCCCAAGGCGGTGATCGTCAGTGTGTGACCGGCGGCACTGACATAAGGTCCAATTCCGTCGCCATCCACCTCGCTGATCGCCGGCGTGGCATCCGGATAGGCGCAATCAGGATTGTTGTACCCCGCGCCCACGAAGGCTTGCGTGGGCACCACGGGCGTATCGAGGTAAGTCGTCGTGCCCGGCATGTACGGCTCGGTGTAGCAGAAGTCGCTGTAGGCCGGGTTGTACAACGGGTCGTTGATCAGCCGCCCGTGTCGGCGAGCTCAAGTTCGTGTCCAGGATCGGCCCGTAGTCGTTCATGCATTGCACCATCATCGCCGGTGAGTATCCCGTGATGTTGGGCGGGTTCACGTCCCAGCTCGAAAAATTCAAACCGTCATAGATCCCCCAGTGGTCAGAATACACGCGGGAGACTTCGTTTCCGAGATAGTCCCGCGTCGAGATCGGCATGTTGGGCGGGGCAAACTTCTCGCCGAACTGAGGCGCAAAGGGATCAAATTCGGAAGTGAAATCATCCGTGATCACGCCGGTGAAGTGGGAGGCGATGTGCGTCGAGGTGAAGATGTAGAACTTCGCACTCACCGACATCCTGGCTGGCCAGGGTCACTTCCTTGCGGTCGCACAGAGGACGAGTAGCGCCGGCAAATGGAGCAGTTTCCTGCACCTGCGGGAACAGACTCAGGTAGTCGGGCACCACGCGCATCTCGCCCACGCACGGCCATATCGGATCCTGAAAGCCGGGGTAACCTGGGAGTGCGAGTTAGTCCCCATTCCCCTCGGCCGTAGTCGAGTTCTGGTAGTTGGTGGGGTTGTAGCCGGCGCCGCTTTCGTCGTAAAGCGAAGCCACCGACGCCTGGTCGGGCATGATGAAGATGGAGCCGCCCAAGCCGGAGAACTGCTGCGTGGCCGGCGCAATGTAGTTGTCGCCGATCAGGAGGTTCTTGTCTTCTTCCTTCTCGACCTCATAGCCCGGGGGCATGATCGCTTCCACCACGTACTTGCCGGGTGGCAGCATGGGCGTACCGACCCTATAGTTATCCGTCGTGTCAGGATTCGCCACGCAGATCGTGCAGTTGGTCCCGGTCATCGTGGAGGCGACACCATTGGTCGATCCCTTCACGGCGTCAGCAACTTTCCAGTCGTCGGGTTGATGCCGAGGGAACTGGGGAACGAGTACATGCCGTCGTAAGGCGCCGGCTGGATCTGGTTCCAGATGTGCATGGCGTCATAGCATTTGTACTGCGAGTTGTACGGCAGAGTCGTGGTGCTCAGGGCAGGCCCGCCGTGCAGGGAATTGTAATAATTCAAGTAGTTGGGTTGGTCAAACAGCGTAAAGAAGAAGAGGTCGGCGTTGGCGCCAGTAGCGGTGCCTTGGCCGGGGCAGCTCATGTAGGGCTTCTGTCCTGCACCCGTCCCGGACCCGCCCGCGGTGCTGCTCGGGGTAGAACCCTTGCGCCCAGTCATCCCAACTGGTGCTCTGCGTAGTGTCCACCAGCTTGAGAGTCGGGGTCACGCCATCCGCCGCAAAGCCTTCCTGGTAGAGGTTGATGGTGACGCGCGCCACATTGGGCGCCCACGGCTGTTCGATCATTTGCGAGGCGTCGTCAAAGGGGCGCGTGGCGGCATATTTGACAAGTCCATGGATGCCGCCGTTCTCGCCCACCGGGATCGTGGAAGGAGTAGTTCCGCCGGCGGTGGGGTTGTACAGCGGATTGGGCACGCTCACGCAGAAGTTTGTTGCGCTTGCGGGTAGGGCTGGGTTGCAGCTCGCAAAGGGCGCCTTGCCGAATTCAATCCAGTTGCCCTGGCTTGTTTCGCCCGACCAGCCCTCCGCGGCAACCCACGGCGGGTCGATGCGGCCGGTGGAATCTGTGACAGAGCTCGGGTTCGCCGTACCCGCTGCGAAGCGCAGCAGCCTCCGCCGCGCAATCCGCACTGGCGCAATAGACCGCGCCAGGTACGTGACAAGTCGGCGGGCAGAGGAACCGCCTCGAAGGTGTTCGCCAGGAAGTTGTAAGCGGTCGAGGTGCCCGCAAGGCCGAGCCCGTTCCCCGCCCGCAGTACGTGGAGCCGTCGGCGGGCCCGCCCGCGTCGTAAACGGTGTGGATCCCCGTCGTCTTATAGCGGCCCGAATCCGCTGTCACGACATACCAATTGAACAGCGGGAACGTCTCGTTGAAATTGGCAACGCCGTTGAAGTCCGTCGTCAGAACGTTGGCCCGACTGCCGTCGCGGTAGTGAATCATGGTATAGACCAACGGAATCCCGATCTCGCCCTCGTCCCGGATGCCATTCTTGTTATCGTCAACGAAAGTGCGGGTGTAGACATTCGCCTGCCACTGCTGGGCGCCAATCTGCCCCATGTTGAGGTCGGTAATGTGCCGCCGGGGCAGGTGGTCGCGGGCGGCGTGGGGACGCAGCCCACGTTGGCCGGCGTCGAGAGGCCGTCAATGATCTGGTCATTCCACTGGTCGCCGATGGTCAGTCTCCAGTTGCCGCCGGGAACACCGGTAAACTTGAAGTTCCCGTTGGCGTCGCACTTGGTGAACATGAAGTCCTCGGCGTCCGGGTCACCCAAGCTCACCCAGCACTGGGTCCAAGCGAGGGCATCGCGCGAGCCGCTGGGGTAGAGTCTCTGGTCCGGTGTCCGGCTCAGGCGCTGGACATCCACCTGCCCTTCAATGGTGTTGGTGCAAGGGCCGACAGCACCGAAGGAGCCGGCACAGACCGCATCGTGGCGGTCATTGATGATCTTCGGATTGGCAAAGCCAATGCTCACGTGGTAGCCGGCAGGCCCGTACTCCTGGAAGTAGCCGGGCTCCCCAATGCGGATGAAAGAATCGTGGGGGTGCTGGCCATCCAGCGTGTTGGTCTGGAGCCACTCTTCCCCGCGCGCAATCCGGTCGGCCCCCGGGTAGGCTTGGACGCTGAATTTGTCCGCCATGAGATTGGCAACCACCGCCTGGCCTGCCAGCGGAGAGAGAGTCGCGTTATCGGATTCATACTTCGGGCAGGTTACGATCCTACCCGTGATGCCCGCCTGCGTGGGATCCGCAGTGGCCTGCGCCGAGATCGGGCACGCGTCAAACCCCGTAGAGGGATCGATGGTTCCCGCCAAACTGTTCGACAACGGCATGTTGAACATGTCGTGGGTATCCTGGCCGGTCACGTCGCCGAGTGAGCCATAGGTGTCCCACAGGATGATTTCGAAACCGCCCAGGCCGGGCTCGTTGGGCGATAGAACGTCGACACCGCCCCCGGCATCCTGCTCGCCATTGAGTGGAAAGTCATCCTCAAACACGATCAGTGAGAGTTTGCCGGTAGGAAGCGGAGTGGGCGCCGACAGCACCGTTACGGGTGCGAAGGCGGCGGTACTGGTAGCTGTGCACCCTGCCTACTAGAACGTTGCAGGCCGGAGGAATCGGAGCGCCGCTCATGGCGTGGCCGCACCCGAGATCACCAGGATTCGCACCGGTCGTTGATGAACAATCGGGCGGGGTCACGGTAGCGGGGAAGGGGTCGCCCGCATCGCCCGGCAACACCGAGATGTAATAGCGCTTGCTGGGATCGAGATGGACCGAGCCCGGCATCACCGCGTAAACCCATGTCCCCGTTCGTATCGGGCCGGCAGGCGCCGTTGCCAACGTCGCAGACCGCCGGCATCATGCGTGCCTGTGGCCGGATTCAAAAAGGTCTGGCCGCCTTCGCACGACTTAGGTCCTGTGCAGCCCTGGGCCACGTAATCCATGGTGCTCGTGTGGAACTGAACCCCTTGGGTGGGGATGGTGCTCGCCCGCGGGGCCCACAACGTGGGGGCAGCCCGGCGTGGTAATGCTGGCGTTGGTTGTGCAGTTGGGATCGACCCAGAAGGTCTTGTCTTCTTCAATGATCCAGCGATAGTCGGTGATGGGAGCTAATCCGCTGATGCAGGTGCTGTCGCCATTGCAGTTATTGTAAGCCTGGGCATCCACCACTTTGACCGTGAGATTGCTCGGCGGTCGGGAAGGTGACGGTCGCGGTTCCGGTGGCCGTCCTTCCCTGGGAGTTCTGCACTGTGTAGCTGAAGGTGAGGGTGTGAGCCCGCTGTTCCCGTCGCGTTGAATCCGCCATTCTGATCCATAACGACTTCGGAGCTCGAGGACGGGACAACGGTTAAGGGTAGATTGTTCGGGTCCGTGTTCCCCAACAGTAGGCCGGGCGACGAAATCTTCAGGTACGTGGCCATCTTTGCCGTGTAAGACTGAGTGATCGCGGTGGGGTTTCCGGTAAGCGTCGACGCGCCCAGGGTCACCGTGGCAGTTAAACCGGAGGAGCAAGTCGTTCCCGTAACCGTACCGTTGGCGCAGTAGGTAAAGGTATCGCGACGTCGCGGTCCCGCTGGGAGTGTATGTGAAGGTGCCGTTCGCGCAAATTAACTGCCCGTGTGCCGCAGGGCTCCCTGGAGAGGCAACTCAGCGCGCCGTTGGTCGGCGCCGGAAGGAGTGTAACGCCGTAGACATTAACGTCGTTGGCGATCACGCCCTTGGAGACATCGGACACGGTGAACGGCTGGCCCGCAGCCAGGGAATGGATGTAGGTATCCGGGTTGGCTTGCGCCGCTGCGAATACGCCCGTGCCTGCGCAACCGGGAGTCCGGCGCCATTGACACCGATGTAGGCCAGCATTCCGGCATCACGCGCGGAAGAATTGGCCGACAGGCTCAACTCGCGATCGTAGACCGGAAGGGCCGGTCGTGCGGTGGGCGAGTGGGCGCATTGATCATCACGTCGAACGTCTTGCCCGCGGCCATAAACACGTCAGTCTGCACGCGGGGAGCCGCAGGGGTGGTGGTGGCGGCAACAGCCACGCCGGGGATGACGTTGCCGTCTTCCGCGATCAAGGTGAATCCACTGACCGTAGCAGCCGCACCTGCTCCAGTGAAGCCCTGTGTTTGCGATCCGACGATCGAAGGCACGTGCATGCGCAGGCCGGCATTCACCAGGCGCACCAGAACGGTGCCGGTGATTCCGGTCACGACTGGTGGGATGGGAGGATCGCGCAGTAACGCCAGCCGTAGCCGGGAACACCGATAACGGCGCATTGGTCTTGTTGAACGCGAGCCCGTTGATGAGGTAATAGAAAGGCGTGTAATTCACTGCTGGCGGATAACACGTGTTCGCAACCCCCACAGGCGAATTGGGATTGCCGCAGGCTCCTACGTGGCCGTCCCACACCCTCGTCTCGCTGAAACCCGCCGTGTTGACGGCCGTGTTGACCGCCTTGTTTTGCACCGGGTCGATTTCACTAAATTCCAGCGGAAGCTCTGCGTTGTACGGCACCGCCGGAGCCGTGCCGACCGCCGGATACGCCGTGCCGGCTGTAGTGCCTGAGGGCGCGGTGGTGACCACCAGCATGCCAATCAGGCCCATGGGCACCTGAATCGAAGGATGCGTGCCCGACTCGAGCAGGTAGGTGCCCGGACGGAGCGCTGACCATGTCAGCGCGGTGGTCGCTCCCGCCGCTACTTCCGTGCCGAATCGACTGCACGCGCGGTCCCTGGGCTGGCGGAGCAGCTCCTGAGCGTCTGTAGCGTATGCGAGCGGGGTGCCCGGCGGAGTGTTGGTGGGGTCGGCGATAAACCAAGTGACGCACCCCTGCGCGTTGGAGTGGTCGGGACTCGGCGTGGTGGTTCGCTGCGCAGCTGCCGAGGCCGCCGCCCACCTGCCCCACAATCACTATCGACGTGGGAATGGTATTCGCCGTCGTAGCCCCGGTGGGCGTAAACGAGAGATTGTTGGTGAGGTTGATCGTCAGGCTCGTCCCCGTGGAGACATACGGAACAGTAATCACCACGGGCGACCAAGTGGCCGGTACGGGCGGCGTGACCGTTGGATTCCCCGCCGAATACGGATTCAACGCCGCGCAAGTCGCGGTCGCACCAGTCGCAGCCGTGCCGCAGAAATAGCCCCACATCGGGCACGACTGAGCCGTCCGGCAGAGTGACGGTGGTCGGCGCCGCACTAAGATTGATCGTCTGCTGGCCGAAGCCCACCACCGCACAGAGAAGGAGACCACACACGATGACTGCCGCCTTCAGTGTCGCTTTGAATTTCAAATCATTGATCCGGATCATTTTTTGCCTCTCGTTGTCGGTCCGCTATGGACACCAAACCTGAATTGTTGTCTTCTTCCGCCGTTCGTCGCGACCCTTCCGGGATCGCCCGAGGGCAGGCGACTGGCCTGCCCCCAGCTCACACGAAGTCGTCACTGACTCTCGTCGATCACAAATTCCCGGGAATCCACCAGCATCATCATCAGCATGCCGCCGGGGAAAACGTTGTTGGTCGTGATCTCGCGCTCGTTATGCGAGTGCCACATAAACGCCCAACCGCGCTCGTTGGCGGGGTTGGCCTGCGTGTTGGACGGTAGCAATGTGGTGCAGTTGGCGTTCGGGGGTTGGCAGTGCCGTAAGGTTAGCCGCGCAGGCCGGCATCGTCGCGCGCAGGCTCGCATCCGGACCCAGGTAGGGCGTGCCGCCGTACCACGCGCCGTTGGTAAGGATATTCGGATCGGGCAAAGTGGCCGGGCCGCCCGCCGCCACATCGCCGAACGGATTGACTTCCACCGGCTTGTTGTGGTCCTGGCACCACTCGAAATAGTTGATCGCCGTGGGAGCGCCCGTGTTGTAGCCGTTCGCGTCCGGAGTACAGCAGCGAAGCGAGGCGAAGCGGGTCGGCTGGTATCACCCGGATGGTGACCGTACGGATCCCAGTTCAATCCCCTGCCGGTGAAGTAGAAGATCCCATCGAACGCATCCCCCGGAGTCGTGTCGGTGTTGAACATCAAAATACCGGCGAGCGGGCGTCCCGACACCGCTGTGCCTCCCGGTGTGTTATACGAAATCGGGGTGGTGGAGCTGCTCAGAATCAAGTTCCCATCCCGCGCCAGGATGCGCACGTGGTTGGCGTGCTCGTGGAACGGGTGTTGCCACCGGCCCTGCCCGATGCTGCGGATCAAGCGTCAGCTCGCCCGGATGCATGTGCGGATTGCCGTTGTAGGGCTGGTGCGGATACTCGGCCGCGTAGTTGGGGTCCATCAGGTCGGGCATGGAGCGTCCGTTGATCAGGAAGTAGGCGGGATGGTACGGCTCGGTCTGTACGTCGAGACTGCATCCCAGGCCGTGCCGGCCGTGCAGCCGGCCATCGCGCCGCCACCTGCGCCTGCGGCCTGCCTGTGAATCCTGGAATCCATCTCGGCCCACTGGAACAGATACTCACGGTCGTAACAACTTCCGGGGTGGTCATAGGCGGCCTGCGACAGCCGGAACTCCGTTTCACCCCAGTGCGCCTTCGCAGTCACATTCGCGGCATGGTAGCCGCTCGTGCAGTTCGCTGGGACAGTCGCTGGAAGCACAATGACGGCGCCGTACAGGCCCATCTCGATCTGGAGGTCGCCTTGCGTGCCGCTGTAATAGGCGTGCGTCCCCGGCGACGAGGCAGTGAACGTGTAGGTCACCGTGCCGCCCGGCGCCGCCTCGCTACGTCAACAAGCCCTGCGATTGCAGCACTGCCAGGACAGGTGGACGTCACCTGGAAGCCGGGAAACAGGATCGAGGTGTTGCCGGCCGCCGTGGGCAGACCATTCAGCAGGTTGACCGTGACCGCATCACCCTCGTGGACGATCAGCGTGGGCCCGGGAACCTGCATCGAGTTGCAAGACGGCGCCGGTAATGGCCGCAGGGAGCAAAGCCCGCCGGCGCGCCGTTACAGCCGTAGCCCCAGGAGTAAACCGCCTCCCCGTCCGGCTGGTTGAGGTAAGCCGGTTGCGCCGTCAAGTTAAAGGTCGGGACCCGGTGATGCCGGGAGCCGCAGCAAAAGCCGTCGGCCGCAAGCAACAGCGCTACAGCCGCCATCGGCGCCAGAAGCAGTTGTGTCTTCGAGATCGCTTTTTTCATTGTTCATCTCCCTCATTGCCGCGCTCCTAATTGCAGGTGTTACCGAATGTGTTGCCGCCAGTCACGCTGTTGCAGATATGGACTTCCGTCATCATCCCGCCGAAATTTTCGGCGTCGTTGGACAGCCTGTCGAGATCGGGCTCATAGAGATAGAAGACGCTGCCCGCCGGATACAGCGTTTGCGGCGCAGCCGGTGGACCCGCACCCGTCATCGCTGGCATCCAGAATCACGTCGTTCGACTCGCCGCCGCCCAGCGTGATCGAGTTGGCCCAGTATTCGGTGTTGTTCCCCGCCTGGTCGCGCAGGAGTTTGGCGTTCCATCCCACGACGTGCATCGGAACTCCCAGGGTCTGCAGCGTGAAATATTCCGCGACGGACAGGTTGACGAGGCGCAGTGAGGCTCTTCCGCCTGCCGGAATGTTGATGATGGCCGGCAGCGGCTGCGAGTAGTGCATCTGGCCATCGGTCGACACCGTGGCCTGTGGACCGGGCGCGACCGTGTCGGGGTAGCTCCGCCCGTTGAGCAGGAAATACTTGTCCTTCATGTCCACAAACATTTCCGGGTTGAAGGTCATGCCGACAAAGTGGAAGTTGGGGTCGAAGCCGTGCATCTGGATGGGGTACTCGACGTCGTAAGCAGTCGAGCCGTCGCCGTCGTTGTAGACGTACTTCTGGGGTCAGCCGGACCTGCTGGCGGGTTGTTGCAGAGGTCCCGTGCCGCCCGGTGGCGCCGGTGTTGATGGCCGGCATGGTGGCGCTGCACAGGATATCGGCAGCGGGATTGCAAGCCGTGCGCAGGTCCGCGACTGGATTCGTTGAGGGCTCGGAGATCCCATTCTGGTACCCAAGATAGGTATAGAGGTTGCCGCCGCTCGGCACCCGGTCCTGCCGGGGCCGCACATAGAGCTGCCCCACCATGCCCATCTGCAAGTGCTCGGGCGGGGTGATGTGGCAGTGCCAGAAGTAAGTCCCAGCATCCGGCGCGAGATAGTAATAGGTGAAGCTGGCGCCGATGTTGATGGCCACCGAAGCGTCAGGCACGCCATCGTAGAACGAGGAAGCGTTGGGGTAGCCGTGGAAGTGGATCGTGTGCTGCTCGAACAGGTCCGGGCGCATGATCATGCCCACGTTGGTGAGGGTCAGGAAGAATTCGTCGTCCTCATCGAAGGCAGCCAGGGGCGCCGGAATGTTGCCGTTCATCACGCCCACATCGATGATGGGGCGGGGATCCACGTGTCCATCGTTCGCCGGAGCAACCGCCGCGGCGGTGCCGGCGTTGTCATTGCCGACGTTGGACAGCCCTGCGCCGGCTGTGTATCGCTGTACTGGAAGGCAAAGCCGTTGAAACCACTCCCATTGACGACCAAGTCAGGAGCCAGACCGCCGTTATCTACACAGGTGACAGTGTAAGTGCCCAGAAGGCCCGCCGGCGTGGGGGTGCCCCCGATCCCGGTGGAATGAGCATCGTTTGCGATGACGATCTGTGATCCCACGGAAACGCCCAGCGGCGAGTCCGTGAAAACCGTTACCGTGCTGGCGGACGCCGCGCCGCCAGGGGCGCAGTGGGGGGCGGCGAGGGGGCTGGTAAGAGGGCCCGCGATGATGTCGGTCACGGTTACGATGTTCGGGATGTCGGGGGCTAGACCCACCGCGCCGTTCCAGGTAAACCGGCGCATACGCCGGCGGGCAAACCCGTGCCACGGCGCGTTGCCGGCCGTCGCCCCATCGGTCGTGGCGGGGTCACCGCGCGTCAGCGTGCCCGGATACGGGGTGTTAAAGACGACTCGGGAACTGCGTACCCGGCAGGCCGGCCGCGATATCCGCGAGCCCAGAGAGCGGGCCGAAGGAGAACATGAATATCTGCGTGCCGTCGCGCCATCGTCGAATAGACCGTCACCGCCCGAGATCTGCTGGCACTTGATGGCGCCGTTCACAGTACCCGACGTTGGCGACACATATCCCTGAGCGTTGGTCGTAAACTGCGTCGGGCCGTTGTACGGAGGCTCCGAATTATTGACTCCGGCGTTGGTCGGGTCGGGGTGAGTGATCGTGCTGGTTGGACATTGAACGCGAAAAGACTGTGCGCTCGCAGCTACTGTCGCGAAGGCAACGAGAAGTATGGGAATCCAAACCTGTGACGACTTCCTCATGGCTGTGCAGCCTCCTTCCTAACTCGGCGGACACAAGTCCGCCCTAATGGAGCAGTAGCGATTCCTTCGGGACGATGCGCTTAATGAGCACGGGAAGAAGGGGAGTAAAAACCATCCGCGTGCCAAAACTCGAGCCAAGTGCCCCCCTGGCTCGTGGCGACACACTACTAGGCCTACGTTTTTGCTCTTTGCGGCTCGGCAACTATGAATGTAAAGTTTTGTAAAGTTGGTAAAGTTACTTAACAATTTTGAATGGGATGTTCTCTCGCGAACGGTTTCCGCACGATAACCAGTAAAGAGGAAATTAAAGGCGCGCTTCCCTTATGCTGTTGTCTTCATTCGACGATTGCGTCAGATTGGCTTCTCAATTGTTGCGGGCGGTTCGCCAGCAGGTGCCCGTCCGAGGATGGGATGTTGCGGTTTTACAACTGCGAAAGCTAGACGAGAAATATTTGCAGCCAAAACCTTCTGCTCTTTGCGCCAGCTCAAACACCTGAGCGCACGAGAGGTTTATCACTAAAGTCATTGCGCGCCGTGCTGCCGGGCGAAGCTGCCCTCTGGGCACGGTCAAATTGCTCCCCCAGATTTACTCCGGCAACAATTCCCTCAGGAGGCACGCGTGTACAAGGGGATCGCATCCAACTTCAACCTCGGTCTGACACCAGTGACATCATGAAAAGTCTTCGAATTTTGGCAACTCTTATTATCATCCTGTCGGTACCTGTGATGGGACATGCGGATCAAGCCAATGCTTTGTACAAACAAGGCGTTCAGGCGGAAGCCAAGAACAAATACGACGAAGCCTTTCAAGCGTACAGCCAGGCGCATTCTCTGAAACCCAAGGACGCGAGATATTTCACAGCGTTCACGCGGATGCGCCTCTACGCCGCTGTGGAACACGTCCGACAGGGGCAGTTGTTACGAGACAGCGGCAAGCTGCAGGAAGCAGCCGCGGAGTTTCAGCGTGCGGCCGAGATCGATCCCACCAACTTCATGGCGAAGGGAGAAGCCGTTCGCACGGAGGAAATGATAAGGAAGAAAGCTAAAGGCGAATCGGCCCCAAAGACACGATCGCCACTGGATAAATTGGCGGATGAAGTAGGTGGGCCGGTCGAACTGGTACCCCTCTCCAATACGCTGATCAACCTGCGGCTCACCGAGGGCGCGAGCATGGTGTACAAGACCATCGCCAAGCTTGCCGGAATCAATGTTTTGTTTGATCAGGACTACAAGCCGCAGAAGATCACCGTAGAGCTCAATGACGTTACGCTGCGCGAAGCGCTGAACACGGTGGCGCTGCAGACGAAGACGTTCTGGGAACCCATCTCGAGCAACACCATTTTAGTCGCTGCGGATACCACCGCGAAACGCAAAGAAATGGAAGACACCGTCATGAAAACGTTCTACCTGCGGAACGTTTCGAACCCCGCCGAACTGCAGGAAGCAGCCGCAACGTTGAAGAGTATTCTTGACGTCACTCGCGTTCAGCTAATTCCCAACCAGAATGCGATGATCCTGCGGGGAACGACAGACCAGATGGTGCTGGCGCAGAAATTGCTCACTGACATCGACAAACCAAAACCAGAGGTCGTGATCGACATCGCGGTTCTGCAAGTCAGTCGCAATCGCATCCGCACGATGGGCGTTAATCCACCTACCTCTGCGAACGTCGCGCTAGTACCTGGGGTCGGTGCCGTTGGCGGAGTCAGCAGCGGCTCGGGCTCGGGTTCGGGCGGCAACGCTTTCACTTTCAACAACGCTCTTAAAGGTTAATGGGAACAACTTTCAGGTAGGCATTCCCGGCGCATCGATGTCATTCCTCATGAGTGATAGCGACACCAAGCTGCTACAGAACCCCGAGATCCGGGCTCTGGACAATGAGAAGGCTACATTGAAAATCGGCGACCGAGTGCCGGTGGCGACAGGTTCATTTGGAGCCGCGGGGGGAATCGGTGGTGTCAGTGCATTGGTCAATACGCAATTCCAGTATCTTGACGTGGGAGTGAATATTGATATCACTCCCCACGTCCACTCTGATCGTGAAGTCACTCTGAAAATGACGTTGGAGGTTTCATCCGTTAGCGGAACGCAAAATATTGGCGGGATCAGCCAGCCGATCATCGGACAGCGACGCATCGAGCACGAAACCCGCCTCGAAGATGGAGAAGTGAACCTGGTGGGTGGAATTCTCGAAGACACTGAGACGCATTCCCTCGCCGGCTACCCCTGGCTGACGAAGATTCCAATCTTGAAGTATTTATTTGGACAAGAGGACAAGGAAAGGCAGGAGAACGAAATTGTCTTTGCCATCACGCCTCACATCGTGCGCGCGCAAGAAGTGACGGACGACAACCTGCGAGTCGTCGATCTGGGCAGAGGCAGTTCGGTAAAGGTCGGTAACAGGGACCCAAGGAATAACGGCGCCCCGAATCCTCCGCCGGCTGAAAATTCTCCGATAAGCGGACAAGGCCACACGCCTCTGCCGAACGTAGCGAAGCCAGCGTCGAGCTCTCCCCGGAATACACCTGAGCCCCCCAAAATCAAGCAGACTGCGGCGGGGACGTTTCCCGGGCCTTGACCGTCTACTATAAGAATCACAAGGCACTGAGCCGCTGGTTGCTTGGGAATAGAGTGGAAGACGCGGGAGACAATTAGCGGTTGTTCGCAAAATCGGAGAAAATCAAGCAGGTTCCAACCAGGCAAGCCAGGATTGCAAGATTATTCAGTCTGTGAAAGTCGAGCCAGGGCGACAAAGTCTCGAACCATCACAGCCTCTCGCCGGATCGCGACGATGCCTAACGATTGCCACTGGCAGAGCAGTCGGCTCACGGTGAATAAAGTTGTCCCCGTCAATTGCGCCAACTCGGCGCGTGAAAGCGCGATCTCCCGCTGCCCGTTCACCGGTCCTCCGAGTTGATCCGATAGCCGAATCAGCTCGCTGCTGAGGCGCGAGGGAACCTTTTCCGTGGAGACTTCTCGAAAGCGCTGCTCCATCTCCCGCAAACGTTGTTCAAGAGCGCGAAGGGTATTGCGGCGAAATGCCGGCACTCGCACCAGGAACTTTTCGAAGTTTTCCGCATCCCACACCAAGGCCGTGGTGGATTGGACTGCCTGCGCCGTGGAGCAGTGAGAGCACTGCACACACACTCGGAAAGAACCAACAATTTCACCGGCTCCATTTAACCTGAGGATCACTTCATTTCCGCTCAGCCCCGTTTGAGTGATCTTGACACAGCCGGAAAGCAACATAATCACTTGGCGAACGGGATTGCCCTCGGAAAAGAGGGTCTCTTTGCGGGAGAAGCGTTTTTCGCGAGCACCGGCAACAATACTCTCGCAATCGGCCGGCGCGACGTCCTCGAACAGCGGAAATCCTTGGACTAAGCTGAGTTTTGGGCTCGGCAAACTAATTGCACTCCTGGGTCCCGTTAAACTTCCTAAACCAATGGCCCGATTTCGTGCAGTACTCGAACTAGTATCCTGTCTGAGAAGCGAGGAGGGAACTTGCAGCCATACGCCGTTCGGTGCTTGCGTTTCCGGCAACCGGAAACAACGAGTTCAAAAAAGGAGCCATGGCAATCACAGGATGCCCGATGCGGATGCTACCGTCCATAACACGTTTGGGGGAGAGCAATGGCACTAAAGGGGGAGAAGCCACTCTCCTGTTCCGCGGAGGAAGGATATGACGAGGCGCTTCCGTCCGGCGGTAGGCGTCTGTTCATCAGCGATTACTCTGCCCTTGAAACGAATTCCGTCAATGGAAGATTCGATGACGACGGTAACCAATTGACGCGAACAATGCTGGTGCCGGGAGGGGGAGTCGAACCCTACCGGAACTTCGAGTTGACCTCTGACGTAGGCGTTGTTAGACTAGTCTTACACTAGTCTAATAAGGGAAATTTTTATGGCCACACTGCAGGGCAGCAACACGGTCGGCGCGTACGAGGCAAAAACGCATTTATCGGAACTGCTGGAAAAGGTTGAGGCGGGTGAGGAAATCACGATCACGAAACATGGGGCACCTGTGGCCAAGCTCGTGCCCGTGAAAAAGGAAGTAAGACCAGAGGAGCGCGTCGCCGCCATTGATCGGATCCAGAAGCTGGCCACTGGTTTGTCCTTAGGCGGATTGAAGGTCAAGGACCTCATTAGGGAGGGCCGCCGATGAGTGCGGCGTTTGTTGTTGATTGCTCCATCGCCATGGCCTGGCTGTTCCATGACGAAGCCACACCGAAGACCGCGGCGTTGCTGAATCGGCTGGCCACCGAGACGGCGCTTGTGCCTGCTTGGTGGTTCATCGAAATCACGAACGTCCTGGCGATGGCGGAGCGCAAGGGGCGTATCACTCCGACGCAGTCTGACGCTTTTATCGCAGACCTGAGCAAGCTCGGAATCGAGAGAGACAACGAAGCTCCTGATCGCGCCTTTACGCATCTTCTTGCATTGTGCCGAAGACATCGACTGACCAGCTACGACGCGATCTATCTCGAATTGGCCATCCGTCGAAGCTTACCGTTGGCGACGCTTGACGACGACGTGCGCAAAACCGCAAAGAAATTGGGTGTCGACCTCTTAGGTTAGGGGGCGCGGATCGCTTCCTGTTCTTTGAAACATAAACGGCTATTCCTCATCCTCGTGCACTTGGCATTCGGCCCAACGTACCGCTGCCGATGTTTGATGCGTTCCACGCGAGCGGGGTCACGAGGGGCTCCGCGATGTTTGCTGGCCTTTGTTGGACACCGGGGTAAAGTCTCCGGCGAAGGCCAAGCTGCGGCACACGCTGGCGACGAATAGCCGAGTGTCGCCGGGTCTCCGTCGTCGGGTGCTCTTGCGAGGGGGATTTGAACGAAGCCAGCGACTTGCGGGCGGCATTCGATTCCGCCGCGATTTGGATAGAGTCGGCTCTGGGAGAGCCCCAATCAACTTCCGTCAACATCACGTCGCATCACGTTACATCACGTCAGAGATCGCTGAGACACTGCTTTCCGATTCAAATCACAGAACTAGGAAGACGGCTAAACAAGAGCATCGCAAGACTTTAGGAGTGGTGCCGGGAGGGGAACCCCAAGACCCGAAGGTCGGCGGATTTTGAGTCCGCTGCGTCTGCCAGTTCCGCCATCCCGGCTGAGGATGGAAGCTATTGATTTTAAAGACTATCTCGTACTCTATTCCCTCGCTATCTCGGTCGGCGTCGACCGCACAACGGCGGCCTAAAGGCAGTTGACTCAATAGATGACTATGGTTATAATAAAGGTCATCTGAGAGATTCGAGTCTATGAATGAAATCTCCATTTCGGAATTTAAGGCTAAGTGCCTTGGCCTCATCGACGAGGTTCAGAAGACACGCCAACCTCTACGCATTACGCGTCGTGGGAAACCTGTGGCGGAAGTGATTCCAGCCGGTCCTGATCACACACGTAAATTCGTAGGTGATCTGGTTGGCACCGGGAAGATTGTCGGCGACATCGTGGGGCATGTTCTCGATGTTAAGGACATGGAGGCGTACCGGGATTGAGGCTTCTTCTCGATACGCATATTTGGCTCTGGAGCAAGTTGGAGCCGAAGCGCTTGGGACGGCGGGTGAACAACGAACTTTCCAACGTGAACAATGAACTCTGGCTGTCCTCAGTGAGTGTGTGGGAGGCACTGGTGTTGATGCAGAAGGGCCGAGTTCAGGTTGAGAATCCGTTCGGCTGGGTGAAGCGGGCTAGAGAGCAGTTGAGAGAGGCACCCTTGACGGCCGAGATGGTCGAGTTAGGCTTGGCATTGGGCCTTCCCCACGCTGACCCAGCAGACCGGTTCTTGGCGGCAACGGCAAAGGTCCTCGATCTGACACTAGTCACCGCAGATGAGAATCTGCTGGATTTGAGCGAGATCGTGACTCTCCCCAACCGTTAGCCTTCCCCGATTGCTGGGCAGGTCGCTTACGAAGCAGCGAATTCCCAGATGTTGAACTTCTGCGCGGACCAGCAGGTCGCCTCTCCGAGCTTGATCTTCAATTCCTTCTCCGTCCACTTCGCGATCTCCTGCAGCGTTTTGGCACGGTGAGGATTTCGATGGGTAAGGTGGCTCTTGGGGTGGCTGGACGAGCCGATTACTCCCTAAAGCGACTGTGGCTGACACCCTGCGAAAACACGTGCCAGAACCGCACAAGCCAAAAGGGGGCACTTAGACCTAAGTCCTAGTTTCTACAATAAGATTGGAAAAATCGAAATCCGACCAGAGTTTTTTGAGTTGGCTGCGTCAGCCAGTTCCGCCATCCCGGCGTGGGAGGCAAGTGACTGAGATTAAAGCTTAATTTAGCTTTCTCTCGTTGTCACCTGGCATAAGAGCCGTAACCGCACCCGCGGCGGTGCCAAACGCTGCTCTACCACTCTGCCGCCCCCCATGGAGAAGGCCCCCAAGAGCAAGCAGAGCAACCTGTCCAAACGGTTGGGTCGAATCGAACGGAATCGTCCCGCTGAAGGCGGCCGGCACTGACACGTGAGGTGAAGTCGCACTGATCTGTTTTCTATGTTCAGATGCCCAAGAAATCAGCGATTAGAAGTTGCGCTGAGACACCTGCGAGGCGAGAAGGCCGGGGACTTGTCGCGCGAGTTCAATGTGCCTGAGCGCCAGATTCGATGTTGGAAACGAGCCGCGGTCCAGGCGCTCGAGACTCGCCTGGCGGTTTTTGAACCCTCTCGAGTTCGGTAAAGATCCTGAATAAAAAAGGAAAGCCCCGGATTTCTCCAGGGGGCTACCGTGCTAAAGACACTCGCTTACCGCCCGACCAACTTCCTGCGGATCATGCCAGCCATGCTGAGCAGGCCAGTGCCGAACAACATCAGCGAGCCCGGCTCCGGTACAGTGGATATCGTGGCACTGGTGACCGAGCCAGTTTGTAAGGTGAACGAGAACTCGTCATCATCAGTGGAGGTGGGACCGTTGAGGTTAAGCGTCTCGGTAAGCTGACCATTGAAAGGCACCCAATCCGTCCCGTTGAATTCCGAGCCGGAAAACGCCGCGGTCAGCACATCCGTTGTGGAGTTGAATGCAGCGTTGCTGAAGGTGCCGTCGAAGGTAGGTATTCCAAACGAGGTGCTGGCGAAGTGGGTGATGTTCCCAACGGTGGTGCCGACCCCAGCGAGGAAAGTGTTCTCGCCGTTTAGGTTGTAAGTGACGGTTTCGATCAGGCCGATTCCCGTGCCGAAGTACTGGCGTACCCGCTGGTGGAGGGAAACGTATATACGCTAGCGCTCGAGCCCGGTTGGGTGGACAAGTTGACGGAATTGGCGTGAGCTGGCACGGCAAACAGTATGGCAGCAGCACAAATGCACAGAGCGGGAATCCAAGTCAAAAGTTTCACGTTAATTCTCCTGATTGAGTTCCTACGATGGGAACTCAGTGGTTGCGGTCGTGCCTTGCTGCCGCCCGTCAACAATGCATTTGCAGGGGGGGACATCTACAGTAGGACTTCATTTTTCCGATCTGGGCGTCGGACCTACTGCGCTCAATCGATAGATTAGAGGTGATTGAGGTCACTGCGAATGGCACTTTGGAGCTATAAGGGGGGCACAAAAGGCTGATTACCATTGGTTACTATGGGTGGGTTGTGTCACTGCTGGGCGCACCTCCACACTCACGCCGAAGTGCTCACCTGACTTTTCTGCCGGCTAATTCAACTGGATGGTGTAAGTAGTTTGCTCAATCGAGGCGTCCGGACGGCGTCGTGGTGGCTTCGAAATCTTCTTCATAAGTTTTAAGGCATTGCGCTGCTCTTTGGCGGTCAGAGCGGCCACGCAGTCAGACGGAACAAATAAACGATAGTCATGAACGTAAATATCGCCGGCCCCATGGTCGCAGATGGCCGATCGAAGACGGCGAACATTCTCTTCGCGATCGCATTCGACAAACGCCACCGGGACCAGGGCCTGCGCGCGGCGGCGGTGCATCCGGGAGGCATTCAGACCGAACTCGGTCGCTACCAGGATCCTGGCCGAATAGAGAAGATGATCGACCAGATAAATCAGCAACGCGCAGCGAAAGGCAAAGGCCCCTTCCAGTGGAAAACGATTCCACAAGGAGCCGCAACTTCGGTGTGGGCTGCAGTGGTCGCTTCCGCCGACGAGATCGCTGGTCAGTATTGCGAGGATTGTCACGTCGGCCACATCGTGCCGGACGATCTGCCGGTCGCCATAAACGAAGGTGTACGCGGTTACGCGATCGATCCAAACGCTGCCGAGGCGCTCTGGAAGAAAAGCGAAGAAATGGTTGGAGAGTCGTTTTAACCTTCCTATTACTGCCGAGGAACAACGCATCAGGAGAAATGAAATGATCGCCCAAAGAGACATCGCGGGCAGCTTCACTCTGCCCGGCAAATCAATGACATTAAACCGCATGGGCTACGGGGCCATGCAACTGGCCGGCCCGGGCGTCTGGGGAGTGGCGAAAGATGTGAATACCGCCATTGCTGTTCTGCGAGAGGCGGTAGAGTCGGGCGTGAACCACATCGACACCAGTGACTTCTACGGACCCCATGTGACCAATCAGCTCATCAAGCAGGCGCTCCATCCTTATGCCAATGATCTCGTGATCGTCACCAAAGTGGGCGCACGCCGCGGCCCAGACAAATCCTGGCTTCACGCTCTTTCCCACCAGGAGTTGGTGGATGCTGTCCATGACAACCTGACAAATCTGGGCCTCGACCATCTCGATGTCGTCAATCTTCGGGTCGGCGCAATCTCGGAACCCGGGCAGGAATCGATCGAAGAGCCGCTGACCGTGCTCGTCAAACTCAAGCGGGAGGGACTGATCCGTCACATCGGTCTGAGCAACATCTCTCCCCCGCAGTTGGCCGAAGCGCAAGCGATGACAGAGATTGTCTGCGTGCAGAATTTCTACAATGTGGCCCAGAGGAACGACGATGCTTTCATCGACGACCTGGCCGCCCAAGGTATAGCGTATGTTCCGTTTTTCCCGCTCGGAGGTTTCACTCCATTACAGTCGTCGGCGCTTGACGCAGCCGCAGCGTCGCTCAAGGCCACACCTATGCAGGTTGCGCTTGTGTGGCTTCTGCAGCGCTCGCCCAATATCCTACTGATCCCTGGAACATCTTCCCTCGCGCATCTTCGCGAGAATCTTCAGTCTTCGCTGCTTCAGATTCCTCCTGAAGTGATGGCCGATCTCGACGCAATCGGCACCAGGCCGACCAGATCGAAATCGAAAGGAAGCGCTGCAGCGCCCGTGGGACAGTCGCTTCCGGGTAGAGAACATGTCTTTCCCAAAGGACAAGAAACCGATGGTATTATCGCCGCGGGAGTCACCCATGGAACCGACAAAACCCAAACTTCCGCCTGAGGCCATCGATCTCTATAACGATTTCATTCATGGTGAGATTAGTCGCCGCGCCTTTATGGAGGGCATACAGCGATTGGCCGGCGGTCTGGCGGCAGCCACGGTTATCAATGCATTGATGCCGAATTATGCGCGGGGCCAGCAGGTTTCCCGCACCGATGACCGAATCAAGGCCACGTACGAGACCGTTCCCTCCCCGAAGGGCAATGGAAGCATCAAGGGATATCTCGTGCGCCCGATCAGTGCCGACACCCGCTCCGAGACGGTAACGAAGTTGCCCGGCGTAATCGTGATCCATGAGAATCGAGGTCTGAACCCGCATATCGAGGACATCGCGCGGCGGTTTGCCCTGGCCAACTTCATGGCATTTGCGCCCGACGGCCTCACATCCCTGGGCGGCTATCCGGGAGACGACTACAAGGGCGGCCAGATGTTCAACAAGGTCGACAAGGAGAAGATGTCCGAGGATATGGTGGCTGCGGCCTTGTGGTTGAAGTCCCGCCCTGACTGCACGGGAAAGATCGGCGCTACCGGCTTCTGCTACGGAGGCTCGACCGCCAATATGCTAGCGGCGCGGCTGGGAGCCGACCTGGCGGCAGCCGCGCCGTTTTATGGCGGTCCTCCCGCCCCAGAGGACATCCCGAAGATTAAGGCGGCGATCCTGGTGCATCACGGAGAACTCGACACCCGGCTGGCAGCCACTTGGCCGGCGTACGACAAGGCGCTGAGCACGGCGAACATTCCGCACGAAGGCTATATTTATCAGGGCGCAGGACATGGCTTCAATTGCGACGCGACGCCAGAACGGTATAACAAAGCCGCGGCCGATTTAGCTTGGCAACGCACGATCGACTGGTTTAACAAATACGTGCGTGCCTGATTCCGCGGGTACTATCTGCCGTGTCGACGCGCCCGACCCGAGAGCGCGGCGTTCCGTTCGCGCCTACGCTAGGATAAACACGCCTGCCGGTGCCCGTTCGCATACGCACGACAGCTCCACCTTCTTCAAAGCGCACGTCGTCCATTAGGGCTTTCATCAGGTAAATCCCGCGGCCACGACGATTCTGGGTGTGTAGTCGGCAAACCTTACCTTGGAATTACTTCCTGCTTGCTCGTTACACCGAGATTATCTCCAACGCGAGCCGCCATCCGGCGAAAGATTCCTTTTGGATTTTCTCAGTCACCCACGGCTTGCGGTCGCATCTCAGAGCCTCGGGCTTTCGATGTCTGCGCACGCACCCTCGATTCGAGGTACTCCTCCAAGTGGCGGCAGGCAGAGTCAAGAGGCTCTTCCTTTCGCTGCAGACGACTCACCATGAGGCTGCCTTCGAGGGTGCTGACGATCAACGTGGCCAATTTCGCGCAATCAACATCGGAGCGCAATTCGCCTCGCCGTTGTCCTTCCTCGGCGATCGATTGCAGGCGACCAAGCCAGGAACTGAGAGCCTGGCGAGCTTTCGCCCGCAACGGGGGATTACTATCGTCGGAATCGATGGCCGTGTTCAGCAGCGGGCAGCCTCCTGGCACAAGCCCAGCGCGGCGGTCCCGAAAATTTCGAACGACTTGTTTTAGGCGGTCAACCGTATTCGAGATTTCGCCTGCTCCCTCGAAGCGCGCATCGAATGAAATTTTCCAAGCGTGGGCGAAGGCGTCGACAGCAAGCTCCTGCTTGCTCTCAAAATGCCGGTAGATCCCCCCTTTCTCCAGCCCGGTCGCTCGCATGAGATCGGAGAGTGCGGCGCCGCTATACCCCTTCCGATTGAAGATTGGGGCCGCTTTGCGAATGATTTCCTGCCGCGTTTCCTCGCCTTTGCGCATGTTGCCACTCTCCGTGAAGTTGATTCAGCACCGTCTGATTAAAGGGCTGGGCTCGATCCCAATGCGGTATCGAAACCCATACCGTGACTGAGCGAACGGACCTCGTGTCGCTCATTGAAACCGCGAATGACCATCACGCCGATGAGAATCTGATGGTCATCGACTTGCGGGGGACTCCTGAATGAAAAGCGGTTCCAGTGTTGGCACCTCGATTCGCACTTGGTCGCGCGCCAACAGGCATCTGGTGCTGCCTACCCCTTGGCGGCCGGCGCCGGAGGCACGGGCAGGATGATCTCAGAGGCGACCTTCCAGTCTTTCCCGACTCTTATCCAATTTATAACCATCAGGAATGGCTTGGGCGTTCCGTCCTGCCCCGCATAGGAAACCGTGATATTCATGGGCACATAGGATTCCGCAATATCTCGCGTTAGGCCAACGACCTTGAGCTTCGAATAGTCCGGCTCGAGTACGACCGGGCCAGAGGTGCCGATGTCGTGTAGCTCCTGATCGATAGCCTCGTTGCCCCAGAAGCCTGCCCAGTTGCCCTCGGAGGGGATCGCGCTCTTGGCCACAAGAAGCGTCGAGGGGGATTGCCAGAACATCTCGTGCAAAGCCTGGAAATCGTGCCGGTTAGCCATTTCCATGAGCTTCCTGAAGTCTGATCTGATCGTGTCCAAGGCTGCAGCGTCGAGTCGCTCTTTGTGGGGGGCGGGAGCAGCCGCGAGAGATCCGGCGGAAACGGTCAGGGCGATGGCCCCGGCTAACAATGTTTCTAACAATGTCTTGTGCATTTCGGCATTCCTTTTTTGGTTCGACGATGGCGTCGTTAGGGCTGATCTCGCACGGTCCTGTGGTTGGATGAGACCGAACGGTCCCGGGATGCATTGCTGGGTTACCGCTTCTATGAAGACCACGCGTGGGACCGGTCGGTCGCATATCCTACCGGGAACATTCTAACGGAGCCGACGAAGATATTTACGCTAAATTAATATGCGACCGATCGGTCTCTCCCACAATCAAAGCTTTTGACAGGCACGACTCAGTACTCGATGTGTCCGTCTAAAAACAAATCAAATGAGAGGAAATAAAACGATGGCTAATACTTTTGTTGATGCAGTTACCAAGACCGTTGACGTGAACGGGACTTCCTTTGGGTATCGGGAGATCGGCGAAAAGAATGGCGTTCCAGTTGTCCTGCTCCACCACCTAACAGCGGTTCTCGATGATTGGGACCCGAGAACGATCGACGGCCTGGCCCAGAAACACCGCGTCATCGCTTTCAATAACCGTGGAGTCGGTGGCTCGAAGGGCACAACGCCAAACACGATCGATGATATGGCAACGGATGCAGTGGCCTTCATTCGAGCTTTGGGGCTCAAGAAGACCGACCTGCTTGGCTTCTCACTCGGTGGTTTCATCGCTCAAGTCATCGCGCAAAAACATCCCGATCTTGTGCGAAAAGTAATTTTGGCTGGCACTTCGGCCGCTGGCGGCGAAGGGATCAGCAACGTGGGTGCGGTGTTGCAGAACGCGGTAGCCAGGGCAACCGCTGAGAAGAAACATCCGAAGCAGTCGCTGTTTTTCACGCAATCAAAAGACGGCCAGAAGGCGGCTGCGGAATTTCTGCAGCGCCTTGGCGCTCGACAACACGACCGCGATCTGCCCGCGACACAAGAGACCATCGTTGCCCAGGTGACTGCGATTACCAAATGGGGCATGGCGCCTAAGCCGACCTCGTTGGACAGTATCCAACACCCAGTGCTGGTGGCGAATGGCGACACCGACGTGATGGTGCCATCGATCAATTCCGTGGAGTTGGCGCGCAAGCTGCCAAACTCTGAGTTGAGCATTTTTCCTGATGCTGGACATGGAGCTATCTTCCAGTATCACAGCGCGTTTCTCGACCAGACCCTGCGATTCCTGCAGAACTAACTTGATGCGGCACTGTCAGTTCATCGGTAAACGGGTACGGACAGAATGCCCGCCGGGATACGATCTTGAGTATCGCGGCACGGAGGAGGTGCTCGTGGTCGCGTCCCCTCCGGCCCACGATGTCATGGTTCCGCAGTGGAGATTTAGACGGGTCGATTCGAGAATCGGGCCTTGGTGCCAGGAGGAAGCATGAAAATGTCCATCAGAAGATTCGAGATCGAGCGCGTTAGCGTGACGTCGTCCAGGCCATTCGAGGCTGTCGTGGCCGCGCTAAAAAATGCGGTTGGGCGGCTGGATTTGGTTGAATTCGCGAAAGCGTCCAAGGAAGCCGGCACTTTCGCTGAGTTGAAAGAGGTGATCGATCGAAACCCAGGCCAGACCGGACTGATGTTGTTTCTGGAGCTTGATCACGGCGCGGTTCTGCGCAAAGAAACGGGGCGCACCACGCCGAAGATAGTGCGGCTTGTGATCGGGAATCCGCTTGTCATGAAGGAAATGGCGAAGCATGTGCCAGAAGCGGGATCGTACGCTCCAGTCACCGTTCTGGCAGATGAGCGAGGCGATGGCGTTCACTTATCGTATGACAGGATGGCCAGCCTCCTGGCGCCATACGGCAACATGGAGGCTATCGCCGTTGCTCGAGATCTGGATTCCAAAATCGAGAACCTTCTACTCGATTCTTGTGGTCGATCTAAATTGGATCAAATGGGAAACGACCGGGGATAGGCAACAGGCGGCTGTCGAAGCGAGGAGATTAATAAATGAGAAAGCTTAATGGAAAGATCGCATTAGTGACAGGAGCATCGAAAGGAATCGGGGCAGGCATCGCTTGGTCGCTGGCGAAGGAGGGGTCTGCTGTTGCAGTGAACTACGCCTCTGATCGAGAAGGCGCAGATCGTGTCGTTGAAAAGATCAAAGCGGCCGGCGGAAAAGCCATTGCTGTGCAAGGAAACGTGATCTCGTCGAAGGAGATTGATCGCTTCTTCAACGAGACAGAGAAGCAGCTCGGCAATGTGGACGTACTGGTTAACAATGCCGGCGTCTTTGCCTACCTGCCCTTGCAGGACATAAACGAAAAGGAGTTTCATCGCCAGTTCGACACCAACGTGCTCGGACTGCTTCTGAGCTCCAAACGTGCTGTAAAGCAATTTGGTGAAAAGGGTGGCTGCATCATCAACATTGGCTCCGTAGCGAGCACTCTGACTCCCCCCGCATCTTCGATCTACGCGGCAACGAAAAGCGCGGTGGACGGTATCACTCGGGTGCTCGCGAAGGAACTCGGGCCCCGGAACATCCGCGTCAACTCCATCAATCCTGGCGTAGTCGACACCGAGGGCGCGCGTGCCATGGACTCCTACGATCAAGTCGCAAACGCGATCAGGGCGCTGACTCCGCTCGGCCGGACCGGCATGCCCGAGGACATCGGTCTTATCGCTGCGTTTCTCGCCTCCGACGAAGCCCGGTGGCTCACCGGAGAGATCATCTTCGGCAGCGGTGGCCTCCGCTAATTTTGCAGAAAGGAGCGGCAACATGGGTAGTTCAATGAAGACTACGGGAGTGGCACGGGGAATGTCCCGGTCCTGCATCGCACTATTGCTGTTCACTTGCTCGCTCGCAACACAGAACCTCGGCGCAGAAACAGGGGCGCAACATTCGGAATATTGTTCTGGTTCATGGCGCCTGGGCGGATGGTTCCGGCTGGAGGGGCGTTTACGACATTCTTGTGAAGGATGGCTACAACGCCAGCATCGTTCAAGAGCTGGAGACGTCGTTTAAAGAAGACGCGGCTGCTACCAAGCGGCCCCTCGCTCTTCAAGACGGACCGTGGATTCTTGTCGCTCACAGCTATGGCGAGCCGTAATTAGGGAAGCTGGGATGGATCCGTCGGTTGCCGGATTGGTCTACATCGCAGCCCACATGCCAGACGCTGGAGAGAACGAGGCGGACGACGGAAAGCGATTCCCAAGTGACCTCAGCAAGTCTGGCGCTATAAAGAAGACGGCAGACGGTTTCACTTACCTGGATCCCGCGCAGTTTCATGAGTACTTCGCAGCCGACCTGTCTGCGGAGCAGGCCGCCGTCATGGCGCGATCGCGGATGCTGAACTTAGCTGACCATTTCAAGGCAGTGATCACCACCGCTTGCTCCCAGCTTTTGCGGCGTCCCCGACCTCGAGCGCTGGTATGCCACACGAGCCAACAGCCACAAGGTCGAAGTCTCCGGCGCCAGTCACGCGGTCTATGTATCCAGGCCATGCCAACGGTTCGG
>CAVZFP010000027.1:0-148433 GCA_963774565.1 uncultured Acidobacteriaceae bacterium | reverse complement strand
CAGAGTTTTCATTTGTCTGATTAAGTTCTTCCTGGACGGAAACAATCGCGACGAGATCCTGGAATGGAGTGTGGATGGCGGTGGGATAAGTGTGATCCCAGTCGCAGTTGATTACTTGGATGTAGGATTTTGCGAGGTTAGCACCCGGAGGGCGATGAAGCCCTCCGGCCTAAACCAATCACGGGAGTTGCCACTCCCGGAGGGAGGTCCCTCAATGCAAAGCCTACACCCGCACCGCTGCACCATCCAAGAGTATTTGCAAGAACTTTCCGACCCCGGTCGCTACCGGCCTGACCACTGTCCGCTGTGCCAGGGACGAGATCCTCTGCGGGCGCACGGTTTTTATTGCCGCACCCTGATCGATGTGAACTACGACGGAGCCATCCCGGTGCGCCGGTATCTATGCCTGCTCTGTAAACGTACGGTTTCTCTGCTGCCAGAGTTTGCCTTGCCCTACCTACGTTTCAGTATCCAGGTGATCGGTTTGTTCTTAGTGTCGCGCCTGCTGGACCGGCGCACTTTAAGAGAAGCGGCTGCCGCGGCCTCTCAACCCAACATGCCTTATCAACGCGGCCAGTTCTGGGTACGCCGATTCCAGCAGCAAACCGCGGCTTTGTGCGTCGCTTTGGTCAGCTTAACCACAGTCGTGCCCGCGACAGATTTTCTCACCCGCGCATTACAGATGCTGCAGGGCATTGGCTGGATCGTAGCGCATCGTTTCCTGTTCGCCGAACTCCGAGCCCACTTACTGGGCTGGCCACGTTTTCTGGTTCCCCACGGTTGTCGCATCAACCTCTCGCCGGCTTCCTCCAGTTCCTGATGCGGAAACACACAACGTTTGTCTTGGCAACAAGGTGCGAGCCGATTAGGGTGACCGAAGTTGAGGCTAGGTCATCATGGACACGCGGGCCGAAAAAATCGCCTTGTTTCGCTATGGACTCATCGCTCCTCTGGTTTTGGAGGTGCTGCCGCGCGGCGAACTCACGCGCCGGGCCGAAGAGATCGCCGCGCGTAAGTATGAGATTCCCCACTCCGAGCGCACTTCGCTTTCGGTCGACACCTTGCTCGATTGGGCGCTGCGCTATCGTCGCGGGGGCTTTCCCGCACTAGCTCCCAAACCACGCTGCGATCGCGGGCAATCGCGTGTCGTTGCACCCCAGCTGGCTGAGCTGATCGAACGACTAAAACGCGAGAACCCACATCGCACCGGCATGACTCTGATGCGCGAACTGGCGCTGGTGTCAAGCACCGGCTCTCCTGCGGTCTCCGCCGCCACTCTGTATCGCTTCCTCAAACAGCGCGGTTTGACCACTCCTCAGCTGCTGGCGGCGCCCGCGCACAAGAAGTTCGAAGCGGAGCGGAGTAATCAGATCTGGCAATCCGACATGCTGTTCGGGCCCTACGTCCAGCGCTCCGGTGGCGGGCGCATGCAGGTCTTCTTGTATGCCGTTCTCGATGATGCCAGCCGTCTCATCCCGCATGCCCAGTTTTACTCTCACCAGGGGCTCGATGCGTTTCTCGATTGCTTGCGGCAAGCCGTGGCGGCACGTGGGGTTTGCACCCGCTTGTACGTGGACAATGCCAAGGTTTTCCGCAGTTCCCAGTTGGCGCGCATTGCTGCCTCCATCGGCATCCTCATCACTCACACTCCACCCTACCAGCCCCAAGGTCGGGGCAAGATCGAACGTTTCTTCCGATCTCTACGAGAACAGTTTCTGGCCAATCTGGATCCGCAACGAACCCTTACCCTGGAAGAGTTGAACCAGCGCCTGTGGGTATGGATCGAACAGGTCTATCATCGGTCCGAGCACAGTGGCTTGGGAACCACTCCCTTGCTGCGCTGGCAGCGAGATATTGAATCCATCCGTCAACTTCCACCGGCCACCGATCTACGTCGCCTGTTCTTCTATCGCCTGAATCGACTCGTGCGCCGGGACTCGACCTTCCTGTTGCGCGGCCAGTTCTACGAAGCTCCTCCTCAGTTTGCCGGAGAAACCATCGAAGTACGTTTCGATCCCCTCGATCCCTTCGAGGTGGAGATCTATGTTCGGGAGGAAGCGCGAGCCATGGCGCGACGGGTTGATCCCGTGCTCAACGCACAGCTGCCTTCCCGCAAGCCTCTGCCCAGCCCCGCCCCAGTGCCGACGGGCATTAACTTCGTGGAGTTCCTCGCGCAGAAACAACCTCCGGCAGAAGCCGAGAAGGAACCCCACCAGGACGAAGAAACAAAGCCTGAAGAAACAAAGGCTGAAGAAAAGCCTAAGGAGTAACAATCTATGTGGGAAACTTTCTTCGGTTTTAAGAAAGCACCCTTCCCGGATTGCCCTGATGCCAAGCAGTTGTTCGCCTCGCAAGCTTGGAATCAGGTCAAGGCGCGATTACAGTTTCTGGTCGAGCACCACGCTACGGGTCTGTTGACCGGAGAAGTCGGAGCCGGAAAATCCACCGCCGCTCGCACCTTCAGCCGCTCGCTGAATCCCAGCTTGTACAAGATCCTCTACCTGCACTGGACCTCAGGATCCTCCCTAGATCTATTGCGCCAACTGGCCCGCGAACTGGACCTGGAGCCGGCGGGCCGCAGCGGGGATCTGGTCCGTCAGATCTCCGATACCATCGTGCGTTTGAATCAAAGCAAAAAACAGCATCCCATTCTGATTTGCGATGAAGCCCATTTGCTGTGCCATCCCGCTCTGGAGCAGCTCCCTTTGCTACTCAACTTCGACATGGATTCTTCCCACTACCTGACTTTGCTGCTCGTCGGCCAACCCCTGCTACGCCGGACTCTGTCTTTGCAGTTGCATGAAGCCTTGCGCCAACGTATTGCCGTGCACTACCACCTGGAAGGACTCTCCCGCGAAGAGCTCGATGCCTATGTGGCTCATCAACTGAAAACCGCCGGCGTCACTCAGCCGCTGTTTGATGACACCGCCACCCAAGCTCTCTATCAGGCCACCAAAGGCATCCTGCGAAAAGTGAACAAACTGGCCTCCACCGCCTTGCGCCTGGCGGCGCAGCGCAAGACTTCGCTGGTCAATGAAGCCATCTTGCTGGACGCCACCGGCGAGGCTCTGCTATGAAGGCGATCGACCAACAGAAAGCTTCGACTGCGACGGTGCTATCGCTGGCCCAGCTCCTCGAACAGCAGCCGCCCACTCCGCCGCCTTCTTTGCTCGAACCAGGGCTGCTGCCGGCACAAGGCATTGGCTTCGTAGGCGGCGAGCCCAAGGTGGGAAAATCCTTGCTGGTCGCCAATCTCGCACTGGCTTTAGCGGCTGGTTCCCACCGTGTGGGCTTTCCGGTGCCCACTCCACGCCGGGTTCTGGTTTGCCAGTTCGAGTTGCCCTTGCCGCAGTTTGTGAGTCGCTTGCTGGTCATGCGCCGTAGCCTGGGTCCGGGCGCTGATCAAAACCTGCTGGTAGATACGCGGGCGACGGGACATCTCCTCAGTGCACCCCAGGGTCTCAACCACTTCGTCGTTGCCGCCCGTGCCGCCGCCGCCGAGGTCATCGTCTTAGATCCTCTCTACTCGACGCACGATCAGGACGAAAACGACACGCGTTCCATGGCCGCTCTCTGTCAGACACTGCTCCGTCTGCGCGATGCTACCAAGGCTGCTCTGATCGTTGTGCACCACATCCGCAAGTCCATCACTCGAGAAGAAATCGGCAGCGCCTTTCGTGGCTCCAGTGCACTCCATGCCGTCGGTGACACCTACATGCTGCTCACTCGTCCTTCCCCCCAGCTGCCTACCCTGGAGCTGCGCTTTCAGTTCCGCTACAGTCCGCCCCAGCCGCCGCGATCGTTGCAACTCGATCCTCAGAGTCTCTGGTTTTCCACTGTCGGCTCGGTGTCCAACGCTGCCAGCCAGCTCCGCCACAAGGCGGATCCAACCCATGTTACTCAAGCTCTCAGCACTCGAGGCGGACGGCTCCGCTATAGCGAGTTGCGGCACGAGGTCATGCAGCAGACCGAGTGTTCCAAGCGTACGGCGCAACTGGCCATCAGCGAAGCTTGTAAACAAGGCACCATCGTTCACAACGATGGCCAGTATCATCTGCCGCTATAGCATTCCGCGACTTTGCGGTTGGGTCGCGCCACCGCAAACCCTGCCCTGCGGGGAGCAGGGCCCGAGGCTGGGGCGACGGTCTGAGCCCAGATCCCTCGTACTCAGTCATAAGCCCGCGCGGCCCTAACACGCTGCGCGGGTTTTCCCTTGCCCGGAAAAAACTGGGACAGTCCAGAGCTCTGGCCTCGGAGTCACAAACGCGACGACGGGCCGCGACCCGCCTTTGGTCGCGGACCTCCTCAAAGAAGTCTTGTTTTCTTGGGATAGGATACTCACCTGCCTATACACGCATGTATCCTATCCCGCACTTAGTGAGTGACCTGTGCCTGCCCAGGTCAAAATCCGAAAGGAATCTGAGAACATTGCCAGAAGTTGTGTTCAAAAGGTGAGGGAAAAGAATGTGACCCGTTACAACATCTTCAGCGTTGGACATCCTTGAAAGTGGGAACTTCAGCCCGAATGTGCTGATGCCTCCGTCGAAGGTTCCCTCGCCATCATCCCGCGGCCACTGGCTTACCCCGAAGACTTTGGAGTACCAGTTCGCTGTCGATGCTTGGGAGCAGTAGTACAGGTACAGTCGAACAGTACTCTTGCAACTTGGCGCATCCTTAAACGTTCTGGGATCAAGGTCGCGTTCTCGGGAGTCTGGTTTGCCTGAATCTGCTGAGATTCGCACTATCAGCATCCAATCTCCTGCCTTCAGTTCTTCGTAGCGGCCTCCATGCGGCAGAAAGACACGGGGAAAATCGTATAGCGGCAAGAACGCCCATGCATCTTGCATACTTGGCGAATGGTCGAATCTCTTCTCGTAGATTCACACCAGAGCTTGGTATCCAGTAATAAAGTTGAAGATTTCCCCGACAAAGCTTTCTTGATTTCCTCGCAGAGATTCAAGCACCCGCCGTTGATACAAATAGATAAGACGGTAGGCCTTCCTCACGCTCTAACAGTGCTGCATCGAGTCCGTCCACGACCGTCATTGGGGGCAAGGCTTTCTTCTACATCGCGAGCGAGCCATCCTCAATGCCGCCGGAGAGGTCGCGAATGCTCGCTAACTCCGCAAGCCACTGGGAATGCCGAAATCCGTGAAACCTCATAATTTCGATCAGGTCATCAATGATGTACCCCTCCGAAGTGGTGTGGCGGGTCCGCGTCCACGCAATCAGCGCAGCTATCACCGTCGCCACGAACAGGCAGCGAGTAGAACTGGGACATCATGATGGTTGTATTTCTCGTGCAGGATGCGCTCAGTCTGCCCACGCATCTTGACCGCCGTGGCTTCCGTGACCTCATCCCCCATGCCGCCTATGGCAAACAGCCAGACGGGAATCGCCTCATCGAATCCTTCCCGCTGCACGTAGGCGGCGACTTCCGCAGCCCACTGTTCGGGATATTGTCTATGACCATCGTCCACCTTTGCCTCGACCAAAAGGACTAGTCGTTCAAACAGCAAGAAGACATCAGGCTCTTTGATTTGTCTGTCCTCCGACGAGACGGTTAAGCTCCAGCGCGGCCAGAATTCCCCGCACTGCCAAACTCCCTACACGCGCAGGCAAGCCAATCGGCAGGGCGACGGTAGCTGCTGAGCGAATGATCGACGAGAGCACATCTGGCGGGAAGGAAGGTGAGGTGACAGAAAACCGCTGCGGTGAGAAAATCCTCGGTCTGTCGATACAGAGATCGCCAGTCCGAATTCAAATCCGCGTTTGCGAGGTTGTCTCGCACCTTACCGTGCAGGATGGCTTGGAACATAGCTCCCTAGCTCACGTGTCGCTTCTGTACTGTGCGGCTTCAGAACAGTTCCGGAACCCTGCTCTCGATTGTATGTTTGCGAATCCACGATCAACGAGCTTAACGCTCGCCCGCACCTGCTCCACACTAATTGAAGACTGAGAATCAAACGCAAGTTGCCCGGCCATGATGTAGCTCTCTCTCAGTTGCGCGAACGAAAATCCATCCGATTCAAGGGCAACACGGCCTAGTTCCTGCACTGTCAGTTTCCCCCGAGTTAGGCGGCGAAGATAGTCCGCACGGAGATCACCATCGGGAGGTCGAAATGGAATCACTCGATCAAATCTGCCCGGACGTTTCAGGATCGCCGCATCCAGCGTCGAGGGATCGTTAGCCGTCGCGACCACTATCAAGCCGTCTTGGGTGCCGACACCATCAAGGCAATTCAGAAAGTGCTGGAGGGTTATTCTTGGACGCTGTCCTTCGTCCTTGACCATGAAGGCTCGGTCCAAGTCCTCGAATATGAGCAGTGACGGGGCATTCCGAGCCGCCTCCTCAAAAAAGCCCGAAAGGGACTCGTTGTTCATGCTCTCACTGCCAAAATCAAAAGTGAGAGGCGTGATTGAGGGGTGGGAAGCCATCACTTTTATCACCGTGGTCTTGCCATTGCCCGGAGGGCCGTAAAAAAGATAACCGCGCCGGAAAGGCAAGCCGTGCTCTCGGAACCAACGTTCGCGCTGGAAGAACGACTCGAAGTCGTTCCTGACCAACTGAACAACAGACGGGTCGAGCACAACCGAATCCCAGTCGTAGTTTGGTGTGAAGCTCGAGATGCCCACCGCCCCAAACACTCACCTGTTTGGGCTGGCTTTGGATCAAGGAAAGCAGCCGATTGAGCACAGACGTGGCGGACGCACGATTGACGATCAGCCAACTCTTCGACTTCGAGAACAAGCCTTGCTGGAAGGATACATATGGCACGTTGACCACAACGAAAGCAGTGCGTTCCCCTTTCAGCCAAACCGCAATCGGGCAGTCTCGCCATACGGCATTCCACGCGGGTTCCCGCTCGACAATGTTGGTTCCTCTCTTGCGGGACAGTGAAAGTTGTATCTGGGGACTCACGCCACCCCCAAGTTCCCAGTGATCTACTTCTGCCCGGAAGCCCGGAGGAGCTTCGGTCTGATCATCGAGCGGAACGCCTTCCAGCAACTCGCTGATCACAATTCGTCCAATCGGGACATCGATCTCGAAAGTCAATGCTTCAGCATATTTGCAGCCGACAACCTTCTCCAGCCACGGCAAGATGGGGCTCCAAGTAGTCACGCATGGAGGCGACGGCGGGGGCAAAGCGAATCTGGGTCACATTGGTCATGAACACACTGTAGTCACGGGGTATGACGCCGGAGGTCACCTGATTTGTTCGAAATTTCAGAAGTTGTGATGACCTTCTGTGACACAGGTCATTGCGATGATGGTTGCGGGCGGATACGCTGGAACCGATAGCCATGCCAAGAGGCGATCAACTCTCGCGACAATGGAAGCTCGTCCGGCTCCTGAGTGGAAAGCTGGGACGGTCGCTTGCCCAACTGCGTTCAGAACTGGGAGTAACCAAGCGAACGGTGCAGCGGGACATCGAGGGTCTGGAACGGGCCGGATTTCCCATTGTATCGGAGGCCAGAGACGGCACGATCTTTTGGCGCTTCATCGAAGGGTTCTCTGCCGAATCTCCGGTCTCGCTGACGCTGACCGAATTGATGGCTCTCTATTACAGCCGGGGGCTGCTCCGTCCCCTTCAGGGCACTGAAATCCATGACTCCATCGAGTCCGCAATGCAGAAGATTGGCGCGACCCTGCCTGCGGAGAGCTTGCGGCTGATGCGGGAATTGGAAGGGGCGGTGGCGGTTAGCACCTCTGGCTGGAAGGACTACACCCGCTCCCGCGAGATCATGGACAAACTGACAAAAGCGGTGCTGCACCGATACACGGCCCGCATTGAACACACGGCCGTCGGATACAAGCAGCCCGTTTCGCGGGAAGTCGATCCCCTGAAACTCTGGTATGTGAACAACGGCCTGTATCTGGTGGCACACGACCACCGGAGCGAGGATTTGCGGGTGTTTGCGGTCGAGCGGATCAATTCCGTTGCCCTTACAAATCGCCGATTCGACTCTTCGGGCTTCGATTTCGAGAAGTTCGCACAGTCGGCGTTCGTGATGATCGGAGGAGAAGCACAAGAGGTGGAGATCAGGTTCTCGAAGCAGCAAGCACCGTATGTCCGGGAACGCACGTGGCACCCGAGTCAGAGCATCGAGACCAAGCCGAACGGCAGCATTGTGCTGCGCCTCAGGGTTGCCGACTTGGGAGAAGTCAAGAGATGGCTGATCGGATTTGGCGCGGACGCGCATGTACTCAAGCCTTCCGGCCTCCGGCGTGAAATTGCCTCAGAATGTGCTCGCATGAGCAAGCGAAGGGTGGGTCTGAAATGAGCCCAGCAATTTCAAGATCGAGATTCGTGGCGGGCGTCCAATGCGTGAGCGGGTCTGTGCCCGCTCGGTGACTGAATGTGTTTCCCGTCACCCTGCTGCGTGAGACAGGGCACAAGCGTTGGCAGCTTCTTTGCCCTAATGTTAAATCTGGTCGTATTTTCTCCCCCGAGAGCCGAATTTCAGACACCCCGGCAAAGTGCGACTGGGGCCAGCAAAGTCCAAACTCGAATCCACTATCGGGGGTATCCATGGCAAAGACGAAGAAGAAAGAAATAGCTGAGTTGTCCGCCGCCCTACTAGCGGAAATGAACTCTCCGGTTCCGGTGAATCCATCCTGCAAGATAAGCAAGTCGAAGTACATGGCCGGAGTGCAGTGCCCCAAGCGCGAATATCTGGAAGTACGCCAACCCGAGCTTGCCGAAGACGTGGACGATGGACGGATGGAGCAGGGCATGGAGGTGGGGGCTCTGGCGCAACAGATGTTTCCCGGAGGCGTGCTTGTCGCCGCCGACTATAAGCATCTGTCCGAGGCCATCCGCAATACCAGAGAACTCATAGCCAATCCCGAGGTCCCAGCTATTTTCGAGGCAACTTTCGAGCACGATGGCGTACTCGTTCGAACTGATGTTCTAAAGCGCAACGGCGGGGGTTTCCATCTCACCGAGGTCAAGTCCTCGACCAAAGTCAAACCCGAGCATACAGATGATGTGAGCATCCAGAGATATGTAATGGCAGGCTGCGGTGTGCAGGTGAAGGATACGAACGTTACGCACCTAAGCCGCGATTATGTGTATGACGGTAGCTTGGGGGCGGATGGGGAGAATGTCTATGATCTGTTCCCGCCTGTTTGCTAGCGAGGCGTTGCAGCCTTATGGCGACGGACAGGTGAGCCGGACCTTGGATGAGCAGTTCAAGATGCTGGCGCAGCCCCAGCCCCCGAGTGTTGAGCCCAATGTCGAGTGCACGAGCCCCTACTACTGCGAGTTCTACGATCACTGTCATCCAGTGTGGCCAGATGGTGATGTGCGCTCGTTGCCGATTGCCGGGTGCAAGATCGAGGCGCTGCGAAGCGAAGGGATCACACTGATCGACCAGCTTCCCAGCCAGATCGTTCTCAAGGAACATTTCCACCTTACGAAGAAAGAATGCAAGTTTGCACTGGGAGCCAAAGAAAAGGGTGTTCGAATAGCACCCGAGCTTGCCGCAGAGCTTGGGGCTTTGCGCTATCCGCTTTATTTCATGGATTTTGAGACAGTGTTTCCGGCGCTGCCGTTGTTCGCCGGACTGCGCCCGTATGACCAGCTTCCGTTCCAGTGGTCAGTTCATCTTCTGAACGAGCCCGGTGCGGAGCCCAAGCACTACGAGTTTCTTGCCACCGATACGAACGACCCACGGCGGAAATTCATCACGTCGCTCTGCGCTGTGATGGGCGAGAGTGGCAATATCGTGGCGTACAACCAAACATTCGAGTCCCAGCGACTCTCGGAACTAGCGGCATGGCTGCCGGAGTTTGCTGGGCGGATCGAAAACATTCAGGGTCGGCTCTGGGATTTACTTCCAGTCGTTCGAAGGCATGTTTACCACCCGGCATTCGGCGGGTCGTTCTCGCTGAAGTACGTCTTGCCTGCGCTCGTCCCCGAGATGACCTACGAGGGCATGGACGTGGCTAATGGCACCGACGCTGGGGCGGCTTGGGAGTCATTGGTGCGTGGCGGCTTGGGTCAGGTTGAACGGGACAAGATTGAGAAAGCCCTTCGGGATTACTGCGGGCAGGACACGATGGCACTAGTCAGATTGCTGGGAAAGCTCCGTTTGGCATCGGCCTGATCCGTCTTACTCTTCTACTGCTGTTGTGCGAAGCGTTGATTATTCAATTCAAGAAGTCGCGCCAGAATATCTTGGTCGGGTAAATCATTGGACCAGCCATAGGCCGCTAATACGGCTTCGTCTAAGTCACGGTGAGCATCCTGCAACCATGTTGGATTCTCATTGTACAGATTCGTCAGCGTCCGCTTTTTCAATTCCGCTGCCGAGGCATCGGGTGGATTTAGCCAACCATTGCGCTTGTTCACGAGTTCACGCGCAGCCGCTCCGATTGCTTTGACACGGGGATCGTCATTCGGCTCTTTTCCCGGCGGCCAAGGAAATGGAAAGGTCTCGAAAGTTGACGTGGGCGTGTACCTGAATCCGCTTTCCGCTTCTCTCACCTGCGTTCCTTTCCTGCGTGCCCATAACTCGTGCTGACTCGAATGCAGAACTCCGAAAAAATAATCATCATCCCGCGCAAAGACGAGCAGTGCATGGTCCGGTATTACTTCTCGGCCAAGCCACACGAAATGCCGATATTTGCCAACCGCGATGGTGGCGATAAACCGATTCAGGTGAAATAGCGCTTCTTTCATTGCCGGACGTGGTTCTGCATGAATCCACCATTTTTCTCTGTATGCTTCGCGTCTATTCGTTGCCCGTTGGGGCTGGACAGTCGCATGAACGTGCTCGAATGGCATTTCGTACAACGCAGCCTGTTCTGCTGGCATGATTCCAAAATCTATAATCCACATACCTCGGTTGCGCCCACCAATGTCTGACGCATTCACCCACGGCTTAATCACATCCGCGTTTGGGCGTCCATTGGGATTCAGCGGTGCTGCGAGCATTTCTGCGGCTAACGCACCCGAAATGTCGAACGAACCACCCTTGGTATCACCCATGTAACAAAGGTTGTCGTTCTCTTGCAGACGATGTGCTTTCGTGAAATCAAGGCCCGTAGTCAGGTCAGCATTGATACTCTCGACTGGAACGCCGTTTAGGGTTTTGCTGTGCTCCGAGCCGTCATCAAAGCCGATCATGGAAACGTGAACAGCGGCACCATCTAAAACCCACTCACGATCCGACTGCGCCCAGAAAATATCGCCTGACTCTTTGATCTTTTCGAGAACCACACGATTCTCACCTCCGCGAATGCCTTGGGTAGCGAGTAATCCCACCCGTTTCGCTCTACCATCAGCAATCTGCTGACGCGCTTTCTCGAACCAATAGCACACAAAGTCGGCCTCATGTGGCACATGCCCCTCATAAAGGGCGAACAGGTCATCAAGATATTTATCCCCAAGTTCAGTCCGTTGCCTTTTCCCGCCAAGGAAGGGTGGATTCCCAATGATTACATCCGCGTCCGGCCATGCCGGTTCCACTGGCGAGCCGGTTTCATCGTAGGCGAGCGCCGCGTCCATGCGCTTGATGTTTTCCAGCGGCTTTAGGATAGGATGCGAACCGAAGGAAAAGCCGTTATCGTGTTGCCATTGGATGTAGCCGATCCAAACGACCACGGAGGCAAGTTCGTGTGCGTAGACGTTGATTTCGATTCCGTACAGTTGCTCAGGATTGGTGAGAGGAAGCAGGCCAGAGAGACCGTTACTGGCAGCGAAGACGCTGACTTCTTTTTCGAGATCAAGGATTCGTTTGAGTGCGACATAGAGGAAATTACCGCTGCCACAGGCCGGGTCGAGCACCCGCACCTTCGACAGTTCCACGGTGAATCCTTTGAGCAAATCGGAGAGTGCCTTGCGTGATTTCGTCTGACCGGCCTTCTGCTGAGTCTTCGACTTCTCTACGATCTCTGTGGCCTTCCGTCGCACGTCAACCCAGCGTTGGCGAAGTGGCTCCACTAGAACAGGTTCAACGAGCAGCCGGATGTCAGCCTCGCTTGTGTAGTGTGCTCCCAATTTGGCCCGACTGTTAGGATCGAGACTGCGTTCAAACAGAGTCCCAAGGATCGCTGGTTCGATACTCGACCAATTAAGCGTAGAGGCACGGGATAGGAGAGTAAGATCGTCTCGGGTCAGGTCATATGCTTCGTCATCGGAGAACAGACCGCCGTCAAAATACGGGATGTCGTATACACCAAAGGAACCATTTTCGTCCGCCATTGCGTTGAATAATTGACGCAGCCTCTTTACGAATTCATCCGGGCGTTGTCGGGTCGATTCCACCAGTTCTGAGAAAACTTTGCCGGGTAGTAGGCCAATGTCTTCGGAAAAAAGGCAGAATAGCAATCGCATCAGAAAATGGGCTGCGCGCTCTGACGGTACGTTACGTGAGCGTAGACTTTCCGCCAGTTTCGAGAACTGAGCAGCGGCTTCTTTAGTGACTTGGGCGGTTGTCTGTCCGGGTTTTAATCTTCCCGGATCGGTGAAGAGGGCACGTAAAACTTCGAGAGGCGGTAGCGAACAGGTGGCCGTCGGCTGATTCTCAATAATGTCGGCTAAGTCAAATGCGAATATGTGTTTCAGAGTGTTGGTGTAGTTGGTATGGACTTCGAACCGATCAAGGTCGCAAACCACGAGTAGCGGCGGATTCTCCAAGTCTTCACGATATTGGAGTAACTGCTGATAGGCCGAGTTGAGGTCTTTGTGTTTGCCCTTATATTCCCAAGCGAAGAACCCGCGCATCCAAACATCGGCGAAGCCGTCTCCCCCGGCCACCTTCGAGACCCCTTTTTCGAAGGTATACGTATTTCCTTCCTGATCCACCTCCGAAGGGGTAGGTTGTCCGAGAATTTCGCAAAGACCGATGAAGTGGGATTGCGCTGCGGCACGCTCCGAGAGAATGGAACGCTGCCAGCGTGCGACGAAGTCTGTAATTGTCAGGGCCATGATTACGAGCGTAGCCGAAGAGCTTCTAAGCTGGTAAGGTTTTCGGGATCAACTATACTGCGGTCATGTCAAAGCATGCAAAAGACTGGCAGAAATGAAAACAAATCATCGCTTCCCGGGGGGATGATGGGTCCTCTCCCTCGACGGTACGCCAGCAGTTTTGCGTTGAATGCCAAGGCACCCCAGCCCCGGTCTGTCTCTGGGCTCCAAACAATGGTCGCTGTGCGCACCATGACTGCTCGCTCTCATTTTAGAGCAGCCCTTTCTTGCGCCACCGTCTCACCGTTGCGGCGAAGATACGCCGATCATGGGCATGATATTCCGCAACGGGTCACGCTGCGTAGTATCATGTTCGGCGAGTCTGCCCCAACGTGAAAGCAAGTTTTCCATTCTTCAGCAGTGGAGTTTCGGACGTTCGCAGTCCCGCAGTCCGTAGATGGCCTGAACAAATTATTTGCTAGTCCTGTAGTGACGTATATGACATCGGCAACTATCAAACTCTTTCTTCCACGCGGAGATGCGAAAAGTCTACGGACAGCCGAGATTTCCAATTGGACCGGGAAGGCTGTTGCCGCTCCTCGGACTGAACTGGACGAGCTACTGGCTCGCGAGGAACTCGAAAAGGCTGGAATCTACATTTTAATTGGCAACGACCCTCAAACTAATGCCCCCCGTGCTTACATTGGCGAAGCGGAGGTTATTCGCGAGCGGCTGAAGCAGCATAAAACAAAGGAGTTCTGGGTATCCGCCATCGTCTTTATGAGCAAGGACGAGAACCTGACGAAGGCCCACGTGAGATACCTAGAGAATCGGCTTCTAGCTGAAGCCGCGCAGATCAAGAGGTTCACCCTCGACCAGAATCAGTCTTCGGGCTCAAAGCTTCCCGAATCAGACCGCGAGGACATGGAAGTATTTTTGGCACGCATTCGACAACTCCTTCCCGTTCTCGGCTCCGACATTCTCGCTCCAATCGCTCAACACGCTACGAAAGGTCTGCCCGGCGGCGTGCTCTACTGCCGCATAAAAAACGCTGAGGCGCGAGGGCAGCGTACCGCGACCGGTTTCGTCGTATATCAGGGCTCCAGTGCGGTCTTGGAGGAACGCCCGTCGGCCGAAAGCTATTATCCTTACGCCCTGTCCCAGCGCAAACAACTTCTCGCTGATGGGACGCTTATCAACAAGGACGGCTTGTTGGTCTTCACCAAGGATGCGGAGTTCTCCAGCCCTTCAGCGGCTGCCGCAGTTATCCACGGCGGGAGCGCAAACGGACTCATCGCATGGAAAACTGAGAACGGCACGTCGCTTAAACAGCTTGATGAACAAGACGTGACTTCATGAAACAAAGGGGACGAATAACCCTCGCAATCGCCGAAGCGGGGGGTGATCTATCCTTTCGTGAGGTGGGCTCGGGTGTATAATAATAAGAGCATCAGGAGCGCCCAAAAGGGCCACCAACCGATTCTTTGGAGAACACGGTGGTATGGGGTCAAATTAGACCCGATGCGGTAGACAAACAGTCTGCAAACGTTCTCCAGCGAAGCCACCTGATGGTGGCTATTTTTATTGGTACCTGATGCCCAACTCTGCAATAAGGAGAATGGGCATGTTCGGCGATCAGCGAAACCTCATAACAATGCAATGCTCGGTCTGCAAAAAGATGATCGCACTGCGAGTGGACCCGGAGGACCTACAGCGGCACCGCGAACAGGGGGTCTACGTTCAGCACGCCTTCGTGGATCGCAGAGGCAAGCCTTACCTGACGGCGGCGGAACGGGAGCTTTTCCTGTCCGGCAGTTGCGGTGAGTGCTGGCACCTGCTCTGCCCGTCGAACCTGCTCGCCTATAACTGAGCAAAGGAGAGGGCTTGTTCCGAAGATCGATTTGTGGCGACGTCCGGGCACGCTGAATAAAACGCATTCAAAATTGTGATCTGCATCACTGCTCAGCATCGTGAGCACGGGCATGATCGGGGTGCACTCCAGCAGGACTGATACGAGAAAAAGTTCACGCGAGGTTTATAAATGGATTGCATTAAAGTTAAGAAGACGGAACTGTTGGAAATTCTCAAGAAGAACCGAAAGGCTCACAACGGCATTTTCCTCGAGGCGCAGGATGGCTTCCGCAACGTAGTCATTGCGGAACTGGAAAAGCGGTTGGAAGCCGCACGCAAGGGCAAGAGGATCGAGCAGTACATGCGGTTGCCGGAGCCACAAGACCATACACGGGATTACGACCGGGTGATTGCAATGCTGCAAATGGACCTGTCCGAAACTGTCGAACTGTCGGAACAGGACTATGCACAGTACGTCGCGGACGACTGGGAGTGGAAGCGGCAGTTCTTGGGCACCAGCCGGGCGTATTCGATGAGAGCGGAAAAACTGGCGAACGACTTGGGCTCTGAAAACTGAGACAGCATCCCGGTGCGGTCGGAAAGGAAGACCCGACCGCGCACAACAATCTGGAGGGACCCAAATGGGTGAAGCAAAGACAGGCGACGAAATCTTCTGCCCATACTGTTCCGAGCCATGGGAATGCCCACATCTTGTTGCCGTGATAAACAGCATGGGTGAGTCGTATGACGATTCGGGTGCCGCTACTCTACGGTGTCCGTAGATTCCTGTGTGCGCTTCGTCACAGCCAACAACTTGCGGAGGTGTTATGCTCCCGCACAATGAGTATTTTATTTTGGCGACGGAAAGAACCCGCCAGCCCGGTCGCTGAACGTGTGCAAGGGCCACCGCTCAAGCCGGGACAGTTTTACTGCCGCAAGTGTGGTTGTCCAACGTATTACGAACTCCACAAGCCGTTCTGCTCCGCTGAATGCAAATTTGACTTAACCGGAACTGCAAACTATCCAGCAGACCAAAAGCCACGTGGGAACCGTAGCGACGAGAGATGCCACTTCTATTTCCACGCCCACGGCATCACCCATGGGGATAGGCAAGCCGTCATCAGCCGTTGCGTTCGGGGAGAACATCTTCAGCTTGTCCGTGAGCCGGAAAACCCTCACGACAAAAATGCCATACGGATTCGTCGCTTGAACGGTGAGGACCTTGGGTATGTACCGAGAAACGATGCTGTCGAACTAGCTCTGAAGATGGATGCCGGACAGCAGATTCGAGCGGAGGTTGATTGGCTCAACTCCCCTACCGAAGATTTTCAACAGTTTGGCTTGAAGGTTCGGGTCGGAGTGCTCAAAGACCCACGATCATAGCGGCTAGCCTCACGTAAAGCGACGATACGCATTCGCTTTCCAGTTGCTAAATTTCATTAGCGAGAGTTGTCCAAACTCAAGAGCGAGTACCAACCCAATTCTGGCTTGCTCTCGCTCAGGCACACCGGGGTGTGTTCCGGCCGAAAGATAACCCCATCCTGATTTAAATGCTGCTTCCTCATCCTCAGTAAAGAAACCAACGTCTTTCAGGTACGTTATACGATTAGCTGTTCCACCGGGCAACTTCGTTGAGTGTTTTCCATTGGCATCGGTCGATTCGCTTATTCCGTCAATCAACGCTTGGATTATGTTCCTCGACTCACCCAAAGATGCGTGGTTCTTGCCTTGCGTATAAAGAGAGTGGGCATCTCCAACATGCTTTAGGACTGTGGAAGCATTCGGCGCACCGCTGGATTTTACGAGTGCGGTTAACCTGTCTTCCTCTTCTTGCGCACTGACCGGGCCTTCCAGCGGTGCAAGTTTAAAATTTGCAGCGTCAACAGCAAATCCGTCGAATTCCAGAGAACGCATCAGATTTTCACTTGAGGCCAAAGTAGTTGCGTACGCAGCCAATCTTTGAATGTAATACTCGCCCAATCGACGCATATTGTCGTCAGAGAGATATTTGCCCGTAATGCTGTCGCTCGCAGCATAACTGTATGGGTTCTGAAAGAAACGCCCGCTGCGCATGTCGATCAGAATTCGAGTCCAGTCCCAGTAGTAGAAGCTCCCGGCATGTGTCACGAACCAATCAGGAAAATCGATGGCATACAGCGACTCCGTGTAGTTGAAAGTTTCTTGCTGTCGCAGAACATTCATCAGCACGACAATAGTTCTTTGTGAGACAGCTTTCTGCATGAGCCACATTGTACAAAGTAGACTAGTGCAAGGGCAGTCACACGGCAGCCTTGAGTCATCAGGTACAATCCTGTGCCGAGGGGGAACCATGGGAAACTTATCCGGAGTGGTAGGGCACCTGAAAAAAGAACTGGAAAGAGCACAGCGGGAAGTCCAACGCTACACCGCCGCACTAGAGGCTTTGGGAAGCTCACGCTCTACCGGGCGGCACACACTATCCGCCTCGGCTCGCCAGCGCATTAGCGTTGCGCAGAAAAAGCGATGGGCAAAGGCTCGGAATGGATCGAAGCCAGCAGCGGCAACTGCGTCGGCTTCAGCGAAGCCCACGCGAAAAATCTCAGCCGCAGGCAAAAAGAGAATCGCGGCGGCACAGCGGAAAAGGTGGGCGAAGTTGAAGTCAGCGAAGAAGAAGGCGGCTTAGGTCAAGTATTTCCCCAGACTTCACTCCGAAAATCAGCGGAAACTTAGAAGAGTGTTTTTCGGCTAACGGCTACGGATGACAACTGCTGCAACCGTCATGTCATCGCAGATGCCGCCCTTCGCCGCTTGCGTCAGGATGGAATTCGGAAGTTCCGGCAGGCTCAGAAGATTCTTCATCGCGGTTTGGGCAAGCTGGTACAGGCTGAATCGGGTCCATGCCCCATCGGTCATCAAAAGGATGAGGTCTCGGTCGTGAGCGCCGAACTCCTTTATGAGTGGCTGAATTGTTCCGCTTCCTAATTTCTGTTTGCTTGCGCCCTCGGTAAGGATGCTGGCTTGGCCGTCCCGAACTAAGTAAGCCCTAGAATCGCCGACCGCGCAGATCGAGATCACTTCATCAACAAGGCTCGACCCGACCATCGTGCTCTGGTTCGCGCCCAGAAGGTGGGAGTCCAGAAGCTTCGCGGTTCGCGTCCAGTCCGGCCTGCCTCCGCTCTCCATGTACAACCGTTCCAACTGGCGAGCAGCTTTCTTGGCAGCCCCCTCCGCGTGCCCTTGTCCGTCGAACACGGCTGCCAGCGGAGCGGCTGCAAGCCGACCGACAAAAAGCGCGTCTTCATTGGGATGACCGGGCTGGGGAACGCTAGCTACGTAGGTGGTTGCAGCGACCTTAGTTGCCACACTCATTGGTTTTCGCCCGCCAAGCGATCAGTTCGGCGTTAGTCCCGGATACGTTCGATTGTCGCTTCGTTTTGCATCGGCACCTTCGACATTGGGGCTGCCGCTACCCAACATCCTCCGGTGCGCAAACGCCATGCCCACAGCCTCGTCGATCTGCTCATACGTGGCGTTTTCCGGCAAGACGATGAACCTCGAAAGCTCAATCGCCTCTTGCTCGTTTCCCATAAACGTGAATACCTGAATTTCGGTGCGGGTCAGTGGGCGTCCATACCGCGTGGAGAACGTAATTTCTTCTGACAACGGATTCCTCATTCCCATTGTCATGAGGTCCGAACGTGGCGTCAAAGGCCCGTAGTACTCAAGCAAGTGGGTACCAACGACCTTCGTTAGTGACAGCAATCACAGTTGCGGCCATCCGAGCGCCGCCATAATAGTTGTGCCAGCTTCCGAAACGCCGCAACACCCAGTAGACACGATGCTCGTTGGAGGGACATGAGCTACAAAGCAAACGACTGGATCGAACACCCTGCCTTTGGCTTGGGGCGTGTGAACGAAGACCGGGGTGACAGACTAGACATCGAATTCGTCAGGGCTGGTACGAAGACGATCCTGAGGTCCGCCGAACTCAAGCCTGCCCTGTCGCGTCCGGATTTCAAGTTTCCCATCGAAAAGATCAAATCTCGGACTAGCCCGCAGTTCAAAATGGAAGACACGCAGATCGCACCGCCTATGGCTACAGCAATGACAAGCCCTACCACGGGCGAATTGAAGATACGCATCGCTGAACTGCAAAAGACGTTGAAATCATTTCGGCGGGCGGAACGACTTGGAATTCAGCAGCAGTCCGGTAAGCGTCGGAAGCTGACGAAACACGAAAAAGGCCAGAGAAGAGCGGCTGCCAGAGAGCGTCGAGCGTTTAAAGCACGGTTCAAGGTTGGAAGGGGTGCTAGCCGGGGCGTCCCTAAAGCTCGGATCATTTCGGGAGGGCGGGTCGAATCGAAGCGGTAATCCGGTTTGCATTTCTGACGGAATTCCAAATGATGATGCCTTCGATGCCACCGTAGGGCTGTTGGAATGCTGGAAGTTCTGATGAAGCGGGAATCAGGGGTGCCGGACGACGAGAAAGTCAGAAAGCTAGAGGGCTGGATTTTCGGTCAATCGTGTGCGCCATGAAAATGCTCGTGGTTGACAGTTGCACAGGAGACAAGAATGTCCGGGACTGCCCCGGTCTGCTCACTCAGGCCGACTTCGATGATTTGTCCCAGTTTCGACGCCGGGAAGCCGAACTCTCCGCTTGGGCTCTGCCTGCCAGAGAGCTTTACACAGGATGGCAGCACCGCTACATGATGAACGGGGTGGATGCTATTCGCCACCGATTCGGCACATCTGCTTGTTCGGTAAAGATCGTCTCGGCTGGTTACGGAATCGTCGATGAAGAACAACGTCTCGCGCCATACGAGGCAACATTTCAAGGACAGGGTCCGAAATGGATTCGCGACCGCTCAGAAAGACTCGGGATTCCGACCGCAGTGCGCAACGCCGTTGTCGGGTTCGATGTTGTGCTGTTCCTGCTCGGCAAGGAATATCTAGTCAGCACTCACCCTCCGCTTGCTCCGGGACCTAGCCAGAGGTTCGTCTTCTTCACGTCGAACGTTGAAATGCCTTTCCATCCGAACTCTACAATTGTTCCCGCAGGTCGCAAGGAGACACGGTTCGGAGCAGGCGTGATGACCCTCAAAGGAAAAATGTTCGAGAGATTTGCTTCCGGGCTATGCGGTGCTCCTGAAATGTGGGACGGACTGGTATCTGACGATAGTTCAGCAACGGTGCTGGCATTGATTGAAGCCGGGCAAAGGAAACCATGAGCCGCTGCGAAGACTTGAATACGTTTTACGAGCTTTTGGGCGAGTTGCGCGAGCGAGTTGGAGGCTGCCGCCGTCTACAGGAGTGCACGGGCAAGAGCGGCTGGCCGGAGCGCGGGGTGTACTTCTTCTTCGAGGATGGCGAATTTCGGGAAGGTCAGAAGACCATGCGCGTTGTGCGGGTCGGGACACACGCGATAACGGCCACTTCCAAGACCACTCTCTGGAACCGTCTGCACACTCACCGAGGGCATTCCGACCTTGGCGGCAATCACCGGGGCTCGATTTTTCGGAAGCGGATCGGAGAGGCACTCTGGAAAGGCAAGTCGCACCCGAATGACCTGACGCGGACTTGGGGTGTTCGCAGCAGTGCTTCCGGTCCAGTCCGTTTGGCTGAGGCTCCGCTGGAACGCGAGGTCAGCACCTATATCGGACAGATGCCCTTTCTCTGGATCAACGTTCCTGACGAGCCCAGTCGGAATAGCGACCGTGCCTATTTGGAACTCAATTCCATTGCGCTGCTCAGCAATTTCGAACGGTCGGGCATTGATTCGCCATCACCGCATTGGCTGGGCTTGCAGTCCAGCAAGATCACGATTCGAGAATCCGGTTTGTGGAACACGAACCACGTCGAGAAATTCCATGACCCGATGTTCCTTGGAAAACTCAGGGTCTACGTCGGCGGAACGGTTGCCTGACATCCATGTAGGACAGACAAAGGGTTGGCCCAAAAGGCTCGCAACAGGGGTTGAGACGCCAGAGCCGACCTGAACCGCCTCCCGGCAGCCAAATCGCCGCAGAATCGGCTTACACGCTCTTCGGCGTGAACTTCGACATGAGGAAATCCATGTCGTCTTCGACTCCGTAGCCAATGTTACGGCTGCTCACTCGCACACTATCCAACCGGGCTACAAGTTCGTCGCGGCGCTCGACCGATAGTGCGTTTACGATTTTGAGCGCCTGCTCGAACATGCGGACCAGCGCATTGAAGTATCCCTCATCGTCACTGCCAATGTCGCTGGAAAACCCAGCGGAACGCTCGCAGTAGAAAACCATCAACTCTGCCAATCCCTCCGGATCGCCAACCGCCTTCTTGTAATCAGAGATGGCACGCTTGGCTTGGGAGACAGAGGTGTTCTGATTCCGCAGCACGTCAGGCCAAAGCCATCGATCAATGGTTTTCTTGTAGGGCTCCAGCACGTCCTCAGCCAAGCCAAAGCGGGAATGGAGAAACATCTGATTGTCCTTGTGCGCAGCGTAGAGACTCTGAATCAATCCCAGCAGTGCTGCCCGATCGAAGTCTGCGAGTTTTGCTTTGACATCTGTCCACGTGGGCTGTGATTTCGGTTTACGTTTGGCCATAGGCTCCACGATTCTACCCTCCGGGGTTTCACCGACCCCAGCAAACGCCGGAAATCTGGCCCATACCCCCATCCATCCGTGGCAAAATGAATCCCCACTTATGAACGCCGCCATGCCAGAGCGCCGACCCGCGACCGAGGAAATCTCCGGCGTCATCGAGCGCGTCACCTTCCACAACGATGACAGCGTTTTCTGCGTCCCGATCCGATTCAAGTGTCGGTTCGCCGCTTCACGTCAACAACCCGATAAAATCACAATTGCTGTTGTGGTGCGGAATCCTCGATGTTGGATCGGAGTGATCTGAATGAAGGCAGCAGATTTCCGCAGGATCGCTTTGAGCTTCGAGGGAGCGGAGGAGGGCTCGCATATGGGGGCAGCCGACTTCCGGGTGGGAGGCAGAATCTTCGCCACGCTTGCCTCGCAGAAAGAGGGCTACGGCAACTTGATGCTCACGCCGGAGCAGCAGGAAGAGTTCGTCCGGGAGCTACCGGAAGTTTTCCTGCCCATTCATGGTGGCTGGGGAAGGATGGGGGCGACCCACATTCGCCTCACGAAAGCGAACGAGGACGTGCTGGCTGGCGCTCTGCGTACAGCATGGATGCTCAGGAGGGAAAAGAACGCCCGGACAAAGAAGAGGAGTGCTCCGAAGGGGCGGTAATTTCACCTAGACGGCAAATGCGAGCGGCAACTGTTGCAACGCAACCTGATCTACACAGGCATCACACGGGGCAAGAAGCTGGTCGTCCTAATCGGGCAGAAGAAGGCGTTGGGTATCGCTGTTCATAATGACCGACCGCAGAGACGGTATTCGGGGTTATTCGCTAGTCTGAAGCGTGATGCGCCTCGCTTTGCGCCTAATCCAAGTGTCGAAAGACTTCCTCGTTAGTTGCCTTTGCCCTCACATGAGAGGGAATGTCAACTGTACCAGACTGATCCGTGGCTTGATTGTTGCTTTGCTTTTTCGACAAGCGTTCTAAGTTCTTCACGGATGCCAAGGACTCGAAACTCCCGCTTATCATGCTCTGCATTCTGAGCTAATGAATGGCTCCTGTTATTGCGGTAGCATCGTTCCTCTTGCTGGATCAGTTCAATCTCTCGACGGAGTCTTTCAGTTCGTCCCGCGATTGAAAAATCGTCCATGTTTGAAATTCTACGCCTATGCTGGAAAAACAAAAGGTGCACTTTAGGTCGCGTAGAATGCTCAATGGAAACACGAAGCGACGTGCGGATAATTCCCCATGCAAACCTTCACCCAAAACGAGCCCCTGACAGACGCCGAACTTGACCGCCTCGGAGCTTTCCTCCAAAGCTGCAAGGGCGGCAACGCCATGAACCTCGAAGAAGTGGACGGATTCTTCGCCGCCCTGATCACAGGGCCGGAGTTGGACGCCTGCGAGTTCGGCAGCATCGAGGAGCCTATCAGTATTTCAGAGCACAACGGGAAGCCGATCTGAGCGTCCATGTGCCTGAAGCTCAGCGCAACGCTTCCAAGGTTGGGCGGAACGATCCGTGTCCGTGTGGTTCGGGGAAGAAGGACAAGAAGTGTTGCGGAAGCGTAACCGTTAACTGAGTTCTGAGCCTTGCTCCGGGACTACATTCCTACGGCGAGAGCAACTGTTTCCGCCAATCCCTCCAGAAGCCCATGAGCGTTCCCATCATTGCGAACCTTCGATCTGGCGCACCACGCCCCTAAGCTCTTCAATCATGGCCGAGAGCCTATTGCGTAGGGGCTCGGGCATCACGACTGCATCGTATCGTCCCTACCTGTTCCGTTTGGCGAGGATAAGCTTTGCCAATTCTTCCGCCGCGTTCGGCGTTAGCTGGGAGTCGGCCCTGAAATGGACACGAGCGCAGCCTTCGGCAGGGAGGTAAATGGTAGACTTCGCCGAAGGTCTCGTCCCGAGTTGCAAGATATCGCCGGGGTTGAAGCCCAGCTTGTGACAAAGCTCTAACAAGGTCTCTGGGGTCGGGACGTGCCCCTTCTCGATACGCGACAGAGTGGAGGCGCTGATGCCGATCTCGCTCGCAAACTTTCGGATGGTCGCTTGGCCTCGGCGATCCTTCAGAAGTTTGCTCAGTCCTGCTGCAATACTCGCCTTGTTCTGAGGGCTCAGTCGCTTCTCATCGCTCAACCGCTTTACAGGCGTGGCTGCGGTCTGGCCATTCGATTGCTTTGGCGCGAATACGGGCGATATGATGGGGGAAACGTTAATGTTGATCTGGGGCTGGCTGGCAGCGTTGCTGAACGCCGCAGACAGAGCGGTGGGCGTAGCAGCCGAAGTGCTGCGTAGGAGCAATTTTCTGACCGCCCACAAAACAATGGCGAGCGACGTTATTCCAGCGCCAGAGACCAGCCACTCCTTATTTTGCGCGATCCAGTGCCACACGAAGAACACCCTCGACTGTCAGAATTGTACTACCGCCTGATCTGGCGCGAGCCCCTTCGTCGGTCAACGTGGCGCGTCAATCTTGTTTCTCACGCTTACGAAGCGCCCCCAAACTGATGAACCTAATTTTCCGCTTATCTTTCGTCAGGATCGTCTTGCCCGTGAACGGAATCTTCCTGAGAATTCCCGGCTTGTGACGGACCGAGAACTTGCCCAAACTGCCAAGCTTCATCGTGAATCCATTCGTTCCCAGATTGTTAAGGAGCGTGGCTTCCAGACAACAGATCACCACGTTGACGACGTGCTCCGCTTCCTTCTTGGTGGACAGCGCCAACGCCTGTTGAACCCTCATCACCAATTCTTCCCGGCCTCTTAGGCTTGCTCGCATGAGTTCAATTCCTTTCGAGGAGAGGTGTCTCCATGCTGAGCAATACTGCAACGATTGAAGATCAACCCGTCACTTTTGCCAAATTTCTTGTCGAAAATCCGAAAGCCGAGCCGTTCACGATTCGTGACGGTCGATACGTGGGCCAAGACGGATTCGTCGTGCCCGAGGACTTCGATGAGTTCCACGAGCGGTTCCCCAACTACGTCCGTAACTGGGTTAGGAAGCATTCCGACAGATTTGCGCAGCCTGAGGATGTGGAGGACTGGACGCACGACCTGTTAATCCACCTGAAGTGCCTGCCCCCCACTTCCAAGTATCGGGAGGCTGGCAAGGAAGACATCGTGCAGACGTTCGATCCGGCACGGCATTATGGGGCCAGTCAGCGACGGTTCCAGAACTACATCAACCTCTGCCTCGCCAATAAATTCAGGACGATGTATGCGGCCCGAATGAAAAATCCGCTGTGCCGCACGGGTAATCTGTCCTTGTCCGGGCACATTGAGGAAGGCGACTGTGGTCAGGTGAATGATGAGTACTGCCGCTCACACTCAGAGCATCTGCGGAATGCAGCCGAACGATTGGAGAAGCAGTGGCAGGATCGGCAGCGCATAGCGGAATTCACGCATTTCGTGAACCGTGAAGATTTTGCAACGCTGCCAGCGATTGGGGCGATCTTCTCGACTGGCTCTCATGGTGATACCGCCGAATTCCTTGGGATAACGGATGCCGGATTCAGTCGAATGCGCACTCGTCTACTTCAGTTGGGCAGGTGCTTCGAGACCGGCGAAATGGTGCCGAGGCAGCGGGGGCAGTACAAGAAGCGCGTGAAAACTAGGGGCGCTCTCAACAACCTAGCGGCATGAGTGCGGAGGCGCATCCCTTAGCACCGGATCGCAACGGTTCGGTGCTTCTTCGACACTCTAGTAAAGAGGCGTGGGTAGTGAATGGGTAAGCGAAGGAAGAACGAAGACCAGCCGACCGGAAATCGGCTAGTCAAATTGCTGTACAAAACGCTGTACAAAACATGCTCAGGGACGCCCCAGAACCGCCTAAAACCACCCTGAGCCACCCATACTCCACAACAACATACGCAAGGCTGAGTGCGTTACGAATCGGCTGCTCTACCAACTGAGCTACGTCGGCTTTCAATGACTTAGACGACCCGACAAGGGCAGAATATCACAGCGGACCCCATTCTCCAGCGGGGGTGGGCAGCGTCATTGCCGAACCATCGCAGGTCGTCGAGTCCGTTCGTAACTCGGTCGGAAGCACGACTTTGCGTGCCCGTGACGCGCCCCAGCAGCTCGTCCGGCTCCGCAATTGACCGTGCGGGAGTTGGCGACCTAGTATGGCGTTGCTCATTTTGCACAATTCGGAATTTGGGGGATTCCATGCGTCACCGCTCGAAGTCCATGTTGTTCCGCATTTGTTTCTGGATACCCTGTGTGGTGCTTCTTGCTGCTACCGCAATGCCGGCCTGCGCTCAGCTCTTGACCAGCAGCGATCTTTCTCGCTTGCGGTCCATCGGCAGCTTGGCGCTTTCGCCCGACAATCATTACATTGCCTACACCATAACGATGCGCGATCGCCCCGGCCGACCCTATGGAGAACTGTGGGTGATGAATCTGAGCACGGAAAAAAGCGTTCGGCTCAGCGGTGATAAGGCCGCCAGCGGACCGCTTTGGTCTGGCGACAGCAAGTGGATCGCATTCCGCGGGGCCGAGGGTGACAAGCACGGTCTCTTGATCGCCCATCCCGACGCCAGTGATACGACTTTTCTGGCGGCGCTGCCGGGCACGAATTCACCGCTGCCAGGGACGGGGAAGGACTTCACGTGGTCGCCGGATGGAAAGCAGATCGCATTCGTGTCGTCTACCGCCGGCGAAGGCGCATCCGAGGCGAATGGCGATCCCATGGTCATTACGCGCTACCTCTACAAGCCGGATGCGGGCGAAGGACTGACGCGCTTCAACGACAATCAACGGCTGCATATTTTCGTGGTCGACATTGCTTCCAAGCAGGTGCACCAACTTACGCAGGGCAATTACGACGAGCACTCCATTGACTGGTCGCCCGACGGAAAACAAATCCTCTTTGCTTCCAACCGCGAGCCCAACCAGGACGAGTTCTTTAACTACGATCTTTTTACTCTGCAACTCTCCGATAACAGCATTCACCGCTTAACCGCGACCGAATCCAACGAATACGATCCGCTATGGTCGCCGGACGGAAAATCGATTGTCTACCGGGGCACGCGCCGTGGCCTCACCGACCGCGAAACCACCATGGAAGACACACATGTCTGGATCATGAACGCCGACGGCAGCAATCGCCGCGAAATTGGCAACCTGATTGACAATCGCCAGGGCGCGCCGCAGTGGGCTCCCGATGGCAGCGCCGTGTATTTCACGGTGCAGGAACGCGGCAATAATAATCTGGTTCGGCTGCCACTTGCTGGGGACGAGCCGGAGTACCTTGTGAGAGAAGCAGGCGGCGTTGGAGCTTGGTCGGTGGGCAAGGACAAAGCAGTAGCTTACAGCTTTACAACGCCCCAGGATGCCCCCCAGCTCTACTACAAAGCGGGCGGCGGCACGTCACGCAAACTCACGGATCTCAACCGCGAACTCCTGATGGGTAAGTCCATTGCGGAAGTCGAATCCTTTACCTTCGTCAGCAACGACAACCGGTTTGATGTGGAGGCGTTTCTCACTAAGCCTATCGGCATGACCACCACGTCCAAACATCCGCTCATCGTGGTGATTCATGGAGGACCGCACGGACAAAATGGTCCAGCCTTCAACTTCAAGAATCAGATCTATGCCGCGCACGGGTACGCGGTGCTGAATGTGAACTATCGGGGCTCTACAGGCTGTGGGCAGAAATTTGCGGACGCGGTCTTTGGCGATCAGGATGGCAACGAAGGTCAGGACGTTCTTTACGGGGTGAGCGCGGCGGTGCGACGCTACTTGTGGATTGATCGAGAGCGTCTGGGAATCGAGGGAGTGAGCTATGGCGGCCAACTCACCGATTGGCTAATCACTCAGACCAATGAGTTCAAAGCGGCGATTCCCACGGCGGGCATCGCGAATCTGGTCAGCTACAACTATATGACCTACTACAACCAATATGAGGAGATGGAGTTCGGACAATTCCTGCATCAGGGAAACCTGATGGACGTCGCGTGGGAACGCTCGGCGCTGAAGCATATCGCGGCCGCGCATACGCCGACGTTAATCATTCATGGCGAGAACGACAACGATGTTCCGATCGGGGAAGCGGAGCAGCTTTTCATTGCCCTCAAAGACGTGGGCGTGGACACGGTTTTCCTTCGCTACCCCCGCGAAGGGCATGGACTCTCCGAGGTCAAGCATCAAATCGACGCCACGGACCGGTCGATCGCGTGGTACGAGAAGCACTTCCCGAAGCCGGGGGCGGAAGGCGTGACCAACGTTCAGCCGTAACCCTCGCGGACGGTTGTGGGTGGATGACGTCGGCTGAACTCTTGGTCTACGGAGCGCTATGACCAGTACATTGGAGCACTCCGAGATATGCTTTCCACGGACCGACTGCATCCTGATACCGGTGAGCCATTACGCGGGTTAGTTGATGCAGATGCGTGAGGTCGTGAGCGGCCCAGGTCGCCAGAAGTTCCGAGAGCGTCACCACTCCGAGCGCGGAATGCTTACCCTTCCGAGTAAAGTCCTCCTGCTGTAAATTCAATGCCTGCAACGCAGCTAGATTTTCTCTTCGCAGGCGGGCAAACTCGTCGAGAATTTGCTCCAGCGACTTGCCCTGGCTTTCCTTCACTTGTGCAAAACGGTCAAAGGGATCAAACGGCTGCGCTTCGCCATTTTCCAGAATAATTCGTAGTCGCTGCATCCAGTCGGTGCGCTCCCCGACAATCAAGTGACCAACGATGTCGAAGGCGCTCCACGTATCTTTTCCTTCGTTGCAGCGTACCCAGGCATTGGGCAGTCCACGCAATAGCGCATTGAGGGTTGTGGGAGTGCGCCTGAGGAGTGCGACGGCCTCGGCCAGGTTGAATTCCATCAAGCTCGCCATGCCTAGGTAGATGCGGGTCTAGCGTTTTGGACTCAAACGGCGCTGCGCCTGATGAAATTCTTAATGATGCAGAAACTCATTCGGTTGCGAACTTGCGGCGAAAGCTTTTGACCCAGAGATCGCCGAGAAATCGCGGAGCCCGCAGACAAAGTCATGAACTGCGGCGAGGGAGAGCGATAGACGCGTCCTAAGAGCGGACTCATTCGGTGATGATCCGATCCGCCCATTCGACGAGCGACACAAAAATCGCCGGAGTACCGAATTTTGCTCCCCACTGGTTCAAGTCTGCTTCCGTGACCCCACGGGCCCGGGAACAGGCTCCTCAAGAAAAGATCGGAATGTGTTTGGCAACAACCTTTTCGAGAGTCTGGCTTAACGGGGGCCATCCCAATGGCATGATTGCGTTCACCGTGGCCTTGCGCATGGTATAGGTGGCTTCCCCCGTCAGGAAAATCTGCACCTCGTGACCGGCGTCTGCCAGCGCAAGTCCGTGAATAAAGGGAAATGATGCGCGGGTCGGGTCATCCGAGCCCCATGCACTCTTCATCATGATCTTCAGTTGTTTGCTTTTTGGCGCCTCTTGCTGGCCAAACGAGCTCAATGCGAAAAGAGGCAGTCCTGCAAGCCACGAGAAGAGCTTTCTGCGGTCCATGATCGATCCTTCCCAAAATTTCGTATTCACCTGGATTCAAGGTCGCCACGGAGTGTACACCGCGAGCTTCCTTGGAACAATCGCGGATACTTAAGAGCGTTTTGGAAACATGAGGTTTCTGGAATCCACGGGTGCGGGGTACAATGCTTGCGCTTTCTAGCGCCAAAAGTAAATCCCGGTTTACCGGCAGAGGGAATCTTCATGCCTCGCAAGCATTTTCTCGTAGCGTGTCTGCTGCTTTCAGTCTCGGCTCCGTCCCAGGTTTCTACACACTTTGACGGCAAGACCTGGTGGGATTCAGTGAAGGTCCTTGCCGCCGACGATATGGAGGGCCGTGAAACCGGCAGCAAGGGGCTGGAGAGGGCGGAAGCTTACATTGTTACTCAACTGCAACAGGCGGGACTGCAACCCGCCGGCAGCGACTTTTATCAACCCGTGAAGCTTCAGTCGCGCCAGATCGTCGAGAAAGATTCAAGCCTCGCTCTCATCCGCGACGGCAAAGCTGAGCCGCTCACCCTTGGCGAAGATGCCTTCTTCGGCACCCGCGTCGATCTCGCGCCTGACGTGCAGGCACCCCTGGTGTTTGTAGGATATGGCTTGACAGTGCCAGAACAACACTATGACGATCTCGCCGGCCTCGATCTCAAAGGCAAAGTCGCAGTCGTTGTCAACGGTTCGCCGGCGGAGATCGCAGGCGCTCTAGCCGCCCACTATCAGTCGTCGGCGGAACGGTGGAAGACTTTCCGCAAAGCGGGGGCCGTCGGCATCATTGGCATCCCCAATCCTGCATCGATGGACATTCCCTGGTCACGCATGTCTGTGAATCGCACGCACGTCAGCATGACCTTGGCCGATCCGAATTTCGACGATACCGCTGGAGAGAAACTCTCCGTCATCTTCAATCCCGCCCATGCTGAGCAACTCTTCGCCGGCTCCGCGCACAGCTTCGATGAGATTGCCGCCCTCGCCAAAGAGCGAAAGCAGCTACCACGGTTTCCGCTCGCGGTTTCCGTCAGGGCGACCGCCAAGCTTGCCAAGCAAGACGTACGATCCGCCAATGTCATCGCCAGGCTGCCAGGCAGTGATCCCGCATTGAAGAGTGAGTACGTGGTGCTTTCCGCTCACATCGATCACATCGGCATCGGCGAGCCCATCGATGGCGATCCCATCTACAACGGCGCGATGGACAATGCTTCCGGAAGCGCTGTGCTGCTCGATGTAGCCTCTTCCTTGAAGAAGTCAGGAGAGACATTCAAACGCTCGCTACTGTTTGTCTTCGTTACCGGCGAAGAGAAAGGACTACTGGGCTCCCGCTACTTTACGGCACATCCCACGGTTGATCCGAAAGCCATGGTCGCAGACATCAACATCGACATGTTTCTGCCCATTGTTCCGTTGAAGTTGCTTACGGTGTGGGGCTTGGCTGAGTCCGATCTCGGGGATGAAGTGCGCCATGTGGCCGAGGCCCGCGGCATCCGCGTTCAGGCTGATCCGGAGCCGCAACGAAACGTATTCATCCGCAGCGATCAGTACAACTTCATCCGCCATGGAATTCCCGCATTGATGATGGGCGTTGCCCCGAATCCAGCTTCTCCCGAACAGGCGCAGCTATTCAAAGATTGGCTGACCCACCGGTATCACGCGCCCTCCGACGATCTTCAACAGCCGGTAGATTTGTCAGCGGCCGCGCAATATGAGGAGGTGATTCGCGGACTGATGACTGACGTGGCTAACAGCAGCCAGCGTCCCCAATGGAAGCCCGACAGTTTCTTCCGCCGATACTCAGAGGCTCCGAGTGAGTACTGAGGAAGTTACCCGAAGTGGATATGCCCGGAGTTGACGATCGTCGCCACCCCTCGAGTTATGCTACGTAGTTCTCGAGCGTGCCAATTCCGTCGATAGTGATCCGAATTATGTCGCGGCTCGCCAGCGTGAAGTCATTGGCGGGAACAATACCCGTCCCGGTCATCAAAAATACGCCCTGGGCAAAGGTGTTGTCGCGGAAAAGGAACTTGGCTAGCTCCATCGGTTCGCGTTTGAGTTCTGCGAGCGTAGTGCTCCCAGTGAAGACCGTCTTGCCTTGCCTCCCGATCTCAAGATGGATTGTCGTCATCTTGTCGAGCGGGTCGGTCGACAACAGCACGCAGGGACCCAGGGCACAACTGCCGTCATACACTTTCGCCTGCGGCAGATAAAGCGGATTCTCCCCCTCGATATCGCGCGAACTCATATCGTTGCCAACGGTGTAACCGACAATTTGGGCGGCGGGATTGATCAAAACAGTCAACTCTGGTTCCGGCACCGACCATTTCGCGTCCGATCGGATGCGCACGGCGCTCCCCGGCCCAACGACCCGGCGCCCAATCGCCTTGAAGAAGAGCTCCGGCCTTTCGGCTGCGTAAACTCGGTCGTAGAAACTGCCTCCTCCGGCATCCTTGCTCTCGTCGATCCGCGCTTTGCGGCTGCGATAGTACGTGACTCCTGCGGCCCACACTTCCTGGCTTACTACTGGTGCAAGAAGGGTGGCCGGATCGAAGTTCGACGGCGCTTGGTCGCGAATCGTGGCACGAACCTGCCTGTACAGATCGAAATTGCTAATCAGATGGTCCCAATCTGTCATGGGCAGAAGATAGAAAGTCTCGTTCTCTTCGACGAACACGCCGTTCGATGTGCGATAGAGTTTCATGGAACCTGCCTCTTATATGCCGGAGGGGTTGAAGCGCTGATCGCACTTTCGTGGTTTGCGCGTACTTCAACCCTTCACGGCTGACCGGATTTTCGGGGTACCCGAAACGGTAGCTTTCATTCCGGTGTCGGTTTCGATTAGCTCCAGAACTTTTCTGGTCATCTCCTCATCGGTGTCTGGCGCGCTTCGGATTTCTACTGGATAGCGCACCAGCAGTTCCAGCCCCGCATCGGAGAACTGAAGGCGCGCTTCCGGTCGAGGTGCGGCTATCTGGATATCGACGTGGCGCTCGATGGAAGCGTGCTGGCGTTCAATCTGTTCTCGATATTTCGAATAGACCGAGTTCACCGTGGCGAGGAGCTTCTCCTGCACCAGTTTATAGTTTCCATCCGGCGCGATCCTCACCACGACTTCGTGCCAGGCGTATTCGGTTCCAGGGATCTGCTTAAAGAGTGGGGTGCCTGTCTGGAAAAGAACCGCATTCGAGAGTACGACGATGCGCCCGGTAGGATAGAAATCCAATCCAGTACCCGCCAGTTCCATCAAATACAACCGCACGAGTCCGATATCAACTACGTCGCCCGTAATACCTGCGACGCTGATTCGGTCGCCAACCCGTATACCATAGCGCCCGATAATGAAGAAATAGGCGGCCACAGAAAGAAGGACAGCCTGCAATCCCACGGCGATGCCCGCGGTGATGAATCCGGCAAACGTCGCCAGAGAACTGAACTCGCTGACGAATCCCAGGAGCAATACCACCCCGATTAAGAAACCGATCACAACACGCCGCATGATCAGAAATTGGCGACGGCGGCGGGGATCGCGCACATACCGGAAGGTGATCCGGCGCCAGATCTGGGAGAGAAAGAGAATGACCGCCAAGGACACCAGAATCGCAATGACTCGGGTGAGTACGGAGCGAAGTACGTGCTTGGATTCGAGGTCAATGGAATTGCGCCACTCCTCGAGGTTCGTCTTGCTGTCATTGAGGACAATGATTTCCTGGCTGAGGGGAAGAACGGCGCCGGAAAACTGTTTGAAGCGCTCCGTAAGTTTCTGGAATTCCTGTTTTTCTGCTTGAAGCTCCTGCAAATCGGTGGAAGACGGCTGACCGGCTAGTTTCTGACTTCGTTGGATGGTGGCCCGCAGCGCGTCTCGAAGTGGAGTGCGCAGGTGGTCCGCCATGTCGCGCGTATAGTCAGTTTCCTTGATGATTCCATCGATCTGATGAACGGTGCTCAGGTAGCTATACAGCGAAATTGCATCGCTGATCAGTCCGCCGGAGTTGGCCAGGGAGGGCTTGGCGGGCGTAGGCGCCGTGACCGGCTTTTGGGGGCTCGCGCTCGGACCAAGTACCTCAGGGATAGACCGGCCGAGTTGATTGATGTCGCCTTCGAGCCCGCCGGAAATCTCGCCGTTCGTTTCCACGAAAGCCACCATTTTTTGAACGACGTCGAGAAGAGCCTTCTGAAGTTCTAACTGGCCTTGCAGGGCGTCTCGCTGTGAAATCAGCGTATCCCTGCGCCGGCTTTGTGTTTTCTGAATTTGCGAGTTCAGACTTTCGATCTGCGATTGCAACTCATCGATTTGGGCAGACGTCTTTGCCTGTAGCTGAGCCAGATTTTGTTGTTGCGTGGTCGCGGCAGAAGGCTGACTTGCGCCGCCGGTTTTCTCCTGCGCCGCGATCAGAGCGGCCTCGGCCTTCGCGGACTGAAATGCGAGCCGGACGGCTTGAGAGCCGAGACTCTTGGCATTGTCCTGATAAATAGCGTCGCTCGGCAGTCCGACCGACTGAATGCCGGTGGTGGAATGACGATACCAATTGATGAGTTGGTTGAGGTGATAGAGCACTGTGGCTCCATCGAGTTGAATCGGCGGCAGGGAATTCGGCGAGATTTGCGAACTTGAAGGAGCGGTATTTTTGGGCGGCTGGGGCGTTTTCGAATCCTGCGCCCATAAGACCAATACGCAAATTAAGGACAGCGCGACGATTCTGGTGAATCGTCGCGCTGTGCGGCGCAACTTCATGGTCGGGGGCTCGATGGCTTCTTGCATATCTTTGGTTCGACGATGGGCCTAGCTGTCCTCATCCTCGTCGAATCCCAACACCTAAATAAAAGACTGGAGGTCGATCATGTCCCTGGGCCAAAATCCGCGGTCTGCGGAGCTAAGGTTGCTCGCGGATGAACTGTTTGCATTCATGAAGGGTCGCTAACTAGCCGTTCGTTTGGATTCGTGAATGGGAAGTAAGTTTGGCGGAAAAGTTTGTTGCGAGGATTTCGTACGACCGCAAATTTTGTGCTTAACTGCACAAGTGGAATGTCGCCGAGAATGGCCGCCGTGCGCAGGCACCGGCGGTCATCCTTGCAATCGGTTTTTGTGCCGCCGCTTCAGTAGCCAAGGGATCCAGGACGACCTTCGTGCAATGGTCCTGTTGGTCGCGGAAAGGTTTATACATCTCGGGCGCCGAATCAATCGATACCCGGTGGCTAATGCCAAAACCAGGATCGATCTTGCCCTTTCTATGCGCTCCAGCAAGGGCTTCATGTACCTCATCATAGGGCTCTGGATCATATGGCTCTGGCCGCCCTTCATGGTCAGGCCCTTGTTCATGAAGGCGCCCACCCGCGGCAACACTCGAAAGTATCCTTGCATCGTAAGTGGGCGCAATCCGCGGATTGGCGAACCTGCCCCCGCCTTGCGCACGATTTTGATCGCGAGCGGATGCGGGGATGTTTTGCGCGCGCATCCCCTCGTAGATGTTTTCGCCATCCCTTGAAAAGAATCGCCTAACCTGGTCCGGCCCTGAATTTTTCTGGCATCAAGCGCGCCCAGCGAGAATTTCCCCGAGCCAGATCGATCGCGGGAAGATTTGCCACGGTACGGTACCGCTCCAATGATTTGCAACTTGGAGAATTTTAACGCCTGTGATAAACCATTCTTGACCGGTAGGAAGCTTCTCCTGCTTCTCCATGAATACGCTCCGTTGCCCGTATTGCATCGAGAATGGCGCCTTCAGACCCATGACGAGTCAGGGGCCGGGTGAATGGTGGGTTTGTCAGGCATGCGGCCACCTTTCGTTACCGTCCAAGCGATTGTTCGAATGCACCTGCAGTAAATGCGTCGGCGTGCCCTCGAGCCTTCGCCAGAGTAAGTTCGGGAGAGCTTTTAGGATCCGGTTTCGGCTGCTATCAAGAGGTGTTCGTTCCTGGATGCGGCAATGGCGCTAGACGCGAACGCAACCGGACGAGTACCAGGATATTATGGCGCGGTGGATTTTGTTATGCGCCGCAAGCTTCAGAATGAGTACCGGTTTCTGACCGTTCATTTTGCGAATCCCTTCCCCCAGCCGCTTGATCTGACTCCCACTGCCTCCCCTGATCTCAAGTACGATTGATTTCTCTGACTTGTTGCGCTAGTAGCCCAAGGTAGGCTGAAGGGTGAAGCTCGCGAATTCGCGTGCCACTCGTTGCACCATGGGCATCTTATTTTTTCTTCCGTGTAGATCCTGTATACGGTCCCTTAGCGCATTGCAGTTCCTTTTACTAGCTGGTTAGGATCGCGTTCATCTGCCGCAGTGAAGAATCGTCACGGTTGCGCGATATGTTCCACGGACAGATAGGCCAATTCCGCCCCTTGAGCGCAGCATCGCAGAAGGATGCTGCCTCGGCTCATGTCGCCAAGTCCGAGGAAGTCCCTTGGGAACAGCAGGCGTTCTCCGAAGACTTCCCGGATAGGCGTGATGTACTTGGAGGTCGCAACGCTTCCCAACAGGATCACGTCCGTTTCATCGCCCACCAACTCTCGCAGGCGAAGCAGGTCCATATCCAAGGGTAGTCGGTAGTAGGAATTCTTGGCGTCGATGGAAGTGGCCGAAATCCTGCGAAGGTCGCTCAAGGTTATTACGGTTTCGGGCAGCATCAATCCCGCCCCAGTAATAATGTGCACGCCAGCGACGCCTTGGGGAGGATTCTGGAATTTTTCCGCGTAGTCGAGCTTCCCGCGGAAATACAGGCTGCTGATGAATCGGTACACCTCACCCAATGGTGCTCCCGCATCTCTGAGTCGTAGGGCAAGCTCCGATTCGCCCGTCGGATTCAGCAGGCGTTGCCCCTTAATTCCTGAGGCGTTGGCCGGAGACAGCAGAAAAATCCTGGCGTGCAAATGAGCAGCCTCTGCCACAGCAGACGAATTTGGCAAAGTGTCAGTCCGCATGTGTTTGATCATAGCCGCAGAGGTCTAACTCCGGCGCGTGGTTATTAGCGCGCTACGGGCATTTTTGTGAACTTGTACAGCAAACCTGGCATCGAAGGGGGAGTCCGATTTCGCGTCCGTTGAAAACGATGTTTCGCTGGAAGAAAGCATTCGCGATCTTTCAGCAACACTACCATGGCGCGATCTATGAAATCACGCGAGACTTCGATTACCCTTTCTGATACTTCGTATAATGAGTAGTCCCAGATATATTTGTGTCGAACGCGTCTCTGTGACAACGTTTTGTTTGGGTGGCGTTACGGAACCGAAAATGCCTAGAAGAATCCATCAGGTTTCCTCTGTAGGCACACCCGGATCGTCGGGCGCATCAAACTTATGCCTCCTCGTCTCGAAGGCCCAGTGCCTGGATATCAGTAGAAATAAATTGGAAAGCCGAGTGGATGCTGAGAGTCCGCTCTGAAAGATGACATCGCTTATGAAAAAAACTATGAGTGGTCTGCGTTGTACGATCGCGCTGTTGGCGGCCTTGCTGGTGAGTATTATGCTGGCGCAGAGGGTGGCGGCCCAGGATCAGTACGACCAAGAGGATCCGCCGAGCCGCGTAGCCCGCCTCGGGTACATGCAAGGTTCGGTCTCATTTCAGCCCGCTGGAGAGTCAGAGTGGGTGCAAGCCGCTCAGAACCGGCCGCTGACCACCGGTGACCGGCTTTGGGCCGACCAAGATTCTCGCGCAGAGCTTAATCTGGGATCCGCCGTCGTCGATTTGAACAGCAATACCGGGATCTCCTTTCTGAACCTCGACGATCGCACGGTGCAACTACAAGTGAGTTCGGGTTCGATCAACGTTCGCGTGCGTCATTTGGGGCGCAACGATGTATTTGAGGTCGACACGCCGAACCAAGCATTCTCCGTCTACCAGCCCGGGCGCTATCGCGTGGAAGCCAGTGAGGATGGAAGTTACACCGTCGTGAGCATTCGCGAAGGGGAAGGCGAATCAACCGGCAACGGGCAAACCTACACCTTGCATGCTGGCCAACGCGGGACGTTCGAGGGGACAGATAGGCTGAACGCCCAAGTTGAAGATCTTGGTAGTCCCGACGATTTTGACAACTGGAGCGACGGCCGGGATCGGCGCTATGAAAATTCACGCTCGGCACGATATGTCTCTCATGATGTCGTCGGGTATGAGGACTTGGACGACAACGGCGACTGGCGCCCTGAGTCCAGCTACGGCAACGTCTGGTTTCCCCACGTATCAGCAGGGTGGGCGCCTTATCGTGAAGGCCACTGGGCGTGGATCGATCCATGGGGATGGACTTGGGTAGATGACGAACCTTGGGGATACGCCCCCTTTCATTATGGACGGTGGTTGTCGGTTGAAGGGCGGTGGGGTTGGGTGCCGGGACCGATGGAGGTAGCGCCAGTTTATGCGCCCGCTCTCGTTGTATTCGTCGGTGGCGGCGCCGCGTTCGGCGGCAATATGGGTTGGTTTCCGTTAGGACCGCGAGAAGTATACGTGCCGTCGTACCCTGTGAGTCGCGGTTACGTCAATCGCGTCAATATCAGCAATACCACGGTCAACACCACGACCGTCACCAACGTCTACAACACCACCATTGTCAATAACAACACGACCATCAACAATGTCACGTATGTGAACAAGAACGTTGCCGGTGCAGTCACCGCCGTTCCGCGACAAGCGTTCACAAGCGGACAGCCTGTTGCCCGATCGGCAGTCGCGGTGAATGCAAGGGAAGTAGCTTCGGCTCCGGTGACAGCCAGAGCAGCAGTTGCGCCGACTTCCAACAGCGTACTGGGAGTTCATGCCAATACGGCGAATCGCGTGAAAGCCCCACCGCCCGCGGTGGCAAGCCGACCGGTCGTCGCAAAAGCGCAAGCGCCGCCCCCGCCGGTGCCTTTCGCTGCCAGGCAGCAGGTACTGGCCGCACATCCGGGTCAGCCAATCGCTCGGCAGGCGATGCAGCGTTTGCAACCGGCGAACAATGCTGCCGCCGCCGGACGGCCGGTCGTGAAACAAGCACCTCCGGGAAAGCCTGCCGTGGCTACCGTTGCACAACCTGGCAGCAGCCCGGCGAACCGGCCTGGCAATCCGCCAGCGACGAACGAGCGTCCGGGTGCAAATCCTGCACAGCCGAATCGCCCCGCTCCGAACAATCAGCCGCAACCAAATCGGCCACAGCCGAATCAACCGGCACCGAACAATCGTCCGGCGGAGCCGCCGGTGCGGAACGACCGTCCACCGTCGGCACAGCCGAACAATCAGCCGCAACCAAATCGGCCACAGCCGAATCAACCGGCACCGAACAATCGTCCGGCGGAGCCGCCGGTGCGGAACGACCGTCCACCGTCGGCACAGCCGAACAATCAGCCGCAACCAAATCGGCCACAGCCGAATCAACCCGCGCCGAACAATCGTCCGGCGGAGCCGCCGGTGCGGAACGACCGTCCACCGTCGGCACAGCCGAACAATCAGCCGCAACCAAATCGGCCACAGCCGAATCAACCCGCGCCGAACAATCGTCCGGCAGAGCCGCCGGCGCGGAACGATCGACCGCCTGCGGCGCAACCAGACAATCGTCCGGAGCCAAATCGGCCGCAGCCGAATCAACCCGCGCCGAACAATCGTCCGGCAGAGCCGCCGGCGCGGAACGACCGTCCGCCGGCAGCGCAGCCAGACAATCGTCCGGAGCCAAATCGGCCGCAGCCGAATCAGCCAGCGCCGAATAATCGTCCAGCAGAGCCGCCGGCGCGGAACGATCGACCGCCTGCGGCGCAACCAGACAATCGTCCGCAACCGAATCGTCCCTCGGAACCGCCGCCACGTACGGCGCCCGCGGAACGTCCTTCGACTCCTCCGCCAAGCGAACGTCCGCCGCAGCATACTCCGCCTCCAGCGCAAGCGCGCCCGGCACCGCCGCCGCAGCATCCGCAAACGCCTGCCGAGCAGAAAAAGCAGGAGGAGCAGAAGAAGCAAGAGAAGCCGCAGGGGAAGTGAAGGAAACGTCGCTGATTTGGAATGGCATACGGCGTCCGAGATTTCGGACGCCGTTTTTGTCGCGTAACGCTGGAACTTTGCCGTTCCGCGCTCGATCCCGGGCTTCCCCCGCGGCGAAAGGTCGCTCTAGACGCGGTGCGTACAGCGATCGCTGTATGTACCACGAAAGGAAAGGCTTGCGTAAAGACCTGAGGTAGAGGGCATTTTGGTACATGCTGTCGAAGTCACCGAGCAAGTAGTCGCACGCTCTCAACTGGAGCAACGAGTCAAAGAACGCACTGCGGAACTTGAGGAGGCCGAACAAAGGTTGCGCGCTCTCAATAACAGGCTTTTGTGAGCCCAGGATGAGGAGCGACGCCGATTAGCCCGCGAGTTGCATGACAGTGCCGGCCAGATGCTTATGGCCTTGTCGATGAACCTCGTCCCACTGGAACAGTCATTGGCGAAGCAGAATCCGGAGTTGGATAAGCTGGCAGTCAGCAGCATCGGACTTGTGACGAATTATCGAGAGAACTCCGCACCATGTCGCACCTGCTGCACCCGCCGCTATTGGATGAAGCCGGACTGAAGTCTGCACTGCGATGGTATGTGGAAGGCTTTGCGCAAAGAAGCGGGATTCAGGGTGGACTTGCAATTCGATTCCAATTTGCCCCGATTACCGCAAGAGGTGGAAACGACGATCTTCCGCATCGTGCAGGCGTCCCTGACTAATATTCATCGACATTCGGGAAGCAAAAAGCTTCTCTGCGAATCGATCACGATTCGAAAAATACGCGAGTGGAAATTCGGGATGAAGGGCGAGGCATTTCTCAGTTTAACTCTGCTAAGAATATGCCAACGCGCTGGAGTAGGAATTCAAGGCATGCAGGAGAGAGTCCGGCAACTGCAAGGAAAATTTGAAATAAAGTCAGGGCAATGTGGGACGACCGTGATTGTGGTCTTACCGAACCGCGGAATCTCCGGAAGCTCTAAAAGCGGAAAACCCACCTCTCAATGAACTCGGAATAAATGATCGAGCAGGAAGAACACGCCAGCGCCCACAAAGACGAGTAAAGCCATCTTCATCGCCGGTTCCTTGTTGACCTCGGGAATCAGGTCAGACGCCGCAACATAAATCGTAACTCCCGCGGCCAGCGGTAGCCCCGCGCTCACGTGATGACGGAACAGCGCCATGGTCAGAACCCCGGCAAGGGTTGATCCGCCCAGCACCACCGATGCGCCCCATGCCGTACCCCGGCTGCGTCCACTGGCCAACATTACCGAACTCACGGTAAAGCCTTCAGGAATCTTGTGCAGAAAAATTGCCAGAAAGATCAGCCAGCCTAGCCAGTTCGAGACCAGAAATCCTGAGGCGATTGCGATGCCGTCGAAGAATGTATGAATGACGAGGCCGAGGAGCACGGAGTACCCTTTGCGGGAGTGCATGAATTCGTCGTGATGCGTTTCCTCGCCAAAGTGGAAATGCGGCGTGACCGTATGCTCGAAGAAGTGGATGATCAGATAACCGAGTAGCACAAGAAATGCCGCGGACCGTCCGCGCAGCTCGAGGCTTTCCGGAACCATCTCGACCAAAGCCGTGGCCAGCATGAATCCCGCACCCAGCGCTACAAAGTAGCGAAGATAGCGCCGCTCCCAATGCCGCTGCACAATGATCGCGCCGCCAAAAACGTTGGCAGCGGCGGCGGTCAGGCCGAGCAAGATACTGGTGGCAATAGGATGCATATGGCGATTTGCCGAGTGCTAGTTACGGCCTTTCGCAGCCGCTTTTTGTTTCTGTAATTCGGAAAGGAATGCCTGTTCCCGCTCGGCCACATAGCTTTGATAGTCTTTTGGATCAATGTATGGGTTCAAGCTACCGCCGCTCAATCGCGCATATTTCGCTTCCATTCCGTAGTAACTGCCGTGAGCCCCCAGGAAAACGTCGCAGGGAAGCGACTTCAGCACGCGAAACCCGCGGGCGTAATCATCGGCGATTTCGGGGTAGAGCTTATTATTCACCAGCTTTTATCCCGGATTGACGTTAGGGCTGCCCACGATCACAACATCGTAAAATTTGCCTGCCTGGCGCACTTTTAGACTCGAAGTGGTGCAACCGCGCGTATGCCCGGCGGTCTTGTGAGCAGTCAGCGCTGTATCGCCTATCTTCACCTCATCACCATCATGGAGCACCCGGTCCACCTTGACCGCCGGATACAGAAGCGTTGCCTCGGTACCGTACTGGAAGTCGCTCTTGCCGCCCGATTCGACGACTCCTACATCTCCATCCATGACCATGTATTTCGCGCCGGTCAGTTTCTTCACCTCGGCGCTGCCTCCATCGTGGTCGAAGTGAGCATGGCTGATCAGTAAGATCTTCACGTCACTGAAACGAAAGCCCAACTTCTCAATGTTCTCGCGGAGAAGCGGAACTGAAGTTGTCAGATCGCTGTTGATCAGAATGTGCCCAGTCGGGGTCGTAATCAGGTACGAAGCCAGCCCGCGGCTGCCGACATAATAGATGTTCCCGATCATGCGGTGCGGGGGAAAAGGTTCACTCCAATCCGGGGGGCCACTGGGCGTAGTGTTGGCGTGGGTTTTGCTCTGCGCAGCCTGAGTCGTTACGAACCAGCCGCCGGTAAAGGCCAAGACCGAACCCAACAGGATCATGCGGGTGAGCATATGTGGAAGAGTATACGGTGCAAGCACATATCTTTTAGTTCCTCCCGCAACTACCCGCTATGCCGAATGTGCATCACATCGCCATCCTGCACAATGTAGTCCTTGCCCTCCAGACGCAACGTGCCTTTGGCGCGCGCATTTGCTTCCGATCCCGCTTCGAGAAGTTGGTCCCAGCGGATGGTTTCAGCCCGGATGAAATGTTTCTCCAGGTCGGAATGGATGGCTCCTGCGCCCTCTTGCGCCCGCGTGTTGGCAGGAATCTGCCATGCGCGGCACTCGTCTTCCCCCGCGGTAAAGAAGGAGATCAATCCTAGCAATTTATAAGTAGTGCGAATGAGGCGGACCAGGCCACTTTCCTTGAGACCGTAACTGGAGAGAAATTCCGCGACGTCGGCGTCGCTCATTTCAGCGAGTTCGGCTTCGACCTTGCCGCAGATGGCTGTGGCCGCAGCGTTGGGGCGAGCCGCAATCTCAGTCAGCTTGTACTTGCTCACGGCTTCCTCGAGTTCCTTGCCGAGTTCGGTAGATTCGCCGATGTTGAGCACATAGAAAATCGGTTTCTCGCTCAGAAACATAAATCCGCGGAGGCGCTTCTTGTCCTCCGGCGTCATTTCCATTTCGCGCAGCGGCTTCTCCGATCCCAGATGCGCGTTAGCGCGCTTCAGCAGCTCGAATTCTTTTTCCAGCTCCGGCGTCTTCATTTTCTTGAGATCTTTTTCCAGGCGCTCGAGACGCTTCTCGATCTGGCCCAGATCGCTGAACAACAGGTCGAACTCGACATTCTTAATGTCGCGCAGCGGATCAATCTCTGCGACGAGGGGGACGGCCGGGTCCTCAAACACACGCACCACATGGGCGAGGGCATCGACCTGGCGAAGGTGGCCGAGGTAGGCAGTTTCTTTCAGCGCGTCCTGGCCGATGGCGCCGACGTCCACATATTCGACCGAGGTATGCGTCAGTTTTTTGGGGTTGTAAAGTGCGGCCAGCCGGTCAAGGCGATCGTCGGGAACCTTCGCGACGCCGATGTGGGCTTCGCGCGGGTTCGCATGGGCTTGCGCGGACAGGTGCGCCTTCGTCAGGATGCGAAACAGGGAAGTCTTGCCTACCTGAGGCAGGCCTATAATGCCAGTTTTCATAAAGACAGCTTCTAGCTGCTAGCTCCTAGCTTTTAGGTCTTGAGCGCCGAATAGTGGGACGGCAGTTACGTCCGGCTCGGCGAGCCACTGGTAACTCTTCAGCATAAATGATGAAACGAGAATCACTCAAACCGACGTTGCGGCTAATCGTGGTTCAGTTTGGTGCAGGAAAGAAAAACCATAAACCACGAAGGACACGAAGGATCACGAAGGGTCACGAAGGGCTTCGTTTGCAAGTGTTTCCTTCGTGCCCTTCGTGGTAAAGGTTTTTGCCATCGTGCCTATCGAGGCTCCTGCGGGAAATTCAGGCGAAGTCCGACGCGATACAAAATGGGCAGGCCGATGTTGAACAGCGATCCGTTGGGCGTTGGCGTGTTGGCCACGTTGTAGCGCTCGCCAAGAATGTTTTCCGCGGCGGCAAAGATCTCCAGGTTGCGCGTAAGGTTGCGACCGATCTGTAGATCCATCGTGTAGAAGCGGCCGAGCGGGTACAGATTCTGGTCGTCATCGAACTGGTTGCCGACGAATCGTCCTTGCACGCTGACCATGATTCGCGATGGGTTCCAGTAGCGGGCTTCCCAGGTAAAAACGTTTTGCGGGACCTGCGCGACCTTCTTTCCCCGCAGAGAGACTTCGCCAGGCGGGACCCTATAGTCAACGACGGTCGCGTCCGTGAACTCGTACCCAGCGGAGATCTGCACAGCACGGCCGAGGCGCACTACGCCATCGAGTTCCAGGCCTCGGGAGCGAATTCTTCCCAGGTTTTGTTTTTGCCGAAGGACCGGGGACGAAGTCGGAGCGATGGTGACATTCTCGACGGGATCCACGATGTCGCTCCAGAAAAATGTTCCGCGCAGGTCGAGCCTGCGTTCGAGCGTGGTGATGTTCACGCCCGCCTCTGCACCGGTAAGGCGTTCGGCATTGAGGAACGGATTGTTCAGTGTGAGAACGTTCGCTTGCCGGAAGCTGCGGTACAGCTCGTTCAGAGTCGGCGCGCGGAAAGCACGGTACATCGATCCCGTGATGGAGAGGTTAGAACTCAGAGCACGCAGCACCGAGAGCCGAGGGCTGAAGGCAAGATCACTGCGCGACGGGTACAGCATACTTGGAGAGGACTTGCAGGTGCCGGAGACTGGCGTGCAGATCGAACTGGCGTTGAAATTGTTCCAGTCGTCGAGGCGGGCGCCCAGGATGATGGTCCACTTGTTGAACCGAACGAGATCTTCTCCGAACCATCCAAGAATGCGTTGCCGTCCTCCCGAAGCGTTGTTTCGTGTGTGCAGGCCCGCGGTGAACAGTTGCTCGTCGCTCGCGCCCATGACTTCCATTGCGTCCATGCCAGCGATCAGCGTTTGATGCGGGCCGAGAAAATGCGTCCACTGCGCTGCGCCTCCGACCACCTGTTCGGGAACGTGCTGCAGATCGGTGAGCGATTCGCTGTTTCGGTTTGCTGCCACCGATGAGAATCTTTGGTGGTATCCCTGCACTAGACCGTACGCGCGAAACGTGAGGGAATCGCTGCGGCCGAATTGCTGATCCAGTCCGACGGCGCCTTCGCCCAGTTCAGTGTCGTTGGTCTGGATGGGCGTGCCATTGTTTCGGAATTCGGTGTAGTAACTGCCGCGCGCGAAAACTCGGCCCTTTTCCCCGACTTGATGACCGACCGTGAAGTCGACCGTCGCATCTTCTGAATTGGCGGGCGTGTCGACAGTCCCGCGCTGCCAGGGAGGAACAATAATGTAGCCGTCGGTGCGGAACAGTTCCGACGCCAACGACAGGTCCCACTTTCCGGCGCGCGTCCCAGTCCAAAAGGAAAGATCGGGCGTGCGTTCGTTGCCGTAGGATGTCTCCAGCGTGAATGCTGGCCGCTCCGGTTGACGCGTGATGAATTGCACGACTCCCCCGAGCGCGTCGCTGCCGTATAGGTTCGACGCCCCGCCACGAAATACTTCCACGCTGGCCAGGGACGATCGCGGAACCCGATCCCAATAGACCCACCCCCCGAACGCATCCACCATCGGGAGTCCATCTTCCAGCACCAGTGCTCGGCTGGCGGCGGTTCCACCCAGTCCCCGCAGCGATACACCCTGATTGGAAGCGTTCGCCGTACGGCTGTCCGATCGACGAAAGAGCGAGAATCCCGGCACCTGTCGAAGCACGTCATCCACCCGCAAAGCTGGGGTCGCAGTTACATCGGTGCTGGTAAGAAGGATCGTGCTGCCTGGGGTTTCTGAAAGGCGTACTTCCGTGCGGGCTGCGGAAACTGTGACTTGTTCGCGCACCGTAGCCGGTTGCAGAACGATTTCGAGGCTGACGTTAGTGGCCGCTACGGCCTTCCAGGATTGACGAACCGGGTTGAATCCTTCTCGGCTAATGTCCACAGTTCCAGAGCTGGACGAAACAGCGGGAAACAGGAAGTGTCCGCTTGCATCAGTCTTGGCTGCGACGCGATGGGAGCCGCTACTTAGAACCACGGATGCGTTGGCAATCACTGCGCCGCTTGCGTCCCGAACGGTGCCCGCGACCTGCGCGGTCTGCGCGGACAGGCAGGGAAGAGCGGCGGCCCAGAGCAAGAGAGCCATCCAGTGGATCGTTAGCCGATTCAGCATTGGAGACAGACGCTATTCGATTGGAACGTCTACAACCCGAGCGCTCCCACAGCTGTATGTGATTCTAATCACAGTTAAACGCGATACGCAAAATAGAGTCTGCGTGTCGCCCCCAATAAGCTCCAGTCAGAGAAAGTTCCACCGAGCTGCAAGGCCTAGCCTACGGGGAATTTGTAGAAGCTCACGGAGGCACACATGCTAGCCAAGCCTGCAGCCAGTTGGTATCACAGCAACCAGTACAGCGCACAGTCTGCATGCGAACATTGCGGCGGAATCGTCCGCCACGAGCGCTGGTGTATTACCTGCGATGCCGTGGTGCAGTACGCCTATGGAGCCGTACTCGATCCGGAGAAGTTGACGCTATGCGATCGGTTGATCCTCCACGCGCTGGGAGCGTCGTGGGAGAAAAATCGTTGCCAGGGGACTTGCCAGAGTCCTACGCCCTAACGGCCGGCCACTGCGCTGGTCGCAGCCGCCGGAGCTGTAATCTTCACCGAGTCAGGCTGTGTCCAGACTGCCTTGCCGCTGGTCAGGTCCAGTCGGTTCATGGTGACCTTCAATTGCTGCTCATCGACTTCCACGAGCAGGTAGTGGTAATTCACCAGCTTGCTTTGGAAAGGATCGCCGGCAGCGCGCTCAATGGGATAAGCGTGAGCGCCTCCCCCGCCCGAGACAAAATAAGTGACGCCCCCGTGTTCATGGCGCTCGTAGTTGTGCACGTGTCCGGAGAAGACCACGATGCGGAAGCGAGCGTGAGCCTGCCGTTCCTCAAGCATCATCGCCAATGCCTGCTCTGTGCTGCGAGCCGAGTGCCCGCCGCCGAACGTTTTCGCGTCAGAGGAACTGGTGTAAGGCGGATGGTGGAACATCAGAAACACGAAGTCCACGTCCGAGGGGACGTGATCGAGTTTGTCGGCCAGCCACTGACCTTCTTGCCCACTGACTTCCTCCAAAGAGCTGTCTAGCACCAAAATCAATGCATTCGCCGCTCGCACGGAGTAGTAACGGCTGTTCTTGAGATCAGAGAAGCGTTGAAAGTAATTTGCCAGCGCAATGTTCTGATCTCCATGCAAATCATGGTTGCCCAGCGCCGGATAAATGGGAATCTTTTTGTCGCGCCAGATCCTGGTTTCGTTATCCCAGACCTTCCAATCGCCGGCATCGTAGCCGTTGTAGACGATGTCGCCGGTAAAACAAATGAATGCCGGGTTGACTTCGGCGATGGCCTGTACGAGCGCGACGCGAATGGAAGGATTCGCCGCATCCGTGTCTGTGGGATCGTGGAAGCGCGTGTCTCCGTACGCTACGAAGCGAAACGGAGCCTTCAGGTCGAGCCGCAAATCAACCGTGGACGTTTGGGCGCTCGACTTGCCGGTGCAGCAGGTCAGCGTCAGCAGTGTCGCTGTTACGAACGACAAGACTACGGCTTGCACGAGAGCTGTGCGTCGCGAACTCATAAGTTGAAGGCGTCCCATCGGGATCAGAGTTCTATTGTCCCACGACCAGCACTTCGAACTGCCCGTTCTCGGCTGTCGAAAGGAAAAGGCGGTGAGTTTTCGGGTCCAGCGCCATGGTCTTGGCTTTCGGCGCGGTTTTCACCGTCTCGACGACAGAATACTTGTCAGGGCTGTCCTGGTGAATGACGGTGATCGTACCTTCGCCGTTGGAGTTGAAAATCAGTTTGGTCTCCGGATCGAAGGCAGTGGCGTCGACGTGATCTCCAATAGGCAGCGTGGCGATGACTTTTCCGGAATCGGCGTCTACCACAGCCATGACTTTACTGCGGCATCCGACGAACAGGCGCCGATTGTCGCGATTCATGGCCATGCTGCTGGGAGCCTTGCATGGCGCGGTCGGCCAGCGCTGCTCCACTTTGAGTGCGTGGGAATTGATTTTCAAGAGCAGGCTCTCGTCTTCGAGATTGTCGTAGACGTAGCCATCTCCGTCGGCCGCGGCAAATTCTGGGCCGCCGCCCAGATCGACTGTGCCCGCGACCTTACCCGTGGCGGCATCGATCACCGTTGCGCTGTTGCTGCCACCATTGAAGGCGAAAACTCGCGATGTGGCCGGATCGTAGATGATCGCATCAGGCTTCTTCCCGGTCGGCACATCTGCGATCGGCGTCAGCGTCTTCAAGTCGAAAATCGTCACGGTAGATGCCTGGCCATTGCTTACGAATCCGCGGCCCTGTACGGGAGCGATTGCAATTCCATGCACGCCCAGGGTTTTCGGGATGCTGCCCACAACCTCAAGAGAATCGAGGTCGAGAACTTCCACCTGCGTGCCATGCGACACGTACAAACGGCGCGCCGCTTCGTCGACGGTGAGGTAGTCCCAACTACCCGAACCAGCAATGGGAATTTTCTTGATAATGGAGTAACCGCCGTCAGAAGCCGCGGCCGATAGAGCACAGCTCATAACTAAGATTGTTGCCAGACAGAATTTGCGATTGAGCATGAATTTGTTCCCTCGGCTCGAGCTTAGTGCACACGCCTGAAATTTGCCTGAAGGCACAGGTTCAGCAAGTCAAAAAATGAAACGAACCATGAATTGAAGCTGACGAGGGAGACCGGTGCCAGTATTCGGCGAGGCTTTGTTGTCGTTATTGTTGTTGAAGTTTACGGTCGAGCTGACGATCCCAAACGTTCCGGGGACCGTTAGATTGCTCGCGGTTTGTCCGGGTGCGTAGACAAGCGTCAGGTTGCCCGGATCGCCCAATTGCACGTGGTTGAAGACATTGAACGCTTGTACCGCGAATTCCACTGACGTGCGCTCGGTGACCTTTGTTTCCTTCGTGAGTGCAAGATCCACCTGCCAGCTATTCAGGGCGCGGATAAGCCCATTCCCTGCGTCGCCGTACCGGATGAAGTTCCCGTTGGCGTCTACTGGCGGGGCCTGAAAGGCAGCGGGGTTGATAAGAGGACTGCCGGCAGCAGCGGGAGTGATTGGGCGCGGGTTCGGCAGGGTCAACGGTACTCCCGGAACGATGTCGGGTCGTTGGCTGGTTTGATCGTTGCCATCGGGAAGAAGATAGGTATAGGGGAGTTGGTCGAACGGCCCTCCGCTAATGCTGCCGCTGAGGTCCATTTGAACGGTTAACGGATGGCCGGTGTGCCAGAGGCCGACACTGCTCAAACTCCAGCCTCCCACGATCTTGCCAACTGCGCCGGAACCGTTGAGGTAGTCCTTACCGGGCCCAAAGGGAAGTTCATAAACTGCGTTCAGAGTTAAATTGTTGCGAACGTCGAAGACGCTCGGCCCCTTGTCACACGGCAGACAATTCACGTTCTGCGGGCCGTTGGATTCCCCGCCTCCGACCGATCCATCATTAATGGAATGGGACCAGGTATAACGGGACTGGAACATTAGCCCTTTGCTGAAGCGACGTTCGAGCGCCACTCCCAGAGCGTTGTACGTGCTGGACCCAATGTCTCTTTTAATGTCAACTGAACCGAAGGGGTCCGGGTTGTTGGGGTCCGGATAATATTGATCCAGGGGCCGGACGCAATCGCCGTCCGCCGGGTTGAAAGTAACCGGAGTCGTGCAGAGATTTACGCCGCCGCGGGAAAACAGCCGTACACCACGGCTCCCGAGATATTGCGCTGAGAACAAGAAATTAGCTGGCAATTCGTGGTCGACGGTAAGCCCCCACTCTTCGGCGTACAAGTCCCGGCGGCCTTGGCGTTGCAGGGCGCGAGGGTGCGAAGCCTGTTTCTGGGTGGTTACACTCGACAGATCCGGAGTTGTTTGCTCAAAGGCAGGATCTAAGGGAATCGACTGGTTCACCTTTACCCGGAACGTGTCGCTCTCCAGTCCGGCGTTCAAGTCGTCATTCTGAGCTGCTCCGTGGTAGATGCCGAAGCCAGCTCGAACGACCGTTTTCCCGTGCAGAAGTGATGGCGCCCATGCCAGGGCGACCCGGGGATCGAAGTTTTTGTAATTAGGGTTGTACAGGTCTGGATTCTTGGGGCACGGCGCGGTGTTAACTGGTCCTGAGCCGGCCGGCACGGGCAATGTGTTAAGTGAGCCTGATCCCAGACACACTCCGTGAAATTGGTTCAGATCAAATACGGTCGTGCGGTTCGTAGCTTCGTGGGCAACTCCGTAATATTCCCAGCGAAGCCCAGCCGTCAGGGTTAGAGTCGGAGTAATTTTCCATTCGTCCTGGACGTACGGCATATAAAACGTGCGGCGCAGGCCGTGGCAGCACCACGGAGCGATGTAGGTGATGTTGGACAGTAAGGCATTCGCCATATCATCCGGACTGGAGAAGGTCAGAGTGTTGTCCGCTGTTTGACCCTGATTCAGTCGCACTCGGCGGATTTCCATGCCCGTCTTGAAGGCATGCCGGCCATGGCTCCAGGTCAAGTTATCGATCACTCCGTAGGTTGTGCCGATTTCAATGTCGGCCGTATTGTCGTTGAGTCCTACGAAATTACTGGTGCTTACCGCAAACGGAAGGGCGCTGGCCTGCGGATTGTGGAATGGCGAGCGATTGATATAGACCTTGGCTTCATTGAAGATACGGGGCGTGAACGAGCGTTGCAATGCCAACAGGTAGTTTGCCGGGTGGTTGATGGTTTGTAGCTTGTCCGCAGGAAGACTGCTGCCATTCGGCGCGTCCACCAAGCTGATATCCCGCTGAGCACGTCCGTAAAGCGTAGTCTTAGCGTTGAATCGATAGTCAATTCGCGCTAGCCATGTGTCTTCGTGAATGGTGGTTGGGGTTGCCGCAGTGACGATGTCGGCATTGGGGTCGGCTGAAGTTTGGAAGGCGGTGTCGGGGTATGTAAATCGCGGCGCGCAGCCGTTGAGCGCACCGACGGAAGCACGCCATGGATATGCCTGCATGATGGTGCACATCTGCGGCGACGTGTTCAACACATAACGTTGGTATGGAATTGTAAGCGGAGGGCCCGAAGATAGTTGGCCGCAACAAACACCGCTGGGCACCGCGAATTGCTGGGTCGTCGACTGCAACTGTCGAAGCCCTTCATAACTGATAAAGAAGAAAGCCTTGTCCTTAACGATTGGACCGCCGAACGTCATGCCATATTGACCCATGCGGAAGGGAGGAACGGCTGGATTTCCGTTGAGGTCGTAGTCGTTGAAGTTCCGCGCATCGAAGACCGAATTTCGGAAGTATCCAAAAACTGTGCCGTGCCAATCATTCGTTCCTGACTTCGTGACGACGTCGACTTGGCCGCCCGCCTGCGTGCCATACTCCGCGTCATACAAAGCGCTGTTGACGCGATATTCTTCGATGGCATCCTGCGAAATCTGCAGACGGGTTTCTGATTTCTGCGCCTGCTCCTGAATGCCGCCGGCGTCCACGCCATCAAAGGAAAAGTTATTATCGTCGCGGGCGCGGCCAGCGAAGCGGATGGTGCGTTGATCGCCGCCTCCGTCGTCTTGGGCAAATGGCGCAAGCAGCGTGAAGCTGGCCCAGTCGCGGCCGTTGTTGGGAAGTTCGGAAATCTGAATCGTGTCAATCACTGTGGCTGCTTCAGCCGAACTGCGATCGTCAGGGCCGTTCGATGCCTTGACATCAATTTGCTCGTTAATCGTCCCCACTCCAAGCGGGATGTCCAAGGTTCGAGTTTGGCCGACGCGGAGTGTGACATCCTCGATTACATTCGTCTTGAAACCGGCCTTGGTGATAGTCACCGTATAGCCACCTACTGCCAGGCCAGAAACACGGTAATAGCCCTTGGAATTCGTCTGCTGCTCCTCGCTCAGCCCTGTCTCGACCGCGACGACCTTCACGCTGGCGCCGACGATGACACCTCCGGATGGGTCGCTTACCGTGCCTTCGAGAACGGCGCGGTCCACTTGGGCGTAGGCCCCTGTTCCCGCCAGCAGCAGCGCAATGATCGCCAGCGCAAGCTTGAATCTGAGGAAAAGGGAGATGGTCGAGCGGTTGTGAGAACGGCAGTGATTAAAATTCATGACTCAGCTCCTGATGACACAAGAAATTTCGAATTGGAAAAGCTCTTGCGCCGGCCCGATGAACGGCCACCGGAGATGGTTGTCTCTCGCTGGAATTCAGTGGACCCGATGACCGGAATCCTAGGGCTGAGGTGTGACAGAGGGATGAATGTAAAGTTAATATTTTTTCAGGTTGCTCAGCAGTACCGTGGCCTCGGCTTTACACTGTGGAAGCATCCACAAGGATTTTCAGCGACAAACCGGGATGAAGCTGCTGATCGTGGAAGACGAAGCGCGCATGGCTGATCTTCTCCGCAAGGGATTGACGGAGGAGGGCCACACGGCGACTTGCGCATCGGATGGCGCGGAGGGCCTGGCTCTGGCGAAGTCCTACGAGTTTGACGTGATCATCCTCGATGTGATGATGCCGAAGCTCAGTGGATACGAACTGGCCAAGCGTCTGCGCGCAGAAAAAATTCGAACGCCCATCCTCATGCTTACGGCCCGCGACTCCGTGCCCGACGTCGTCCGAGGACTTGATCTGGGCGCCGACGACTACATGACCAAGCCGTTCTCCTTTGACGAACTGGTGGCTCGTCTGCGTGCGGTGAAAAGGCGCGCGCTGGTGGCGCAGGATACGAACCTGCGAGTTGCCGACCTGGTTCTCGATCCGGCCAGCCGCGAGGTCGTGCGCGGCGAGGAACGGGTCGCGCTGACGCGCACCGAATACAATCTGCTGGAGCGCCTCATGTACCGCGCCGGCAAGGTGGTTTCCCGCCGCTCTCTGATCGAATCGGTGTGGGGTTTTGACCGCGAAATTGAAGAGAACACGTTGGATGCATTCATGCGCCTGCTGCGCAACAAGGTTGATCCCCCGGGCCGCCCCAAACTGATCCACACCGTGCGCGGCGTCGGTTATATGATTCGCCCGGATGGTCAGTCATGAGAAGACAGTCATGAGAAGACTCTCCATCGGGCTGCGCCTCACGCTGTGGTACCTGGCATTTTTTGCCCTCGCCCAGCTCTTCTTTGGCGCGGGCATGTGGTTGATCCTGCGGCATAATCTGTATGACCTGGTCGATGACGACCTCGAAGAGCAGGTCGACGACTTGAAGAACTTCCTGCAATCCCAGCCTAAGGATCGCTCCCTCGCTAAGCTGCGGGAGGAAGTGAACGAGACCTACGCCATTGAACACTCCGGCAATTATCTTGAGGTCTATGCAGAAAACGGCGAGCTGATTTATCGCTCCGCGTTCTTGCAGGCGCATCTATCGGAACTCGTACCGCCGGGTCAAGTCATGCAGCCTATCTTGCGAAGTCGCAAGATCGAGGGCCAGCACTTCCGTTTTATTCTGCAGAAGTTGGATGTCAACGGTCAGATCTACACGGTGGAGATGGGCGTCTTATCCGAAGATGCGGTCGAAACTCTCCATTTGTTCCGCTCGTATCTTTTTATGTTCGCTCCTCTACTGTTGCTAGCGGCTGCTGGCGGCGGTTACTGGCTGAGCCGGCGTGCCCTCTCTCCCGTCGACACGCTGGTGCGGAGTGCTCGCGCGATCAGCGGAACCAATCTCAACACCCGACTTCAGAAGTTGGAGACCGGTGACGAACTGCAGCGCCTGTCAGACACTTTGAATGAAATGCTCGACCGGATTGAATCGGCATTTTTGCGGATCACAGAATTTACCGCAGACGCATCCCACGAACTGAGGACGCCGGTCGCCCTTATCCGCACAGAGGCCGAGTTGGCCTTGCGCCGCTCGCGTGGAGAGGCCGAATATAAAGAGTCACTGCGCCACATTCTGACCGAGGCGGAACGCACTACCGTTCTCATTGACCAACTGTTGTCATTGGCCCGCACCGATTCGGGGCGGGAAACGCTCAACCTGCAACCCGTAGATTTGCGCGCGATTCTGCGCAAGGTCGTCGACGGCTGGCAGCAGGTGGCTGCGATTCGCGAACTGCAATTTTCGGCGAGCCTCGACGTTCCAGACCTTTTTGTCTCGGGCGATGAGACACTGCTGCGCAGGCTCGCCGACATTCTGCTCGATAATGCCTTCAAATACACCACCGCGCCCGGTTCGGTGTGCTTGTCGCTGGAACCGGAAGGCGGGAGCGTTGTGATCACGGTGAAGGATTCAGGAGTGGGAATCCCCGAAGAAGAGCAGAGCAAGGTCTTCGAACGGTTCTACCGTGTCGACAAGGCACGAAGCCGAGCCCAGGGTGGGGTAGGCCTTGGTCTGGCCATTGCGCAGTGGATCGTCACGCAGCACGGAGGCTCGATTGGGGTCAGAAGCCGATCTGGAGAGGGTTCTACGTTCCGCGTGGAGTTGCCGATGATAGCGGCTCCCGTGAAAAATCCACTCCCAGCGTGAGCATATTCAAAATTCGCAATTGCTGCCGTACAATGGAAAAGCCTTCCCAACGCCAGGATGGCGGAACCTGCAGACGCAGCGGACTCAAAAGCGGATGCTACTTATCTTTTAAGTATAAGTAAATAAATAAGATAATTGCGTGACGGCAGACGAGGCGGATTTTTAAGGCTTAAGTCCTTGGGAAGACTGGCGATCCGTAACTACACAAATTCCGGTGACTCTGAAATGGCAACTCTGGAGCTGCCTCCGCTATGAACACCAGCCGGGAGATATCGAGAATAAGTGTACTTTACCTTGCCTCTGGCCCACTTCGGCCCTCTCTCGGTGGTAATCCTTAGCACCCAGTATATAAGGTTATATTGTTGCTATCTATCATTTAGCCTTGTATATTAGGCGTGTGCTGCCTCTGTCCTTATTAGGCGAGCAGATCGCCACCAAGCGCAAAACGCTCGGCCTGACGCAGCCCATGCTTGCAAAAAAAGCCAGGGTCGGGCTCTCCACGCTCGACGCCCTGGAGAACGGACGGCTGGGCGAACTCGGATATTCCAAGATCACAAATATTCTCACGGCGCTGGGGATGGAGCTAAAGCTTCAGGAGGCAAGCGCGGGCCGGCCGACGCTTGAAGAACTCATCGAAGAGGCAAGGGATGATCAGAGTCTGGACCGACGCCGCTGAAACGGGACTACTCGATCGTCACGGCGAGCGCGGCAGCACGTTTGCTTACCTTCCCGGCGCTCCGCCCACGCGCGAGGTCTCGGTGACGATGCCGTTGAGGCTTGAGTCGTGGAGCGTGCCCTTTGGCCTACATCCGATTTTCGAGATGAACCTGCCCGAAGGCGCACTGCGCGAGCGGCTCCGCCTTGCGTTTGCGAAAGCCACCGGCACCTTCGACGAATTCGACCTGTTGTCCATTGTCGGCCGCTCACAGGTCGGACGCATCCGCTACACCGGCAACAAAGAACACCTGCACGAGGACGTGCCCTTCCAGTCGGTGGACGAGATTCTCGAACGCAGACGCGGCGGCGACCTGTTCCGATATCTGCTGGAGAAATTCGCGTCGTTCTCCGGGATCAGCGGAGTACAGCCCAAAATCCTGGTGCGCGACGAAAAAGCTTTCGCCGAGATGGAGCATACGGGACACCGCCTCTCGCAAAGCTACAAAGGCGCGACCCACATCGTGAAGATGTGGGAGGCCAACGAATATCCGCAACTGGCCGCCAACGAGTATTTTTGCCTCACCGTGGCGCGCAAATACGGACTCGACGTGCCTCCCTATCGCTTGGCCGAGGATGGCATGGCGCTGGTCATTGACCGATTCGACCTGCGCATGGACGGGACCTATCGCGGATTTGAGGATTTCTGCGTGCTGAACGGCCGCAGGACCGACGAGAAATATCGCGGCAGCTACGAGACCTCGGTCATGAAGCGATTCGGGCAGTTTGCAAACTCGACGCATGTGGGCGAGGACATGGAAAAGCTGTTCGTCCTGATTGCCATGAATTGCGCGCTTCGCAATGGCGACGCGCATCTGAAGAACTTTGGGATTGTTTATGACGACGTTCAGGGAGAAGCGAGACTCGCACCTGTCTATGATCTTGTGACTACGTCCGTCTATCTGCCAAAGGACAGCATGGCGCTGACCTTCAATGGCACGACGAAATGGGCGAGCACGAAGGAATTGCAGCGAGTGGGCGAGACGCGGATGGGAGGGACTCCTTCACGCGTCCGGCAGATACTCGAACGCATAGAAGCTGCAATTGCGGACACCTCAAAAGAACTGCAAGCCTACATTAAAGCGCACGCGGAATTCATGGAGATAGGCAATCGCATGCTCCGTCAATGGGAGGAAGGTGTCGCGCTTTCGCTTAAAGCGGCGTAAGCAAATCGTCCGCTCTTCTAGGTCAGCTTGCGCCGAAATCCAACCGCTGACAGATACACCGAGTCTTGCTGCAGAATCAACGCGAGCGCTCACAATCACACGCGGCCTTCACACGGCAACGGTTGCTCGAAAACGGATGCTCGACATGGTGGCACTATGGTCTCCAGACTGATACTTAGCTCGCCGTGCGCTATGCGTAATGCCGAGGAGGCCAGGCTCCATGAAGCATCGGCGATCGATTGGCGAATGACATTGCGGACATTCGATTGATAGCTCAGGATGTCCCACGCGCACGCCTTTACGTGCTTGTCGGGAAGTGACTCGATGTTGTCCGTGATTACAACTCATGTCGCACCCCTTTCGATGTATAGCTACAGATTTGTTATCTGCGCTCCGCTGGCGGAGTACTAAGTGACGGTTTCACCTTCATGGTGGTAGCTGAGAAGAGTCAGTTGTGCGCTAACTCCAACGCTGACGATTCCTGACTACATACAAACCGTGTTTGCAGTCCGAGCTTAGAAGTGACGAATATTGGCCTCATTGTCAATCACCAACCACATTGCTGAATTTGCAATGAATTCACAAAACGTACATCAGCTAACGATCACGCTGTGATTGTCACAGTGCATGACAATCATCGCCACCTGCGCACGCAGAGTGATGCAGCCAGGTAAATGTGTTGGTGATGTCTATGATGTGCGCGTACTGGCTGGATAGTGTGGATTTGTAAAGCTGTGCTTCAGGACTGCAGAGGAATTGCGCTCGAACGATTCGCGGTGCGTGGCCTTGTGAAGCTCTACTTGGTGCGGAAACCTGGAGCGTCTGGCGTTCACTTGAACTAAGGAGCCGTAAGCAAACAAAGGTAGCGTAATTATGACGTTCGGACACGATGCGGCTTGATGACATAGTTCCATTCGCCATGGAATTTTTCAGGATAGAGATTGACTTGATTCATCTCTTCTGCCGTGACCTTCCGCCCTGTAGGATACTTGCGGCGATCCAGTCGGCAGGTTACGGTTAGCCCCTTCGCGGTCGTGGTCTCGGCAATGAGATTCACGATGGTCTCGTAGTCCCGCAATGGCTCACCCCGCCAATTCGAGGAGATGAATGAAAACAATCGGTGTTCGATCTTGTTCCATTTGCTCGTGGCCGGCGGAAAGTGACACACCGAGAGAGCCAAGCCGGATTCATCGGCGAACTTCTGCAGCTCCAGTTTCCACAAGCGCAACCGCCAGCCATTGCTACCTCCCGCATCGGCCGTAATCAGTAGCTTTGGCGCCTTGGGATAGAGCCGCTTGCCTTCGTGGCGCCACCAGCCCCGAATCGAGGCTACGGCAAAAGCCCCGGTGTCGTGATCGGTCCCGACATTTACGAATCCGCTGTTGCGCCCAATATCGTAAATGCCATAGGGATAGGCCCGGGGTACGTCGGGCTGGGGAAAGTCATGCCCGCGCACTCGGCGCGGCTGTTTTGCCGGAAGCCACTGCTGGCCGCCATTGTGGTAGTTGCCCACGAGCTCTTTCTTTTTCGTGTCGACCGAAATCACTGGCCAGCCTGGCGCTAAATATCTCTTCACTGCCCGATTGATATGCCGGAACTGGGCATCACGATCCGGATGATCGTCTCCCTCCTCGGTCTTGCGATTGCCTTGCAAACTGTAGTGCTGATCGTGAAGAATCTGCGCTACTTTGGTGTGACTGACGGGATGATGGCGCCGGGTCAGAGACTCCGCGATTGCACGCGTGCTCTTGCAGGTCCAGCGCAGCGGCGATTCGGGATCGCCCCGCGTCTCTTCCTCGATCATCGCCTCCAACCGCTCCACCAACTCGGGGTCGAACTCGGTAATGCGTTTACGGCCCCCGCCCGGGCGGCGGATACGACCTGGCCAACTCTCCCCCGTCTCGAGCTCCCGGATTCCCTTGCGGATCGCCTTGCACGAAAGGCCGCAGGCACGGCGAACCAGACTTATACCTCCGTATCCCAAGGCCTTTGCCTCACTGGCCGCCGTCAGGCGCCGGGTACGTTCGTCCAGCATGGGCCAGATCGTGCGTAACTTCACTTTCAGCTGCGCCAGTGTGTCCACTTAGCAGCAGCATACTGCAAATCACAGCTTATGCCAGTAACAACCTAGATACCTTATTTATTTACAACTCCTAAGAGAGCGAAGGTTGCTGATCAGTGGCAAGCCGTCGGAGCGGACGGTCAATCGAAGAACTACCCGGGTCGCTTACATGAACCCGGTAGAACACCACTACTTTCAGACGCGGCTTGTTCAGAGTTGTATTCAAACACTCTGGCGGCGAACGGTTACTCCCACGAACTTGTAGCCGACCCCCGAGATCGTATGGATATACTCGGGCCGCTTTGGGTCCTCACCCAACTTTTGCCGGAGGCTGGCAACGTGAGAATCGACGGTACGAGTGAATGCATCGGAGTCATAGCCCCAGACCGATCGTAAGAGTTCGGTTCGAGGGACCGTACTTCCTGCGCGTTCCATCAAATAGCAGAGAAGCTGAAACTCACGACGGGTAAAATAGACTTTCTTTCCGTCTCGAGTAACTTCTCCACGCGAGACGTCTACTACAATGGAACCAAATTGGTGCACGCCGTGCCCGGTATGGGCAGGTGCACGGCGTAAGAGAGCCTCAATCCGGGCAATCAGTTCCGCTGCCTCGAATGGTTTCGTCATGTAATCATCGGCGCCGAGTTTAAGTCCCACCACCTTGTCAATGGTTTGATCCTTAACGGTCAACATCAAAACAGGGGTTGCCAGCCCCATTCGCCGAATGCTCCGACAGACATCCAATCCGCTGTGATACGGCAACATAACGTCGAGAATGATCAAGTCGAAAGAATGATTAGTCGCCTTCTCTAATCCCACGTGTCCATCTTCCGCGGTATCAACCACGTAACCTTCAGAGCGAAGACGGACTCCAAGTGCTTGCCGCAACGCCTGCTCGTCTTCCACCACCAAGATATTTTCATTCATTTGTGAACCTCGTTAAGCTGATTGAGAAAGTACCGGTTGTTGTTCCATTCTGACGTCCCACTTCTTGGCGACTCTGAGATGCAGCGTGAATGCACTTCCCACTTCCGCTTCGCTTATAACGGACAGTCTTCCTCCCATCATTTCCGCAATGCGTTTGGCGACCGCGAGGCCCAGGCCGGTCCCATGAATCTGCGCATCTACACTTTTGGAACTACGATAAAACGGTTCAAAAACGTGCGGTAAGTCCGATTCGCCAATGCCGACACCGCGATCTTGAACACTGATCCAAATTTCGTCGTGAGAGCTTCCTCTGCAATGAGCTGAGACCGAGATACCGATCCATCGACTCTTGCCGCTGTACTTCACTGCATTTGAAATCAGATTCTGCAGACAGTGAGAAAGCGCGCGCAGGTCACCCATGACGAAAGGCAATCCGGCCTCCACGTGCTCTTCGACGGTGAACCCTGACCCCTCGACCAACACCGCCACGTCCTTGCGGACACATTGAAGGATTTCCGACACACTCAGCGGACGCAAGCTGTAGGGATTTGTGCCGCTGTCGGTGGAAGCAAACATCAAGATTTGGCGAACTAGATCGATTAGCTGGCGCGTTTGACCCGTGATAATCGACCCATGTTCGATCAGATCCGGTCTTGCCTGTATTAAACCGTCCATAGCATTCTGGCCGGTGCAATAAATGGCAGCGAGCGGAGTAAGTAGTTCGTGTGACACTGATGCCACGAAGTTTAACTGCAACCTGGCTAAATTATGCGCCCGCCGGCTGGCAATGACGATCAACCCCATGTCAATGGTGAGCAGGAGGAGCACGACGCCGCCGGTCAATATATTCCGTCGCCAGATATCCGCCGCTATCGCTTGCAGGGGGGTGGTGCGGTGTTGCAACAGCAGCATCCACGGGGCATTCCGAGCTCCGTATTGGATCACAGGAAACCATACGAGGCCTGAAAAGCTGTTCCCTCGCACCGTTTCGCTTTTACCCGTGCGCCGATCGTGAGTCTCGCTCGTATCGGGCGAAGGGCCAAAAATATTCAGTCTGGAGTCGAGGTCGGCAACGTCGCCGCCGGGGAATCCGGCATCGGAAGAATAGATAATTTGCGGCGTCTTGCCGGACTCAACAACAGCGAGCTTGTACTCCAACCCTGCCGCCCCTCCAAAATATCGTTCTGTCAGATTGGGGATGATCCGTTGTCGAATGGTATTCAAGTTGAGAACGACTACGATCCAATCCACCGCACCGCTGCGGACCGGACTGTGGGAGTCGAGAGGTTGTAAATGATGAACCAGAGGATGCACGACGGCAGGAATATGCTCGTCGAACTGCCAGCCAATCATTGCCCCGCTCCACCTCGGCAAGTCTGGAGGCGGTATGCCGTGAAGATCGGCGGAATGTTCGTTCAGAGCGGACCCGGGCTGCTGCCACGCGCGCAACGCTTCTGGCAGGGTAGAGGACGATGCTTGCAGACGCGCAAGGAGAGTTTCCAGCTTTTGTGGAACCTCAGTGGTCTCAATCTCCTTGTGTTCTGGAATAAGGCGGAGCAGTCGGGGCTTGGCCTTGTTGGTTGTTTCCCAGATGTAGACTTCTTCTACCAAACCTGGATTCGTAGCAACGTTTTGTCCTGAATCGGAGGCACCGGTTCGAATGCTCCAGTCGGTATAGCGTTGAAGATAATCACTCCACCCGTCTTGCGCCCCTGAATCGGGACCGACCTGCAAAGCTATGCATATCGCCGACAACTCACCGTAGAAATCCAAGTGCCAGCCGATCGTCAGCGGCCGCAGACTGTTCCCCATGCCGGCCTGAGTCGCTTCGATCAATTGCTTGGTCCAGCGATACTGCAGAATCGCGACCATAACAACGAGCGAGGCCATGCCGGAAAGAACGACGATCCAAAAGATCGAGGACCAGTGGTTCCGCTTTTTGCCGATGATCCGACTCATGAAGATGGATGACACTGGCTTCGAGGTTTTGATGACCTAAGCGCAAGACTCGGAATAGTTAAAAGTCGGAATAGACGTGTCCGATCAGTGTCAGATTGGAAAACCGGAGGAACTCTTTCTCCTAGGCAGCCTTCTTGTCTTGTGGAACTCTCGAATTTCGCGGTTGTCACCAACACACCTTATGCCATTAGCGTAGGCTTTTGAGCGATTGGGGGAGCAATGAAAGACATCTTCGTAGAAAATGATATTCCTGTCAATACAAGTGATGGGCCTTACTAAACACATAACAGCGAACGAGCGAGACCGACTTAACCCCGTCCCGAGTCGAATAAGGAAAAACATGTGGAGGATACGCACCTTATGTGAATTGATAACTGTATTTGTGAAATGTTTTTACAATTTACACATCACAGCAACAACGCTAATACTCATCGTCTTTTTGTGCGCTCGTTTTCTCTTTCTTACTACTTGTGAATTCTTCGTCAAATGAGGCCCTCCGCGCGGTCATGTTTGCTGCTGAACAAAATTGAGTTTCAGGGCTGCCTCTAATCTGCGCAAGCATCAGGCCGCTGACTCGCGGTGAAAGTCATGGTTTCCGCGAGCAGTGAGCAATCTTGAGCGCATTCACGAGAGGTCGCCCATGAGAAATCGATATCAGGTTGGCTTACCGATTCTTGTTCTCGTTCTCGTCTGCCTTGCCACAGTAACTGCGAGCGCACAGTCTTTTCGCGTGCAATGTCCGACCAGCACCATCACTCACCCGGCGGCTACCAATGATACAGAGCCGCCCTACAGCGGCCCGACGACTCTTTCGCTCGGCCCTAAGGGGTATCTTGCGCCCACTGCGAACGTGAACGGCGCGATCAAATGCCAGCAAATCTCTGGCGGTGACGGTTACGCATCCATGGGCGACGGAACCCAGACGTACATGTTCTCCTTCGGACCGCTTTCCGGTCTGGCGGATATTGCGGCTGGCCAGCCCGGGACTCAGTCCCCGAGTGTGTTCAACACCGTTTATCCGCTCGGCGCGTTTCAGCCTGGCGATCCTGCGACGACAGACGGGGCCAATGATGCTGGGACCAACTCGGTAGGGACTCCCGGCGTCTTCACGTTTAACGGCGCGGTAGGCCTGGTCGGCGACCAATCGGTTTTTGTTGACGACGGCACCGGGAAGAATCGCTGCATTACCGAGGCGGCGAACCCGCCGGCAGCGTGTCTCACTGGACATGTGGATCCTCGCCAACTCCTGGATGTTGGCGTGATGAACGGCAACATTCCGGCACCGTTGATGGCGATTGACGAAGACGACGAATTCTTCCTCACCCTGTCGAACGTCGGCATGATCATGCGGCCCGACTTGTTCGAGCAGCACACGGTGCACTTCCACGGGTATCCGAACGCTTCCGCCTTCTACGACGGCGTCCCCGACGCTTCGGTCGCCATCAACATCGGCGGCAGCTTCACTTATTACTATCTGGCGCCAGATGCGGGTACTTACTTCTGGCACTGCCACATCACTCCGCCGGAGCACTTGCAAATGGGCATGGTGGGCCAGCTCTATGTGCGGCCCCGGCAGAATCGGGTTCCCGCGGGCGGTAACCTCTACACGTACCGCTCGTACCAGGATAACGATCTTCGTACGGCATGCGTCTCGGCTAATGACGTTCTGTGCAGCCATCCCCTTCCGTCCGTAAACACTAACTTCAAGCAAGGTGATAACGGATATACGAAGTACGCCTACAACGATGGCGATGGCAGTACCCGCTACGATGTCGAGTATCCGCTACAGATTCACGGCTTCGACCCCAACTTCCACTTTGTTGGCATGACGTTCAACCCCGAGGGCTTTGCCGACATGAAGGACAAGTATTTCTTGCTCAATGGCCGCAGCTATCCCGACACGGTTCGGCAGGGACCGCAGACGACAATGTCGTCCGACGGCGCGATGCACTACTCGCAGCCGCTGAACGCGATCATCAACATCCCCGCGGGCGGAAGAGCCCTGCTGCGCATTTCCGATCTGGATGTCTCCGAGTACCAGACCCTGGCGTCTTTGGGAATTTCGATGACGGTAGTCGGCTATAACGCCAAGCTGCTTCGGGATCAGGCCGGAAACAACATGTACTACAACACCAACTCGATCACACTCGGTGGCGGCGAATCGCTGGACGTGATTCTCGACGCCAGCAACACAACGCTCTATCCGGCGGGCAGCGTTTTCTATCTCTACACCCCCAATCTCGACCATCTGTCGAACGACGCGGAGAACTTCGGCGGATTGATGACCGAAGTCCACATTAACTAGGAGAGCAGCGATGAGGGCGAAGAACATGAAAAGCACAATCTGGAAGACACAGCTGATTCTGGCGCTCACGATGGCAGTAGCGCTGTTGGTTACGCCTTCGGCAAACGCTGCGGCTCCGGGAATCACCGGTCCGAGTTTCAATCTGATCGCCCAGTCGGCGTACATCTCGCAGTCTGATGGACAGGCGGTGTACGCGTGGGGGTACGGGTGCAGCAGCGCGCCCACTGGTTGGGCACCCGCCACGATGGCGCACCCAACGACCTGCCCGACGATGCAGATACCGGGACCGACGTTGATTGTCACGGAAAATCAGACTGTGGTGGTCACTTTGACCAATGGTCTGCCGACCTCGGCGGGCAACACCTCGATTCTGTTTCCGGGATTCAACGTCACCTCAACCGGCGGGGTTGCTGGGCTGCTGACGCAGGAAGCGGCACCAGGGAGCACGGTGACCTATACGTTCACCGCTTCCTCGCCGGGGACGCGTGCTTACTACAGCGGCACGCAGGGCGACCTGCAGGTGGAAATGGGACTGTACGGAGCCATCATCGTGCTTCCGGCCGCGGCGAACGTACCCGCCGTCTGCAAGACTGGTCTCCCTTTGGGACCGAATGCTGGAAATAACGCGGCAGCACAAGCGGCGTCGGGCGAACACGACTTCCGCCTTGCACCCGCTGCCTACGATCACCCCGCAACGTGCTATGACCGCGAATACCTGTTCCAGTTCTCGGAAATGGATCCCAATATTCACCACCAGGCCCAACTACAGGTGGCCGCTGCGGGCAATTGCACGGCGGGAGCGGCAGGTTGCAGTCTGAACGTGCCGACCGAGCCTTATCACCCGGCGTACTTCATGATCAACGGGCGCTCCATGCCTGACGACATGGACCCGAACTATGCGCAGCAGTACCCGCATCAGCCCTACAACGGCGACCCGCACATGCATCCCGGCGAAGTGACGTTATTGCGGATCATTGGCCAGGGCAGGTGGCAGCACCCGTTCCACGAGCACGGTAACCACGTCCGCATCCTGGCACGCGATGGAAATCTGATTCTCAGCCAGAGCGATCCGAACAGCCTTGCTGGACCGCTGCTGTTCACCACCACGACGACTCCAGGGCTCGCGATGGACGGTCTCTTCTACTGGACCGCCAAGGGCCTGAACTGGGATGCGTACGGTCACAACCCGTTGTCGAATGATCCATTAGCCAAGCTTCCGTGTACTCCCGACGCGAACGGGTATAACACCGGGGCTCCCACTGCGATCAACTACTTCGAGTGGTGCCAGGATCACAACAAGCCGCTGCAAGTCGCGCCTTTCGGCGACGTAGCCGGAAACGGTCCTGCGACCCTGCCCGACGCGAACATCTTTACCAATGGCCCCTGGTACGGCGGCAGCCCCTACCTTGGCCCTAATGCGACCGTCCGCGCGACCGGATGCAGCGCTGGTTCTCCGTCCGGCTCGTGCGGCAGCACCGGTACAACCCCTCCCTCAGGCACGATCGCCAATTCCCCAGGCGGCGAAGCCGGCTTTGCCTTCATGTGGCACTCGCACAACGAGCGCGAGATCACAACCAACAATATTTTCCCGGGCGGAATGCTGATGATGATGCTGGTCGATTCCCGGGAATTTGTGATTGACGAAACCAACTAGTCAGAGGAGAGAGAAATGCAACGCAGCCACTTCACCAATCGTTTAAAGACAGCAGTTATCGGAACACTTGTTCTCCTCCTCGGAGCGACACTGGCCGTTGCCCAGCAGCAGGTCAACCTGACCGCGGGGCCGGCCACCGCAACCTTGCCCGATGGCTCAAGCGTGCCGATGTGGGGCTACAGTTGCGGCGCGGCCGTGACAGGCTCGACTGCAACTTGCGCGAAGGCGAACCCCAGCGCCACCGGCTGGTCTCCGGTGGTGATCACGGTGCCCAGTGGGCAGGGGTTGCAGATCAACCTGACGAACAACCTTTCGTTCAACGGGAATAACATCCCGACGTCGATTGTGATCGCGGGCCAGTTGGGCGGCGGTTTGGGCGGTGTGCCGCAGCGGATCGGGAGCCCACAGCACGAGAACCTCTCGACGACCTGGCCGATCGCGAACACAGGTCCTGTTTTTGTTCCGCCAAGCCAGCCTGATCGCGTCCAATCGTTCGCTACGGAAGTGCAAGGCACGCCGGCAACCACGGTTCCCCAGCCAGCAGCAACAGCGCTGAAATGGAATAATCTAAGATCCGGTACGTACTTGCTGGAATCCGGCACACATCCATCCATTCAGGTTCCGATGGGCCTGATCGGCATGGTTGTCGTGACTTGCGCGCCCGGGGACACCTCGGGGTGCACCGCCGGTACCGCCTACCCCAACGTAACCTACAACGCTGACATTCCGCTGCTGTTCAGCGAAATCGATCCTACGCAGAACAAGTCAGTCACGACGGCGGTCAATACGGTCGGTTTCAGCGAGTCTGCAACGCTAGGGCCGTACTCGAAGCAGCCTCTGGGGTCCGTTAACTTGGTCAACGGCGGAAGCGGCTACACTTCGGCGCCCACCGTGAGTCTTATCGGCGGCGGATGTTCCAGCGATTGCGGGGCAGTGACGGCAACCATCGACACAGACAATACGAGCCCGACATATCAGCAGGTCGTCGGACTCAATTTCACTCCAGGTAAAGGACTGTACACCTCGATTCCCACAGTGAGCTTTAGCGGTGGTGCTGGATCGGGTGCGGCCGCCGATGTGGCGTTGCAGTTGGCTGCGAGTAATACCTGCAGCGGTGGAGCGACGGCCTGCTATCCGCCGGCAGTGAACTACACTCCGCTCTATTACCTCATCAACGGTCAATCATTTGATAAGACCAATCCCGGCAATTCGCGATTTGCGGTGCCGGGTACGGTCGCAAGCCCCGGAAGTGTCCTGGTCCGCATAGTGAACGCTGGCCTGCGCATGCACGTGCCCTCCATCGTGGGAGCGCAGACTGGCAGCGCTTCGCCGGCAGCAGCGGGCTTCTCGCTGATCGCCGAAGACGGTAACCCATTGCCCGGTATTCCCCGTGTGCAGAGCGAAGTATTCATGGCGGCAGGCAAGACCTACGACGTGATGATCAACGTGCCCGCCCCGCCACCCGGCGCCGCGTTTCCGTCGCTTCCGGTCTACGATCGCGAGTTGAGCTTGTCCGGCAATTCGACGACCCGCGACGCCGGAATGTTGGCTTACATCAGTGTCAATGGTGCTGGTTTGCCGGTGGCTGCTAATAGCGGTGTATTGGCGGTTAAAGCTAACGCGGATACTTACAGTGCCGTGATTCCAGGTAAGACACTCACTATATCTGACCCCACGAAAGGCGTGCTCGCCAACGACGTCAATGTCTATAACGTCAGCGCGACCACACTGCCAACCAAGGGCACTCTGACACTCAACCCGAATGGGACGTTTACCTATGTCGCTGGTGCCGGTTGGTCAGGACCGGACTCCTTCGGGTATTGCGGTAACGGCGCGACTTCAGGAGCAGCCTGTGCGACCGTGACCCTGAGCGCCTCGGCACTTACCAACGCCACAGTTGCGTGTAACTCTAACGCCTTCGCCGCCAGTAACGCGAAGTACTTGGCGATCAAGACACCCGGTGTACTGGCCAATTGTACAGATTCACAAGGTCTGCCTCTGACCGTCATCCCCTCTACCATCGCGGTCGTGAGCGGCAGCAGCACAACCACCGGAACGGTGATAGCCGACGCTAACGGCGGATTCACCGCGACAGCGGGGGAGCTGGCACGCTGACCTTCAGCTTCCAGGCGCAGAACTCGGTGGGAACGACGAGCGCGGCGGCAAACGTAACGCTGACCTTCCCCGCGGGGAGCGGTTTGGCGGTGACGGTTCTGGACGGCGCTGACCACACCACAACAATCAGCGACTACCGGTGGGTCATCGAAGAAGACCGTACCTTCTACGTCGACCCCAAGTGCACGACGAATCCCCTGCCGGCGGGCTGCCCCACGATCAGCAGTACCGTAAGCTCTCCGATCCTTTTCGGAACCAATTTCCATACCAGCCACATGCCGCTGGTGGCCACCGGTTGCACCGGGCCCCAGTCGTGCGAAGGCGGCCAGACGGCGGGAACTCTGGGCACCGTCGTTTGCGACGTAGGCAATGGCGTTTGCCGGCCCGACGTTACCGGGAGCGGATTTACAGTGGTTACCCCTGCTCAGGTAGCTCTGGATCCCACCAAGCGCTACTACATCTCGATCCTGCCGGGGGACGCGGCCACTCCGTTTAACGCGGGATATGCCGGATCTCCCGACTGTGCAGGTACAAACGGAGGAGTCTGCGGCCACGGCATGGGCGGCGCTCCTATTGCGGCTGGACAGACCTCCGTCACCATATTGACTCAACCGAGCCCGTACCCACCGGCAAAGCTTAGCGTGTTTGTGTTCCAGGACGACTGGCCGCTCAACGGCGAACACGATGCGGGTGGCGGCGTCGACGTGTTGGCGCCCCAAGAAGCCGGTCTGGGAGGATTCCAGATCACCTTGTTTGACGATGCCGGCGGCACCGGTGATGCGACCGGTCAGCCGACCTACGACATGTTCAACATGCCGCTGACTAACAGCCTGGCGGGAACGATCGATCCGACCACCGGCATGGATGCGTGTCCGGTTTCGGCGCAGGTAACGGCAAGTACGGCCCCAGGCGGCGACGGAAGCCAGAAGGGCATCGTCGGCATGATCGTTACTTGCCCGACCTATGAATCGGATGGCGTAACTCTGTCACCACTGGCTGGGCAAGCGGTGGTCAACAACCTCTATCAGGGCCGATATGGTGTGATGGCCACCCCCGCCGCTGACCGGATTGCACGCGGCGAGGAGTGGTTGCAGACCAACACCCTGGACGGCCAGAAGGCCCACGATTCGTTCATGCGAATTGGCGAGCCGGCCTATTTCCAGGAGTTCGGGCCGGCGGGGTACCACGTCACGCATCGGCTTCGCCAACCCGAAGATCATCAATGACCGCCTGGCAAGCGTTTGCGCCGGTCAAACCTGCAGCAATAACGTCACGGGCCATGTGACCACCGCACGCATGAGCCGGACACCCGATGAGCGGCTCTACGGCAGCGGCACGCACGACAGCTACTCGTTCACCCAGTGCTATGCCGCCATCGGAGACCCGGACGGAGCGGCTTTCTCGTTCGCCAAGTGCGACGACTCGGGGACTTTCAACTTCGCTGGTATTCCGTCTGGAAACTTTAAGCTCACCATCTTTGACCAGTGGAACGACCAGGTGGTCGATGGTATTTCGATGCCGGTCAATTTGGCCGGTACGACAGGGGCGAATCTGGATCTGGGAGAGATTGCCGCTCACCAGTGGCAGGCGAACATCTACACCCGGAGCTTCTTTGACACCAACGGTGACGGTATCTCAACGAAGGACACCACTGGGGTCCAGTGCACAGGCTCCAATATTCCCGCAGGGTGCAACGCGAACTATGGGAACGACACGGAGCCCGGCCTCGCTCTGGTGGCGACCAACATCCGCTTCCGAGACGGCAGCTTCTCCAACTTTAACAACACCGACCTGAACGGCTATGCCGGCTTCAACGAGGTGTTCCCGCTGTTCAACTGGTATACGATCGAGACCGATTCCACGCGCTACAAGACCACGGGAGTTCACGTGGTTTACGACGCCGGCGGTCCGACCGACGGCTTCGGTGGCGGAAGCTCGAATATCGCCAACGCCCTGGCAAATACCGTTGAAACCGTTTCTTTGCCGACCGACCTGCGGGTGCCGGGCGCGAGGTACTGCATTTCGGCGGATTGCCCGACCGGCGATCCAGGATTCAATCCGGGAGCCGGCACAAGCTATGACCCCACAGTTCACGGATCCACCGGACGCGTCGATCCGCCTACCCCATTTGGTTCTTACGGCTGGCAGGGTTTCTCGGGACAGAACTCGTTCCTGGAATTCGGCAAGAAGCCGTTTGCGGCCGGCGAGACCGGCGGCATCCATGGACACGTCGTATACGCTTCGACGCGTCCCTTTGATGATCCGCAGCTCCTGTTGCAACTCAGCTGGGAGCCCCTGGTCCCGCACGTCCGGGTCAACCTGTACAAGGAAGGCCTTGCTGCCGATGGCGTTACTCAAACCCTAACCTTGGTGGATTACACCGACACCAGCAGCTTCGATGATTGGGCGCAAGGCTTCCGAACCGACGGCGTGCCCAACATGAACTGCCCGGGCCAGCTCCCCGCCGCCACCTCGACGACGCCTGGCGATCTATTCTTCTACGGACTGAACGATCAGCCGAACTACCTGGATTGGTACAACTCCCAGCACGGCGGGCCTGCGCCTATCGCGCTGCCGTACCACTCCCAGTTCAAGTGCTATGACGGCATGCACAACTGGAACCAGCTACAGCCGGCGCCGTACGACGGCATGTATACCTTCCCCAGCGTTATCAGCCTGAGTCCGACGACCGGCAAACCGGCTGGCTCGAACTGCCATATGCAGACCACTGCGGAACCTTGGCGGTGCGTGGCGAATCCTGACACGACCGACACCTTCCGGTCTGGCACGCCAATGCTGCCTGCCGGCAAGTATGTCGTGGAAGTCGTAGTGCCGCCGGGCTACGAACTGGTGAAGGAAGAAGACAAGAACATCCTGATCGGCGACAACTACATTGCGCCGGTTACGCAGCAGTTCGCCGGGCTCGGCAATATCTTCATCCTGCCGGACCAGGCCGAGATAGCCGCTGCCGCAGTGCCGCATATAATACGACTCAGAGTCTGGGACGGGCATCCAACCTGCCTAGCCATGAGGGCGACACGGGCAGTGTGGAATCGTTCTGGCCATGCGTAGGCGAAGCGCGTGTGGTTCCCGACTTCATCAGCCTGTTCCCGCGGTTCGGCAGAAGTTTCGCCGTTCGCCGGCGCTACCCGCAATCTGTGCGATCGCAAGGAAGTCACGCTCGACGAACAGACCTCGGCGCTGGCGAAGTTCTACATCTTCACCTCGACCCACATCGCGTCGCACTTCACGGGCGTGATCACCGACGACTTCACCGCTGAATTCGATCCGTTCTCGCCGCAGTTCGGCGAGAAATTCGCCCCGGCGTACCTGCCGGTCTCGGTCAAGGATTGGACTGGTAACGAAATCTCGCGCGTCTATTCCGATGAGTTCGGCGCCTACAACGGCCTGAACTACTCGACCTGGGAAGTCAACCCGCCCAACCCGACGGGCTACGGTCCCACCATGATGGTGACGTGCATGAACGATCCGGGTTCGGGGTCTACCCCGGATACTCTGTACCAGCCCAACTACAGCCAGTTCTGCTACGAGCTGCCGTTTATGCCCGGACAGACTGGGTATTTCGATACGCCGGTGGTGCCCACGTCTGCCTTCGCGGGCGCGGGATACAACCACCCGGATTGCTCTTACCCGGATACCACACCCTCCATCAGTTCCGTGATCGGATCGGATGGGGTTGCCGGACCTTGGGTTAGCGGATCGGGCGCGCGCCACACCCTGACAATCACCGCCTTGGGTGACCAGCAGGTCCCGAACAACGCCTACACTGGACCGGGGGCCACGTCGGCGCCGTACGACCAGAAGACGATTACCCGTCACTACGACTTCGGCACGACTACAGGAACGGTCACGATCGGCGGCAAGACTGCCACTGTAACCAGCTGGAGTCCTACGACGATAACGGTCAATGCGCCCGGTGGCGTGGACGCTTGCAGCGTCCAGCAACAGACGCAGTACGGTGGTGGTTCGACCGCACGCTGCGGCCAGTTGGTCATTACTCGCGGCGACAATGGCAAGCAGTCCATCGATACCGTGACCGTCACTATCGGGGGAAAGAAGCCGACAACGCTACTTGCCGGCCAGACGATTCAGTCTGCGATTGACAAAGCCGAACCGGGCGACATGATCATCGTTCCTCCGGGCGTCTACAACGAGATGTTGATCATGTGGAAGCCGGTCCGGTTGCAAGGTGTCGGTGCCGCTTCCAGCGTCATCAACGCTAATACGCATCCCGCAGGCAGGCTGGATGCGTGGCGCAAGCAGGTTGTCTGTCTCTTTGGCTTGACGACCGACGGGCGACCCTCGGGCGGTTCGTACGCCGGTTGCCCTGGAACGGGCTGGACAGACTTGCCTGGCACGAACGCGAGTTTCCCGTCCATGATTGTGGACCGGGTAACGATGGAAGCCGTGCTGGGCTGGGATGCCAACCTCAACGGCAACCTGGCGGAGCAGTTGATCGAGCCTAGCCTTATGGGTGCCTATGAAGGCGCGGCTATCACCGTCCTGGGCAAGGGCGTCAACATTCCCGCGAACGCAACCGATCCGTTCGGAAGTTCGGGGGCGGCAGTGGCTGCCTTCCCAACGGGCACCGTGCTTCTTACGGCCCGGGATTGCAATGTCAAGGGTAGCAATCCGTATCCGAGCAACTTCTATTGCAACCCGTCGAGCATTGACGGGCTGACCTTTACCAATAGTTCCCAGGGCGGTGGCGGCATCTTTGTACACGCCTGGGGGCACAACATCCAGATCGCCAACAACCGGGTGAAAAACAACCAGGGAACGCTGTCGGGCGGCATTACCGTTGGCCAGGGCGAACACGTTGACGTGATGCTGGCAGGAGCTGCTCCCCTGAACGATCCCGCGTCGTGCGAGACCAGCAACATCGCGAACCTGGGCCTGCCGTTCTGCTACAACATGAACGTCAACGTCCACAACAACTCCGTCACGCTGAATTCTTCGCTGGGAGATGAATTGTTCTCGTCGACCCCGGCGGGTGCGGGCGGCGTAACCTTCTGCAACGGCTCCGACTACTACCACTTCAACTACAACTGGGTATGCGGCAACATGAGCACGGGTGACGGCGGCGGCGTCGCTCACCTCGGGTACAGCAAGAACGGCGACATCGAGCACAACTCGATCCTGTTCAACCAGAGCACCAATCCGACGATCACGACCAACGGCGGCGGGTTGCTGGTCATGGGCGCCCCCGACCTTGATCCGACATGCGGCGCCACCACCGACCAGGATTGCGTTCCTGATCCGGCGACGGTTACGCCGAGCGACGGAACGGGTCTAGGTCTGGTGATCAACGCCAACCTGATTCTGGGTAACGCAGCCGATAGCGGCAGCGGCGGCGGCTTGCGGTTGCAGCACGTTAACGGGAACGACGTTCTCAACTTCCCGAACGGGTCTACCGCATGCTCCACACTGGCGAACTGCCGATGGAACTCGGTCAACGTCACCAACAACATCATCACCAACAACGTTGCCGGCTGGGATGGCGCCGGCGTATCGCTGCAGGATGCGCTGGCAGTGAACATCGTCAACAACACGATCGCTTCCAACGACTCCACGGCGTCCTCGGGCGTGCTCTTTGATTCTCTGTTCGCACCATTGGCGAGCGCTCCGGGAACCAACTGCACCATTAACAGCGGCACAGGATCGTGCCCGCAGCCCGCGGGTCTGGTCAGCGTTACGACCAGCGCGATACTGCGTGCAAACTTGCCCACGTCGGGTTTCAGCTGTCCGGCGGGGCACGGAACGGCTGGATCTTGCCGGGAATACTCGGTTCCGCTCCTGGCGAACAACGTGATCTGGCAGAACCGCTCGTTCCGCATCGGTGTGGGCGGCTTCGGTCCGGGCACCACGAACCAGCAGAAGGTGGTCACGCTGTTTAACAACGATGGTTCGACGGTTGGTAGCCAAGCGGCAACCGGCGCATGCCCTGGTGGTAGTACCTACTGGGAAATCGGCGTGCGCGGCGACAGTGGACCGAGTAACCACGTCGTTGTCAATGGAGTCACAGCGCGTCTCTTCCCGGCATATTCTGTGTTGACCGACGCCGCGGATTACGCAGGCGCCAACAATATGGGAACCAACCCGGGCTTGGTCAGCCAGTACTGCAACGGCTCGCGCGTGCCCCCCGAGGGCGGCGGCATGGGCTGGCAGGTACCCCCCGGTACCAACGAGTCCAACGCACTGCCGACGCCAGTATTCAGCCTGACTCCGGCGGGGACGGTGGACGAAGGCAACAACTGGATCAATATGAGTTGGGGCCCGCTGTCGTTGCTCGCCACCAATGGCCAGACGGTACTCGGAAACTACGCGCTGACCGCAACCTCCGCGGTCATCGATACAATCCCAACCTCTGAGCCGAATTTCAGTCTCGTTCCCAGCCTTGACTTCTTCGGCAACCCGAGGCCGGAAACCGGAGGAGACAAGAAGTTTGACCCGGGCGCGGTCGAGTTCGGCTCTGCGCCGCCGGTCGCGGTGCTCAGTGTAACGGGTGGGCCGCTGAGCTTCGGCAGCGTGGCCGTGGGTGCAACCAGTGCAGCGCAAACTCTGACCCTGCACAATACCGGTACGGGAGCTGCAAGCGCTATCGCCCTGAGCTTCTCGCCAACGGTGTTCGCGCGGGCGGCGGCGGGCGGCACCTGCGGCACGACCTTGGCTGCAGGCGCTACCTGCACGATCAACGTGGTATTCTCGCCCACGGCAGTCGGCCCAGCGGCTGGCACAGCTACCATCACGGCTAACGTTGCCGTGACTGGTTCGCCGGTGACGCTCAACGGAACGGGCATCGCCGCGATCCGTACGGCGACCGTGACGCCTAACCCGTTAGCCTTCGGCAATTGGGCGACGGGTACTACCAGCAATGCGCGAACCCTGACGGTGACCAACACCGGCAATATTGGCCTGACCGGTGGAGCCTTCACCTTCGGTGGCGGCACGCCGCAGCCCTTCTCGCGGCCGGGGGGAGCGGCGGGAGGAACTTGCGGCGGAACCTTGGCGCTAGGCGCTTCCTGCACCATTAATGTGCGCTTTGCGCCGGCAACGGCGGCGTCCTTCAGCAGAACCCTGACGGTCGCCTACACTGGTGCCACGGTTACGGGCTCACCGATTACGCTCACTGGTACAGGCGTGGCGACGCGGGCAGCCGTGTCGATCACTCCGAATCCGCTGACGATCACCTTACCGAGTTGCTCGCCGACGCCTACTCCTGGCTGCACCACAGGCACTGGCACCGTCACACTGACGAACACCGCGGCTGCGGGTGGTTCAAGCGTGGCGGTTACCAATGTGGTTGCGTCAGGTGGAACCGCACTCACGTTCCTCTTTGCCAAGGCACCTGCGGCTAGTGACACCTGTACCGGACAGAACATTGCTCCTGGTGCAAGCTGCACGGTGTCGGTCAGGTTCACTAACATTGGCTCGGCGCGGGGAACGACCCGTGCCGGGACGATCACCTTCACCGATACTGGAGCGTTAAGTCCCCAGGCCGGAACGCTTAACGGTTTCGCTACTCCGTAGGTTGACGGATGAGGATGAAACCCATAACCTCGAGGCCGTTCGCGGGATTCCCCGCGAACAGCCTCGTTTTGTTTTGTTGTCGAAACTCTGTTATCGAAACTAGGAGTGGAAGACTACAGTGAATTGGAAATGTTTTTTCGAGTTGCATTCGGCCAAATGATCGGTCAAGTGAGTTGAAGAGACGGGCAAGTCAACTCTCCTCCTGCCAACGGTTCTCCAACACCCCCTGCTTAAAATTGTTTTCCCGGTTAGCTCCGCAAAGCTGGCGCCCTCCCCCCGGATTAACCGCTCTTAATCACAGTCTCGGGAGTCCACAAATGAAGTCGATTTTCCTCGCATGCACTATGTTGCTGGGGTCGTTCGCGGCGCCAGCGTTTGCAACTTCAATCACCTTCACCAACAACGGTATGTTATCCGGTAGCTTGACCTCAGGGGTGGTATCTACGGCTAAGGATCTCGCGCTTGACGGCACGTCGATCGAAGACGGTCCATTCGGTACGCTTAGCTTTGACCTAGGTTCGTTTGTTGGCAGTCTGAAGCATGGTGGCACTTTCACGGGAGGTAACTTTGAGCTCGACAGCGACGGTGAGGTCCTCTTTGTGACTTCGTTTTCGGGCACCTGGGATAAGATTGGTAAGGGCAGTTACGACTTGCGTGGGCCTGTTCTCGGGCGTAAGCGACGGCGTAGGATTTAGCGGCGGCACCAACCAACTGTTTAGGTTGAGTTTTGACGACGATCGCATTTGCCTGTCACAGCTGAACGGCACAACCACTATTAACGTGTCGACAGTTCCGGAACCGGGCAGTCTGACCCTTCTGGGAACCGGTGTGCTGGGTCTGGCCGGTGCGCTGCGTCGCAAGATGCGCGCAGTCGCGCGGACCTGAGACCAGAGCGAGATCAGCAACTTCGTCGGCCGGACACCAACTGTCTGTCCGGCGATGTGCTAGAAATGGGAGCCTGATGATTCGATCAACCATCTTCGCCAATCTTCTGCTCTGTGGCGCTCTGTTTGCACAGAGCGCCACATCAGCTTCAATCGACAGCAAGTCAACCGGCGACAAGACCAATCCCTCGACAGCACAATCTCCTGCCGCAAAGCCTGCGGCGAGTGGGACTCACTCGCCCTACCGCCCCAATCGTTTTGCGGGGCGAGCAGGCGAGTATTACCGGCTCGTCTGGGGAGTTGATTCGCTAGCGGTAAAGTGGACGGAGTCGGGCGAGGTCATAAAATTCACCTACCAGATACTCGACCCCGACAAGGCCAAGGTCCTCAACGATAAGAAGAACGAGCCCTCCCTCATCGATCCGCGGGCGGGGGTGAAACTGGTCGTCCCTTCCCTGGAGAAGGTCGGGCAACTGCGTCAGAGCTCCACCCCTGAGGCGGGCAAGACCTACTGGATGGCCTTCTCGAACAAGGGCCGCCTGGTGAAGCGTGGAGATCATGTTATCGTAGTAATCGGGCGGTTCCGCGCCGACGGACTCGTAGTGGATTAGCGTTTGCCGTTCCCCACAGTCGCCCGCCTGTGAGGAATGAGGCAGCCAATGTCTCGACCAACAATCTTGGGCTGTATGCTTCGTACATCTTTTGGAGTAGCCCGACCTCGTCCTTTAGGTTGGGCTCTAGTGCCATCTTGGAAAGCTCTTCTTTGGTCACCGCAATCGCATGCAGAAATTCGCGCACGTCATTGAGGTATTGCATGTGGCTAGCCCAAATCTCTCTGCTCGTGACCATTCCAAGGAGTCCGGTTTGCGTGGTGTAGTGGTACAGGATTTCGGGCGGCTGTCGGTTTAGAATCGAGAGCGTATACGTCAATTCCACGGAGAAATGAAAATCGAATCGAATGGTTCAGGTACCTCTGTGATTGTAAGCATCCCGATGCCCAAAGTAGCCCGTTCAGCAGATAGTGAGCCACTGCAAGCTGCGGTGTAGCCGAGAACGGCAACCAGCCACAGCCGCCGCCAGTATTAAGCCAATCGCATATTCCATTTGTTGCCCTCAGGGACACCTCTCATCTTGGTAAACCTCTAATCAGAGCTTCCGCCCGTAGTTGCAGCAATCGCTGAGGGGACACTCAGCGCAACGCGGCTTTGACCGCTTGCACAGTTCTTGACCGTGCTGCCGGAGCAACTGGTGTGCCCGGATCAGCGAATCGTAGTCTCTGGGAAGTTGCCCATGTATCGCATCCAGCACCAAACGGTATGTCGCTGAATAGGTTTTCTGCTCATCAGCGAAACCCACTCGACATAGCACCCGCAACCCATTCGATTCGAGCGCCATCACTGGATAAGAGCGAGTGAACAAGAGTATTTTTTCTGCACTGGGATCACCGATACTGGGGAATCTCTTCAAAGCCTTCTTTGCTTGGGGCAATGGCTTCTTGAGAACAGAACGCAGGTCGCTGTCAAACTCCTCATACGCAATTTTGGCAATCGCGAGAAGTTTCTCCGCGCTCACGTCCGGGAGTATGCCAGCCTTGCCGATGGCAGCTAGAGCGGAGCGCTTGGCAGCGAGAATCTGCTCCGGGCGCGTTCCAATCTCTCGTTTGAGTGCGGCGAACGCTGCTGCCCGACGCTCGTCGCTCGCCAGATACGCGATGTTCTCCCAGATGATTAGCTCCAGCGGGTCAGTCGAGGGCGGCGGGGCAGGAGCGCCATAGTGTTGCTGCAGTCTATCGACCAGCTTAGAAAGCGCGATGCTCGCCATGCGCCCCATTTCACTTGACTCTGGACCGCACTCCAGATTGTATGATTTTGTCATGGCGACCAATCGCCAAACTGAGACCATGGCGATGCAGATCGGCGAAGTCGCGAAACGCAGTTCCCTAACCGTAGACGCGATCCGATTCTACGAGAAGCGCAAGCTCCTGCCCAAGGCGGTTCGCAGCGCTGGTCGGTTCGATTATACGGAGAGAACGCCATCGAGCGTCTTCGCTTCATCCAGCAAATGCAGGGACTCGGCTTCTCATTGCGCGAAGTCGGTGAATTGATCCACCTTCGAGAGCGGAAGGTGGATGCCTGCGAATCCGTACAAGAGTTGCTGACAGCAAAACTGTTCGACAGTCCGGGCAAAGCTGCAAGAGCTACGGCATTTGGAGTCGGAGCTAGAGCTAGATTTGCGAAAGTGTAACCGCGAATTGAATCATCGTCGGCGTCACGTAGCCCACGCCTGCCCGGTGCTCGAAGAGGCAGCAGGAGTGGGTCAATGAGGATTGAGATTCTGTACGTCCCCGGCTGCCCGAACTACCAGCCCGCAGTCGAGCAAGTCGAGAGGGTGTTGTGCTCCGAATCGTTGCAGGCGGAAATCCGGTCGATAGCTGTGAGAACCGATGCGGAGGCAAGGGGTTGACGCTTCCGGGTTCCCCCACGATCCGTGTGAATGGCGAGGATGTCGAACCCCATCAGACGAGCGCAACCAGCACAAAGGCGCTGGCAATCACGATCTCGATTATCAGTGTGCGCGTAGAAGCTCCCATCGCAGCGAACAATACATAGTAGGAAGCGATTACGATCATTACGGTCGGGTAGAAGGCACGCTCACGGTCAAAGCCGACGATTATCGCCAAACCAGCCATAGCCAAAGACAGGATGATACCGACCAGATATTCCATTTCCTGCCCTCCGGTGGGTAGTTTCTGTCGATTCCGCGTACGCGACCCCCTGATAAACGGCATGGCAACGCTTGCCACGCCACGGTCTCGTTGGCCTTCTCGGCGTCCTGAACGCTGCGCCACGGCGTAGTCATCGCTTCTTTCCCCCGACGAAGGGCATGGTGGCGGCCTGCTTTATCCATGACGCCAATTGGCGCTCGTCGAAATCGTCAACCGACGCTAACTCGACTCCGCGGGTGGATTTGCCCATCCCGATCGGCGTCACAGGCGGTTCCGGCTTGATCTCCGTGCCCCGTATGAACATCAGTTTCACATGGCCGACGAAGGCGCCGGAAGAGAAGCACCAGCCCCCGTCGACCCCGTAGTACGCCATGCCCCACTTCACCGCTCGCTGGATGTCCGGCAAACTTTTGGCCGCCAGGGCATCGATGCGCTCGGCGATGCCGCGCTGCGGCTGCGGCAAGCTAGCGATGTACGCGAACACGGGTTCGGCGCCTTTTGCGGTCTTCGCGGCGCTTGCCTTGCCAGTCATGGCGACCAGCAGCTTCGCCGGGGTCTTGCCTTGGGCGGTTTTCTTACCCTGGCGGCCGGCCACGCGCTTCGTTGATTGATGGCTTGACCGCGTCATTTTGTCACCGAGCTTGATCCCAGGCTGACGAGAAGCTCGTCAAGTTGGTCGAGCGTCTCAGGCATCCCGCCCGTCGATCCGGAAGCGACCGCGGCGTCGAGCGCTTCCTTCGAGGGATAGAGATCGTGCACCACCAACAACGTCTTGCCGGCGTTTTCATCGAAGGTCACCGTGGTGACGGTCTCGCCGTTGTCACCTTCCTCGTTCGTCCAAACGAGGCGCGAGTGCGGTGTCACTTCGCGGTACGTGCCGAAGAACTCCATGGTCGAAGCCTGGTGGCTAAACACCAAACGGTACCTGCCTCCAACGCGAACATCCATCTCGCAGGAAAGCAGGGTCAGACCATACGACTTTGGTACCCACCACCTCCTGAACAGTTCTGCCTTGGTCCACGCCTCGAACACGAGGCGCGCAGGACCGTTGACGGTTCGCGTGGCAACGAGCTCGCGCTCGGACTTCCGTTCCACCGCCGTGCGGTTCTTCGTGGGGGTGGCCTCACTTTCTCTTCTTTCGTCCATCGACTTTCTCCTTCCGTTTCAATTCCTCGACCACCTTGTCCAACTCGTCGAAGCGTGCGCCCCAGAGCTGGCGGTACCTCTCGATCCATGCCGCCTCTTCTTGCAGTCCGCGTAGGCCGAGTTTGCAGGTCCGCACGCGCCCGACCTTCTCCGTGGTGACGAGCCCCGCTTGCTCCAAGACGCCTACATGCTTCTTCATGCCCGTGAGGGTCATGTGGAACTTCTCGGCAAGGGCCGTGATCGAAGCGTCTGCACGCCCGAGCTGCTCCAGAACGCCGCGTCGGGTGGCGTCCGCGAGCGCGCCGAACGAGACATCGAAGCGGGTCTGGCAATACTGAACCATACGGTTCAGTATACAACACGGATTGACGGCATGCAATGTTAGGCTGAGCGCGCCCTGCGTTGCCGGCCATGCACCTATCAACCGCTGGTGAATTTCGGAAGAGAGCCACAGCCCAGAGGTTGGCAACTTCACAAAAATGTGCTGCTAAAACGGATTCGCTCACCATCGCAGGCGTTCTTAGTGATCAGCCGTTCCGTCCGACCACTCTCGCACCGGAACCAGGAACGTAGTCAGATGCTCCCAAGTGTCATTAAAAGCGAAGATCGGAGAACCCGGCAGGCCCGCTCCCCATGCAGCAGGGTCGGTTCGTGAATAAAAAAACATCAGGTGCGGATGCCAGTGTCCGTCACGATCACTCAAGTAGCCCTGCTTCGACAGCATGTAGCACATAGCTCCAGGTTCCATCGTCGGCAATTCTTTCTTGTTGATGGCGGCAACGATGGCCTCCATCATTTGAGCTTTCGTGCGTCCAGCTAATATCAAATCAGTCTTCCTTATTGTCCGTGGAAGGTAGGAACGTGCGGCCGCCGCATTCAGGCAGAGCGGAGCCCGCCCCTTCGGATTCCAAAAGCCCGGGTCATCGATTGGAGCCGTCCAGGAGCGCTCCACGATGCAGACGAAACCGTTCTTCCCTTTGACAGCAGTTTCGTAACCATGGCGCCCAAGTACCAGGATCTCAGCGTCACGGGAAATGGATTCTGGCGCTGCACTTCGCGCCAGCGCGATTTCAGCCTCCCGATCCTCCATTAGGTACTGGGTCAACCGGGGCCATGTTCGGATAAGGTGTCTTGACATCCTGTGCAATCGCTGGCCATGCAGTGACAACCAGAAAGACCATCGCTATCTTTTTCACTGCGATTGCGCTGACCTGTATTCTCCGCATGTTTGTCTCCTGACGAAGGATTCCTCAGTATTGCTGCTCACCGCCCGTCACCCAACCCGATTTCTGCATTGTCGCGATCTACGATGCAAGGGTCAGCTAGCTCGTACCGAAGAACTCAAACAGGATAGGAACCAGGGCGGGACCGGAAATGTTGTGGTCTTGGCCGGGTAGGAATCGGCTATGCGCGTTCGGAAGGGCGTTCGCCACAGCCGCGACCGCATCGCGGAGTTCCTTGGGGCTCTTCTCTCCGCCGATTACCAGCGCGGGAACGGAGATCGAAGAACGTCGCTCGTTCAACACGGACCTGTCGTCGAGAATCGTCAGGTCGTAAGGCGTTGTATGAACGACCAGCTTGTTCCTTTTCCACGCGTTTGGCATTAGGAACGGCATCGCGAGCACAAACACACGCGGTGCACCGTAGACGTCGGTCATGAAGAACCTCACCGCGCCGGCACGGTCGCCGGTCGAAACCAACGACTGCAAACGATTCTTGACGTCCCCGAACGAGCGAGGGGCATTGCCGTCTACCAAGTAAGGTGGTTCATACAGGGCTATTGTTTTCACGTCAACGCCGCTTGCCACTGCCTGCAGGAGAAGCGCCCCGCCGGATGAGATCCCCAGGGCATATGGCGCTGCTCCCGCCTCCTTTGCCAGTGCCCGGAGATCGTCGATTTCACGCTCGACTGCATAGGGTGCTGTGTCACCACTCTCTCCTCGGCCTCTACGATCATAAGTGAACACGGTGAAATGTTGGGCGAGCAAGGAAGCCAGCTCCGTAGCGGGTCCGTTTTCGCGATAGCAGAAAGCGCCGTCCACAATGATTAACGGCGGCCCAGATCCCCTCTTCGTAAAGGCGATGGTCGTGCCATCGCGCGAAGTTGTCGTTCGATTTTCACCGGTCGATTTCACAGTCCGCCCTCCTGAATACCGGATTACCAGCGATCCGAACACCACGATCGCGAGAATTACGACGAGCGTAATCCGTTTCATAGATCCTCCTGTCTCGTCCCTCGCTGTGCTTCTGCAACCCTTGCGCCTTCTCGTGGTGCCCGGTTTACGCGATCGTGGGCAGGTAAGCGGCGAGGTTTTCCAGGGTTTGCGCCGTGCCGGCATCGACGCGCATCTGGAGCAAAGCGTCGCGATCGCTAGTGGTCGCGCACTCAATCGTCATCGTCAGCTTCGTTTTCTTCCCATCCTCGGTGAAGACGAGCGTCGCAGTCCCGAGCAGGCCGCCGAAGACGAGCTTTTCCGGCGGGACGATTTCCCGATAGATGCCGGAGAACGAGTGTCCCTCGCCACCGTCCGGAGCGCGGTTCACCCAGCGAAAGGCGCCGTTCGGCCGCAGATCGATTTCGCAGACAGCGAGTGGGACACCGCTCGGGTCCCACCAGTGTGTGACGTGTTCGGCCTTAGTCCAGGCCTCGAACACAACAGCCCTCGGCGCATCGAAGAGACGTGTCATCACGATCTGGCGGTCACCAGGAGTCGTAATTGTGACGGGCCCGATGTTATTCACTAGTGCTCTCTCCCTATCGCTTCTTCCGTCCACGTGTTTGCTCCTTTTTTTGCATCTCTTCCAGGTACCCGTCCAAGCTGGCGAATTTCTGTTCCCAGAAGCGGCGAAAAGGGTCTATCCAGTCGGCAACGTCCTTGAGCGGGACAGCCACGAGTGTGCGTGGACGCCTCTGTGCATCGCGCGTGCGCATGACGAGGCCCGCGCGTTCGAGGACGCGGAGGTGCTTAGAGATTGTCGGCTGACGCAGGTCGAAGGGCTTCATGAGCTCCGAAACATCTGCGTCGCCGGAAGCAAGGCGAGCAAGAATCGCTCTGCGCGTGGGATCTGCGAGCGCTGCAAAGACCGAGCTCAAACGATCAACTTCTTTATCCATCGCCATACAGCTATATTGCCATATGGCGATATACAAGTCAATAGATTTCCCCGCTTCACCGGCGACCAAAACCTGCTACCTTCCTCGTTCACAGTCCGGATACAGCGCTTTGGGACGGGAAGGACAAGGTTCTGACCGAATTGTCGGCAAACCGGACCTTCCGTCTGCAGTCCTGCTTCAGGAGAATTTTGTGAGGCTTCAAACCGTACTCATTGCCCTGGTTTTGCTACTGGCGAGGAAATCACCTGCTCAGCAGGTCTTCGACAGTCATGTCCACGTTTGGGAAGGCGAGAAGTCACTCCGTCAGTACGAGACGGAGGCGAAAACAGCAGGAATTGATCTGGTAGGTTTTGGTGGCATGTGGTTCGGCGGGCCAAACCAGGCTTTGAGCGGGCATCCCGACGAGATCAGAGAAAGCAACGACGCCCATTTCGCCCTTGCAAAGAAGCACCCAGAGATGCTCCCTATTGCGACGGTCCATCCATATGATGGCGAAGCCGCGGTCGGAGAGGTCACGCGCGTCGCCGCGCTTGGCTTCAAGGTACTCAAGCTGCACCCGCACACGCAGAAGTTCGACCCCTCGGATCCGCGCGTGCTGGCCGTCGTCACTCGTGCTGGTGATCTGGGCATGATCGTGCTGGTTGACAACTTCAACATCATCCCGGGAGACAGCGAGAAACTGTTTAATCTCGCGCTTGCAGCACCGAGAACCAAGTTCATCTATGCGCATCTGGGCGGCATGAACTTTCGCTTCTGGAATGTGATACGGGCAGCTCGCACGGCGAAAGGCCTGTATGCGGACAACATCTACTTCGACATTGCGGGAACGACCGTTTTGCTCAAGAACGCGCCGATCCGGGACGAATTCGTATGGACGATCCGCGGTGTAGGTGTAGACCACATCCTGCTCGGTTCAGACTTTCCTCAATTCACTCTCGCGGAGACACTCGCTGCGTTCGAGGAACTCAATCTCACGGCAGAGGAAAAGAAGAAAATTCGCTGTCAAAATGCGCAAACTATGTTCGGCAGAAGGCCCTGATGATATGGAGATGCCCGTTTGTCGCCGCAGTGCCAATCTCGCTTGTAGGACGCCGGGAAAATGAACGGGCGGAGAGAGCATCCGCAAAAGAAAATAGAAGAACGGCAGCGTAGGAAAGAGCGCTGGAAAGACTACGAGATGCGGAAAGGGTTTACGAGAAAACCACAAGGGGAGCCGATGAGTTCTCCACGAGCAATCAGATTAGCGAGAGCTTGCCCCGCCATAAGAACTGCGTTGGCGAAGCTCGACCATGCCGTGAACGCGATGAGGCTCCGATTGACGGATGGATTTCGGGCTGCCAGCAGCAGGAAAATGCCGAGCGTGACATAAAGGCTCATCTGCATCGCCAACGCAGGCTCTTGCTTCACAAATAGCACCAAGGGATAGACCATTGCGGTAAAGAGCAGTCCCACCAATACAAGCACAACCTTCAGCGCACGTTCTCGACGCATAGCACTCCCTCCCAGCACTGTCAGTGACTAAATGATAGCGGATGCTATTGCAGCTTCGCGTACTCGACTTTGGCTTGCTTCAGGATGGGGATGTCTGGGTCAGCGTCTTTCCAGAGGTTGCGGAAATCCTTGTAGGCTGATTTCGCTTTGGCTGTGTCGCCTGCCATTAGGTATGCGCGACCGAGTTGCAGATGAGCCAGCGCGGCGAGCGGGCAGTCTGCGGCGATGTCCCGATGACCGAGAAATTTCTGAAACTCCGCTGCGGCATCCGATCCTCTATGCAACAGCAGAAATGCTTCGCCGCGAATGTAGGCTGGGTAGAGAAAGGAACCGAACTCCGGTGCCGGACTTGGAGAAGCTAGTTCATAGCGTCTTGAAATCTCTAACATCTCGACCGCTTTGCTAGGATTTGCGTGGTTGATCTCAAGGCTGGCGCGAATGGTTGGCAGCCAGTAGCTAAGCATCATGCCGTTTAAAGGATTTTCCTTCTCCAGTTCATCGGCGATTTTCTCTGCCTGCATCGAATCACCGGAACGCGCCAACGCCAACGCTGACATAATCTTCAAGTCGCGTGCCGAGGCAAGCGCCTGTGCAGAGGCGACCTCCGTACGAGCGCGTTCGCTATTGCCAAACTCAGCTTCACGAATTGCTCCGTTCAACTGCCATTGTGCCGCCGTTTCCTTCTCATCATTTCGTCGAGCCGAGTCGATGGCTCTTCGCGTTGCAGCACGCGCTTCTTGCAGACGGCCAAAGTAAGCCTTAGTGTCCGAATCGTACGAGAAAAAGAAATCCTCGACGCCTGCCTTACCTGTGCCCCAAGTTAGTTGGTGCTGCATCTCTGCCGCATCGCCTTCGAGGAAGGCAACGGCGTATCGGTTCAGGTGCGCAGAATCCCCATCGAGTTTCCGGGTCACGGCTTGTTGATACGCAACCTTGGCGTCATCTAGGCGATCCAACTGCGTGTATGTCTGAATCAGGTTCGCCCACGCGAGTCCGAGATCTGGGTTTACCCGTGTGGTTTCCAATTCCTCAGCGAGCGCCTTGTCGTTCTCCCCCAAGAGGCTATAGACGTATCCCAAATTTACGTGCGCCCCGTGATCTCTGGGAAAATCCTGCGACCAAAGCTTGTAGGTCTCCTCTGCCTTTTCAAGCTCGCCCGTAACCGTGTCGTAGTAGTGAGCGGAAATGTAATACCGTTCACGAGGGCTTACCCGTTCTTTGGGTAGCTCATATGCTTTGCGAATGTATTGGATTGCCAGCCCTGACTCACCCATGTTGCTGTATGTAGCACCAAGCCCGACATCGGCGGCTGCGAAGTTAGGATCGAGTTCAAGGGCATGCTGGAAGAAGGGAATGGCTTCCGCCTGACTCTTCGTGTTCATCGTGCGGAAGCCCACGGAACACATCTTCAACGCTTGCAGCGAAGGCGTAGTGATCTGCTCCAGAGGCGTGTTGAACTTCTCGATGGAAGCCAGCGATTCTCCCAGCTTCTCACGTATCTTGCTTGCTGCTGAATCGAGCGTCTTAAGCACAGCCTCTTTGGAGCCAGCGGTTTCCTGTTCCTGCGCGACCGTCTCGCCCGACTCGCAGTCAACCGCCCGCAATCCAATCACGTATTCGCTTCCGAGGCTTGCGATGGAACCTACCAGCATGGCTTTGCTCTGTGTCCGTTGACACACTTCCCGCGCCAGATCGGGCGTTAGACGATCCTCCGGAGAGCGACCCATCAGTTGCAGCATGTGGTTGGTCTTCTGTTCAGAGAGAACGTCCAAGAAAGGCGATTGGCTTAGCTGAACGAGCAGGGCTTGCTTGAGTGTGTCATCAAATACCGGATCGCCCGTTGAATTCGCGAAGTCCGCAACCACAACTGTATCCGACGCGCTCAACGCGGGCTTCGAGTGTGTTCTGTAGAACCATGCAGCAATTGCTCCCATCACTACGAGGATGCTTGCTGCGACCAGCATCCATCTGCGACGACGGGCAGAATGCACCATTATCGGGGATGCTGCCACTGATCTCCCGGTTTCCGTATCACGTTTGACCCGCTGGACATCGGCACGAATCTCGGACGCGTGCTGGTAGCGTAGACTTCGATCTTTCTCCAAGCACTTGTTGATGATCCGTTCCAGTTCGGTCGGGAGATCGGGATTGAGTCGCACAGGGGCGACGGGTGCCTTGTTCAGAATCGACTCGAAGATCACACCGGAACTCTCACCACGGAAGGCTAGTGTCCCGGTTGCCATCTCATAGAGAACAGCACCGAAAGAGAATAAGTCTGTTCTGGCGTCCAATTCCTTGGCTCTAACCTGCTCCGGCGACATGTAGGCAATTGTTCCCAGAGCGGTTCCCGGACTGGTCAAATGCTCGGCGCTCGATTCGAGGGTCGGCTGAGACGCGCCCACTGTTCCGATCAGGGCGCTCCCCACCGTCGTGACTTTAGCCAGTCCAAAATCCACACCTTGGCGTGACCTCGTTTGGTGACGAAAATATTCGCGGGTTTGATGTCTCGGTGGATGATGCCAGCGGTATGAGCAGCATCCAGCGCGTCGGTTATGTCGCTGGCTAGAGACAGAATCATGTCCGCGTCCAGCGGACGATTGCCGATGCGATGCTTCAGCGTCATGCCGTCCAGAAATTCCATGACAATGAACGGACGCCCATTGTGTTTGCCGATTTCGTGAATCGTGCAGATGTTGGGGTGGTTCAGCGCCGAGGCAGCCTTCGCCTCGCGCTGGAAGCGGCTCAAAGCCTGCGGGTCTTGCGACACATCGTCAGGCAGGAACTTGAGAGCTACAAAGCGGCCGAGGTCGGTGTCCTCTGCCTTGTAGACAACACCCATCCCGCCGCCGCCCAGTTTCTCGACGATGCGGTAGTGCGAGATGGTCTGCCCCACAAGTTGGGTGGATGTACCCATTGGCGGGAATCATAGGACTGTAATGGCACAGGGTCAATGAGCAGAGGAAAACCGTCAGAACTGTCCTCACACATTGTTTTTCTTGTACTTGGAAGTTGGTGGTCAAAAAGGCTGCGTGCGGCGACCTCAATTTTCGCGGCCTTTCGCCCCCGGTTTCGCCTCGGCGGGAGATGGCCAGCCAGTATACCTTTTGAGGCGTGTTCCGAGTCGATGGATCGGGTTTGCGACGTGTGTGGGCACAGATGGATACCCGAACCCGAGAACCCGCCGAACTGCCCGTCCAAGAAATGCCGCTCAACACTCTGGGACAAGGGCGGCGTTGACGGTAGGACGAGAGAAGCGCGAATCAGGGCGGGGCGCAGCCGGAAGACGACCGCACCAAAGCACCCATAAAGACGAACTTTTGGTGGTAGCCTATCCTGACGTGGGAGGGCATCTGCGGTGAAGCCACTTTCCTGTGCAGTCCTTACGGTCATCATCTCGGTAGCATTGGCGGTCACGACGAGCAGTTCAGCCCAGACAAGCCATGACGCTGATGTTCACGAGCTTGAACGGCTAGAAACTGTCTGGAATGAAGCCCACGAGCATGGTGACGCAGATGTGCTGGAGAAGTTGTGGGCAGACGACATGGAGGTCGCCGTGCCCAAAATGCCCGTGCTGACAAAAGCCAACGCGCTCAAATTTGCACGCTCTGGGCGCATGAAGTTCCTCACATATCGGACATCGGACATTCGCGTCCGGGTGTATGACAATGCTGCTGTCGTCACAGGACGTTTGCAGAGAATTCGCTCGATGAACGATCAGGATATATCTGATGACTGGCGATTCACGAAGACGTATGTCCGCGAGGCAGGGCAGTGGCGTGTGGTCTCATTTCATGCTTGTGAAGCCGCCCAGCCGTAACGAACCGCGCTACGCCTTCAGATTGATAACGCTCGCGAGATAGTCGTCTGTCGCTCGCTTCAACTCTTCCGCGAGGCGACGGTGCAGCTTGTGATCGGACGGGTCATTCGGGGATCGTTCGGTGTACCGCTGAAGGGCAATCTTAGCTTCATTCATCTTTCGCTCAGCAGCTTTCACATCTTCAATCGTTGACATTTTGAGAAGCAAGTATACCCAGAGCCATACTGCACGCGCCTGTTTAATCATGGCAGATTGGGTAAACGCACAACTAGCAACAGCCGCAGGTCTTCCCCCGCATGGCTTCCCGACCTTCCCAGACGATGAGCGGCAAGACGACTAAAGCCGCAACCGGGTCTGCCCACCTTGCGTGCCAGATCGCATTGATCGCCAATCCCGCCAAGGCGATGAGCGAGAGGTAAGCACACAGCGCCGACTGAGCTGCGTCCGCCCTCAACGCGGCACTGCCTGTAGCTCCTCACAGCCTCCGTTTCTCTTTCGCAAGCCACGGCATGATAATTGCGGCAGCAACCAGAATGGCGATCCCCAGAAGTGTGGGCTTGGATTCGCTATAGCCGAGCAGACTCGCGACCGAAGTGATTACGACGTAGGCAGCCAGCGCGTACAACAAGGCTCCCGCAACACGGGCAGTCCGCTTTTCCACGTCCTCGTGCGCGTCACTGGCACGAAATCTCCACCGCACCACGAGCGCCCAGAAAAGTTCGATAGCGCTGTCACCACCGAAGACGAACAGAGCCGGACTACTCGCCCGCCAAGCTGCGAAGAGGGATACCGCAGCCTCCACACTCATCCATGCGATTGTGATGATTTGCACCCGTTGGATTCGCCGGATAGCGTCAGTCGCGGATATTTGCAGCGTCGAAGCCATTCACGACATTATGGGTCCGCACTAGCATGGTTGTGGTCAAAGACCACTTGCACTTCACCGTTGGGGTGAGCTTTATGCAGCAGAAATGCCGCGACCCGATTCGCCATTCTGTTCGGAATCAATGGCAGTCCTTTCGACAGGAATGCAAACGGCAACTATCGTCCCTGCTCGATCAGATCGGATTTCAAGCGACCCACCCAACTCGCGCATGCGTTCTCGCATTCCAGCTAGACCTACTCCAGCCTCGGCAGGCTGCTCGATGAGACTCCTCAATCGTTTCGCGGGTATGCCCCGCCCGTCGTCTTTAATTTTCAATTGGAGTTCCTTCGTGTCCACGCTGAGATGAATAATCCACCATCGAACCCCCTGAGTGTCGATGGGTATTTGTCAGAGCCTCCTGTACTGCTCGGAAGAGGGCGACCTCTACGTCTCTGTGCATACGACCAAGTTTTGGCGGGAGATTCAGATTCACCTTGATGCCGCTTCTTCGGGAGAAGCCATCAACGTACCAGCGAGCCGCAGAGCAAAATCCCGCCTCATCCAGCATCGGGGGATGTAAGAGATATGAGATGGTGCGTGTCTCGGTCCAGGCACTTGTCCACAATTCCTGCACTTTCAGCAGCTAGTGCGGCATTGCCGGGGTTGACGGGTTGACGGCGAGCCAGATGACAAAGGCAAACAGATCAACTAGACTGTAAAATCAAGCACTTCCACGAAGTGCCGGGATGGCGGAACTGGCAGACGCAGCGGACTCAAAATCCGCCGACCTTCGGGTCTTGGGGGTTCGACTCCCCCTCCCGGCACCAAGGCCCAACCCATTTACAGGTCGTTAGTTAGGAAGGACAGCGGCCTTCAACGAATGATCGGGCGCTGCATCACTCGTGGTGCTCTTTTCGGCAATTCTGCCCAAACTCTGCCCAAAGTCGACTTCGGGAACCGCCTGGGATTTTTTGCTTCGCGTCGAGTTTTGCCGCTGCGTCCTCGAGGTCCGACTGCTCGATGATGTCGTACCTGCGGAACACAGATGCGGTCTTATGACCGCTGATCTTCATAGCAACCGACTCGGCCACACCGAGCCTGCGCGGGTTGCGCACGCCTGAGCGCTGGAGATCGTGGAATAACAGACCCTTGTATGTGCGCCTACGACTTCCGCAATCGCACTTTGTTTTCGTCACAACGTGATCGCAGTCTAGGCAAACGAATTTGCCCACCCCAGACCGCACGCATACCGCATGCCAAGCGTCGCGGAAGTCGAGCACGGGTGTGCCATCAGCCCGAGTGAAGACGGGGTCGTCCGGCTCCTTGCTGGTCACATGCGGTGAGCAACGTGAAGACTTCCATCGTCATCTTGACCGTGCGGCCGTGCCCGTTTTTCGTTGCGCCAACTTCCAGCCGGATCGTGCGGTCGGCCAGATCGATCTGACGGACGCGCAGCCCTATAACTTCGCCTGCACGCCAGCCAAAGTTGTACGCGACGGCCAGCATCGAGCGCAGCCACAATCTTTCCTTGCCGCACTCCGCAGCCCGCCTTGCATAGTCTTCGTCTTTCAGAAAGCCAGTACGCACGTTCTTCTCCTCAAACATGGGAAAGTACGGCACCGTTCGCACTTTCGGCGGGGCTTGATTCCATCGCCAGATTGAAGGCACGCTTTAAGATGGCAAGCTCTCGGTTGATGGTCGCCGGCTCGGCTGACTGGTCCGTCCTGCTGCTGATGTAGCGCCTGGATCATGTCCGTTGTCACATCTCCCGCACGCCTCTTCGTGAAGAACGGCGCGAGACGCAGACGCCAGCGCTGCTCGACCGACTCCAAGGAAAGTACGGCCGTGGCGGGAGAATGGAATTGACTCGTCATCTGCTCGGCGAATCATAGCTGCGTCAAAACAACACACGGGAATCCCGAGACTCACCGCCCGCGCTGGGCGGCATTTTTCGCTCTGGCGGACTCCCTTCTCCTTTCTTCAGGCGCCAGTTTGCGCGCCGCATCCCGCACATCGTAACGCGAAACTGGAGTCATCATCACTGGTTTTTTGACCGATTCTTTGGCACACTGGTGCCAAATTTGTCACTGCGAGCGGTTCTTTCCAGTTTCAATTAGGAGGGGAGATGATTACGTCTGTCCACTATGAACAGATTGCGCGAATGATCGCCATTAGAATTGTGGGTTTGATTCGCAGCGGATGGAGCGCCCCGGTGGCGATTCACATGACTGGTGCCGATGACCGGGTCATTTTTGATCAGAGCTGCGATGAAGGCAGCAAATTCCTCAATGGGTATCTGCTGAACCTCTCCCCACCGATGTGACGTTCCCGGTTATGGTCTCGATAACCGATCAAAATGGACGATGCCATCTGTTGGAGATCAGTGAAGAGTTCTCGATAAACTAGGGGTGACGTTCTCGAATCGCTTCCCGGCCGTATCCCGACTCCGCTTAGCATACTCGGTAAGGTCGTTGTCGACGGCTTGATTCCCGGACCGCTTGGGCACCTCGGGCTGAGGCACCCAAACGCGAAATAAGCCGGCAATCGCTGCGACAACGCGACTGTATCGCGGGGCCACGAAGCAGGGTGCTCAGACTCTTCGAGCAGGCAGAAATTGGGCAGACTCCTGATCTGTGACCTGCAAGCTGTTGAGCCTCAACAAGTTTCTCTCGCGCCCACAAGCGCGGCGGATATGCAATCCAATGCGTCAAGACTGATTTAACTAGAGGCCGCTGTGATCTTTGCCGCGACAAAAGCAGCTCTCGCCGACCGCGATTGCCGGTGACTGTCTCTCGTGGACTGCCGCGCGGTGACAAAGATCGGGCCTTTCAAGCGACGCCCGTAGCGCTCTTTTCGCCTCTTAATATCTTTGCGGATGGAACCGGGAGAGTATTCCCGACAATATGATTGCGGAGATTGACATGGCTCAGGATCATTCCGAAATCGGCGAAAAAGATTTGTGCGAGTTAGGATGCGATTGGGCGTGGCGACGCTAGCGGAAATCCGCTCTTTCGGTCTTTGCGTCCTAATTCGCGGCAACCGATTTAGTTTCGGCGACTAAAAAAGGCGCTGTTTTGGACGAATCCTAATTTTGACGAGCGAAACCCCCAATATAGACGCATGAAGCCTCGCTCCCGTCCCGATTAGAAATTGAACTTGAACCCCAGCTGCACCTCGCGCGGTCCAACTGACGTGGAGGTAATGGCCCCGAAGTTCCCATCATCCACCGCGGTGTCCGGTGTACCAAACACGGGATGATTGAAGGCGTTCCTGGCCTCGAGGCGGAATTCAAAGTTCATCTCCTCGCGTATCTTGAATTGCTTCCCCACCGACAGATCGGTCGTGAAGTGCAACGGGCTGCGGAGGCCGCCCAGCGTCCGCGGAGCATCGCCCAGAGTGTAATCGCCAGGGCGCAAGAAATTCGGGTGAACCAAGGCGGTGTTTCCCGCGAAATAATTGTCCACCCAGTCCGAGCCGTGGTTGCGCTTGGGCGTCCCCACGATATTCGGCCGCAGCGTACCACTCCCACCGCCATAGGTGGGCAGCAGCGTACCGTCTGCAACAGTGAAGGCCAGCGGACGTCCGTCAGAGATGCGCCAGATGCCGTTCGTCTTCCATCCACCGATGATCAAGTCCGCCCAGCGCGGCATGTTCCCCAAGAATGCCCGCCCGCGCCCAAACGGCAGATCGTAGCTGTAGCTGAATTGCATCACGTAGGGAATGTCGAAAGTCGACAAGCTCCGCTCGAGGAACGGCTTATTGGGATCCTGCAAGCTGTCGAAGCTGCCTAGCCAGGACACATTGGTGTCGGCTTGAGAAGAGTCGTCGATCGACTTCGACCAGGTGAACGTTGCCAGTAATTGCAAGCCATTGGAGTACTTCTTCTCGGCGAGCAACTGCAAGCTGTGGTAAATGGAATTCGCGATCAACTGAGGTTCCGTCGAAACACTCGTGAATTGCGGATAGGGACGCAGCAACTGGTAATACGGAATCTGCGGGAAGCTGCTGCCTATGGTGCTGTTGGGGTTGGCGATGAGCCCCGCGAAGGGGTTGGGGACGGGGCTGTTAAGGCATGCGATTGACAACCCGGCTTGGCACGGGTTAGCTGCGTTGGGATCTCCGATCGGCAGACTCTCCACCCAGGGCCCCAGATAGTTACGCTCCACCGAGTTGTCGAAAGGCAGGTGCGTGCCCTTCTTTCCGATGTATTCTGCGTTGATCAAGATATGACTCGGCAGTTCGCGCTCGATCCCGAAGCTCCAGCTCTGCTCATAAGGGGTCTGGTTCGCACCGGGTGTACGCAGCGGACCGTTGGCGCCGAAACCAACATCGTTCAACAGGCCAAGCGATCTCCCTGCGGGCTGAATCAACCCGTTCGGAAAAGGGTTACTAAGGCTCACGAAAGGAGTCGCAAGGTTGGCTGGATTGACTACAATCACATTTGTGCTCTGATTGAAACCTGCGCTGCCGTAGGGGACGACACCAGTAACCCCTGAACGCGACTGGCCGTAGTAGATACCGTAGCCTCCGCGTACCACCATCTGAGGAGCGAACTGATAGGCGAAGCCGAAGCGCGGCTGGAAGTCGTGCCAGTCGGTTACGTAGTTAGTGCGCTGATTCGAAGAGGCGAAAACCTCACCGCCCTTCAAAGCAGTGTTCACGGGCTGGCCGGTAACGGGGTTGGTGTAGGTCAAGCTTCCACTATTCAATGGACTGGTGGCGTTCGGATCAAACCAATCCTGGTGGTTAAACCGATCGGTGCGCGGCAACGTTACGTCAAAACGCAATCCAAGATTTAAGGTGAGTTTGGAACTGACCTTCCAGTTGTCTTGCGCAAAGAATCCGTATTGGTAGTTCGTAGTGGCGGGCCGGAACTGAATTTCTTCGGAAGAGCCACAGCCATTGCTGGCACAGTTCTGCGTCATCTGGCCCATCATAAAGCTCGCCATGGAATCGCCGCCGCAAGCGGCCAATCCGTCGGCGCAGGCATCGGTAGCGTCGGTGTTGAAGCTGAAGAACCCGACCGGCGCGTTGGTCTGAATGTAGTTGATCTGATGGATCCGGCCGTCAAACCCGAACTTGATGTCGTGCTGGCCGTGTATCTTGTCGAGCGTGGCCGATAATTGTCCTGTGTCCTGGCCCAGGCGGTAATTGCCGTAGGGGTCGGTGCCGATATTGGGGTAGCCGGCAGGGGCATACTGGTCGATAAAGATCGCGGGCACTCCTTTGAAGCCATTGGCCTGTAAATAGGAGGGAAATCCCAGCGTCCCGAGAGGATCACTCACGCCATGCGGGTTGTAGGAGTCAATGTGCCAAACTCCGCGGGTGAACCCCAAAGTCGTATTCAGCAACAAAGTGGGGCTGAAAGTATGGGTTTCGTTGATGGCAAACGTGTGGGCATTGGTCCAACCGGGACCGCCCTGACACGGATCGGTGAAGTTCTTGAAACAATCGAGGCCCGTGCCTGAGGGGGTGTATTGATACGAGAACTTCCCGGTGATTAGATCGTTCTGTGTGAAGCGATGGTCGATTCTGATATCGAACTGCTTATTGGAACTGTGACTCGACCCCGACCCGACCCAGTTTTGATAGATTCCTCCGCTGGCAAAGTTGGGTTCTGGAAAGTAACTCATCATCTTTTGCGCCACGGGGTCAATTAGATTCCCGGGAGCCTGATTGGTCGGGCCCGGGCTGGTATAGCTGGCGAGGTTGTTGAAGGGGATAAATGTGCTGCGCACTATGGTGCCATTGAACGTTCCGGAATATGGATCCCAGATTTGGCCGGCAGGCACGCTACACAGCCCGTTGTTGTCGAATGAGCCTTCCTGTGCCGTGCACACTTCGCCAAAATTACCTACCCGCATCGCGTCGCTGGGAACGGCTCCAGTTGCTGTGCTCAAGCCGGTTTGACGCAACCCGTCGTAGTCGAAAAAGAAGAAAGTTTTGTTCTTAATGATGGGGCCGCCGACAGTGAAACCGTAGTTGTGGCGGCGCAGCGGCGGAATCGGATTTCCAGCCCGATTGGCGAACCAGTTGTTCGCATCGAGGCTGGCGTCGCGAAAGAACTCGTACCCGCTTCCGTGAAATTTATTCGTACCGGAGCGCCCGATTACATTGACCACCGAGGCCCCCGAAAACCCGTATTCCGCGCTGAAATTCGTCTGCTGAACTTTGAATTCTTCCACCGCCTCCGGTGAGGGGAGATAAGTTACTGATGTGATTCCCCCGTTGGGCTCAGAGTTCGTGACGGATGCGCCATCCAGCAGAAAGTCAGCCGAAGCACCACGGCTGCCGTTCGAAACAAAGTTGGTGCCCAGACAGGGCTCCGGGCATTGATCGTCCATCTCGGTGACGCCCGGCGCCAAAGAGGTCAGGGATTCGATATTGCGGTCAATCAAAGGCAGATCATTGATGAACCGGCGATTGACCACCTGCCCGGTTTCGGCGTCTTCGGTCTGGATTGCCTGCGCTGCCGCCTCGACCTGTACGGTTTGAGTAGCGGCCGCCACCTTCAGGACCATGTTGGCGGTCGCGTTCTCGTTTATGTCGACCTTGAACCCAGCGCTTTCCGCCTTGCCAAAACCCGAGGCTTGCACGTTGACCACGTATACACCGGGAGGAATCGAGCGGAACAGATATCGCCCGCTACTGTCGGAGATCGTCTCGAAGTGGAATCCTTTCTGCTGGTCTGTGAGGACGACCTTCGCTCCTGTCACCACAGCGCCGGTGGCGTCGGTCAGTTCGCCACTCACGGTTCCGAAGTAGGCTTGGCCGAACAGAGCCGTGGCCAGCGTCAGCGCCAATGCGATGACCACTAGCACCATTAGAGGAGAACCAAAAGTAGGTTTGCGAAGAAGTCTGGCGGATGCTCGCATGCGATCCCCCTTTGAGCGCGGTTGAACAGAGTAACGACAGCACAGTTGGCTGTCTACTTTCAAGCAAAAACGCGCATTTAAATCGATTAAGTTGAAGGCGAGCCTTTGCAGTTTCATCTGGCCTCAGCCCTCGATTTTCTGTACCGCTGCGATACGTTCCGTTTTCGCCGGGAAATAAACACGAGATCGTCGACCTGCAGGCCGAATCGGCATGTACATCCCCGGCCAACAAAGTACACGATACCCCAACGCGCCGCGCCGAACCCTGAGAGCCGCAACGCATGAGCGTCGTGGCCGGTTTTAGCGCTGGCTCCGCCCGGTCATAAAGATCTCCGCGCCTTCGGGTGAAGGAGAATCGTTCCTTCCCAGATGCCCGTTTGAACGAAGCGGCTTCGCGGCAGACGCTTTCGCGTGTATAGACACACGCGTCGACCTTCCCTCTTTAAGAACGGATGGTGCCGGCGCTAAAATCACGCAGAGGGTTGCTAGAAGTAATAGTTCGATGAGCATCAATAACAGCCTTTTGGCTAAACGTCCCGTCTGGCAAGGCTTTTGAGACCAAAATCGATTCAAATTCCATAGAGTCCGCTGCACCCACGGTCGGCTTCCTTCAAACAGCTGTATCGCCGCGCCTACCTCCCAACTACTATGGGGCGCATCCGATGCAGCGTTTCTTGCTAATGTCTGACTTTGCGGAGCTTGGTGCGGTTCAGGTGGACCGTTCATAAGGCAATCCCATTTGATCACCGCTTGGGTCGAAACGGCACTTAGCGACGATGAGAGTGATGTCGTCCCCCTGTTCGTGCCGAGTGTAGCGACGCACTTCGTCGATCACTGCGGAAACCATGTCGCTGGACGAAAGGTCTCGATGGAGCTCGAGACAGTTCAGCAGGCGTTGCTCACCGAACTCCTCGCCGTCCACATTGCCAGGCTCCGTGACACCGTCTGTATAAAGAGCCAGAGTGTCTCCTGCGAAGAGACTCGTTTCGCCAATTGAACATTCCCAGCACGGGAAGCGTCCTAGTACAGTGGCAGTAGGCTCCAAACGCTCTAACTCTCCGCCAGCACGGACAATGAGCGGCGGCAGGTGTCCACAGTTGGCGTAGCGCAAGCGGCCAGTCTGATCGTTGTATTCTGAAAAGAAAAACGTAGCGTAGGCGTTCTCGGGAGTGTTTTCGCAGAACAGCCGATTAACGCTTTGCATGAGCTGGGCCGGTTCGTCGAATCCCATGGCGCACTGGCTGCGAAGATTCGCCTGAAGATTCGCCATCAGTAGAGCGGCACCGATTCCCTTACCGGCGACATCCCCGATTACCAGGCAAAGTCGGTCTCGACCTGTGGCAAGAAAATCATAGTAGTCTCCGCCCACTTGACGAGCTTGCTGACATATCCCGGCATATTCCAGGGTCTTCAGAACAGGCATACCTTGAGGAAAGAGTTTAGCTTGCACTTGTTTTGCGATGTCGAGCTCCTGGGCAACACGTCGCTCGGCTTCATCTCGTTCTGCCGCGGCGCGCCGCTGAGCCTCGATCGACTGTGTTACCTCGTCAAAGCTGACAAGTGAAAATGAATTGCCGTCGAGATCCTTGAAGTGGGTGAATACTCCACCCCAAACAGGCGTCTCAATCCCGGTCGGAATCGAGGTCCCGCTGACAGACTTCACTCGCCTCAGCTTTGGCGTGGACAAGAACTTAACTCCGCGGCGCGACCATTCTCGGTAGCGGGCGAGAACATCGTCCGTTACGAGGACGACATCGGTGGGTCGACCGATCAACTGAGACAGCTTTGAGTCGGGCTTAGGAGCGATGAGCACGAGCACCGTGTCTCCATCCGGAGGAGCGATAGCCAGCCAGCGTTCGCCGGACTGAAGCACGGTATCCGCGACCAAGCGAAAGCCCAGTTGGTCGACATAGAACCGTAAGCTTTGGTCCTGATCACGGACGAAGACCTTGACGCAGTGAATACGAAGGATTTGATCCGGCGATGGCAATGGGCGCGAAGCCACTGCCGGGATTATAGCGGCAGATGCCCTGGGAATTGGCAAGTTGTCTTGAAATCGGCCTCGTGGGAAATTGAAGCTAGCTCCACCTGTGCTCTAGGCGTTGGCTGAGAGCCAATGACGATCAAACCGGACGTTGTGGCGCGTCGCCACAAGTCTGTAATCGGACCAATGAATCTCGCTGACTCCAGAAGTCTTCGGGAAGTGTCGAACATCTTCGCTCCCTGGTGGCAGGGGAGTGGCGATTAGGCAATGACAGCGTCCTTTATCATTCAGTACCCGGATTGGCAAGCCCGCCGCAGGTTTTGGGGTCCGAGATCCGGCTGTTTCGTCCGAGTGAAGCGAAAACGTTCGTAAACACTTGCCGACTTCACAGGACTAATTCTTGGCCATCTCTCTATTCGGCTAATCCTTGGGTTGTGGGAGACAACAAGCTGTTTCCCTATCGAAGCAGCTATCTAGGGGCTGCTCAGAGAGCGGAAAGAGGGCGCTCCATTTCCGAGCCGAATACCCGCGTGCGTCCGAACAGAAGGTCCCCGAGACCGTTGTGTGTACTCATTCCGAGAACAAATGTACTCAGGATGAGAACGAATTTCAAGGGTTTCGCCTGAGGTCGAGCATGATCCATGTTGGGGCATGGTCGCTCGCGTTTTCCTGCCCACGCGCCCATCGGTCAACACCGCCGTCCACGAGCCGGACCGACAAATTCGGTGAGAGCAGAAAGTGATCGAGTCGCATGCCTTTGTCCTTCTGCCACCGTTCAAATTTGTAATCCCAGAATGTCCAGAGCGGCCCGTCCGGATGTAGCTTCCGCATGGCGTCGGTCCAGCCTTGAGCCAGCAAACGTGCAAAGGCCTGTCGGCTCGCGGGTTGGATCAACGCGTTGTTATCCAGTGATCGAGTCGGATAGATGTCTTGCGGAGTCGGCACGACGTTGTAGTCACCCGCTAACACCACGGGGGCGCCGCTCGCCATGAGTTCGGCGGCGTGGGCAATGAGGCGCTCAAACCAGGCCAACTTGTACTGGAATTTCGGTCCAGGCTGCGGATTCCCATTGGGGAGGTAGATGGAAGTGATCAGGATTCCCTGAACCGCCGCTTCAATGTAGCGAGCTTGATGATCTTCAGAATTTCCCGGCAAACTTGTGCGAGTCAGCACGGGAACCTGGTTTCGCGCGAGAATGGCCACGCCGTTCCAAGAGCGCTCGCCTTGCCAGACCGCTTCATACCCGAGATTTCGAAGGGCATCGACGGGAAAGGCGCCGTGTTCCGCCTTGAGCTCTTGGAGACTAACCACGTCAGGTTCAGCTTTGGCTAACCAAGCCAAGAGGTTGTCAAGCCGCTTATTGATGTTGTTGATGTTGAACGTAGCGACTCTCACCAAGTCCCTTTCTGTCCCTGTGCTTTCTGGGTGTCCCCCAAAGGAGCAAACGAGTTTATTGTTCGGGCTCGCATTATTTTACCGGCGGAAAGAAATGAAAAAACCCGAACCAAAACGCTAGCCTAGTGCAACGGGGGAGCCGGGGCGGAGCCCTCAGTGAGCACTCATTTAGGAAAGGCTGTCGTGGATCTTTCGCGGAACTTCAGCGGATACGGCAAGCCCCGGTCACCGTCCGAGCCATTCGTTTTCTGGCGCTGAACAGCGCTACACACCCGGTAATGTGTATTGTGTGTTCATCGAAATGTGCCTTGAGCCCTGCCTCAAGATCGGATTGCCGGTCTGACAAATTGCTGAAAATTCCTTTCGCGTTGTAAAACTTCATCAGTTGTTTGGCCAGCGGGTTGTGCCGCACACCTTCGCCCAGGATCGTAGAGCCGAATATTACCCCGCCATCTCTTAACAAAGGCTTCACGTGCTCAAATACGATACTCTTGCTCGCCAAATTACCAGGGAGGCAGTGCAAGAGATAGTTGAGCGAGATGGAACCAAATCCAGACATGCCGATATCGATGCGCTGAAGAGCGTTGCCCATATAGCAGGACGGATTGTAGCGGCGCAGGCGCTTTGCTGATTTTGCGAGGCTGTGAGGGTTTAAATCGAACAGTGCAATCTTCGGCGTGGTCGACGGGAACCGGCATCTATCGAGAAAGTAACCAGTTCCCACGCCGATATCCAGATGCTTATCAGAGATATGCTGGTTGTAGAAATCCAGAAGCACATGCGAGGCACATTGCCAGACAAAAGAATTGGAAAGTCTCAAGACCGCCCAGTCATATAACGCCAAGGCCAGCGGCGTATAGACGGCGGCTCCTTTCGGAGTATCTCCGTCAGCTCCGTAGATGTTGGGTTCGTGGTTCATCTTCTCTGCCACGTGGCTTCTAGCTGCGACCAAGGCTTCGATACCCACCCGGCGAGTCGTTGCAAAAAAGCCCTGCAAGGCCTACGAATAGATCCCGGGCGCCTCATGTCCAAGCTTCTGCACGTACTCAACGTACGACCCGGGATAAACAGTGGGATGGCGGTCCGTGCCGCTCTCACCGCCCAGTTCCAGCACACGTGAGCCGAGACCGCGAAGGAACATGCGGTCATGCGACACGAAGATCATGGTGCCTGCAAAATCCTTCAGGGCGTCCACCAGCATTTCCTTGGTCGCAAGATCCAGGTGATTGGTAGGTTCGTCGAGCACCAGGAAGTTCGGCGGGTTGTAGAGCATGCGTGCGATTGCCAGCCGCGATTTTTCTCCGCCGGAGAGTGCGCGGATCATCTTGTCCACGTCTTCGCCGGAGAACTGGAATGCTCCCGCCAGGTTCCGCAACGATCCGAGACCGTCTTGGGGAAAATCTTGTTGCAACTGTTCGATGACGGTGAGATCGGGATTGAGCACGTCCAGCGATTGTTGCGCAAAGTAGCCCATATACAGGTTGGCGCCGAGCCGCACGCTCCCGGCATCTGGAGCACTGGCTCCGGCGATCATCTTGAGCAGCGTGGTCTTGCCCGCGCCGTTTCTTCCCATGACGGCCCAGCGTTCTCCGCGGCGGATGGTGAGATTGAATCCTTCATAAATCACACGCGGGCCGAAGCTCTTGTGCAGATTCTCAAGAACGGCCACCTGTTCGCCGGATCGCGGAGGGAGACGAAACTCAAACTTCACCACCAGGCGTTTCTTTGGCAACTCGATCTTTTCGATCTTGTCCAGCGCCTTAATCCGGCTCTGCACTTGCGCCGCTTTGGCCGCATGCGTCCTGAAGCGGTCAATGAAGCGTTGTTCTTTGGCAAGCATGGACTGCTGCCGGGCGAACGCTGCCTGCTGGTTAGTCTCTCGGACCGCCCGCTCGCGCTCGTAGAAGTCATAGTTGCCGGAGTAGGTGATGATCTCGCCGCCATCGATCTCCGCGATCTTTGAGACCAGACGGTTCATGAACTCGCGGTCGTGTGAAGTCATGAGCAGCGCGCCGGGAAATGACTTGAGAAACTGTTCCAGCCAGATGATGGACTCGATGTCGAGATGGTTCGTCGGTTCGTCCATCAGCAATACATCCGGCATTCCGAGTAGAACCCGTGCCAGCGCAACCCGCATTTTCCATCCGCCCGAGAGAGCCCCCACGTCGCCGTCAATCTGGTCGTCCTTGAATCCCAGACCGTGGAGCACTTCACGGGCTTGCGACTCGAGCGCGTAACCGCCTAAATGCTCGTACTCCTCCTGAACGTGACCGAAGCGATCAAGGATGCGGTCCATGTCATCAGCCTTGTCAGGGTCGGACATTTCCCGCTGCACGGCTTCGAGCTCATGGTGTAGATCGCCGACGCGTCCGCTACCTGCGATCGCTTCATCTAGGACCGAACGGCCCTGCATTTCCTCGACGTCCTGGCGAAAGTAGCCGATCGTCAACTTCTTGGGGACTGAGACCGCGCCCTCGTCGGGAGTTTCCTCGCCGACCACCATACGGAATAGGGTTGTCTTGCCCGCCCCATTGGGACCGACCAGTCCGACTTTTTCGCCGGGATTCAACTGAAACGAAGCATCCACGAAGAGCAACTGCTTGCCATACTGCTTATTGATGTTTGAGAAAGAGATCATTTTGAAGGAGCAACTCGCGGCACGCTGCCTCTTCCAGTTTAGCCCGGCCCGAAAATCGCCGGCCAACGCAAACCAACGAGGAAACCATTGAAAGCAACGTGACTTCACTTGCCCGGCAACTCCCAGATGCTGACTTCTGGCCGGCAACGACTTCCGGGTTCCTCGTGATCTCCGAGTTGTCGAGCGGATGCTTCCCAGTCAAATCCGCGCCGCAATTTGCACGGTCGGGTTACCCCGACCTGGATGTACAGAAGATACGGCTCTGGCTGTCAGAAACCGAGGGTCAGAGGAGTGCTTCATTAGTTATTGTGAGACCGGAAACTCTAGGTGCAGATGAGCCATTGAAATCCTCTCCGGGCCAAACCTCACACTCCGACCTTACACGACCCACTGTTTCTGCCGCGACTCCAGAACTGCAGCTCGCTGTTTCGAAGAGGAGATCGTACGTTTAGATTGTGATTCGTTAACCTTGGCCAATGCAGAATCCTCTTGAAAACATGTTTCTCTTCCCCCCAGAAACCGGAGTCACCGCAGCGCGTGCTTCAATAGATGAACTTTAGCGAAAACTGAATTTGTCGGGAGGTTCCCGCCGTCTTGCTGATCATGCCAAACCCTGTACCCTCGATGATGTTCGCGGGTAGCCCCATGTTGACGATGTTGAACAGATTAAATAACTCTGCGCGGAATTGCAGGTCCGCTCGCTCCAAACCGCTTTCCCGGCGGCCAATCGGAGTTGTCTTGATGAGCGCAAAATCGAAGTCATAATATGCCGGGCCGCGAAATGTATTACGGCCGAGCGTTCCAAAGCGCCCGGAGTTTGGTCCGGTCCCGCCCTGGATACCGATGGGAATGGAAAAGAAACTTGTGTTGTTTGCGCCCCGCCCAAAATAATCGTCGCGCGATCGGGTTGCGCTGCCGGCGCTCGAGAGGTCCGGTATTCCGATCTGGTCCGGTCGGTCCGCACCAATCGTCCCCGCCCCCGTTTGCGGGATTCCCGAATACACCGTAAACGGCGAACCACTGGTGATGGTCGAGATGCTCAGCAACTCCCAGCCCTTCGTCAACAGCTTGGTTCGATCCGACTGAAGTCCCAAATGCTCGAAATGCAAGCCCTGGGCCGCGCTCAACGTGAAGGCGTGGGTCACGTCAAAGCTCGACGGCCCCCTTTCGGCTTGCGTATCGAAAGGGTCTTGTGGGCTGAACAGCGTCACCGCGCCGGTGGATCCTGTTCCTCCTAGGATGCCGCTGACATCATCCAGTGATTTGCCCCAGGTATACCCTGCCTGCAATGATGGGCCGCCGTGCCCAACATTTCCCGACAAGGAGGTCTGCAGGGCGTTGTACGACGAGTGCGACGTCCCTGTCAGCACAGACTCGAATCCGAAACCCCCCGTCACCGCTCCGCTGCTGTCGAAGTTTGTAAACCGCGCAAATTCCGAATCCGCTCCGGGATACGCGTTTGGATAGGACATTCTGGGAAGTCGGAATGCCGATGTTCCAACATACGCGACATCGGCCGTGAGGCCGCCGAAAGCCCGTTCCAGCCCCAGCGTCCAAGTCTGCAGGTAGCCATTGCCGAAGCGCCGGTCGATCCCGGCCAGACTCAGCAGCGAGAGCTGATGACTCGGCGCCAGCGCTGCCAAATCTTGCTGGTATCGATTTACGTCCATCACCGTGTTCGCCGGCACTTTTTTCGGATCGCCGCTGGCCAAAACAGTTCATGCCAGCTGTGTTGTAGACCTGCGGCAACTCGTCCGGTGTGATTTGGAATCCGTACGAAATCTCCCCGTTTTGCGCCGCATTGACACGGGGATAAACAACGTAAGGCGTTGACCCTGTCAGAAGATTGTCCTGCCAGATATTAGGCGGAATCACTGTGATCGCCCCGCCCATGTGCACATGCACCGCGTGAGGCGCATTCCAGTCCACCTGAACACGCGGCCCCCAGCCGTTCCAATCGGTTTGATAAGTAGGCTGCGGATTGATCAAATATTCCTGCCCAACGCCCGCGGGTGGGAACGAATTCAGAAAGCTCGACGTTCGGTGCGCCCGCTCCGAAATCGGCGTGTAGAGCTCATATCGCAGCCCATATTCGAGCGTCCAGTGCGGATTGATTTTCCATGTGTCCTCGACGTAGGCGTTCACATCATTCCGGTTGATTGCCGCCGGCCCAATGTGCGCGCCATCCGATGCGTAGGGCGGCGCCACCGCGATCGTGTATCCATACGGATACCCGAGTAACAGACTGCTCATCGTGTCTGGCAGAGGCTGGCCCGGCTGCACATCGTGCTGTCCACTCGCAGAAGGAATGAACACGGGCGAATAAACCGTTCCACCACCAAAATCGTACTCGCCATTGGGACTTATACCGAAGTATGTCGTGTCCCGGTTAAGGCGTGCTTCCGCACCCCACTTCACCGCGTGCCGCGGGCTCGTCCAGGCAAAATTCAGTTGTCCCTGGAACAAATTCCCGAACGCTGACATCACCGAACCCGCCGCGCTGTTGTACGCCTCATACAGACCATCGTTGAACTTGAGGGCCGGATCGGTGTGGTTCGGGGTCACAAACGAAGGCGTCGTCCGCGTAAAACTCAACGATGTCGACCAGAGAAAGCGCGGTGACGCGGTGCGCGTGTAAGTGATGACCCCGTTCCGCTGCCGATCCACGTACTGCACGCCAAAGCTCGGATCGAGCAGCGTTTGATCCGGATTTGTTGTCGGTCCCGTCAGATTGTCGTAATTGAATCGACCAAACAATTGTCCTTTTGCGCCAACTTTCTGATCGATGCGGATAGAAAACTGATCCGTATCCGTGTTCACGTTTGAAGGCGCAGCATAGGTTCGCGCACCATACGCGCCGGTTGGGTTGTTGGGGAGTGGATAGCGCGCCAGTATGGAAGCAATTGCCGGATTTACTCCCGGGCTATTCGAACTCCCTGCTATCTGCAGCGTGTCCGTGCTGCCGTCCGGATACGTCACCACATCCTGGCCCGCTCGCTCTGCCGCTGTTGGCACAGCCAGTACCTGGGTTGTTCCCAGCACCTGCCTGAATCCCTGATACTGCACAAAATAAAACGTGCGGTCTCGACCGTCATATACATTCGGCAAAACGATCGGCCCGCCGTTTGTAAATCCGAACTCATTTCTGCGGAACGGAGGGATTCTGCCCGGCTCCGCAATCGATGGGTGATCGAAATAATTCCGCGCATCGAGGGCAGAGTTCCTTAAAAACTCGAAGAATGATCCGTGAAAACCGCTTTTCCCGGATCGTGTCACGATATTGGTAAAGCCCGCCGCGCCGCGCCCGATGTCCGCCGGCATCCAGCCCGAGCTTGACTGCAATTCCTGAATCGCGTCCACGTCGAAATTCGTGAACGTGCTCCCGCCCATCTCCGGATCGCTGACATCCGCACCGTCCATCGCGAACACAGCCTCAACGCCGCGCTGTCCGTTGATGGCAAACTGCTGGGTGAAATTCGTCTGCCCGTTCACGTCGGTCATCGTGCCCGCTGCTAACAACAGCAGCGTGCTGAAGTCGCGTCCATTCAACGGCAACTCATTTACCTTTTGGCTGGAGAGTTTCTCCCCGCCTGTTCCGCTAGCTGCGTTCGAAGTTGTGCTCGGGTTCCCATTCGAGACTCCTGCTGCAGGAGTTTGCGGATTGGCTGCAATCGACAGCACGTTTTGATCGGATACCGTCAGCACAACTGCTATGCCAGTAATATCCACTCCAGTTGACGCTGTCGGACCTCGCCCGGGCAGTTGCACGCTCACGGTATGTGGCCCGGGTCGAATGTCCGCAATCGCGAACCTTCCGTCGGTTCCCGTAACTGCGGTCATTTTCTCTTTAGCGCCGCCGTGTATACCGTTACCTTCGCTCCGGCCACAGGTTCACCGGCAGCCGTGCGTACGACACCGGTCCACGCTGGCGCAGACGGAGAACTCTGTTGTGCTTCAAGCGAGACCGCGACCATCAGTCCCAGCAGCAAACACCTCTCTACCAGTCGGAAGGCCTTATGAAAGGTTCGAGCTATTGCGTGTTCCTTTGCGTAGCGGAATTCATACATGACAAATTTCCTCGAGTGAAGACGGAATGCAATCGAGCGCATGAAGGACTTCAACGAAAGAGAAGACTTCCTGCTAGGGCGCGCATTGTCCGAAGATGCCAGGAACAAGCGGAACGATCGAGCGCCCAACCGCTTCGGTTTACGTACTTGTGACTTCTATGCCTTGGGAGCGGTAGGGATTCAGGACATCTTCGTCTGATGCATCGGTGATCAAACGTGTCAGTCGGGAAGCAGGACCGACCAGGTAAGGCAGAGATGTCCCCATTTTCCCAAGTGAAATCAGGCCAACCACTTCCGTTGAAGCCCCTATCATCGCTTGCTTCACGTACGCTTCTTCTCGGTCGCCGACGGTTATTCCGACCTCCGGGTGCAAACTGCACATTCCGAGAAAACATAGATCAGCGCGAATGGATTCGACTCGACGAATGGTCTCGATGCCTGTCGTGACCCGCGCCTCTTTAAGAAAATTTCCTCCGAGCATCAGCACGCTCAACTTCGGATGATCCGCCAACGCCAGCGCAAGCGGTGGGCTGTTGGTAACAATCGTCGCCGAACGCTCTCTTGAAAGGTAGGAAGCAATTCTTAGATTAGTGGTACCTCCATCAATCAGCACCACCTGACCGTCGCGGATCATGTCAGCCGCCGCTCGAGCAATTCCGATCTTGCTCTCCATGTCGATTTGTTGGCGAGACACGAAAGGAACGGCCTCGGCACGGCGAGGCAGGGCGCCGCCGTGTACCCGTTGGATCTTTCCCGAACTCGCCAATTCGCGCAGATCTCGACGAATCGTGTCTTCAGAGACCCTGTATCGACTGCTAAGGTCCGCGGCGAGGACTCGGCCCTCACTGCCAAGCAGCTCCAGGATGTACTGGTGGCGCTCTTCCTTTAGGGCGATTTGGCCTGCTTCCGCTTCTGGTTTCATTCTGCCCATTTGCACGAATACACTTGGTTATGCACGTATATACGTGTATTATCCGATTTATGCATGATACTGCCAAACGTAGCGCCATACAAGGTCTTTCGCAAAAGCGTTCGGTTCGGGCAGTCGTCTTCGATTACGGAAACGTTCTTTGCCTCGAGCAAACGCTGGAGGATATGAAAGGTATGGCGCTCGTGTGCGGCATTCCCCATGAGCGATTCTCGGAACTTTACTGGAAGCTACGGCCGCCCTACGACCGGGGTGATATCGATGGACCTGCCTACTGGACAGCGGTTGTTGGCCAGCAAGAACTGGGTTTGAGCAGAGATCAGATAGCAACGCTAATCAAGCTCGATAGCGAAAGTATCACTCGACCAAATCAAGGCGCTGTGCAATGGGCAAAGCTGTTGCACCATGAAGGCTTCCCCTTAACCCTTCTCTCAAACATGCCGCTCGAACTCAGTCGCCATGTGACCAAGTCCTTTCCGAGCCTCTCTACATTTGAATACCTGATTTATTCCTGCGACTACGGGTCCATAAAGCCGGAGCTGGCGATCTATCGAAATTGTCTCGAACTACTCAAAGCGGCCCCGCAAGACATCTTGTACCTGGATGATCGCGCCGAAAACGTCGAGGCGGCAGCTCGCTTAGGAATTAACTCTGTACTGTTTGACACGGTCGAAAAGACTGCATCAAGAGTCGAAAGCCGATTCGACATCCCTGTCCCGAGTTATGGCCGCTGTCGCCAATCAAGTTCACAGTACAGCTCAACAAATCGGCGCCCGGATCGGATGGAATCCGATTGATGCAGCAACGCAGCCTCCAACAGGTACGCGTGAGCGTGTCCTTAATCTTTCTGATCCACGGACTGATCATCGCAACCTGGGCTTCGAGGATTCCTGCCTTTCAGGCGCACCTCCATCTTTCTCCCGCCGTTTTGGGCAGGTCGTTGATGATGGCGGCAATCGGTTCCGTTCTCGCCATGCCTGCCGCTGGATGGCTCATTAACAAGTTCGGCAGTCTGAGCATCGTGATTGGGTCGACATTGGGGTTTGGCCTCGCACTGCCCTTGATTGCCGAATCCAATACGGTCCTAACACTGTCGGTCGCTCTTCTTTTCTATGGGGCGATGGCTGGTTCGATGGATGTAGCGATGAATACTCACGCCGTGATGCTCGAGAAGCGATACCAGCGTCACATCATGTCGTCATTCCACGCCCTCTTCAGCTTGGGTGGAATGGCCGGATCTGCGTTAGGGGGATTGGTTGCTTCACGTGCGGTTCCGGCCGGGATTCACTTTTGGGTCAGCGGTATAGCACTTGCCGCAATGTCCATACTCGCATTCAGGTGGCTTCCGCTTCCCTCAGCACCCGAGGACGCCGAGAAAGTGGCATCCGGAGGCACGATTACGTGGTCTGTACCATTAGGCGCGCTCGCTCTTCTTGCATTTTCGATTATGCTCGTTGAAGGTGCGATCGCCGATTGGAGCGCGATTTATCTTCGTACTTCGGTTCTCACCGGGCCAGGATTGGCCGCTCTTGGATATGCGGTGTTCTCAGGCGCTATGGCTGGAGGTCGCCTGACAGGCGACTATCTCACTGGGAAGCTTGGACGCGGCCACCTCGTATGTTACGGGGCTCTTTTGGCCGCGGCAGGGCTTGTCTTCGTCTTGTTGTTCGGCAATGCCGGTTGGGCGTTGGTGGGATTTACGTGCGCTGGAGCAGGTCTGGCCACGATTATTCCCAATACGTTTGCCGCTGCAGGGAACATTGAAGGCAGTGCACCCGGTCCCAGCCTCGCCGTAGTCACGACGGCTGGCTATGTTGGCTTCCTTGCCGGTCCGCCCCTGATCGGGTTTGTCGCGCAGCTTTCGACCATTCGCGCTGCGTTATGGATACTTGTGGTCTTGAGCGGGTTGAGCGCTTTCGCATCAACCTCAATGAAAAGAACTTCGCCTCTCAGAAGAATACCCTGACATCCAGTCTTCCGCAAAGATGCCGAGCCGTTGGCACCTACTAGGCAGCGGCAACGATACGCTTGTCAATGTATCCCACGTCCGTGCTGCTGCGAAAAGGGCATCGAATTCGGGTGGCACTGGCCGGAGCCGACGCAAGCTTGTTTGAGCGGTACCCGGCAGAAGGAACACCCAAGTTGACGGTATATCGCGAGGCGCAGCGGGCGTCCTATCTGGATCTGCCTGTGAAGACCCATGACCCGTGAAGCCCCGGCTATGAGGTACATCTCAGGCAGCCGCGCATTCTCACATGCCTCATGGAATTGGTGCTCTCATTATTCTTCTCATAAGGTCACTATTCTTAGGGCGGGAAGGCCGCAACTCAAATCCCCATTCCACGACCTTCTTCCCGCGGCTCGTTCCAAATCAATCTGCCCCGTCCACGGCTTTCCTGAACTCGCAAGTGTCCACCTCCTTTCTTCGTGGACCCTTGGAACGAACCAAACGGCTTACACATCTTGTCAACACGACCTACCCCGAACGCTTACGCCTCACCGGAGAAAACTCACCCTCTCCTGTGAGCAAGCGCAGAGGTCTTGTCTTGGAGTCATGAGACGGTCATGACCACCAAGCCTCTCGACCTTAAGACCATTCCTTCAATGACTAGGTGCCGTGAAACTGACGGCGGCCATCTGGGGTCGTCTATCTGCAAGAGCCAGTGATTCACATCACCATCATCAGTGGTGACGATCACGGTGCTCGGCGTTTCGATTCTTGTACTAGTAGTCACAGCGCTGTAGCGGCCCCCAGGCCCTTCAACTGCTGCAGTGCGATGAGGTTCAGGTTCCGTAACTCCCCCTGCAATGTACGTGACGGAATAGACGTGTAAGTGTTTCTCGCAACACTTTGGAAGAACGACTCGTGGTTCGTGCACTGTACTGCTGGAATGTCGCTCTGCACAATCCGTGCGTTTGGCGCTGTTGAGCAGCACAGAGTGCCACTTCGTCAAGCACTCCTCGCTGCGTCAATCTGACTATCGTTTCTCACACTCGCGCAAATGCAATTGCGAAGAGAAGGAAAAAGGTGTGTTCCGAAGTCATTCGATTCGCCATGGAGAAATATATGCCTAATAACCGACGGGACTTTCTGAAGAAGGCCGTTGTGGCCGGTGCCGGAATGGCGTTGTACCCAACCCTTGGTAAGGGACGAGCCTGGGCATTTGCCCAGAGCCCGACCAATCTGCGTAAGTTCGTTACGTCCGTGCCCGGACTCGGGCCGTCAGCCAACAATGAGATCGGCCAGTACATACCGCTGGCCACCAAACATTCCGTGAACTTCGCAGGAAAGGCTACCGACCTTTACAACGTTGCGGTCGGCAAGTTCAGCGAACAAATGCATCCCGATCTGCCGGGAAAGACCGAGTTCTTTGGGTACACCGACTTGTCTACGTTCGATCAGAAATATCTTGCGGGAGCCATCGTTGCCAAACGCGGAACGCCCATCCTCTTGACCGTCACCAATTTGATGCCGGAGCGGCACATTCTGCCGGTCGATCCAACGATCATGGCCGGTCCCAACGGACTTATGGTTGGCGATCTTCCCACCAATCGCATCGCGACTCATCTGCACGGCGGGGCAACGCCATGGTTCAGTGACGGAACTCCGTTTCAATGGTTCACCCCGCTGGGAAAACACGGATCGAGTTTCATGAACGTGCCGGGATTTCCCTGTCCTGCCGGGCACCGCAAGCTATTACTACCCGAACGATCAAAGCGCACGTTTGGTTTGGTACCACGATCACGCGATCGGAATCACGCGCCTCAACGCCTATGCCGGAATCGCTTCCGCGTACATCATCATCGACGATTTTGAGACCGGGCTGGTCAATTCCGGCCTTCTGCCTGATCTGGTCGGGATTCCGCTGGTGATTCAGGACAAGGGGTTCGTCCCAAGAAACATTTTCCGGCAGGATCCGACGTGGCGATGGGGCGATCCGGGGAGCCTCTGGTATCCGCACGACTATGAAGTGAACGATTTCCGGAGCGGGCCAATCCGAAGGGCCGTTGGGATTGGGGTACCGACGTCTGATCCGCCCTCGCAAGGAACGAAGCCGCTACCCCATGTGAGCGCGATCCCGGAGGCGTTCTTCGACACCATCGTTATCAATGGCGGCATTTATCCGAAAGCCAGCGTTCCACCGAAGCGCGTGAGATTCCGTTTGCTCAACGGTTCACAGGCTCGCTTCTACCACCTGAACCTGTATGCTGAGGACGCAGCGAATCCCGGCGAGGCGCGAGTAGGCACTCCGGGGCCAGTCATGTATCAGGTAGGAACAGAAGGAGGATTCCTGCCCGCGGTGGCAGTCCACGACAACAAGACACCGATCCCGCTCGTCAATCCCGCGGATGAGACTACCGCCAATCCGGACGGACCATTCAACCTGCTGCTTGCTCCCGCCGAGCGCGCCGACGTCGTCATTGACTTCAATGGTGTCCCTGCGGGATCCAGCTTCATTCTGTATAACGATGCACCGGCGCCGTTCCCGGGTGGAGATTCGCGGAACGACTACTTCACCGGATGTCCGGACCAGACCGCCATTGGCGGAGCACCATCGACCGCCTTGGGCCACGGGCCCAACACACGGACGCTGCTGAAGATTGTTGTAACCGCTGGCAACGGGGATACGGTTTCGACTTCATCGTGGCTGGCGCAACTCAACGTGCAACTCAAGACAAACTTCCTCACCGGCAACCAACCTGGGCTGCTGTTCAACAATGGCGATCCGTCAGTGCCGGCGTTTCCGTTTCACGGGAGTGGCCAACCGGATGCTCACTCTGAACGAGGACTTCGATGAGTTTGGACGTCTGATCCAGACCATGGGGACTTTCGATCAAAACGGCCTGAACAATCAAGGAAATGCCACGTGGGGCTTGCCATACCTGGCGGCCTCAACGGAAAACCCAAAGGCCGGTGCGACGGAAGTGTGGCAGATCATGAATCTCACCGGCGACACTCATCCCATCCACTTCCACCTGGTGAACGTGCAACTCATTCAGCGGCAGCCGTTCACCGGCGATCCTGGGAACTTTAGTTGCTGGTCAGCCCATGCCGCCTGATCCGAATGAAATCGGGTGGAAGGACACGGTGCGCGTGAACCCCGGTGAAATCGCAACTGTAATCATGCAGTTCAACCTGCCGAACTTGCCGACTGCAGCCATGCGCAAAGCAGTAGTCCGAGGACTGGCGGAAAGGAGTATGTGTGGCACTGCCACATTCTTGAGCATGAAGAGCATGACATGATGAGACCGCTCATCGTGGAATAGGACCAGCGGCGCCTTCGGGATGCACCGGGGCGAGGCTGTTTCCGGCCGCTCTGTTTCGCCGCTTTTGCTCGAAATTGAGAATGTCCAGAGTGGGAAGGGATTGCGCTCGCCGACGGGCTATTCCCTTGCTGCAATGATGTCGGGATCATGGCGACACCGGGTGTCCAAAACCGCGTGAGTACTCTCACATTATCGGGTAATGCTTGTCATAGCCCGCCCCGATCGTCGGTGAAGGATTGGTTTCGTGGCGGTCCTGACGGACTGTCACAAATCGAGGCCCCCAACTCGATCTTGATTAGGCCACAGCACCATTCCCAAGGAAGACGTTTCCGTGCAATGTCCGAGAAACACTTGAGGAGGATTCCCAGTGTCGACGACCACACCGGCGTCAGGATTAGGCGTCAACTTTGAGAGTATTGCCCGAACAGAATGTAACCGCTCCTCTCGCCCGGTTTCGCAAAACGACCAGATTGCATGCCTGCCCAAAGCTGTTCTTTTCAGCGGCCTTAGCGCCATTCAGTATCGAGAGGTAGCGTCTGCCGCCAATGAGGTTTTCTATTCTGAGAACGAGACGGTCTTCTTGCAGGATGACCCTGTCGAACGCGTCCTGTTGGTGGCCAGCGGCGCGGTGAAGATCAGTCGGATCGACGAGGCCGGTCACGAGACGCTGCTCCGCCTTGAACGTGCGGGGGAGTGGCTAGACACAAGCGGCTCGTGGCAAGTACACTCAGTTTGCGCTCGCACTACCGAGAAAAGTCTCCTGCTCGCTTGGGACGCCGCAATCTTCGAGGCAATAACAACGCGCATCCCGACGATCGAACGCAACATGGTCCGGGTCATACACGCTCGACTGCAAGCACTGCAGGACCGGTTCTGCGACGTGAGCACACTCTGCGTTCCTCAGCGTCTCGCCCGCACAATTCTTCGATTGGGATCCGATGCGAGTCACTCGATTTCGTTGTCCAGAGAGGAGATCGCCCAGATGACTGGTACGACGATGTTCACAGTCAGCCGTCTGCTGTCGAGTTGGGCCGAGTCGGAGATCGTGACGCTCGATCGCAGGAGCGTGTTCATCGAATCCCCGGAGCGCCTGCGGGAGCTTGCCGAAGCCGCATAGAACGGCGTTGTGCATCCCGGGATAGAGACTAAGGAGATAGGTCATGGACTTAAAGCCATACATCTGTCAGACGCTGAGCTTCTTTAGGCTTCATCGTCCCGACTGCCAGCATTGTGCTGACCACGATTGCCAGGGAATCTTGCGCCAGAGGCTAATGGAACTGAACGAGCACGCCAGACGAATCTGTGAAACTAGCACACATACTAAGGGAGTGCCGCCTCGGAATGACGCCGCATGAAAACCATTCGTGTGCCCATATGAAATCCGTTGACATATCTCAACTCTATGAGACGGTCGATCCCCGCCAGAAGCCACCAGTGAATCGCCGGGCTCTCTGTTACGAAAAGCCAACAGGTGGGGCAACGCGGTGGTGAGGAAAGCAGGATTGGGTAGGATTCGTCCGGCGCTGTCAAGTCGGAACAGTTACAGAAGCCCGAAATATCCTGAACGCAAAGTAATCGACTGAAGGCGTCCATCGCCTTTGGATTTGCTCCTTGATAAACAGGGTTCTGCCCAGTTGTCGCTGCGCTTGATCGTCCGGGTTGTGCCGAGAACCCAGCCGGTTCCGCTAAGGCGAACGGTCCACAATCCTTATTGCGAATCTCCGATTTCGGATACGTCATCCCGATGCTCGACGGATAGTGCCTCTCCCCGGCGATGGTCTGTTTCGTCAAGTAGTTCACGCAGCCGTCTTGAGATGACGTGGCCTTCTTCCTCGACTGCCTGCTGAGTCGGATGGGGATAGTGCAGAAGTGATCCAACGAGATTTAGGAACGACATGGGGGAGGTACTCCGCTTTGTGAAATTCGGAACTATGTGTAAGAGCTGTGATCATGGTCGTCGCCGATGCGCTGCCCCATGAGAGCAATCACAGTTCAACGTGACTGTCATCACTTTCCTGCCGCGGAGCTGAGCATTATGCTTTCATGCTCTACCCTGGGCCAAAGAATCTGAAGCGAGGCGCGCTGGTTGATGAAGGTAGTCTGCGCATGGTGTGGCTCGGCAATTGAGCGTTCCGGTTACGAACGCATGCCGGACAGTAGTGTTAGTCATGGGTTGTGTCCTACATGCTCCCAGGTTCTTGATTCGCAAGAGTGCGGTGTCCCGTTGCCGCGTCACATCGACGGCATCCCGATTCCCATTCTGCTGGTCGATGCTAACAACACGACCCTGGCCATGAACGCGAAAGCCTGTGAGATTCTGGGCCGGGCACCTGAATCAAGTACGGGCGCTCATTTTGGATTGGTCTTCGACTGTGTCCACTACAGTCTTCCAGAAGGATGTGGCCGTACCGTGCACTGTTCGGGATGTGTTATTCGCAAGAGCGTTGCCGCAACCTTCGATACCGGGGAACCGCAAGTTCTCGTACCAGCCACTCTCAGCATCAACAATGCCGACCAACTCTCGAATGCTGTTCTCACGATCACCACGGTGAAGAAAGATGGAGTTGTTCTGCTGCGCATCGAAAATCTGCAGCGGTGAGCCCTCGAGACGATAGGCCGTAATCGCCTGGCCGTTTATGCTAACCATGTTCTCGCAAAACCGGTTTTCTAGAGCACAAACGCGAGATGCCTCTATGGAGAGAACTCTATGGCGATTCGACTCAATTTGGCGGGTGTCTCATCGTGGAAGATACGTTCTAGCGATCCTGTTTCTCTTCGGCGCTGGCGCACTGCCATGTCGGGCTCAGGGTTGTAACGGGGTTCCGCCCAGCACCACGGGATCGGTAACGTGGAGTCCGCAGTGGTGCCAGGAATTTAATGCGACTACGCCGGGTCCGCCCGACACGACCGTGTGGGCCTTCGATCTGGGCAACGGTGGCTTTGGCAACAATGAAATCGAAACGTATTGTGGACCTCCAGGATATTCGGGGAACCCGAGTAATTGTCCGACGACTTTTGCTACAAGCACCTCCAATGCATACGTCGATGGCAACGGGCACCTCATCATCCAGGCCATCAACAACAGCGGAACCTGGTTTTCTGGTCGCTTGAAGACGCAAGGCCTCGCCAATTTTCAATTTGGTCGGATTGAGGCAAGTATTCAGCTGCCCGATACAACCAACCAGGGGCTTTGGCCGGCATTTTGGTCGCTGGGGAGCGACATCAACACCACTCCATGGCCGGCCTGCGGCGAAACCGACATGATGGAGGTCTGGTCCTCGTCCGTCCTGAATGGTCCGGGGCCGGGCGGCAACAGATCGACTCTGCACACGGCTGCGACCGGTGGCTCAGGTCTTCAGCCGAATGGCGTTTTCAACTTTCCCCTCGGACAGGCGAATGACACGGCGTTCCATACCTATGGCATGATCTGGTCCGCGAACATGCAACAGTTCTATATCGACAATCCTGACCAGCCGTACTACATCGCCACGACAGGCGATCTCGCCTCTGTAGACAGCTGGCCGTTCAACGCTCAACTGTTTCTCGTCACAAATATCGCGGTGGGAGGAACTCTGGGAGGAACCCCCAGTTCATCCACGCCGAATCCAGCAATCATGACGTTCGATTATGTGCGCCAGTATCAGGCAGTGGCCGTGCCAGCCCCGGTGATGGGAACTCCGCCTTCCATCACCGTGAAAGCCGGAGCGACGACCGGAAACAGCAGCACCTTCACGCCCAGCCTTACAGCAGCCACCGGCTATGTTTATTTCGCGTGCAGCACAAACGCACCCAAAGCAAGCTGTGCGATCAGTACAAATGACCCTTTGAACACACACGTCGTGAACTCCAGTGCCCTCACACCGGAGAGTGTTAGGGTGACGGTCACAACCACTGCGAATACGGGCATGAGAAATGCAACTTCCTCGATATCCTTTAGCGATCCCAGGTTCAACTGGCTGCCCCTCATAATTGGAGCCTTTTCCCTGCTGAGTGTTTTGCTTTCCGCCGGACGTGTGCGGCGGGTGGCGCCGAAGTATTCGGGCTTCCTGCTTGCAGGACTGATTCTCCTCGGAGCCGCGACCCCAAGTTGCGGGGAAGGCGGAGGCGGCAGGCAAATTACTCCACCTCCCAACAACGGCACGCCCCCGGGCAGTTACACGGTAACCGTGTACGCGTTCACCGAGAGCAATACCGGCGATGGCGCCAACAGCAGCGCGGACTCCAGCGTCGCCATTCCCTTGACGGTGAATTGAGCGGTACGGATTCAAGAAACTGCGGATCAGTGCTCGGCTCCAAGGTGCAAGACCTTTCTGTCGCTGCCTGCAATTCGATGAGATCTGGTTTTGATCGTCCATACATTCCTGAACCAGCGAGCGGGGCGAAACCTCGAGCTGACCCGGCTGACGTAGAATTCGCCCGCACAGTTGCCGAACGTTCGTTCGTGCTTTTAAGAAATGCCAGCTTGGGCGTTCGACCCACGCTTCCATTGGATCCGAAAACTCGCAGCATTGCACTGATCGGCCCTCTTGCCGACAGCGCTGCCGATATGTTGGGTTGTTGGCGCGCACGGGGCGACGCGGCGGACGTCGTGACGCTCCGCGAGGCGTTGACGTCGCGCACGAGGCAGGCAGGCGGGCAACTCCTCTATGCTGCGGGCACGAAAATCTTGACGAAGGACGACACCGGTTTCGGGGAAGCGGTTGCCGCCGCCAAACAAGCCGATGTTGTACTCATGGCGCTTGGGGAAGACTCCCTATGGATGAGCGGCGAAGCGGTTTCCCGTGCCCATATCGGACTTCCCGGAAACCAGCAGCAGCTTCTAGAGGCGGTGGCGGCCACCGGCAAGCCGATCGTCCTGATTGTATTCAGCGGCCGCCCCCTCGCTCTCACTTGGGCCGCAAGCCATGTTCCAGCGATTTTGCAGGCCTGGTTTCCGGGAGTACAGCTGGCCCCGCCCTGGTGCGTGTACTGTTGGCGATGTCAATCCGAGCGGAAAGCTGACCGTCTCAATGCCCCGTTTCGTAGGTCAAGAGCCTCTCTACTATGACGCACTGAATACCGGGCGTCCTGCTGACGGTGTTGATCTCACTCATCCACCGACCGACAATCGCGAAAAGTATCGCGCGCGTTCGTGGATGAACAAAACACCGCGCTGTTCCCATTTGGCTACGGCCTAAGCTACACGACGTTTTCTTATTCGCCTCTCGAATTGAGCACATCCAAGTTGAGCGCCGATGCACTGAACCACGCCGCCGAAGTGTTACATGCGTCCACAACCGTAAGAAATTCCGGAACACGGACCGGCGATGAAGTTGTCGAGCTCTACCTGCGTATTCGCGGAACCAGCATAGCTCACCCGGTAAGAGAATTGGCAGGATTCCGAAGAACTGCCCTGGCGCCTGGAGAATCAGAGCGGGTCGACTTTACAATAAGCCGGAACGAGCTCGCCTTCTGGAACATTGATATGGAGCACGTGGTCGAGCCGGCAAACGCGACTGTATGATCGGACCGAACTCTGCAGAAAGCCAGAGTACAAACTTCGTCATCGCAAAATAAATCGGTTGACAGCATTCGGAGTTAGCGTCGCGTTTCCTTCTCGAAGAAACCTGCTGACTGACATTCCAACAGCCAGCAAACCGGGCTGACCCGCGCCAGTAATTCTCGCATCCCAATAACAAATACGTCTGAGACTTCCCATTCTTGCCCACTATGGGATTCGAGAAGCCGCTGAAACAAAAAACGCTTAGCTGACTTCTTAGCAATCAGTAGGTTTAAGGTTCAATTTCGTTTCATGAGGTGGCTCGCACGCCGCATTTAGACGGACTGACTGTCGGCTAGCCGTCAGCCAGCCTTCGGAGATGGGTTCCCACATGCCGACTTTACCACTCATTCGCGGAGGTCATAGCAAGCCAATTGGCAAAGATCACTTGCCCAACGGGACGGCAATACATCGAGAACAGGTTCCAACGGCAATCCGCATCCCCCGGCCCCTGATGCCAGGGCCTTCGCCGTGACGGCTCACGCTCCTGCGCAGGCTGCGGTGGCACTCCAATCTTCAGGTTAATGAGTAATTGCTCAAGGAAGCCAATTTGTTAAACCATGCACCCAGCTGCGCTTACGCAGCGCATGGGGAAGCATAAATTAGCGCAGGTCTCAGGGTTCAGAGATCAGGAAACAGAAATCGGGATCCAAAATTCACACTTGACATCGACAGATAATCCACTACCATATGGTTGTGGATAAGTTAGATACAACATTTGCGGCTCTGTCTGATCCAACCCGTCGGGCGATGATCGAACGGCTCTCACATGGGCCTGCCTCTGTGCATGGATTGACGGAACCGTTTGCACTCTCGCAGCAGATGATTTCAAAACATATTGCCTACCTGGTGCGGGCGCGGATTGTGATCAAGACGAAGCGTGGACGAGAGAGTGTGTGCACGCTTAGGCCAGAGGCGATCAAGACAGTCAGCGACTGGGCGATTAGTTATCGCCGATTCTGGGAAGAGAGTTTCGACAAGCTGGATGCAGTTGTGAATCAAATGAAAAAAGCGGAGGTTAGAGATGACAAAAAACACGGTGAACGAGACAGAGCGGATGGTTGTCACAAGAGTTTTTGATGCCCCACGCGAATTGGTTTGGAAGGCGTGGACAGACCCGAAATATGTGATGCAGTGGTGGGGGCCGAAGGGTTTTACTGCGCCTGTTTGCAAGATGGATTTTCGCGTGGGAGGAAAATTTCTCTGCTGCATGAGAACGCCGGATGGGCAGGAGTTCTGGAATGCGGTGAATACCATGAGATTGTTCCGCACGAGAAGATCGTTTCCTCCATGTACTTTTCGGACTCGGAGGGAAACAAGGTTGATCCTGCGCAATTAGGAATAGAACATGAGGCCATAGACGGTGCGTACGACGTGACCATCTTTGAGGATCTCGGAAACGGCCAGACGAAACTCACCTTCATTGGAAATGAACCCATGGAGAGCGCGAAAAATAGCGGTCAAATGGAGGGCTGGAACCAGATACTCGATAAAGTTGCCGCAGTTGTTACGGAGCTAGCGCAGGCGAAATAAGAAGTTGGAGTTTTGATGATTGTCATGCGCGAATTGGCGGGTGGCCCGGCCTTCAAATTGCAGAAGCCACCACAGTCGCGGGGGCCCCGTTCTTCGCGCACGCGAAGGGCGCGTACGACGACGGCATGCACAACGGGTGGGGTAGAACGGACAAAATTTGCGCCGGCAGCATCGCCGCCCACCCTTGCGAAGACGCAAGGATGGGGCACCCTCCGCGGGAATGGTGCAATGCAAAGAGGGGCCACGCTGTGTTTTAGTGTCCGAATTTGCCATAGCGGTGTCCGGAAACGGACAGCACGGACTAACTTATCGCATATTAAGTCGTTTACAATGTGGCGCTTAGTTATTGGCAAGCGTGATGCTGGATATCTCGGCAGGAGGGTAAGAACATGTCATTCGTTCGCGATCTGAGAGTTGCAGCCCACTCGTTAATTCGGACTCCAGGGCTGGCCATCGCCGTGGTCCTCACACTGGCGCTCGGCATCGGGGCGAACGCTGCCATTTTCACGCTGGTGCGCGGAGTCCTGCTTAAGCCTCTGGTCAATCGCGACGAGGACAGGCTGATCTATATCCGGCAGAGCGCTCCCGGCATCGGCGAAGAAAACGCTGCGTTTTCCGTACCCGAGTTACAGGACTTGCGCGCGAGCGTGAAAACCCTGAGCGCGTTTGGCGACTTCTCCGCCATGGACTTCACCATGATCGGCCTGGGTGAGCCTCGTTCGATTCGAGGCGGCGTCGTTGGTGGCACGTATTTTCGACGTGATGGGCCTTCATCCCGTGCTCGGTCGCCTGATTGGGCCGCAAGACGACGGTCCCGCAAGCTGCCGGCGTCGTCGTTCTCACCTATCGTTTCTGGACGACCGCTCTTCACAAGGACCCTTCGGTCCTCGGCAAAACCGTTCGCCTCGGCAGCCTTGGTGATCGCTCTGCGACAGTCATTGGCGTCCTCGAACCTTGCGTCCCATATCCGCAAGATACCGAAATCATCGCCAACGTGGTCACCAGCCCGCATCATCTTTCCGCAACCATGGTCACTGGCCGCATCCATCGCATGACTGAGCTTTTCGGCCGTCTCGCTCCCGGAGCCACTCTCGATCAGGCTCGCGCTGAGTTGCGCTCCGCCTACTCCGCGATGAAGAAGGACCATCCCGAAGCCTATGCGCAGGAAGCGGACTTTCAGATCGGGGTGAAGTTGCTTCGTGACGAGATCACGTCGGGCGCCAGGACCGTGCTGCTGGTGCTGCTGGCGGCGTCAGCGCTGGTCTTCATCATCGCGTGTTCCAATGTTGCCAATCTGATTCTGGCACGGACGGTTCGCCGCGAAGGCGAACTGGCGGTCCGCGTGGCGCTGGGCGCAAGCACAGGCGCGTTGCGCCGCATGCTGTTGGCCGAAAGCCTTCTGCTCTGCGGCGCGGGCGCGGCGCATCGGTGTACTGAGCGCGCAGCCGATGGTGGCCGTTCTGGCCCGCTACGCCTCGCGCTTCTCCATCCGTGCTCTCGATTTCAGAGTCGATTCGAGCTTGCTTTGGGTGGGAGCGGCGCTGGCCATCGTCGCCGCGGTGATTCTGGCATTCGTCCCGCGCCTGCCCTCTCCTCCGGCACTTCTCTCCGGCACGTCCGGCAACCGAGTGGACTGAGCCTAGTCCAGCGGAAGTGCGCGGATCACCGGCAGCACGAGCCGCCGCCAGCGGATCTTCGCGGTGACACAAATCGCCGCGTCCTTCGTGTTGCTGGCCGGCGCAAGTACGTTGATCACGACGCTGATCGCACTGCAAAGGACGCAGACTGGACTGGATACGCAGCACGTCCTCGCTGTCGATGTTCCTGCTATGTCCTATGGGAAGACACCTCAGCAGGTCGTCGATTTCTACAAGGAAACGATACGCCGCATTGATGCCCTGCCGGGCGTGAGTGAGACCGCGTTCGGCGACGTTGTTCCCTGGCGCGATGGCAGCTTCGGCACTCTGCAGTTCTCCGGTGACGGACACGTCCATGCAGCCGGCGTAGAGGATCCCCGGGCGCAGTCGCGTTCCATCTCTCCCGGTTTTTTTGCGGCGCTTGGCGTTCCTATCATTGCCGGCCGCGATTTCAATGCGCTTGATGACAATAACGATAATAATAAAGAGCCCGTCGTTATCGTCAGCCAGACTCTCGCACAGCGCATGTTCCCCAACCAGGATGCGGTCAATCGGCATGTCTATTGGACGGATCCCGTGCTGCAATTCGCTCACTGGGACCGATCTCGAAAAGGCGCGCCTGATCGCGCCGCACCGCATCATCGGCGTCACCGCCGACATTGACGATCTACACGTCGTTCCTGAACCCATGGTCACGATTTACAGCCCTTTTGACGAAGGTACACTTTTTGGCGGTCGTCTCTTCATTCACACGGCTACAAATCCCTATGCGCTGGTCCCGTCGGTCACGCGCATTATTCGCGACATGTCCGCCGATCAGCCCGTTGAGCACGCCGCCAGTCTTGCAGACATTCGCGCAGAAGTGCTCACGCCGGACCGTTTAAACTCGCTGGTGTTTGGCGTATTCGCGGCGGTCGCGTTGGCGATCGCAGTGGTGGGCGTCGCGGGCGTGCTGGCGTTTTCGGTGAGCGCGCGGACGCGGGAATTCGGCATCCGGCTGGCCCTGGGATCGGAGCCGCAGCAACTCCTCAAGGGCGTGATCGCAGAGGGCACCGTGATGGCTGCGGCGGGCGTCCTTGCAGGCGCGGCATTTGGGTTCGTGCTGGCGCGTTTGGCGGGAAAATATTTCCTGGACGTCAAGATGCCGGGCGCATTGCCGGTGTTTGTCTCTGCGTTCGTGCTGATGGCGGTCGCGGTCATCGCGTCGGTGCTGCCCGCGGCACGCGCTGCGCGCGTCGATGTGATGCAAGCGCTGCGCTCCGAGTGACCGTCGGACGGATGGGTCAGGGTTACCGGGCGGGTGCCCCGGCGCCTTCAAACTGCAGAAGCCACCACAGCCGCGGGTGCCCCGTCCTTCGCGCAGGCCAAGGGCGGGTACGACCACGGCATACACAACGGGTAGTGTAGAACTGACAAAATTTGCACCGGTAGCATCGCCGCCCGTGCTTGCAAAAAACGTAAGGATGGGCACCCTCCGTGGGAATGGTGCAATGCAAAGATGGGCCACCCTCGAACCCGGAAACAGACGGGAGGTTCCCTAATCTTTCCCGACGAAAAACGCAAGCTGGCTTTCAAACCACTAAACCATCCTTTGGATGGTTAGAATCCAAGACGCCACGCGCAATCTAACCACCAAACCGTCATTCACCGGTTTGAACGGACACAAACCTGAGGATAGACGGCCCGCCGCTTTGCTTTCTTGCGCTTAGCTGTCATGACACAATCGTCTACACCGCACCGTCATGACGATGTGTTCCGGCCGGAACATTACGACAGCTCCCGAAATGTGAGGCAGACGGGTTGGAGTGCACCCCCGGCTCCCCCGGTTACCCGGAAAACGTTAAAAAAACAGTCAGGGCCGCAGCGTCCCTCCGCTTTTATTGGGTACACTCCACTGGATACTCCCTGGGAAAGACTACGAGATGCGAAAAGGGTTTACGAGAAAACCAAAACCGGACGAGCCCGCGACGCCAGTCAAGAACTACATCACGCCGAGCGGCCTCGAGCGCCTCAAAGATGAGCACCGGTTTCTGCTCACCAGGGAACGCCCGGCCGTGACGGAGGTGGTGGCGTGGGCCGCCAGCAACGGCGATCGCAGTGAAAACGCCGACTATCAGTACGGCAAGCGGCGGCTGCGGCAGATCGATGGGCGCATTCGCTTTCTCACCAAGCGAATCGAAGCCGCGGAAGTGGTGGACCCGGAAGCTCGAAGAGCGGGGCAGGCGGCGACGAGGGCATTCTTCGGAGCGACCGTGCGCTATGCCAATGCCGCGGGAGCGGAGCGAGTGGTGAGCATCGTGGGCACCGACGAGGTCGATCTCAACCGCAACCACATCAGTTGGGTGTCACCTCTGGGGCGCGCGTTGATGAAGTCGGCAGCGGGTGACAGCGTAGTCCTTCAATTGCCTGGCGGTACAGAATACCTGACCGTGCTGGAAGTGCTTTACGAGCGCATTTCTGTGGAACCGTTCCGTGAACCACCTGGATCCGAGGCCTCGGCAAAGAGACTCCCTCGCCGACGCTAAATCCGCCTGACGAAGAAACAGCGAGATTAGCTTATCTGCAACGGGGTGCGGGGTCGCCCTTCCAGGCGGGCGGGACCAGTCTGCTCTCGACACAATAAGATAAAAATTGTGCAACGCAATAGGATAATAAACGTACAGCGCAATAGTGTACGTCGATGCATGTGCCGCTGAACCGGGAAGCAATAAGGGACGCCATGCCGGCGTTCTTCGACCTGCTACGGGAAGATCCGCACCCGGCCGTCCGCGTGGTGCTCGGGCGCTTCATCTTCGTCTACATCCATCCTTATATGGATGGCAACGGCCGCGCTCATTGAGGAACATACATCGACGGGCTACGGCAAATCTGCTTCCCTTCCGACACTTTCGCTCGTGGGCTGGGTTTAGTTACGGAGTGAAAGCCGAGATCTACCTACAGGGACTGCTCGACGGCGTTTACGAAACCATCTGGTCCATCAGAACCTTCTTCGACGATGTATGCAAAACGGGGGATGCATGAATGTTTATTGGAGAATAGTGATTCTCGCGGCCGTTCTCATTCCAGCTGGATTGGGAAAGTGCGACTTGTGGGGGCAGGAGAACCGCCGGTCAACCCTCCGTGCTGCATATTCAGCAATCTGAGACCGTCTCGAAGCCGGGCTTTCCGCAATTCCTCTACATGTATCGCGTGCTGGACGGGGCGAATTCGCCGGCGGAGGCGATGGCGCTTACGGGGAATATTTCGCTCAAGAACTTCAGCCCGAATTTTAGCGAGGTCCTGTGGTTAGTGGCCTACTGGCAGGGTAAATGTCCCGTCGATGACCACAGTTTGGAAGGGGCAAATTTTATTTGGAGCGACATTCTGAAAAACCCCTCGCAGTCGAACTCCAATTTTCCAGTGAACCTCAATTTCCCTCATCCCTTGCCGATGACGGGCTGCGTCGGGTTTGTTTTCGGCGGAGGGCCTTTGGTAGCAGGCGAGGTTACGATGTCGGCCGATCTGAATCTGACCTACGAACCGTCGAGCTGCAGACGCGAACACGGTGATCGACCTGTCCGGCGAATATTGCTTTGGCCAAGGTTGGGGCTGCCAGAATGCAGCGGCCGACGACACCATGGGATTCGCAGTTCCGATCATGATGCCAGCCGGGCATCTGGTGGAGCTATACGGAGACATCGCCGATAGCACATTTGATGGAACACAGAACTTCGGGCCGCTTCCGTCGGGCAAGTCGTGGGGTGCCGTCAACGATTTCTATCTGCTTGCCGGAGGGTGCGGGAAATTTGGGGAGAACCTGAACAGCCAGGGCTTCCCGGACCCAGCACCGCTTGCGGCGCTGTACAGGTGGCTTCCGAACGACGCCCTGCATCTGGAGAGCGTGCCTCTGGAATACGAGATTCCGCCGCGCGCGACTGGTAAGGCAACGCTTCAGAAACGGGTAGAGAGAATTTTTTCCGTTCCTGTGACCGTGAATGCCGGAGACTGTGTCGTTGTGATTTACGGCAGAAAGGGTAACGGAGCAACCGACGACGAAACACAGGTGAAGGCAGTCTTGGCGCCGTAGGCGGACTTGATTTCGGCCCACACTGCTGCCATCGGGTCAGTTTGCCGGCAAACCACGAACCTAAGGTAGGCTAGAAGCCGATGAGATTCCTTCTTTTGTTGATCGCCTTCGTAGCGCCCCTCGCGTCCGGTGCGCAAGCGGAGAACGTTCGGCTGCTGGCCGAGTTGCAATTTGAGTTGTGGATTGGAGACGCGCCAGTCATTCTGCCAGCCCGCTGATCTCCCGATGCAGCCAGGCTCTCGCCGTCACCCAGTCACGCTTTACCGTTGCCGTTGAGATTCCGAGAACTGCCGACGTTTCATCAATCGAGAGCCCTCCAAAGAATCGCAGTTCCACGATTCGGCTCTGCTGCGCGTCCAACTGCGCCAAGCCCACCAGTGCCTCATCCAGAGCCACCAGATCCACGCTCCGGGTTTGAGGAAGCCCGATCTGCTCGTCAAGGGTCAACGTATAGGCACCGGAGCCGCGCTTGCCCGCTCGATGCCGGCGCGCGTGGTCGACCAGGATTTGTCGCATCAACCGCGAAGCGATCGCAAAGAAATGAGCCCGATTCTCAATGCGAAGGTTCTGACCGGCCAGGCGCAGGTAAGCCTCGTTGACCAGCGCAGTGCTCTGTAATGTGTGATCGCTCCGTTCGAGACTCAGGTGATAACGAGCCAGCCGGCGCAGTTCATCGTAGACCAGTGGCACAAGCGACTTGAGCGCTTCCTGGTCCCCTGCCCTAAGGGTCGCGAGGATCTCGGCAATGCCGTCAGACGCACTCTCGCTCAAACTCACGCCCCCAAGTTGGCCCAACGATATGCCAGGAACCAGGAAAAATCAAATTACTGAAAACACGGCACTTCCAACCACCCCGGACCCGGCCCCTTCTCGCACCCAATTATTTGTACGCCCAATGATCTGATTCGATCCGGCTTTGCGCTTTGTAAGGAGGACAGGGATATGGCCTGAAGTTGGCAGCGGCGGCAATCGCCACCATGAATGGAGAAGCAATGGCTCAGCAAACGCACCACAAGCGGCAGATACTGGTTAAGCTGGCGGTCCTCATCGCAGTGCTTGGACTTATGGTGGTGCTTGGAGTCTCCGCAGCTCACGGGCAAACCTACTCTGACCTGCATGATTTCGATACGCCTCTGCTAGCCTCGCCACAGTATTCGGGAATCCTCGCGCAGGGCCGCGATGGCAATCTTTACGGCACGGCTCCGTTAGGAGGAGCGTCTGGCCGCGGCGGTGTTTTTTGTATCACGCCGACCGGCGCGTACTCCGTTCTGAGCAGCTTCGATAGCACGATGGCGAATCCCTATAGCGGATTAACCCTCGGCACGGATGGCAATTTCTACGGCACGACCAATGGCGGTGGCACTTCCTTGATGGGCACCATTTTCAAGATCACTCCCAGTGGGGTCGTGACCGTGCTCCACAGCCTTGCCTACATCGAGGGAGCGAGTCCGTTGACGCCTCCGATTCAGGCGAGCGATGGCAATTTCTACGGTACTGCCTCGGGTGGTGGCGCCGGGTATGGATCTGTGTACAAACTCACGACGGCGGGCGTCTTCACGACCATCTATGCCTTCGACAACACCCATGGATCAACACCGGTCGCTCCCCTCATGCAAGGAAACGACGGCAATCTTTACGGGACGACGAAGGTCGGTGGAACGCTCGGCTATGGCACAGCCTTCAAGATTACGACCACGGGCGCGCTGACCGTGCTCTACAACTTTGACTTGACTCATGGAGCCAACGTGTACGCCCCGCTGGTTCAGGGCAGCGATGGCAACTTCTACGGAACGGCAAGGAACGGAGGGACGATGAACAACGGCGGAGTAGCATTCAAGCTCACGCCGACAAAAGTTTTGACCATCCTCCACAACTTCGATGCCACTACCACAACGGGAGATGGCGTCGCACCGTATGCAGGTCTGGTCCAGGCCAGCGACGGAAATTTCTACAGCGTAACTTCCGCGGGAGGTGCAAACGCCTCCGGAGCCGTCTATAAGATCACTCCGAGCGGCACCTACTCAAAGCTGTTCGATTTTGCTGCGGCAACCGGTTCTCTTCCCTTCACCACGCTGCGGCAGCATACCAGCGGGAAGTTCTATGGCGAGGCGACGACTGGAGGCGCACTTTCTCACGGCGCCCTGTTCAGCTTCGATTTAGCGTTTGGACCTTTCATCAGTCTGCAAACCACATCAGGAAAAGTTGGCAAGTCAGTCGGCATACTGGGCGCAGGACTGAGCGGAACCACGAGCGTGAAATTCAATGGCACGACCGCCACATTCACGGTGGTGTCTGACACCTACATCACCACCAGCGTTCCATCTGGTGCGAGCACAGGCTTCGTGACCGCCATCACCCCGGGCGGCACTTTGAAGAGCAGCCAGAAATTCCGCGTCACACCTGCAATCGTCAGCTTCAGCCCGCCCAGCGGCCCAGTCGGGACGGCGGTGACGATCACGGGCAACAGCCTCACAGGAGCCAGCAGTGTGGCGTTCGGCGGCGTGAAAGCCAGTGCCTTCACGGTCAACTCGTCAACTCAGATTACGGCGACGGTGCCTGCAGGCGCCGTAACCGGAAAAATTCAAGTAACAACTCCCGGCGGCACGGCCAGCAGTTCCACGAATTTCACGGTCAACTAAATGAACGGCGATATATCGACAGATATCCAATATGGGGTTTCAATCAACGCAATTTGGCCACCTCTCCGTGTCTAGCGAGTAGTACGCTTCAATGATTGTCAGCTTTCCTTCAACGGAGAGGCGGTGCATCAATCCGAGTTTTTGTGCAACCTTCCTTCTCTGCTCTCTTAGCATGGCTTCGTTCAATTCGTGTGCCAGAGTACGAATTCTCGTGGGGTTCGCTTCCAGCTCAACTTCACGAACGATGTCTTTCCAATGCTTTGTCGGCCTACGGTCAAGATCTTCGCCCATGTCGGCCTCCTAGAGGTCGTCGAAGCGAACGGCGACTGAACGTCGTTGCCAGGTCGCCGAGCGCTCCCGCGTGCGCCGAACTAATACATCAGGGGAAGCCTGCTAGCAACTGTCAGATGTAACAGTGATCAATCTCCAGTTTTGCTCGACAGAGGTCAGGCACGCTGACCAATTCAAGAAACCGTGGGCTGGCATTTACTGCAACGGCTCGGACGGGCGTCAGTGCCGTTATCCCAAAGTCACAAGGTCAGGGCCGGTCATCACTCCGGAGGAATCGAGGTCCGAGCCGGAGGTTGGCGAATTGGGGTTGTTAGCGGAGACTGTTAGTTGCCGCTGACCCTTTGGCTGTGGCGCCACTGACAGCAGGTATACCTACCTTACGAAGTCTCAACTGCTCCCGTAGCATTCGAGATTCGTTTGGAAGAAACAATAAGCTGCCTTCTCCGAGTTGGGTACGGAAGCAGTTTCTTCAAAATTCTTGGTGTTGCATTTTTCTTCCTGGGAATGATTTCGTTCGGTGGGCAAGGCAAACGCGGCACTCCCACCATCGGGTTATAAATACGGGGCGACGAACCAATATCCGTAGTCGTGAGGATTCAGTTCGTTGCCCCCGTGGTTTAGGCTACTTCGCGAACGCGAGCTTTATCGCCTTTTTCCGCTGCCGCTTCTCCAGTGGAGGAAACATCCTGTGCGCCGGTGCGCTCCAAGATTTCCTTGGCTTTCTTGGTCCAAGCGGAATCGTCGGAATGAACTGACAGAAGAATTCCGCCATCCTTAACGCGGCCTTCGTAGCGCTTGGCTTCGTACTCGGGGATTCCCATGCCGATCAGAGCACCCGTGAGCCCACCTACTGCGCCACCGACTCCTGCTCCGGCAAGGGCGGCCATAATAGGCCCGGCGGCGATGAACGGCCCCAGTCCAGGAATGGCGAGGGCACCGATACCGAGTAACCATCCCAGACCGCCGCCTAGCACCGCGCCGGTTCCGGCACCAGTGGTGGCACCTTCCGGCGCCTTAGTGCTTTTCTCATGAGCAAAATCCTTCGTGCCGGCGCCCTCGGGAAGAAGCACGGAAATATCTGAGTTCCGAAAATTGGCCACCTTCAATGTGTCGACCGCGTTCTCGGCGCTCGTGCGATTCGGATAAATGCCAAATACTGCTGTATTTTTACCTGCCATGTTTGATTCTCCTTTTGTCTCTTTAAAGTTATTGTTGCGATTTGATATTCAGCTCGTTGGTCACCTTGTTTTCACCGGCAACTTCAGTGGCCTTGGCCTCGATCGCTCTCTTCTCGTCTTCTGATCGCACCGGCCCCTTGAGCGTTACCTGACCGTCTTTCGTAACGACCTTGATGTTGTGTGCATAGGTGGAGAGCGACTTGTCTTTGATGATGGATTGTCGAATCTGCTGCGTGATGTCGCGATCCGAACGGTTGTCCTTTTGCTGATCTGCGGTCGGCTCATTCTGATTCCGATCACGCTCGTTCACCTTGGTGTTGTCGGGAGCAGTTGGCTGAGTTGTGGGTTCTTGCGCGAGTGCGAACGCTCCACTGCCGAGCAGCAGACCGGTGCACAGAAGACTACGAACAGCAGTTCTATACAGTGCTTTCATCGTTATTTCCTCCTGAATGAAAATCTCGAGAGATCCGGGGCGTTCGGGTGCCACCGGTTCGTCCGCGGCGACTGCCATCGTGCTTGCCAAGAACGCGGCTGCGAGCACCGTAAATATCCCTAATTTGAATCTCATCGAAAAATACCTCTTGCGCGAATACGCGCGGTTCTTAAGTCAGCGACCAAACTAACGCTCGGTCACTTGTATTTGATTGGAGAGTTGCAGATCGCCAACCGACATCAGTGTCGATTCCTGCCCAGCGGCGAGGAATGATAAGGAAGCTGTATTTGACGATATCGGGACGAAAGTGCTGGCACTATCCCCCACCCGCTGTATTAATCCCGACGAGGTACTGTAGGGCGCAACCGGCGGAGATTGAACCTGCAGCGACGCTTCGGTGCACACGTTCTCCTAAGCATGCTGGCTACGGTGCCGGCGACGCGACCTGGGCTGCCGAATCGCAGCGCTGGCTGGCTCTTTCACTCGTACAGTCTGCAGGGTATTCCCCCCTCACACTTAGAAGGAAGACCCCCCCCCCCCCCCCCCCCCCCCCCCCCCCCCCCCCCCCCCCCCCCCCCCCCCCCCCCCCCCCCCCCCCCCCCCCCCCCCCCCCCCCCCCCCCCCCCCCCCCCCCCCCCCCCCCCCCCCCCCCCCCCCCCCCCCCCCTCTCATTCCGACGGTCTGAAGCAACTGCTCGCCGGCGCGAAAGAGCTTCTTGGCGAGGAAGAGGCGGGCGCTCAACGCGCCTCTTGACACGAGCGCCTGTGCCCGATAGCGAACGACACAATAATAGGGTGCCGCACTAAATTGGCTGTCATATTTCCAACTGCCAATTCTTTTTCTGCCGTTGGATGATGCCGTAGCAATCACAGGCTGTTTCCGCAAGCTTGACTTTGTCGAGCAGGGTCACGTTTCCGCGAGTGTAGGTGATCATCCCTGCCTTCTGCAGCACACTGGCCGCGACGCTGACGCTTGCTCTGCGAGCTCCCAGCATTTGTCCCAAGAACTCCTGAGTTAGAGGCATGGTCTTGCTTTCGATTCTGTCATGGCTCATCATCAACCATCTCGCCAATCGCTCCTCCACATCATGAAGGCGATTGCAGGCTGCAATCTGGGTTGACTGCATCGCGAGGATCATCGAGAAACGCTGAAGTTGTCTTTCCAATTCTGGTAACTCGGGCAGCATTTTCAGAAACGTTGGTACGTCCACGCGGTAGGCCGTGCCGTCCGCTTGAGTGACCACTCTCAGTGCGCTTGTCTTGAAACCAAAGATTACGGGAAGGCCGACGAAACCTTCTTTGCCAATGAGTCCAACCTCCACACTCCTGCCATCCGGCTGAACCGTCAGCACGGAAGCCATTCCCTCGTTCATGAAGTAAGCCGACTTGATGACCTCACCTGCTTCGTGCATCACCTGGTGGAGTTTCAGGCGCACCAATTCCAGGGAGGAAAAGAGTAGGGTGGATTCCCGTCGAGGCAGATTTGACAGAATTAGATTGCCCACTCTCTTTGGGTGCCCGTCTGTTCTGGCGGATGGCGGGGGGATCGATCGAGTAGAGACGGCACGGTTCTTGGGCATAGTGGCTCCTTGCATCCATGGAATGAAGTCTGATTTTTGCAAGGAACCGACGCCCGAAGGGCACGGCGGGAAGATGCGAGAAGAGACTCTTCTCATTCTACGCTTCTTTTGACTTGTTTGAGTTTTCGTTAACTGTGTGTAGCGTGCTTACGCTACATTGATTTACTTGTAGATTTGTTGTCTACGCGATGGCGATCGAATCGCGAGCACGTGGAGAAGAATACCCATCTGGAAGCGATTCTGTTCAATGATATGCGCGACGTAGCATTCCTCATGGACAGCTTTTCCCTTGTCGTCGGTATGGGCCTTTTCAAGTTCTATGTGCTCGGAGCAGAACGGGCAGATCGGATAGCTTGCCGCTGGAATGTGTGCCATGGGAGCCCTCCTCAGGTGAACTTAAGCCTACGCGGATTGCCCTCTACGGGATGTGCGGTATTGCTCACTTTCAAGAGACACCCTGGGCAGTTTTGGAGTAGGGGATTCACGTGTTTAAAACCGCTGGCTGCAACCGCACGTATGTAAATCTTCGAGAGGATAGACGGGAGCTCCTCGCAAAGCCTACTCTTCGGACTTTGGAGTGAGAAACCGGGAGCGGAGGCAGCTTTGGCTTTTGAAGGAATCCTGAACGAGGTGGACCAACTTAACCAGGCGGGCGATCGCATCGAGGGACTAGCCGAAGACCATCCGCCTGTGTCAGAAGCACTTTTATCGATTGCCGGAAATGTTCGCGCGACGGCGACTGTGCTAGCGCTGTTGGTTGAGACCAAGCTTCGGAGTCGCGAGGGACACGGGCGCCCGATCTGACCACGCAGAATTCCTCGACTGCTCCTCTTCACGCTACCTCTTGCTCAATCTTGTTCTGGTCACCCGTATGTCGCGCCTTCAATGGGAGAGAAGCGGAAACCCTTGTACCGGAGCCGGTAGATTCGATAACCAAATCGCCTCGAAATTGCCGAACGCGTTCACGCATCCCTCTCATCCCCACGCCGGTGCCGTGGGACTGAATCTCAGCTAGTCGTTGTGGGGACATCCCCGTTCCCTGGTCTTGAACAGTCACCCGGAGGCTCCTCCTCCTTCCCGCGCAATTTCAATCTGAGCGGTTTTGCTTCCCGAGTGACGATGAATGTTCGTCAAGCCTTCCTGCACAAGTCGAAATATCAGGAATTCCATTTCGGATGGAAGTCTTCCAAAGTTGTCAGGAATTTTCAGGACAATCTTCAAGCCACTGCGTTCTGCAAGACCTTGTACATACCAACTCAGTGCTGACGAGATACCCGCCTCATCTAACATCGGTGGATGCAGAAGATAAGACGTTGTGCGTATTTCTTTGCTCAGATGTTGCACCAACTCCTCAGCACTGCTGAGAGATTTGGTGAGGGCGGAATACCGCTTGCTTTTTCAGTCAGATCCGCCAGACTCATCCCCAAAGCAGCCAAGGTTTGCCCCGCACTATCGTGCAGTTCCCGTGCAATGTGCTGCCGCTCCACGTCCTGTGACTCCATGAGACGCCCCGAGAGCTCACGCAGTTCCGAGTTTCTTCTCTCAAGCTCACGGGTACGGAACTGCACCTGAGTGTCGAGTGCATCCGCCAAGGTTCGATAACGTTCTTCGCTTTCACGCAACTCTCGCTCAGTTTGTTTACGTTGGGTGATGTCGCGAGCAATTTTCGATGCTCCGACAATCTTTCCGCTGGCGTCCCGAATAGGCGAGATGGTGAGTGAAATATCGAGCAGCGTCTTGTCCTTATGAATGCGAACGGTGTCAAAGTGTTCGATCCGTACGCCTTTCCTGATGCGATCGATAATGACGGTTTCTTCGTCCCTACGATCCACAGGAATGATCAACGAAATGTGCTGGCCTACCGCTTCACTGGCGGAGTAGCCGAACAAACGCTCCGCACCTGCGTTCCAACTGGTTATGACGCCGTCCAGCGTTTTGCTCACAATGGCATCATCCGATGAATCTACGATTGCGGCGAGTAAGCCAATTGCCTTATCCGCCTTGAGGCGTAACGCTGGCAGCTCATCCAAGAGTGACTGGCTGATATTGTCATTCGCCTCCGGGTCATTGAGGATGCATTCCGCAAGCGCTTCATGTGTCGCCAGTAGTTTGTTTAGGTCATCTTCGAAGGCGATCTCAGGATGCGTTTCAGTCCAGTAGTGGGCCGCCCGGACAAATGCCAGGAGCAACAGCAAGTATTGGAGGCGAACCGGACCAAGAAGCCGGGCCAGCGCGTCCAGACACAATAAATAGTCAGAAGTCTTCAAGAAGACATGCCCCGCCAAGACAAAGATGGCGTCTTCCATCTGTGTGTCCGCCAGTCGGCATTTCGGGAATTGGTGCGGGGAAGCTGCGCACAGTGATAGACGAGACTGAAGTTGTTCCCCGCGTGGGAAAGGGCGTCGAAGCAGCTTAACCACATCTGCAATAGTTTGGGTACGCACAGCCGGATCACCAGCGGGACGGCCAAGTCCCACCAGGAAAGCAACATGACGACCGATGCAATAGCGGACTGCACAAAAGCGCGACAGGTGAACGAAAAGCCGCTCCTTAAAGACCGAGGGTAGAGGATTGTCGAGGTACGCAGCTTCTGCGAATCCCCACAATTTCTTAGTGATCTCAGGAGTCTCAGGTGTGAGGCGGAAGAAATTGGGAAGAACCCCGAATCGCTCCTCTATGCGCTTCTCTAGGTTTGATGCTGCACTTCCCCGGGGCGCATCGCCTTTGAGCAAGGGATCCCCTTGAACACCGCGATTCCGTTCTCTTCGGCGTCCCGAATTCGCTGGTTTCGGTCATGTTACCCTCGTGAGGTCGATCATCATTATTGATGTTCATCGTTAGGAAGGGAAGTGGGGGTTTGCCTTTAGGCTAAAGACTCCCGTGCCGAGAATCTGGTCACTATTGGCCAACTCCCGAAGGCCTGATTTTTCAGCTGCTAGGCGCACACGGAGAGGGCGTGCCGCGGTTGGCTGGCAGCTAGGCTTGGGAATCGAGGGGAGACCCGCGCCCAGGAGTTTCTTCCAAGCTGCAGACGTGATTGCCAATCCGTCTTCCATCGCCAAATTGGTCAAAACTGATCAGTAATCAGTTCGTAGCGAGGGCAGACTGGTATAGGGCCCTACTCATTTGGTTTCGGGTGGAAGACTCGCCCAAACTGGGGTGGGAATCGGGCCGAGGTGACTTATGACGCTGACTGTCGTGGCGGTGATCTTCGGAGCCTTCGCAATTGCTCTGATCGTCCTCCTAATCTACAAGAGCACACTCACAATGCACAGGGATGACCAGCTGTTTCTAGATGACGCAAGTTCGCACATGCACGAGGAGCAGACGGAACTGTTGACGAAGGTCAACAGGCTTACCATCCCGATGCGCGTATTCAGCATCGGGTCTGGGCTATTTCTGATAGCGCTCGTGGCGATGTGGATCTACCAGAAGCTGAATGCGGTGCAGTAGTGTCGAAAGCGGAGACTTGCGCCATCCTGCCAGTGTCGCCGCGGCGTGCAAGGTGAAGTTGCTTTCGACGAAGCGCCGTGGTGTCATTCTTTTCCAATCGCGATCCGATTGCTTGACCTGTAGCGTTTCTGAAGTGGTGTGACCGCAGAATCATTGTGCCGGGATGGCCCCAACCGTCCCTACCGGCGCCACGGACCTCAACTGGTCCAGAGACGTGAGCACATTCTGCCATCGGACCGCGTCCCTTTTTGTTTCGATCGCAGCCGAAGGATCGGAATAAAACTGCAGGATGTTGTCGCGCAGCTCCGAAGATGTCAGATCGAACTTCCGGTCGGACAATTGCGCGAGCAACTTCGCATAGGATTCGTCGGCGAGCGTATATTCGGCAGCTTTGGTAGGTTGGCCACTATCGAGATCAGTGTTAGCGAGCTCAAGCTTGTCGTGGCGCACTTCTTCGAGAAATGTCCGATATTGATCGACGGTCAAGTTGATGCTCTTGAAATACAGGTCCTCGGTCTGAGGAGTCGGGCTCTTGAAGCCCAACCCTTTGAAGGGCCCAACCTTTGGCATGTAGCGGAAGAGCGTCGACAAGATGCGGGTACCCACGCCCGGCTTCTGGTAGTCCTTTCCCCACTGCTTTTCGTAATCGGAGCGCGAGAGACGATACAAGAACTTCTGTTTCGCGAAATCCGGCCTCTCGTGCATTAATTCTTTTTTGTGGGTTTGCAGAGCGACCTGGGTCATCTCAGGAATCATGTGGGAGATAGCGTAGCGATAGGAACCCACTGCCATATCCTCGTGGGTCAAAACATCTTTCAACGGCATTCCATAGACGATTGGGAAAACGCGTTCCAGTAAAGGTTTGGACACCTGGAATCCGATGAAGTCGTGGTACTGCTGGGAGGCGTAGCGATTTTTCGCTACCTGCACTGTGTCGAAGCCGAATTCTGTTTTCAAGTGTGCCGGCTTGTCCTGGGCGTAGCGGACAGACTTGCCATATTTCGCCCGGAGCTTGGGAAATTCGATCGCGACGGCCAGGTTGACGGCAGGATGGCCGGCGATGTCCGACGCATAGTGCGACAGAGCACCCAGCGCGAAGGCGTATTCGTTGACGTCCTGACTCTCGAGCAACAACTCGCGAACGAAGTCTCCGCTACGGACGTAGTGCACCAGATCGCTGAACTCCCTGCTACCGAACGGGTAGTAGCCGAGATCCTGGATGACGGCGCCTCCGTAGGCGTAGGCGTGTGCTTCTTTGAGTTGGTCTGCCGACAATCCAGGAAACCGCTTGAGGATCAGGGGCTGGATCTCATCGCCCCAGAGCAGATCGACGATTTCCTCGTGCGTGAGAACGGAGTATGCCGGCGAGCCGGTGATACACATCAGAACGATGAGCAAAAGTACCGATGCACGGGCACAAAACAGGCGCCAACTTTTCCACGCGATGGCGCCTGACGGTATCGATCTATTGCGCATGGTTCAAATCCGGCCGAGGACCACCAGAACGACAATGATTACAAGGACTAGTCCGAGGCCGCCGGTCGGAGCGTAACCCCAGCTTCGACTGTGCGACCACCGTGGTAGCGCTCCCAGAAGCGCCAGAATCAAGATCACGATCAATATAGTTCCAAGCATGTTGTTCCTCTTTTCTTCAACAGGAAGGGCTCGGCGCCAGTGGTAGCGCCGGTCCGCTCCTGGGTGATGCGGCTATAGCTCGACGGACAGTACGAGGTTCACACCCGGATAGCTCGCATTGCACAGGTAGTACACGCCGTTGATTTCGACGACATAAACATCTTGCGTGTAGAGCCAGTTGCTCGGCCAAGCGTCGACGAATCCGAACGAGTAGCCACCGTATTGGAAACGGCGATCGCGATAGTTGGATTCGGTGACACGAAACCTATGATCGCGTCCAAAATTGGCCTTGTAACGGTCTTCAGGAATACGTCCGCCGCCATTACCCCTGGCGTGCTCCTCCTGCTTTCCAGAGTTGGCTTCCTGTGGGCGTTGCTCCTGCGTATTCTTCTCTTCCGGCCTGGTGTTCTTTTCTTGCTGCCGTGCGTTCTTCTCTTCTTCTGGATGGGCGGTCTTCTCCGGTTGCGCCCTCTTTTCTTTTTCCTGAGCAGGCTTGTCCTTGTTCTCTTCCTGCTGTTCGTGCTGTTCCTGCTGTGCGTATGCCGGAATACCAACTCCGAGGGACAAAGAGAGAACTGCCGTACCGATTGCTCCAGCGAGCGTCATAAGGTGTTGCCTCCGTTACTCAACCGCGAATCATTCTTGGCTTACCGCAAGCTTCCAGTTGTTGCGTTGACCGGAACTCCGATGGCTTCACCCGATACTAGAAGTTCCACTCTCCGGTTTTGCTGACGGCCCGTGGAGTTATTGTTCGACGATACTGGCAAGGTGTTGCCGAATCCCTTGGCCGAAACCGAATTCGTCGCGACGCCTTCCTGGACGAGGTAATCACGAACTGAATTAGCCCGATTCTCCGACAGGGTCTGGTTCATGGAATCGCCGCCGACGTTATCTGTGTAGCCGCCGACTTCGATGTTGAGCCCCGGGTATGCGAGCAGAATGCCAGCGACTTTCGCCAGCTTCTCGCGAGCTCCCGGCTTCAACGAATACTTTCCCGTGTCAAACAAAACATCAGACATGCTGACGATGAGGCCACGGGCGCTATCGCGAGTCTGAAGAATGGAATTCAGCTGCTCGGACAGCTTCGTGCGCATAGCCGCCTTGTCCGTTTCCGCCTGTTGCGCGGCCTGCTGAGCCCTCAGCGCATCGGTGCGTGATCGCTCGGCATCTGCTTGGGCTGCCGAGAGTGCAGTTGCGGAGGAAGCCTGGTTGTCCGCCATATCGGACCTGGCCTGCGCCGTCGCAGATCGTGCATCCGCAGTGTCATTGCGTGCCTGGGCCGCATCAGATTGAGCTCGGGCGCTGGCGGCTTGCGCGTTCAAGGTGTCTGATTCTGCTTGTGCCTTGGCTGCCTGAGCTTTTGCAGTGTCAGACTCGGCTTGTTCCTTGCGCCGCGTCGCTTCGTTGGCCTGTTCTTGCGTTCGCGCCTGGGCGTCGACCGAATCCTGTCGTTCATTGGCCAAGCGGACGTCATCCATTTTCTTGACTGCGATCGCGCGTGCATCTTCCGCGGTCTGGACTGCTTCACGGGAAACAGCGATCAGCGGTTTTTTGTCGATATGCTTGTTGGTGGCATGTGCGTCCGCCCTGTCCATCAACTGAACGGCATGCTGATAACTGTCCGGTGCGTACTGTTCGGCTCCCTCGGATTGAGCGATACGGAGTGCATTTCGCGCTTCGAAGAATTCCAAGGGTAACTTCGCGTTCAGAACCACGGGATCGAACTTGTAGCCGGTAGGAATATAGCCCCCCCGTTCCATCAGTTCGTACTTGGCATTCACCGCCTCGCTGGTGCCTTTCGTATCTTCGCGAATCACGTTTTCGAGGACGACTGCGTTACTGGGCTGGCGAACGGCGTAATACGGTTCTGCGGTGACGATCAGAGCGAATGCCTGAAGGTCGGTAGTCACATTCAGCTTGCTGCGATGATTGCCGCCGAGCAGGACCTCGCCCAGGTTCACGGCACGGCCTTCAGGCGAAATTGCCCATAGAACATACGTCAGATACTCGTTGCCAAATGTCGTCGGCTTCTGCAGATTGCCAAATTCCGCTTCAATCGCAATGGATCCTCGCTTGCTGTTAATCTCGGCGACGCCATTCGCTGAGGGCATAAGGTCGGTGCCCATAAAATCCAGTTTCGAGCTTCCGCTGCGATGCTGATAGTTGATCGCCTTCGCGTCGCGACTGATGACGGTCACGCGAAATGTGGGCCTCGCACTCATCGGTTCGATCGTTAGGACTTGAGAATTGGTTTGAGCAAACGCACTCAGAGTGAAGGTGATTCCTACTGCTAATAACAGCTTTGCTTTCAAGGTGACTCCTTGAGGCAGTTATCCGCCTCGTTGGTTGATGGACTTGTGTGACGCGTTCAGCGCCATGGCTAACCTGTCCTACGCGATAAACAGAGTTCCTACGTGGATCCGAGCCAATGAGTGAAAGAGCCCGAATACGTTCAGCAGCCACAACACCACTGCAATGACCACAACACCATTGAGGATTGACTTGATGGACCCCTGCATGGGGATGAAGCGATTCACCAGCCACAGCAGGACACCTACCACGACTAGAACTTCCAGAAGTTGAATTAAAGGCATTAGCTTTGACCTTCCTTTTTTCGCCAGCTACGCCCCTCGTCGACCGTGGGGCGTGCCCGATTTCGATGTCGATAGTCTCTAGGGTCTACGCGTGGGTTGCCGCAAGTTTTGGCGGAACACACGCAGATGAAGAGTGCTGATTCGCTGGATGTGGCCGCCGCGCGTGACCTGATCAGGACACAACCTCAGCGACCTAAAGGTAGGAACTGCGATTCAGCCTCGCGGCTCCGTCTACACACACAGAAGATAATTAAGCATGACAGGTATGGGTGGCAGCGTCTGAGCAAGACAGCTCACAAGTGAAGAATGATTGCAGCGAAGAGGGATTCCACACGCGGGGGCGCTTGCTGCGCCGGATCGGCATCCCCCTCCTAAGCAGCCGCCCGAGAGTCAACCGACCGTTCGGGCATGTGTGCATGTGGCAAATCGAATTCCCGTCCGCAGTCGAAGCAAACCTTATATGTGCGGCGTTTAATCGTGAACACACGACTCATGTGACGGTGCTGGCAGCCAAAGAGAACCTGAAATATCCACAGGAGTAATTTCATACATCCCCCGCGCGCTGGCGGCGTTCGACACTTCCATTGGCGTCCAGCCATTCAAGGAGAGAACGCACGCTGGCCCGAGCGAGGGCAATCGCGCAATCCGCCGCACCGTAATAGATGTTGAGCGTATCGCCGTCAGGGTCCATCGTGTACCCGCATGGAAATACGACATCGTCAACGTCGCCATGGCGTTCATATTCCGCTTCTGGGCCGAAGATCCACGAATCTCCTCTCAGTAGGCATTTCTCAGGATTCTCGAGGGCGAACAGGGCCAAGCCCAGTCGATAGAGACAGCCCGAGGGCGTGTGCCGTACTCCGTGGTAGAACACGAGCCATCCTCTGGACGTCTCGATCGGTGGCGGCGACAATCCGATCTTGTTCGCATCCCACCATGCGCCGCGGCGAGCCTCGAGCATGAGCCTGTGCCGGCCCCAATAGCGGAGGTCGGGAGAGTAAGAAATCCACATATGAGATCCAAGAGTTGTCATGGGACGATGAATCAGAGCCCAGCATCCGTCGATTCTGCGAGGCAGAAGGGCGGAGTCTTTGTCATCGGGCGGCATAATCACACCGAACCGTTCGAAGGAGCGAAAGTCTTTGGTCAGGGCCAACGACACGCCGGGGCCGCCGCGCGAATACGAAGTATAGGTGATGACGTACTGCTGCAGTTCGGGGACGAACGTGATGCGAGGATCTTCAATGCCCCAGATTTCCTCGGGGTATTTCTCGGGACAGGGCATTAAAGTTGGCTCGCTATCGATTTCCCATCCGTCGACGCCATTTCGTGATCGCGCGGCACAAAAGTGCGACAGGCCTCGCCGATCTTCTACGCGGCAAAGCAACAGCGTCGTGCCATCTGCGAGGAGCGTGGCGCCCGCATTGAAGACGCTGTTAATCGGGTATGGCCAATCCTTACTCGTCAGGATCGGGTTCGCGGGATGGCGATGAAGCAATGGCTCGAACCGAGTGCTCAATAGGCTCTCTGGCTTTCCTGCGGGTACGGTCATGAAAGGATTTCCTTTTTTTCTGGCTCTTGCAGCGAGCGCATTTCGAGGAGTGCCATTAAGAACGACAGCGTTGATTCTGCGCCCTGATTCTCATTGGCGCGGTCGGGATGCAGGCCGTCCCGGCATCCGCCGGTAACGGAATCATAGAGAGGGAGTTGCAGATCGTTGTCACCGAGGAACCAATTGAAAGCCGACCACGCCTCGTTGCGCCATCGGCTATCGCCAGTTACGCGGTATGCTTGCAGGCACGCAGAAACCGCACCGGCGGCTTCCAGCGGCTGTTGATCGAAGCGCGCCTTCTCGCCATTCTGGTGATAGAAGCCTTGCGAACCGATCGGCGCAAAATGGTGATTGACGTCGCAGTGTTGCGTCTGCGAAAGCCAATCCAGCGATTCCAGACCGGCGGAGATCATACGATCGTCCGAACAAGCTGAACCCACCAGCAACAGAGCCTGGGGTAATCTTGCGTTACCGTAGGCTAGAACGCTCTCGAACCACTTCCAATCCGGCCGGCGGATGGACTCATACATTTCGAGCAGTCGCCGGCTGAGGGCGGACCGTATTTTTTGCGCGTCGCGATCCCCGGGATACGAACTCAGATATTCCTGAATGCCGAGTAGGGTGTAGGCCCAGGCCCGAGGACTACTGAATTCCAGAACTGCGGGCAGGGAAAACTCGAACAAGCGCCCAGCCGCTCCCCTGAATCCCTGATCGTGGGATTTACCCAGGACGGTCCCCAACCCCCACAGCGCACGGCCGTGAGAGTCTTCCGAGCCTACAGGCTCGTTCCACCGGCGATCGTAGCGCAGAAAGTTTTTGAATCTGCCCTTGGCGGGATTAAAGGCGTGTTCCATGAACGATAGATATAGGCCAGTGGTTGCGGAACGTAAAGTCGGCTTTCCGTCTCGATCTCTTTCGAGAAGGTCCAGCAGCACTGCAAGTATCAGAGCACGAGCATTGTCGTCGGTGGTATAGCCCTCCCTGCGGTTCGGGATTGTGAAGATCGCGTGCTGCAGCATTCCGGTGTCGTCGCTCATCTGGTTCAAATGATTCAGATTCAACTCCGGCAATTGATCCAGCGTTTTCTGCGTCATCCGGGCCGAGAACTGCACTTTTGGACTCTCCATGCGGTCACTGCGGACTCGCACGAAACTCTCCATGTAACCTTGCGCCACTCGTTTCCAGACCATCTCCCGCGCGAACAGGTAAGCGCGCTTGCGCATCGCGTGACGAATCGCAGGAGTGTCCAGGAGTTCGATCGTCTTATGGGCAATCGCGTCCGGATTCTGGAATGGCACCAGCGCGCCCCTGCGGTCGTCCAGCAACTCGATCGCATGCCAATAGGGAGTGGAGATGATCGCTTTGCCTGCACCCAGCGCATAGGCGAGCGTTCCCGAAACCACCTGAGCTTCGTGGCGATAGGGAGTGATATAGATGTCGGCGGCGCCAATGAATTCAACCATTTCTTCGGGGCTGACGAAGCGGTTGTGGAAGATCACTTGCGATTCCACTCCTACTTCCTTTGCCAAAGCCTGCAAACTGGCTCGATACTTCTCTCCCTCGCGACGGAGGATGTGAGGGTGGGTCGCGCCAGCGACGATGTAGGCAACGTTAGAGTGTTTGGACAGAATCTGTGGCAGAGCCTGGATGACGTTTTCGATTCCTTTGTTCGGCGAGAGCAAACCGAACGTGAGCAGAACTGCTTTCCCTTCCACACCAAAGCGGTCCTTGTAGAAGTTGGGGTCCAGAAATGGAAGGTCAGGAACCCCATGCGGCACCATGTCGATCTTCTGGCCGGGCACCTTAAAGACTTCTTGCAGAATCTGGGACGACAGCTGGCTCATCACAACGAGCCGGTCGGAGAGCTTAGCGATCTCTTCCATCACCAGCATTTGATCAGGATTTGGCTCGCGCAAAACGGTGTGCAGCGTGGTTACGACCGGCATCTTCAGGCCGCGCAGCAGGTGCAAAATATCGCTTCCCGCTGGGCCGCCGAAGATTCCATACTCGTGCTGCAGGCACACCATGTCGATGTTGTTGAAGTTCAGGAATTCAGCCGCCTCCTGATACGTCCTCACATCATCCTGTGCGAGAGACCATCTCACCCTGGCGGGATAGTCGTAGCCCTCATCGGTGTCGTTGACGGGCAGAGCCAACAGTCGGGCACTCCCGTACTCTGCCGATATTGCGTTGCACAGGTCTGTGGTGAAGGTAGCAATTCCACACTGCCGTGGAAGATAGTTGCCGACTACCGCAATTCGACTCGGCAGAGAGGCCCTCGACTGCAATCGACGCACTGCATCGCTCTCAACCAAAGGCCGCGGCCCGACGATTTGCAGCGATCGCTTGGGCAGTAGTGTGTTTGATAGCGACATTGTCCCCCTAAAGCCTGGTGGGAAACAGCGACGAAGGGGTCGCTCTCCGAGCGAGAGCAAGCAATCGCCAACACGGTTGAGACCGATCGCTGGTCCCGTCGCGTTCTTGGCCTGGTACTGCGTCCACCGTTTGATTTTTCAATTGTTAGTATCCAATATCAGCAGTCCTGCGGACTGGTCAAAATTGACCAGACCGGGGATCTCAGATATTCGCAGAACGCTTCCGCACAAGCGCGGAGTGGCCCGCTGTACAGATCATGGACCTCTCAAAGATTGCGCGATGGTCAGAATTGACCAGCTTGTTGGCGGATTACCGTGCATTGTGTAAGCATGAAAATCACACAGAAGGAAGCGCTGGCGGTTCGTTGCCCGACGTGCGGCGCGAAGTCCGGCGAAAAGTGCGAGCTCAGTACCGGCCTGCCGCGCACAGAACCGCATCGCGACCGCAGGCTGGCGGCTTCGGAGAAGTGAACTGGTTCTGGTTGTGGAGACTTCAAGCGACCGCAGGTTGTGCGAGCGGTGAATCGAAATTGTGGATGGTTTCGTTCACCAATACCGCAGCCACGGCACTCTCGGCTTGGGTGGGAGTTGGAATCTGGAGTAATCCTTGCCGACCGAGGTTCGGAGGAAGCACGAAGGAGTCTTGGTGTTGCATCACAGATTCCAAAATATGAGCCAATCCTTCAGATGCGTATCCGTTGTCGAAGCGGATGCCGGCGGCGTGAAACGTGTTCGCTGACATCCAATACTCACACGCCAGAAGCCAATGACCTCGTGTGATAGAAGACCAGACTTTCAGGTAATCCAGTGTGCCGGTTGGACTAAACCCGTATTCAACATGAATCAGGCCAGTTTCGGCGGCGCGCATCAAGTCAGCCCAAGAGATGATAACTGCCGATTCGAGGATTCCTTCTAGATTGCCATTGGAGTTCATAAGGTCTTGCCTTCCGCGGGCAAGCGCGGCTTGGTCGCACTCGAGCCTAGCCAGCGTCCATTCTCTTCAGATCGCTCACGAAGACTTAAGACAGTGAGGAGACACCCAATCAGGAACATCAAAGTCAGAACTACCACGAGGTAAAGCTCCATCCGTTCGTTCAAAGAAAGACTCCTTGAGTAACGATCTAAAAGTAGATTAAGGCGTAACTTAGCCTTTGCTCCATTCCGCAGCGTCCTGGGCCGTCCGCCGTACTTCAGCGCTGTCCAGGCTGCAACTCTGCTGCATATGGCGAGAATGCGCGGACACGGTCACATAGGGCACACCGAGAAAGTGACGGGCAACGATCGCGGTAACCTCAAGGCCATTGAAGTGCTGCGACTTCACCTTGGCCAAAATCCGCTGCAACGCGCCCTGCACCTTCGCCGCTTTAAGAGACCCGAAGAACGTCGCCTTGACTTCCGCGGCCATGAAAAACAGATTCCATCCCGCAGCATGGATATTGCGATCGAGGGCGAATGGATCCAGCGCCTTGACCGCGCTCCATTCCCCAAAGCAGGGTTCGGTTTCCAGCCCGATAAGCTTCGCAATTCCAGGCCACTCTTTCGTCAGGATTGTGCCGACTTGAACGGTTTGTGGCATGAGTGGTCGTTGTCCTTCGATAGTCCTACGTTCATGCTGGACCGGCGAGCGAACAAAAACTGCTCAAAAGTGACCACTCTTGCTGAGGGGTGCGGGCAGGCGCAGATCGTCCCAGGCTCGGGTTGGGGACGATTTATCCTGTCTCCTTTCCGTCCGCACGGACTATACTCGTGAGAGGATGCCTCACTCCACAACAGCCAAGAAGAATGGCGGGTTCGTCCCCGATGTGTTTCTCGCAACCATCGGCGATGGAAGGAAGATCCTTACGATTCTCAAGAAGCAGACGATATTTGCTCAAGGGGACGAAGCGGACGCCGTTTTTTACGTGCAAAAAGGCAAAGTGAGATTGACGGTTGTGTCGAAGATCGGCAAGGAAGCAACGATCGCGATCGTCAACCATGGAAACTTCTTCGGAGAAGGTTCGCTGGCGGGCCAGTTGTTGCGGATGGGCTCCGCCATGGCAATGACAGATTGCGAAATTCTCCGCGTAGAGAAAAAGACCATGATGGATGCTCTTCATCGTGAGCCCGCGTTCTCTGAGATGTTCGTGGCTTACTTGCTGGCGCGGAATATCCGCTACGAAGAAGATCTGGTCGACCAGCTGTTCAACTCCAGTGAGAAACGGCTGGCCCGCGTTCTTCTATTGCTGGCTCATTTTGGCAAGGACGGCATTCCGGAAACCGTGGTCCCAAAAATCAGCCAGGAGACGCTGGCTGAGATGGTTGGGACCACTCGTTCGCGTGTCAGCTTTTTCATGAACCGATTCCGGAAGCTGGGCTTCATTCACTACGCCGGCGGCTCTGAGGGCGCTCTGCAGGTCCACAGTTCGCTGCTCAATGTCGTTCTCCACGACTAGAATCTCGTGGCAAGAGAAAAGTACCGAGGGCCCCGACTACTCTCCTCAGACTTCGGCTGAGCACTTCCCATTACTGCGGCCTCTCGTTCTGCTTCGGCTTTTCTTCCTGAGACTTCTTTTCTTCCGGGCTGCGCGCGGGTTGTGGATGCTGTTGTTGCTGTTGCGCCCGTGGTTCCGACGGAGGAGCCGTATGCTCAGGTCGCGAACGTTCGCTTGGCGCCGGAGTCGGCGGACGCTGCGTCGGCTCAGTCCGGTTGGGCTGGGGCCGATTATTCGGTTGTTCTACCGGCGCATGATTCGCCTCCGGGCGTCGATCCTGTTGTGCCGGGGCGGGCCGATTGGGTTCTGGCCGGTTATTCGTTTCGGGCTGGTTCGGTCGCGCTGCCGGCGCACGGTTCGGCTCGGGCTGATCACTGGCAGCGGGCCTATCCGAGCGGCCAGCATTATTCTGCGGATGCGCGGTTGGTGCATTGACTACGGGCTGAGTCGCGGCGCGATTCACTGGAGCGTTGTATGGCGTTCCGGTTTGTTTCGCGTGTGCAACGGCGCGGTCGCTGAATGCCCCGGGTTTCGGAGTGGCAGCGACGGCCGGTGTGCCATGATTTACAGCGGCGCGCTGCTCAGGATTTGAACGGGCCTCCTGCTCGTGTTGCGTTTGCGCGGCTACCGGCGGTGTGTGTCTCTCACGCGCCACTGATTCTTGCTGTTGTGTAGGACGCGCGCTGGTGCCACCGTTGCCACCGTTGTAGCTGACCCTGTTGACCCTGGTGTCGTTGATCACGGTCGTGTTGTAGACATTGTGAATATTCGTGACATTCACGTTGTTCACTGAGCGGTTGTAGTAGAACTGTCCACTCTGCCAGCGTCCACCTTGATAGCCGTCGCCGTAATATCCATAGCCGTAGCTGACGCCGCCGTAGAAGCCTACCTGCTGACCCCAATAGCCTTGGTTAAAAACATATCCGTTGCCCCCCCAGCCCCAATAGGCCGGAGTCCAAAGCAGTCCAGGTTCCGGAGCCATGACCCATGTGCCCGGCACCCAGTAGTAACCGTCGTCGTCTCCGGCGTAGGCCCAATAACCAGGCGTCCACAGATATCCATCACCGGGACAAAGAGGTTGCTCGTAGACGGGCAGCTCTGGTGGAGCGAATGAAACGGAGATGCTGAATTGCGCGAAGGCTGCGGCCGAGATGGCTAGCAGTGCAAGCGCGAACAGCGACGAACGAATGGAGCGGGTGATAATCATGGGATTCCTTTTTGCCCCAATGATCCTTCGTGTGCCCGGTGATGCTGTCCTGCTGCGGGCTGCGCCGATGGAGAGGGTAATTTTCCGGACGAGATGTTATGCGGATCTGGTCTCGTTCGCGAATGATTCTGAGCTTCTCACGCTCAAGAGGTCGCGGTCTGAGCAAGACAGCTCAGTTCGAGTCTTTGCCGTTTCGCAGGCCGCTTCCATGCAGTTCGGCGCGATTGAGTGCTTCCACGAAGCGGTTGTCAGACAAGAGGTCTTGGCTCCGCCGATGCCCATTCCATCGGCATCGAGTGACGAGCGCGCGCCGGCGCGGTAGCTGTACTTTGCCGGTGGCCGCAAGATAGGCAGATTGACCCTACCGATCTAATGTCAGTTTCTTTCGATATTTCATTCTCGCGCACGCCCAGTGAGCCAGCGATGACTGGGCCGGCGCACGAATCACAAGGGTACGCGGAGAGGTGAAGGTACTGTTTTCTCATTGAGTCCTCCGACATGAAGCGCTACAAAGCCAAGGCTACGGCTTTGAACTTGCTATTTCTGGTCACAATTGCTCTCAACCTGTGCGCGCCTGCGATTGAGTGCGAGGTGAGCAATTTTGCGCAGAATCGCAGAAGGCCGGCGCGTATACCTGGTTAGTATGGCGGCCAACAGTACATTGCTTTGTATCCACCGGAATCCGGCTCAATTGACTCTGTTGCAAGAAAACGGATACGAACTAGTCACCGCTAGCAGCGGCTCGGAGGGCTTACAGCTTTTGATGACGCGCCCTGTGGACGCAATTGTGCTCGAATATCATCTGGGCCTAGTGGATGGCGCGGGCGTTGCAGATGAAATCAAGAAGGTCAAGCCGCAAATCCCTATCGTCATGCTGGCCGACGACCTGGATTTGCCTGACGGAGCGCTCAAGTCTGTGGATGCCCTCGTCACCAAGTCCGACGGCGCCCACTTTCTGTGGGCTACCGTTCATTTTATGTTGAATGTTAAGCCTGACCGAGGCGAGCGGGCGGCGCTGAGTGCCCAAGTACCGATACGGCATCGTCGTCCCGACAACTCTCGAGGTGGGGCGAGCCGTAACTAGGCAAGTCTCCCTCATGGGACAGCAGATGCGCTTTTCACCCGACCTTATCCGTCTGTCCTTTGTTTTACTGGCGCCCTCTCAAGAGAAACGGCACTGAGCGACTTCCCGCACTCCAGACAAACTCGCTTGGCTCGCGGTGTAATCAGCCCGCAAAACGGGCATACCCTTTGTGATCGAACTTCCTGGACTTGCGGTTTAAGCATCGCCAGCAATGTTCCGAGAAACTCTCTCGCGGAAGCTAGCCGACGACGAAGAGAAGGACGATACGGTTCCATTCGATTTCACCTTTACGGTTTATCTCCGACAATTGAACGATGACAGGACAATGCCGTGCGATTCTGTGCAACTTTGCTCACATTCCTCTCGTTCTTCAATCAACTATTGGGGGATTTCGATCTTTGGCGCCTGAGAACTGAGCAATTCAGACCAGCTATCGATCCCCGATTAGGCGATCATGATTGCTGGAGATGAGCACTTCTTCCCTCTCTTTCAGGTTCCTCTGAGGTTCCAGTAACGGCTATATCGGCAGTGAAACTGAACCTATTGAAAGAAAAAGTGCAAGCCTGCATACAAGCTTGGATACTTCATTTTCTTGAAACTAAAAAATCGTCAAGAGTTGGTGCGATACGCTTCAACACCAGCGTAAATTTGGCATCGCTCGAAAGGCGGCACAAATTATGAAAGTCACCTCACGGAAGTGTTCTGGTGCGTTAGCCTGTCTCGCTCTGTGGCCGATCTTGGCATTTGCCCAGTCCTCTGATCTTTCGCAAAACCTGGCTGCCTGCAAGGCTGGTCTTGACACTTGTGATCGCTCGAGCTTGACTCAGTCAGAAGCAACGGAGCTGGCCCTTGCCCTCCACGCGCGCAACGTGGCGAACTGCCGAAACAGGTATGATTCCTGCGATCGCTCGAACCTCTCTGAACCGGAGACGATTGCGTTAGCCATCGCCGACCACCAGAGGAATGTGACCGATTGCAACGACGGAATGCAATCGTGCGACCGCTCCGGGCTGACCCCGACGGAAGCCCGTAAAATGGCTGCGTTGCAGCAAGAGCGCAATCTTGCCGATTGTAAAGAAGGATCGGACGCTTGCGATCGTTCCAAGCTGACGGTGGCGGAGACTGCTGAAGTGGACATAGCCCGCAGCCGGCTCAATGCATCCGATTGCGAGAACGGTTCGGGGCAATGCAATCACGCCCAGCTATCTCCTTCGCAAATCAGGGACACAAGCGCCGCGGAACATCAGCGTAATGCTCAGAATTGCAGCCACGGCTGGAGCGAGTGCGACCACTCCGACCTGACCCCATTGGAAGCTCGGCAAACGGCTTACGCGGAAGATCAACGCAACCTCTCGGCGTGTAAAGACGGCGAGACAACGTGTGACTTCTCAAAACTGACTCCACACGAGTCTAAGATGCTGGCCGATGCCGAACACAAACGTAATTACTCGGCATGTCTGAAAGGCTATGGCTACTGCGACCCCTCTCGACTCACGGCGGATGAGACTCGTTCTATCCACCCCGAAGTTCGCTAGCTCGGGCCGAGTTCACAACGAGCATCCGAGCGACAGGAGCCATGATTCAACGACAGTGTCCTGAATGTAGTAACGAATTAGTGCCAGCCAGACGTCCCAGCCGCCAACCTGTGCAGGGGGTCGCGGCAGGCTCGTCTCCCGCTTGGCGCTGCAGTGTTTGCGGAGGCGAATTCACTACCGAGCAACTCCGAGACAGCAAACGGGCAAAATCCTCAGTCGTGAATGAACCGGAGGTGAGCGTGTCCTCCGGGCCACAAAAGATCTAAATCAATACCTTGTGATCACCGGGAAACGGAGCATGAATCCAAGTTTCGGTGCCGTTCGAAGGCACTCGACCTGAGATCGCAGCGGAGAATCGCGACTTTCAAAAGAACGTAAACGACCTTTCCCGCCAACACGTACAAGTTCGGCTCGTGTTCAAAAGCGCTCGCTATCCCGCCTCCAGGCTGAGCAATTTCTCGGAATTAACGTAAGGTCACGCTACCAACGAGATTGATCTTTTCACCAAGGATTCATGAAGGCATAACCTACG
>CAVZFP010000026.1:0-264590 GCA_963774565.1 uncultured Acidobacteriaceae bacterium | reverse complement strand
GGTAAGTGATTGATTTAAATGGTGGGCAGTGCAGGACTCGAACCTGCGACCTCCTGCTTGTAAGGCAGGCGCTCTAACCAGCTGAGCTAACCGCCCCTCGAACCTTTGCGCGACGAGACAGGCGCGCCGGTCGGAACTCAATTGAGGGCATTTGCGCGAACCGCGCCTTGCCGAGTATACGCGAGCCGTGAAAAAACGGTCAAACGATGTGGCTTGAACGCGGCTTGAGTTCGACGCCTTGCACCGCGAACTGCTCGCCCCGCGAAGCGCACTCGCTTTTCTGTTCTCGTCCCCTGCTAGACTGGCTGCGTGCGGCGGTTGATCGTCAACGCGGATGACTTTGGCTTCACTTCGGGCGTGAACCGGGCCATCGTCGAAGCCCACACGCGCGGCGTTGTGACCTCTTCCACGCTCATGGCCAACGGTCCGGCTTTCGCCGAGGCCGCTCAACTCGCGAAGACGCTTCCGCGCTGAGCATCGGCTGCCATGTGGTGCTCATCGACGGCGAGCCGGTTCTTCGCGCGGAGCAACTTCCCTCGCTCACCCGATCGCCTCCACGCTTCCGCGATGGACTGAAGTCTTTTGCCGCGCGCGCGATCGCCGGCCGCATCGATGCCGACGAAATTACCGCCGAGGCCACGGCACAGATTCGCAAGATTCAATCCGCGGGAATCGTGGTCTCGCACGTCGACACGCACAAACACACTCACCTGTTCCCCAAGATTCTGCGGCCGCTGCTGCGCGCGGCGGCGGCTTGCGGGATCCACGCGGTGCGCAATCCATTCGGACCGCGCCTGCCCCTGCGATCGAGCCACCTTCTCGCCTGCCCGGGCTGTGGACCCGCTATGCCGAAGTCCGCGTCCTGAGCCGCTTTGCCGGAAAGTTCCGCGAAGCCGTGGACCGCGAAGGTTTTGCAACGCCCGACGGCACGCTCGGAATCGAAGTCACCGGAACACTCGACGAAACGCTGTTCCACGCCATCGCCCAAAGCATCCCGGAAGGCACTTGGGAATTTGTCTGCCATCCCGGCTACAACGATGCGGATCTGCAGGCGAGCCAAGACCCGCCTGCGCGAGTCGCGGGAGACCGAACTCGCGCCCTGACCCTGCCCGCTGCCCGTGAGGTGCTTGTACAGCAAGGCATTCAGCTGATCTCGTATCGTGAACTACTGGAGAATCCCGTCTCCCGCTAGACTCGCCCCGCTCGTTAGATACTCCGATTGCCAGGAGACTCGTTCCCACGGCTGACGATTCAGGTACTCTCGTAACCTATTAAGATAACCTCAAGTAGTATGATTTCACTGATGACCTCTTTTTAAAGGGGGGTTTTCGCTCATGTCGGCCCAAGGGTCAGCGCCGCGTGCGACTCTGGACTTAAAGGTCCGGGTGTGGGGCATGGGCGCGAATAACCAACCTTTCTTTCAGAATGCCATGGCGCAGAACATCAGCGCGACCGGCGCCTGCATCTATGGCATCGAGCCGGACTTGAAAGTGGGCGACGTCATCGGCGTGCAGTACGAAAGCAGGAAAGCACGCTGCAAAGTGGTCTGGGTGGTCGATGCGGGAGCGCTGAAGAAAACCCAGGTTGGCGTGCAGCTCGTGCCGACCAGGATTGTCCGTGGGCAGCGGCTCTTCCACCGGACATGAAAGTCGAAGAACGGACCCAGCAGCGCCAGGACAACCGCAGGAAGTTCATGCGCCACAAGATTTCCTTTCCTCTGGAACTGCGCGACGAGCGCGTGAATACTCCTCTGCGCGTGAATGCCACCGACGTCAGCGGGAACGGCTGTTATGTTGAGACCGTCATGCCGCTGACCATCGGCACCGCGCTGCGGGTGGACCTCTGGATCGAAGAAGAGCATCTCTCGCCCTACCGCCGTGGTTCGCACCCGCGACCCCGGAGTCGGCATGGGAATCGAGTTCACGGGCTTGCCCGAAGAAACCAAGAAGCGGTTCCAGGCTCATCTGGATAAGATCGATCCCGGGATTGCCTTCAGCCACAAAGAAGGCCAATAGCTCGCCTGCGGCGTCCCCTGCAAATCACTCGTGTAAAATCTGCAACCGCCGCGCATTCCAGCCATCGAATGACAGAAAGCAACCACGAAGGCGGCCCCTCGCACATGAAGATCGGAATCACCTGTTATCCGACCTACGGCGGCAGCGGAGTCGTCGCCACCGAACTCGGCCTGGAGCTGGCGCAGCGCGGACACGAAATCCATTTCATTTCCTACGCCCAGCCGATCCGGCTGCGCGGCGCGGAACCCAACATCCACTATCACGAAGTGGAAGTCTCTCGTTACCCGCTGTTCGACTATCCTCCGTACGATCTCGCGCTGGCGACCCGCATGGCGGAGGTCGCGCAGCTCTACGATCTCGATCTGCTGCACGTGCACTACGCGATCCCGCATTCGGTGAGCGCGATGCTGGCGCGGCAGATGCTGGCCGCCGGCCCGCGCGGCCGGCGCCTGCCCTTTGTCACCACGCTGCACGGCACCGATATCACGCTGGTGGGCCTCGACCGGTCCTACCTGCCGATCACGCGCTACTCGATCGAGCAGAGCGACGGCGTCACCGCGATCTCGAATTATCTGCGCGACCGGACCCAGCGCGTGTTCGACGTGAAGAACAGCATCGAAGTGATTTACAACTCGGTGAATTGCGACGTCTACTCGCCGCAACCCCGACGACATGCGCGCAAATGCGCGCGGAGTATGCGCCCAACAACGAACGCGTGCTGGTGCATCTTTCCAATTTCCGCCCGGTGAAGCGGCTCACCGACGTGATTGAGATTTTCGACCGCGTGCACAAGACAGATGCCCTCAAAGCTGCTGCTGATCGGCGATGGCCCCGACCGTTCCGTCGCCGAATGGCTGGCCGTGCAAAAGGGCATTCACGACGATGTGCTGTTTCTCGGCAAGCAGGATCAGATTCAGGAGAAGCTGGCCATCGCCGACATCATGCTGATGCCGAGCGAACTGGAATCCTTTGGCCTGGCCGCGCTCGAAGCCATGGCCTGCGAAGTGGTTCCCATCTCCACCCGCGCGGGCGGCGTGCCGGAAGTCATCGACCACGGCAAGACCGGCTATCTCGCCGACGTGGGCGACGTGGAAACCATGGCGCGTTACGCCATCGAACTGCTCAGCGACGAGCAGCAACTGCGGGCAGATGGGAAAGGCGGCGCGGGCCGTCGCGCATGGAGCGCTTCTGTTCCACCAAGATCGTGAAGCAGTACGAAGATTTTTACCGGCGCGTGCTGGAGCGCTCGGCGTAGAAACCCTCCGGGACGGAACTCGCCGCTTCGACCAGCGGCAGCCGGATCCGAATCAGCGTTCCCTTCCCTTCGTGGCTGTCGATGGTCATGCGCGCGGTGTCGCCGTAGAGCACCTGCAGGCGCTCGGAGATATTCGCCATGCCGATGCCCATGCCCGACCAACTGCTGCTTTCTTCCAGTTGCGCCGCCGCCCATGCCGACGCCGTCGTCTTCGACTTCGATGATCAGCCGGGAATCGGTGACGCGGCTGCGCAGGTAGATGCTGCCGCCTTCCACCTTCGGCGCCAGTCCGTGCTTGATGCGAGTTCTCGACCAGCGGCTGCAGCAACATGCTGGGCACGACCACGTCGAGCGAGGCGGGATCGAGTTCCTTGACCACGCGCAGTTTGTCCCGCCCGAAGCGCACGACCTCGATGTCGAGATAGTTGTCGATGAATTCGAATTCTTCGCGCAAGCGGCGCGAAGGCCTCGCTGCTGTTGAGCAGGCGGCGCAAGAATCGTCGCCAGCTTGAAGATCACGTCCCGCGCCATGTCCGGGTCGAAGCGCACCAGCGACGAAATCGAGTTCAGAGTGTTGAACAAGAAATGCGGATTGATCTGGTTCTGCAGCGCCTCCATGCGCGCGTGCAGCAGAAGCCGCTCCTGCTCTTCCAGCTTGATCTGGATGCGGACGCTGTTGAAGATCTTCAGTTCGATTCCGATCGCCGTCACGCGACGCGGCATAGATTGCGCCGTAGACCCAGTAGTTGTCCGGACTCTCGATGCTGAAGATCGAGCGCGGAAATATGTCGCGCCAATTCGGTTTGCACGAAGCGCAAGCCAACCACGGTCGCAGAAAAACATGATCTGCCAGTCGAACAGGCGAGGACGCGGCAGATTGCGTCGAATGAGGCGAAAGATGCTTTGATCGATGAACGGCGAGAACGACCAGATGTCGTCCTTGTCGCGCAGCCATGGTGCGCAGTTGGCCCGCGAGAAAACCAGAGAGCACATCGAACGGCATCGCGGCCCACTCGCCGTGCAGCAGACGCGGGAATGCCCATCAGCACGCCGCCCAGCGATCCCGCCCAGCGTCCGCCGATCACTCCCAGCAGCAGCGCGGTTTCAAAGCTCAGATCGCCCGCCAGAAAGCTCTTCTGGGAAATCCGGATCCAGACGCCGACCATGATCGGCAGGCCGAACCAAAGCACCAGATATATCTTCTGCCGGAATGTGCGCTCTTCGCGAAACAGCAACGACTTGAATTCCTTGGAGCGCACCAGACTGCTGGAAACGGCCGCAGCTACGCCCAGCTTGACCAGCAGATTGATCAGGATGAGGCGCGGTTCCATGAGATTCGTCTTCGAAGGACTGCCGTGCGTAATTCTGCCGTCGATGAACGTCGACACAGAAAACTGTAGCACGAAGCCGGACGCTCAATATCCCTTCTGCTTGTCGACCACGAACCGCAACGGCTGCCGCGCCAGGTAGCGGCGAAGATTGTCGGAGAACAGCTCGTAGTGCCGGTGCCACAGCTTCTCCGTGAGGCCTGCAGTGTGCGGAGTGATCAGCAGGTTCTCGATGACCCAGAGCGGCGAATCCGGCGGCAGCGGCTCCCGCTCGAATACATCGAGCGCGGCGCCTGCAATGCGCCGCGTGCGAAGGGCCTCGACCAATGCGGCCTCATCCACTTGCGGCCCGCGGCCCACATTGATCAGGCAGGCATCGGGTTTCATCACGGCCAGGCGGTCCGCATTGATCAGCCCCTGAGTTGCGCCAATCAGCGGCGCGGCCAGCACCACATAATCGGACTGCTTGAGCATGTCGTCGAGCTGCCGACGGAGCGAAGACAGCCTCCACGCCCTCGGGCTTTCCCTTCTCCACGTGCTCGCGCACCGCGATCACGCGCATGCCCAGAGCCGACGCCATCTGCGCCACCCGGCGCCCAATGCTGCCTACGCCAATCAGCCCCAGGGTTGCGCCGGCAATTTCACGGGGATGCGCGCCCTCCTTCCACATCGCTTCCTGTCCCCAGATCGTGTTTCTGCTGCAGCACCACTGCCTGCGGAATCTTCTTCGCCAGCGCGAAGATCAGCGCCATCACATGTTCGGCGACCACCGGACCATGCACTTCCCGCGAGTTCGTGACAACGACGTCGCTGTTCACCAGTTCCGGAAACAGCAGTTGATGCACCGCCGCCGACGGCGCATGAATCCAGCGCAGTTTCGGTGCGCGCGGCAAATTGCTCCGGCCGCACGAGAGTCGTGAAGATGACCTCCGCGTCGCGCAGATCTTCCTCGACACCCTCATAGCTGTTGCGCTGCGCGATCTGCAGTTGCGGAAACTCCTGCGCCAACCGTTGCCCAAACCACGCCGGGACGTTCCAGAGATCAAACCGGTGATGCACAACAATCAGCAGTTTCATGGATGGGGATTTAAACACGAGACGCTTCAGAAAGAAAAATGGTTCGCTGCAAGGTTAGCTTGGGCGTCATCTGACCGTAGCCGTTTTTCAGGCGGAGGAAGGATCCCGCGCGCACCATCGTGTGACGACGGGAGAAAAGCCTCCTTGCTTCACGGTTTACCCGTACGCCAATTCCTTCGCCCGCTGCGCCGCCTTCACCACCGCTTTGATCAGCGTGACGCGCAGCTTCCCTTCCTCCAGTTCCATGATGGCGTCGATGGTGCAGCCGGCGGGAGTGGTCACGGCATCCTTGAGCAGACGCCGGATGATCTCCGGTCTCAAGCACCACGCGCGCCGCGCCCAGCGTGGTCTGCGCCGCCAGCAGACGTCGCGATATCGCGCGGCAGTCCCACCTTCACTCCCGCCTCGGCCAGCGATTCGAGAATGATGTAGATGTAAGCCGGACCGCTGGCCGAAAGCGCGGTGACGGCGTCCATGTGCTTTTCGTCGACCACGACCGTTCTTCCCACCACGTCAAACATGTGGCAGGTCATGGCGACGTCTTGCGCGCTGGCGTGCTTGCCTTTGCAGATCGCCGTCATGCCGGCTCCCAGCAGGCAGGGAGTATTGGGCATGGCGCGAATCACCGGCACGTTCGGCGGCAGATTCTTTTCGATCATGGAGGTCGGCACCGACGCCGCCACCGACACGATCACCTGCTTCGGTGTGATGTGACCGCTGATCTCGCGCACGACGTCTTCGACCACCTGCGGCTTCACGCGCGATCACGATGATGTCGGCGCCCTTTGACCGCTTCGACGTTGTTGGTTCCGACTTTCACTTTCAGCTTCGCCGCCAGCGCCTTGGCTCGCTCTGCATGCGCGACCGTGGCGCAGGTTGACTTCGCCGAAAGCAGCCGTTCTTCAGCAAGGCCTGCAGAATGATGCCGCCCATCTTGCCGGCGCCCAGAAACGCCACTTTCTTCCCTGCCAGATCATTTGCCATGATTTTCCTCTGCCGGACTTCCTCTGTGCTTCTCTATGCCCTCTGTGGTTAATATTGCTTGGCGCAGTCATCGCAGTCGCTTTTTGTCGCTCCATCCAATTCCACGCCGTCGTCACGACCTCGCGCAACCCGCGCGTTGCCTTCCACTGCAAGCAGCGCCTGCGCTTTCGCCGGATTCGCCACCAGCCTCGGAGGATCTCCCGGCCGCCGCGGCACATCTTGTGCGGCACCGGCTTGCCCGGTCACCTCCTCGACCGCAGAGATCACTTCCTGCACGCGAGCACCCGCTTCCCGTTCCAACGTTCACAGCAAAACTTTCCTTGCCCGCCGCCAGGTGCTCCAGGCCTTCACATGCGCGCTCGCCAGATCGTTGACGTGGATGTAGTCGCGAATGCAGGTTCCATCCGGCGTCGGATAGTCCGACCCAAACACCTGCAATTCTGGACCCAGTCCCGCCGCCGCGCGCAGCGCCAGAGGAATCAAATGCGTCTCCGGATCGTGCAACTCGCCGATCTCTCCGCTCTCATCCGCGCCGGCGGCGTTGAAATAGCGCAGGCTGGCGTAGCGGAAACCGTAGGCGCGGTCATACGCCTCCAGCGCTTGCTCAAAAAACATCTTCGACACGCCGTAAGGATTCACGGGCTGGCGCGGAGTGTTCTCCTCGATCGGAACCTTCGCCGGCTCGCCATACACCGCGCAGGTCGAAGAGAAAATGATCTTCTTCACTCCCGCGTCGAGGGCCGCGTTCAACAGCGAAAGTCCGCCCTCGACGTTGTTATGAAAATATTTCTTGGGATTCGTTACCGACTCGCCGACATAGGCATGCGCCGCGAAATGCATGATGGCATCGGCCCGCGGCAGCACCCGGGCCAGCGCAGCGCGCATCCAGCATGTCTCCCTTGATCAGTTCGAAGCCTGCAGCCAGGATTTCGTATCCGGTGCTGAGATTGTCGAAGATGATCACTTCATGTCCGGCGCGCTTCAGCGCCCGAGCCGCGTGACTGCCGATGTATCCCGCCCCGCCGATGACCAGAACGACCACGTCAAGTCCTTTCCAGCCAGGTCTTCCGAATGACTACGGCAAGCCCAGCGACCGGTGGCATGCAAAAAAGCGCCGGCGGCCCTGAGCCATCTCCAATGAGGCTTAGTTTTGCCGGAGTATTAGAAGAGTAGAGAAATCATTGTACACAGAACAGAATTATCGGAACTCCCACATCGCGCAGAGCACGATCGCGTGCAGCCCCGGATATCTCGCCCATCCGCCTGCTAAGATATCCCGATTCGTTCTGAGAGGTCTCTTTGGAACCAGAATTGCCATCAGATACCGGACCAGCGCACGATCCCGGGTCCGAATCGACAGTGTCCGAATCAACAGCGCCCGTCCCCGCAGTCGTTCCCACGATAGCTGATTCGCCTCTGCCCGATGCGCCGGTGTACCGCGATCGCGGCACAGGCCTCGTGATCTTCGGCGTCGTCCAGATCATCTTGGGATTACTTGCCGCGCTGATGGTGCCCCTGGTTGCGCTGGGCGCTTTCTGTCCCGCCTCGCCCCCGGTGGCTCAATGCGGCCCAGCCAGTTCATCTCCGGAGTCGCCACCTACGCATTCCTTGCGGCTGGGCTAGTCGCATTGGGCATCGGCTCGGTGCAAATGAGGCGCTGGGCGCGCGCGCTCACGCTGGTCACGTCCTGGTATTGGCTGATCATGGGTGTGCTCGTCACGATTCTGATGACGGCGGTGCTGCCCGTGACCATGCGAGGCGCGCTGGCGCAGACGCAGCAAAACGCCCCCGGGGCGCCATCGCCAGGAATGTCCACCGGCATCATGGCCGTGATTCTGACCCTCATTATTATTTTCTGCGCATTTTTTCTTGTCTTGGTGCCCATCGCCTTTGTCGTCTTCTACGGCCGCAAAGATGTCGCCGATACGGTTCGCCGCCGCGATCCCAGGGAGCGCTGGACCGACCGAGCGCCTCTGCCCGTGCTCGGCGCCAGCGTCGCATTCTTTACCGGCTCGATGTATATGCTGCTGGTCGGCCTAACGACGCCGTTGTTTCCCTTCTTTGGGCGCTATCTCACCGGGTCCCGGCGCGCGGCGTGCTTTGTCATGTTGGCGGCTCTGGATATTTACCTGGCCATCGCGCTCTTCCGTCTACAACCCTCCGGCTGGTGGATTGCCGTCCTCATCGCGCCAGTACGCCTGTTGTCGATGATTCTTACTATCGCAGGGCAGACCTGATGCAGGCCTATTCGAAGATGGGCGTGTCCGACGCGCAAATGCAGATGCTCAACTCGAGTCCCATGTTTCGCGGCCACGTCTTTCTTGTGGTGGAGCCTGATTTCGGTGGGGTTGTTCTTCGGCTACCTGCTTGGCTGAAGCGATATTTTAAGACGCCCGCATCCACCGCCGTCGGATGCCACGCGCAGCCGGTTGAAATTCTGTTACGGGAGTGATTGCGACTTCACTCCCAATCTTTTGGAGGACTTTATGACCGAACAGCTTGCCGACAAGAAATGCGTGCCGTGCCGGGGAGGCGTTCCGCCGCTCAAGGGGAAGAACTCGAGACGATACATCAGAGCGTCCCCAAGTGGATGGTCTACGACGAACATCACCTGCACCGCGAATTCAAGTTCCCCGACTTCAAGCAGGCGCTGGAGTTCGTCAATCGCGTAGGCGCGTGGCCGAGGAACAAGGACATCATCCCGATATTCTGCTGGCCTGGGGCAAGGCTGAGATCACGTTGTGGACGCACAAGATTGACGGCCTGACCGAGAGCGACTTCATCATGGCGGCGAAGATTGACCGGCTCAGCGCAGCATAGATTACCGTTGTCAGGTCGGTCCGGCCCGTTATTGGGGTGATCGATATTGCGGCGACAATCGTGCAAGGGAGCAATCTCCAAAAGCTGCACAACGCCACACCCGCCCGTCCCACAATCGAGGGATTCAACCGAGGACTAAAACCACGACGAATCTAATGACGAAACCCTGCCCCATCTGCAAAAAGCAATTGACCAAGCAACAACCGACCGAAACAGTAACGTGCTGGTGCGGTAGCCATGTTTGGCAGGGATAGTCGAGGCGGAAGAATCAGTACCAGAAGTTAAGCACATGGCAATGGCGAGTCTCCCTCGCCGTTTGTGCTTGCTGACCGCCAAAAGTACACCCTGGAACCCATATTCTGTGCTGCAGACGTGCTTTCTCACCAATCGACTCAACAAGTTGCGCGTCAAGGCAGAGGGGCCACGTACCTGCACCAGTCAGACCGAGTGAGCATTCCTCTCCTCTTTCAGGTTCCCTGAAACTAAGTCAGCCATCTGAAGTTCTCTCCTCTTAGCGACTACGACCTTAGGAGGTTGTTTAATGTTTGCACGCAATGTCTCATTCCATCTGAAATCGAACATGCTTTCTGATTACACCCGGACCTTTGAAAACGAAATTCTTCCTCTACTTCGCAAGCAGAAGGGTTTTAAGGACGAAATCACTCTGTCAAATCCTGGCAGCCAGGATGCGATCGCGATCAGTCTGTGGGAGAACAAAGCCAATGCCGAAGCTTACAACACGAGCGCCTATCCACAGGTGTTGCGTACCTTGGCAAGAATGATCGATGGAACGCCCAAAGTTCAGACGTTTGAGGCCGTTACGTCGACCTTCCATAACGTCCTTACAGCCGTGTAAGCGAGATCGTCCGCTATACGGGGCGGTTCCTCGTGTGCGAGGGGTCGCCCTTTTTTAGTAGGCTCCGCTTTCGTTGGCTCGGGGACTAAATAATCCCGGTCGAAAAGAAGCGCGTCATCCCGCTCGTTTCATGCGTGTTGCTTCAGCGCGTTGTGCACGAAGGGACAATGGCAAACCAAATCCCAGCCTGTACCTATCCAGAGGAGATGTGCCAAATGAATTCCCCCACTGTGTTGTGCGTCGACGACCGTCCAGAAACCTTGGAACTTCGCAAAGTGACTCTCGAATCTCATGGTTATCGTGTCAAGATCGCGTCCAGCGGCTACAGCGCGATGAAGTTGTTGGACGAAGCTTCAGTAGCCGCCGTTCTATTGGAATACAAAGAGGAAGGTATGGATGCGGAGGCCATAGCCTGCCATGTCAAACAACGGTTTCCCAATCTGCCGGTCATCCTGCTTTCAGCGTATGCCGAGTTGCCAGAGCGGATTCTTTGTTTGGTGGATGAATACCTGATGAAGAGCGAATTCCCCGGAGGGCTGGTGCGCATTATCGAACGAGCGATGCACCCGTACCGGCCCGCTCCATATTCCAGGGAACGAACAAGTAGCATAGCGGGGCAGCAGCACGACTTCTCTGCTGCCGCGCCGATTCGTGGTGCCCTTTCTGGTGGAACCTTCTTCGGTAGATCGAGATCACATTTGCGCCAGCTGAGTTTTCAGGAGCTTTGCTAGAAAGGCCGGAAGACGAGGACGTAGATCAGCACAACGATGCAAAGAGTCAGTACGAGAAGGGACAGCTTCTCGACCTTCAAATTGTCTTTGCGTGTTGAGTGAACCGCCATAGTGTCTTCCAGTTTCCACCAAGCAAGACGTTTTGATAATGGCTCGACCGTGGGGGCACGCTAGTAACGTGTCTAAAGTTTTTTTGTGGCCTTCGGCGGTCGCTCTTCCCCAGAAAACGCCGCAGCCGAGAGCACTTAAAAAGGAACCCGTGCCTCGCCGGCTCGGACCGCACGAAGCGCAATTGCCAGCACCGCTGCCGGAACCAGCATCAGCACGCCCGTGCTGCTGGCGAGGGTGCGCGCGGAAATTCCCACATCCAACAAGCGGCCACATAGGTAAGCAGTAGTGGCGAATGTCAGGCTGGCCAAGCCCAGATCCGCGGAGAAGACGCGTCCCCGGAAGCGATCTTCTGTATGAAGCTGCAGCAGCGTGGTGGAGAAGACCCACACCGTCGAGCCTCCCGCGTGCGCGAGCATGGCGCAGGCCGCTGCCATCCAAACACTACGGCTGGCGCCCAGCACGCCGTACCCCACCGCAATCGTGAGATAACCAAAAAGAATCCCGAGGCGCAGACGATGGTCGCTACGACCGGCCCACCGCGCCGCGACCAGCGGCCCCGCCAGAGCTCCTAGCCCGCGCCCTCCGAGCAGGATGCTCATGCCCAGCATCGCCCCGCCGGCAGCATCGATACCGCGCCCCTTCACGGCAAACTCGCGCGCTCCCATCACGGTAAAGATGACCCAGCTTGGTCCCACCATAAACTCCCCAGCCTTGGCGAAGACTGCCGGAAACAAAGTCGGATGACTGCGGATGTAGCGAATCCCCTCCAACACCGGGGAGTAGTCGACGAGATCGCGAGGGCGCAGCGGCGCAGCCGATTCGGCATGGGGCTCTGCGAACCGCATTCCGCTGATCAGCAGCGCCGACGTCAGAAACGAGAGCGCGTTGAGAATAAAGACCGTGTCGCGTCCGAAAAAAGCGGCAACCACTCCTCCGACCGCGGCTCCAATCAGCAGGTTCACCGACCATGTCGCCGACGACAGCGTGTTGGCGACAAGAACCTCATCCTGGACGGCGATGTTGGGAATCACCGCGCTGCGGGCGGGTTCGAAGAACGCGGCCATCGTGGTTTCCGCCAGGAGCAAGGGATAGACCAGCCACACCATCGACCGGGACCGCACGAACAGCATCGCCAGCACCACCACGCAGCGGACGACATCGGCCGCAATCATGACGTGCTTCCGTCGTAGCCGATCATTCACCACTCCCGCTGTCGGACCGACCAGCGTCTGCGGCAAAACCTGGAGAACGAGCGCCAGCGCCACCGAGCCGGCGTGCCCCGTCAGCTGCAGCAGCAAGGTGTAAATCGAAAGTGTGTAGAACCAGTCCCCAATCTCGCTGACGATCTGCGCCAGCCAAAGGCGGCGGAAATTGCGGTTGCCGCGCAATAGCCGCAAATACGACGGAAGTGAGATGGTGGCAAGACCGCGCTCCGGCTGTGGTTCCATGAGATTGTGGTGTGGCCGACGCACATAACAATATCAAGAACGGGTAAAGAGACAGTTTGTCCGAAGTCGTTCAGCATCAAAGGCCGCCCGAATGGTTAAACTCTTGCTTTAAGAATTGTCCAAAAATGCAAAATTTTACAGTTTTACGTTCGGGACAGCTTCAGCGAACGCCGAAAACAATGGCCAACAAATCTTCTAAACTCAGCACTTTACGTAGATTATTTGAAGTTACGCAACCTGTCCGCGGCGTGGCCCCTGCCTTGCAATGCTAAGGCTTGGAATAAACTTCGTCGTTTCTGGAGACCCCGCGCTGTGAGAATTACAGCTCTGAAAGTTGTACTACCAGTTCTGTGTGTAGCAGCCGCTTTGGCCATTACGCCAATGGCGTCTGCGAATTCAGTCTCCTTTAACCTTAGCTCGAACAACCTGGGAATCTCGGGATCGGTTGGGTCGGTCACCATTGCTGACGCAGGAGCCAATACGGTCAGCGTCAGCATTAACATGAACGCCGGCTTCTCCGCCAAGTTGAATGGCGGAGACTTCGCGTTCAACGGACCTTCTAGTCTCTCGCTGTCCAGTGCAAGCGGGCTCACCGCAGATGCAAATTCTGGTCTTAACTTCAAACACGTGAAGGCTCCTCAGAACGTGAGCATGTTTGGAACCTTTGCCTTCGATTTCACCAACGTTCAGGGACAGCCCAAGGGTGTAGTCAGCGCTAACAACGTTACATTCATGCTCACTGCTTCCGGCCTTACCGCGAGTCAGTTCACAGGCGTCGTCATCCATTTCTGCACCGCTTCAGGCTCGAAATGCAGCGACGACACCGGATATGCCACTGGGTCAGAATCATCGGTAGTCCCCGAACCCGGGTCGTTGGCCTTGATGGGTACCGGCCTGCTTGCTCTGGGTACCCAGATACGGCGCAAGCTGCGCGCTTAGGAACTTAGCAAGTTGCGGTACAGACCTCGGGCGAACCTGCCCGGGGTTTTGTTTTGGGCGGTTTCCTCAATGCAGCGACAGCACACAACGAATTCGAGCACATCAATCCCCGAAAAAGTCCAAGAAGAACCTATTGCGAAGGAGCAACCCTGTCCTGCCGAGAATCGGGCCGTAGATTTCTCCTAAGATCCTCTGCGATTTGCTTGCCGTGGAAACGTCCGTTTTCGATGAAAATTTCGTTGGTCCGAGATCCCGCCACGATTACGCCCGCAACATAAATTCCCGCAACATTGCTCTCTAGCGAGACCGGATCGCACACCGGCCGGCATTGCTCGTCGGACAACTCGATCCCCATGCTGCGCAGAAAATCATAGTCGGGATGGTAGCCGATCAGGGCGAGTACGAAATCGTTCTTCAGGCGGACCGGTCCTTTCGGCGTCTTGATCATCACATGATCGATGCCAATCTCCTGCACCGAACTGCTGAAGTAAGCGTCGATCTCCCCATTCTTGATGCGGTTTTCAATGTCCGGCTTGATCCAGTACTTCACGTGATTGTGGAGTTGCGCCTCGCGGTGCACTAATGTCACACGGGCTCCGTGCCGCCACAGATCAAGCGCCGCAATCGCGGCGGAATTCTTACCGCCGATCACCAATACATCGGTGTCGTAATAAGGATGAGGCTCGCCGTAGTAGTGCGAAACCTTGGGAAGATCTTCGCCCAGGATACAAAGCTGGTTCGCCAGATCGTAATAGCCCGTGGAAACGATAACCTTTTTCGTACCGTAATCATGCGGCCGGCCCGCACGATCGGTTGCGGTGACGGCGAAGTTTCCATCTTTCCCCATCACCGTCTTCACCCACTCGTACTGGCGCAGGTCCAGGCGGTAATGTTCCGCGACCTTGCGGTAATACTCGAGCGCCTCTTCGCGCGTGGGCTTCTGCTGGGCCGTGGTGAACGGTATGTCGCCAATCTCAAGCAGCTCCGGCGTGGTGAAGAATGACATGTTCGCCGGATAGTGGAACAGCGAGTTCACCAGGCATCCCTTGTCGAGAATGATGACCCGCAGGCCGATCTCCTGCGCTTCGATGGCACATGCCAAGCCAGTCGGCCCGGCACCGATGACGAGAACGTCCGTCTGCATCTGCGGATCGGCCTTAGCCTTCGCCTTCACAAGAGTATCGAGTTCTATGGCGGCAAGGAATTCAGGCATGGGATTGACCGCAGAGTCGGTCGAGGCGACGAGGGTTCGAGCCCAACTCGGAAACGGTGATTCTAGCACGCGGGAATTACGAAAACCCGGTTGACAACACACCGGGGATCACGAGCGGCATTCGCATCAGCAAAAACGGCGGGGCGGACTTCCCGTTCAATCACCCGCGAGAGCTTGTCTTGCGCAACTTCTAGATCGTAAGCGGACTGAAGGGTCAGCCAAAGCCCGCACTCGTATTGAAATCTCGAGCGAGCCGCAAAGCCGTATCTGGAGTAATGCCGCGCCGCTCGTGAACGATCTCGGCAATCCGGGTCACCGGAACGCGCAGATCCAACGCCAGACGATTCATGCTCAAACCCAGTGGCTCCATGAAATCCGCGCGAAGAATTTCTCCCGGATGGATTGGAGGAAGAAGCTTCTGAGATTTAGCCATCGAGGTTGCTCCTAATGATAATCTACGATCTCCACGTCATAGGCGTTCCCCTCAAGCCAGACAAAACAGAGGCGCCACTGATTGTTGATTCGAATAAGGTGTTGCCCCTTCCGGTCGCCACGGAGTGCGATTTCCCGGTGGCGCTTCTCGTTTAACGTCAAACGTTAAACTATCTGCGAATCCTCCGTATCCTTCAAAACCTCACTCGCAATCGCCGAGCTCCACCTTGTTATAATTTGCGGTTGCACTCATCGCGCCACTCCAGCAGGAGTTCTCATGTCTATTCTTACCGAGCCTGCCACTCGCACCCGCGTTGAATCCGACAGCATGGGAAAGATCGAAGTCCCAGCCAACGTCTACTGGGGCGCGCAGACCCAGCGTTCGCTGCTGCACTTCAACATTGGGCGCGACACCATGCCTCCGGAAATGATTCGAGCCTTCGGCATTCTCAAAAAAGCCTGCGCGCTGGTGAATCAGGATCTGGGCAAACTTCCTGCGGACAAGGCAAAGCTCATCGTACAAGCCGCCGACGAAGTAATTGCGGGCAAATTGAACGACCAGTTCCCGTTGCGCATCTGGCAGACGGGCAGCGGCACCCAGACCAACATGAACGTAAACGAGGTCATCTCCAACCGCGCCATCGAGATCGCGGGCGGCGAGATGGGATCGAAGAAGCCGGTGCATCCCAACGATCACGTGAACATGTCCCAATCGTCGAACGATACGTTTCCGGCGGCCATGCACATTGCCGCCGCGGAGCGCGTGAAGAATGCGCTGATTCCGGCAATCAAGACCGTGCGCGACGCGATCGCAGCCAAGGCCAGGGAATTCGAGAAAGTCGTGAAGATCGGGCGCACCCACCTGCAGGACGCCGTGCCCTTAACCGTTGGACAGGAGTTCGGCGGCTGGGCCAGCCTGCTTGATCGCGATATCCATCGACTGGAACAGGCGTTGGAAGGACTCTACGACTTGGCGATAGGTGGTACCGCCGTCGGCACTGGGCTGAACACGCATCCGGAATTTGCCGAGCGCGCAGCCAGGAAGATTGCCGAACTGACCGGTCTTCCCTTCCGCTCCCATGGCAACAAGTTCGCCGCGCTTTCCGCCCACGATGAAATCGTCTTTGCTCAGGGCGCGATGGAAACGCTGGCCGCCTCGCTCATGAAGATCTCCAACGACATCCGCTGGCTGGCTTCCGGGCCACGCTGCGGACTGGGGGAGATTTCGATTCCTGAGAACGAGCCGGGTTCGTCCATCATGCCGGGCAAAGTGAACCCCACGCAATGCGAAGCCATGACCATGGTCTGCGTACAGGTCCACGGCGCGACCGCCGCCGTCGGATTTGCCGGGTCGCAGGGCAACTTCGAACTCAATGTCTACAAGCCAGTCATCATCTACAACTTCCTGCACTCAGTCACGCTCATCACCGATGCCTGCCACGGCTACGTCGAGTACATGCTCAAAGGCATTGAGGTCGATCGCGCCAAGGTGGACTGGTACGTAAAGAATTCGTTGATGCTGGTCACCGCGCTGGCCCCGAAAGTCGGCTACGACAAGGCCGCCCAGATCGCCCACACTGCCCACGTCGAGCACAGCAGCCTGCGCGAAGCGGCAGTGAAGCTGGGATATCTTACAGGCGAGGAATTCGATCAACTAGTGCGTCCTGAGAAGATGACCCACCCGTAAGACCAGATCCATCGGATCTACCCTACCTCCTTCTAACCGGAGGCGTCATCCCGAAGCCCCGCGTTTTCTCCAGCGGGGCGAGGGATCTCGCGTGCCGCATCAATCATTTATCCACCGCCGCGATGTTCATTCGTCACAGGCTGGGATCGGCCTTGATTGATAGAGAGGTTTCTTGCGCAACGCTTCACTCGGCTGAGTGATGACGCCTTCAAAAGGACGGTACACGTAAAGTAGACGGCTGGACCATGCGCAGACCCAAGCAGTTTTACGTTTACATCATGACGAACCGTCCCCGTTCTCACGTGCTGATTACCCGCATCACGGGTGACCTGAGCCGCCGCGCTTCTTGGAGCACAAGAACAAACTCGTTCCCGGCTTCACCAGTCGCTACAACCTGACGCGGCTCGCGCACTACGAATGCTTTCTCTACCCCGACGCTGCGATCAATCGCGAAAAAGAGATCAAAAGATGGCGTCGGAGCAAGAAGATTAGGCTCATCGAGTCCACGAATCCTCATTGGGAACGACTTGGCGGAGCGATGGAGCGAAGTCTATGAGCCGACGGTGCCCGGCGCTGTACGCGAGATCCCTCGCCCCGCTGGTGAAAACGCGGGGCTTCGGGATGACGCCTTCTGATACGCTTCGCGCGAACAGCGGAGCCGTTCGCTATCGGGCCGGATCAGTCTGCTTCCGGTGCGAGCGAGTCGACCCCCACCTGCGCTTTCGGTGTCGTCGTGATCAGGACCACGCTCACCAGTACCAGCAGCGTCCCTACGATCGTGCGCGGGCCGATCGCTTCCCCGCCTAAAAAATATCCGACCAAAACCGCGACTACCGGATTCACATACGCATACGTTCCCACCTTGGTCGGCGATTCGTGATGAATCAGCCACACGTAGGCCGTGAACCCGACAATCGATCCGGCCACAATCAAATAGACCAAGGCGAGCCAGGCCCCCAGCGACACCGCCTGCACGTGGAAGCCGCGGAACTCTCCCAGCAGCGCCGCAGTCAGCGTGAGCAGCACGCCTCCCGCCAACATCTGCGTTCCAGAACTCATGGCTTTAGCAGCTGGGAGCGGCAATCTGCGAGTCAGAGATGCAGCCACCGACCAACTGACCGCCGCGAAGATTAGCGCGCATGCGCCGGCAGTATCCACGGGAGCTTCGCCCAATCTCATCGTATGTCCGACAAGAACAGCTACTCCGGCTAATCCAACGAGTAGAGCAAGCCCAAGTCGCAGTGTGAGCCGCTGGGTCCGGAGGAAAACGATCTCTGCAATCGCCATGAACACGGGGATCGTCGCCATCATGACTGCCGCGATGCCCGAGGGCACTCGACGTTCGGCCCAGAACAGCAACCCGTAGTCGAAAACAAAAATCAGGACCGCCAGAAACGCTGCCGCGCTCCACTCGCGCGCCGAAGGCGAAGCTGTGCCCCGGGCGCGCATCCAGCCGTAGAGAACAATTCCCGCAACCAGGAACCGCATGCCCGCCAATAGAAACGGCGGAACCTCGCGCACTCCCACCCGAATCGCCAGAAACGTCGAACCCCAGACAAAATAGATGATGGCGAAGGCCAGCAGCACCTTCCATGCACGAGGCGGGGAAGCGGCATCCATGGCGAATTTTCCTGAAGGTGTTGGCTGTTAGGTGTTAGCTATTGGGAATTGCCCAAGACCTAAGACCCAATACCCGAGACCTGATTAGATCGCTCGCACCCCGCTGCGGTCGCGGACTTGCCGCATAAAAAGACTCTATGGGCCTATAACCGAAAGGATTGCGGACGGTGAAGAACCTACTTCTTCAGCAGGCTGGTGTGGCTGGCAACGCATTGCCACTTGCCCAAGTCCTGGACCCACGTATCCGTGAAACGTCCGACGTGGTTGTACGCCTTCCCCTGGTAGGTGCCCTGCGCATGATAGACGCCGGTGACCACCGCCGTCTCGCCAAAGAAATTCATCTTGACGTCCTGGATGTTCAGGGCTGTGGGCTTGAAACGAGGATCTTTGATGTCAGCAAGAAATTTCTGTTTGTTGGTAAGTTCGCCATCCCACTCGGTATTCACAAACCGGCTGGAAACCAGGGCCTCCAGCGCAGACGAATCGCGATTGACCTGCGCCTCATTCCACAGGTGCTCCAGGACCAACAATTTACTCTCGCGTGGATCGGCCTGCTGGGCGGCCAGTCCGACCGAGCCCAGGGCCAGCAGAAGACAGCAACAGAGATTGCGAATCATTTCTTCTCTTCCACACTCGCCACATCCCCACGTGGGGCGAACGTGCCAGAACGATAGCAGCCGGTAATCGGCCAATCTATCGAAATGAACAGAAGAAAGTTACGAACGTCACGGACCTCAGACCTTGGATATCAGGACTTCGCGCTGGGTGTTAGGCGTTAGGTTTTGAGGTCCGAGCTTTGAGATCGGAGGGTCCGACGTCCGTCCCTAAAACGCCCAGCGCAGCAACGTCGCGCCCACAGTAAAGCCGGCGCCCACCGAGGCCAGCATCACCAGGCTTCCCTTCTTCAGCTTGCCCTGCTCCAGCGCTGTGTTCATCGCCAGCGGGATCGTTCCCGCCGTGGTATTGCCGTAGCGCTCGATGTTAACGACCACGGCCTCGGGCCGCAGTCCCAGCCGATCGGCGGTGGCATTGATGATGCGCAGATTGGCCTGATGTGGAATGAACGCGTCAATGTCCGAGCCCTTCAGCCCGTTGCGTTCCAGCAGTTTCTGACAGAGTTCGGTCTGCTTGCGGACGGCAAACTTGAAGACCTGCTGCCCGTCCTGATGAACGTAATGCATTCTCTTCGCAATCGTCTCTTTGCTCGTCGGATTCAAGCTGCCTCCGCCGGGCATGTAGAGATACTGGCCACCGGATCCATCTACTTCGTGGATGAAGTCGATGAGTCCGAGGGAATCATCTTCCGCAGGCTCCAGAATCGCGGCCCCCGCGCCGTCTCCGAAAATCACGCAGGTCGCACGGTCGGCGTAGTCGATAATCGACGACATCACATCGGCGCCAATCACCAGCACGCGCTCGTGCACACCGCTGGCAATAAATTGCGCTCCCACTTGCACCGAGTAGAGAAATGCCGAGCAGGCGGCCGAAAGATCGAATCCCCACGCTCCCTTGGCGCCCAGCTTGTCTTGCACCACGCAGGCCGTGGATGGAAAAAACATGTCCGGCGTAACCGTGCCAACAATAATGGCATCGATGTCGGTGGCAGCAAGACCACGTTGCGCCAGGGCTTTCGCGGCTGCCTGTACGGCGAGGTCGCTTGTGGCAACGCCTTTGTCCGCGATGTGGCGCTCGCGAATTCCCACGCGCGCCATGATCCATTCATTGTTGGTGTCGACCATCTTTTCCAGATCGGCATTGGTGAGTAGACGCGGCGGCACGTACGTGCCCAGGGCGCTGATTTTGGCGCGGATCGGTTTCGTCAACAAAAGCTCCTGTGGATGAAAGCTCAATTATTCTGAAGGATTAACGGAAGAATGTCTAACACCGGACCTTGTCAGCCTGAGCGAAGCGAAGGACCTATGCAATTGTAAGGCGTCGGCCGAGTGCATGGGTCCTTCGCGTTGCTCAGGACGACAACAAGAAAGCCGGTCCGGTCTTAGTACGCCCATCTCATCAACGTCGCCCCAGAAGTGAACCCAGCCCCCACGGCCGCGATCAGCAGGCGATCTCCCTTTTTCAATTTTCCCTCTTCCAGCGCTGTCTGCATCGCGATCGGGATCGTGCCCGCTGTGGTATTGCCGTAGCGGTCGATATTGATGACGACCTTCTCCATCGGCATTCCCAGCCGGTCTGCCGTCGCCGTGATAATACGCCGGTTCGCCTGATGGGCAATGAAGCAATCGATATCTTTGCCCGTCAGTTTATTTTTCTCCAAAATGCGTTCCGTCATCTCCGCCATCTTCTTCACCGCATACTTGAAGACGTTCTTGCCATCCTGATGAATGTAATGCATCTTCTGGTCGACCGTCTCATGGGAAGCGGGGTTCAGACTACCCCCTCCCGGCATGCACAGAAACTGTCCGCCCATGCCCTCGATCTGTGCCACATGGTCGAGAATGCCCACCTCTCCGTCCTCGGAAGGTTCGAGCAAAACCGCTCCCGCCCCGTCGCCAAAGATGATGCATACCGCGCGATCGGTATAGTCCGTCATCGAGGAATTTACGTCCGCTCCAATCACCAACACCTTCTTGTACTGCCCCGACTCGACAAACTTCACCCCCGTGTTCAACGCATATAAGAATCCCGAGCACCCGGCGGAAACGTCGAAGCCCCAGGTATTCTCAATTCCCAATTTGTGCTGCACCAGGCACGCCGTGGACGGGTACATCATGTCGGGCGTCACCGTGCCCACTACGATCAGGTCCACCTGCTGCAAGTCAAAAGGACGCGACGCAAGCAAGTTCTTCACCGCTGCGACCGCCAGATCGCTGGCGGCCACGCCCTTATCCACCAGATGTCGCTCGCGGATGCCCACGCGTTCCATAATCCATTCGTTGGTGGTGTCGACCATTTTCTCAAGGTCGGCGTTGGTGAGAACGCGAGGCGGCAGGTAGGTGCCCAGAGCGCTGATTTTAGCGCGCATCGGTTTGGTCAATGAGAACTCCTGAATAGGAAACTGAATATTCTCAAGCATCAGGAGCAGAATGTCTAACGCTCATGTAGCGACACCCGCCTCGGCTGTCCAAGCCAAAGCTTTCGCGTGCAAGTAAACCTCCCGGTTCGCGATGAAAGTGTTGACCTATCCGTCCGGGCGTCGTCCCGAAGCCTCGCGCTTTCACCAGCGGGGCGAGGGAACTCGCGTGGATCGCAACTTCAGATCAGAACGTATAGTCCGGCGGCTTGATCCCCTTCGCCCGCAAATAAACCTCGCACTGCGCGCGATGGTGTGCCGTATGAACGAACATATTCAAGATCATCGCGCGCCCATCCGGATCGTTGCGACCCTTCCACGAAGGAATGTGCCAGACGTGCTGCAGTTGCTCGGCAGTAATCTTCGGCAATACGTCGAGCACATAGTCGAAGGATTGCTCCAGCAGCCTTAGCGCGGTCGCTTTATCGGAAGCGGGTATCTTGCTTGGATCGAACGAAAATGGGGGCTGGATGCCGGTGATCTCTCGAAAGCGGTAGATGTTCGAGCCCGCGATGTGAATCATCTGCTCGCCAAAGCTCATTTCTTCGGGATTGGGTTTGAAGCTGTACAACTCGGCGGGCATGGCATTGGCCACGTCGATCGTGAACTGCTTGGAGATTTGCCAGTCGCGCACGAACTCCGTCATGTCGAGCACGGAATTCACTTTGGCGGTCTGAGCGCCAGCGAGGGCAGCCCAGGTCAGGAATACGACCACCACACAAATACGGCGGAAGATCATCGCCCATCCTCCAGTCAATCACATCCAGACTGACCAGATTCTAGACGCACGAGGATAGGTTGTGTCACCCGGGACAAGCCACCTTCAAGCAGCGGCCCGATCCTTCTCACGATTAATCCACTCGCGGATGAAATTCGGGCAGGAGGTAATGCCGAAGTCGTGATTTTCCCCATTCACGAGATATAACAGGGCCGCCCGGTCCAGTTCTTCCAAGTTGGACAGACTCAGCACTGGCCACAGCTGACATTCGCCCGCCGACTGTACCAACTGGTCCAGATACGCCAGATGTCCCTGAAATAACTTCCCGGATACGCGAATCGTGACATGGGGAGCAAGCTTGCGGGAAACGCCGCTGATTCTTCATTATTCTCCTTGCGGGCTGGCCTGATTGTACCGAGCCTACAATCAGTTGATGCGCGACAAGACGTTTCTTGCGCAAAGAGTCGTCAAGGGCGTGTAAATGTTAGTAATCAGAAGGGCAGGAACTAATTCGCTGACTGAAAAAATAAGCCAGGCACCGGGACCTCACTGCACACGCAAGAGCCCGTTACCGTTGCTTCCTTCCGGACCTGGCGGGGTTGGCGAGAGTACGTCGCGTGAGACCGATGCCTGACCTGAACCATTCTAACATTCAGAATCCTCCGCCAGCCCACCGCCCCCGTCCCGCGTTTTTGTGTAGCGCCGGCGCCCCGCCGGCTGTCGCGGCCATCTTGGCCTCGCACCCTAATCGTTCTCCCAGTCTCTCTCCCCTGAACGGCATGTGACTTTCGGTGCAAGAATCTCTCGCCCAACCCTTCCCTTCTTCTGACGATTGTCGAACAATGGTGGTGGACGCATAGAAGCATCGCGATAGAAGATTACACAGCCAAATGTCATCCCAGTCCTCACTGCCCGGTGTGATCCCCATGTCCCGGGCCATCGATCATTACTTCGAACTTGCACTCTATCTTCTTGTGTGTACTGGCTTTGGGACACTGGCAAGCACGGGCGGTCTGGACAGCCCCTCGCTCATGCTGGTGGGAACCGCGCTCGCCATCCGCGGATATTTGCTGGCAAAACGACGCCAGTTCGTGATTTCTGAGCGTTGGACTGCGCCCCTTTCCGTCGCCTACTTCCTCTTTTTCGCCGTCGACTACTTCTTGCTTTCCCGAGGATTCCTGCCGGCGACGGTGCACTTAGCCTTGTTCGGCGTGGTGGTGCGCATGTTCTCGCTGCGCCGCGAGCGGGACCACATCACGCTGGCCATCCTCGCTTTCTTGATGGTGCTGGCGTCCGCGGTATTGACGGTCGACAGTGTTTTCCTGTTCTCCTTCGCCACTTTCATGCTGATGGCTGTGGGAACGTTTGTGTTGATGGAAATGCGCCGTTCCTGTCATGCGGCCAGCATTCAGGCCAAACACTCGAACGATCCCCAGGAGCACCGGCGTCTTGCCTTCTCCCTTGCGCGGATCGCACCCGTATTGATGCTGATGATTCTGTTCAGCGCTGCAGCCCTGTTTTTCCTCATGCCGCGCATGTCGGCGGGATACATGGGCGACTACTCGTTCGGCACCGACCTCTCGACCGGATTTAGCGATCGCGTCCAGTTGGGCCAGATAGGACAGATTCAGCAGTCGAACGCCGTTGTAATGCACATTCGGATCGACGGCGATACCATCGGCCATTTCGACCTGCATTGGCGCGGCGTGGCTCTGTCAATTTTTGACGGTACCACCTGGTCTAATCCGCGGCAGCAATTCCTTTTGCCGCGGCAGTCCGATAACAGCTTTCGCATACCACAAGCGAACCCACCGCTGCGGTCATTCGTAAACACGAGTCTGGACCGCGAGCGCTTAATTCACTACCGCGTCCTCATGGAACCAATCGGCACCAATGTCTTTTTCCTGGCGCCCTGGGCCCGTAGCCTCCGCGGAGAGTATCGGATGCTGGCCGCCGATTCCGTCGGAGCGGTATACGACCTCGATTCCCGTCACGCCATCGGCCGCTATGAGGCGGAATCCGACATCATGGCAGCGCCGCCCGCCGAGTTGCGCCGGGCGGGACGGAGTTATCCCGAGGAGATTAAGGCTTCTTATCTGCGCCTGCCTGCGCTCGATCCCCGAGTTCCGCGCCTCGCCGCTGAGATCACAAGGTCCTCCAGCAACGATTTCGACAAAGCAGCCGCCATCGAAAACCATCTCCGAACGCGCTTCGGCTACACCTTGCAGTTGCCGCGGACCCACGAGAAGGATCCCATCGCGAATTTTCTTTTCGATCGCAAGCAAGGACACTGCGAGTACTTCGCTTCTGCCATGGCGGTCATGTTGCGCACCTTGGGAATTCCCTCCCGCGTGGTCAACGGATTTCGCCGCGACGAGTTCAACGACCTCACCGCCAACTACGTGGTCCGCGCCAAGGATGCGCATTCCTGGGTGGAGGCGTACTTTCCCGGCTACGGCTGGCAGACCTTCGATCCCACTCCTGCTGGTGCCGGCGGCAGTCCGCAGGGCTGGGGGCGCGTCGCGCTTTACATCGATGCGATGGCATCGTTCTGGCGCGATTGGGTGGTCAGCTACGACAGCTCTCACCAGTACGTGCTCGGCCAGACCGCAGTCGGCCGCAGCCGTGCGCTGTGGGAGGGCACGCGCCGTTGGGTACGCCTTCACTATGCGTCGATGCTGAAATGGGCGCGACGCAGTCAGGATCGCGTGGAACGTTCTCCCGGACGCTGGGCGCTCCTGGGCGCGGTAATTACACTGGGCTTTGTGTTTCTTGGGAACTTGGGACGGATCGCGCGCCGGCTGCACGAAAAATGGCTGCAAGCCCATCCTGAGCGATCTCCCGAACAAGCGGCCGCCATGTGGTATCAGCGAATGGCTCGCGCTCTCGCCCGGCGCGGCGTCGACAAACCGCCGGGACAGACGCCTCACGAATTCGTGATGAAGATCGAAGACATCCACCTCCGCGAGCCCGTCGCCCGCTTTACCCAGGTCTACGAATCCGCCCGCTTTGGAAATTCCGCAGAAGACGTGCGGCGCCTCCCCGAACTCTTCGAAGAGGTCGAGTCCGCCACCCGGACCCGCTAACTGCGTTGCGTCTCAATTTCCTCTAGTCCTCGCCTCTCTTTATTTGGGCGTCATCCCGAGCCGAGCCGTTTTTCAGGCGAAGCGAGGGATCTCGCGCGTACCCCCGGCCCCCTCTCCCGAGATGCTAAAATAGAAAGATTGCATGCCCGTGAAGGACCTCACTGTTAGCGGTTCCCTTGTTCTTAAGCCTGATCGCAAGCAAGAGAATCCGCCCGCCGAACGCCCCCAGAGGGTGGGTTTCGTCAGCCTTGGCTGCCCCAAAAACTTAGTCGACACCGAGGTCATGATGGGCCTGCTGGCCCGCTCAGGAGCGGAACTGACCCGGCGCGCCGAAGACGCTGACGTGATCGTAGTCAATACCTGCTCCTTTATCGAGAGTGCGCAACAGGAATCGATAAATACGATCCTCGAGATGGCCGCGCACAAGACCGGCGGCAGGGCGAAAAAACTCGTCGTCGCCGGATGCCTGGTCGAGCGCTTCCGCGACCAGATTCGCCAGGACATTCCCGAGGTCGACGCGGTTGTGGGAACCGGCGAGTTGGAAAAAATTCTCGCTGTCACGGAGCTGGCGCCTGCCCCGGCACCAGGCAATTCCCCGTTCGTGGTCTTGCCTTCGCGCCCCGAAGGCGACGCTCGTACCGCACAGGGCCGCTTCTCCCGCGAATCATGGGCTCGCGAATCATGGACCGGCGCAATCGGCGACCTTCCAAACTATCTCTATGACGACGCCACGCCGCGCATTCTCGCCACACCCCGGCACATGGCGTATATCAAGATTGCCGAAGGCTGCGACCATCCCTGCACCTTCTGCATTATTCCCCAGTTGCGCGGGCAATTCCGCTCGCGGCGTTTTGAATCCGTGATTGCCGAGGCCGAGCGCCTCGCCCACAGTGGCGTCCGCGAGATTACCCTGATTGGCCAAGACACCACCTGCTACGGCGAAGACTTCGGCCTCAAAGATGGTCTGGCACTGTTGCTGGAGAAGCTCGCCGCCATCGACGATCTGCGCTGGGTGCGTTTTTTATACGCCTATCCCAACAAGATCACCGGCAAGCTATTGGACACGATTGCGCGACACGAAAAAATCTGTTCCTACATGGATGTCCCCCTGCAGCACGCCTCAGCCTCGGTGTTAAAGCGCATGAAGCGCGGCGGCGGAGCCGATGTCTTCCTGCGCTCGATTGCCAAGATGCGCCGCACCGTGCCCGGCCTGACCCTGCGCACCTCGTTCATCGTGGGCTTCCCGGGAGAGACCGAGCAAGAATTCGAAGAACTCTGCGACTTCGTGCGCGATGCCCAGTTCGACTGGATGGGCGCCTTCGCTTACTCCGATCAGGACGGCGCTGGAGCCTACGCTCTGGACAAGAAACTTTCACCTCGCGAGATCGAGCGAAGGCGGAAGCACCTGATGGCAATCCAGCGCCAAATCAGCAAGAAGAACAAAAAGAGGCTGATCGGTGAGGAGTTCGATCTGCTGCTCGAAGGCGAGTCGGAAGAGACGGATTTGCTGCTCGAAGGTCGCACTCCCATGCACGCTCCCGAAATCGACGGCAAAGTTTTCGTCAACGACTTCCCCGAGGAAATCGAGCCGCAGCCGGGCCAGTTCTACCGCTGCCAGATCACCGAAGCGCACGATTACGATCTGGTGGCAAAAATTCTGTAGCGGCCCTCCGCTACAAACCGTGTCTCGACCATACGAATCGTATGCCCCGTAAGCGCACCGTCAAACTCCGCTGCCCCATCTGCAAAAAGTCTGTCAAGAGCACCGACCCCGAATTCCCCTTCTGCAGCGACCGCTGCCGCCTCATCGATCTAGGCAAATGGGCCAGTGGCCAATATGTGATCTCCGTCCCGGTCACCGACGCCGAGGAAGCGATCCGAGACCACAATCCAGAAGACCAAGAAGACGAATCATGAAGCCCGATCCCGCGAATCCCGCCGAGCCCAACCGCAGGGCCGGCCCGCCAAACCGTAGCGCCGGCGCCCCGCCGGCTGTAGCGGGGGCGTCCCGCCCGCGCTTCGGCGAGGTCACGATCGGCAATCGCGGCCGCCTCCCGCACTGGGAAAAAGAAAGCGTCACCTACTTCGTCACCTTCCGCCTAGCCGTCTCCCTCCTGAAATCGGTCCTTGATCGAATCACCTCCGAGCGCGAAGCCATCATCAAAACGGCAAACCAGCTCCATCGCGATCTGAGTCCAGACGAACGCCACAGAATTCAGCGCCTCTCCACTCCAATCTTAGAGAAATTCCTCGACAGCGGCGCGGGGGCATGCCACCTGCAGAAACCCGCCATCGCCACAGAAATAGCCGACACCTTGTGTCACTTTGACGACCAGCGCTACCGCCTCTTTGCCTGGTGCGTGATGCCTAATCACGTCCACATAGTCGCCCGCCTCCTTCCGGTCAAACGCTGGCGACCGTCGTGCATTCCTGGAAATCTTTCACCGCAAAACGCGCGAATGCGATCCTCGGCCGGCAGGCATGTTCTGGCAAGGGAGTACTATGACCACCTGATTCGAAACCAAGACGAATTCGAACGCGCGATGAACTACGTAGCGGACAATCCCGCAAAAGCGAATCTAAAAGATTGGAAATGGGTTTGGGTGTGCGGGCGGGACGCCCCCACCACAGCCGCCGAGGACGGCGGCGCTACCAACCCCGTCGGCTCCTAACTCATGGCATCAACCAAAGCACAGGAGTCCACGCAGCCAGACCGTAGCGCCGGCCCGTCAAACCGTAGCGCCGGCGCCCCGCCGGCTGTCGCGGGAGCCTGCTCTGAGCCTGCGGAAGGGGCGTCCCGCCTGCGCGCCCCGCTCTGGGCAACGCTGATCGCGACCTTCTGTGGAGTCGGCCGCCTGCGCCCCGGCCCAGGAACCTGGGCATCCGCCGCCACAGTCCTGATCTGGGCTGCAGCCGCCTATCTGATACCGCCCGCGTTGCAGACCCCAATTGCCATCGCACTGTCTGCACTCGTCACCCTGATCGCGATCCCCGCCGCCACCCGCGTCGCTCGCGCCTCCGCCACCAAAGATCCCCAGTTCGTCGTAATCGACGAAGTCGCCGGCCAACTGATCGCGCTCATCGCTGTCCCTCTCACATGGAAAACTTTTCTCGCCGGTTTTATACTTTTTAGAGCCTTCGATATCATGAAGCCGCCTCCGGTGCGACAACTGGAAAAACTTCCAGAAGGCACCGGGATCGTACTCGACGATGTTGCAGCAGGGGTTTTCGCTTTCATTGCGATGCATCTCTTGCTACATTTTGGGCTACTAAGATAATAGAAGTCCGTATACCGAGGTCCGCGAGAAACTCGCGTTCGGTAGCCGGCCCTCGGTTCTCTCCATGGGATTTTCCGACCGTATCCTCGGCAAGAAAAACGTCAACGGCGGACCGCGCATTGACACGGTGGCCCCCTCGCTGGCGCTCGCCGGCGGCGAACTCCGGATCACCGGGTCAGGCCTCCGCCCCCAGGAACTGCACCGCCCGAAAGTACAATTCGGCGAGTTCGAGGGATCCATCATTGTCAGCTCTGACGGCTTTCTAGTCGCCCGCGTTCCCGAAGGCGCAACCTCCGGACCGGTCGTGGTTGCAACCAACGGCCACGTCAGCAACTCGCATACGGTGAAAGTCGCCGTGCCCATCGCCGAAAATCTTCACCCCGTCACCAACCCTGCTCTCGACGCCGAAGGCAACATCTACGCCACAGTCTCAGGTTCGCGCGGCCAGAAAGTTCCGGTCGCAATCTTCAAGATCGATACCAACTACATCCTCAAGCCCTTCGTCTCTGAAATGATGAATGCCACCGCCATCGCCTTCGATCGCCAGGGACAGATGTATGTCTCCTCGCGCTTCGACGGCGCTGTCTATCGCGTCGCACCCAACGGAACCATGTCCACCTATGCGGAAGGCATGGGTGTCGCCACGGGGATCGCCTTCGACCGAGAGCAAAGCCTCTACGTCGGCGACCGCAATGGAACCATCTTCAAGATCGCCCTCGACCAGCAGGTCTTTGTCTTTGCCACGCTCGAAGTCAGCGTCTCCGCCTATCACTTGGCATTCAGTCCGCGTGGAGATCTGTACGTGACGGGCCCCACCGACCGCGTCTACAAAATCGATCCCAACGGAACAGTGAGCACTTTCTATAAAGGTCTGGGAAGACCGCAAGGACTGGCCTTCGACGTGAATGGCAACCTCTATGTTGCAGCCTCTCTCTCCGGCACCCGCGGCATCGTGAAGATTGCGCCCGACGGTCTCGCGAATCTCGAAGTCGCCGGTCAAGGTCTGGTGGGTCTGGCGTTTGCCCCGGGACGCTCCGTAATCCTCGCGACCACCAACAGCGTCCATCATCTTTCCTGGGACGTTCAGGGTTTTCCGTTGCCGCCAGAATAACTTTCCTCCGCTTACGAGCACGGCAAATCAAGAGATTTGCTCCGCGTTCTTTGCGCTCTTTCTCCGCGAACTTTGCGGTTAAAAGCTCTTCCTCAGCCCCCACGACGAATGCCTACTATCCCCTCTCGTTGCCCTCCCTTTTTCATTTAAACTTCTAAACGAGTGAATGCCGAAATCATCGCGGTGGGTTCCGAGATGCTCACACCCTTCCGCATGGACACCAACTCGCTCTACCTCACCGAGCAGCTCAACCTGTTGGGCGTCGACGTAATTTTCAAAAGCATTGTGGGCGATAATTTGCCGCGCCTGGTTGCCGCCGCGGAGCACGGCCTGTTTCGCTCCGACATTCTGATTTTCAGCGGCGGCCTCGGCCCCACGGAAGACGATCTGACCCGCGAGGCGGTCGCCGCGGCCCTCGGTCTGACTCTGCGACGCGATCCCGAAGTCCTGGCTCGTCTGGAGCAGCGCTTTGCCGAGCGCGGGTGGAAGATGGCTGCCAACAACGCCAAGCAGGCCGACGTGATCGACGGCGCTTTGGTCCTTCCCAATCCCAATGGCACCGCCCCCGGACAGTTTCTGAGCGGACAGTTCGACGGCCGCGAACACATCATCGTGCTGCTCCCCGGCCCTCCGCACGAACTCAAGGCTCTGTTCGAAAGCGAAGTGCGCGACCGCCTGCGTGCCAAAGTTCCTACGGCGTCTCTGGCTGTCCGGACTTTGAAAATCGCCATGCTGGGCGAATCCGCAGTCGACGCTCGCGTCGCCCCCATCTATCAGCGTTACCCGGACGTCGACACCACCATCCTGGCCGGCGCCGGAGAAATTGAACTGCACTTCAAGACCCGCGCCGCCACGCTCGACGCCGCACAGCGTCGCGTCGATGAAGTCGCCGGCGTGGTCGAGGACGAATTGGACGATGCGGTCTACTCCCGCAACGGCGAATCGTTAGAACAAATCGTCGGTTACTGGCTCCAGATGCGCAACGCGACCGTGGCCGTCGCGGAATCCTGCACGGGAGGCCTGCTGTCGGAGCGTCTCACCTCGATCAGCGGCAGCTCGCGCTATTTTCTCGGCGGTGCCGTCGTATATTCGAACGTGCTGAAGACCGAACTCGCCGGCGTGCCCACGGAAATGATCGACCGCCACGGAGCCGTGAGCCGCGAGGTAGCCGCCGCCCTTGCCGAAGGTATCCGCTACCGCTGTGAGTCGACGTTGGGCGTAGGCATCACTGGCGTCGCCGGCCCCGGCGGGGGCACGCCAGACAAACCGGTCGGCCTCGTGTTCCACGCGGTAGCCAGCGACCGCGGCACCGAGGTGATCCACCGCAATTTCCCCGGCGACCGCAAGCGTATCCGCCGCTTCGCTTCCACCATGGCCCTGGATATGCTGAGAAAGAAACTAATGTAGTACCGAGCTAGCCGCTGTAGCGAGTACCTCGTGTAAATGACGATTCGGTCTCGATAGCTGGAGTTGGTAGGCTAAGCTTTTTTATGCGCCTCTTCATTGCTCTCGACATCGACGACGCCATCCGCGACCGCATCGCCCGCTTTATGGAAGGCGTGAACGCTTCGCCCCCGATGCGCGCTGGGCGAAACCAGAATCGCTGCACGTGACGCTGAAGTTTATCGGCGAACAACCCGAGAACCTGCGGTGGACCAGATCAAGCACGCACTGACTTCTGTCTCCGCTAGCCGCGGTCGGACATTCACCTCCAAGGCTACGGCTTCTTCCCCACCGCAAATTCAGCCCGCGTCTTCTGGATCGGCATGGAAGCTGGCCCTCAGTTGCCAGCACTCGCCGCCACGATCGACGAAAAATGGGCTCGCTAGGAATCCCAAAAGAAGACCGCGCCCTCAGTCCGCACCTGACGCTAGCCCGCGGAGCCGGTCGTTCCGCCTCGCCGCGACGCCACAAAGCCGATGCCCCGAATCGCATCTTTCAGCCTCTGCAGGAAAAACTTGCCGCGCTCCCTGCTCCAGAGTTTGGTAGCATGACTGCCCGCGAATTTTTTCTGTACCAGAGCCAGCTTTCCCCGAAAGGATCGAAGTACACAAAACTAGCCCGATTTGATTTAAAGTAGCCCCGACGAAAGTAGCGCCGGTTTTACAGTAGCGCCGGCGTCCCGCCGGCTGTCGCGAGGGCGTCCTTGCCCTTGCCGCCGACAGTATCGCGAAAGTCGAACGGTTTCCACCATGCCCAGACTTCTCCTCATCGCCGCCGCAAGCTACCTGCTGGGCTCCATCCCTTTCGGCTATCTCCTGGTCCGCATCTTCCGCGGCGAAGACGTGCGCCGCACCGGCAGCGGCAATATCGGCGCAACCAACGTAGCCCGCAAATCTCCACGTCCTCGGTATCCTGACTCTCCTGCTCGACGCCTTGAAAGGATCGGTGGCGGTGGCGGCCGGTATCCTCCTGAGTCCGGCGATCTTCGAGCGGATCTCGATTCCCCAAATTCCCTGGCGCATGATTCTGCCGGCCTCGTCTCCTGACTTCGCCCTTTTCGCCGCCTTGGCCGCACTTTTCGCCGTCATCGGCCACATCTTTCCCATCTGGCTGAAGTTTCGCGGCGGCAAAGGAGTGGCCACGGGCCTCGGCGCATTCCTCATGCTCGCCCCCAAAGCCGTGCTACTCTCCGCGGGCATCTTCTTCATCCTTGTGCTAATCTTCCGTTACGTTTCTTTGGGATCCATCGTCGCGGTCGCGGCCTTTCCCAACCTCGCACTCGTTCTGCACGAATACGGCAACAACTCTGTGGCCCTGGTGTTGATGGCGACTCGCCTCGGTGCTCATCATCGTCAAGCACCACGCTAACCTCCGCCGTCTTGCTGGCGGGCACTGAAAATCGTTTAGGATCGAGGCACGCATGAGCGAGATCGCCATTATCGGCGCCGGCGCGTGGGGCACAGGCATCGCCATTGTGCTCGGACGCAAAGGGACGCACCGCGTTCGCCTCTGGGCCCATGAGGCCGACGTCTGCGACTCGATGATGCAGAAGCGGCTCAATGAGACAATTTCTCCCGGGCCGCTCCATCCCAGACTCCGTCACCGCCAGCAACGATCTGGCCGCCACGCTGCAAGGCGCGCAGATCGTCGTCAGCGTAATGCCGTCCCAGCATTGCCGCGCCTTATTCGAACGCATGCGCCCGCTGCTGCCGCCGCAAACCTTGATCGTCAGCGCCACCAAGGGTCTGGAAGAAGTTTCCCTGCAACGCATGACCGAGGTGATTGCCGAAGTATTGAAGCGCGAGGACGGATCCATTCCCGCGGTGGGCGCACTCAGCGGTCCTTCTTTTGCGCAGGAAGTTGCGCGCGGCGACCCCACGGCGATCACGATTGCCTCACAAGATTCCGAGCTCTTGCGCACCGTGCAGCGGGAATTCAGCGATTCTAGTTTCCGCATCTACACCAACAGCGACGTAATCGGCGTAGAGTTGGGCGGCGCATTGAAGAACATTGTCGCCATCGCCGCCGGAATCTGCGACGGCCTTGGCTTCGGTCACAACTCCGTCGCAGCCCTGATCACGCGCGGCCTGGCGGAGATGACTCGCCTGGTCGTGGCTTGCGGAGGCCGCGCCGAAACCATGGCTGGCCTCGCCGGTCTCGGCGACCTCGTACTCACCTGCACCGGCGGCTTGTCGCGAAATCGCAGCGTCGGCGTCGAACTCGGCCGCGGACGCAAACTCCCCGACATCATCGCTGGCATGCACGGCATGGTCGCCGAAGGCGTCTTCACCACCTCCGCCGCCGTCGGCCTCGCGCGTGCCCGCAACGTCGAGATGCCCATCACCGAACAGATGCATGCCATTCTGCACAAGGGTAAATCTCCGCGCGACGCCATCCAGGAACTTATGTCCCGTACCGGAAAAAGCGAAACGAGTGCATAGTTTTTTCCTTCGTGTACCTTAGTGTCCTTAGCGGTTGATGATTCTGGTCGAATCTGGGAGCCTCAACATGCGCAGATTGCACTCTCTCCGTTGCTGTTCTCCTAGTCACCTCACCTTTAGTCAATTCATTCGCCCAAACCAAAACCATCGCTGAGCGCCTGGGCTATCCGCCCGATTCGAAGCTGCTCATCATCCACGCCGACGATCTTGCGGTCGCCCACTCCGAAGACGCCGCCAGCTTCGACGCGCTCGACAAACATGCCGTCACCTCCGCCAGCATCATGGTCCCCTGTCCCTGGCTGAACGAGGTTGCCGACTACGCCAAAGCCCATCCCGACGCCGACCTGGGCCTGCACCTGACCCTCACCAGCGAGTGGAAAACCTACCGCTGGGGCCCGGTCGAATCCAAGGACAAAGTTCCGAGCCTGCTCGATCCCACGGGATATCTCTGGCCGGATACACCCACGGCAGTGCAACAATCTGAAAGCCGACGAAGCCGAACGCGAAATTCGCGCCCAGATCGAACGCGCGATCGCCATGGGAATCCATCCCACCCACCTCGACAGCCATATGGGCACACTCTTCTCGCGCCCTGATCTCTTCGCCGTCTACGTCAAAGTCGCCCACGAATACAAATTACCATTCCTCGCCTTTATCGCTCCGAATACGCCGACCGAGCTCACTTCCCTTCTTTCCGACAACGATCTCCTCTTGAATTCTGTCGTGATCGCCGACCCGTCCGTCCATCCCGGCGATTGGAAGAACGTTTTACTCGAACGCGATCATGAATCTGAAACCGGGGATCACCGAAATCATCGTTCACCTCGGTTATGACGACGCGGAACTGCAAGCCGTTATGGTCGACCACGCCGACTACGGAGCAGCGTGGCGCCAGCGCGACTATGACGTCGTAACCAGCCCCGAATTCAAGAAGGCGCTGCAAGACAATCACGTAATCCTGATCCACTGGAAGGACCTGAAAAACCTCCTGAATTAATCGGCGCCAGAAACGTAGCGCCGCCCCGGCGGCTGTCGTGGGGGCGTCCCGCCTGCACCCCGACGCAACCACAAGAGAGGAAGTTCCATCCTCGATTTGCCTCTCCCAAGCCCGTCCCAGTCACACTCTTTAAGGTACTTTGGTAATGCCCGCCACCCAGCTTTTCCGCCAGCCCTGCAACATTCCCCATTAGAATTTTAAGGATACCTTTGAAAGCCGCCGCCACCTCGTCCTCGGCGTCTGCGATAAGTGAAGGGAGAGACTTGTCCGCCAGCGCTCCGAACCCAGCCCGCATCCCGATTCTCTATGTAATCCTCGGCATGCTGCTGGTAATCAGCATCGTCCCGATGTACTTCTATTCGTCGCAGGTGGAGGCCATTAACCGCGACCGTCTGAAGACCAACGAGATGCTGCTGCAAAACACGGTGACGCGCTCCCTTTCCGACGATCTTTCGCAGCATGAACGGTCTCTCGAGATGATGTTGGCCAACTTGTCTTCCGCCATTCAGGTCGCCAGCGGCGGCGATATTGGCGAGACCAACATTCATTCTCCGGAACTACGCGCCCTGCTGGAAAACTTCGTATCGTCGTCCGATGAGATCGCCTACGCGACCCTGTTGAACTCCGATGGCAAGGGAATTTCCGCCGGACGCATCACTCCCGACGCCTTTCTGAACCGCGAACTGGAACGAGCCTACTCCGCCGCCCGCGACGGCCGCGCCTATAACGGACAAGCCCTCGTCGTCGGCGAAGGAAAATCCTCTCATACCGTGTTTCTCGTCAGTTATCCCGTGAACTATGGACCGCGTTTCCTGGGGATGATCGGGTCTGTAGTCGACCTTCAATTCCTGATCCGCCGCTTGCAGGAAGTCAGCGGCGGCGGCCTGACGCCCTATGTGGTCGATGCCCAGGGTCGCCTGGTCGCGGCCGCCACCCCCGAGTTTGCCACCGGCCAGGATATGAAGAACCTCGACATTGTGCGCAACTTCGTCGATAGCGGGAACAAGGCACAACTTGCCCGAGACCCGCGAATTCACCGTGGCCACCGGCTCCGAGCACGTCGATATGCTCGGCACCTACAGTCCAGTAACCTCCCTGGATTGGGCCGTGGTCGCGCACAAACCGCAACGCGAAGCCTACCGCGGCATCCTTGAAATGCAGCGCACAGGCCGACTGCTGGCCCTTCTCGCAGTGCTGTTGAGTATTGGCGTCAGCATTTTTGCCGCGCGCCGCATCACCAATCCCCTGCAAGTCCTCACGCAGTCTAGCCGCGCTCTGGCCCGCGGCGACTTCTCCCAGCGTGTCCACCTGTTGAGCCGCACTGAAATTGGCGAACTCGCCCACACTTTCAACACTATGTCCGATGAGCTTGAACGTTTCGTCGCAGACCTGAAACGAGCCGCCGAAGAAAATCGCGAGCTCTTCATGGGTTCCATCCAGATGCTGGCCGGTGCGGTCGACGAAAAAGACCCTTACACCCGCGGCCACTCCGACCGCGTCACGCGCTATTCCCTGCTCATCGCCAGAGAAATGGCCCAGTCGGATGAATTCATGGAGACGTTGCGCATCTCTGCCCAGCTCCACGACGTGGGCAAGATCGGCATTGAAGATCACATCCTCAAAAAACCCGGAGCGCTCACCGAAGAAGAATTCGAGGTCATGAAGACCCACACCACCAAAGGCGCCAACATTTTGCGCCCGGTCACACAGTTGGCGGAAATGCTTCCCGGCATTGAGTTGCATCACGAAGCGCTCGATGGCCGCGGATATCCTTACGGACTGCAGGGGGATCAGATCCCGCTGCTGGCGCGCGTGATCGCCGTGGCTGACACGTTCGACGCCCTGACTACGAATCGTCCCTACCAGCAGGCGCACACGCCCGAGCAAGCGCTGCAGATCATCAGAAACCTCGCGGGCAAGCGTCTCGATCCCCAAGCGGTGGAGGCTCTGCTCGCGGTCTACGGACGCGGCGAAATCAAGATCCAGCGCTTTACCATCAAGCGCCCCATCGCGCCCCAACCCATCGAAACGCCCACCCCTGTCGTGGCGGCGGCCACCGCGGTCACTCCGGCCATTGGTGAAATCGCGACTCTGGAACGAACTCGAGTGTAGTTTCTTATCCAGAACCGGGTTCCGTCCTATTGCCGTCAGACCGGCATTCGCATAATCCCCAGCAACAAGAAGCATTTAACCGCAGAGTTCGCAAAGAAGGCCGCAAGGTCGCCGAGAGGGGCAAAATCAAAGGCCTGGCTCAGCGTTCTCCGCGGCTTTCTCCGCGAACTTTGCGGTGAAGAGCTTTTTCACAACGCGGCCACTCGCCGTTGCACCAGCAGAAAGTACACTGCCACCAGCACCAGCAGCAGTCCGTTCACGCCCAGCACAATCGGCGCGGTAAACATCGGGACCAACCATCCCGACACCAGATTCCCCATCGGCATACCGCCGCGGAATGCGCAGTTGTACACGCTCATTACCCGTCCGCGCATTTCGTTGGTCGTAATCAACTGCACCAGTGAAGTCACCGTGGCGAAGACCGCCATCATCGACGCACCCACCAGCACCAGCATCGCATAGCTCAGCGGCAACGATCGCGAAAGCGAAAATCCTGAAATCGCGGCGCCCAGACAAATCAGCATCGTCAAGCGCGAACCGGCCCTTTTTCCGCATATTGCCGATGCCGGCCACCGCCAGCGATCCGCAGATCGAGCCCACCCCCATCAGCGAAAGCAGGTTCCCGTAGGTCTCTGGACCGCGCCGAAAAATGTCTTTCACAAACACGGGGATATACGTTCGCATGGGCATGCTCAACGCAGTCATGCAGAACGCCAGCAGCGTCAGCGCCTCCATTGATCCCTGCTTGCGAACGAACTTGATGCCCTGCTTCAGGCTGCTGAACATCGACTCTGTCGTGGTTGCCGGCAGATATCGCGCCGCGATCATGGAGAGCGAAATAATCGGAGCGAGAAACGAAACTGCATTGAGCCCAAAACACCACTTTTCCCCCAGCTTCGCTAGCGCTTGTCCCGCAAGCGCTGGTCCGATCGTGACCGCCATGTTGAATTGGATCGAATTCAGCGCGATGGCATTCGGCATGTCTTCGCGATCGACCAGAGTCGGAATCAGCGCCTGGTATGCCGGCCCGCCAAAGGCCTGCGCCAGCCCAGACAGGAACGAGAGACACAGGATGTGCCATACGTGCACCCATCCCGCGCCTACCAGCACCGTGAGCACCCCGGCGCTCGCCATCTGCACGTATTGCGAGAGCAGCAGAATCTTGCGCCGCTCCGTCCGGTCGGCCACCACGCCGCCGATCAGCGAGAACAGGAAAATCGGAATGCCGCCGAGAAATTGGTCCAGCGCCAGCAGGAACGCTGAATGGCTCAGACGGTAAATCAGCCAGCCTTGCGCCACGATCTGCATCCAGGTGCCAATACTTGAAGTACAGGCACCGAACCACATCAGCCGGAAGTCGCGATATTGAAATGCCTTAAAAACTCTGCGCAGCGTCGAAATTGCCATGTTCTCCGGGCGGACTGCTATCCGAATTGTATCTTCGCACGCCACGCCTCTCCCTTTGTTGCTAAAACGGTTCCCCTATTGGACGCGAAGCTGCCACGGATGTGATCAGCGGGCTATGTGGCCTTCTTTTCTGGGGTGCTTGGTAGTCTCCTTTCCTGGGCGGAATTTTTCAGCCATGGCGGGGAGCAATTGTTGTCGGACCGAGGTCTCGGCGCGGATCTCTTCCGGCCTTAGGCTCGATGCAGGCTTTTTCAGGTTGGGGAGTGGGGGTTTCTCGGTTGAGGCGGTCACTACGGCCTTTCCGGCGGTGGTGACAGCGGCCTTCGCCTTGCGCGGATCGGGGTACTGGATCTCGGCCCAACGCATCCATTCGGCGTCCTCTTCTTGTTTCTTGCGGACGGTCTAGAGGGCCGCAATGGCGCGGTCGGCTTCGGTTTCCACTTCGTCTTCTTCCTCTTCGAAGTCTTCGTCTTCCCAGATGTGCTCGTCGAGCGTAGTGTTGGCTGGTCGCGCGGGTCGAGGATCACTTCGTGGATGTATGGGGTGAAGGTGGTCAAACGCAGGTTGGTGCTGGCGGTTTGCAACGCGTAGAGCAGGAGGCTAGCGGTTTTGTGGTCGATCTGCTGGGAAACAAGCAGGCGCATGACTTGCATGAGAGCGATCTGAATGGAGTTGGCGTCTTCGAGGACCGGGAGGATGAAGGTGGCAACACCGCGGCGGGCGCGGTCGGCGGTGAGCTTGATTTGTTCGTCTTGAAAACGTTTGTGGAAGAAACAGAAACGGTTGCGGCGCCGGCCGGGCGATCCCTACTGGGTACCGTTGATCTTGAGGGGCTGACCGCGATTGGGAAAATTTTGCATTTGGGGTTCCTCCCCCTCCCCTGGTGATCTATTGGAATCATCGGGTTAGCGGAAATTTCAGATCTAATCCATGAGCTGCAACATGTTAAGGGCAAAATCTTGAGCCCTTTGGGTTTAGCTATCGACAATCCCCACTTCTCGCAAAGGACGCGAGAAATGGGGCACCCGGTTTGTTGCTGGCTCGTTGGGTGAGTGTTCGTCAATGAGATTTCTCGGTCAAGGTTGGATGAACATGGGAGGGTGTGGAAATCTGTCCGAGGAATGATTGCGGCCAGCGCGGCTGTAGGGCTATGCTCATCGAGGTCCGTGGCACCCACCCTTCGCGAAACCACGCGAAGGATGGGAGCCCGCACAGGGAAAAAGGTGAGAAGTTGACGGCGCCTGCACTCCACTTTCCGTTTATGGACACGCTACCGCAGGACCTACGATATGCCATCCGAGGTCTGCGAAGGTCGCTTGCTTTTGCAGCAGTCGCAATAATCACTCTGGCGCTTGGAATCGGCGCTAATACGGCAATGTTCAGCGTCATCGACGCTGTTCTTCTTCGACCGCTGCCATATCCCGATTCCGACAGTCTTGTGCAGATTTACGAAACAGACACTTCGCATGGGCGCACCAGAGGACCGGTATCGCCGTATAACTTCGCCGATTGGAAATGGCAGGCGAGCGCGTTCCAGGAGATGGCGGCATACGAATTCGACAGCTTCAGCTATCGTTCCGGCAATGTGGCCGAGCGCATGTCGGGAGTGATGGTCACCGCCGATTTTTTCAGCGTGTTTGGCGTCGCGCCAGCAATAGGCCGGGGCTTTGGACCTGGAGACGACGGTCCCGCCAAACCGCACTTTGCGATTCTGAGCTACGGTGCGTGGCAGCGGAGATTTGGTGCGAATCGCGAAGTTATCGGCCATACGATGCTAATCAACGGCGAGCCTTACACGATCATCGGGGTTATGCCATCGAGCTTTTCCGCGTTCCCAAGCCTCGGTACTGAAATCTGGGCGCTGCCTGCTTACGTGCTGGCCGAGGTCAGCCGCGGTCATCATGGTTTGTTCGCGGTCGCACGCCTCAAGCCGGGTGTGTCTCTGACGCAAGCTCAGTCGCAGATGGATACGATCGCACAACGACTGGCGAAAGATTATCCGAACACGAACGCGCACAGCGGGATTCGTTTGACTCGGTTGCGTGATGAGATTGTTGGTCCTGCCCGATCCATGGTGATCCTGCTCGGTGTCGCCGTGGGGATTGTGCTCCTTATTGCGTGTGCCAATCTGGCGAGTCTTCTCCTTGGCCGTGTCATGGCCCGTGAACGAGAGCTTGCGATCCGTATGGCACTGGGGGCAAGCCGTGTTCGATTGGTGAAACAGGTGCTCACCGAGAGCATGGTCCTCGCGCTGGCCGGAGGTACGCTCGGCGTTGCAATTGCCTATGGCGCGGTGCCGATGTTGCTGTCGGCCTTTGGCCGCTTCATTCCGCGCCCTCAGGCGGTGGCCGTGAATGGCCCCGTGCTGCTGTTTTCGGCGTTCGTCACCATTCTGTGTGGATTCGTCTTCGGAATGATGCCGGCCTACGCAACCTCCTCCCCGGACTTGTACAGCAGCGCTGGTCAACATTTTTCGACAACGCCAAAGAGCCGAGCGACAGGCTTCTCATTACGCCGCGGCTTGGTGATTATGGAGGTAGGGTTAGCGCTTGCCCTAATGATCGCTGCCGGCGTGCTGTTCAGAAGTATGTGGTTGCTTTATCGAGTCAATCCGGGCTTCGATCCGAATGGGCTCATGACATTTCGTGTCCAGGCGCCGGCTGCCGAATACCCGACGGACTTCCAGCGAACCCAGCTGTTTCAGAACGTTCTTCACCGTCTAGCGGTTTTACCGGGCGTGCAATCGGTAGGGTCTGTCAATGATCTGCCGTTCAGCGGCTCGCGCACCACCAGTTCCTTTGAGATCGCGAATATGCTGCACAATGGCCCTAGCATGGACGCGGATCGCCGTACGGCTTCTCCCGACTATTTTCGAACGATGGGAATTCCGCTCCTGCTTGGACGCACCTTCACCGACGTTGATACTGCGCAAGCGCCACCGGTCGCGATCGTCAACAAAGCGCTGGTTCGAAAATACTTATCAGATCGGAATCCTCTGGATCAAGAGCTGATCGTGAACGAGAAAAAGTACCGGATCGTTGGAGTCATCGGTGATCTGAAGCATGACGATCTGACGGCTGCGGACTTTCCCGAGATGTATATGCCTCTGGGACAGGCGAACTCGCCAGATTGGACGTTCGTGGCAGTTCGATCTCAGAGCGGTGCGGCGACCTTGAGCAACGAAATTCGGGGTGCCGTGGCGGAGGTCGCGCCGGATCAACCCATTTATTCGGTGCAAACGATGAATGAACGGCTGGCGAATTGGTTTGCGCCGCGACGCTTTAGCGCAATGATCCTGGGGATGTTTACCGCGATGGCGGTGATACTGAGTGCGATCGGAATTTACGGAGTTATCAGTTACTTTGTAACGCAGCGCACGCAGGAGTTTGGAATTCGCATAGCTCTCGGAGCAAGCTCGAGAGATGTGCTCAAACTTGTTCTCCGCGAGGCGACGATGTTAATTGCTGGAGCCTTTGTCGTAGGCGTGCTCGTGTCATTGGTCGTCAATAGATTACTCGCTTCTTTGCTCTTCGGTGTGAAGGCTGCCGATCCGCTCGCTGGTTCGCTCGCTGTCATTTCACTCGCTCTGGTTGCGTTTTCTGCGAGCTATTTGCCTGCTCGGCGGGCTACTAGAGTCGATCCGATCGTGGCGCTCCGTTACGAGTAAAGCCCCAACCGCTTTGGCTATGAAATGAGAATGCCAACTTTGCGCCATTCTGCCGCCTGCCGCCGTTTTCGACAGGCGGGGAGCCACGGGCCCGTCTCGATGTCCCTTCCTCAGATCCGACCATCTACGTTCCGTATTGCAGACCCTTGGTGGCCCCGCGACTCCACCGTTAGTGCGGCAGTAGATAGCTGGCACTTCATTCCAACTCGTTGCTGTCGGCGGAGCGCGGTGCTCACCTAGGCTCCGCCCAGGTCGTGCAAAACCCAAAATTCCCCATCTTAACGTCGCGAAAGGCACGATGTTTGGATGGGGCACCCGCCGGTTTCAGCCGTCCCTACGGGACGCGGTTTCTGGTCTTCGTTCGTGTACCCGGCGTTGAAACGCCGGGCTATTTTCAGCGGTCCCTCCGGGACTGGAATCTGTTTCGCCGGCGGGAGCTGATTCCTCCTTGCTGGGCTGCGCGTCGGAAGCAGTTTGTGTAGAGAACTATTCTTTCGCCCCGCTGGGCTCGCGCGTCGGCCGTTTCGCACCCACGGCTTGCGCCGTGGGCTGCACTCTTACCAGCCGTGGTGATACGCGCGAGATCCCTCGAGAGCTTCATTTGCGCGTGAACTTGATCGCGAGATCCGCGGCACGAATTCTTCGAAACCGCGAGGCATGTCGAGTAGTCTTGTTCGCAGGCCCGTATAATCGAGCTCTAGGCATTCTATGATTCAGACGTTATTCGGCAGCCTTACGGAAGAGCAGAAGCCGAGCTTCATCGATCGCATGAAGCAGGCGGTCACGCGTACCCGCGAAAACCTGGCGGAACGCATCGACGAAGTCATCTCCTTTGGCAAGGAGATCGACGCCAACACCCTCGACGACCTCGAGGCCACGCTCATCGCTGCCGATCTGGGCAGCACGACCACGCAGGAAGTCCTCGGCAAGCTGCGCGAAAAGGCCAATCACAAGCAGATTAAGGATGTGCCGGAACTCAAGCGGCTGCTGAAAGAAGAGCTGCTCGCGATCCTGAATATGGCGAACGCGCGCCCGGTCAGCAAAGTCGAGGGCTCACCGGAAGTGATTCTCGTGGTCGGCGTAAACGGTACGGGCAAGACCACCACCATCGGCAAACTGTCGCAGGTATTCCGCTCGCAGGGAAAGAACGTGCTGCTCTGCGCCGCGGACACGTTTCGCGCCGCCGCGATCGATCAGCTCGAAATTTGGGGACAACGCACTGGCACAGAAGTCATCAAGACCAAGCCCGGAGGCGATCCTTCTGCAGTGTTGTTCGACGCCCTGCAAGCGGCTGTCGCGCGCAAGGCCGACTACGTTGTGGTCGACACGGCAGGCCGTCTGCACACCAAGACGAGCCTGATGTCGGAACTGGAAAAAATGCGGCGAACAGCGCAGCGCATCATTTCCGGAGCGCCCCACGAAACATTGCTGGTGATGGACGCGACCACGGGGCAAAATGGTTTGCAGCAAGCGCGGCTGTTCACGGAGTCCGCCGGAGTTACGGGAATTGTTCTGACCAAACTGGATGGCACTGCGAAAGGCGGGGTTGTGGTTGCGATTTCGCGTGAACTCGGGTTGCCGGTGCGATATGTTGGCGTCGGCGAAAAAGCGGGAGATTTGCTGCCCTTCGATCCCAAAGAATTTGTGGATTCTTTGTTTGAATAGGAGCGGATATGTCAGATGCTGGTGAGAAACGCTCGCGATTCAGAATTGCACTCGACTTCCTGAAGCGGTTGCTGGGCAAGAAGCCAGCGACTCCTGGTGATCCTTATGCCTATGTGATGGCTCCGGTGCGGCGTGGGCCGAAAGACCGCAGCGGGGCGGCAGTCGCCGAGATTGAAGAGGATTCGTGTCAGAGCTTTCCTCCGCGGCGCGTGTAGCAAGGTGAGCGGCGGAACACGGTGGCGACCAATGCAAAAGCCTTAAACCGCAGAGAACGCTAAGCAAAGCCGCGAAGGACGCGGAGAGAGGTAACTGCTCAGATTGCCAGGTGCGACGCGGCGTTGAACACAGCAAAAGCCGGACCTGCGTGTTAGATTTCTTCCTGGATGCACTCACACTCCCCAGACGAAGCGCTTCTGCACCGCGCGCTGGAACTCGCGCGCCAAGGTTTGGGACTGGCTTCGCCTAATCCGTATGTTGGCGCGGTGATCGCTGACGCTCCAGGCAACGTCGTGGGCAGCGGAAGCTATACGTACAGCGGGGTAAAGCACGCCGAGGTTCGCGCCCTGGAAGTAGCGGGCAAGAAAGCTCGCGGGGCAACGCTTTACATCAACCTCGAACCGCACGCTCATCAAGGACGCACACCTCCGTGCACCGACGCGCTGATTGCGGCAGGCATTCATCGCGTGGTGGCTTCGATGCCGGATCCGAATCCAAAGGTCAGCGGACAAGGATTTGAAAAACTGCGCGCCGCCGGAGTGCACGTCGAAGTCGGACGTCTGGAAGAGCAGGCTCGCCGGTTGAATGAGGCATTCGCGCGCTACATTCGTCACCGCACACCGCTGGTCACGCTCAAAGCCGCCATGACGCTCGACGGCAAGATTGCGCCGCCGCCCGCCGAAGTTCTGGATCGATTCGGGGGGGTTCCCGCCGGAGGATGGGTGACGAGCGAGGTCGCGCGCGCGCACGTGCAGGAACTGCGGCATCAAAACGATGCGCTGCTGGTGGGCGCAGGAACGATTCTCTCGGACAATCCGTTGCTTACCGACCGCAGCGGGCGTCCGCGGCGAAGGCCGTTACTGCGAGTGATTCTCGATTCGCGCCTGCGCCTGCCGCTGGAATCGCGGCTGGTGCAAAGCGTCGCGGCCGATCGGAAGAACGATGTGCTGGTCTTCTGCGCTTCGGCGGACGAGAAGAAGAAAGCGCAACTCGAAGAGCTTGGAATCCGCGTCGAGGCCATTCGTGCGGTAAAGCCCGACGGTCGTCCCGACCTGCCTGCCATTCTTCGGCGTTTGGGACAACTGGAGATTACGGCGGTGATGATTGAAGGCGGAGCGACGGTGAACTGGACCGCGCTGGCCTCCAACATTGTGGACAAAGTTTTTTTGTATTATGCGCCAAAGATCCTGGCGGGTTCGGGATCGATTCCGTTCGCGGCCGGAGCGGGCTTCCTGCACATGAACCAGGCGGCGCAGGTCAAGCACATCCAACTGCATCGCTTCGGTGAAGACTTTGCGGTGGAAGGCTATTTGCGGGATCCGTATGGAGAGTGACGGTTTCAGCATGGAGGCACAGAGCCGCGGAGAAGAACAAATGAAAGAAAAATGATTTCTCCGTGGCTCCGTGGTGATTTCAGCTACCGGGTTTATGATGTTAAGGTTCATTGCGGGGGCATTTATGTTTACTGGCATTGTGGAAGAAGTGGGACGGATTACGCGCATCGAGGAGCGCGGCGAAAACCGGCGGATCACCGTTAGCGCTGAGAATGCGCCGAGGGAATTGCAGACCGGGAACAGCGTGTCGGTGAGCGGCGTTTGTCTCACGGCTCTCGATATCAAGCCGGGATCGTTCTGCGCCGATCTCGCACCGGAGACTTGGGTGCGTACATCGTTCTCGCGCATTCACGAAGGTGCGCTGGTAAATCTGGAACTGCCAATGAAGGCCGATGGGCGCTTTGGTGGGCACATTGTGCAGGGACACGTGGACGGAGTTGGCAAGTTGATCGCGTTCGAGCGCATTGCCGATTCGGAAAACTGGTGGCTGCACATTGCGCTGCCGGACGACGTGGAGAAATACACTGTGTACAAGGGCTCAATTTCGATTGAAGGCATCAGCCTTACGGTTGCGAGCCTGGAGAAGAATCGGTGCACCATCGCGATCATTCCACACACGGTGGAGATGACGAATCTGCATTCCTTGAAACCCGGTGATCCGGTCAACCTGGAAGCCGACCTCATCGCGAAATATGTCGAGAAGATGATGAAGGGCGATGCGTCGCAGAGTTCGCTTACCATTGAGGATCTGGTGGAACAGGGGTTTTAGCCGTGGTCAGTGGTCAGTGATTGATACGTCGTTTTTGACAACGGTGCCGCCCTTCATGACGAACTTCACGCGCTGCAGTTCGGTGATGTCTTTCAATGCATCGCCATCGACGCCGATTATGTCGGCGTAGTGACCCGGTTCGAGCGCGCCGACTTTGTCTTGCCAACTCATTAATTCGGCGGCATTGATGGTGGCGGCTTGAATGGCCTCCAGCGGAGTCAGTCCAATTTTGGTTAGCGCGATCAACTCGTAGGCATTCCTGCCCTGCCCTGCCGCCGAGGAGGCATCATAACCGGCAGCGATTTTCACCCCCAGACTCTTGGCAGTTTGCACCGACTCCTGAATCTGTTGAAGATAAGCTTCCATCCGTTTGCGGCTTTCGTTGGAACCAGGGTCGTTCTTATGTGCCTCCACTCGGCCGACCAGTCCGCCTACGGTCGGAACCAGGAAAGTTCCTCTCGCCTTCATCATTTCGAGATCCTCCCGGTTGGCCTCATGCCCGTGTTCGATGGAGTCGGCACCCGCGGTTACGGCGTTCTTGATTCCCTCCGGCGTTGTGGCGTGAGCGGCCACTTTGAGTTTCTGTTTGTGTGCTTCTTCCACGATGACGCGCATCTCTTCTATGGTAAGCGTGGGATGCTGCCAGTCAGCATAGACCTTGATCAGGTCGGCGCCGTGTCCGATCTGCTCGCGGACCGCGCGGCGCGCTTCTTCGACGCCGCTTATCATTTGTGCGCCGGTGGGGAAATCCTTGAGGTCTGGAGAGACTCCGAAAGGATTGTATTGTCCTACGGCGGCGATGGCGCGGGTTGCAACCTGCATGCGTGGTCCTTCAGCCAGGCCTTGCTTGATGGCATCCCGAAGAGCCACGTCGGCATAGTCGGAGCCTTCGTTTTCGACGTCGCGGATGGTGGTGTAGCCAGCTTTCAAGGTGATACGAGCGTTGTAGGCGCCTTCGAGGGCGCGGAAGGCTTGCGACTTGGTTGCGAGTCCGAGCAGGTATCCGTGTTCCGAGTCGTCGAAGCGCGCCATAATATGGGTGTGGCAATCGATGAGGCCCGGCAAGACGGTGGCGCGGCCCAGATCAATAAGCTGCGCGTTTTTTGGAGCATGAGCTTGTACCTCGGAAGCGCGACCGACTTCCTGGATGCGTTCGCCGTCGATCCAGATGGCGGCTTTTTCGACGTAGGTGCCTTTGCGGACGTCGAGCAGTTTCGCGGCCTTCACGACGATGGAGCCTGGCGCTTGCGCGTCGGGTTTTGATTGAGCGTAGATGGCAGGCGAGCAGCCTGCGAGAATCAGGCCCAGCAAGAATGCTCGCGTTTTCATGGGGAGGAAGATTATCCCAGGCGGGTTGGACAGGCAAGAAGATATCCCGAAAAGTAATGGAACGGTCTCGAGGTAACGCCTACTCAAAACCCCTCACCACAGGGGACACAGGACACAGAGGAATTCCTGGTCGTCGTGCATTCGAATACAAGGCTAGGACTTTTGCGGTAGGCCCGTGGGCTTCGCCTTGCCGGGACAGCCAAGGCGGCTGGCGCTACGTGAACTGTTACGCTTCCAGTTTCAGTTCGTCGAGTTCCAGGAATTCCTGAATGATGGGCTCGGGGGATTTTTCCATTTCGGAGTAGGGACCGAAGAAGATTGCTTTGCCTTCGTGCAAGAACACCACGCGCTCGGCCAGTTTCTTGGCCAGACGCATGTCGTGGGTCACGACGATGCTGGTCAGGTTCAGTTGAAGCTTGAGGCGCTTGATCAGATCGCCCAGCAACTGCGCCATCAGGGGATCGACCATGGTGGTGGGCTCATCGTATAGGACGCATTCCGGACGTGCGGCCAGAGCACGAGCGATAGCGACCGAGCGCTTCATACCGGTTGAAAGATCGGACGGGAGCAAGTCGCGCATCTCCTGCACACCCACCATTTGCAGGAGGCCATCGACGATCTGGTAGGTCTGCTCCTCGTTGAGTTCGCGGCTTTCGCGCAAAGGAAACGCTACGTTCTCGCCGACGGTGAGCGAGTCGAAAAGCGCTCCGTTTTGAAAGACCATGGTGACTTTTTTGCGGATCACTTCCAGTTGCTCTTCGGTGTAGTCGGTGATGTCCTGGCCGGCAACGACGACGCGTCCGGAGTCGGGCTTGAGAAATCCCATGATGTGGTGGAGAGACACCGATTTTCCCACGCCGCTGCGGCCAAGAATGCAGACTGTTTCCGCCGGAAGCACGTCGAAGCTCACGTGGTCGAGGACGACGTTGTCGCCAAAGGCTTTGTAGACGTTCTTGAATTCGATGTAGGGAGCGGGCTTGGAGTCGTCGGGGGTGAACCGCCGCGGGCTTTTGAATTCGCCCGTAATTCCCTCATGGCTCTTGATTTCTCCAACGGCTACGGCCACCTCTTCTTGCGTGTTCAGGTTGCGGAACATGCTCAGGGAAAAGCCGGCGGCTTTCAGTTCGTCTTCTTCAATCCCCTGGGTTTGTGCGGCAGTGAAGAGAGCGTCAACCTTGTAGCGGCCCGCCTCTAGGGCCTTCTCGGCTGCGTCGGCGAATTCTCGGCGATAGACGGCGCATAAAGGCTGCCAGCCCCCACTGGCCCGCACGACCGTCACCATCGCGGCGGGGGAACTTTTGGCACGCGTGATGAGATATTGTAAGAGTGCGAGCGATACAAAGGGCGTGTCCACGGCCAGGATAAGGTTCAGATCCGCCGGGGAGGCTCGCAAGGCCGCGTGAATTCCTCCCAACGGGCCACAGTCGGGGAAGACATCTTCGACGACTGGGGCAAAAGACGAAAATTTGGCGGGATCGCCGACGATGCGCACGTCGGTGGTGACGGAGTGGGCTAGTGCCAAGACCCGTGCTAGCAGCGTCTGGCCATCGAGCGAGACGAAGGCCTTGTCGCCACCCATGCGCGAACTCTTGCCGCCGGCCAGGACGAAAGCTGTCAGGTCGTGGACAGCACTGTTGCCCATTGCCGGATCATACACGGATGGCAAGGTGCGCCGAAATCATGGCAGGGACGATCACGAATTTCTCAGGTGTGCGCCTACTGAGTTATTCATGGACGCAGAAGGAACAAGTTCATGAAACGCTGACGCCTTTTGGTGAACGGCACGAGCACGGCCGATTCTAAGCCGCAAGTCGGGTTAAGTCCCGGGACCGCTGAGGATAACGGCCGATGATCTTGCGGACAAAGCCGTGAAAGCGATGGACGCCCGCCGAGTTCGGGAGAAACATGAAGGGACACTGACCCGGAACCACCTTAATCCCGCGCTCCTGGCAAAAGGCGAGCGCTTTCGCGCTGACCGAGCCTTTGCCGGTCGCGCCCTGGTACATCCAAATTCGCCGTATGCCGGCTGCGGCGCAGTCGTTGACGATTGTTTCGGTGACTTCCGGGGAAGTCATCACCAACACGGCGTCGACGGGAGGCTGGATGTCCTGCACGCGAGCGAAGCATCGTCGCCCCTGCACCTGCGGCGCGTTGGGATTCACCGGCACCACGTCGTAACCGCGGCGAATGAGTTCTTCGAACAGTCTCATGCTGTCAGTCGCCGAATCGCGCGAGATGCCAGCAATCGCAATACGCTTCTGCGCCAGGAAATCCTCGATGATTTCCAGGGATGTGCTCTGATTTGCCATACTTCCCTCCTCTCGCAAGCTGCGAGGAGACAGGGTCCTATCGCTCCGCTGGCCGCCGGACTTTTTTGCCGCGGATTGCAGTTGGAAATTCAGGCGGCAGACTTTCGGTGAAGACAGTAGCTGAGATTGGATTTCTGAGCAGTGACGCGGGTCACGTGTGGACATCGATGGCGCACCGAAAAAACCGATAACCACAGAGGGCGCGGGGAATCCCAGAGGAAAGCTGGGCGCAAGCCTCCTGGGATTCGAAAAATCGCGAGTACCGCTGGCGGCTGCGAGACTTCCACAGCCCAAGTGGTTGATTCGAAGCAGTTTAGCTTTCTACAAGAGGCCTACATGCACGAAAGTAACCTACCCAAAGTGGAATTCTCAGGAGATGATGGGCGTGCATCCGAGGGGTTCGCTAACCCGGAAGTTATAACATGCCGCAAAAATTCATGGATGTGCTTATGCTGGGGCGCTGCTCTCACGAATTTTCCTGGCCGCGCCGAGCTGGCGACGGCGACTACTACCAGGTTTGTTTGCTCTGCGCTGCGGAGTACAAGTACGACTGGTCGACCATGCGCCGCACCGAACGGGTGGAGCATGCCAAGCCGGAGACGGGCATCCGCCGCAGTCACGAGCGGGAGAAGCGGCCTTCGTGGGTTCCGCGAGCGCGCCGCCTTAAGCTCGACATGCCATTGCGCTACCGGGTCAACAAGACCAGTACGTGGTACGAGGGAATCATTGCCAACATCAGCCAGAGTGGAGTGCTGTTCAGCGGGCCACAGCAGCTTCCGATCAACGCGCTGATCGAGATGGTGTTTGAAATGCCGGAAGAGATTTCTGGACAGAAGAATAGCAATGTCATCTGCCAGGGGCGCGTGATGCGGGCTAAAGATGGTGAGGAGCCGGCAGATCAGAGCGGTGAGCTGGCGGCGTCGATCGTCGACTATAAGTTCATCCACTAGGGCCGGAAGTGAGGGCGAGACGCCCCTTCGGCAAGCTCAGGGCAAGCTCTCGCGACAGCCGGCAGGGTGCCGGCGCTACTCGAGCTTGGCTCGATGGACAGCCGAGGGCGACTGTCCCCACATATTCACTCCACTTAATCAGCCCCACTTAATCAGGTCCACATAATCAGCCCCACATAAATCAGAACGACGAACCCGCGCTTCCCACATTTACATCTGCAAGAACAGCTCGACGCATCTAAACTGTATCTGGATTGCAGGAGTCTTCCATTTCAGGAAATTTCAGGAGTCGAGTATGAAGAACGTCCCGGCGTTTTTATGTCTGTTTGTTGGCGATTTTTCTGAGCCTGGCGTCCAGCTGTGCGCGGAAGCCGGACGACGCCAAGATCTCCAGCGAGATTCAAAGCAAGTTCAGCCAGGATTCCGGCCTCTCGGGCAAGCAACTCACAGTGCAAGCCAATAATGGCGTGGTGACGCTCGCGGGCCTGGTAGACAATGCTGCGCAGCGGGACGCGGCCAGCCGGCAAGCGGCATCGGTGGCCGGCGTGAAAGAAGTCGTCAACAACCTGCAGGTGGGAAATGCGCCTCAGACAGCCGCGGTTGCAGCGCCGGATGCAACGCAGATCTCGAGTGTTGCAGCTCCTACCACTGTGCGCACTGATCGAGAGGCCAGCGGCGGTAGCAGGCGAAGGAAGGATCGGGTTCGGAAGGATTCGGGCGAGGCTGGCGGTTCCTCCAGGGATTCGAATTCGAGCCAGATGAGCGCCGACAATAAGTCTGCCTCACAGGCACCGCCGCAGATCTCCGAGGTCCCGGCGAACGATGCAGCGGCGACGCAGGCGCCTCCACCGCCGCCTGCGCCCAGGAAGATGATCATCGATCAGGGAACGCAGCTGGCGGTTCGTCTCATCGATCCGATTGATAGCGAGAAGAATCAGACTGGGGATACGTTTCATGCCACGCTCAACGCTGCTCTCACTTCAGATGGGGAACAGGCTGTGCCGGCAGGGGTTGAACTGGTCGGCCATCTTGTGGATGTGAAGAGCGCGGGCAAGTTCAAGGGACAGTCGGTAGTGGTTCTCCAACTCGACAGTCTTTCGGCGGGTGGCAAGACCTACACCTTGCAGACGGATCAATATCGGAAAGAAGGAAAGTCGCGCGGGAAAAATACCGCGGAGAAGGTTGGCGGAGGCGCCATTCTCGGGGGCATCATCGGCGCGATTGCGGGCGGCGGAAAAGGGGCGGCGATTGGCACGGCGGCAGGGGCAGGCGTTGGAGCCGGCGCCCAGGAGGTTTCCAAGAGCCAGCAAATCAAACTTCCTTCGGAAACCGTGCTGAACTTCACTTTGCAGGCGCCGATCACGGTGGTGCAGGTGTCGAATCCGGACGCGCACCGGCCGAAGCTGGTGGATTCGCCGCAGTAAGATATTTGCGGACTCAGTCTTAACAAATAAACACTCAGTTCTGCGGCTCTTTAGTGGTCTGTGCGGTTAGAATCTTTAACCGCACAGGTTGCCAAAAAGAACCGTTGAGGACGCGGAGTCCTCTGCTTCTCAACGAGTTGTGTTTTGCCTAGAGCGCCGCTTCGCGTAGACTCGCTGTCGCGAGTTTCCACTCATGCCTTCGATTACCGCGCTGCTGCACACGGAAAATGATGCTCTGCGGCTGGGACGTGCCCTGGAAACGCTCTACGCTTGCGACGATATTTTGATCGTTGACAATGGCTCGCAGGATGCCACGGTGCGCGTGGCTCGCGAATATGGCGCGAGAGTGGTAGCGGCCACGCCGGGATTCTCCTCGCAAGAGTACCTTCTATATGCGCGCGCAGGATGGATACTATGTCTCGATGCCCGCGAATCTCTGACGGAGAAGCTGGCGGCGAGCTTGTTTGAGTGGAAGTCGGAAGCGTTGCCGGCCAACAGTTCTGCGGCTTCCGTTTTTTCCGCGTTTCTGCGGGAAGAGACGGCGCAGGGCTGGGTCGATGTTCCGACTGCTCAGACTCGCCTCGTTCCGCGAGGCTGGCGATCGTGGAAGGGAAAGTTTCCGCTGCATGAGCCCGCTGCGGTCGCGCTGGAGGGAGAACTGTTGCGCTTCGTTTTCCCGTGAGGAACGCGCGAAGATCGAACTGGGAAATGCCATGATGAAGAGTCGTCCGCCTCCCGCAGCCGTCACATTTGGTTGTGATCTTGGTCACAGTCTACTTCGCGAACCCGCGCCTAAACTGCAATGTTGTAGCAGTGTGGGTCGGTAAAAGACCCAGGAGGAAATTATGCGTGTAATGAAATTCATCAGTCTAGTTGTGATTCTGCTAACGATTCCCGCTTTTGCCGTGGCGCAGCAAAGCCCGGCTCAGACTCCACCCACCGTCAAGCACGTTCCTATCGCCAATACGGCGCCGAACTCGGGTTCACAAATGTTCGACAGCTATTGCGCCGTTTGCCATGGAAAAGACGGCAAAGGCACCGGGCCGGCAGCCTCGGCAATGAAAACGCAGCCGATAGACTTGACCCTTCTGGCAAAGAAGAATGGCGGAAAGTACCCGGCGGCGCACGTCGCGGCGGTGATTCGGGGACAGGCCAGCACACCATCCCACGGCAGCGAAGATATGCCGGTGTGGGGTCCGCTGTTCTCGAGCATCAGCCAAGGTCACGCCACGCAGGTGCAGCAGAGAGTGGCGAATCTGGTCGCGTATGTCGACACCCTGCAGGCGAAATAGCAAGACGGGCGCTTCCCAAAAGAACTGTCTATCCATGGCTCCGGGGCGCGGTGGACGCGCTCCGGGGTTCAGTGCAACGATTTCCTCGGGAAAGATCGCCAGAAGTTCGCGCGGCTCCGTTTCGGAAGGCACCTAGATCCCTGCTCCTGCCTCTTAATGTAACCCCCCAGCGTTCAATGTCTTACTCCCCCTTGGCCGTTTGGCCAATGACTTCAGTACCCTTAGTCGTCCGGGGGTGATCGACTTATAATCCAACCAAGAACTGTGCAGTTCAGCGTTCTTCAGGAGAGGCTCGCGCCGAGCGCGAGTTGCACCCTGGAATTTAGAGATACCTTGTGGATCCTGTTATCGCATCGGCGATTTTTCTGTTTGGGCTGGCATTCGGCAGCTTTCTGAATGTGTGTATCTATCGACTACCACGTGGGCTTGTCGGTAGTGACACCGCGTTCAGCATGCCCTGAGTGCAGGCAACCGATTGCTTTCTATGACAATCTTCCGGTCTTGAGCTGGCTGGTGCTGGGCGGGCGTTGCCGGCATTGCAAGGGGAAGATTTCGCCGCGCTACTTGCTGATCGAACTGCTGACCGGATTGATGTTTCTCGCGTGCTATTGGTATTTCGGGCTGACAATCTCCACGCTGAAGTACTGCACATTTTCATTTCTAGTGCTGGGACTGATCTTCACCGATGCCGAAACCAAGCTGCTGCCGGACAAGATGACGCTGCCCGGAATTGCCTTGGGCTTGATTTTCGGCCTGCTGGTGCCGGTGAATGATCTGGCGTCGCAATTCCTGTCTGGAATTGGGAGTCTGCCGTTCAGCGGCGAGGTAACGGCGAGGCTTTTGTCGTTTGTCGATTCCCTGCTGGGCGCGGCTTTGGGAGCATCGTTCATATACGGAGCGGGGGCAATTTATTTGCGCTGGCGCGGTGCCGAGGGCATGGGTTTCGGCGATGTCAAGCTGATGGCGATGGTCGGCGCGTTCCTGGGAATGAAGCTGACGGTGTTTACGATTTTTTCCGCGTCGCTGGCGGGATCGTTGTTTGGGTTAACGACAGTCGCCGTGGTCTGGGTAAAGCGTACCCGCCGCTTCATGAAAAGGCTGGCGAGTGCTCAGGCCGCGCGGCGGCGCGGATGGCAGTCGGCACAAATGGTGTACCGCCATTATCAGATGCCGTTTGGGGTGTTTCTGGGAAGCATGGCGCTGATCGCACTCTTTTTCGGCGACCGGCTTCTGCACTGGTACGGAGGACTGTGGTGAGGATGCTGGCCAACCCGGTGCTGCTGCGAGCGATTTTGGTGCTGGTCTGCGCCATAAGCGCGTTTTTGTTGGGATTGCTCTGCATCCGCGCGTTACGAAAAAATATTGCCGAAGAGAGCGATCTTTCAGGGGGCGGTCCGGTCTCGCTGGAGACGCTGCCGCTGCACTTGTACAACACGGTGATCCAGCAACTCAAGCAGCAGAAACATGAACTGCAGGTGCGAACGCAGACGGAGCAGCATCGCGCCCGTATCAGCGAAACTTTCAGTCAGGCGGTACTTTCCAACCTTTCCTGCGGGGTGCTGGTGTTCGGAACGAACGGACTGGTGAAGACTTCGAATCCTGCGGCGAAAGCGATTCTGGGGTTCGCTTCCGCCACCGGAATGGGAGCGGAAGATATTTTCCGCGGCGCTTTCGTCCGTTCCAGCAGATTGGCGGCGTCCGGTGGGGCGGCGGGTGAAAGCAGTAATGAAGGCGAATGTATCCTTCTGGCGGATGAGATCAGCGCGGTGCTGCACGAAGACAGCCAGCGGCGGGAGGTTGAAGCTGAATATCAGACTCCGGCGGGAGAGAAGCGCTACCTCGCGGTCACAGTTCCCGCGGTGCCGGCGGTGGATGGTGGCCTGCTCGGCGTGGCCTGCCTGATTAACGACCGCACCGAAGTAGAAGAGATTCACCGGCAGCAGGAATTGCAGGGAGAGATATCGGCCGAGATGGCGCTGCAGTTACGCACCTCGCTGACCACGATTTCAGGTTACGCACAGCAACTTGCCAACAGCCGCGATCCGGAACTGGCGAAGCAACTCGCGACCGACATTGCGCACGAATCGGCGCAACTGGAGCACAGCCTTGGAGGTTTTTTGACCAAAAAACGTGCCGCGCAAAGAGCGGCCGCGGGCAACTCAGGAAATTAATCTGGAAGGGTAACGGTTGGGCTGGCGGGAACGTCGCCGGCTCAGCGAACAGAATGAAGAACAAGGGGAAAAGGGGAGTTATGAAATCTATCGTATGCAGTGGAGTTGGACTCGTGCTGTTGCTGGCTGTGGCCGGTGTTCCGGCCCACGCCCAGAATCAGGCTCCGTCGACCTCGCAAAAATCGTCCTCCGGCTCATCGCTGGGCGACTATGCCCGGCAAATTCGCAAGGAACCCGGAGCCAAGAGCACGCCGAAGGTTTTCGATAACGACAATCTGCCAAGAGAAGACAAGCTGTCGATCGTAGGCCAGAAGTCGGCTCCCGCCAGCGACGACTCCAAGACAGCAAAGTCGGAGGAGCCGGCTACGGACAGCCCCGGCTGCGGCCGAAGGGACAACTGGAACCCAAGCCCAAACGGGGGCCGAGGCCAATGCCGCAACCGGACAGAAGGCTCCGTCGAACGGCGCCGCCAAGGCTCCGGAAGATGAGGCGACTAAGCAAGCGGCAGTGAAGCAATGGACCGACAAGATTGCGGCGCAGAAGACGCAGATTGATTTGCTGTCACGCGAACTCGACGTGCTGCAGCGCGAATACCAGATTCGCGCCGCCGCCATGTACGCCGACGCGGGCAACCGATTGCGCAACTCCGGCGACTGGGACAAGCAGGACACCCAGTACAAGCAGCAAATTGCCGATAAGCAGAAGGGTCTGGACGATGCCAAGCAGAAGCTCGATGACATGCAGGAAGAAGCGCGCAAGGCGGGGATGCCAGCATCGGTGAGCGAGCCGTAAGAGCGGTAAGGTGCGGGAAAATGAGCGCCGGGGATGGCTCCGGCGCTCGATTTATCTTCAGGGTCCGCGGGCGAGACGCCCGCGGGACAGCCGGCGGGGCGCCGGCGCTACTTTTCGCGGGCGCTGGCTTTTTTGCGGGCGCTATCTTTTCGGCGGCGCTACTCGGCTTGCTTGCGCAGGCTACGGATTTGCTTTACGTGATGCAGGCCATGGACCAGATGAAACTTTCTCCATTGCGCGGCGGTGAGCGGGCCGAGGATAGGATGGTCCAGCAGTTTGCGGTGCGACCCAAACTTTTCTTCGCAACGTGCAAGGTTGTCATCCATTTCGGAGATTTTCGGGCCAATCTCGGCCAGAACTCGCTCCGGCGGTAATCCGCGCGGACGCGCTACTGCAGGGGCTTCTCTACCCGAAGGGAGGTATCCGAAGCCTACGACGACCAGCTTCTGTCCTCGTTGCTTCCAGGTTTGGGTCGTGGCCAACGGCTTGCCCGCCTGGATCACGCGTTCAAATCCTTTCAACGTTCCGGTATAGGTCAAATATAGATGTTCCAGTATTTCCGCGGTACACCACTTTCCGGGCGGATGTTGGTGCAACTGCTCGGGGGACAATCCGGCGAGCGCTGCGGCGATCTCCCCCTGCAATTTCTGGAGATGAGGGTCCACGAGGGTTACTAACCTTTTTAGCTCTTTCGGTTAGAATGTTGCGCGAACGATAAAACCTCTCAACGTTATCACAGGAAGGATGCCATGAAGACGTCCAGCCATGCCCACGCGGAATGCACCGCTGACTTAGCAGAAATACCACGAGTGGCTTTGTCCAGCAGTTGGACCCAGGGAAAACCGGAGCGCAGAAGCGTGTGGCACGGAATCTTGTATAAGTATTCGTCGGTCTCATTGGCGCTCACGCTGTTGGCGCTGCTCAGCGGGTGCACATCGGAACCGAGCAAACCGGTGGAGCCGGCAAAACCCGAAGGCCCCGAACTTCAAACTGGGCGTTCTGCTTTCCAAAAGGTATATATTGCGGCTCGCGGGTGGCAGCAGGATGCGAAGCCCTACCGGCTCGATTCCATGGCGACCAGCGATGGAAACGGTCACGATGGCAAGTGGGCGGTCTGGCGGGGCAGCTTTGCTTCGGCAAGCCGGCGCGCCACGAAGTCTTACACTTGGTCCGGCAGCGCGGCCGAAGGGGCACCATCGCGTGGGGTGAATCCCGGGATCGAGGATAGTTACAATCCGTCGAACTCATCCACTCAGATATTTGACATCGCATTTCTGAAGATTGATTCGGACCAGGCGTTCGCGACGGCACAGAAACACGGCGGCGATAAGGTTCTGGAGAAGGCACCCGATACGCCGGTCATCTATGTTTGCGACTGGAATCACAATACGAATGAATTAGTCTGGCACGTCATTTACGGAGCCAATCGGGAAGGCGCAAAGTTAACGGTATCGGTCAACGCTTCGACGGGCGAGTTCATCCGAGTCGAGAAGTAAGCAGTATTTGGAAAGCGCGAGAGCGATTGCGAAGAATTAAGAGGGCGAGGCGGGAATTTGGTTAAGGATTCGCGTCTGGTTTGCCCTTGATGTGGGCGTCGATTTGGGCGAAGAAGCGACAGACAGCTTCGGCGGAAGCAATCGCCCGCCGCAGGCAATGTCGTTCGGCGAAAGCGGCAATGTCCTGGGGAGAATATTGGAGACGGATGCGGTCAGTGGCGCAGTGCGCGCTCAACAACTCCACGCCGGCGGCGGCGACATCCGCTTTCAGACGGCCACGTCGATTTTTTTCCCAGCTCCTGCCATTTACAACTCCTCGATTCTTTTGGGGATAACGCAGCTGGGTCCCAGGACCGTGTGGGGAGGACTGTCACTTTCGCGGTTCCAACCGGGAACCCCCCTGCGAGGTCGTGAGTTCTTATGTTTGTGCGTATAGTATACGGCGTTAATGAAACGCTGTGCAAGTAACATTCTTCGATCATCGGAGGCAATGTGCCGCGGCATCCCGACCCTGATCTGGAAAAACGAATTCTCGGAGCGGCCTCGCGGCTGTGGGCGCGCGGTGGCGAAAAGGCGCTCACCATGCGGGCCGTGGCCAAGTCGGCCGGCACTACGACGCCCACGGTCTACGAGCGCTATCGCGACCGCGACGACATTCTCCGCTCTCTCCGGCTAGAGACACGGCGCGAACTGTTTGCCGCACTGAAGCGGACGCGCACGCTGCGCCAGGCCTTCGAGCGTCACCTCCAATTCGCGCTCGAACACAGTCACGCCTACGAAGTGCTGTTCGATGGCGTAGGTAAACCCCCATCCCTGCATGAACCTTGGCCGACGTTCAATTTAATGCGCGACCGGATTGCTAAACGTCTGGGAGGAAGGCCGCGGGAACACACGCGCCTGATGCTGGCGGTGTGGTCGCTGATGCATGGCACAGCGATGCTGATCATCCGCGGCAGTTTCGAAGGCGTGCTGCGCACCCAAACCGTCTATGCCAGCCTGGATGCGTTCGACGCGATGCTAGAGGCAGCGGGACGATCGAATGGGCTGGCTCATTCGGGACCCAAATGGCCCTCCAGCCTTATTCTGGGCGAGGGCAAGCGCAGTCGAGCGGGAAATGGGGAGGAGGTGGGCGAAAAGGGGAAGTCGAACACCAGGAAACCACACCGGTGACGGATCCGAGGCCTGCGAGTTTGCGCGGGCACACTGACAGCAAAAGTAGATGCCGACTGCGGGAGTTCACCGGGCGGGCTTTGCACTGGCGGCGGCAGGCCCCTTCAGCCGGTCAATCGCCTTGCGAGCCTCTTCCGCCTGCGGGCCGTGGGGGAGGATCTTGAGGTAGCTTTCATATTCCTTGCGTGCATCGTCCGGCTGATCCATTTTCTCCAAGCAGACGGCCAGACGGAAAGTGGCGATTGCATCGTTGTCTTTGTAGAACAGGGCCTCGCGGTAGCGATCCTGGGCGGCGCGATAGTTCTTGCGCTTGAAGTAGAAGTCTCCCACCTCAACATCCTTTGCCGCTTTGTGCGGATTCCACGGATGGAACTCGCCCACGTCGGAGCTGCCTGAGGGGCGCTCGGCGTCCATCAGGATTTCAGAACTCTGCGGATGAGCCTTGGCATCATCTTCTGGAGGAGTCAGATCAATCAGGGTGTCCTTGCTTGAACTCGTTCCAGATTCGTCGCCCAAGGAATCGGCATTGATGGTGTCAGAGCGCGGAGGGGCGAGATTTGGGGTCCGCGGCGCGGTGGGTTTGGAGGACGTGGACTCAGGTTGCTGTGACTTTGATGCCGGAGGGTTGGAAGGGCTGGTCTGGGCGCACGCTGCTACGCTGCAGGCACCGAGTAAGATCAAAAGCAAACTACGCATAAGGTAATTCTACCCTTCTCCGCGGAGCGCACGGAATGCCTGTAGGCACTTGCGTGCGGTCTCAAATTCGGAGAACCGGCTTCCCTCTTGTTCGATGAGGTAATATTCGACGCCGCCGACACTTTCGGCAGCCTGGAAGATGCCCTTCCAGTCAGCCGCGCCTTCGCCGAATAGAACCTTGTAGCCTTTCGCGGGGTCAGGCGACCACTCTTTACAATGGATGGACCGAATGCGTCCTGGGTTGGCCCGGATCCAAGCCACGGGGTTGGAACCCGCTTCCAGGCAAGTTCCTACGTCCAACTGCAACACGACGGTAGACTTCGTGTTCTTGGCCAGGATGTCGATCGGACGCTGGCCCACGGCGCCGGTGAATTCGGCCTGGTGGTTGTGGTAGCCGGGCTTGAGTCCGGAGGGCTCCAGGGCTTCGGCCACCGAGTTCAATTGGTCCGCGACTGCCTTCCAACCATCCGGGCTGGATTTCGGATCGGACCACGCCAAGACGACATACTTGCTGCCAAGAATCAGGTTCAGATCACGGGCGCGGTTGAGGTTGTCCGGTTTGAGGTAATCGGCGTTGTTATGGGTCGAGTAGCAGCGGACGCCCAAGTCATCGAGCAACTTGCGCATCTTTTTGGCCTGGGCGTCGGTCCACTCGAAATATGGCGCGTAAAACTCAACCACCGGATAGCCCATTTGGGCGACGGTTCGCACAGTGCCCTCGGGATCTAGTTTGAGCGCATCGCGGACGGAGTAGAGTTCGAGGCCAACCGGGATCGAGCGTGCGGAGGCCAGGCTCTTAAAGGCCCATGGCAGCACCGCTGACATAGCAAGGAAAGACCGGCGGGAGAAAGGTGTAGAAGGCATGACTGCCATGGTACTCGCTGGACGCAAATCACTCCAGAAAAACCGGCGCAGGATCTTGAGAGCGCGGGACCGCAGGGTCCAAAGCTTTTAACCGCAGAGTTCGCGAAGAACTTCCGCCGAGAACGCGGAGAAGACTTGGAATCAGGGGCGCTTGCAAGTAGGGGTTAGAAGCGGGGCTTAGTTAGGACTAGCAACTGGAAAGAAAAAAACAGGCCGCTCAGGGGGAGGCATCGAGCGGCCTGGTTGGCGAAGTCCTCCGGGGAGGAGGGTAAACTTTTTCGTTACATGGATGACGGATTGTTCTGGCCCGTGGTCGGCGTCGCCGGCTGGTTCGTGTCACCCACGGTATTGGTCATCAAGCGCACATCGACGCGGCGGTTATCAGCGCGGCCAGTCGAGGTCTTATTCGACTCCACTGGCTTGTCTTTGCCGAGGCCAATCACGTAGATCTTGTGCGCGGGCACGTTGTACTTGATGGCCAGGTATTGGATCACGGAGTTGGCTCGGCGCTGGCTGAGATCATAGTTATAGTCAGCCGGGCCCACCGAATCCGTTCCGCCTTCCAGCGCGATGATGTAGCCCTTGGTCGATGAAATCGTGGCCGCAAGTTGATCGAGCGCTTGCTGGGCTTTCGGGGTCAGGTTGTCTTTGTTGAAGCCAAATTTCACCGAGGTCTCGGCCACGGCGTGATAGTTGTCCAGATTGGCGACCGTGTTGGTCAGTACGCCGACGCGGCCGTTGGCGGCGTCTGCCATCTGCTGGGCGGAGGTTGCGGTCTGTCCGGCGGACTGCGCCTTCTGCTCGACTTCGGCAGTCTTGGCGTTCACTGCCTGAATGCCGGATTGGGCGCGCGCGTCAACGTCCTTGATGTCCTTCGAATTCTTCGCGGCCAGATCGTCGAGTTCGTTGGTTTTGTTGATCAAGGGTGTCGTTTGCTGTTTGACATAGTTTTTGCTGGCGCAGCCCACGGTGGCTGCCATGCTGGCGGCCAGGCAGATTACTAACGAAGTGCGGTTCATAGGGTGTGGCTCCTTAGTTCAATCTCGATGGCGCGGCTGGGTATCCCGCGCAGATTTGATGCCCTGGGATTAACTCCTTGTTGCTTTCATCCCCACACATACTTTTGCACGAGAGATGCCAGTTTTCCGTGCTTCCGGTTTTCTTGGTAAGTATATATTTTTTCAACGGTTTGCGGAAGTAATGTGCGGGGTCAGACCGCCAGACCACGAGGGCTTGGAACGCAAAGCAGACACACGGAGTGGAAATTTTATATGGTTTGGCTCAGATTTCGAGGGAGAGGGGCGCTCTTGCGGGGCACCTGCGGCTTGGGCGGCTAAAGGCTTACGCTCGACGGCCAAGAGCTCTTAACCGCAAAGTTTGCGAAGATACGGCGCAGAGGCGGTGGAGAGAAACTTAGCAATCTTCGAGGGAATGGGAGCTCTGCGCTCTTCGCGGGGTTACTCCGCGGACTCGGCGGTTAAAGGCTTTCGCTGGACAGCCAAGAGCTCTTAACCGCAGAGTTCGCGAAGATAGGCGCCGGAGCCGCGAAGAAGAACTTAGCCACTGTAGCTTTTTCTAATGCGACAGCGGAGGGCAAAGCAGCGGAATTACCTCTCGCTTGTTGCGCCTATACACTCGGAAATCGTTCTCATCCACGGTTATTAATGTCTGGCGCGGATAAAGCTCGCTCATCCGAATTAGGCAGAGATCGGCCAAGTCGGGCTTTCCGTCCTGATAGCGATCGGCGAGTTCTGTTAATTGCTCAATGTGTCGATTGCAGTCGAACGCGATCCGCAACATTTCGTCCCGCAACAACGAAAGCACATAGAGACTCGACTCCAAATGAAACGCCGACTCCGCCAGGACGGCTTCACAGGTCAGCAGCGGCTCAGTAATTTCTTTGGCGACGTCGACCGCCCACTTGTGGTGCCGATCGTTCCGCCTAGCAAAAGCGACGATAAAGCCGGTGTCAGCGATACCCTTCACGAGCGCGAGAATCCTTTGCGGGAAGAAACATCAATCGGTCCGCCGGTAATCGCACCTGCATGACGTATGAATCGCTGTGCACCTGCTTGGGACCGCGCATTCTCAAGCTGATGACGGATCAGTCGTCCAATGGGAACACCTGTCTTGCGCGAGGTTTCCTTGAGCCATTCCATCAACTCTTCTGTAAGACGGATTGTCAGTGTATGACTCATATGCACGAATTGTGACACACTTCCGCGAGCCGAGTTGTTGGCCGCGATCTCTTCGAAGGGTTACTTCCAGATGTCCGTAATGGGTGCAGCATTGCGGTCATTCGACGTCAAGGGTTCCAGGCCGAAGTTGTCTTCAATGGTGCGTAAGACACTGTAGTGGGTGTAGTGCTTGTCGAGTGCCTTGGGATCTTGCTGATTGGAGGGTTTCACCATGTCGCCAAGAAACAACGTATAGATGCGGTTATCGGCATTTCCGCCCGATTCGTCAAAGGTGACAACGACCAGCGTTCCCTGGCGCAGCTTTGCGGGAAAAGTCTCATCCAGAAACTTCTTCACCCAGGCGCCGGCCACCTTCGCGCTGGTGTCGTGGCCATCATGGTTCAGATTGGGAGTGTAGAAGGAATAAGCTACTAAGCCCTTGCGCGCGTCCTGCACGAAGAAATTGTCAGACTTGCTGGAGTCCACGCGAATCACGCGATCGCACCACTTCTGCTGGACCTCGCGAAAGCTGAGAAACGGGACGTGTCGCCGTACGTAGTTGCCTCGTTTGTCGGAAACATGCTGGGTGGAAAAGTTCCATGGGCAAGTCTCGTTGGGGAGTTCTTCCGCATATTGTTTGAAGTCGAGGCCGGCGGCGATCAGACGGTCGGCGATGGAATGGTGCGCAGCATCGTCGGGGAGGTTCACCTGGTTGTCCGCCAGGAGACGTCCGCGGCGATGGATGCCGAAATCGGTTCCTGCCACCATGGCCAGGTAATTTGGATAGGAGGGATGAAACAGAGCATGAAAGTTGGTAAGGCTGGCGCCCTGCGCAGCTAGATCGGCGAAACTCTTGTCCTGGCTGGCGACTTCGTAGTCTACGTTTTCGAGAACGATGATCAGGACGCGGTCGAAGTGGTGAGCGGTCGCCCTAGCAGCGGCTCGGGCCGCCTCGTCCTGTTTTCCCTGGGGGACTTGGTGAGCTGGGGCTGGTTGGATTGGGCGGCCGGCGCCTGGGTGATGCTTTGCGCGGAAGCTGGGCTCGAAGCGGCATTGAACAGAGCGGCGAGAATGAAGGCGACCGTAAGGAAATTTTTCGGGAGAAACGTCCAGCAAGAATGGCTCATTAGCCTTTTTGTAACACAACGTCCACATTTCCTATCCAATAGAATAGATCCCTCGTAATGGACTTGCAGGCCAAAATCCGCAGCATACCCACCGAGCCCGGCGTGTATCTCTACAAGAACGCGGAGGGCGAAGTTATTTACGTGGGGAAAGCGAAGAATCTGCGCAGCCGCGTGGCGAGCTATTTTCACGAAGCGCGATGGGAGGATGCCAAGACCGGAACCCTAGTGCGGGAGGCAGTCGATGTCGACTACATCGTCGTTGCCAACAATAAAGAGGCACTGGCACTCGAAAATAACCTGATCAAGCAGCGCAAGCCACGATTTAACATCCTGCTGCGGGATGACAAGACCTACCCGTATGTGAAGCTCACGCTGGGAGAGCGCTGGCCGCGGGTTTACGTTACACGGAAGTTGCGCAAGGACGGCAGCGCTTATTACGGTCCGTACTTTCCTGCCAACCTGGCGTATCGAATCGTTGACCTGATCCACCGGAATTTTCTGATTCCGTCGTGCAAGGTGGACCTGACGCGCTTTCATCCGCGGCCCTGTCTGCAGTACTACATCCGGCGCTGCCTGGGGCCGTGCGTGAAGGAGTTGACCACGCCGGACGCATATCAGGAAGCGGTGCGGGATGTGAAGCTGTTTCTGGAAGGCCGTCCGACCGATTTGAGCCGTTCGCTGCATGCGCGGATGGAACAAGCTGCCGCGACTGAGGAATACGAGCGAGCAGCGCGCTATCGCGATCTCATTTCCACGGTGGAGCAGTTGCAGGAGCGCCAACGCATTGCTGCCGCTGAAGGCGATGATGCCGACGTGTTCGGCTATCACTACGAGAATGGCATGCTGGCGGTGAACCTGTTTCACATGCGCGGCGGAAAGATGGTCGACCGGCGGGAGTTCTTCTGGGAAGATTTGCCGGAGTTCGCGACAGATCATGTGCCGATGGATCACATGCAGATTGATGATGTCGGGACAGCCGCCCCAGGCGGTCCAGCCGAGCCGAGCTCGCCGACGGATTTGGATGGCGGTGATATCGAAGGCGGGGAAAAAACCAGCCACGCTTCGCTTGGCGAGGACAGCCGGGGGCGGCTGTCCCCTCATGATCGGGAACCTGTCGACGACTCATTCTCTCCGGGGGAATTTTTCTCTGCCCTGCTGAAACAGCTTTATATTGGGCAGCCTTATGTTCCCCGCAACCTTTATGTGCCGGTCGATTTTGAGGATCGCGAAGCGCTGGAGGATTTGCTGTCGGAGCAGTCCACGGGCCCGGGCCCCTTCGACTCTCGCTCAGGGCGGGTCCGCGCCACACGGGTCCATATTCTCGTTCCGCAGCGAGGGGACAAGCGCTCGCTGATTGACCTGGCGGGAAACAACGCGAAGCAATCCTACGACCAGCGCTTTCGCGTGCTCAAACCGAACGCGCAGAAGATTCAGGAAGAATTGCAGGAGGCTCTCAGCCTGCCGGAACTGCCAAAGCGGATCGAATGCTTCGACATCTCGCATATTCAGGGCGCCGAAACTGTGGCTTCGATGGTGATGTGGGAAGACGGCAAGATGAAGAAGTCGGATTACCGCAAGTTCATCATTCGGACGGTGGAAGGCGTGGACGATTTCGCTTCGATGCGCGAGGTGGTCACGCGGCGCTACAAGCGGTTGCAGGAGGGAAAAAAGGCGATGCCCAGCCTGGTGTTGATCGACGGCGGCCTGGGGCAACTGCACGCCGCCGCGGAGGCGCTGGAGGCGCTGGAAATTATTAACCAGCCGCTGGCGGCCATCGCCAAGCGCGAAGAGATCTTGTACGTATACGGTCAGGAGAATGATCCGGTGGTGCTGGACCATCACTCGCCGGTGCTTCACCTGATTCAACTGATTCGCGATGAGGCCCACCGCTTTGCGGTTACTTTCCACCGGAAGCGGCGGCAGATGCGCGACCGGTCTACGGAACTGCTGGAAATCCCCGGCGTGGGCGCGAGCACGACGCGGCGACTGCTGGAACATTTTGGCAGCGTGCAGGCTGTAAGACAGGCTGATCCGGCGGCATTGTCGGCCGTGGTGACGCGAACGCAGGCGGAGGCAATCCGCAATCACTTTCGGAAATAATTAAGTTGTTCTGCGCTCTCGCGCTACAGGGCAAAGCTTTTAACCGCTGAGTTCGCGGAGAAAAGCCGCGAAGAACGCTGAGAAAACCAACTACTTTACTTTGGGTTGGGGCTGGAGTTGCCCATGTCCAGGACTACCTTCCAACTTCCGTCTTTCTGACGCTTCCAGATGCTGGTGTACTTGCCATATTCGATGGTGTCCTTGCCTTCTTTATTTTTCGAGTGAAATTCGTAATTGCCGTAGGTGTAACCAAGGTCTTCGGAGGAGGAAATGTCGGCGCCGACGGGCGTCCAGATCAGGCGATTATCTTTATCGTCGAGGAAACTCATACCCTTGGCGATGTTGGTCCTGCCTTGTATCAGAGGGGCGCCGTTCGGGACTTCGACCGAGTCGTCCGCGTAGTAGGACATGTATCCCTGCGAGCCCTTGTCGGCGGCGGCTTTCATGAATTCGGCTTCGAGCTGCTTTAGCGTATCGGCGGTGGCTTTCGGCGCAGCGGAGATGGCGGACCGAGCGATAGGCAGGACGATGGTAGCGACGAGGAAAGCGACGGCAAGAAACGGCAGAAATGATTTCATGCTGCCTCCAGGAATTGCGCGCTTATTCTACTCCGGCCGGCGACGGTGGCTCGCTCTTCGGGCAAAAGCTTACCGCAAAGTTCGCTAAGGCGTCGTAAATTAATAAAGATATCAATAGCCAAATTAGAGCGCAGCTTGTCGGTTGTTGTGAGGCTTGATGACATAGTTCCATTCGCCGTGAAATGTTTCGAGATAGATATTAACCTGCTTCATTTCTTCCGGTGTGACCTTTCGTCCCGTGCGGTATTTGCGACGATCCAGGCGGCAAGTTACGCGTAGCCCCTTGGCGGTGGTGGTCTCGGCAATGAGGTTCACAATGGTTTCGTAGTCCCGCAATGGCTCACCACGCCAATTTGATGAAATGAAGGAAAACAATCGGTGTTCGATCTTGTTCCACTTGCTGGTTCCTGGCGGGAAATGACAGACCGAGATCGTTAAACCTGATTCATCCGCGAATTTCTGCAGCTCCACTTTCCACAGGCGCAAGCGCCAGCCATTGCTGCCGCCGGCATCGGCCGTGATCAGGAGCCTTTTGGCCTTGGGATAGAGTCGTTTCCCTTCCTGGCGCCACCAACCCCGAATCGAGGCCACGGCAAAAGCGCCCGTGTCATGATCGGTTCCCACATTGACGAAACCGGTGTTGCGCCCGATATCGTAAATGCCATAGGGATAGGCACGGGGTACGTCGGGGTGCGGAAAGTCATGCCCGCGCACTGGGCGCGGCTGTTTCGCGGGAAGCCACTGTTGCCCGCCATTGTAGTAATTGCCGATGAGTTCTTTCTTTTTGGTGTCCACGGAAATTACCGGCCAGCCCTGTTTTAAGGATTGCTTCACGGCGGTATTGATGTGCCGGAACTGCGCATCGCGATCGGGATGATCCTCTCCCTCTTCGGTCTTGCGGTTGCCCTGCAAACTGTAGCCCTCAGAGTGAAGGATCTGGGCCACTTTGGTATGGCTGACAGGATGCTTGCGGCGGGTCAAGGCATCGGCGATAGCGCGCGTGCTCTTGCACGTCCAACGTAGGGGTGATTCGGGATCGCCTCGCGTCTGCTCCTCGATGATCGCCTCCAGCCTGTCGATTAGCTTCGGATCAGACTCGGTAATCGCCTTGCGGCCGCCTCCGGGACGGCGGATGCGACCTTCCAAACTCACCCCGGCTTCCATCTCCTGAATTCCCTTACGGATCGCCTTTCGCGATAAGCCGCACGCGCGGTGGACGAGAGTCACGCCTCCGTAACCTACAGCCTTGGCCTCACTGGCCGCCGTCAGGCGACGGGTGCGTTCATCCAAATGTGGCCAGATCGCACGAAACTTTGCCGTTAACTCGGGAAGGGTAATCACTCTTCAGCAGCATAATGCAAGTAAGTACTCGCGGCCGAGTTACTAGTTAGATACCTTTATTTATTTACTGCTCCTAAGGATGAGCCGAGGACGCAGAGAAAGGCAAGTTCAAACAGGATCCCACGAGTCGCAGGAAACAGAAACACGGTTGGGGCTTTGTTACACTAGCGGCCATCGCCATGAAAAATCTGCACCTGTCTCTGCTTGTTTTGCTTGCGCTTGGGATCGTTGTATCAGAACCGGTTTCCGCGCAGACGCCGAACCTGCCCGATCAAGCTACGCCGCAGGAAAAACATCTCCGGAATGTACACCAGTTGACGTTTGGAGGACAGAATGCCGAGGCTTATTTCTCCGCCGATGGCAAGAAACTCATCTTCCAGTCGTCTCATGGCGACGTGAAGTGCGACCAGATTTTCATCATGAACATCGACGGCAGCGACCAGCACATGGTCTCGACCGGCAAGGGACGCACGACTTGCAGCTTCTTCTATCCGAACAGCAAGAAGATTCTTTATGCGTCGACGCACCTCGCCAGCCCAGAGTGCCCGCCGCGACCCGATTTTTCGAAGGGTTATGTATGGGCGGTGTATTCGGGGTACGACATTTTTACGGCGAATCCGGACGGCTCCAATCTAAAACAACTGACCCATAAGCCCGGCTATGACGCGGAGGCGACGATCTCGCTCGATGGGAAAAAGATTGTGTTCACATCCATGCGCAATGGCGATCTCGATATTTATTCCATGGACGCCGACGGCACGCACGTCAAACAACTCACGCACGAACTGGGGTACGATGGCGGGCCGACATTTTCGCCGAATGCGAAGTGGATTGTGTACCGCGCCTACCATCCTCAGACCGAAAAAGAAATCTCCGACTACAAAGAGTTGCTGGCGCAGAACCTGATTCGACCGACGTCGCTTGAAATCTGGGTCATGAAAGCCGACGGCAGCGGCAAGCGGCAGATCACGAATCTGGGCGCGGCAAGTTTCGGTCCGGCCTATTTCGCCGATGGGACGCGGATCATCTTTTCGTCGAACTATGATCCGGAGACCCATGCCACCGGCGGGATGGGGAATTTTGAGTTGTGGTCGATTCATCCGGATGGCAGCGGACTGGAGCGTATCACTTACAGCGATGGGTTCGACGGCTTCCCCATGTTTTCACCGGACGGAAAGAAGTTGGTGTGGGCCTCGAACCGGAATGCCAAGGCGCCGCATGAGACCAATATCTTTATTGGGGATTGGATGCCTTAGGGAATTAGAGGTCTTGGGTCTTGGGGTCTTGGGTCTTGGGGTCTTGGGTCTTGGGGTCTTGGGTCTTGGGGTCTTGGGTCTTGGGGTCTTGCGGTCTTGGATCTTTAGGTTTCGGATTTCCGGCTTTTGTGTGGGGTCGACGGCAGGAGAGTTTCAAGCTTCCGTATTCGTCCTGCTTCGAATTACAAGCCATGCCATCACGGCTAGCATCCCACACCAGCCTAATAGGCGAACTACCGCTGCGATCTGCGTGTCGTGGTTGAGAACACCAAGACTCGAGAAGATGGCGTAGAAGTCGTGTTCGACAAAGTCCGGATCTCCGGTCGTGACTAGCGGAAGGACCTGGGCGCGGGCATCTGCCATGTAAGTTGCGGTGTAAAGCCAGTTTTCGAAAAAGAAAAACAGGCAAAAGACAAACCCGCTGATCTGGCGTTGGGTGAAGAAGTATGCGGCCAGCAGAAACGGGACCAGCCACTGCAGCAGCGTGCCTCCCCATAGGCCGAGCGTGGGTCCGAACCATCCAAACAGATTGTGGCCACCTTCATGAACGACGAGATTGGCGTTGTCGATGAAGAGGAATCCGCCCTGGGCGAAGAAGGCATAGACGAGGAATGCTGCGTAGAAAATGAGCCAAGCCGCCAGCGCGGGCCGAGAGAGCGGCTTCCAGGGGTCGTCAACAATCGATTGGAATGACTCAATCATGGGGTGACTCGAGCAGGTACGGTCATGATGATTCTAGGACAGCCGCTTCAGGAGGAGCAGGTTACGAACGTGTGGCCTTCGCGGGAAGCCGCGTTTCTTGTTAGAGTGGTCGGGGGAAGCGATCGTCCAAGGATCGTGATGCCTCCGTGGACAGAGAACGTAGCAAGCTGCGTCTCTACGAAGTGATTTCGGAATCTTTATGAAAGCTAGGCACTGGATTACCGCAGGGCTGTTGCTGCTGTTGGTGGCTGCGGCCGTTGTGGGAATGTTGCGGACGAGGCAGCCTCGTGGGACCAGCGCCGAGATCGCCGCACCGCCGGGACCCCATGCCGTAGCGAAGAACCAGCAAGGCGTGGCGCAGCACGCAACGGTGGACCAGCGTCCGCTGCAAACCGCGCGGCGAGTTGGCACCCTGGCGTATACGCAGGAAGAAAAGGATCTCGCACAGCAGGCAGAGAAGGTTGCAGACCATGAGGTCGACCTGGCTTTCTTCGATGCTTTCCGTGCAGCACAGGAGAGCCCTCCTCCCCTGACACCTGCGCTCAAGCAATTAGCTGACAGGAAGACTCGAATGCAGCAAACGCTTACGGAAGATCAGGCCACTGTCAGCGACCTGACGCGAAGGATCGCGGCTGCGCCGGAGGCGAAGAAAGAGAATCTGCAGGACCAACTCAATGTGGCGCAGGCCCAGCTGGAACTTGATCAGGATGAACTCGACGACGCAACGGAGACGCTGGTGCAGGCTGGAGGCGATCCGCAGGCTGAAGTACAGCGCCTGAAACAGGCTCACGACGACGAGGAGGCCCACCTGTCGACGTACCCCGGCTCGGCGGCAAATCCCGCCGAGGGGAACTATCAGGGCCATACGCTGCTCGTTGTCTTTCGCGCCTGGAAGGCATTGCGCGATAAGAAACTGACACTCCAGGAGACACAGCAAGATGCAGTCACCGCTCTAGACAGGCTGGCCCAGCAATATCAAGCGCTGGGAGTAGCGGCGCAGCAAGCGAGCGAAAGCCGCCAGTCTGCCAGACAGCAGGCCAAGGGGTTCTCGACAAATACCCAGACGACAAGTCGCGATGAATCGAAAGCAGCGGCTCAAGCGGCGCTGGAGTCCTTGAAACGCCATCGTCAGGACCAGAAGAACCTTTCGGATGTGAGCAGGAGAATGTCCGACGAACAGAAACTCACCGACATCTACGGCAGATGGATTGAGCTGGTCGACGTTCGCCAACGTGCCGCGCTGCACAACATGCTCGAGGTCATGTTGTGGATCCTGGTCGTGGCGGCCCTTGTCTATGTGGCGAACCGGATGATCGAACGCTTCACCACGAACTTGAAGACCGAGAACAGGCGAGCCGAGACGCTGCGAGGGGTGCTCAAGTTTTCGGTGCAGGCGCTGGGAGTACTCGCGGTTTTGTTTCTGATCTTCGGATTGCCAAACCAGACCACAACGATTCTCGGGCTCGCGGGCGCCGGCCTGACGGTGGCGATGAAGGATTTCATCATGGCGTTCCTCGGATGGTTTTCGCTGATGGGACGCAATGGCATACATGTGGGCGACTGGGTCGAGATCAATGGCGTGGCCGGCGAAGTGGTGGAGATTGGGTTGCTGAAAACGGTTTTACTCGAGACTGGTAACTGGACGGATGCGGGACATCCCACCGGTCGAAAAGTTTCGTTCATGAACAATTTCGCCATCGAGGGCCACTTCTTCAACTTCACGACTTCCGGTCAGTGGATGTGGGACGAACTGAAAATAACCATTCCAGCGAACCAGGATCCTTATGTGGTAATTGATGGGATTCAGAAACTGGTTGCGAAAGAGACGGAAGCCAGCGCACGCAAGGCGGAAGAAGAATGGCACAGCACTACGAATCACTACCGAGTACAGGCGTTTTCGGCTGCGCCCGCGCTGAATGTGTTGCCATCTGGCGATGGCGTTGAAGTACAAATCCGATACATCACGCGGGCCTACGAGCGCCACGAGATGCGCAAGCGGCTGTATGAGGCGGTGGTGAAGCTGATGCATGGAAAGCCGGAGGTGGTGAAGCAGTAGAGCTTTTCGCTTTACCTTTTAGCTTCGTTATTTTCCTGCGAAATCTATGACCTACGAAAAGGACTTGGGGACAGTCCTTGTGACTGGAGCCAGTCGCGGAATTGGCGCGGCGGTCGCGAAGCTCGCGGGAGGAGCCGGCTACGCGGTTGCAGTCAACTTTGCCACAAGCGAGGCCGATGCTGCGAAAGTGGTCGACGCGATTATGGCCGCGGGAGGTCGCGCCGTCGCGATTCAGGCCGACGTCTCACGCGAGGCAGAGATCATTCGCATGTTCGAGAGAGCGGAACGAGATTTGGGTCCGATCAAGGGACTGGTAAATAACGCGGGCGTGACCGGCGGGTTCGCGCGGGTGGAAGACATCTCGAGTGCGGCGCTCGCGAATGTGTTTGCGGTCAATGTCAGCGGTACGATCTTGTGTTCGCGGGAGGCGGTGCGGCGGATATCGACGCGACTTGGAGGAACCGGAGGGGCGATCGTCAATATTTCTTCACGGGCGGCACACACGGGAGCGGCGGGGGAGTGGGTGCACTATGCGGCGTCGAAGGGCGCGATTGACAGCTTCACGATTGGCCTGGCGCGGGAGGTGGCGACGGAAGGAATTCGGGTCAACGCGGTGGCTCCGGGTTTGGTAGATACTGGACTCCATGCCGCGAACGGCGAACCGGGCCGGTTGCAACGGCTGATGGGGACCATCCCGATGGGAAGGGCGGGCGCGCCGCGAGAGGTGGCGGAGGGAGTGCTGTGGCTGCTGTCGCCAGCGGCGTCGTACACGACAGGGGCGATCCTTGAGATTGGCGGAGGGCGGTGAGAAGGCCAGCTTTCAGCTTTCAGCTTTCAGCTTCTGGTTTCTCGTTTCCAGTTGTCAGTTTCGGCTCTCTTTTCTTTGTCAGACTACTTCAAACACCGGCGCTAATTGCTGCTAATTGCTACCGTCTAGAGGTCCTTCCTCTCCAGACCTTTCCGCAAGTAGGTCTTTATTTTTTCCGGCAATCGAGAAGAATGCAATACGTCGCGCAATTGTGCGGGCGGAAGGCGACGGGCAAATTCGAGGGCTCGGGCAAGGGGACTGTGCTCGTTGCGCAGCAGGGCCACGCGGATCTCGGGGCGCAGGGACCATTTGGGATGATGGCAGAGAGCTTTGACGAAAGCGGGTAACGCGGCCGGGCTTAGCAATGCTTTGACAACGCTAGGTTCTGTGAGGCGAGGATTCTCCAAGGCGGTCTGCCAGACACGCAACTCGCGGTCGAGCAGCAGGGCGGCGGCTACTCTTGCGGAGGAGCGGCGCGCCAGCGAAATGCGCTCCCCCAGACTCATGGAGGCGAGGCGTCCCACCAGCAACTCATCGGCGACGCGCTTCAGGTCCGCTGCGACGACGGGGAACAGCGAGAACTGCATCAGATCGAATGTATAAAGCTCACGGATCAGGCGCAGTGCGATGCGGCGCGAAGTGCGAGGGTGGGCGGCGAGAGCAAGACGAACTTTGCGCGACTTCATGGCCGCGGTATTTTTGCTGACTTGTTCGAGGACCTCGGAGGAGAGGTTGCGGTCTGCGATGCGAGCCAGCGTGAGATCGGAGGTAAGGGCGGCGGCTTCGAGGTTTGCAGACGCGTGACTGGAAGCCGATTCCGGCGCGATGGATAAGTTGATCGGATTGTCGGTTCCCGAATTCATGGGTGCGGCCTGGAGATTGCGATCTGCGGCTCAAAGTCAAAATCAAGAGCAAATTCAAAAGTCAAAAGCGGCGGACAGGAGTGTCCGCCCCACATTACACTGCTCGGCGCGCTAGGCGCAGGGCTCCTTCGACCGGCTCGACAACCTGCGGTTTCACTTCTACCCGCGGACCCAGCGTGCGAAGTTCATTGTAAAAAACCTGACGCACGAGTGTTGCGTGACGAAAGACGCCTCCGGTCATGGCCACAGGGACAGAGGCGCTTTGATCCTCCGCGAAGAGGCGGTGAATTACGGCCGCCGCCGCCTGCGCGAGTTCCCTGCCCGCGTGGGAAAGAACCTCTGTGGCTAAGTCGTCGGAACTGGCGGCGACGGCGGGAAACAGAGCTGCGAAGTTGGGAGGTGGGATCGAGTTGGCGGCACGCGCAAGGTCGGCAAGCGAGGACACTCCCCAGGCTTTGAACAGAGCCGCAGATAAAGAGGAGTGCGCGCAATCCGCGGAATCTTCGTCGGTCCGATCCGCAGCTCGCAGGACGGCGCTAATGGCAGAACGGCCAATCCAGTGGGCGGAACCCTCGTCGCCAATGGCAAATCCCCAGCCACCGACGCGGGCTGTCCTTCCCTGCCGGTCGCGGCCGTAGGCGATGGAGCCCGTGCCGGCGATCACAATAACGCCGGGACCGATATCGAAAGCGGCTTCGAGGGCGATTTGCATATCGCCGACAACGGCGATCGGCGTGGGCAAGATTTCGGCGAGGAAGCCCCGGACAATTTCGGCGAACTCGGGCTGGGCGGCGCCGGATCCGCCAACGCAGGTCTGCGAAACTTGCGCGGGTGCGATGCCGGCGGCAGCACACGCCTGGCGCACAGACTGCTGCAGGGATTGGCGGGCTTGGGATTCGCCTACGCGCACGATGTTGCTTGGGCCGGCGGTCGCGACGGCGAGAAGATGCGATGCATCGCCCACCGCGCACGTGGTTTTAGTACCGCCACCGTCGATGCCGAGATAGTAGGACACAGGATTATTTTTAGCACAGAGCAGTCGCCGGTTGGTTAGCGAACCACCCGGGACTACAGAGTCTCACTCGCGCAAAGGCGGGATTGCTTCGATAATTACAGATTGCTGAAACCTTTTAACCGCGGAGTGCGCTGAGAACTGCCGCGCGCAGAACGCTGAGAAACGAAAGAGTACCTTTTTAGGCCGGGACCAGGTTTTCTTTGCGATCTTCGTGGATTTACTCGGCGCTCTTTGCGGTTAAAGGCTTTCTGCCGACGTGAATGTAAAACATGGGCCTGAATCGTATCGATTTCGCGATCATCGCGCTATACCTGGCGGGCATCACCCTGTTTGGGCTTCGATTCCGCAAAAAGCAGCGAACGCTGCGCGACTATTTTCTTGCGGGGCGCGATATACCTTGGTGGGCGATCGCGCTGTCGATTGTTGCGGCGGAGACGAGCACGCTGACGATCATCAGCATTCCCGGGCTCGCCTACGACACCAACTTCACGTTCCTGCAGGTGGTGATGGGGTATGTGGTGGGAAGAGTGGTCATCAGCTTTCTGTTGCTGCCGCACTATTTCCGCGGCGATCTTTATACCGCGTATGAACTGATCCAGCGGCGCTTTGGGCGCGGGCTGCGCTCGCTGACGGCAGGTTTGTTCTTGCTGACCCGGGCGGCGGCGGAAGGTGTGCGCGTGTATGCAGTTTCGATTGTGGTGTCGATTGCGCTAGGGACGGGCGAGGTTGCGTCGATTGCAATTATTACGGCATTGACCGTGCTCTATACATTTGAGGGCGGATTGGCGGCTGTCATCTGGACCGATGTGGTGCAGACGGCAATTTACGTTTTTGGAACTTTAGTAGGGCTGATGACGATTGTGCACCTCGTACCCGGCGGTTGGAGCGCGATTCATGCGGCGGCCGCCGACGCGGGCAAACTGCGGGTGTTCGATTTCAGCGGAAGCATTTGGATTCCTTATACCTTCTGGGCTGGGATGATCGGCGGGAGCTTTTTCACAGTAGCGAGTCATGGGACCGATCAACTCATCGTACAGCGCTTGCTTGCGGCACGCGGGCAGAAACAATCGGCGACGGCGTTGATTTCCAGCGGGGTCGCCGTTCTGTTTCAGTTTGCGCTGTTTCTAACGGTGGGGATCATGCTGTGGGCCTACTATCGGACGCCGTCTGCGGTATTTGGAAAGCCGGACCGGATTTATCCGACGTTCATTGTGACGCGGATGCCCCATGGAATTTCAGGGTTGCTGATTGCGGCCATTCTCGCGGCGGCGATGTCGAATTTAAGCGCGGCGCTGAATTCGCTTTCGTCCAGCGCGATCATGGATTTTTATACGCGGCTGCGTCCACTGGCCGACGAGAAAACAAAGATGCGACTGTCGCGGCTGGCGACGCTGGCTTGGGCGCTCGTGTTGTTCGGGCTGGCGGTGATCGCGCTGCACAAGGTCGGACGCGTGGTGGAGGTGGGCCTGCAAATCGCGTCGGTCGCGTACGGGGCTCTGCTCGGGGTGTTTCTGCTGGGCGTGCTGACGCGGCGGGCGAATCAGCGCGGGGCTATGGTGGGAATGGCGTGCGGGTTTGGGATGGAATTATATTTGTGGCTCGGAACACGTGTGCCCTGGACCTGGTGGGTGATGATCGGATCGGTGGTGACATTCGGGATCGGTTACGCCGCAAGCCGTCTTGCGAAAGACTAGCAAGCGTACTTGGCTTTTCTCCGTGTCCTTTGCGGGTTTTGCTCTGCGTTTCTCCGCGGTTAAAGGCTTTTTCGCGCTGTCAAGGAAGAGCTTTTAACCGCAGAGTTCGCAAAGAAAAGCCGCAAAGGACGCTGAGAAAGGCAGCCATCGACCGGAGTAGCTTCTGTTTCGTTTTGGGCAGACTATCTAAATTCTCTGACGGTTGGCGGTCGGGGGTTGGACTAGCGGAGTAGAGTTTTCTTGAGGGCGCAGGATGTGATTCGCACAGACATCACCGGGCAGATTGTCGGGGCCGCAATCAAAGTTCATCGTAGGCTTGGACCCGGACTACTAGAATCCACTTATGAGGCTTGTCTCGCCTATGAACTCGAGAAGCTTGGATTCCACGTGCAGCGACAGAAGGCCGTTCCACTGGTATATGAAACAGTGAAATTGGAGTGCGGCTTTCGCGCCGACCTAGTCGTGGACGGCAGGGTCGTGGTTGAGATCAAGGATAAAGAGGCACTCCATCCGGTGGATCAGGCGCAACTATTGTCTCATCTGCGACTGCTCAATCTTCAAGTCGGCCTCTTGATCAACTTTCATGTCATCCAACTCAAGCACGGGATTAAGCGGATGGTCAACAAGTATCATGAGCCGCCCGCGGACAATGGGCGACTTTGCCCGCTCGGCATGAAAGAAAGCTTTTAACCGCTGAGTTCGCTGAGAAACGCCGCAAAGGACGCTCAGCAAATCCCTATTTTGTTCTTCTCCGCGTACTCGCTGGCTTTTCTCGGCGAACTCTGTGGTTAAAAGCTTTTTCTGGCGACTCGCGTATACTGGCACACTTCGATCATGCCGCAACCGGTGCCGCAACCTAATTCGCGTCCAGAGCTTAGCCGCGATTTGGGGGTCAGCCACGCCTCGGCGGTGGTTGTCGGAACCATCATTGGCAGCGGAATTTTTCTGGTTCCGGCGGAGATGATGCAGGCGGTGGGTTCAGCCAAGTTGGTCTACCTGGCGTGGGTGGTGGGCGGGCTGCTGTCGTTTTTCGGCGCCCTCACGTATGCCGAATTGGGTGCAATGAAGCCACAGGCGGGCGGCGAGTATGTCTACGTCCGCGACGGCTATGGGCCACTGGCAGGTTTTCTCTATGCGTGGACATGGTTTGTCATTGCGAAACCGGCTTCCGTGGCCACGGTGGTCACGGGGTTTGTGAGAATCCTGGGCACGTTTTCGGCCTTTTCTTTTTTCTCCGCCAACGTCATCACAACACCCCTTGCCGTGAACTGGGGCCAGATTGTCGCGATCGCCGCGGCCATCCTGATCTCGTTCCTGAACTATCTCGGAATAAAAAAGGCGGGCGAGTTTCAGCTTGTGTTCACGCTGCTGAAAGTTGCAATCATCCTGGGAATCGTGGTGGTGTGCTTCAGCGGAATGGGCAACGCGGCAGGCCGGGGATGGAGCAACTTCGCAGGCACATTTGCGGGCGCGAAGGGTGGGGTCGCCGGATTCATGGCGGCGCTGGTGGCGGCGCTGTGGGCCTACGACGGATGGAATGATCTGAACATGGTGGCGGGCGAGGTGAAGCGTCCGGAGCGGAATATTCCGATCGCGTTGATTGCGGGCGTGGCTACGGTGGGCGTGCTCTACATACTCGTCAACGCGGGCGTGCAATATGTGCTTCCGGCCGGCGCGATCGCCGCGTCGCCGCGTCCCGCCTCGGATGCTGTAGCGCTGGTGATGGGGCGAATGGGCGCCAGCATTGTTTCGGCGGGTATGGCATTGTCGATGTTAGTCACGCTGAATGGCACCATCATGAGTGGGGCGCGAGTGCCTTATGCAGTAGCCCGGGACGGGTACTTTTTTCGAGGGCTTGCGGAAGTGCATCCCAGGTTTCACACGCCATCGGTGGCGATTGCGGTCCAGGCGGTGCTGTCGATTGTGCTGCTGCTGCTCGGGGCGAATTTCCGGCAGCTGTTCTCTCTGGCAATTTTTGCGGAGTGGCTGTTCTACATGATCGCGGGCAGCACGATCTTTGTATTCCGGCAACGCGAACCGCTGGCCGTGCGTCCATATCGCATGTGGGGCTATCCCTTCGTGCCAATCATTTTCGTGGCGGTCGCAGCCGCTTTATTGTGCTACACATTCAAAAATGACTGGCCGAACTCGGGCTATGGTGTGCTGGTTATTCTAGCGGGAATTCCCTTGTTTGCGTATTTTTCCGGCCAGCGCAAATCTCGCGGAGGTCCCGGTCGGGGATAGTCCCGCGCCAAAAAGAAACGCTTAACCACAGAGGGCACAGAGGGGCACAGAGTTAACTCTGCTCTTCACCGCTTCCGGGGTCAGCATCCGCTGATGGCAAACTTCCTTCCACCACCCATTTCGGGCTGGGATTCAACAATGACACAAGTAAGGTTACCTAAGGTCTAGAGCCGTTGACACGTTTACCCCCTGTACTGTCTCCCGTATTTTTAAGACTCCAAGTCCCGGCATTCTCCCCGACCGGGTCCCAGCGGAGTGAAGACTGCATGGCGACGACTTACGGCGGATTTCAATTAGGGCTGCTGCCCGAACGCAAGATCAACAAACGGGCAATGGTGACCAGCTACGGACTGGTGACGCTGCTGCTGCTCATCGTCATCAACCTGGGGCTGATTCTGCCGGAAAAACTGCAGCTCACGCAGTATCACGTCACCGAAATGATTCCGATGCCGTCGTTGCGACCGGAGCCAGCGCCGGTGCCGGTGAAGCCTGCGGTCAAAGTGAAGCTGCTTCCCGTAGCGAAGCTTCCAGTATTTGAACAGCCGAAACTGGTGATGCCGCGCGAGATTCGCCGGGAGGCGCCGCAGCCGGTGGAAGCACCCAAAGTGGTGGTCAATCAATTTGCGGCTCCGCAGTTGAAGTTAGCGACGGCGGGCGGGGCGCGGCCGCAACTGTTGCACACCGGAGATTTTGGTGGGAGTTCGGCTAAGCCGACCGTCAACACCGCGGTGGCAAAAGTGCAGACAGGCGGCTTTGGCGATCCCAATGGTTTGCCCGGCACCGGCAAACAAGGCGCGAAGTTGTATGCCGCCCCGACCGGATCGTTTGACATGCCAGCAGGTCCGGGACAGGGCAATGGATCGGGCGGAGCGCAAGGAATTAAAGGGACCGTCGCCAGCGCGGATTTCGGAAGCAGCATCGCGAGCGCGGCCAAGGGAGACGGGCGGAGCAGTGGCAAGGGCGTTGCGACCGGCGGATTTGGGTCGGAGCAGGTAGTGCGCAGCAGCGGACCGAAGATCGCGCAGCCGGATTCCGGACCGGCGAGCACGCCCGTGGAAATTACGTTCAAGCCGAATCCGATTTACACCGATGAAGCACGCAAGTTGAGACTTGAAGGCGAAGTGCTTCTGGAAGTCAATTTCTCGGCGAACGGAACGCTGCATGTGAATCGTGTGGTGCGCGGCCTGGGCCATGGACTGGACGAGGCCGCAATGGCTGCCGCTAATAAGATCCGGTTTAGACCGGCGTTGCGGACTGGCGAACCCGTCGATTCCACAGCGGTGGTGCACGTGACATTCCAGTTGGCGTACTGAACAGTTTGGCGAGGCAATCTAGGGATTTAGCGGTGGACCGAAACTCGAGTCACTGAGATTGGGAGAACAAAGTCATGCGTACTTGGAAAGCGATACTAACTGCGGCCCTGCTGGCATCGATGAGCACCGCTGCACAGCAAGCGGCGGATTCACAGCCGACCGCACAACAGCCTGCGCCGGATGCGACACATACCGCGCAACCTCAGCCGGTTGCTCCCTCTACGGCAACCCAAGCGTCCGCGGTGCCCGCTCCGACAACCATGGAGGAAGTGGTCAACCTATTCATTGAACGCGAGCACGGTCTGATCAAGATGCTCTCGACCCGGACACCCGTAGTGGAAACATATCTGCAGAATCTGACCTCCGACACCCAACTGGGCGCAGTGCCGAGCGGCGATCACTATTTCCTCGGGCGCATGGACATGGGCGAGACGATCGACCGAAAGGACTATCTGAAGCAGGAGAACACGAGCATGCAGAACCGCCTGATGGGCGGGTTCCAAAAGCTCTTCAAGGTGCAATATCAGCCGCTGGGCTTCTCGTGGATGGTCTATGCGGACCGCACCGACTTCGACCGCGAGCATTATGACTTTCACTACGTGCGCCGCGAATTCCTGGGCGACGTGCGCTGCCTGGTGTTTGACGTGACCCCGAAAAAGAATTCCGGCAAAGGCCGCTTCCTGGGGCGCATATGGGTGGAGGATCAGGGGTTCAATATTGTGCGCCTGAACGGGACCTACGCTCCCGCGCCGCGAAACTCCCTGTTCTTTCACATGGACAGCTGGCGGTTGAACCTGATTCCGGGCTACTGGGTGCCGTCCTTCATTTACAGCGAGGAAGGCGACTTCAGTGCCGGCGTCAAGAACAAGGACGCCTTCAAGGCGCAGACCCGCATCTGGGGCTATGACCTGAAAAAGGGAGCCAAGAGTGATGAGTTGACGCAGATCCGCGTGGACAGCGTGACCGATGAGAGCGCGGCCGCGCAGGATGCGTCGCCCCTGCAAGCTGAGCGGGTATGGCAGCAGCAGGCGGAAGACAACGTTGTGGAGCGCCTGATCAATGGAGGCTTGCTGGCGCCCGCGGGCGACGTGGATCGGATTCTCCAGACCGTGGTTAACAACCTGGAAGTCACCAACAACATTGACCTGCCACGCCCGGTGCGCACGCGCGTGCTGCTCACTTCCCCGCTGGAAACTTTCAGCGTCGGCAACACGATCGTGATCAGCCGCGGGTTGGTGGACGTGCTTCCAGACGAAGCCAGCCTGGCTGCTGTGCTTGCGCATGAACTGGCGCACATCGTGCTCGGCCACAATCTGGGTAGCAAGTTTGCATTCAACGACCGCATGCTGTTCTCCGATGACTCTACCTATCAGAATCTTGGATTCAAGCACATTCCGGAAGAAGAACAGGCTGCCGATAAAAAGGCGGTGGAGCTTCTGAAGAATTCGCCATACGCACAGAAGCTGGACAACGTCGGCTTGTTCCTGAAGGAATTACAGCTGCGGGCTCCGCAATTGGGGGCGCTGCTGACCACCCACCTGGGCAATCCTCTGGCGGAAGGCGGGACGGTAACCCGCTTGTCCGCTCTGGCGACGCAAGGCCCGGCGCTGGACAACGCGAAGCTGGATCAGATTGCGGCATTGCCGTTAGGTGGCCGCGTGAAGATCAATCCCTGGAACGACAAGGCGGAAATGGTGAAGACGGCTCCGGTCGCCATCACCTCGGCGCGAGACAAGATGCCGTTTGAGGTCACGCCCTTCTTTCCGCGCTTGGCTCGCTACGGTACCGGCGCCGCTCCAGCGGCTCCCACCACCGGGGCAGCTAACTCGGGCTCAGGAAACTAGGCTTTTCCACCAGTTGAAGTAAGACGTGGGCCGGGATCCGGAACTTCCTTCCGGGATGCCCGGCCTTCGTTCTGTCGATACGCCGTTTGCCCGCCGAACCTTGAACCGCAAAGCTCGCAAAGAACCCCTCGGAGCTCGCGAAGAAGGACTTGCTCACGAAGGTCTTCTCGGCGTGCTCTGCGGCTTTCTCAGCGACCTTTGCGGTTCGAGGCTTTCCAACCCCGCCAATGCTTAGCAATTTCCCTAGATTCCGGACGCCGTTTGCCTGCAGCGTGTACAACATCTTCTGCCAGACCCTTGCCGTGAGGAAGGCGTCGGACAGCGCATGGTGCGCGTCTTCAACATCGAGGTTGTAGAATTTCGCCAGGGTCGCGAGGTCCAAGTTTTCGAGTCGTACCGGCAAGTCCTCGGAAGGGCGGCCGTGGCGCAGGATCCAGTGGTGGACCCGAGCTGTGTCGATAGCCGGATTCGAAAACGTGCGCCCGCTTGGGCCCATCTCTTTCCGCAAAATCTTCGGCTCGATATCCACACAATGGCCGACCAGCACCGCGCCTTCGATGAAGCAACCAAGGTCATTGAGGATCTGCCCGGGCGGTTCGCCGCCCGCCAAGTCTTCAACACGAAGTTTGTGAATCACGACGCCTTCCGCCGGTATCGATACGCCGGGATTCACTTCCCGGTAGAACTGGTTTCCCAGTTGAATGCTTGGCCCTTGCATCGCGATCGCGCCAATGGAAAGCAACCGATTCGTGCGGTGGTCCAGGGAGGTCAGTTCGGTATCCAGAACTAACTACCGCACCGAATCAAGAGCGGTAACTGTTGGACAAGGCCTGCTTATCGTCCTTCTGAATTCCGGCCGCGCGCTTGAACCAACCCGGCATTTATCTCCCCAACTGGGACCAGATGGCAGTCCGGAATCGTTCTTCGACCAGAGCTTGTGCCCGGGCAGAGGCGCGAAAGGCTTCTTTGAGCAGGCTTCTTTGCAGGTGCGTAAGGCTTTCTGGAGCGATGTGGTTGCTCAAATCTTTGTCCTCACGTACCTGTCGCAGTTGGCACTCCAGGCGCAACAGGGTGAGGAATTCGAAAGCTTCTTGCATCTCCTTAAAGAGGGTTGAGTCTGGCTCGGATGCAGAGGAGAGCGCGGAGAGGCGGTCTGACGTGTTGGTGTGCTCGATCCCCGCATCGAGAGCGAACACCCGCGCCGCATCCACAATGGGGCCCGTACCAAAGAGCTTGAGATCAAGCTGGTTCTTGTGTTCTCCACTTCTCTCCAGAACAAAATTGCGGAAGAAGCCCAGTGGAGGCTTATGGGTGGTTGAGACACAGGCCAGCACCGACTTGAACATGCCCGCGTCCTTCAGCCATTCGCGATTCTTCACAGCGAGCGTCTGACAGAGAGAGAAGTCGCCAGCTACGGGACGCATGTCGAAGAAGATGAGTGCGTCTTCCGTGCCGTGAAGTTCGGCTTGCGTGATCCATTCGTGAAAGTAGGTGATCCATGCACGGAGCGGCTGCCGCCAGCGCGGGTTGCTCGCCATGTAGTTGCCGGGACAAGGCGGGTAGCCGCAAGTGGCGAGCGTGTCCTGCGCAAAGGCGGCGAGCTCGGCGAAGTACTGGCGGGCCGCACCTTGGTCTTCAGTGTCCGTATAGATGAGGGCGTTGTCCTGGTCGGTCTTGAAGGTCTGCTCTCGCCGGCCTTCACTGCCCAGAACGACCCAGCAATAAGGGGCGGGGGCAGGTCCGAGCTTTGCTTCGGCGAATTGCAGAATTTTGCCGATGAGACGGTCGTTCACCTCGGCAACGACGCGGGTGACATGGCTGGCCTTAGCGCCTTCGCGCAGCAAGAGCGGCAAAAGACCGCTAATGCGCTGATTTGCCTTGGCCAGATCCTGCACATTGGTTTGCGTCTCTACGAACCGCACGACGTTGAGAGGAGACTTGCCCTGCAACACCATTAGATCGTGAGCGGTGAGCACGCCGGTGGGCTTTGCCTCCCGCGTGACCAGAACGTGGTGAATGTCGCGGCTTACCATGGCGAGCAAAACGTGGAACAGGCGATCGCCGGCTTCGACGGCTACCACTGGACTGCTCATGATGTCCGTCACCGTTCGATCGAGCGGACGTGCCTGTGCCACCACCTTCTGCGCAAAATCGCGGTCGGTGACCACGCCGACGGCCGATCCGCCAGCATCGACAACAAACACGCAGGTGGCCTTCGCAGCAGCCAGCATCTGCGCGGCCTCACGGATGGTCGTGTCTTGCTTACAAAGTAGTGGAGGTGGACTCGGCACGTCGCTGGCGGAAAGCGAATACAGCAGGCGCTCAGTGTCGCCCATGAGTCCGGTCTGGGCGCGGAGTTCCTGCAGGCTGCGATCCATGTAGCGGGTGACGGAAGTTCGCAGCAGATAGCTCGAGACTTCGGCATTGGAAGAAATGAGACGCTGCACCTGCTCTGCCGGGACGCGATAGCACAGAGTGTCTTCGAGGGCGGTGACGTCGAGGCGCGCGAGATCCTTGCTCATCACAGAGAGCAGGCCGAAGATCTCTCCCTCGCTGCGCATGTCGAGGACAAGTTGTTTGCCGACCTGGGATCGCAGCGCGAGCTTCACACCACCTTTGTGCACGATGTAGAGCGACTCCGATGCCGGGTGGCCGGCGCTCAGGATGACCGTGTCTTTGGGAAAGAATTCCAGCGTGATATGACTGGCCAGGCGGGCAAGCTCGGGGACAGACAGAAATTGGAACGGGGGAACGTTCTTGAGGAACGAAACTACCGTATCGGTAATCACCGATTCCGAGGAATGAGACGACGCCACGCGCAGACCTCACGACGAGGAAGGAATCACGATGGTAGGTGGGCGCGCAGAGGAAAGTCAAAGCTAATGGCGATGTCTGCGGTCACACCGGATGTTCTCCGTGACCTGTGCGCACCTTTGCGCTCTTGGCGGCTAAAAGCTTTTGACCGCAAAGATCGCGGAGGAATCGCGGAGAACGCGGAGGGGTCCCGAGCGGATGGATAGAGCGCGGTAACCTTAGGGCATTCAAATCTAGGAACCTGGAGGCCAGGTTTGCGCATCTAAGCTTCACATGTCAGCCGTACAATCTGGTTCCAGCCTCACTTCGGGTGATTTCGCGAGAGCCTGGTGGCGTATCCTCAATCGGCACGTCCCCATGTTGTCGATCGAGATCACGCGTGAGTGTCCCCTAAGCTGCCCGGGCTGTTACGCCTATGGCGACAGCCATCTGGGTGGAGAAACCAGGCTGCGCGAACTTAGCGATTTCCATGGTGATGCCCTCATCGAAGGCGTGCTTGAACTAGCGCGCCGCCACCGGCCGTTGCACGTATCGTTGGTCGGAGGCGAGCCGATGATTCGCCATCGCGAACTGGGCCGGATTCTTCCCGCTCTTAGCGAGATTGGCGTCTTCACCATGGTGGTCACGAGCGGGGTGATAGCGATTCCGGCAGAGTGGATGAAAATTCCCCGCCTGCGCGTCGCGGTCTCTGTGGATGGACTCCCCGAGCATCACGACGAACGCCGCAAACCCGCGACCTAGGAACGCATTCTTAAGAACATTGCCAGCCGATCGATCAACGTGCACTGGGTGATAACGCAACCCATGTTGTCGCGGAGTTCCTACCTGGAGGAATACGTTGCTTTCTGGAACGCACAACCGGAGGTCGATCATATTTGGGTGAGCCTGTACAGTCCGCAAATCGGAGAGGAAAGCGCCGAGCGACTCACGCCGCACGATCGGGAACGCGTGGCGCGCGAGCTACCGCAGTTGGGCCGCCGGTATCCGAAACTGCTCTTGCCCGAGGGTGTGGGGAGGGCGTTTGTGACTCCGCCAACGAGCCCGGACGACTGCACATTCTCTAAGATGTCCATGAATTATTCCGCCGACTTGCGGACGCACGTTGAGCCGTGTGTTTTCGGCGGCACTCCAGACTGCAGCCAGTGTGGGTGCAGCATTGGCAGCGCGCTGCACTGGATTCGAGACGTGAAGATCGCAGGGCCCCTGAAGGTCGGACACTTAGTGCAGGGTTCGCTCGCCGTGGGCACCGCGGTTCGCAAATTGCGGCCTGGTGGAGATCCGCCGAATCGATGGGACAAAGGCGTGCGTTTCGTCGGGAAGAATTCTGCGTTGGTTCAGATTCAAGCTCAGGAACCGAACGAAACACACTAAAAGCGTTTGCGTTACGTGGATTTGGTCTTGCCCTTGCCTGGAAGGCCTGCCGGATTTTCATGAGTCCGCTCGCGGAAACTTCCGCGCATCCCCGCAGCCAGGCCGACGCTGGATTCGCCGAACTTGTCGCGCAAGCGGTCGGCCGCAGCCATCGCGTCTTTCCAGCGCTGCTGGCGGTTGCCTGCGAGCAGGTTGATCTGATCGGGTTGCGAAGTGAACGATGATGCCTGCACGCCCAGAAGGCGAACCGGCATGCCCTTTTTCCAATTCTTGCGGAACAGCGCGCGCACCTGCTCGATGATTTCCGTGTCGAGTTGGGTGGGGGTTGCCACCGTGTGGGCGCGAGTTAGTGTCGTGAAATCTTTGTAGCGCAGCTTGAGCTGAATCGTGCGCGCGTGAAACTGGGATTCGCGCAGGCGGCGGGCCACCATCTCAGAAAGGCGCGTCAGTGTCGCCTCCAGTTGGGCGACATCGGCGGTGTCTTCGTTGTAGGTGTGTTCGTGGCTGATGGATTTGGCGTCAGCATCGGCTCCAACTTCAGAGTCGAACCACCCACCGGCATCCTCACCGCGGGCTTTCCCGGCCAGCGCCAAGCCCCATTTTCCGAAACGATCGCTCAGTTCGGATTCGTCGAGGCGAGCCAGGTCTCCGACTTTCTTGATGCCGAGAGCGTGGAGGTGCGCCTCCATGACCTTGCCAACGCCGGGGATTTCACGAACGTCGAGCGGGGCCAGAAACTTCGCCTCTTCGCCGGGAACGATGTAGAGTACGCCGTTCGGCTTGGCTTGTCCTGAGGAGACTTTTGCGATGAGGCGAGAGGTTCCGATTCCCACCGAGCAGTTCAGCCCGGTGTCGGCTTTCATGCGCTGGTGCAGAGAGTGCGCGGCTTTGAGAGCCGCACCGTGCAGGCGTTCAGTGCCGGTCATATCGAGATAGGCTTCGTCGATGGAGGCCATTTCCACTTGAGGAGAAAACGTGCCGAGAACTTTGTGAACCTTCTCCGAAAACTCGCGGTAGCGGTCCGGGTGCCCATCGACGAAGATCGCGTGGGGGCACATCTTGGCAGCGGTGCGCAGCGGCATAGCGGAGTGCACTCCGAATTTTCTGGCGGCATACGAGGCTGCAGAGACAACTCCGCGCTGGTCACGCTGCCCGCCGACAACGACGGCCTTGCCTTTCAGCGAGGGATCATAGAGTTCTTCGACCGACACGAAGAATGCGTCCATGTCGACGTGGAAGATAGTGCGCGGAAAGGCGAGCTGTTGCGTGGCAGCCATGCTGCAAGAATTCTACCAGCGGCTTTTGCCATGGTCCGGTCAGCCCAATCAGCTGCGCTCAAACTCGGAGCCGCTGTTAGAATTCGCCTCATGACCGGACGCGCTATCCGGACGACGTCTCGCATCACGTTTCTTCTTTGCGGACTGGTCTCGCTTCTCACATGCGTTCCTTACGTGATGCTGCGGGGCGCCGAGTTGCCGGTTCAGAGCGAATGGATCATATTTGCGGTTGTCTTAGCGCTGGTGGGCGTTTTCGGCGTGACGCTCGCGGTGCTGCCCCGGTCGTGGATTGCAAAGGCATGCAAGCAGGATCGGAACGATGAACGGTTGTTTTCAGCGCCTCTCAGACTGCTCGGTGGCTTCGCAGCAATTTCATATCTCGCGGGACTCGTCGCTTATCTCGCTCCGCACCGCTGGAATCTCGATCCTCAACTCATGTTTTCGCTGTGTCCGATGTACTTCGTGAAGATGACGTTCGACCCGTCGCTCGTGGCCATCTTTTTCCTGCTGGCTCCCATGAATGCGGCGGTGTACGGCGCACTCGGCCTCACCTTGGGATACGCATGGCTGGCCCTCGGTAAACCAACATCAAGTCAGCCTCCCTGAAAAGGCAGACTCCCTGAAACGAGCGCGTGGAGCGACGCATCCATTTGTGTGAAAAAGCTCAACCGCCGAGTTCCCTGAGAAAGGCCAGAGAGAGAGAGAGAGAGAGAGAGAACGCAGAGCAAGTCCGACAGAAGCGGACCGGCGCTTGGCCTCACAGCCCAGGCGGCTGTGGCTACGTGGGCCCTCAGTTATACCAACGCTTTTTCCGGTACTGGCGTGGGCACGACTCCGTGCACCTGGCGCACGCGCTCGTAGACCTTGCCGTACTCGCGGGCTGAGGCGTTCCAGGAGAAATCTTTGTTCATGCCGTTGCGCATGAGGACTTGCCACGACGTCTGGTCGCGATAAGCCGTTAGGGCTTGCTTGATGGTGAGCAGAAGTGATTCGCCGTTGTATTCGGTGAACTTGAAGCCAGTTCCCTTCCCCGCGCGGGCGTCCCAGGGCTCGATGGTGTCATCGAGGCCGCCGGTGGCGCGGACGATGGGAACGGTGCCGTATTTCAGACTGTAAATCTGGTTCAGGCCGCAGGGTTCGTAGCGCGACGGCATCAGGAACATGTCGGCTCCGGCCTCGATCTTGTGGGCGATCGAATTGTCGTAGGCGACCTTGACAGCAATCTTGTTGGGAAACTGTTTGTTCAGGCGAACAAACATGTCTTCATAGGTTTTGTCGCCGGCACCGAGGGCGACCACAATCATCTCTTCGCGCGCCAGGCGGTCCGCTACTTGCGCGATCAGATCGAAGCCTTTTTGAGCGGCGAAACGCGAGACAATTCCGATTACCGGGAGCTTTGAATCGGCATTCTTGACACCAAACGCCGCCAGCAAATCCTGCTTGCACTTCGCTTTGCCGGAAAGATCTTGCGGCGAATACTTGGCGGCGATGAATTTATCGGTCTGCGGACTCCACTCGTCGTAATCGACTCCGTTGAGTATGCCGGTCACGGTTGAGGCGCGGTCGCGAAGCACACCTTCCAACCCAAAGCCGTACTCGGCGGTTTGAATTTCCTGGCTGTACTTGCGGCTGACCGTGGTAATGAAATCGGAATAGGTCAGCGCACCCTTGAGAAAGTTCACCTGGCCGAAGAATTCCATCTTCGACATGGTAAAAAGATCCCATGGCAGCATGAGCAACGGGAGCGTATCGGGAGGGAACAATCCCTGGTAGCCCATGTTGTGGATGGTGAAGACCGTGCCTACATCGCGAAAGGCGGGATCCTCCGCGTAGAGGGTGCGCAGCAAGACTGGCACCAAGGCCGACTGCCAATCGTGGCAGTGAAAAATGTCCGGAACTCCGAGAATCTTCGACGCCTCAAGCACGGTGCGGGAGAACAATGCGAAGCGTTCAGCGTTATCGGGATAATCTCCTGCCGGCGTTCCGTAGAGGGCATCCCGGTCGAAATACGGGGGATATTCGACGAAATAGAAGCGCACTCCACCCTGGCTACCGCCGCTCACGACCGAAGCAAACCTGTACTGGTCGTCGAACGGGACAGTAACGCTGCGAACTACGGTTGTGGCTTCGGGGAGCTTGGTCTGCCGATATCGCGGCAGATAGAGGCTGACCTGATGGCCCAATGCCGCAAGGGCCCGCGGCAGGGCGCCCACCACGTCGGCCAGACCGCCAGTCTTGGAAAAGGGAACACCCTCCGAAGCGACGAATGCGATATTCATGAGGAAGAATTCTCCAGAAGCGGACGTTTTTCGTGGTGCACGCTATTATGAATGTGTCTCGGGGCCCAAGTGGGTCCAGCTGTTAGGATGCATGGACCGACTTCAAAGTCTACTTCCCGAAGCAGTGAGGGTCAACGTGCCAAAGGTCGCTTCCACCCGCCGTCCGCAAACCAAGCCTAAAATGGGACAGCATTTTCTGGCCAGCGAAGACCTCGCGGCCCGCGTCGTCGACACTTTGGGCGACGTATCTCAGTGCAGGGTGCTGGAAATTGGTCCGGGGAGAGGCATTCTTACGTCGTTGCTGGCCAGGCGGGCCCGGCGGCTGATCGCGGTGGAACTCGATCGTGTGCTGGCGGCGCAGCTTCGGCTGAAATTTGGCATGGCGCGGAATGTGGAAGTCATCGAAGCGGACGTTTTGGCCATTGACTTCGATTCTCTCTTCGGACCGAAACCTGGGCTGAGCCAACCCGGCATCGAACTCAAGCCCCAGCCGGTGAAGGTGGTGGGCAATCTTCCTTATTACATTACGTCTGACATTTTGCTGCGGCTGTTCGAATTTTCGAAGTATTTCGAAAGCATTGTGATCATGGTGCAGCGCGAGGTTGCGGACCGGATCGCGGCAGAGCCGGGAGGCCGGGATTACGGAATGCTCTCGGCCACTGCCCAGTTGTATGCGCGCGTGGAAAAGCTGTTCACATTGCCGCCGGGGGCGTTTGTGCCTCCGCCCAAGGTGCACTCAACGGTGCTGCGACTAACGATCGAGCCACAGCAGCAAAAGTTGGGCGTGGCCGGCGACGGGTTCATCGATTTTCTGCGCCTCTCGTTTGCGCAAAAGCGCAAGACCCTCTGGAACAACCTGAAGGCAAATTATGACGGACCAGCGTTAAAACGCGCCCTCGCCGAGGCCAAGGTCAAACCCACGGTACGCGCCGAGACTCTAAGCCTGAAGGAAAGCGCGGCCATTTATCGAGCCTTGCGCGAGGCTGGGACGGAGTCATAGCATTACTTCTATCGGCCCTGTTGGGCGAGGAGGGGCCATGGCGACTACCATCCTGCGTCATCCCGCAGTCGCGGGACGCTTCTATCCGCGCGATCCTGACGACTTGCGCGCCGAAGCACGCGGCTATCTATCACAAGCAAGCTCCACGAATACGGCTGCGCTTCAAGCACTGGGTTGCATTGCTCCGCACGCGGGATACGTGTATTCGGGGCATGTGGCGGGCGCCGTATTTGCAAGGATCAAAGTGCCGAGGCGCTGCATCGTGCTGTGTCCGAACCATACGGGGATAGGTCGCGCGCTTGCAATCATGAGCGAAGGATCGTGGCAGACGCCGTTGGGAGAGGTCCCGATCGATACCGAACTCGCGGAGGCGTTGAAATCTCGATTCACTTTGCTGCAAGAGGATTCTGCGGCACATCGCGCCGAGCATGCTACCGAAGTCGAGCTTCCGTTTCTATTGCTGCGTCAGCCGGAACTCAGGTTCGTGCCTATCGCTCTGGGAACGGCACAGTTCGAAGTTCTGGAACAACTGGGCAAGGCCTTGGCAGATGTCATCGGGGCACAAAAGGATCCGGTGCTGATCGTCGCGTCCAGCGACATGAATCATTATGAGTCGGATGCGGTGACCCGGATGAAGGATCACCGGGCGATTGAGCGAATTCTCACCCTCGATCCGCGAGGACTTTTCGACGTCGTCACCCAGCAGGACATCAGCATGTGCGGCTTCGGACCGGCGGTTGCCATGCTTACAGCGGTGCGACAACTGGGGGCGAGGTCGGCGGAACTGGTGAAGTATGCGACCTCGGGCGATATTTCCGGCGACCGCGACATGGTTGTGGGGTATGCGGGAGTCGTGGTCTCCTGACGGCATTCCCGCATTTTCTGACAGCCGAGGCGGCTGCCTCTACGCAAGTCCACAAAAACCTCCTGAAGCCGGACAAATCACGGCTAAACCCGGGCGTTCCACTCATTACATCGGTAACCTTTCTGCTCCTCGAAACCCCCATTAGTCTAGCCAGAGCGTAGTCGGGGGACCAATTTTTATGGGCGAGCGGTATTGGATTTGGGTAATCATTCGCCTGGCCGCAGGCGTGGCCATTGTGGCCTGGGCTGCCAGTTATGTGGGAGCAGGCAGCGGGGAAAAAGAATTCCAGAAAACTCTGGATGCGATGAAGCAGGTGCGCAGCTTCCGTATAGCTTCTACGACCGCTTCCGACACCCAGCGGAATGACATGCTTTGGGAGGTCGACTGCAGTCGCGACATCCTTCATCACCAGTGGCACATGGTTGACACCAGGACCGATCCCGCGCAGGAAATAAATCAGGACCGGATCTATGTGGCAGGTCGCGAGTACGACCGGCAAGTGGATGGTGCCTGGGCGCAGCCTTTATATGCGACAGGAGGCGGATCGGCGAAATGGTTTTGCAGCCACCTTGCCCAGGGCGCTGACAGCAGTGTGCTGCCGCAGATTGCCGCCATGATCAAGCGTGGCGTCCTCCAGAAGGGCGACAAGAAAACCGTAAACGGCGTTCGTTGCCGCGAGTGGTTGGTCACTATGAAGGGCGGGGCGAGCGGGCTTGAACACGAAACGGTGTGCCTGGGTTTGCAGGATCATCTTCCCTATGAAGTGAAGGTCGACTGGGAGCATTCGCGATCGTCGTTTTCCGACTATAACTCGCCGATCGAGTTTGACATGCCCGAAGGCGTTCTACAGCCGGCTGGTGGCCAATGAAAATGGGCGGCCCGAGGGCCGCCCATTTATGTTTTCAGTTCCTGCTAGCGGTGCGAGCCACCGGAAGGGTGCCCGGCAGATGCGCTGCTGTGTGCCGAGGAAGAAGACATTGAGCCCCGGGACGCGCTGCTACCGGAAGTCATCGTTGACCCGCTTGCCGATGTCGTAGAGAATTGCGGCGCCGGCCGCACCTCGACAAATCCCGACTTGGCAACCTGGTGATTTAGTTGGTGGAGATTCCCGATCGAACCGCGCGGGATCCCCATGCCAGCCGAGCCAGCATTCAGCACGACGCGAGAGGAGAAAGCTGAAGTCGTTCCAGCTCTTCCGACCACGACCGCCTTCACAGTTCCGGGCGCAGGCGCAACCAGCGGATGAAAGTTGGCCGGCAGGGTGCCAGCATAACGCGGCACCGTGCTAAAGGTATTCCATCCTCCCGGCTGCCACATCCAGCCCATTCCCGGGAGGAACATCCAATTCCCGTAGTGATAAGGCATCCATCCCCAAGGATACGCGGACGCAAACATGAATCCAGAGCCAGGATAAAAGGACCAGGCGCCGTTCATGAACGGATCCCAGCCAACCCCAGTAAAGTAAGGCTGCCACAGCATCCCGTAACCGGGGACGTTGGAATAGGATCCGTAGTAGTTCAAATCGCTCACACCGTAGCCGTACGGAGACAGATTATTTTTCGCGTACTGCTGATGGTAGGAACTCGCCTCTTTGTCCCAGGAATCAAGTGGAGCATCTTCGACGTTCTTGGCGAGCGTGTATTTGTCGTTATCGGCCGCGTCAAATTTCGCTGTCTTCTTTTTCTCCACCGTGACCTTGCCGGCGGGACCTTCGACGTCGACATCGCCTTTGAACACAGCCAAGTCGGCGACCTGTGGCGAGGTCTCCACCCGGAAGTGCGCGGCGTGGTTAAGCACGATTTTCTCCCGCGAGAAGTTCAGGCTGAATTCGTCTTCTTTGTTGCCCAGCCAGTTGACGTAGGCCATGCCCTCGATGAGGTTGATCGCCGAGATCCGTTTGCCCGCATCATTCAAGCCGAGCGTGCTGAACTCGACTGTAGTGTTCGGTGTCAAGCGCAATGTGCTGCCGTCTTCGAACTCGATTTCCGCGCGGCCGCGGTCCCGCGTCTTCACCCGAACCCCCTGCGTGATGGGGAGATTCAGGAAGGTATTCTCAAATCCAAGGCCTGTGTTCTTGTCGATTTGAACCGAACCTTGCACGTCGCTCAAGCGAACGATGCGTACTTGCGAATCGGCCAGAGCGGGCAGCGCCAAAAGCGCGCAGGCAGCGGCGGCCGTCAGAAGAAACATGCGGGAGGTGGACAGAGAGAGCTTGGACATAAAAACCCCCAAATCATCTTGCTCCCTATTAGAACACGGTTTGCGACCGGCAGTTGTAAAAATTGGCGGACATCCGGGCGGGGGCGTCGGCTGAATCACAGTAAGCGGCGCGGGTTGGGCGGCTTAAGGGTAACCAATAGCCTGGTGACTGCAACGCGAACTTGCATCGGGATCATCTCAGGTGTTGGGGCGTAGATCGGAATGCTCAGGACCGTCGCTCAGCGTCCTGCTGTCGCGCCCGGGCCGATCTCCATAATCCGCAGCGCCCGTGCCCGCACGACGTTCAATACAGAGTTGTCGTCGTAAATCTGCTGCAAGACCGGCTTTATGGCTTGCAGTTCGACGAGATCGCCCCGCCGGGCCTGCTCTTCCCCCCTCTTTAACTCGTCATCAAGAGCAAGCTTCTGGTAGCGGTGATCGTAGGCAAGATGCCGCCCGAGTTCCAAGGTTGCGGAGACGCTTTGAAACAAAGTGGTCAACTGCTGAACCGCCGGTTGCGGTGAATAATTGTAAGTCGCGCTGGATTCTCGTTGGCCGTTTTTGTAGGCCAGTGTCTTCGCGCCAGTGTTAGCTAACTTGTGATTTCCGGAATCGATCTTGCCGGAAAAATAGTGAGCCTGCGCAGCCAGATCGAAGATGCGGGCGCGGGTCGCGTCGGAAAAGGTAAATTCGGCCTGGTAGTCATCGCGATCCTCGGACTCGGTTGAGATCTTTGCTGAGCATTCATAACGAGCGCGACCGTCGGATTGCACGGAGATGGAATAGTGTTCTGGATCCGAAGCCGGAAAGTCCAACGTGAACGTGACCGTGGCTGGCTCGGCTGCACGAAGGGGAAGCATCCAAAGCAGAGCCATGCATCCGACGAGACTCAACCAGCTCCGGGCGAAGCAATTCTGCGCTCCGACGCGATGCCGTTTTGCTTTCCACGTTTCGATCGTCAGCCTCCGCTTCATTTCGCAGTGAACTTGCGTACAAGTTTAGAACAGGAAATTATGCCAGAAGTGTGGGCTTATGCTTGTAAGTTTATCGTGCCAGGGCGCGCTGGCGGCTGAGGGTTCCGGCCGTATGTAGATGGCAGATAGCGATGGCCAGCGCGTCGGACGCGTCCATGGGCTCCGGGGGAACCGCAAGCTCAAGCAGCCGGGTCACCATGTGCTGCACTTGCTGCTTTTCAGCGCGCCCGTAACCGACGACCGATGACTTAATCGTCAGTGGCGAGTATTCGGAGACTTCCAGACCGGCGGTGGCGGCGGCCAACATCGCAACTCCGCGAACCTGCCCTAGCTTGAGGGCCGACTTCACGTTGAGAGCGTAAAAGACATCTTCAATGGCCACTTCATCGGGCCGATGCGCGGCAATGATTTCTCCAAGTTGGGTGAAGATGCGCGACAGGCGGTGCGGCAGGGGTTCGCTCGGAGAAAGCTTAATCGCGCCACAAGTCAGGCAGCAAAGCTTTCCGGTGTCGTGCATCTCGACCACACCGTAGCCGGTGTACTCTCCACCACAATCGATGCCCAGGACTCGCATGTGAGTGCAGTGTATCGCGGAAGGTGATGAGATCCTAGAAGAACCAAATCAGCAGCAGCGAATCCTCGGTGCCTGATTTGAGTCCCGGTCACGCAAAAAGGCAGCGTAGGCGGCCGGCGAAGACGCCATCTGGGTGCGGCCAAGGAAGCGCTCGTAGGCAGCCTCGTCGAAAATTTCACGAAGAGTCGCCAGCAAAACTCGGCCCGCTTTCCAGACGTGGCTCATGCTCTCTCCTCCGCTAGCCGTGTCATCACGAACGGGGCTTCCTTCACACGCGCTTCTTCTCTGCCGTTGAACACGCCAATCCACTGCCGCAACGATTCGATCAGCACCAAGGCGACCATCACGACAAGAACTGCGGTCACGGCCGCATCCAACCGGTTATTAAAGATGAGACGCGCGGTTGCATTCGTAGCCGGGCCCACCGCGAGCGCTCGTGCCTGCGCCAGGAATCCGACTCGAGGATTGGGATCGAGAATCTTGTGCCACGATGCCGTGAACGTGACCGCGACCAGCCAGGCTAGCGGGACGAGCGTGACCGCGGCATACTTGGCGCGGTGCATTTTGATGATGATGGTCGTGGCTACGCATAGAGCTACGGTGGCCAGTAACTGGTTCGCGATTCCGAATAGGGGCCACAGCGAGTTGATGCCGCCCAGGGGATCTCTCACCCCTTGCCAGAGGAAGAATCCCCAGGCACCCACAACCAGGGCGCTGGTGGCCAGAATCGACGGATACCAACTCGTGCGTCCCAGAGGTTTGTAAATATGTCCCAGCGCGTCCTGGATCATGAAGCGGGCGACGCGGGTTCCGGCGTCGAGGATGGTCAGGATAAACAAGGCCTCAAACATAACGGCGAAGTGATACCACAGCGCCATGACCCTCGAGCCCCCCAGGCTCTGCGAAAAGATGTGCGCCATACCTACCGCAAACGCGGGCGCTCCGCCGGTACGGTTAAACAAAGTCTGCTCCCCGACGGCTTGGGCGAGGGCCTGCATGTCGGCCGCGGTCACCGGAAAGCCCCAAGAGGAAATGGTCGCAGTTGCCGCGACTGCGGTCTGTCCGACCACGCCTGCGGGACTGTTAATCGCGAAGTAAACGCCCGGCTGGAGCACGCAGGCCGCGATGATGGCCATCACCGCGACTGCGGACTCAGCCATCATGGCGCCATAGCCCACCATGCGGGCCTCCGTCTCGCGCGCGATTAGCTTGGGCGTGGTTCCGCTGGAGATTAAAGCATGGAAGCCGCTGATGGCTCCGCAAGCAATCGTGATGAAGGCGAAAGGAAAAATCTTCCCGGCAAACACCGGCCCGGAGCCGTCCACAAAGGGAGTGAGGGCGGGCATGTGCAGCGTGGGATGGAGCGCGACGATGCCGATGCCGAGAAGTGCGATCGTGCCCAGCTTCACGAAGGTGCTCAGATAGTCGCGCGGCGCCAGCAGCAGCCAGACCGGAAGAGCCGACGCTGCGAAGCCGTACACGATGATGAGAATCGCCAGGGTGGGCGCACGCAGCGTGAAAACGCGCGCCATCGCCGGATTCTGCGACGCCCATTGCCCGCCCCAGATGGCCAGCAGTACCAGAACGAATCCAAGAGCGGACACCTCCAGCACTTTGCCGGGACGAATCCGCCGGAGGTAAAGTCCCATCAGCAGCGCGATGGGAATCGTCATCGCAATCGTGAACGTACCCCATGGACTGTCTTTCAGCGCATTGACGACGATCAGCGCGGCCACACCGAGCAGAATGACGAGAATGGCGATCACGGCCGTGTATGCCACAAAGCCACCCACGCGTCCGATTTCTTCTTTCGCCATTTCAGTGAGCGACTTGCCGTCGCGGCGCACGGAGAAAAGTAGGATCACGAAGTCTTGCACGCAACCGGCAAAGACGGCGCCCGCCAACACCCACAGCGCTCCGGGGAGGTAACCAAACTGCGCCGCCAACACCGGACCCACGAGAGGACCTGGTCCCGCGATGGCCGCAAAATGATGCCCAAACACCACCCACTTATTCGTCAACAGGAAATCACGACCGTTTTCCAACCGCTCAGCGGGAGTGGCGCGGAGGGCATCGAGCGCGAGAATCTTCGCGGCAATGAATTTGCTGTAGAACCTGTATCCGAGGGCGTAGCAGCAGGTCGCAGCCGTAACCAGCCACAGTGCGTTAATCGGCTCTCCGCGGTGAACAGCCACAACCCCAACGGCCACGGCGCCGAGCAGGCCCAATACTCCCCAGGCAAGAACCGACAAGGTCTTATTCATGTCCGTCGAGCATTGTGTCGAATCTTGCGCCGCAGCGCAACGCTAATGTAAACCGGCGCGGAAGGCCACGCCTGAACGATTTTCTGTAGGCCCTTTGGCTTTGGCGGCCGTCGATTTAGTGTTACTCTATTGCTTCCGAACGATGTAGACCTCGACGTTTTGGGCCATTTCGTCGCCCCTGTACCCGGGGTGTATTCGGAGAACCTTATTCTGAACTTATATTGGAAGGGAAAAGTTAAGATGAGAATTGGGATGTTAACCGGCGGGGGCGATTGTCCCGGACTGAATGCGGTCATCCGCGCCGTCGTGCGCAAGGGTGTGTTTCATTATCAGGACGAATTTATAGGCTTCATGGAGGGCTGGCGCGGTCTGATCGAAGACAAGAGCATGCCGCTCGATCTGGACGCGGTAGGCGGAATTCTGCCTCGCGGTGGAACCATTCTGCGCACCTCCCGCACCAATCCCTCCAAACGTCCGGACGGCATTGACCGCTGCATCGCCGCAATTGAAAAGCACAAGATTGACGCCCTGGTCGCAATCGGGGGCGACGATACTTTGTCGGTGGCCCAGAAGCTGCATGAAAAGGGGATCAAGGTGGTCGGCGTTCCCAAGACGATTGATAATGATCTGGGTGGCACGGACTACACTTTCGGATTCGATACGGCCTGCAATGTAGTGTGTGAAGCGATCGACCGCGTCCACACTACCGCCGAAGCGCACAACCGCGTGATGGTGGTGGAGGTGATGGGACGCGATGCGGGCTGGATTGCCCTGTATAGCGGCATTGCCGGCGGAGCAGACGTGATCCTGATTCCTGAGCGGCCGTTCGACGTCGACAAAGTCGCCGAATCGATTCGCCAGCGCCATGAGCGTGGCCGCTATTTCTCCATTGTCGTTGTAGCGGAGGGCGCAAAGTTTTCTTCCGATGCCGGCTCCGGGGCTCCCATCCTGCAAGACATGGGAAAGGATGAATTTGGTCACGCCAAACTCGGCGGCATCGCGAATATTCTCGCCCGTGAGATTGAGAAGCGGACCGGCTTCGAAACGCGTGCGGTGGTGCTGGGACACATCCAGCGCGGTGGCTCTCCCAGCGCTTTCGACCGGGTGCTGGCGACCCGCTATGGCTTGGGTGCGATCGATATGGTTCACCGCGGTGAATTTGGCTGTATGGCAGCCTTGAGGTCGAACAAGATTGTTTCCATCCCGCTTAAAGAGGCGATCTCCCGCAACCGCGTTGTCGACAACGAAATGATTCAGATCGTCGACGGCCTGTTCGAAGAGACCAGCGTGAAGGAAGCTGCGAGCAGCTAGATCGCGGGGAATTCGACCCGGGCCAAAGGCCCGGTTTTTTCTGCGGTCCGGTTGACCCAGAATTTCCATGCATGAAAGATTGCAAACCAGGCACGGGCTTTGGCTCCTCCTGAGTTTGCTGGCAGTTGCCACTAGCTGGCTCTACATGAACCGAGTTTTGGCGCCGTGGGAGCACTATTTCCACGTTGAGGCCGGGACTATGAAAGCGGCCTTGGGCGATCTATATACTCCCTGGTTTGGGACCCGAGAGCTTCTCCTTCATGGGAAAAACCCGTATGGCCCCGAAGTGACCCATGAGATCCAGATGGCTTTCTACGGGCACGATGTCATCCAAGCGAGCGCATCGGGATCAAAGAGCATCGATGAACAGCGGTTTGCATATCCCGTTTTCCTGGTCTTCCTGCTGGCGCCGACCATAGGCACAGGGTTTGACACGCTGCAAGCAGCGGCCCCGGCGGTTTTGGCCGTGGCAGTTGCGGGTAGCGTATGGCTCTGGCTGTCGCTCTTGCGATTGCCGCGCTCCACGATGACGGGTTGCGCCGCCCTTCTTTTCATGCTTGCGTCGCCCGAAATTGCCCAGGGTCTGCGGCTTCGCCAACTTGGGATGATTGTGGCGTTTCTGTTCGCACTCGGAACGTGGCTGGTGGTCCGAGACTATCTGGTACTTGGTGGCGCAGTCTTTGCTCTTTCTGCGTTCAAGCCGCAGATGGTTGTATTGCCGCTCTCATGGATCATGCTTTGGAGCATCGGCGATCTGCCTAAGAGGTGGCGATTGCCCGCTGCTTTCTCCCTCGCATTGGCGTTGCTGGTGGCAGCGGGCGAACTGGTCTTGCCGGGCTGGCCTCGCGATTTCATCGGAGGCCTCGTCGCCTACCGAAGGTATGGCCCGGTTACAACCCTTCTGCAGCTGCCGCTCGGAAACAGGCTTGGTGGCGCGGTTGCAGTCATCCTGGTCGCCGGGTTGCTGGCATGGGGATGGGCCAATCGCAAACGCGGCGCGGATTCGCCCGAGTTCATGCTTAGGTTGTCCGCATTTCTTATCGTGGCCGCGCTAGCCTTACCTCTGATGACACCGTTCAATCAGGTATTGCTGATCCTGCCGGTTCTGGTAGTCGTGCGCGACTGGGCAAAATTGCCTTTGGCTGCTCGCATCGTCTTCGCGGTCTGCGTGAGTTGGCCGTGGATCGTATCGCTCGCACTGTTGGCGTGGCCGCCGGACTTGAAATCGCTGCGTCCCGTCCCGCTGTTACCATCGGCGATAGTTCTTTTCTTACCTTTCTTGCTTCCTATATTGCTGATGGCCAGACGAGCACCGATCCCGGTATCTACTCCAGATGTTTGACGGTCTGTAGGTGAAGACCAATACCATGGACTATCTTGATGGCGAACCGAGCGCACAGGGCACGTGGCTGACTTCACGGCGTCTGCGCGCACATGGGCTTCTTCTGGCACTGGCCCTGTGGTCAGTGTATGGGTGGAATCTTGCCACGCCGGGCTTGCGCGACCGCCACGGAAACCTCAAAGGAACCGACTTTCTGCATCTCTACACGCTAGGGTCACTTGCGGCTGCTCATCGTGGATCCGATTTGTACAATATGGATGCCCAGGCGGCGCTTGCGGCGCAGCGCGTACCAGAAGCTGCCGGCATTCGATACTTGCCTTTGTATCCGCCGCAGGTTTCGATGTTTTTCGCGCCGCTGGCCCGTCTCACCTACGGCTGGGCGTTAGTCTTGTGGTGGATTTGTAGTGCAGGCATCTACGGCGTTTGCTGCTATATCCTCTGGCGTGCTTGCCCAAATCTAGGGGAGTACCCGGCCGTCGTCGTTATTCTGGCCGTGGCGTTTCCCGCCTTCTTTCACCTGATTGCCTGGGGTCAGACCCCTGCCCTTGCGCTCGCCTGCTTCACGCTGATGTTTTTTCTGTTGCGTGACCGGCGGGAATTTCCTGCCGGCGTGGTGCTCGGATGTCTGATTTTCAAGCCGCAGTTGGGCCTGGCGGCAGTCATACTGTTCATATCGATCGGCGCCTGGAAAATCGTCTTGGGAGCGGCCCTCGCCGCCGTGGGGGAACTTTTCCTGGGAGTTCTCTATTACGGCATAGAACCATTCCGTCACTGGATGCGCATCCTCTGGAATTTGCCTACCGTGTTGCCGCTGCTCGAACCCAAGCCCTATCAAACCCACTCGCTGAGAACATTCTCCTCCCTACTCGTGCCATGGCCCGGACTTGCCCTTGGCCTTTATTTCCTGAGCGCAGTGGCGGTGCTGGGCTTGACGATTGCAACTTGGAGGCGCCGGCAGGCCGTGCCGCTGGCCCTGCGGTATTCAGTACTGCTGTTCGCAACGGTGCTCGTGTCGCCGCACCTCACGGTTTACGATTTAGTGATTTTGGCGCCCGGGTTCATCCTGCTGGCCGACTGGCTTGTGGGTCAGCCGTCCACGTCCTCGACTCGCCGGTTGGGGACTCTTCTGTACCTGGCGTACACGCTCCCACTCCTTGGCCCGTACGCTCAATGGACGCACGTCCAGCTTTCGGTTGTGGCGATGGTGGCGACGGTGTTCTTGATCTGGCAGAGCTCTCGGGCGAGTGGACAGACTGCCGCGGATTGGATAACGAGCATGGATGCTGCCACGATCCCGTAGGCTGTGCTCACCGGCTAGCGACGCGGATTCCCGAATAGAAATGCCAGCGCTTGCGGAAGCCGACGCGCCCACGCCGACTCGTGATGCGTAGCGCCATCCTCGACGACGAACCGCAGACGGTTGTCGTCCAGTCCTGCGCGGCGCAAGATCGCGGCCAGTTCGCGCACATCGTCCACCATGCTCTGATCTCTATCTTTCCGTCCGGCTTCGGCGGTTCCGGCTGCCAGGAACACTCGCTCCGGCCAACGTTTGACGCCGCGGCTCAGCCGAATCAATTGCCGGTTCGAGGCCCAGAGAGACGGACTCTCCAGCAGCAGTCGCCCGATCACTCCCGGGCGTACGGCCGCGGTATAAAGCGCGACTAGAGCCCCGAGTGACGACCCACCCAGTCCGGTATTCTCCGGCCCATCCGCCACGCGGTAGTTGCCGGCGACGAATGGCATCACTTCCTTGAACAGGAAATTTGGATAACGCGTTCCCTGCACACGCAGCATCATGGGGTGCAGCGAACGGTGCGGTATGTACTCGCGAATGCGGTCTTTGCCGCCATTGTCGATCCCAACAATAATCATGGGTGGAACTACACCTTCGCGGATCAACCGATCTCCTGTCTCATCCACTTGCCATTCCACTCCAGTAAAGGATGCCGAAGCTTCAAACAAGTTTTGCCCATCGTTCAGATAGAGAATGGGGTAATGCCGGCCGGCATTTGCCGGATCGTCGTATCCGGGAGGTAGCCACACGCGCAGGAATCGTGTGTTTCGAAAAATACGGCTACTAAATTCGTGGAGGCGCAAATCTCCTGTCGCTGCCTGCACGCGGATTACGCCGGAAGCAGGGCCGGCAGGAGCGCTTTCAGTTTGTTGGATTTCGTCCATCAGGAAAACGTATTTTTAGATACAACCGCAGGCCCGCCTTACGCTCTGGCGCCTCTCAGTCTCACTGCGATCGCGAGAAGACTGATCAGAGAAATCATTGCCAGCGACGCCAGGCACAAAATGCACCAGGTCATGAGTTCGTACGCTTCTATATAAGTAAGGTAGAGGGCGAACGCCAGTCCTGCGAGAGCCGCTCCCAGCAGGCGGTTTGGCGTTTCCTCCCGCGACTTCCAGAAGGTCGCCAGGAAAAACAGGGCACCGTACCCTACAACACCAATCGCCGCCACTGGAATTCCCAGGATGGTCGAGTACTCGCTGCGGTTCACGATGTCGCAATTGAACTGCTGGCTGAAAGTCGCAGTACGCCGTCGCCGATTTTGCATAATGGCGTTGCAGCGACACCGCAGACACGATCATGCCTGCCAGCGACAGAACCGCGATGCAACCAAACAATACCCGATTGGCGCCTCGCTGCAGCGAGGCTTCAGAAGTTGGAGGCAGAGCCGACTCGGTCATGGCAAGCTGCACCCGGTCTTGTCACTCAATGCCTCCAGAGACAAAACTCCTTCCCTCGGCGGCGCCGTGTCAAACTGCCAACTGGGAAACAGCTTGACTCCGGCGATCTTGCATTCCGTCGCCTCGTCCCTGGAGCCTTTGATCCCACATTCCACATACGGCACGTAGTGAAACGCATCGCCAAACATCTCTTTCTGCTCGATGCAGTGCGGACACCAGTAAAGACCGTACATCTTGGCCTGTTTGCCGGCCAGGCACTTCGCAAAAGAATCGTATTTGTGATTGCGGTAGTACCGGCCGCCCAGAAATGCGGCCGCGAGCAGAATGAGCACGACGCCATAAGTGACGGTCTTCTTCGTCTTGGCTTCTCCGGTGCCGCTTCCTTCCCGCTCTTGCTGCTTTTTCCGTCGTTCATCAGACATGATTCATCCTTATATCACGGTGCTCCAACATCGCCACGATCAAGCTACGATGTTTAGCGCTGCCGGAAGCACATCCAGTTCCTCACAGTGCAGCGTCAACACTTCCCCATCGACCATGACATCTGCGGCAGTCGCCAGACTGAACTCGACGCGGCGCACCGCCTGGCGCTCCGCCAGCGGGTGCTCGACATGCGTGCCGTCGTAAAGCCCCGGCAGATTGCGGATCAGCCCCCTTCGCCCAATCGGACCCCAACGAACATATTCAATCAAACCATCATCTATCTCCGCTTGCGGAGCAATGAGCATGGTCCCGCCCGTGAACTTGCTATTGTTAAAGCTCAGGAATAGGCAGCGCCGGTCGTCAAACGTGGCCGCGCCATCGACTCGCACTGGGAAAGCGCGGCGCTTAAATCGCGACAAAGTTAGAAAGATCGCGGCCTGGTAACCGAGTTCTCCCCACGCACTGAAGCGGCGCGCGCGCAAGGTCGCCACGTCCGCCGAAAAACCCATACTCAACAGATTAATGTAGTGAATCCCCCCAGTACGGTGGCGCAATCGCATGACGTCGCAGGGCCGGCGTCTGGCAGCGAGCAAAGACTCGATCCCGTACACTACACCCCGATCGCTGAAATCGCGCAGAAAAGAGTTCCCCGTGCCGAGCGGCAAGAACGCCAGAGTCGGCGGTTCCCCGCCCGCGGCCTGCGGGTACAGGCCGTTCACGATTTCGTAGGACGTTCCATCTCCGCCGACGGCGATGAAGTTCCGGATACCGCGCCCATAGGCCTCGCGCGCAATCGCGGTCGCTTCCCCGGGAACGCGCGTCTCCGCGATCTGCACCGCGATGCCGCCGGCCTGCAAGCGCTCCAGCGCCGGCCTGAGCAGCTTGCGGCTTCGTCCGCCGCCGGCGGCGGGATTCACGATTGCAAGGTATTTTTGCCCCAAAGTTTCTGACCCAGTTTCACTGCAAGGAATGCGTCACGCGGCGAACTCACTTCAGCAGCCAATCACAATCCCACGATTGCTTTTCGCTCCACCGATTTGCCGATCTCCTCCGCCAGAGACTGTCGTTTGATTTTCATCGAGGCAGTGCGGGGGAAGTCTTTCTCCCAGAGCAAATACCCGCCCACCCGTTTGAAATCGGGCAGCCGGCGATTTCGCGCGGAGATTTCTTCCAGCAACTTACCGTCTATTTTCTGATTTTGTTCCAGACGCAGCACCAGGACCAGCGTTTCGCGTCCGAGTTCCTTTTTTGGCCAGATATAGTTGGCTGCGAACACGGAGTACTCTTTCACCGGCAGCCCGTCGAAAACAGTCTCAATATCCTCCGGGTAGATGTTCTTGCCGCCCTCGGTGACAATCATATTTTTCTTGCGCCCGAAGAGCTGCAAATGTCCGCCGCGTTCAAAGCGGCCCAGATCGCCCGTCAGCAGCCAGCCATCAACGATGGTCTCCAGCGTCATCTCGGGATCGTCCAAGTAATGCGACATCACCGTCTTGCTGCGCGCGGCCACTTCCCCCACACCTTCCGCGTCCGGATTCAGAAGCCTCAGTTCGACCCCGGGCAGCGGCTTGCCCACCGTATCAGCGCGGAACGGCTTGAGGTCATTGAGCGTGAGTGCAGTCCCCGCTTCGGTGAGGCCGTAACCGTTGACTACCGGAATGCCGAGATCATAAAAGAACTGCATCGTCGAGGGCTCCATGAATGCTCCGCCGGTGATCAGCGCCAGTAACTCGCCTCCAAATCCCCGGTGCACGCTGGAAAGCAACAGGCGGCTGAGCTTCACATTGGGCCGGCGGCGGGTCAGCAGCCGATTGGTCGCAATCATTGCATTCAGGTACGCACGCTTCCAGGACGGCAGTTCATCGAACTTCGCGCGCAGGCCGCGCTCAAGATTCTTTACGATCATCGGGACCAGCGAGACATACGTGATGCGGTAGCGCACAAAAGCATCGCGCACGAACTCCGGACGCAGCGTGCGTAGATGCACCACGCAAGCTCCGCATACGAACGGCCCGATGAAGCCCACCATGAAATCGATGGCGTGATTGGTGGGGAGAATGCTCAAATAGCGTACGCCCGGCCAAAAGGGATACCACGCGGTCAGCGCTCGACACTGTTCCAGATAATTTTCGTGACTGAGGACGCAACCCTTGGGCCGACCGCCCGTTCCCGAGGAATAGACGATGCAGGCGACGTCGTCCCTCTGCCGCATGACGAAGTCCGGGGCCCCTTTGCGCTTGAAGTCCTCCCAACGAAACGCGCCCGCCAACTCCACGCCCAGCGGGGCTTCCGTCACTAGAACAATCTTGGTGCCGATGTTGTGGAAGTCAGGTAACTGCATGATCGCCCGCCACAAGTGATACTCGACGATGAGGACCTTGGCTTTGGAATGCGCCAGCAGTTGCAGATGCTCCGCCGCGGTCAACTTGTAATCCAGCGGCACCAGCACTCCGCCGCAGTAAAAGATGGCGTACGCCGAGATCAGCCATTTCGACTGATTCGTCATGATGATGGCGGCACGGTCGCCAGCATCGTAATCGGCGTCCTCTAGCGCGCGCGCCAGGGGCAGCGCCATTTCTTTGAAATCGGAAAACGTCAGGCGGACTTTCTCGCGATCACGCTCGGCTTCGATCAGGCAGATCTCGGAGGAAAAGCGGTCGAGCGCATCGGTCAGCGCCGCGCCCAGACAAGTGTATTGACGGAAATCGAGCATAAGAAAATTGCCGACTGTAGATTGTAGATGGTTGACACAAAACCCGGCAGGATGTCTGCTGTGACGTTCCTCGGCAATCAACAATCAGAAATCAGCAATCAACAATGGGATTCTCTCCTACAACCGGGCCTGAATCTTGGCGGCCAGCGTGCGAAAGTCGGTGACGCCTTGCAGTTCATAATCGGGCAACTCCACCCGGAAATGATTTTCCAATTTCGTGAGCAAGTCGAGCGTCTGCAGGCTGTCGATACCGAGCGCCTTGAAGAAATCTTCGTCGGGAGAGAGTTTCTCGCGCGGCACTTTGAAGTGCGCCGCAGCGAGGGTGAGAATCTCGTCAAGCGTCTTTTCCGCTGTTTCCATAGACGGTTATTCTAATCCACTTTAGCTTAGGGCAAATAGGGCTGGGCGTCTGTGCTTTCCACAAACTTCTTCAATCCGGCCTGCACCGCGGGCCGCGAAAATAGCTCGCAAAAAATATCAATCTCCTCCCGCAATTCTTCTAGAGGAACCGGCTTGATGAATTGCTTGGCCGCCACCGCGGTCTGCCGGTCAAACTTCCCGATCTGAGCCGCAGTGGCTCGCGCCGCGCGCAACGCCTCACCTTCCGACACAACCTGGCTCACTAGTCCGATCTGCTGTGCCTTGGTGGCGTTCATACTGCGGCCAGTCAACAGCAAGTCGCGTACGACTGCGTTCCCTAAATCCCTCTTCAGGCGCGGGATTCCGCCAAATCCTGGAATCAGTCCCAGCCTTAGTTCTGGAAAACAGAAGCGGGCCATCTTGTCAGCGATGATCAAATCGGCGACGAGGGCGAGTTCGAAGCCTCCGCCAAACGTTACGCCGTGAACGGCGGCAATCGTTGTCAGAGATGCGGCATCAATCCGATTTAAAACGCGGTGAATTCGCTCCAGAAAATCCCGCACGCCACGAACTGCCTGCGACTTCTCCACCGACTGCGATCGCTCATAAAGCTCACGCAGATCAGCACCGGCACAGAAGCCGCACTTCAACTCGCTGTAAAGGATGAGCGCATGCGCGTCGCCCTCCAAATCGTCTAAAGCGGAAGCGAACTTTTCCAATTCCGATAGCGACAACGAGCCTAGTTCGTTGCAGGGTTCGCGATGAAGCGAGAGTTCGATAACTCCCCCCTGAACCTGCCACGACAGCGCTTGCCCCTTGAATTGGTTCGTGCTCAAAAAGTACCCTCCGGCCTATACCGCCTGCTTAACTTGATACATCTCCTCGATCTCGCTTTTCATCCGCCCGGAAATTAAGTCTCGCTTCAACTTTCCGTTTGCCGTGAGCATACCGTTCTCGATGGAGAACGGCTCCGGCCGCAGATGGAAAGCCCTTACCTGCTTGTAATGGGGAAGCTGCGGATTGACTGCATCCAAGGCCGCCTGCGCCTGTTTCCCGTTCACGTTCCCCGTAACAATCGCCGAAAGGTATCCGCGGCCATTTCCCACCACGACCACCTGTTGCGCTCCGGGGAGATGGCGAGCGATTTCCTCCTCGACCGTTTCTGGCGCAATCTTGTGGCCCGACCCGAGAACAATCAGATTCTTGATCCGGCCTACGATCCGCCAATTTCCCGAGGCATCCTTCTCTCCCTGATCGCCGGTGTGAAACCATCCATCGCGCAGCACTTCAGCCGTCTGCTGGGGCCGATTCCAGTAAGCTGGAAAAACATTCGGACCGCGCACGACGATTTCATCGTTGTCACCAAGCTTCATCTCAATGCCCGGGATCGCGGGCCCAACGCGTCCGGGCGCGACATGGTTGGGATCGTCCATCGTACAGATTCCCGTCGTCTCCGTCAGCCCGTAAACCTGCAGCACTGCAATGCCGAGCATGCTGAAGTAATTCTGAGTCTCGGGAGTGAGCGGCGCCGAGCCGCAAATGAGGGCCTTCAGATTTTCGCCGACCATCTTCTTGCGGATTGCGGAAAAGACCAACGCATCGGCCAGCCCGAGCCAGACGCTATCGCTGGCTCGTGACCGCTTGTCCTTTCGCCGCGTCCACGCGGTCTTCGCGCGCGAGTAAATCGCCTGCGCTAGGCCGCCCTTTTGCGCGATCTGTTCATCCACCCCGCGCCGCATGCGCTCGAGCAACTGCGGTACATTTAGAAAGTAGTGCGGAGCCGTGGCCGGCATGTCACTCGGAATTTTCGTCAAGTCGGTGTTCAGAGTGACCAGGCTCCCACGCAACAGAAAAGTCAGGGTGGCGATCCACGAAGCGCAAAAGCTGAATGGCAGATAATGAAAAATATGGTCCTGGCCCGAGCGGCCTTCCATAAGTACGTCGAGTCGAGCCGACGTGCACCCCAGCATGAAGCCTACGTTCGCAGCGGTCAGCACGACGCCTTTGGATTCGCCGGAGGTGCCAGACGTATAGATAATGGTTACTGCATCTTCCTCGCGCACTTGCGGACGATCCAACGCGACTCCCTCTAGCCCCGCGAAGATCTCATCAAAAAGAAAATGCGGCGGCGCCTCGAGCCAGGCCTGCTGGATACCGTCCCGCAACCTGGCGTCGCCGCAGCAGACCAGAGACGGCGAACTGTCTTTCATCATCGCGACCAACTCCGCCGGGGCCTGGCGGAAATACAGGGGAACGACAATCAACCCCTCGGCCATTGCAGCCAGGTCGAACGCCATCCAGCGAATGCTGTTCGCAGCCAGCAACCCACAGCGGTCGCCCTTCTTCAATCCCCGGGCCACGAGAAATGTCCGCGCCTTCCGAATCAACTCGAGGAGTTCGCCACCCGTCACCCCAAAGAGCTGTCCGTCGCGGATCTCCTGAAGCACCGCGGTGTCGGCGGCTGACTTGAGTTGCGAAAATATTTCCCCGACAAATGGCATGTGTCTTTGTACCGGAAAGGCAGACTCAGCTGTAAGCCGCCACCAACTGACGAAGCGAGGCATTCATGGGCGGAAGATAATCCTCCCAACTCCATTCGCCGGTGCGTGTAGGAAATTCTGGATACCGCCGTTGGACTTCTTCCTCGAAAAAGACGCCCATTCGCGCCATCACTTTTAGATTCTTTACCACCGTGCGAGCAATGCCGTCGGCGATGCGCTCGCCATCCGTGGCCAGCCTCTCGAGCGCAGCCAATAACTTCTGTTCGAGATCCGGATCATCTACAGTCATCAGCAGCTCTGGATGGCCGCGCTCGCGCATCAGATTGCGAATACGCTCATCCATCGTGATCCCCGCCGAGGGAACGAGCGCCGGCATGGAGGTCACGATGCCGTGATAGCGCGACGAGGCCATCATGTGGCAGGCACGCAAAACGCTCACCAGTTCATACATGTTGTACTGATCCGAAGTCAGAACCGGCACTCCGCCCAGGCTCTGCGAGATACGGTTGGCGGGACGGGCATCCAGGCGCTCTGTCGCTACCAGGATGATGAAGACATTGCGCTGTTTGCGGAACGCATCCACAGCGCGGGCAATCGAAGTCAGGTAGTGCTGGTAAGCGCGATCGGCCGCCGGGCCGGAGCTGTGAAAATAAGGTCCGCGATAATGGCTCTTCTTGTAGGCGCCGGTCATACTGTGCAGGGCGGCTTTGGCAATCGATGCCTTCACCGGCCACTCAAACGGATTGATCGGGCATACCACCAGCACCGGAGTGTGTCCATCCCAACCGACTTGCCGCAGAGCGTTCTGGCCAAATTCTGCGGGGCGCGGCTCAAATGTCCACGCCGTATCCGTGCCTATTTCCGTTGGTATCCCGAGTTCGCGCAACAGCGTGCGCGACTCTTCATTGCGCGTAATGACCAGCGAATTCTTGCAGTAGCGTCCGCACATCTTGGCAAGAAGAGGATCCATGTGGCCCGCCTCTGCACCATATCCCACCGAAAGCTTATTCTCCGCGGCGGCAATGCCGAGGGAGCCAATCATCATTGTGGTCAGAGCATTCGCGAACTTACTTTTGAACATGGAGCCTTCGCACGCCACGACGCCGTGGTGCCTGGGAACTTCATCCGACAGGAACGGCGGAAAGATATCTGGCAAATGGACCTGGTTCGTGCCCTCGAAATATCCCTTGGAGAATTCGAAGTTCTGACTCATCACGCTGAACTCGGTCCGCTCCGCGCCCAGAATGTGCCGGATCTGCCGCAGCATCTCGTCGACCCGCACGTCGGAACCCATGTTGCGCGTACCGTTGTATCCGGCAAAGAGCAACTTTAATTTCTCCCCCGGTTGCCAAGGCCGGCCGGCTCCGAGCATCCATCTGGTTTTCGCCCGCTCAATGTTGCTGCTGACCCACGCCTCCAGAATGAAGTCCATCATGCGGCAGTTCCTCCGCGAGCCGCGGGCCAGGGCTCGTAGTTGTACTGGAAGTTGTTTTCGCGGCTGAACTTCAGCAACGGAAAACTGTACTCGGAGAACGGAACCGGCTTCCGTCCCAGCTCAGAGGTCACTCGCGTGTTGTCGAACACCGTGTTCCACACCAGGTACGGCAGAAACACTTTCAGGAGGGCCGCTCCGTGTCCCATCGGTCCCTTCCGATTGGAGAGGAGTTTGACCGAACTGGCAAACGGCTTCTCGGCAAACGGCATGAATACAGGAGCGCGCTTTTGCTGTGCCGCGGCCAAAACCGTCGTCAACTCGCGGAAGGCCTGCGACCCGGTTCCCGAAGAAAGATGATAGGTCTCGTACCGAGGCTGATCTTTTTGGTGCAAAGTCGCAATCGCGTCAGCCACGAAGTCCACATTCACAATGTCGATCTTGTCGGTCGGCCGGAACGGTAGCACCGGCAGGCCTGCCAGAAATACGAAGGCCTTGACCATGTCGAACTGCGTCGTCTCCGCGTGCCGGCTGTCTCCCAGCACGATGCTTGGGCGAAATACCGTCTTGGGCGTGTCCGGGAGCAGCACTTGCGTCATGTGCTCGCAAAACTTTTTCGTGCGCGCGTAAGGATCGTAGTCAGACCGGTCCCACTCGATCGAATGATCCTCGGTCACAACTTCGTTACTGCGCTTACCCGCCACCGCAACCGTGCTGACCTCGCTGAAGCGGCGCAAGCCGTGATAGTGCTCGGCATGGCGCGCCAGAGTGAGCACCTCGAGCGTCCCTCGCAGGTTTACGTTAAGGCAACTTTTCTCCGACTTGCGGTTCAGCGAGGCTGCGCAATGGATCACAGAATCCGTGGTGTGAACCAGGCGATCATAGTCATCGCGGCTGAGACCAAAGCCAGAAGCCGTCAAGTCACCGCAGAAAATGCGCACCTTGGTCTGCAGATATTCGAAGAAGCGTGGAAAATCCAGGTGCAACTGCAGTGCGCGCCACAGCCGCAACTGGGCTTCCTGCGGGTCTCGCGCCCGCACCAGCACGTTCAAGGAGGCGCCATGACCGTCCAGCAGATTGGCGGCAACGTGCCCCCCGATGTATCCGGTCGACCCAGTCAGGAATATCGCCACGTGGCTCCGTCGGTCCCAGTCTTCACGGCATCTCCGTTAGCGGGCGCAAGTTGAAAGCTGCGAGGAGGCCGTGCTTCCAAAGGCCGTCCTTCGATTAAAGGATAGGTCCAGCGACGCAAGGCCGGAATGTGAATGTTGATCCAGTAGTCCCACCAGTCGAGCCCACGCGTGTCGTATCCGAAAATATTCCGCTCGTCTGGCACGAGCGCATGCGAAAGTCTCTCGATATTTTCCGCCGTGAAATCATGTTCATTCAACAGAATGAAAGGTTCGAACAGTTCAATGAGTTTTTCAACCCGCTCCAGACTTCGTTCAGTCTTGACCAACGGCTTTTTCAGGGACAACGGTGACATGATTCGTTGAATGGACTTTATGATCGCCTTCTGCGCCGGAGCCGACATACGGTTATAACGCGTCTTGGAAACCGAGATCGCATCAAAGCGCAGTCGCAGCCACGATTCCAGCCCCTCTTGCGCGCGATAGTGCTTGCGGTGCGCCAGAGATGTCAACTCGATCGACCGGCCCATATCGCAGGGATTGGTCACTGAAGTTGCGATCTGGTAGAGCGGATCATGCCGGCGTTCCATTACCGCGGCCGCAATCAGGGTCATGCCGCTGCAAACGGCGTCTACAGGAACGATGTCGAGCCGCTTGCTTTTATTCGAGGGTAACTGGCGGAAATATGTCCCCAAAAGATACGACAACGACGCCGACGTATTGATGCCCTCATTCCAGCCGGGGAAAGGCTTGGCGACTGAGGTCTCCACAATCGCTGGACGTACTACAGCGACCGGCAGCCCGGCCCCGTGTTTCGCGATCAGCGACTCGGCGAGGCTTTTAGTCAGCGTGTAAGTATTGGGCCAGCCCAGTTCCTTGGCACGGCGGGTTCCTGCTTCGGTCAGATAATTCCTCAGCCAGCGAACGCGGTTCTTGCGGATCTGATTTTCAAGCGCCGCACCATGCAGGTCTTTTGCCGCATGTTCCTTGGACCTTGCCTGCACGCGCAGTTCCGATGTGACCTCGTCACTTTCGGCCTTTGTACTGGCCTGCTTCACAAGTTCTTGAAGCGAGCGCCATTCCTGCTCGGCATCAAATCCCGCCAGCCCACGCGGATTGTAGTTCGGAGTCAGTTTTTCGCCGACTCGCCCCTCCTGTTCCCCCGCCACGTAGCATGTAGACAGATGAAGAAGTCCGGCGTGATCGGCCGTTCGCACGAACTCGAGAATATTGACCGCGGCATCTGTATTGGTAGCGAGAGCGTCCCGCAAGTCGGGATTAAAGTCCGTCAAACCCGAGCTGTTAATAATGAGATCGAGGTTCTTCTGTAAGCGTCGCGCGACCTCGGCGGTAAGTCCCAGCCCCGGCTGGGTGACGTCGCCTTCGACAACCTCGATTTTCCCGCGCAAAAAATCCGGCAACCTGTCCCTATACCGCTCAAACAGCGGATCAAACACAGGCGAATCCTCGAGCATCTTTTCGAAGCGCCGCTCCGCCGGATTCGACTTCTGCCGTCGGATCAAGAGATAGATCCGTTTCACATCGGGCAAATCCGAGAGCGTATTCGCCAGCCAGACCTTGCCAATGAACCCAGTGACGCCCATCAGCATCACGTGCTTCCCCGAGAATGCCTTGCGCACGGAAAAGCCCGGAGCCTGCCTTTGACCGTCAAAATGGACGATAGGCCGAGTGGGCGCAACGTCGGGCCGCTCGGCGGGAATCACCGCCGCTCGCAGTTCTTCCACCGAAATATTCAGTTGCCGTGCCAGGGTTTTCGGTGCCCTGCGACCGTCTGGATTCTCTTCCCGAATGCGTGCCAATGCCCCGCGCGGCCGGATCACAGGCTTCAGCAATCGCCCGGTCGCTGTGCCGTCGCGAAACTCCAGGCGGTTGGCCACGATTCGCTTGACTCCCAGATGCTGGGCCAGCGGTCGCATGACGTGCTCCAGCCCCTGGCTCACCAGAACGACTTCCGCTCCGGCCTGCACCAGTTCCTGCACCCGCTGCACGCCTCGCTGTTTCAGCCGCGGCTTCAACTTGTATTGAAAGAATTCGTCACCCAGCAGGTCCAGGCGGTCGCGGGTCACTCCACGCAGAACGGTATGGATGGCGCGTGTAGCGAACTTGCGGTTCGTGGAATAAAGGAACGGGCGCAGTAGCGCCATCAGGAAGATCTGTCCGCGCCGGCGAAAACGCTCGGCAAAGGTCTGCGCATTCCAGCTAAAAAATGCCACCGGCCGGACCACCGTCAGGTCGAGGAGGCTTCCCTCCACGCGCCAGTAGACGGTCGGGCCGGCGCTGGAATTGTGGTTTGTCGGTTCCAAGATTGCTGCTCGTTCCTCTACAGACGTCTCAGGGCAGTAGGTGAAGTTTCTATTGTAAATTATTGACGCTGCGGAGCGAAGCAGAAGCGTGCATTTGCCATTTTGTTTAAACTCCCATAACGCCTACCCCGCGCTCAGTTGCCTTTACAGCGATTGGACCCCTCTCTCGCCGGGCGGTTGTCGGCCCACGATCAACGCGATTCCCCCGCTAAGGGCCAAGGTCGCCCCGATCGCCAGCAATCCCCCGCGAAACGCGCCAGTCGACTTCCGAAAGAATCCAATAATATCGGGACCGAAATACCCTCCCAGGTTAGCCAGCGAGTTAATCACCGCTATGCCCGCAGCTGCCGAAAGACCCGCCATCCGCGAAGTGGCCATCGCCCAGAAGGGTCCCACCATGGACTCGGCGCAGACCAAGCCCAGGCCAATGCATGTCACCACCACGACCGTTGAACTGCCGTATCCCGCGGCGGCCAGCGCGAGCGCTCCAACCAACGCAGGAACCGCCGTGTGCCACCGCCGCTCTCCGGTTCGATCGGAACTCATTCCTACCAGCACCATCGCAATAGCGGTTACTACAAACGGAAGAGCCGAGACAAGTCCAGTCAGAAAATAGCTGAGTCCCGACAGGGATCGGATCACGCTGGGCAGCCACAAAGTGACTCCATACATGGTGGTTGAAACCCCAAAGTACACGACTGACAACATCCAGATCCGGGGGCTGACAAGAACCGCCCAAAGATTCTCCTTCTTTAAACTCGACTCCGCCTGCTGCTCAAGGGCCAGCCTTTCCAGCAGCCAGGCTCGCTCCTCTCCCTTCAGCCAATGTGCGTCGCGCGGGCTGTCCGACAGGGCCCAGAACACCGCTACCCCCAGAAAGATCGCCGGAATACCCTCCATCAGAAACATCCATTGCCATCCCGAAAGGCCCTTTCCGCTGAGCCCGAGCAATGCTCCCGAGACCGGACTGCCCACAATTCCCGCGAGCGGATTGGCCGTCATAAACCAAGCCACTGCTCGCGCCCGTGCATTTGCCGGGAACCAGCGCTTCATATAAAGGATCATCCCCGGGAAGAATCCAGCCTCGGCGGATCCCAGCAGGAAACGCATCGCGTAAAAGCTGACAGGTCCGCGGATGAAGATCATCAAACAGGAAATCACTCCCCAAGTGATCATCAGACCCGAGATCCACCGCCGGACTCCGAACTTCTCGAGCACTAGGTTGCTGGGAAGCTGAAAGAAGAAATAGCCCGCGAAAAACATCCCTGCAGCGCGGCCATAGACGCGGTCGGTTAGCCCGAGCTGCCCCCGCATCTGCAACACCGCGAAGCTCACATTGATGCGGTCCAGGTAGGCAACAATATAAAGGAGGAACAGAAACGGCATCAGCCGCCACATGAGTCGGGAAACCACGGCGGATTCGAGGCGGTCGGGAGCAGTTTCCAAGAGTGAGTTCCGGTCGTGCGGTCATTCGGTGGTGCGAGGATTCTACGCCAAGCCGAGCTTCTTCCGAATCTCAGTCACGATCTGTTCTGGTGGGCTTGCGATGTCGACCGTCGCCGAGCCTTCTGGCTCTTCCAAGTCCGCGAACTGGCCGGCCAGAATCTTTTCGTCAGCAAAATGACCGTGACGCAAGCGCAGGCGCTCCGCGATCAGGTCCGCACTTCCCTTCAGGTAAACAAAACAGACTTCCGGCGCAACCTCAAGTTCCCTCCGGTATCCACGTTTAAGAGCGGAGCAGGCCAGCACAACATCATGTTTCTCAGCGATCCATTGGGCGATTGCCTCGCGAAGACGTTCCAGCCAAGGTTGCCGGTCAGCGTCTGAGAGTGCCAAGCCGCGTCGAATCTTCTCTACATTTACCGGCGGATGAAAGTCGTCCGCATCGGCGAATTCCCACCCAAGGCGCTCCGCCAGCAGACGTCCCACAGTCGTTTTGCCGGCCCCGGCCACGCCCATCACAATCACGATCATCGAGGAGGATTGTAATCGTAGCGCCGGCTCTTGCCGGCTGTCGCCGGGGCGTCCCCGCCCGCGCCGGCGAAGGCAAGATGCCTTCGCGACAGCCGCCGGGACGGCGGCGCTACTTTCAGCGGCCTATTTCTTGGAGTAGGTCTTCTGAGCGCCAGTGCGGCTATTGGCGACCGTGAACGTCCCGTCCGATTCCGCCGTGACTTTAATCAATTTCCCTTCGCAATTTTCTTTCACGTTCGCGATGCGCTCTTCGGCGACGTTGTGTCCCTTGTCCGATTCCTGAGCGTAGTGAAGCTGCCACAAGTCTTCCAACCCCGGGGAGTCGTGGACGATCTGCCAGGCCGCTGGACTAGACCCTTTGCGAGGGCCATTGTCGATGACTGCCACACGCGGATGCAGCGCCCATACCAGGGCTTTCGGATTCGAAAGGTCTGCCCCGTGATGTGTGACCAGAAATAGCTCCACTTTACCCAGCAAGTTATTCGGACAGGCCAGCTCAATCTCCTTTTTCTTGGTGAGATCGCCAAGGTCCAGAAAGCGAAAGTGCCCGTAGGTGATGAGGACGCCCACGGAACGGGCATTCTCAGTGTTGTCGACCTCGGCGGCAGGCTCGGAACCGCAATACGAATTCGCTTCTCCGGCGCCGGGCAACGGGCTCGTAATGTGATCTCCGGCCGCGCTCAGCACTCTCACTTCGATGCCTTTGATCGGAAGCCCCCATCCCGGCTTCACTACGACGTGAGCATGCCCTGCGATCGCCTTCTCATAAGCGGCATAATCGGTACGGGTCACGGCTGAGTCTTCCAGGTTCGGCCCATGGTCGACAAACGTACCCACCTTGATGCCATCCACCAACTGGGGAATGCCGCCAACGTGATCGCGATGATAGTGGGTAATCAGGACATAATTGAGCTGAGTGATGCCGGCCTGATGCGCGGCAGCCAGGATCCGGTCGGCGTCGCGCCCTTCATATCCGGGCCAACCCGCATCGATGAGCAGCGACTCTCCGGACGGACTCACCACCAAAGTCGCCTGCCCACCTTCCACGTCGACGAAGTAAATCTGAAGCGACTTTGCGCCCGGGGCCTGGGCTCCCTCGCTAGGCAGAACCACCATGAAGACACTTAGGCAAGCAGCAAACAACAATCGACGCATAGTTTGGCACCAGATGGTACTTTGCCGAAGATTATGCCACGAGGCAAAGGAACGCGTCAGAGTTGTTTTTCGATTTCGTAATAGGACTAGAGATAAAAACACCACTGGTTGAACCCGCTCACGGGCAATTCGTTGGAGCCGACCGGCCGCCAAAGCGGCCTTCCATCCAGCCAATCTGGTCCCTCACCGACTCCCCCACCACGCTCCCCGGGTCGAGATCGGGATATCGTTCCCACTCAACCCGGTCGCCCTGTTTGCACATTCGAGCAACGGCTCGAGTCGCGGCTGCGAGCTTCGATGGAGCGGCGTGGCCGCTGATCACCAGGATGGGAGCGTAGGCGCGCGTCTGACCGGGATTATTTCGATCAAAGTACTGGCGGACGAAAGCATTGCTCTCCCAGCCTGGCTTCACCGTCTCAATGCCGGGCAACTGAGGAACGGTTACCTGCGCACAAGTCTCCCCTATCTCGTGATAGAGAGTAAGCGCCTTCTCTGTAAGCACGCCGCTCACCCGAAACTGCGGATAGACAGTCTTGATCCCATACGCTAGCGAAGTAAGCATGAGGCTGGACGAACCAGCCGCGGGCTCGTAGATTTCCTCGGCGCTGGCTATATCCGAAATCGCGATGCCGCCGAGGTAATCCGGATCGCGAATCTCGTCCTCCTTCTCCGCGATTGCCACAACCGTTAGACCTCCTTCCGCTTCTCCCATCACAATCCATCTCGCGCCCAGCTGCGGGACTGCGGCGCGAGCCGCCGGAATGGAGGCGATCACATCGGTCGCGTTCGACGGACTATCCAAGAATGCATTGCGGAAACGGGTTCCAAGTCCTGTGTAATCCGTAGCGACTACGGCGTACCCCAGGTCCACATACATTGCGAGGAAGGGTGCGTGTCCTATATTCCTCGTCAGCGAGGGAGCACAGCGACGGGCGACACCTGTGGAACCGTGTGCCCACGCAATGACCGGCCAGCCGCCAGCAGGAGGCTTCTTGTCGTACGGAAACAACACGACCCCGGACGCAGCCACATCTTCCCCGCGAGCGGAGCGCGAGTGGTACAAAATGCGAACCGCAGACACGGAAAAAGGAATTTCGTATTGCTCAATCGCTTGCGAGCGAATCAGGGCTCCGGGCTTACCTGCAGGAAATGGATCAGGGGTGTTATAGAACTTGGTGATGGGCAGGTCGCGCACCATCTCCGAACGTCTGACCGGAGCTGGCGCTTGGACCTGCGCGTCGACATTCGCCGCAATGGCAGCCGTCGCCACCGTGAGACTAACCGCCATTGTTATGAGGCGGATCCTGTCCCAGAGTGCTGGCAGGATTGCGCAGAATGGTTTCCGGTGAGACACGATTACACGCGCCGGACGACAACCGCAAGCTTCATTACTATTTCTTCGCGACAACCATGATTCCGAGAACCACAGGGAGATAGAGGACGGACGCGTGCAAGAGCCCGCTGGCCCTGACCGTAGAACTCGATACCGCTAGTCTTCCGACGTAATAGAGCAGAAACGCTGCCGCCGCGCACATTCCAGCCCACGAGAACAAGCCTCCCCGTCCCGCCAGCGGAAGCATCGTGACAACCACCAAAACCAGGGTAAAGCCCACGATCTCCGCGCGCGTAAAGCGAGTGTCCCGATCGAAAGCAGGCAGCATGTGATAGCCCGCCCGGCTGTAGTCCTCGCGATACATCAGAGCAATCGCCAGAAAGTGAGGAAACTGCCAAAGAAAGAGGATCGCAAACAGAAACCAGGCCTGCCGGTTAATGGCGGCCGAAGCTCCGGCCCAGCCGATCAAGGTAGGCATTGCGCCCGGAAATGCGCCCAGCAGAGTGCACAGCGGCGTTTTCCGCTTCAGTGGGGTATAGACGAGCAGGTAGGAGAGCAAAGTCGAAACCGCCAGCAGTGACGACAACAAATTGACGGCCAGCAGAAGATATACTCCGCCAGCGATACTCAGCCCGATCCCAAACAGCAAAGCCTCACGGCTCGTCATCCGGCCCGAGGGCAGCGGACGAGAGGCCGTGCGCCGCATCTTGCCGTCCCAAACTCGCTCCATCCACTGATTCAAAGTCGCCGTGCCGCTGGCCACCAGCAACGTACCCAACAGCGTGTTCACCAAACCGGCGATTCGCAGCGGACCGCGAGAGGCCAGATAGTATCCCGCTGATGTTGTCATCAAAATCAGCAGGTTCACTTCGGGTTTGGTCAGGGTGTAATAGTCCCGGAGCTTGGACTTGAGTGTCTGCAGGGAAACCGGATTCGCTATCAGTTGAGTGGTCGCCATTTTTACCAATCTTGCCGGGATCTATCCCCGGACTCAGTCTCCCTGACTTGGTTGCGCTTGCGGTACATAACAACAATCACGCCAATGGATCCGATTGTAGGAGGAGCGATCAGAATCAGGATCCCACTCTTCAAGGCCTGAATCATTCGTGATCCCGAGGATGCAGCCTGAGTGTAGCAAAGAGCACAACTCTGGGCAAAAACCGAGCCCGGTGCCAGTAGGATGATTAGTCCCACCAACGCAATTCCCAAAATCCAGATTGATCTCCAAAGTTTCACGGTTGCGGCTCCCGGAGCAATCTTGTGGCGTCCGAGGCTACTTTGCCCACGGTACGCCACGTGACAAGCGGAAACTGTCTGTCCATCCATACTGCAAAGCTAGCAGCACAAAACCCGTGAAGATGACGAAAAACCACAAAAGCCCGCGATTCTCCCATAGGTGCATGAAGAACAAAAGCGCCAGTGTACCTTCGACGATAGCGACGAGCAACATGCGAACAAACATTTGGGACCCGTCAATACTCTGATAGGCGATGACGAACTGTATCGCTGCCAGGGCCAACATGCAGAAGTAGACCACGAGATCTTTCCCGACTCCATTATTCTTGTGATCTTCAACGGTAGTCATAGTAGTTTGCTCCTGCCTCCTTCAGTCTGTTTAGTGGGCTAGATTCAAAAGATAAACCAGCGGCACTACGAACATCCAAACCAGATCTACGAAGTGCCAATAGAGGCCAGTAATTTCGAGGTCATCGGCTTTGTAACGCCCGCCCCGGTAGCGCAATCCCACTGCTATCAGAGCGACCACACCGGCGGTTACGTGCAGGAGATGTAAGCCGGTAATGCTGAAAAACGACGAGCCGAAAAGAGGCGTTCCCCACGGATTGTGAAACAGCGTCGCGCCTTCCCCGATCATTCCCATCCACTCCCGAATGTGTAGGGCGGCGAACAGGATTCCGGCCACGGCTGTAATCATGGTCCAGCGGAAGGCTGCGGCTGTGTCGCCCTTCTGAGCCGACCGTATTCCAAACAGCATAGTCAAGCTGCTGGTCAGGAGAATGAACGTCATCAACTGGCCACGTTGGTGATGCTATGAAAAGGTCTTGGCCAATCGGGGGTACTGTTGCGAATAAATCCATAGGCGACGAGACAACCGGCAAAGGTAGCCGAATCCGCGATGATAAATAGCCACATCGCCATCTTTTTTGCGGGCACGGAAAACGCGGGCGCAGTCATTACCTCTGTCGCGTCGGACCGCGACACTTGCGCGTGAATTGAAAGATCGGCTTGGCTCACGTTGCCTCCCTACCCTCGACTGGTCTAGAGCTTCATCCAAAGCAGCAAAAGCAGATACAGCCACAGGACGCCCATGAAATGCCAATAGCGCGAAGTGGCGTCCAGAGTGCTCCGTCGCAGCACGGAGTGATTCAGTTTCCCAATCGCACGCACCAAACCACCAAGCCCGCCGAATACGTGCAGCGCGTGAGCTACCGTCAGCACATAGAAAAAGGAATAGCTCACATTGGTGGCAAGTCCGAATCCCTGGGACTGCAGTTGCACCCAGGCAAACGTCTGCCCGGCAACGAACAGCAACCCCAAGAAAAGCGTGATGTAGAGCCAGCGCGCCGGGCTCTCGGCCTGATCATGCAAGCCGCCCATAAAGGCTGCAATCCGGCGACGTGCAATTTCGAGCGTGAAGCTGCTGGCGACAATCACCAAACTGTTCAGGTAAAGCACCGGCGGTAGAGTGATGTGCCGCCAATCCAGCGCGGACCCCTGACGAACAATCAGAGCACTGGTAAAGGCGGCAAACGTCATCGTGATTGCCGCCAGTCCAACCCAAATACCAGTGCTCGCCGGGGGAGGAGAATAGTTCTTTACCTTCCGCAGATTTCCGCCCGCGGGAACTAGATTTCGCCAGCCACCATTTCCCTGACTGGGCAAGCGCTCGGGCTCGATTTTCGGCGGTTGTTGAATCGTTGTCGCCATACCTCTACGTCTCCCCTAAAACTGTTGATCGTGCGCGAAAACTACTTCTCTTCGTGCGGATTTGCATACTGTTCTGGCGAAGTCTGCATTACAAACTCGCTGCTCGCTCCCTCAACGCTGTACTGATAGGGATCGTGATAAACCACCGGCATCTTATCGCCAAAATTATTGTGAGGCGGCGGAGTCGCGGTGCTCCACTCCAACGAAGTGGCTTCCCACGGATTGTCCGGTGCAGGCGCACCCTTGAAACGGCTGTGGATCAGGTTGTAAATGAAAATGAACTGGGCGAGCCCCGTGAGTATGGCCGCAACCGTAATGAACTTATGCACCGGAATGAGCGGGATCAGGTAGTCGTCGGTAAAGGCCTGGTAGCGGCGCACATTCCCGGCGATCCCTAAGTAGTGGAATGGCATGAAGATGCAATATGTCCCTACGAAGCTCAGCCAGAAGTGGAGCTTGCCCAAAGTCTCATTCATCATGCGTCCGGCCATCTTGGGGAACCAGAAGTAGGTGCCGGAGAAAATGCCGAAGATAGCCGCAACCGCCATGACCAAATGGAAATGGCCGACCACAAAATAAGTAGCGTGCAGCATGATGTCGATCGAGGGCTGGGCCAGGAAAAAGCCGCTGACCCCGCCGCTGATAAACATCGAAATAAATCCCAATGCGAAAAGAGATGCCGTGTTGATTCGCAACTTGGAGCCATAAAGACTACCCAACCAGATCAAGACGATGATGGTGGATGGAATCGTGATTACCAGGGTTGGGAAAGAGAATGCCAGCGACGAGAACGGATTCATGCCGCTGACGAACATGTGGTGGCCGTACACCATATAGCTGAGAACCGCCAGGGCGCCCATGGAATAAATCATCACCCTGTGACTGAGCAGCGGCTTGCGCATGTTGGTAATGAGAACATGGGAGACGATGCCCATCCCGGGCACGATAGCGATGTAGACCTCGGGATGCCCGAAGAACCAGAACAGGTGCTGCCAAAGCAGAGTCGATCCGCCGGTGTGCGGCAACAACTGGCCGTTGATTACCAGGTTTGACGGCACGAAGAAACTGGTTCCAGCGACGTGATCGAGAATCAGCAGAATGCAGGCAGGCATGAGAACCGCGAAAGCCGTCAAGCCCATGACCGAGGTGATGAACCAGGCCCAGGCGCTTAGCGGCAGCCGCATCAGGGACATTCCTCTCGTCCGCATGTCTAGCGTGGTCGTAATGAAGTTCAACGAACCGAGCAACTGGCCCACGCAAAAAAGGGCGATCGAAGCCGCCCACAGAACCACACCCAGACCCTGCCCCGGGCCAGCCACGGAGCCCACGGCGCTTAACGGCGCGTACTGTGTCCATCCTCCAAGCGTCGGCCCCTCGCCCACAAAGAACGAGGACACCAGCACCAGGAAGGCCACGAACGTGACCCAGAACGACATCATGTTGAAATGCGGAAACGGCATGTCTTCCGCGCCCACCTGGATCGGCAAAAAGAAATTTCCGAAGGCAGCGAACGGGGCGGTGGTCAGCACAAAAAAGACCATGATCGTTCCGTGCATGGTCATCAACTGGAGGTAATATTCCGGCGTCATTACATTGCCCGGCGCACCATTGCTGGAAAGCAGATGCAGTCCGGGAATCGCGTAATTTCCCCATCCCAGATGGATCCGCATGATCCACGAGAGCACCATTCCCCATACCACCGCGACCAACGCCAGCGCGTAGTACTGTTTGCCAATCACTTTGTGGTCGAGGCTGAAAACGTGCTTGCGGATAAAACTGGTCGGAGCTCCATGATGCACCGCGTGTGCCGACATATCGTGCATTGCGCTCACCTCAGAAGAGATCTATTGGTTGTTCGAATGCTGGTTTGTTCAGATGCTGCATCCGCCACAGCTACTGCAACGCCGCTTGCTGTTTAAGCCAGTTGTCGAAGTCTTCTGGACTCATCACTTCCAGATACGCCTTCATGTTGTAGTGTCCCAGGCCGCAAAGTTGGGTGCATACAATTTCGTATTTGCCGACTTTTGTCGCCGTGAAATGAACCGACAAGTCCAGCCCCGGGACGAAATCCTGCTGGACCCGCAATTCGGGCACAAAGAAAGAGTGCCCCAGATCTTTGGAATGCATCAGCAGGTGGATCTCCCGGTTCACCGGAATTGCCATCTCAGCGGTTACGATATCGTCCTTGGAATCCGGGTCATGCGTCGTATCAAGCCCAAAGAAGTTGGCGTTAGCCTCGTTGATCTGGTCGGGATGCAGGGGCCCGAACTTGCCGTCGGGACCGGGGTAGCGGAAATAAAATGCAAACTGTCCGGCCTGCACCTGAACCGGCATGGCGTTCGCCGCTGGCGGGGTGAAATACACGCTAGCCCAAGCTTTGGCTCCGAACACGCCCAGTGCCAAAACCTCCGTACCGACTAACAGAAAGGCCGCGATCACCAATCCCATCGCCCCACCCGGGAAGTTCTTGGTCTTGGTCCCAGGCTTCACGTTCGAGAACTTCCAGATGAAGAAGGCCAGCAGGATTTGCGAGGCCAGGAATGAAATGCCGGCTTCCGCCATCGTGTCCGCGTATTGCTCATCAATCAGCGGACCGTGGGTGGAGATGTCCTGCGGCAACTGCCAGGTGTGCATCACGATGGGAATCGCCGAACCGATTGCGATCAAAATGATCGTCACCGCGAATATCTTCGCCATATCGCTCCGCCTTTGGCCAGGTTAGCTCGGACGTCTAACGAATCGCCGCAGCTGGTGGACTACGGCGATTCCAGGATGGTTAAGCGAAAAATCGCAACGAGTCCAACTCTATTTGGGTTTGAAGGTAAAGTCGGCAGTTCCCGGCTTCGCCGCCGCAACCGTAACTTTTTGCGTCTGCGTCTGATCGGGTTCGTGCCAAGCCGTCACCGTGTAATTTCCCGGTGGGACGTTATTGATGGTGTAGGCCCCATTTGCGTCTGTCGTCGCATACGGGCCTTTTACTACCACATGCCATCCGTGCATCCAGGGATGGATGTTGCACTGCACCGGAATCACTTCCGGATTTTTCCAGCTCTTCTCAATCGGCGAGGCTCCCGGCGGCTGCGACTGATTCCACGGGATGTTGCCGGTCATCGGATTGGGCAGTGGATGGATGTTGTGAGTGGTTTGATCGCTGGTTGTGACCTTAAACGTCTGGCCTGCATCGAGCGGCAAGACATGTGGTGTATACATACAATTCTTTTGATCGAACACTGGCACCTCTGTGGATGCCACAGCACTCCCGGTCCAACCTTCAGAGATGTAAAGAACGACGTTCTGCAACCCACCATTTGCGCCGACCTCGTAGGTTTGCAGATGCGCGGGTGAGGCGGAGTTGGCCTTCACGCAATAGGGGTCTTTGGACATATCAATTCCACGCATGTGCGGAGCAGCGCCGTCCAGTTTGACCGTCCCGGTAATTTTGCCTTCTCCCGCAGCGCTGACCCGCTGGTTTAGAAACAGCGCGCCACAGGAGACTAGAATCACTGCCGATAGTACTGCCCTGAATTTATTTCGCGTTGTCATGGAAAACTCTCTCCTTAACGGAACGGCAAAGTTGCCGTTGCTCTGCGATGCCATTCCAGTCGCTACTGTTGTCCGGCTGGCGCGTTGGGGTCGACCGGCTTCAGGTCGAGCTTTTTCGCCATCTCCTTGGCTTTGCTGGGCTGTTTCATGAAAGTTCGAAGATAGAAAACCAAATCCCATGCCTCGTCGGGCTTGATGTTGTCGGCAAACGAAGGCATTGGAGTACCGTCCAGACCGGTCATAAAGATCCTGTAAATGTCGCGATCGGTCTCGCCGCATTTCGGACGCGCGCCCTCGGTAAAATTAAAGGCAGCAATCGGCCGCCCGAGGTCATCCGTCAGAGTCGCCGCCGAGGGACCATTGGCCTGACCCATTACGCCGTGGCACTTCCAGCATTGCACCCGGGCAAATACGTCTCGCCCGGCTTTGATGCGCTCCGGGGTAATCTCTGGCTCGGGTGGAATCTCGATTGGTGTTCCTGGTTTCTCATTCGCCCAGCGCGGAGAAAAGTGTTTGACCCATGCCACCAGGTCGGCACGTTCCTGCTTGGTGAAAGTGCTCCATTGCGGCATGTTCGAGCGGTCCAAGCCCCGGGCAATCGTGTCATATAAATCCTGGTCGGTGGGCAAGGTTCCGGTCGGGGTCGAACGGCACTTGAATACGCCCAACTGGAAATCGCGGGGCTTCGGGTCTACCCAGGGAAAACTTTCGCCATTTCCATCGCCTAATTCGCCGTGACAGACGACGCAGTAGCGGCGATAATCGCCCTTCGCATCCTTGGCATGACCGGTAATCTTTCCAATGTGGGCTTCTATCCCCAGGCGCGCGTTCAGGTCGTATATCGTCTGCTGAGTCCAGGAAGGCATAGGAATCGCCAAAGCCACGGCTGCGCTCATGACCAGCGTCCACATCCCCAATCGTTTTCGCATCGCTTCCCTCGTTAAAAGTCGAAGTCAAATCCCGTCAAGAACTCACTGGTACTTACGTTTTGGGTATTTAATCCAATCGAGGGCCCGGTGCCATCCTGGTGCAGCCAGTTGTACTCGTTGTGCCAGGCGAAACCGGCTCGACTCGTCATGAACGGGTTATAGCGAAATCCCACCGTGTAGCTAGTGAGGTTGCCCAGGTTCGAGGGGGCAGGAGTGGCGGATGCTGACCCGTTTGCCTGTTGCGACATGCGAACCGTCTCGTACCGCCCGATGAAGATGAGCTGGGGGCTGTACACGTAGTGGGGTTCCACCAACACGCCGTTCCAACTGGGTGCCTGCGCGCCGGCGGGAAGCGTCGTCCCCGGCAAGTGGTTGCCCGTGACCGTGCCTCCAATCAGATCTCCGTAGCCCTGCCCGAACCACGCGTCATCCCATCCATGCTGGGTGACTACCTGCAGGTCAATGTGCTGGCCAAAGTAAAACTGCCCCACGAAGCCTTCGCGGTGGAATGATTTGTTGACCGTCCCGGTACCCGCCAAAGGCGTCCCCGCAGAAGTGAGATAGTAGGTCGGTGCTTCTCCCACCATGGCGTAGCCGCCGATGCGATCTACACCCAGCTTGCCCACATCGAATGCCTGGCTCACCGTAAAAAATCCCGTGTAGGCGTTGCCGTACGGCAGGCCCACGTTTCCATCGGTCGAACTGATGAGGGCTGCCGAGTAGCGGGTTCGGTCGTTGAAGGAGTGTCCCATCACCTCAAGGCCCAGTTGGTTATCTCCCATCTGACCAAAGATGTTGCCATCGCCCACCGGAATGAAGTGATAGAGCTGGTAGATGCCACCGTTGCCGGTCAGCGTCAGAATTCGCTTTTCCGATAGCAGGTTGTCGAGCTCGAATTTGCCCAGCTTCAGGTTGAACCAGGGACTGCCAAACAGGTTGTCCAGCCGCGCCATTACCGTCTCAAAGTGAAAGGAGCCGGTATTGTCGGAGGAGGGCAGCACATAAAACGAGAAATTCTTTTCCAGGGTGCCGCCGGTGTGGAAGTCCAACCCGCTCAGATCAAAACCGGAAGTGGTGACGCGGGTCGTTCCCGATCCCTGGTCCACCGCCACATGGTCGGTGCTGACCCGATGCCAGATCGGTATGATCCTGAACGTGACCGGCCAGTAGCCCGGGTTCTGCCAGATCGGTGCATCCCGGTCGTTCATCAACTGGTAGCCGTTGTCTTTGAACTTCTGGCCAAAATAATTGAGCATGGGCCAGGATTCGTGACACGCCGAACAGCGCAACCCATACTTTCGGGCAAATGCCGGAAGAGCGCTCGCCTTTTGGCTTCCGCTCAGGATTAAGAAGATCAAAACCAGAGCCACCACCAGGAAATGTTGCCCAGACGGCGCCTCCGCACAAAGGCGAGACTTCATCCCCAGATGCATGCCGAACTCCTTGCAATTCTTACTTTCGAATAAATCGCTTCCCACAAAGCAACGGCAGGCTGATGCAAATCGTGAAGCTGCCCACGGAGAACCCCTTCTCCGAGGCTGCCTCGAAACAAAAATGCGACTAAACCGTTTCTTCTCTGAGAGGTCCTACCACTGTACCGGGCGGAATCCTACAACGCCCTTGTCACGTTTGGCAAGGGGTGCAGGAAATATTTTTTTACAATTTTTTTACAAGGTAAAATCGCGAAGTGTGCTCGTGGGAGTAACTTTCGGAAAAGTCGAGGGGGAGTTGACAGTTGGAGCCATAGTTGAGACTCTGTGCCCATAGAAGAATTTCCTCGAAATGATTCTCAACACTCGTGCTCAAGCTCTGGCTGGTTCCCGCGAAATATTAGGGGCTGGTTTGCGGAAAATCGGCATAATTCTGGCGTTTTCCCTCGCCGCCCTGCCCCTTTCCGGTCGCGAAAAGGACGCTACCCAATATGGCTCGGGTCTCATTGTGAACGTTCCATTTCCCGAGAGTGAAGTCGCTCAGGTTGTGCAGGATATGATTCAGAACGGAATTATCCGAGGAACCAAGGAGTACAACAAGGACGAATACATCACCGGGGCGAACCCGGCGACTTCGACCCGGGTCTTTCCGGAATGGACCGAGGGCGGCAAGGTCTTTTACAAAGTTCGCCTGAAGGCGCTCGACCCGCGGAATTTCAAAGATAGCAGCGACGTTGGAACGCTGGCCGTCCGCTACGTGGTGCAACCCCAAGGCGACAAGAACACTGTTCTTCGTATCGACGCACGTTTTGTCGAGGATTTCCGCCATGTCGGTCACCCCTCCAACGGCTCCGTCGAAGGGGCCGAATACAAAGCCATCCACGACCAACTTGACTCCATCGAGTTGATGAAGGCGCAGACTGTCGAAGCCGAAAAGGACAAGCAGGAGCACTTTGCGCAGGCCCAAAGGCCACCTCTGTCCGACCAAACGGCAGTCCCCGCCTCCCCGGCGTTGACGATGAGTTCTTCGAACCCTGATGCCGCAGCTCGTGCGGATGCCGCGTCCTCTCCCCAGACTCTGGAACAGCACGTCCAGGATCTCAGGCGTCAAGTCCAACGGCTGGTGAAGGCGCCCGGGGCTCCGCTTCAGTCCGCCCCTTTCCATACCGCAACCACCTTGCGATCCTTGCCTCCTGGCACCGAAGTTCTGATCGTGGTCTCGACCCCTTATTGGTTTGGGGTGGAAACGCACGAAGGTCAACATGGATGGATCTTGCGGGACGAATTGGAGCAGGTACCGTGACACCTTGGATCAGGCCCCTTGGGCGATCAGCAAGCTGGGCAGTGTTGTCGACCATCTTGTTAGCCGCTTTCCTGGCAGCGCAAATGCCGGCACAAACCGGCACCTACGAACGTGTCTTCCCGCAATCCAAAGCTGCGGTGGAAAAAGCGCTCGCCGCGGTGCAAAGTAACTTGGCCGGACGCCTTCCCGTACTAGACGGATTCGCCAATCCTGGGGAACATCCCCTCGACCGCTACCAGCGCGCCTACTATCAGTCCAAAGTCCAAATCAGTTCGACGGCTTCCGGCGGATCGCTCGCGCGCGTCAGCACGAAAGTGACGGCGTGGTACGCCGATCCGGTGGCTTCCCGCTCCGGATATCAATTACTCAGTTCCAATGGCCGGCTGGAAGCTGACCTGCTCGATCAACTGGCGGAACAACTCGCCAAAAGCTCGACCGAAAGTAGTAGCCGAACCGCGTCTACCTCGAGTCCGAAATCGTCCACGGAGCCCCCGGCAGCGGAACCAACGATCTCTGCGCCCGCTCCCAAATTCCCCCCTACGGATCGAACCTTCTCGTCCTCGTCGAGCCAAGGTTTATCAGCCCAGGAACGTGAACGACCTTCCGCTCCGCAGAAGCTGGAAAAATCTGACAGCGCGATTGCAGGCAGAAGCCGACAGCCTGGAGGAGATTCTCAAGAACCAGGCTCATCCCAAGAACCTGGTGGCCGTTAAGAAATCCGGCACGCCGGTAGTTTCCACTCCCAGCCTGACTGCCAAGCCACAGTTTCTTGCCAGCATGCACGATGAATTCGAAATGCTCGATTTCAACGCGGACTGGGTACATGTGCGCATTTCCGGCCTATCCCGGGGATGGATATGGCGCAACAGCGTCGAAATGCCCGACGGCATCCGCGACACCGACGCCGCCCCAGCCGCTGGGCTGGCGCCCGCGGCAGATTTGTTTCACGTTATTCGCGAAGAAACCTCTACCTTCCCAGGAGATTGGGAACAGCTGCGGAACAAAAACGTGAAAATCCTCTCGGTGCAGAAGATCGACGAAAATGCCAAAGATGCCGGGCCGAAGGTGCGCCTCGAGTACACGAAATTTCTGCTGGAAAAAAACTACAAGGAATTGGCGCAGACCCCCTCGGCATTGGCGGGCATTGTTGTGATTTTTGATTCCGCCGACGGCGGTATGATAGCAGCCACCACGCCCGCGCTTCAGCAATGGCGTGCAGGCACGTTGTCCGACGCGGCCCTCTGGCATAAATGTTTCTTTGATCCGCCGGAAACCTTCGATTCCTCCGGAACCTCGGCAAGCCAATAGGTACTCCCGTCACGACAGCCGCCTCGGCTGTCCGGCCAAGGCGAAGCGGAGCGGATCCGCGCCACCTGGCCTGACGAGCGTCGACGCATAAAAGTCGATTGCATCAGAGATGACCGCACCGCACTTTGCCCCGGCTCATCGTAAAATGCCCCCAGGCCGCAATTTGAAACTTACCGAAGATCCTCACCGCCGACTCAACGCCCTGACCAACGAATGGGTCCTGGTCTCGCCCCATCGCGCAACCCGCCCCTGGCAAGGAGAAGTAGCGCAACTCACGACCGCATCCGAGCCTGCGTACGACCCAACTTGCTACCTGTGCCCCGGCAACACGCGGTCGGGCGGGATCCGCAATCCTCCGTACGCCACCACCTTTGTCTTTGAAAACGATTTCGCCGCTCTGAAACCACAAACCGCCCACGCACGCATCGACGTCGACAGCATGGGCCTGCTGGTTGCCGAAGCGGAACCCGGGATTTGCCGCGTGATTTGCTTCTCTCCCCGTCACAATCTCACCCTGTCCACAATGACGCGGGATGAAATTGAACTGGTCGTTCACACCTGGGTCGGACAATTTCGCGAGTTGTCCGGGCTGAAAGATATTCACCACGTACAAATCTTCGAAAACCGCGGCGCCATGATGGGCGCCAGCAATCCCCATCCCCATTGCCAGATCTGGGCAACTTCTTCAATCCCGGAAGCTCCCTCCAAGGAACTTGGTGCTCAGCGGGCTTACTCAAAGGCGCACGCCCGGTGTCTTCTCTGCGACTACGTTTCACTGGAACAACGCCAGCAGGTGCGGATAGTTTGCGAGAATGACGGTTTTGTGGCGCTGGTCCCCTTCTGGGCAGTCTGGCCGTTCGAGATTCTGGTCGGCAGCCGCCGTCACTTCGGAAGCATGCACGAATTCACAACTGAGGACGTTCGGTCTTTAAGTGACATTCTTCAGCGCGTCACTTCCACCTACGACAAAGTTTTCCGAGTTCCCTTCCCCTACTCCATGGGCTTCCACCAGTCGCCGACCGATGGCAGCGATTATCCGGAATGTCATTTCCACGCCCATTTTTATCCACCGCTCCTGCGCTCGGCGACCATTCGGAAATTCATGGTCGGCTTCGAGATGCTGGGCACGCCGCAACGCGATATCACTCCCGAAAGCGCCGCCGAGCGCCTACGCGAAGTTGCGAAAACCACGCCTTAAAATTACCAGCGTCGAAGCGGTGTATCCTTACGAGTACTCAAGGAATAATTTTTCCGATAGGAAGGCTCATGAGATTCGCACTCGAATGCGCAAAATCTGCATTCATCTTCGCCGCAATTGGACTCCTCTTCCTCGCACATTCCAGCGGTCAGGCAACTTCCATTCCCACAACACGGCTTATCAATCCCGAAGATTTGCTCAAACTCCTTCAGACCTCAGGCAAAGAAAAGCCGCTTATGATCCAGGTCGGCTCCCACGTCCTGTTCTCACAGGCGCACATTCCCGGGTCGGAGTACATCGGACCCGCCTCGAGCGAGGCCGGACTGCAGCAACTTCGCAAGCGCGTCGAGTCCCTCCCGCGCACAAAGTTCATCGTCCTGTACTGCGGTTGTTGCCCCTGGAGCCATTGTCCAAACGTGAAGCCAGCCGACGATGCCTTGCGCGCCCTCGGATTTACCAACATCAAGGTGCTGTACATCGCCGACAATTTCGGCGCGAACTGGGTGGACAAAGGCTACCCGGTCGCCAAGGGAGAATAGTTTCTGACCCCGGCCGCGAGAATGTTCCTCATCACAGTCGCCATAATTGGCGCTGTCGCGGGCCTATATTCTCTGCGGCACAAGCACGCTTTGCGGGCCGCGACATCGGCGACTGCAAACCACAACGCTCCTGATTTCACCCTCCCACAGCTGGATGGGCAAGAACTTCGCCTGTCCTCCTATCGGGGCAAAGTGGTCCTGCTGGATTTCTGGGCAAGCTGGTGTGAGCCTTGCCGCGTGGAGACCCCTCATCTGATAGAGCTGCAGCAAAAGTATGGCGATCGCGGTCTGCAAATTATCGGCGTCTCCATGGACGACAGCCCCGGGCCCGCTCGTGCCTTCTATCAGCAATTCCACATGAACTATCCGGTAGTGATGGGTACCGCGAAGACCGGCGAACTCTACGGAGGAGTTCTGGGATTGCCCATCGCTTTTACGATCAACCGCGATGGCCGCATCTCTGCCAAGCACATCGGAGCCACCGACCCCGCGGTCTTTGAGAAGGAAATCCTGAGTCTTCTTCAGAGCCCATAAACCCGTCAAGAACCCGCGAATCAAATCCCTCCGAATTCCGAACAGTCGCGGCGTGCTCCAATCACAGACCCCTGTGATTGGAATCGTCGTACCTGCCCCCGCCCCAAGTTAGCCTGAACTGGTTGCATCGCGACCCCTATGCGGGAAACCATCAAGCGCCTCTGGCCGGAGATCGACTGGATTGAAGATCTCCAATTGCGCGAGCAGGTTACCCGGACCTGGATCAAGGCTCTGGAGCGCAGTTCCCTCAAAGCCGAAGACCTGAACCAGATCCCCTTCACCTTACTGGTCCCGAACTGCCCCATCACCTTTATGGGGCACAAGCGCTGCGTGGTGCACATCGCTCGCGATAGCGCTCGCGCCATGCGAGATTTCATGGGATGCGCCTTGCCCATCGAAATCGACACGGTGATCGCAGGCGCAATCCTTGCCGACGTGGGCAAGCTGCTGGAATACGAAATCGGCGCCGACGGCAAGTCCCGCCAGAGCGAACGAGGCGAAGCCCTCCGCCATCCCTTCACCGGCGTCGCCCTCGCGCTCGAATGCGGGGTTCCCGATGCCGTCTGCCACATCATTGCCGCCCACGCTGCCGAGGGCGATCTGGTCAAGCGAACCACCGAGGCTTTCATCGTGCATCACGCCGATTTCATGGCCTTCCTGCCCTTCAAGAATCCGAAAAATATCAGGCTGAAACCCTAAGGAGTAACCCTTGTCAGAGCCGAAACCGACCGCTCTTCCAAAAGAAACCATCACCGCGACGATGTCCCACTGGGCGTCGGCCCTGCAATATAAGGACATTTCCCCCGACGCCGTCTACCAGGCCAAGCGCTTCCTGCTCGATTCCCTCGGCTGCGCTCTCGGCGGCTACCAGCAGCACGACGTCAAGATTGCTCTGGAAGTTCTCGACGAAATTGCCGGTCCAGGACTTGCCACCGTGATCGGCACCGGCCAGCGCGTCGACCCGGTCTCTGCGTCCCTGGCGAATGCGCTGATGATTCGCTGCATGGACTACAACGACATTTACTGGAAGCAGGATCCCTCGCACCCCTCCGATATTTTCCCTGCAGCCTTCGCCTGCTGCGAACGCTCCGGCAGTAACGGTAAGGAACTCATCGTAGGACTCGTTCTCGGCCACGAATTCGAGATGCGCCTTTGCGAAGCGGCATTCCCGGGTATTCGCGAGCGCGGCTGGCATCATGCTACGCTGACCGCCTTCGTTTCCCCCATCGTCGCCGGACGCGCCCTGCATCTCGCCTGGGAACAGATTCAACATGCGATCGGCATTTCCGCCAGTCGGCACGGCACGTTGGGTGCGGTAACCGCGGGCAAGCTAACCATGATGAAAAATACTGTCGATCCGATGGCGACCCAGAGCGGCGTCTTCGCAGCGCTGCTGGCTGAAAAGGGATACACGGGCCCGGAGCACGTCGTCGATGGCAAAGAGGGACTGACGCACGTCTTTAAACCGGAGTGGAAGCTCAATCTTCTGACCGACGGCCTGGGCGAATCGTGGCGCATTACGCAATGCGGCATGAAGGCTTTTCCCACCGAAGCCTTGACTCACACGCCCATCTCGGCCGTCCTTGATCTGGTCAAGAACAACGATCTGCATCCTGATCAAGTCCGGAAAATCCAGATTCGCTGCCTGGCCCGCGCCGCCGACATTCTTTCCGATCCCAGCAAATACGATCCGCGCAGCAAAGAGACTGCCGACCACTCGTTGCCTTACGTGATTGCCGCCGCACTGGTCGATCGTCAGGTGACGCCAGTCCAGTTCACCATGGAAAAAATCATGGACCCGGCGATTCGGGCGCAACTGCAGAAGGTCGAGGTGGTCGCGGATCCAGAGATCGAGAAGGTATTTCCAGCCCTCCAGAGGGTGATTGTGAATATCGATACCAAAGATGGACGTTCCTTCAGCAAACAACTGGACTATCCCAAAGGTGATCCGCGAAACCGATTGACGGACCAGGAGGTAGAAGAAAAATTTTCTGCGCTGGCCGATGGCGTGCTGTCCAACGGCGCGCAGAAGCGAGTCAAAGACGCAATCTGGAATCTGGAGAGGATCGGTTCCGTCAGCGAACTCATGGCGCTCCTGGAATCCGACGTTCGCAAAACGAAATCCGTGAAGCCCAAGAGCAGGACGAAGCTGCGAACCAAAGTCCAGAAGTGCCGCAGATCCGTTCTCGTATAAACCGTACCCGCATAAAGCACGCTCGCATGGCGAAGTGCTCGGCGGTACACGCTCCACACAACGGCAGGAGTTCTTGGTATGCCTCAAACCATTGTCGAAAAGATCGCGCAAGCCCACGTCACAGACGGGCCAAAGCGCCCGTTGCGCGCCGGTGACTTCGTTTCCATCCGCCCATTTCACACCATGACGCACGACAACACGTCGGCCGTGATGAGCAAATTCAAAGGCATCGGCGCGAAAAAGATATTCGACCCGAAACAACTGGTCTTCGCCCTCGATCACGACATCCAGAATCGCGACGAAACCAACCTGAAGAAATACCGCTCCATCGAAGCGTTCGCCCGGGAACACGGAGTCGATTTCTATCCTGCCGGATCCGGCATCGGCCATCAGATCATGGTCGAACGCGGCTATGTTCTCCCGGGATCCTTCGACGTCGCCTCCGATTCACACTCCAACATGTACGGCGCGCTCGGAGCTGTCGGAACGCCGATTGTGCGCACCGACGCCGCCGCGGTCTGGGCTACCGGAGAATTCTGGTGGCAGATTCCACGCACCATCCAGGTAGTGCTCGAAGGCAAACTGGCTGAAGGCGTGAGCGGCAAAGACGTCATCATCACTCTTTGCGGCCTCTACAACCACGACGAGGCTCTCAATGCTGCGATTGAATTCTCTGGCCCGGGTGTAGTCAGCCTTTCGATGGATGCCCGCTTCTCGATCTCCAACATGAGCACCGAGTGGGGACCGCTCGTCGCCTGGTTCCCAGTGGACGAAGTCACAATCGGTTATCTGCGTGCCGTTCACCACCGCCTGAAATCGCAAGGTGTCGAGCGTTTTACGGAAGCCGACATCGAGCGCTGGATCGACACTCCACCTTCTCCCGATCGGGATGCGAGCTATGCAGCACGCATTGTCCTCGATCTCACTCAGGTCACGCCGCATGTCTCCGGTCCAGATACCGTGCAGGTCATGCAATCGCTCACGGCAATGGAAGAGACTCCGGTCGCAATCCAAAAGGCATACTTGCTCTCTTGCGCAAACTCGCGCATCGAAGACCTCGAGGCCGCAGCCTGGATTTTGTGCGGCAAGAAGGTCGCGCCTGGAGTCAAGCTCTATGTGGGAGCAGCAAGCGCGTGGACCCAGCAGGAAGCGGAGAAACGCGGGGTCTGGCAAGCACTGCTTGATGCCGGAGCAATCCCGCTACCGCCCAGTTGCGGTCCCTGCATCGGTCTAGGAACTGGGCCCCTCGAAAAAGGGGAAGTCGGCATCTCGGCCACGAATCGAAATTTCAAAGGCCGCATGGGTTCGCGCGAAGCCCAATGCTATCTCGCCAGCCCTGAAGTCGTTGCGGCCTCGGCTGTTGCAGGCTACATCACGGACTCTCGTGATTTTACGCATCGCACGCTCGTGCGCAATTACAAAGAGTTCGCGACCAACGGACGCTCGGCGGAAAGCGTGGAAATCCTGCCTGGCTTTCCCCAGCGCGTGCAAGGCCGGCTGGTATTGATGCCACAGGACAATGTCAACACCGACGCGATCTACGGCAAGGACTATACCTACCGCGACGATATGACGCCCGAGATGATGGCGAGGGTCGTCATGGAAAACTATGACCCGTCCTTTGCCGTTCGCACCCACGCCGGAGACGTCATCGTGGGTGGATTCAATTTCGGCACCGGATCCAGCCGCGAGCAGGCGGTGACTTGCCTGAAAGCGAAAGGAATACCATTGGTCATCGCGGCCAGCTTTTCGCAAACCTACCTGCGCAATGCCTATAACAATGGATTTTTATGCATCGAGGTTCCGGCGCTCATCAAGCGTCTGCACGAGCAGTTCGCGAGCGAGATCGCCGAAAAAGAGAAGACGATCATTCCCGGCAAGAATGTGGAGATCGACTTCACCTCAGGAAAGGTCGCGTGGGGCGGAGAGACCTTTGCTTTTCCCCCGCTCGGCAACGTGCCGCAGTCCCTGGTGATCGCAGGCGGCGCAGAGAACATGGTCGCGAAGAGACTAGGATTGCATCACAAACGCCAGTACGAAGACGCTGTCGTCGTTTCAGGAGACTCAGCCATCATGGCAAAACACACGGTAGTTACGATGCCCGGAGATGGAATTGGGAATCAGGTTCTTCCCGAGGCACTGCGAGTTCTGAAAGCGGTCGAGTTCGACGCCGAGTACATTCACGCCGATATCGGTTGGGAATGCTGGTGCCGCGAGGGCAATGCCTTGCCTGAACGAACCAGTGACCTGTTAGCCAAACATAAGCTGGGACTGTTTGGCGCAATCACCTCCAAGCCTAAGCAACAGGCGGAAGCCGAACTGCGGCCCGAACTCAGAGGCAAGGACTACTCGTATTTCAGTCCCATTGTCACCATGCGACAGCGCTTTCATCTCGATACCTGCATTCGGCCTTGTATTTCATTCCCCGGCAATCCATTGAACTTCATCCGCAAGAAGAGCAACGGAGGTTTCGAAGAACCGCTCGTGAACGTCGTCGTCTTCCGCCAGAACACCGAAGGCCTTTATGCCGGCGTCGAGTGGACCAATCCTCCGGAACAGGTTCGATCCGCGCTCGCGACTCATTCCAAATTTAAGCCCTTCACCGCGGTACCCGGATCTGACCTTGCCATCTCGGTGCGCATCATTACGCGTCAGGCCGCGCGCAAGATTTGCCGCGCTGCCTTCGAATGGGCGAGAAAATACGGCTACAAATCCGTCACTATTTGTGAGAAGCCCAACGTTCTGCGCGAGACCTCCGGAATGATGGAAGATGAAGCCAAAGCCGTAGCCAAGGAATATCCGGGAATCGTCCTATGGTCCACCAACATCGATGCCCAGACCATGTGGCTGACCAAGAATCCGGAAGACTACGGCGCCGTAGTCGCATCGAACCTGTTCGGCGACGTGATCTCCGATGCTTTCGCCGGACTCATCGGCGGCCTGGGCTTCGCGGCATCCGGCAATATCGGCGATGAAGTCGCAGTGTTCGAACCAACGCATGGCTCCGCTCCCAAGTATGCGGAACTCGATCCACCTATCGTGAATCCGATCGCGATGTTCCTATCCGCGGTCATGTTGCTCGAACACGTCGGCGAAATCGAGAAAGCCCGCCGCATCCGCGCAGCTGTCGCAGCCGTGGTGCAGGAAGGCAAAGTTCGCACCTACGACATGATGCGTATTTCCGGGGGAGCCAAAGCGATCAGTCAGGGCGCTGCGAGCACGATGGAGATGACCGATGCAGTGTTAGCGAAGCTGGCTCATGAAGCGAGTTCGGCGGATGCTTTCGAACCTGAGTCAGAACTCGCCGAAATGGGGAGCCACATCTAAAGCGGGGGCTTTTCATGGCGAGCATGGCCGGGGAGTGAGGTACAACGGCTGTGCCACGTTAAGGAGTTGCTCCCGCGCCGGCCATTACGTCGGGAATTCCCAGCCTTCTTCTTTCATCTTGCGGTTCGTCCAGTGCTGCAGTTGTTCGAAGAGAGCAGGTTCGATTACGGCGAAGCGGATGCCCACGCGGCCTTCGTCGCCGATCCACATCAGGCGAGCTTTGGCCTGAAAACGGATTTCGCTTTCGGGCAGTACGAAGCTCACGTCGAGCAAGCCCGCGAAACGTAGCGGCTCTTTGATCCCATCGAGACCCATGCCGCCGGTGCTCAGATTCACTCCCTGCACGCAAGTTTCTTCTCCCCGAGAATTCCTGATCGTGACTACCGTCTGGACGCGGGCGCGGAAAAATTTCTGCTGCTCGTTGCTGATGAAGCCGAGCGAAGCGGTGGTCTCACCGGGTGCGAAACTAATGTTGTATTCCTTGAGCTTGCGGCTGAGGGTGCGGCGTGAGATGCCGAGCTGCTCGGCGGCGAGAGTGCGCTGGCCGCCAGTGCGCTCGAGAGCTTTGATGATCATCTGTTCTTCCATGCTGTCGAGATTGCTGACGGGCATGGAGGCGGTTTGGCGGAGCGCAACCGGTTCGCCAGTGAGCGCGGCGCTGAGGCTGGAGAAATCGATTTCGGAGCCGGGAGATTCCATCGCCATCCGGGCAACCAGGTTGCGCAGTTCGCGAATATTGCCCGGCCAGGCATGCGAAAGAAGCGCGGAAATGGCCTGCGAAGAAAAATCCTTGCGCGGGGCCTTCAGGCGCAGGAAATGTTCAGCCAGGGCAACAATGTCCTCGGGGCGCTCGCGCAACGGTGGAACACGGAGTTGAAACTGGCCGAGGCGATGAAAGAGATCCTGGCGGAAGCGGCCATCTTTGACCGCGGCTTCCAAATCCTGGTTGGTGGCGGCGACAATGCGAACATCGACGTGAATCTTGCGGTGGCCGCCCAGACGGTAAAAAGGCTGGCCGTCCAGCACACGCAGAAGCTTTACCTGAGTCTGCAGTTGCAACTCTCCGATTTCGTCGAGGAACAGGGTGCCCTTATCCGCCACTTCAAAGAGTCCTGGCTTGGAGGCATCGGCGCCGCTGAAGGCGCCTTTTTCGTATCCGAAGAGTTCGCTCTCCACCAGGTTCTCGGGGAGCGCGGCGCAGTTAATGTCAACCCAAGGACGGCTGCGGCGATGAGAAGACTCGTGAATGGTGCGGGCAATGAGTTCTTTGCCGGTTCCAGTTTCGCCGGTGATCAGGACGGTTTCGGTGTGTCCCGCAACCCGGTCCACCAGGCCCATGAACTTGTGCATGACCGGGCTGGCAAGAATAAATTGACTGCCATCGATCTTGCGACAAATCACGCCGGGCGCGACCGCGTCCGGTGAAGCGGCATTGGCAGCGGCTCGATCGGGTTTTATCAGCGGCACGATGACCGCGATCACCGCCAACGGCGCGGAAGCGGAATCCCGAAGCAGCGTGGCGGAGATCTGAACGGGAAAACTCGTCCCCGATTTGGGTTGTGCAAACAACTGGCCGTGATAGTCCCCTTGCATGGAAGTAACCGTCAGAATTGCTCTGCGCACGAAAGAGGGGTCGCCATTCGTTCTTTCCAGCGAGGCAAAGATTGTAGAAAAGTCCCGTCCGAGCAACTCTTGCGGCGCGTAGCCGAGAAGTGCGGTAAACACGGCATTGCAGCCTCGGAATCCCCCTTGCAGATCGGTGGAGAAAACCGCCATTTGGGGCTCGGTGCGGGCGCCAGACTCGCCGCCATTGGTCCACGTTCCGGCGTGCGGCTTTTGCTGGTCCGAACTGCGGTGCGGCGTCTGCATATGTGGGCGTTTGGGGAGATGGTGACACAGGCAGAGGGTTCCATCGACAAGCGTGTCACGCAAACCATTACGAAGGTAACGGGCTTTTCCTGCGAGTGACACAAACCTGGAGAGATTTTCGCTCAGGGCAAGATCTGCGTTCTTTCCCGAAGACATCTGGCGGTTGGTTACTAAAGTAAGCTTCTGAAGACCTAATCGTTGCAATAGGATTCGGGCGAGGGCCGAAGCGGACCGAGGTGTGTCCTGACGGCCGAATACGTGCCCATTAAGCGGGCGCAGCGAGCTTTGCATCTTCGCGAGAAGATCGCGGTGTTATGGGGGCGACGTCTCGAACATAGCGGGAGCCGTCGTCAGGGTCTCAATGAGGGCTGAGACAGAACGGTTGTCGATGCGAACGAAGGCATTCGTTGGGATCACTGCGTCCAGCGGCGTAGTGGTGCTGGCGTTTGCCTTGCTGCATTGGCAATCGCATGACCTGTTGCGATTCCTATGCTACCTGGCTGTGGCCCTGCTGGCCTCGGGATTGAAAGTGCAGTTGCCCGGGATCGATGGCACGATGTCAGTGAATTTCCTGTTCATCTTGTTGGGCGTGCTGGAACTGAGCCTCCCGGAGACGCTGCTGATTGGCTGCACGGCGACGCTGGTGCAGAGCGTGTGGCAGACGCGTAATCGGTTGGATCCTGTCAAAGTTTTGTTCAATGTGGCTGGCATGATGGCGAATGCCAGCGCGCTCACTTATCTCAGCTATCACTGGCTTGCAGCGCGATTTGGAGATAACAAGCCCATCCTTCTCATGGTGGCGGCGCTCGTCTTCTTCTTCGCCAATACTCTGCCGATTTCCATCGTGATCGGGCTGACCGAAGGGAAATCGAGCCACAAGGTGTGGTCGGAGTGCTACTTCTGGTCGTTTCCGTATTACCTGGTGGGGGCGGCGGCGGTGGGGCTGGTTGGAATTGTGAATCGCTCGGCGGGATGGGAAACGTCGCTGTTGGTGCTGCCGCTGATTTATTGGGTGTATCGATCCTACCGGCTCTACCTGGGGCGGTTGGAAGCGGAGAAAGAACGGGTCGAAGTGGAAAAGCGCCACGTGGAACAGATCGCGTCTCTGAACATGCGGACGATCGAAGCATTGGCGCTGGCAATCGAAGCTAAGGATCACACCACTCACACCCACTTGCAGCGAGTGCGAACGTATGCCGTCGCGGTGGCCACGCAGTTGAATCTGCCGGAAGACGAGATCGAAGCGCTGCGGGCGGCCGCCCTTTTGCATGACATCGGAAAACTGGCGGTACCGGAACAAATCATCAACAAACCCGGGAAGCTCACGGCGGAGGAATTCGAGAAGATGAAGGTGCATCCGCTGGTGGGCGCCGAAATCCTCGAGCGGGTGGCGTTCCCCTATCCGGTGGCGCCGATTGTGCGATCGCACCACGAGCGCTGGGATGGAAGCGGGATATCCGGAAGGATTGAGCGGAGAAGAGATTCCGATCGGCGCGCGAATTCTGGCGGCGGTGGATTGTCTGGACGCGCTGGCTTCCCACCGGCAGTACCGGCAAGCACTGCCACTTGCAGAGGCAATGGCAAAAGTAAAGGAAATGGCGGGGAAGTCGTTTGATCCACAAGTGGTGGAAATTCTGGAAAGCCGCTATGTGGAGTTGGAACGGATGGCGCAGATGTCGGTAGCACAGATGGCGGAAGATACGGTCGCCATGCATGGCCTTTCCAAGAGCGTCCGCGTGGAACGGGGTCTGGCGCCGGCAACCGGATTCGAGCGCACCGAGCCTACGCTCGGACTGGCGGATAACGCGGACTTCCTGACTTCGATCGCGTCGGCACGGCAAGAGGCGCAGACCATGTTTGAGCTGAGCCAGGATCTGGGCGTGTCGTTGAGTTTGAGCGAGACGCTGTCAGTGCTGTCGATGCGGCTGCGACGAATGATTCCCTACGACTCGATTGCCGTGTTTGTGAACCGCAACGGATGGCTGCTGCCGGAATTGGTCAGCGGCGAGAATTTTCGCATGTTGTCGTCGCTGAAAATCAAAGTCGGCGAGGGTTTGTGCGGATGGGTGGCGGCAAACTGCAAACCGATCGTGAACGGAAATCCGCAGGTGGAAGCGGGATATGTGGTCGATCCCGGAAAACATATCGCGCTGCAATCGGCGCTGGTGGTGCCTCTCGACGGACTGAACGGGGTGGTCGGAGTGCTGGCGATGTATCAGGCGAACCGGGATGCATTCACGCCCGATCACTTGAGAATCTTGCTGGCTGTGGCCTCGAAGGTCGCGCTGTCGGTGGAGAATGCCTTGAAGTACCAGCAGGCGGAAAGTTCGGCGACCACCGACTATCTGACCGGACTACCCAACGCGCGGTCGCTGTTTGTCCATCTGGCACAGGAAGTGGCGCGGTGCCGGCGTATGAAAACCTCGCTGGCGGTGATGGTGTGCGACATCGACGGATTCAAGCAGATCAACGATTCGTTTGGGCACCTGGAGGGCGACAAACTGCTGCGTGAATTTACGACGCGGCTGAAGGACGTATGCCGCGGATACGACTATGTGGCACGCATGGGCGGAGACGAATTCGTTGTGACCGCCCCCGGGCTGACCCCAGAGGCGGCGGCGGAAAAGGCTGAGGTTCTGAATCAGGCGGCCATCGAGTCCGGACGGCATGTGTGCGGGCGCGATTTGATCACCTTGAGCGTAGGCATGGCATTCTGCCCGGAGGACGGTTTCGATGTGGAACGACTGCTGGCCGAAGCCGACCGCAGGATGTATTCGATGAAACAAATCCATCATGCGGCCGCGGCCGCGCGCGACACTAACGCAGCCGGAGCAACGGCGAATTAGGAGACCTTGACCATGCTGGTGCGGAGAATTGCGCGGCTTGGACTCGCCATGGTCGCAACGGCTCTGCTGGGAGGACTGCTGTCGGCGACACTGGTGCGACTCGCGCCGGGTTTCGATGTGGATGAAGAACAACTTGATCCGCATTTGAACTCGCAAAGCGTTCAGGCCTTGCGCCAGGCGCGGCTGGAACAACACAACATCTTTCGTTTCTATTTTCATTCCTTGCAACGCGCCGCTCACGGGGACCTGGGAACGTCCATTTCGCTGGGTCAGCCAGTGAGCGTGCTGCTGCGAGACCGAACTCCGCTCACTCTGCGGTTGGTGGGGAATGGGCTGTTGCTGAGTTGGGCTGTCGCAATGTCTTTAGCGCTTAGCGCGGCGTGGCTGCGAGTCTCGGCTTACGACGCGCTGACAACGGCGATCAGTGGAACATTCCTTTGCATTCCGGCGGCGGTGCTGGCGCTGTTGTCGGTGCTATGGAACGTGCCGGGAGCTCTGGCGATCGGGCTGATCGTGTTTCCGCGAGTCTATCGCTATGCGCGAAATTTGTTGGCTAAGGCCTATTCCCTGCCCCACATCATCACGGCGCGGGCCAAGGGCTTGAGCGAGTTACGAATTTTGTTCTGGCATGTCCTCCCGGTCGCCGGACCGCAGTTGCTCGCGGTGGCGGGAGTTTCGGTGAGCATCGCGGTGGGAGCGGCAATTCCAGTGGAAGCTCTGTGCGGCTTGGCGGGAGTGGGCCAGTTGGCGTGGCAAGCAGCGCTGGCGCGCGATCTCCCCTTGCTCACGAATTTGACGATCCTCGTGACGCTGGTAACCTTGCTGGCCAATTCCGGGGCCGATGTAATCGGACATATGCTTCGAGGTCAGGAAGCATGAGGATCTGGCGCACGAATTTCTGGCGCAGCTTGGCGTGTGCGGTCTTGTTGGTTGTCGTGGGCGTGTCGCTGGCGGCGAACTGGCTGGCCCCGGCGGGTTATGCAAAGCAATATCGCGAGGCAGCTGGCGCGGCGCCGTCGCACGACCACTGGCTTGGTACCGATGAAATTGGACGCGACCGGTTTGCCCGCGTGCTCTATGGAACGCGGATTTCGCTGCTCCTGGCTCCGGCGGCAGCGCTGCTCTCAACCTTGATGGCGGCGCTGGTGGGCGGGCTTGGCGGTTATCTCGGTGGTAGGTGGGCGCGGAGCGCGATGGCGGTGACGGATTTATTTCTGTCGCTGCCGTGGCTGTTTTTGCTGATTACGGTGCGGGCGCTGATGCCGTTGAATGTTTCGCCGCTGGCTTCGGTCTTGGTGACATTTCTGATGCTGGGGCTGTTGGGGTGGACGAGTGCGGCGCGCGTGTTGTGCTCGACGGCGGGATCGTTGCGGAAATCGGACTTTGTACGACAAGCGAGAGCTTCGGGAATTCGCGGGGCTCGGCTGTTCTGGATTCATGTGTTGCCGAATCTGAAGCCGGTGCTCTACGCGCAGTTCTGGATTTCGATTCCAGCGTTCATTTTGAGCGAGGCGAATCTGGGAATTTTGGGCTTGGGCGTGGCCGAGCCGATGCCGTCCTGGGGAAGTCTGTTGAAGGAATTGGAAGGACTGGTGTCGGTGGGCGAAGAGCCGTGGAAGTTTGTACCGCTGGTTCTGCTGGTGGTAGTCGTGACATCGTTTCAACTTTTGCTTTCGAAGCAAGAGGAAGTGGCCGCATGATGCGCCACCAAGGAAGGTTGGCGGGATGGGAACAAGCTGCCGGAAAGTAATCACCGTTTCGATCGTCTGCCTGGGAATTCTGGCGGGCTCGGCCGCGGCGCAGGGCGAACTGCGGTTTTGCCTGCGCTCCGAGCCCAAAACATTTGATCCGTTGAAGGTGGAAGACGACGCGTCGGTGGCGATCCGCTATCTGACGGGCGGCGTGCTCCTGCGAATGAACCGGCAGAACCAGGCTTTGGAGCCGGAACTGGCGCAATCCTGGAAAGTATCGAAGGATGGAAAGCAGATCACGTTCAAATTGCGCAGTGGAATTGCGTTTTCCGATGGCACGCCATTTTCCGCAGAGGATGTGGCCTATACGGTGCAACAGTTGATGGATCCCGCATTGCACTCTCCGACGGGCGACGCCTTCCGCTCGGGACCGGGCAACGTGGAGACCAAGATCATTTCACCCGGCCAGATTTCCATTACGTTTCCGGCGCCCGTCGCTGGACTCGACCGGCAATTCGATCAAGTCGCGATTCTTTCCGCGCACTCCGCCAAGAAGGAAATGGCGGTGCTGGGACCATTCATGGTGGCGGATTACAAGCCTGGCTCGACCGTCCAACTGAAGCGCAATCCAAATTACTGGAAGACGGACGCGCAAGGACGGAAGCTGCCTTATCTGGATTCGATCCGGCTGGACGTTCAGCCCAACCGTGATGTGGAAATACTGCGCTTCAAGCGCAATGAAATCGACCTGATCAATTCACTCGACAGCGAATACTTCGACAAGCTGGCAGCAACATCTCCGCAATTGGTGCATGATGCTGGTCCGTCGCTCGACAGCGAGCAGATGTGGTTCAACCAAGTAGCTAAGGCGCCACTCCCGGACTACAAGAAGAAGTGGTTCCGGTCCGCCACATTCCGGCGCGCGATTTCCGAAGCGATCAATCGCGACGATTTGAGCCGGGTGGTGTTTCGCGGACACGCGCAGCCGGCGGTCGGTCCGGTCTCTCCCGCGAACAAGTTCTGGTTCAACTCCAAGTTGAAGGGTGAGGCCCATTCGCCGGATGCGGCACTGAAAGCGCTGCAGGGAGAGGGCTTCCACCTGGAGAATGGAGCGCTGAAAGATCTTGAAGGAAACGCGGTGGTGTTTTCCATTATTACCAACTCCGGAAACAAATATCGCGAGCGCATGGCCACCATGATCCAGGAAGATCTGCAGAAGATCGGCATTCACGTCAATGTCGTCACGCTCGACTTCCCTTCCCTCATCGAGCGCATGACGCAGACGTTTGACTACGAGACGATTCTGCTGGGTCTGACGAATGTGGGACTGGATCCGAACGAACAGATGAATGTGTGGCTGAGTTCGTCGGAAAATCACCAGTGGAATCCGCAGGAAAAGGCGCCGGAAACCGCATGGGAAGCCGAGATTGATAGGTTGATGCGCGCGCAGGCCTCCTCTGCCGACCCGAAGAAGCGAAAAGAGAGTTTCGACCGCGTGCAGGAAATCGCAGTCGAGCAGTCGCCGTTTATTTATCTTGTAAACCGGAATGCGCTCTCGGCGGTCGCCGCTACGGTGCAGGGTTCTAGCCCGGTCATTTTGGTTCCGCAGACTTACTGGAATGTGGAACGGCTTTCGGTGAAGTGAGCCAAAATCTTTAACCACAGTGGACACTGAGCTACACAGAGTAGAAAAAACGCACCGAGCATGACGGACAATCCGCAATCCGATGTTCTTTTAGGTGCGCGCGTTTCGGTGCGTTACGGAGATAAGCCTGCCGTGTTGCGCGACATTGAATTGGAAATCCGGCGAGGCGAAGTGCTCGGGTTGGTGGGACAAAGCGGATCTGGCAAGAGCACGCTGGCGATGGCGATCTTGGGCTTGCTCGACCGTAAGAATGCGCGTACCGAGGGTGCGATCCGCTTCGATGGTTGTGATTTGCTGAATCTCCGCGAGCGGGAGTTGCGGGAATTGCGCGGACGAAAAATTGCGCTCGTGCTGCAGAGTCCGCTGTCGTCGCTGAATCCGGCCTTGAAAATTCGAACTCAATTAACCGAAGCGTGGCGGGCCCATTCTGCGGGGCCGAGCGCTGAGTGCGAGGCCGCGATTCGGGCGGCGCTCGAGAGCGTCAGCCTGCCCTCGAGTGACGAATTTCTGCGGAAGTATCCCTCCCAGATGAGCGTGGGACAAGCGCAACGCGTGCTCATTGCGATGGCGGTCATGCATCGTCCGGCACTGCTGATTGCCGACGAGGCTACGAGCGCCCTAGACGTAATTACGCAATCCGAAATTTTAGCGCTTTTTCGCGAACTGAATCGCAACTTCGGGATGGCGATTCTCTACATCTCACACGACCTTGCGTCGGTGGCGGGAATTTGCGACCGCATTGCGATCCTGCACCAGGGACAGATCGTGGAAACCGGAACCGCAGAGCAGGTGTTGACCAGTCCTCGCCACGAATACACGCAGCGCCTGATGGCGGCCATGCCGAAAATGCCGCAGCGCAATTGCAGCCGGCAAGGCAGCAGCCATCTAGCATCCGCCGGAGCTGCGGCGCGCATCACAGACCCGGCCCCTCAACCCAGTTTCTTTATCTTCGAACATCCGCTAACTCGGCGCCGGCGGTTTTCCTCGCTCTGCGATCCCCCGTTCGTAATCACTCCTCAGCGACTGAAGTCACATTCGCTACATCCCGGCGGGACAAACTGTCCCATGCCCGTTCTGGCGGGACACACTGGCCCAAAGAGCCCCGAAAAATCTCGGCGATCTTCAATAGAAACAAGCACTTGCAAAGGTTCGATTGGTTGGTCCCGTGCAACAGAGAGACTGAGAAAAAGCGCGATCTTCCCCCATCAAGACGGAAAGGGTGAGATTCATGTTGCATACAGAGAAATTACGGAAGCCAAAGGGGCGCGGAGAACGACACAGCGCCGCTTGGGGTAAGCGCCTGGGCATGGTTCTGGTCTTGGCCCTTTTGGCCACCGGCACGACGTTCGGACAAGGCCGTGGCAATTCGGGCCGGCTGTCTTCGGAATTCAACGACTTGTTCTCGCAAGCTGTTCACGGAAAAGCCAACGGGCAGACGGTCAAGGTCATTGTGCAGTACAAACAGGTTCCGACGGCCGCCCATTACTCAACCATGCACAGCCGCGGAGGAGTGTTGAGGTCGAAGCTGCATATGATCAAGGGTGCGGCGTTTACGATTCCTGCCAGCGCCCTGGTGGCTTTGAACGGTGATCCCGAAGTCGTATCCGTGAGCATCGACCATCCGATGAACGTGATGGACGAGCTCACGAATGACGCCACGGGCGCCGAGGCGGCGTGGAACGCTGGATTCAACGGATCCGGCATTGGAGTCGCCGTGATCGATAGCGGCATCAACGATAGCCATCCCGACCTGCACAATTCAGACGGCACATCGCGCGTGGTCTATCACCAGGACTTCACCGGAACTCCGACCACGAACACCAGCGGCGGGCAGTACGACCTCTACGGTCACGGCACGCACGTCGCCGGAATCATCGGCGGCAACGGCTCCTTATCTGGTGGCCAATATTCAGGCGTGGCTCCCGGGGTCAGCCTGATCGATCTTCGGGCTCTGGACGCGAACGGCGCGGGCACCGACAGTACGGTGATCGCGGCCATCCAGCAGGCCATTGCGCTGCAGAATACCTACAACATCCGGGTCATCAATCTTTCGTTGGGACGCGGAATTCCGGTCAGCTACACGCAGGATCCTCTCTGCCAGGCGGTGGAAGCGGCTTGGAACAGCGGGATCGTAGTCGTGGTGGCAGCCGGCAACTATGGCCGCCTGAGCTTGAATGGAAGCAACGGCTACGGAACTGTGACCGCGCCCGGCAACGATCCTCTGGTGCTGACAGTCGGCGCAACCAAGAGCAACGGATCACCCTTGCCGCAGGCAGAGACCATTGCAAGCTATAGCTCGAAGGGACCAACGACCTACGATCACGTGGTAAAACCTGACATTATGGCGCCAGGCAACGGCATCGTTTCTCTGGCGGCGCCGGGAGCCACGCTGGAGGCTAGTTATCCAGCGGAACTGGTGACTGGGACCGACGGCAACAGCGACTACTTCACTTTGAGCGGCACCAGCATGGCGACGCCTGCGGTCGCTGGCGCAGCCGCTTTGTTGCTGCAAGAACAAAGCACGCTGACTCCAGATCAGGTGAAGGCGCGGCTGATGAAGACGGCGTACAAGATGGGTATGTTCTCGACGTCGGCTTATGTGCCGCACCTGTTTATGTCGTTCCTGAATTTCTACGACCTGTTTTCGGTGGGTTCGGGATTGCTGAACGTGCAGGCTGCGATTGCCAACAGTGACCTGGCTCCGGCCACGGTTGGGTCGGCTCTTTCGCCCTCTGCCGTCTACAACCCTCTGACCCATACGGTTACTCTGGCCGAGGGCAACTCCGCCGTTGCTTCGACCTCCGTGGTTTGGGGAAGCTCAGTGGTCTGGGGAACTTCGGTGGTTTGGGGAGCTTCGCTGGTAAATGGAACCTCCGTCGTCTGGGGAGCATCGGTTCCCTGGAACGACAACACTCTGAGCGCATTCAGCGTGGTTTGGGGAGCGAGTACCGGAACCACTTCAGCCACAAGCGTGGTTTGGGGTGCGTCGGTGTCGACTACCAACAGTGCGTTTACTGACGCCGGGGACGATGAACAATAGCAGCCGTGTGAATCCACGGAAAGGAGACGAATCATGAACAACACACGGCAAATTAAAACGTTCATCGGCGCAATGATGGCGGCCGCAGTAATCACCGCAGGCTATGCGGGATTGCTGAGCCACGCACTGCACACCTACTTTGCCCTGGCGGTTCTAGCACTGGCGGCGGTGACCTCGCGCATGAAAGTCAAGCTGCCGGGAATCAACGGCAACATGTCGGTGAACCTGCCATTCCTGCTGACCGCAGTGGTTTCTTTGAGCGCTGCCGAAGCAGTGGTAATCACATGCGTTTCAACCGCGGTGCAATGCTGGCCGCGCAAGAACGCGAAGTTCAACCCGCAACAGATGGCGTTCAACCTCAGCATGATGGCATTTGCCAGCTGCCTGGCGAGCCTGATGTTCCATGCCGACTGGTTGCGCGGAATGCAGTGGAGTTCCAGCACGCTGGGCTTGGTGCTGGCGACCGCCACCCTCTTCCTGGGACAAACCGCTCCCGTGGCTGCGATCGTAGCCGTGAGCGAGGGTAAGGCGGCTGGGCAGATCTGGTGGGGCCTGGCGCATCTCTCGTTCCCCTACTACGTGGTCAGCGCGGGAGTCACCACCATAGTGCAGGCGGTAAGTTCTCACTTGGGGTGGGGGCTCGCGCTTGCGGTATTCCCGGTTATGTACGGAATCCACCGTTCCTACAAGACATACTTTGGACGGATGGCGCAGACCCTCAGCCCGGAAGCTCGGGTCAAAGCAGTCGGCGCAGGGGCGTAATACCGATCGAGGGAACGGGTGGCGCGGCGACTCCGGTCGCAACGCCACCCGTTTTCTTTTTGGGACGAGTGGAAAGGGGCATGCGCGGTGACCGCGAACCTATCAATCTTTATGTTTCACGCCCTCCACTTGATCTCTGAATTGCTGCTCGGTTCCGACGAAAAACTCCTCGTACTTTCGTTTGCCGGAAGCGCCTGACGCTTCGCCATTGATCTTGCCCCAAATAAATTTTCCTGGGCCGGAGTCGGGGACCGCTCGCGCACCAGCGCTCGAGTAGAAACCATAGGAATGGTTAACCCAGCCATATTGTTCGGGCGAGGATGTCCGCAAGGTTCCAGAGGAAGGAATCCGAAGCAAAGGCTGGCCGGCTTCCTCCGGCAACGCGGGGGCGCCAGGAACCTCGAACTCGATTCGCACCCAGCCGCTGTACCCCTCAGGAATCAAGAACCGCATCGAACGCGGAGTCGAATTCCGAGCGTTGATGCTGAACCATGCTCCCAAGGCAATCAGAAGGATGAGGTTCGCGAGTCCGACGAAGATTCGTGCCCATCGCTTTGTGCCATCGGGAAAAATCCAACTTGGCTCCGCACTTCCTTCTTCGGGCTTCTGCCGGAAACTTACGGCCGCGGAGTACGCGGTCGCGAGAGCCAGCAAGACGGCGGCTAGATAGGGCAGTATCATGCTGATTTGTGAGCGGCCGATGGACGATAAAACTGGGAGACTGTAGCGGGCTTGCCCAACCTGCTCCGCACAATTTTCGCAATGGCCGGCCCGTAAAAGCACCACATCGCGAGGCAGGCGATCAGCGCAAGCTGCCCCGCAGTACGGGGTCTGAAAAGGCTCACATAAGCCGCAAACAGCAGGCAAAACGATCCCAACAGAGCAACCAGCTCCAGCAGATTAAACGGAGCTCCGTACAGCGTGAACGACAACAGCGTATACAGGTGAAAACCGGTGAGCACGGCGGTGACGAAATACAGGATGAAAGGCAACATGCTGAGACCTCAGAACACAAAGCGACGATTATTCTAACGATTTTTGCATGGGCAACACATAGGCGTAGTAGACCAGAATAAAAATGGCAGCAATAAAGGCAGCAATATAAAGAGAGAGCAATAGTCCACGGCGCGTCGTAAACGAAGATGCCTGATTCTTTTTGTTACCTCTTTTCATGCACTGCGACATTGCGCCCGTGACGATCGTCCGCGTTCAGGGCTGCACTCCAATCTCGAAGTTCAACGTTGAGAGGGCCAGTCGATACTGGTATTGAGCGTTGACATAGCCGATGGCCGCGTCGGTTTGCTGTAACTGCGCCTGACTGAGTTCGACGATGGATCCCAAGCCCAGCTGATAACGCCCCTGCGCGAGATTCAAACTTAAATCGGCTTCCTTGGCTAACTCGGCGGCCACTCCGACCCGCTGGAACGCCGTATTCGCCGCCAGCCATGCGGTCCGAACATCGCGAACGACTTGATTCCGCAGATCCCGGGTGTTCTCGGTCGCGGCTTGCGCGCGGTATTTTGCTTCCGCAGCCTGCGAACTGAAAAGGAAACCATTAAAGATCGGGATGCTCATATTCACGCCAATAGCGCCATACCAGCTCGAAACAAAATAGTTCGGAAAGCAGCCGCCAAAACAGTCCGGACGAACCGGAGTTCCTCCCGCTATACCCAGCGCGCTGATTGTTGGAAAGAGCAGGTCGCGCTGAGCGCGACGAAACTTTTCCGCGGCCTGTTGGTCATAGGTCAGCGCTTGCAGATCGGGGCGTTGCCGCAAAGCCGTATTTGTCAGCACATCCACATCCGGCGGAGGCGGCGGCAGTTGCGCGTTCTCTTCTGTCAATTCGTAGCTGACCTGTTTGTCGAAACCCAGGACTGCGGTCAGCGCGGCGAGCGTGGAATCGACATTGTTCTGTGCATCGAGTTGCAGCAGTTTAGCTTGTGACAGGTTGACGTCGGCAAACGACAAATCCAGTCCGGATTTCAGTTTGCTCTTCGTCAGTTCATCGATTTGATGTTGCACCGAGCCGCGGGTAGCCACCGTTTGTTGCGCAACCTTGAGTAGAGCCTGGGCCTGCAGCGCGTTGTAAAAGGCTTGGTCCGTGGCCAGAACAATATCCTCGGTAGTAGCTAGCGCATTGGCGTTTTGCGCCTTTTCCAGGAGTTTCGAGTACGACACCAGATTCGTCGTGCGTCCAAAATCCGTGATGAGCTGGCTGAGAGTCACTCCGGCGCCAGCATGTTCGAGCAGGCGCGGTGCATTGAGCGATCCGGCGCCAATGCGGCTGCCTTCATTGGCATCCACTGCCGTTATCGCGCCATTAAAATTGGGGAGTTCGGCGGCGCGGGTTTCGCGATAGATCTGATGTTGTGCCAGAGCCAGCAAACGCCCGATACTGATCCGGGGATTGTTCTTGAGAGCCAACTGCTCGGCCTGCGCACGGGTCAGGCGCACGCTGATGCTTGACGTTTGCCTCGTCTGCGTTGTCTTCGAGTCAACAGAATTCCCTTGAGATCCATCCCCGCTTTGGACCCTCGCCTCCAACGCGAGTTGTGCCCCCGGAGGCAGTGCGATCAAATTCGGGTTCTGTTGCAATTGTGGCTGCGGAGCAGAAGGCAAGCTCTCGGCAGACCGCGATTTGTCGGGAGCCTGCGCCCAACCAGATTGAGTCAGCAGCGCCGCACTAGATAGCAGCAAGAATACAAAAGTATTGGCCCTCATCATCTGGTTTGCCCTGGACACAGGACGCATTGATCTCATTGGGCTGTCTCCGCCGACACGGTCGCGGCCTGCTGATCGCGTTTCCCATACACCAGCAGATAAGCCGCCGGAACAATGAATATCGTCAAAATCACCGAAGAAGTCAGCCCGCCGATGATTGCCCGTGCCAAGCGGCGCATACTGTTCGCTTCCCGTACCCAGCTTCAATGCCATCGGCACCATTCCGATGATGGTCGCCAGCGACGTCATCAGAATCGGCCGCAAGCGCACTCGACAGGAAGTAATGATGGCGTCCTTCACCGAACTTCCCTGGTCCTCCAGACGATGCGCGAATTCCACAATCAGAATGCTGTTCGATGCGGAAATGCCCACCAGCATCAGCACACCCATCAGCGACATCACGTTCAACGTGGTCCCCGTCAGCGGCAGAATGATCAGGACACCGATAAAGCCCATCGGAATCGCCAGCATGATCAGAAGCGGATCCTTGAAAGACTTAAACTGCGCCACCAGAATCAGGTAAAGCAGAACCACCGACATCGACAGCCCGATCGCAAAACTGCGGAACGACGCGTTCATGCCCTTCACCATTCCGCGAAGATCGACCCGCACATTCTCTGGAAGTTTCGTCTGGTCGACGGTTCGTTGCACTTCGTTCGCGATCTTGCCCAGACCTTCGCCAACCGGCGTCACATAGACGTCCGTGACTCGTTGAATCTGGTAGTGATCCACTTCTGTCGGCGTGCGGATGTCCTCGAGTTTCACAACGGCATCCAAGTGTCGTCGGCTGCTTCAGGTTGGGAGAGCGGATCGGGATATTGGTCAGGTCGGCAAAGTTGTGAATGGCGGCCCGACCATTCTCGAAATATTGCACCGTCAGGAAATAATCGTTGCCGCTCTTTCGATCGACCCAATAGTTGGGAGCAATCATCGCATTTGAATTGAGCGCCGTGATGACGTTGTCGACCACTTCCTTTTGCGTCAGCCCCAGTTCGCCGGCATGCACCCGGTCGACGTTCAGCCGCAGCCCGGGATAATTCATATCCTGCGGAATGTAGACCTCGCCCACTCCCGGCAGTTGCCGGATGCGGCTGGCCAGATCCTGCGCCACGCCATACGACTGCTTCAGGCTGCGACCGCTCACCTGCACGTCGATCGGAGCCGGCATTCCCGAGTTCAGAATGGCATCCACCATCGAGCCGCTCGAAAAGAAGGTGCGGATGTCCGGATATTGGCTTCGCCATCTCTTTCTGCACGCGGTCCATATACTCGAAGCTGCTCAAGCGATGCTCATCCTGCAGCGCCACTTGGATGGTCGCCGTGTAGGGTCCGGCGTTGGTCGTATATAGCGAGGAAAAGTCGGGAACCACTCCGATGTTGGACACCACCATCTTCAGATCTTTCGGCCCACTACCTTACGGATCAGGTCTTCAACTTTCGCCACGTACTGTTCGGTCACTTCCAAGCGCGTTCCCGTCGGAACTTTCATATTGATGGTGAACTGTCCGGCATCGGTGCTGGGGAAAAATGCCAGACCGAGAAATGGATAAATCGCCAGACTAAGCAGAAACACGCCGCTCAGAATCGCTACCGTCAAGCCCGGACGGACCAACGCCCGATTCACCCAATACTCGTAAGAATCCAGCATTCGGTTGAATTGCCGGTTGAATCCAGCTGTGAATCGTTCCCACCAGGATTTTCCGGCGGCCTCGGTAGGCTCGATCTCGTATTCGTCTCCCGCTGCGCCGTTGGCATGCGGCACGGCCTGCAGAAATCGCGAGCAAAACAGCGGAATCACCGTCATGGCGACGACGTACGATGCGAACAGCGAGATCACGACCGCAAGCGCCAGCGCCGAAAACAAAAACTTGCTGACGCCGTACAGAAACGTGACCGGGAAAAACACAACGACTGTGGTCAGCGTAGCCGCCAGCACCGCCAGACTCACTTCCGAACCGCCCGCTTCTGCCGCAGCCATGGGCGCAGCGCCATGTTCCAGATGGCGGTAGATGTTTTCCAGCGAGATGACCGAATTGTCGATGATGCGCGAAAAAGCCAGCGCCAGCCCTCCCAGGATCATCGTGTTGATGGTGCTGCCCATCATGTACAGGACCACGAACGTTGCCAGCGCGGAAAGGGGAATCGACAGAAACACCGCCGATGTGGCGCGAAAACTTCCCAGAAAAATCAGAATCATCAGACTGGTAAGCGCCAGCCCGATGACGCCTTCATGAAGCAGCGTCTTGATCGCTTCCTTCACGAACGCCGACTGATCGAATACGACCGCCGACTTCAATTGTTTCGGGATGTCGTAGAGACGCTCAATCGCATCGCGAATGCCTTGCACCACCGCGATGGTGTTGGTGTCTCCGCCTTGCTTCATGATCGGCAGATAGACCGACCTCTGACCATCCACGCGCACCAGGTTGTACTGGATTTGATTGGCGTCCTCGGCTTTGCCGATGTCGCCTACCGAAACCCACGAATTCCCCACGGTCTTGACGGGAATCTTCGACAGTTGATCCATGTCGTCGACCAGACTGTTGGAATAAACGTAGTAGTCGAAGGGCCCCATCTTGACGTCGCCGGCGGGAAGAATCAGATTTGAATTGTTCACCGCATTCACGACGTCCATCGGGCTCAATTGCCGCGACGCGAGCTTATAAGGATCGACATACACCATGATCTGCCGGTACTTGCCCCCAAAAGGCGGCGGAATCTCCGCTCCCTGGACCACCGCGATCTGGTTGCGAATGGTGAATTGGCCGATGTCGTGAAGCTGCGTCTGATTCAGCCCTTCTCCTTTGAGCGTGACCAGGCAGACGGGCAAACTCGAAGCATCGAACTTCAGCACCACGGGAGGCAATGTTCCCGGCGGCAACCGTTTCAGATCCGCCAGCGCCAGGTTCGATAGCTCGGTCACATCCGCATCGGCATTGGTTCCCGGCTGGAAATAAACCTTGATAATGCTTACGCCCAGCAGCGAGCGAGATTCCATGTGATCGATGCCGCTGGCTAAGGTAAAGAATCGCTCGAGAGGGTCGGTGATGTCGGTCTCGATGTCCTCCGGAGGCATTCCGGAGTAGAAAGTGGCCACCACCACTTCCGGCAGATTAATCGTCGGGAACAAATCGATCGGCATGCGCGCCAGACTGGTCACACCGATCACGGTCAGGACGAGACAGACGACGATCGATGAAGTACGGATTGCGAATTGAGAAACCTGTCATTTCATCTCACTTTTGAGAGTTTGGGCGCAAATCACTTATTGCTGATTTCCCTCTTGGTATTGCATGATCTGCACCACCTGGGGATGAACCGGTCTCGCCCGCTTTCAGAGCCGCTCCGGTCGCTCACGACCACCTCTTCGCCTTCCGCTAAACCGGAGACCACTTCCGCATCGTTTGCAGTCTGAAGCCCCAGCATGATCGGCCGGTCTTCAATTTCACTGTTCCGGCCGACGACGAAAACTGTGGTCTTCTTCCCTTCGTGATTCACCGCCTGCAAAGGCATGGTCGGGATGTCGTCGCGATGTTCGAGCGCCACATCGGCATCGGCATAGAGCCCCGGGCATCAGCACTCGATCTCGATTCTTGAACGTCGACTTCGGTATGCATGGTGCGGGTGGCCTCCTTCACGTCCAACGGAAAACCGCGCAACCTTTCCCGGGAAATGTTTTGTTCAGCGAGGGCACACGAACATCCACGGGATCTCCCACGCGGATGTAGCGAACGTACGATTCTGGAACCGGAATCACGAGCCGGAACAGATCATCCTCGGAAAGCTTAACGATCGGCATCGCCTGCGAACTCGTGCCGGCCTGCACCAGGGTTCCGAGATTCGCATAACGCTCCGTGACGATGCCGGGAAATGGCGCCGTAATTCTGGAATAGTCAAAGAGGCTCTGATCGTGAGCGAGCTTCGCCTTGGCGACGGACAAGCTGGCTCTGGGCCGCTTCCAGAGCCGCCTGTCCCGCATCCACTTGCGAGGATGCCGCCAGGTCTTTTCCCTGCGCGTCATCCACTTCCTGCTGCGCCACGATGCCCGGCTGGCTCTCGAACACTGAGTTCAATCGCGTGTACTGCAGATGCAGCGCCTTGTATTGCGCCTGATACCGCTGCCAGTTCATGCTGTGCCTCGCGTTACCTGATTGGACGCGTTCTTGATTTCCGCCTGGTCTTCCTGCAGTTGTGCCTCTAACTCCGGAATCTCCAGAATAGCCATGACCTGCCCGGCCTTCACGTGCGTCCCGTAGTCGACGATCAATTTCTTGACGTAGCCGGATTCCTTGGCATACACATCGATCTCCTGAAACGGCACCAACTCCGAAGAGAGCGTGATTTGCCGGCCCAGAGACTTCTTCACCACTTTCGTCACGCCCGACCGTAATCGGTTGGACCGTTCGCTTGAACCTGATCGGTCGCGATCTCCTGAACAAGAAGACAGACTGACTACGAGCGCGACTACGACAGCCGGAAGCGAGAACGAGACCAAAGCTTCGAGCCTGCGGGTTCGCGTGATGGACAAAGTTCGGTTTTGAGTCATCGTGTCTTGGACCAGCCTTCCCTGCTGTTGTTGGCCGCCGTTTCCGGCCTAGCCCTTCTTCTTCATAACCTCAGCCAGCTTCGCCACGGAAAAGGCGCTAGATCGGCAAAAGTTGATTACGCTCTGTTCTTCCTTTTGTATTTCAGCGGCAACCGCTGGAATTGCCCGCGCAATCTCCGCCGGGATCGTCAGCACGCCGTGAGCGGTCCCCGTGCAACAGATCTCCCGGACGAACTTCCATCCCGCCCACGCTGATCGGAGCACCAATGTCGAAAATGTGCGCATACGCATGCGACACGGCAACATTCCCCGCAAATAACTGAATCCCCATCGCGCGCAACGCGGGCAGTTCCCGCACCGCGCCGTTGGTCACATAGCCGATACAGCCCAGCGCCTTAAGGATTGCCGCGTGCATGTCTCCCACGAGAGCCCCGCGCCCGGGTGGATCGTCCTTGTCTTCCAACACCAGAATGCGCGGCGACGGAATCCGAAGAATGCTGTTCCAGAAATCGCCCCGGTCGCGAAACGCGTTGCCTACTATGGGTGGCTCGCCGCTACGCAGTCGCGCCGTTGCCGCATAGCCGACCATCGGTGGTGCATCTTCGAACATGCAGCGAATGCTGGCGTTCGTGAATCCGGTGTTGTGCAAGCGAACGTTAAAAGTCTCAATCGCGTTTGCGACCATGCAGGTGTCGAATTGCCGTAGAGCATCCAATTCTCCCTCAGTCAACAAGGGTGCAAGCGCCATGTAGGCTTCCTTTCAGAATCATTTCTTGGGTGGCCGACCGATCACGAACTCGCGGCTAAGCGAATTTGATCGCTGACCTGGCAAGCCTAGACCCTCATATTTCATCGCCCTATAGAGTCAAAGCCGTACCGAGGCAGGTCGTCCAAAGACAACCATTTCCAAGGCATTGATCGCAACAAGCTATGACAAGCAAAAGCTATGAAACCGGAGAAAGATTAGCAGGAAGGAGGAGGACGGTTGTACAGGCTTGTTTCGAACAGAATGCTGGGAATCGGCGGTCCAGCAGGGGCAATGCGGGGATAAGAACTCGGGGCCAACAACACACCGGATTGCACCACCTCAGGCATCCAGTTGACTGCAGTGTTGGTTAGACGCTGCCGCGCTTGCTCCGGCGACGAATGTTTGTGCAAGGTTCTTGCGGAATACGACGCACTCTGAGGGGAACAGTAGCGCGTAGCGACGCTAACCGCGAGCGAAGTCACCGCCATGAAAACGACGATCGCACAGCAACTCTTGCGCCAGGAACCTTCGAGATTTGTTAGCCGTAACATCCCAGAATTACGCGTGCCTATCTATCTCCTACCATACAAGAGTGTGTGGACACAACGCAACGAGGGTGACAATGGCAACTTCAATCTTCTAACTTGGATACAGAGGCGCTGTGCATGGTTGCCCTAAAACCGCGCTTCGCGTTTCTGCCGGTGGTCGATGACTGAGTCAGCGCTGCCGCTCACCTTTTTGCGCTACAGGTTTGTTCACAAAAAGCATGGTAGGTGACCGCATCCCAGGCGTTATAAATACCTATGAAAAGCAACAGCAGCACTGCCGCTCCAAGGACAAACATGGCGCCATGAGCGCGGTGAAGAGCCGCGTATGCCGATGCAGCAACCGTGGCATAAGCCGCGCAGGGCAGCAGAACGTGAAACAACCAGTCCTCAAACTGAGGAGTGTATAGAGTCTGCGTTCGCATACGCCGAACCACGATGACCTCGTACACGATTCCAGCGAGGCCCAGTAAGCCCAAAACAACTGCGGCGCTGACGATTCCCTGCCACGGAGCGTTTACGATTGCGGACAGCAGTGGCACGGCCTCGAAGTGAACAATCGTCGGCGTCGAAACGCATCGCCGGCTTGCGCCTGACCTGGTGCAACCGGCATATCGGCGATCAGGGTTATGACGACGAACTGCAGTCCGATCAGGGCGCCAGCAGACGAACCCACGATTACGTAAAAGTTCTCCCATCCCGCGAGTGCTATCGTGTTGTCGCTTCGAATTGGGTCATGCCCACAGTCGAGTGTCCTGCCGCAATCTGGCGATGTCTTTGCTCGGCGCGCTCCCGAAGCAGCGGCTATATTCGCGGCTGAACTGCGAAGCACTTAGATATCCCACGCGCTGACTCGCAGTGCTTGCGTCCATCATCGTGGACAACATGAGGCGCTTCGCCTCCTGCAGGCGCAGCACCTTTTGATAGTGAAGTGGGCTCATCGAGGTGACGGACTTGAAGTGCTCATGGAAAGAAGAAACACTCATGTGCACCAGCCCAGCCAACTCTTCAACCTTCATAGGTTGAGAATAATTCTCGCGCAGCCACGATATCGCCTTTGCAATTCGCTGCACACTGGATTCGGCGAAGCCCATTTGAGCCACGCGAATCCCAATGGGGCTGCGCAGCAGCCGGATCAAAATCTCATCGGTCACGAGCGGAGCGAGGAGTTCAGCGTCGCCAGGCTGCGCCAGGCATTCCATCAACCTCGTAGCGGCGTTGCCAATACTCTCCTCAAGTGGAGTGACGTCAACGGCTCTCCTCTCTTGAATCGGAGGCAGACCGCGCGGGAACACCTTTAAGACCAACTCGGCAATCTTATGAGGGTCGAGGTCTAACTTGAGAGCAAGATAGGGCTCGGAATGGCTGGCTTGCGTAACTTGAGCAGCCACCGGCAGAGCCACGGAGAACACAATCATGCGCGACGCGTCATACTCGAACACGTCCTGCCCCACGATAAACGTCTTCGCTCCTTGTGCGGCGATGCACAGTGAGGGCAACCGAAGCGCGTGCACACATTCTTCGTTGACGCGCGAGAGACGAATGGCGTGCCAGCCCGGGACGCCCAGCTCAAAACTGCCGTCGTGAGGAGCGTAGGCGGCGATCAAACGAGCTAGCTCAGACGTGCCTGGCTCGTCTGGGCTGGCAACCTTGTCGACTCGCCGCATATACGTAACTTTCCCGTTGGTTTTCACAGTTTCGAGAGTGCGTCCTTTGCAATTATGCTGGCCCTCAGTGCATTGGACAGCTCACTTCTTTCGCATCCACACGCCCCACGTGATCGGTCCGGCTTCCTTGTCGGTCACTGGGCGGCCTGCCATCTTAAGGGCCAGCTTCATCTGACCGTGATGGTAGCCCTCGTGCCACAGCATGTGTTGGAGCAGGAGGATCGGGTGGTCGTAGTGAAGGTTCATGTCCCGGCCCGTCTGCACCCTGCTCTTTATCGCGTCTCGCACCGTCTTGGCGCTGTTGTTCAGCATCTCGGCGATGCGACTGGGATCACGCTCGGTCGCCCACTCCTCCTTGGGCAACTCTCTCGCGAACTCGGGGGCATCCTCGCAGACGAACACAAGTCGTACAAAGTGGATATGGGTGAACATCTCCGCGACGGACGGGCTGCCCTCCATCGCCCTGACCTCGAGTCCGCCATTAGGAAGCGCGCGGAGCAGGTTGAGAAGAATCGTGTTGTTGCGATCCCAGGAGTCGAGCAAAGCCTCAAGAAGAGGTTGGTCGAGTGAGTTTGACATAGCCATGCTTGGTCTGTTACGCGACCCCGTACTCGTCAACTCTTCAATAAGGCCTGCACGTAAGCGGGTTTCATCGGAAGCCGCCGAATGATTTTCCCCGTCGCATCGTGAAGGGCCGCTGCAATGGCTGGCGCAGCAAGTGCATTCGCCGCCTCCGAACCTCCACCGTACGCGCCGACTTTCGGATTGTTGAGCAGCACAACTTTGATCTCTGGTATGTCCGACATGGTCGGGATGGGATAGGAAATCCAGTCATCCGTGGTGATTCCGCTCTCATCAAACGTAACTTCTTCGAAGAGCGCATGGCCGATTCCCATGACCGCGCCACCTTCGACCTGTCGCTTCAATTGCATCGGGTTCACGACAATGCCGGGATCCACGGCAATCGTGTACTTTTCCACCACGATCGCGCCTGTAGTGGGAGTGACGGCGACCTGGCAAACGCAGGCCCAGTAAGTTCCACTGCGCAACATCAGAGAGACTCCCCGACCCCGCACCGGCGTTGATCCACTGGATATAGCATCAGAACGAGGTGACGGACGCGGGTCCCAAGCGGAAGCATCACGGACTGCTTTCAGTACACCGATGGGCCGCTCTTCGGCTGCGTGGTCGATACGAAACTGCAAGGCGTCCACGCCTGCGAGAGCTGCTGCCTCGCTCATGGCCAGTTCGCGCGGATAGTTCTGCTGGAACTGTCCCGGCGTGCGCATGCTGTGGTCACGGAGACCGACGGCGAGAGGCGAGGCTTTCTGCCCCACCTGGAATGTCCCATGGCCTCGCTCAATCAGGTTCGGAACCTGAGCGTAAATCCACGGATCGGAAATTTCGTTAACGGTGGAAGTTACCGAGTCGGAATGGACCTGAGGAGCGGGCATGGTGGGCAGTCCCGCGAGGACGGCACCGATCGGCCTATCATCTTGCATGGCGGGCATGTAGTGGTCGATTTGATACGCGGCGATTTTGCCTTTGTCATCGATGGCAAGCTGAACGTCGGAGAAAGACACCGACGATTGCGTGGACCACTGCATATCGTCGCCGCGCATCCACTGAACGCGCACCGGCTTGCCAACGGCTTGTGACAAGAGCACCGCTTCGTCCTCAGCACCTGCGTTTCCGCCGTTCGATCTGCCGTAATGGCCGGGCCCGGGATACGCATGCACGATCACATGATCGGGCGCAGTGCGGAGCATCATCGCAATTTCACCGCGAAGCGCCTGTGGATTTTGGTTATGCGTATAGATGTGCACCGTGCCGTCCGGCTTGACATCGGCAACGGCCATGGTTGGGCCAATCGGTGCGTGCTTCATGTAAGACAGCTGGTATGTGGCCGAAAATTTCTTCCCGGCCGATGCGAGCACGGCACCCGGGTCGCCCTTGGAAGGCTTACTGTTCTCGACAGGCGCGGACGTCCAATCGGCCTCTTCCCGAAGATGCTGGTAGAGCTTCGCGTTGCCGGGCAAGCCCTTCCACTCGGTCCACTTCATGGCGCTGGCTACCTGATCAGCGGCCTGGATCGCTTCCCACTCCGTAGGCGCGACGACTCCGACGAGATTGCCCTTTACGACGACCTGCGAATTCGGAAACTTGGATTTGTCCAGTGAACCGGTGGACACGAGAGTTGAGCCGAGCGTCTTCGGATGCACCACGCGCGCGTGCAGCATGCCGGGCAGGCGCACATCGGTCGCCCAGGTTTCCTTCGCTGCGACTTTCGAACTGATGATGGAATTCTTGAACGACTTGCCGATGACCGTGTACTCGCTGATCGGCTTCATCGGCGGATCGCCCTCGATGGTCAACCCGAAGATGCTGGTGAGATCTCCTTTAACCGGAATCGTGAGCTTCAACTGCTGATTCTTGATCAGCTCGCCGTAGGAAATGCTCTTGCCTGCTCCCGAGACGATGCCGTCCTTGACGGAAAGCTTGTCCTTCGGTACGCCGAGTCTCTCCGACGCGAGATCGAGCAGAGCCTGGTGGGTATAGGCGGCCGCCTTACGAATGTTCGGCGTTCCATGGCCCAGAAAATCGAAGGCGCCGCTGCCGTCGGGCGTGCGATCGGTATCTCCCGCCACGACCGTGGTGATCGCTTCGAAGGGGACGCTCAATTCCTCGGCAACAATCTGGCGGTAAGCGGTAAAGGTCGAGCCCTGGCCGAAGTCACTCTTGCCGGTGCGAATCAGTACCGTATTGTCCGGGTGAATCTCAATCCAGGAACCTGGAATCGTCGGATCAAGTGTGTTCTTCATCGTAGCGGGCTGCGCGGTATCGCCCTTCAGAAGTCCCGGACCAACGAAGCTGAACCCCACGACGAGGACGCCTCCCGTCTTCATGAATTGACGGCGCGACAGCGTCGCTCCGAAAACGTTCCCTGGCTGTTCGCTCATGGTTGCCATCGCTTACCTCCCCTTCGTCATGATCTCGGCGGCATGTTTGACGGCGTCAATGATGGCCACGTAGGTTCCGCAGCGGCAAAGATTTGGCGACACCCCGGATGTGGTGAAGGCCGCTTTGATTTGCGCCAAGGTTGGATTTGCATTGCTTTCGAGGAGTTCGGTCGCCTTGATCATCATCCCGTTCTGGCAGAAGCCACACTGGGGAGTTTGCTCCTCGATCCAGGCTTGCTGGACCGGATGAAGCGTGCTTTTCGCCTCCTCAGCCGACAGGCCCTTTTGCTTTGCCCACCTCGCGGGCAGACCTTCGAGCGTCGTGATCTCTTGGTTGGCAGCGCTCGCGACCGGCGTAACGCAGGAACGCACTTCCTTGCCGTCGACCAGAACGGCGCAGGCTCCGCACTGTGCGAGTCCGCAGCCGAACTGCGGGCCGATTAGTTGGAGATCGTTGCGCAAAACGTAGAGCAGCGGAACGTCGTCGGGCGCCTGGACCTCGTGCCTGACTCCATTCACATTAAGGGTGATCATAGAGAACTCCCTTCAAGGCATTTGCCGTATGCGAATCACTGTTTTGGTGACAATCCCTCAGGGCCCCAGCCGCTAGGACAAAAGCTTGTTTTGGCCTCTAGCGGATACCTTATCTTGCCTATACGCTCGCCCTGCAATCGATTGCAAGCGGCGGTGGTAATTCCTATTTACCCTGCAATCACGGCATCTGAGCGACTACAGCAACGTCAAACTTTGAATAGTACTTCTTCACGTCGCCGGCCCCGTACTTGGCGCGGAATTTCTCGACCACGGACTTCACCGGTTTGGCGTCTTTGACAGGAACGGCCTTGACTTCAGCTTCTGAGCCGCCCGCCTCGATCTGAATCGACGGATTCGTCAGCACATTCTTGTACCACTGTGTATTTGACCCCTGCACCGGCAGGAGGTGAAGCTTGTCGTCCTCCAATACGAACCAGACTGGGATCGAGATGGTACGTCCTGACTTTCTGCCGGTCACCGTGATCTTGATTTCGCGAGATCGGGAAAGTCGGTCTTTTAGAGCATCGTTCCGCGTTGGCTTATTGCTCATCTCATGTCCTTATTTATGGCCACGATATTGTTCGTCGCTGACCTGTTCCATCCAGTCGACCACCTTGCCGTCCTTCTTTTCCTGAATGGCGATATGCGTCATCGCTGTTGTTTGCGTGGCCCCGTGCCAGTGCTTCTCGCCGGGCGAGAACCAGACCACATCCCCGGGCCGGATCTCCTCAATGGGCCCGCCTTCGCGTTGCGCCCAGCCGCAACCAGCCGTGACGATAAGAGTCTGCCCGAGCGGATGCGTGTGCCATGCAGTCCGCGCGCCCGGCTCGAAGGTTACGCTGGCGCCTTGAACAAGTGCCGGATCGGGGGCCTGAAATAGTGGATCGATCCGTACTGTGCCAGTGAACCACTCTGACGGCCCCTTTGCGGAAGCTTGCGTGCCGGCTCGTTTGATTTCCATTTTCTGAACTCCGTCACTGGAAATTGATCTTCTATTTTCCAAACCGCTCGGTCCCATACGCCAGTTCCGGCCCGCCGTCCCCCTCGTGTGCGAGTTGGCCGACCAGCAATGCGAACGGCTCTGTCTATCGAGCAATCTGAACCGGACCAGCATCCACCGGATCAAAACCCACCTCGTGAATCAACGTGGCCGCAACGTCTTTGGCACTCTGGTCGTCCCCGCAGTACACCAGACTAGCTCGAGGAGCCTTGTGCTTCGCTTCGAACCCGCCGAACAGAACTTCGCTGGGCACAGTATTGAAAGCCGATACTACCTGCGCCCGGGGAACCTTCTTGGCAAGCTCTTCGGCGCCCGACGTAGTGGTGCCAATAATTAAGTTTCGTGCTGCCAGCATCCATCGGCAGGCAGCAGGTGAGAATCACCTTGCCGGAAAGATCCCCCGCCTGCTTCAACACATCATCGATCCGCGACCAATGCACCGCCAACAGCAGCGCGTCCGCGTCCGCTCCCTTCGCGGCCTCGCTCGGCGTACCGGCGCGTCCACTGCCCTGAGCGTCGCGCGCCAGGTTCTTGAGTTTGTCGTTGCTCCGCGCATAGCTGAACACAACTTCATGTCCGGCACGCGCGAAGATCGTTCCCAGCCTCGCTCCCCTCAATCCGGAACCGAGAATGCCGATTCGCATGCAACTCAATCTCGCTTTCGTCTTCATCTCGCCGATTAGAGACCGGTCATTTTCTCCAGGCGTTCTGGATAGCGCGCTCCTTCCACCTTGATCTTCGACGCAGCGGCATCGATGTCGCGCAGGTCTTCAGGCGTCAGCCGGATCGACGACCGCTCCTATGTTCTCTTCCAGACGGCTCAGCTTCGTGGTGCCAGGAATTGGAACGATCCACGGCTTTTGCGCGAGCAGCCAGGCGAGCGCGATCTGAGCAGGAGTCGCATTCTTACGCTTCGCAATCCTGCCGAGCAGATCGATCAGTGCCTGGTTGGCCTTGAGAGCCTCCGGCGTAAAGCGGGGGAGGGTGCTGCGGAAATCGGTGCCGTCGAATTTTGCATTTTCGTCGATCTTGCCCGTCAGGAAGCCCTTCCCCAGCGGGCTATACGGCACAAGGCCGATGCCAAGTTCCTCGAGGGTCGGGATCACCTCGGCTTCGGGTTTGCGCCACCACAGCGAATACTCGCTCTGGAGCGCGGTGACTGGCTGGACCGCGTGGGCACGTCGAATCGTCTGCACGCCAGCTTCTGACAGGCCAAAGTGCTTGACCTTGCCCTGTTCGATTAGTTTCTTCACCGCGCCCGCTACATCTTCGATGGGCACGTTCGGGTCAACACGGTGCTGATACAACAGATCGATGGCATCCACCTTCAACCGCCTAAGAGACCCTTCGACGGCCTCCTTGATGTGCTCCGGTCGGCTATTCAGGCCTGCCGCTCCCGGTCGATTATCGATGCCACTCAGATCGAATCCGAACTTGGTGGCGATTACCACTTTGCCGCGGTAAGGAGCGAGGGCTCCGCCCACAAGTTCTTCGTTCGAGTACGGGCCGTAGACTTCGGCGGTGTCAAAGAATGTGATGCCGCGTTCCACGGCGGCATGGAGCAGTTTCGTCATTTCCGGCTTGTCTTTGGGTGGGCCGTAGGAAAAGCTCATTCCCATGCACCCGAGACCGATCGCCGACACTTCCAAATTGCTTTTTCCCAGTTTGCGTTTCTGCATCATTTCCCCTTCGAGGCACTCTCGCAGTGACTGAGTCTATCGTTGGCTCACTCTCAGAGTCGCGTCGCCATCCTCCGCGACGTTGAGCGTCTACCACGCAAATAAAACTGCGAGACCGGCAGCTTCGCCGATAAGAAAGTGTAGATTGCAGCCTCTCCGAAGGCTTGCCTATTTCGAGGAAGTTCTTGCCAGATTCTCCGAGTTTCCTCCGGCTGTCCCGTTTTGCCGCGTCGCATTCTCTTTTCAATATCGTGCAAAGCATCCGGGAACCATGTCAAAAGCGGCCGCCAGCCGTTGATCTCTGGCACCAAGTCCAGAGAGGAGGCTAGATAAGAACGGTCTCGGTTATTCCACAATGGAAGATCTTCGCTCAGACGCGAAAGCTTTTAGTACCTGTCCCGTTGTGACTTGCGGCTTGGCCTCGATAAACGATAGCGTCGCACAAGCTGTTCCATTCTGGCCGACGTAGTCGATTCGCAGCGTTCAGTTCGTTCGTGCCACGTGGTGTTTTCACGCCAGGCATGGGACGACCTGCAGCACAAATCCTTTGTCCCCCCTTCGGTTTCGCATCGGCAAAAGGCGTTCCGAAAGATAAGGAGTAACTGTGGAAATGCATACCCTCCCCCCTAGCTGTAGTCGCGATTCTCAAGCTTCTTCACCAGAACCATAACCAGAACACGCACTGTTTCCGGTTTCCGGTGCCATTCGGCGCTGCGGGATATTGGTGCGCTTATTTCCCCTCGGGATATTTAAGGAGTGAAGAACCCATGAAGAAGATCTTCTTTGCAACCACGTTGTTTGTCTTGATGTTCTCGATGTCACTGGCGGCGCAGCTACCCAATTACACGCTGGCCCAGGTGGCAACCCACAACAAAGCCACGGACTGTTGGATCATTCTGAACAAAACCGAAGTCTATAACGTGACCGCATTTCTTTCGATCCATCCAGCTGGTGCCGGGCCAATTACTCCCTATTGTGGAGCCGATGCGACAACCGCCTTCAACAATGTAGGGCATTCTGCTGGAGCAGTAGCCGAGGAAGCAACCTATCTGGTCGGCAACTTAGTGGCTTCCACAATCAGCGTCACGATATCGCCTACCACAGCTACATTGACCCCAGGAGGAACCCAAGCATTTGTCGCTAATGTTTCCGGTTCCACCAAGGGTGTAACGTGGAGCGCCACCAGCGCCGGAAAGATTGACCAGACCGGATTGTACACAGCTGTATCGGCAGGTACTGGAACCGTTACTGCGACTTCCGTGGAAGATCCGACGAAGTCGGCTACCGCCCAGGTCACAGTGACCAGCGCCGGAGGCGGTGGGGGTGGCGGAGCGATCTCGGTTTCGATCAGTCCCGCCAGCATGACTCTCGGTGTCGGGGGCAAGCAACAATTCACAGCTAACGTGACAGGCTCGACTCGTGGAGTTACTTGGACATCGACGGGCGCAGTCGGAACGGTAGATAGCAATGGAATGTTCACCGCCACGGCAGCAGGTATGGGCATAGTCAAAGCTACTTCCGTTGACGATCCGACCAAGTCTGCTTCTGCCACGGTGACGGTATCGAAGTCGGGCGCCTCGTGCTCACTCGGTGCAGACAGATCGGGATTCAACATCAACTGCATCCCAGCCGGCGCAATTCCGCCAGCCCGGTACACGTGCGTGGCAACGTCGGATGGAAAGTCCACGCTGGTTCGTTGTGCACCCAGCGATCGTAATCACGGGGACGACTAACCGGTAGCCGATCGGCCACAAGTAGTTGACACGCGTCGTGGGAACAGTGGAGCAGTCCTGCTTAGGACTCCTCTCCACGGTTCCCATGGGCGCCTTCAAACAGCATCAACATTGGATTTGCTGGTGCCGGGAGGGGGAATCGAACCCCAACAGTTCTTTCGGACCTGCGGATTTTAAGTCCGGTCATCCCGTTTGCCAACCAACCCATTTTCTTTCAGTTACAGCGACTTGCGATCTTTTGCCTGTGCGGCCCGTAAGGTCCTTAGCTTACGAGTTGGTGATTGGAACTGCCGAACGTTTTCACAACGGCAAGCAGATCGCCAGCTATGTAGGACTGGTGCCTACAGAAGAGTCCAGCGGCGATCGGCGCCGACTGGGACACATCAGCAAACAAGGCAACTCACTGCTGCGCTTTTTATTGGTAGAAGCTGCGCAAGTCACGGTGCGCAGCCAAGCGCAGTGGCGCAGCACGTTCTTCCACCTCGCCCTGCGCCGCGGACGGAAGATCGCGAAGGTAGCAATGGCTCGGAAGCTGGCGGTGCATCTGTACTGGATGTGGCGTCAGGGCTGGGATTACGAACAGTTTCAAAAGCTCGGTTCGCACGCGGGAGCGCCCGGAAATCCCCATGGTGTGCAGTAAATCACCGACGTAATGATTGGGTATCCCGCTCCCCTAACAGAGGGGAGTTCGAAGAGGTAATCAAGATCGCGGTCGGGATCGAAGAGATGGTTGGGTCGGAATGAGTTCTGATCCTAACGATTAGAAGCGAGCCCAGGTTGGAAAGCGCAAACCACCCACTAAAGCGAAATGGCGCTCTTCCACGAGTGCACGCAGTGGTGCGCGCACACAGTGCTTGACATGGCCGACATTGTTAGAGATGGGGATTTTACGTCAACAATCGACGACATCACTGGCCTGCCAAATGTTTTGAATTTGCCTAGGTTCTACGTCGAAGTTGGCGACCCGCGAATCAAGCCGGGGGAATGGGCAGCGCTTTACTCGGGTAACCCCACACGGTGCACGAGCTGTTGAAACCGGGGATCGTGACGCAGGGGCTCGAATCTACGTCCTGCCTTGAGATATGTAAGTTGAGGGTCACGCTCCTCGTAAGCCTTTTCCAACCAAGCGAAAGCCTCATTCATGTCACCCAAAGCTCCATAGAGAATTGCGATTGAACCCGACGGCACGAGTCCACGTTCGTGTAGCGTTCTCAGTTTGGCGAGTATCCTTCGCGCTTCGTTTTGGTTCCCCGTTGTCGCATAAGCAAAACCGAGGTCCAGCAGGAGATCTGTGTCGTTGGTTCCGGAGAGTTGGAGAGACTTTGAAACTCTTGAATGGCTTCCTCGCGCTTTCCGTTATGCAGGTATGCCCAGCCCAGAGTCTGGTGAGCTGGCGCAAAACGAGGATCGAGTTGTAGCGTTTTCTGCACTTGTTCGAAGGCCTCGTCATAACGTCCAGCTGCGAGCAGCCTGCCCGCCAAAGCGTTGTTGACGGGCAACGACAGCGGGTCGAGATCGTGCGCCCATCTCGCCTCAGAAATCCCTTCTTCAAATCGCCCTACGTACATTAGATAACCGGCGTACCAGTGGTGAACCCGGGCATCCCCCGGGTTTAATTCCAGCGCGCGCTTGTATTCCCGTTCGGCCGTTGCCCAATCCCACTCGTAGGTCTCTGCAATAAATGCGTGAGACGCGTGGGCTTCGCCCAAAGTATCATCCAGCTCGGTCGCTTTCAGCGCTGCTATCTTGGCTCGCGACAGGGCGTCTTTCGACGGAAAACCACCGCGAAATCCGAGTAACGCGTATGCGTCCGCTAGGCTGCAGTAAGCCAACGCGTAGCTCGGATCCCTGGCGGTTGCCTGCTGGAAAACCCGATGCTCTTGTTGAGTGCGTCCTGCGTTCGCTGGTTGAAATAGTAGCGGCCCTTCAGGTAATCCTCGTAAGCTTCAGGGTCAATCGGGTGTGTGGATGCCAGGTTCTGCCGTTCCTGGGGCGTAAGGCTGATCTCGATTCGCGCCGCGATACTCCGGGCGACCTCATCCTGGAGCGCGAGTAGGCTCCTATATTCTCGCTGGTATTCTCCTGCCCAAATGTGCTCGTCGCTCGCGCCGCGAATCAACTGTGCATGAATGCGAACCTGACCGCGCTCTCGAATCACCGATCCTTCAACAATGGCGTCCACGCCGAGCATCTTGGCAATCTCGGGCACCGAGAGCTGGGTGTTTTTGAAGTGCATCGCCGAGGTACGCGAGATCACACGGAGGCCATGGATGTTGGCGAGGCGTCCGATAAGCTCCTCAGTCAGGCCGTCAGCCAGGTATTCCTGAGAAGGATCTCCGCTGAGGTTCTGCAACGGAAGCACAGCCAGAGAACGAACGGGCCGTACGGCGGGAATGGCCGCCCGATTCCGCCACTGCCGCCATCCCCAGCCGACGAGCCCGACGACGCATACTGCAGCAACCACGACTAGCCACAAAAACCGTCGATCATGGCTCCCTGCTGCCTGGGCTTGGGGCTCGGGTGGAAGCAGGACCTTGTTTTCACTCTGCCCTTCCGCCACACTCCACCAACCGGCGCAACAAAACGATAACCTCGGCGTGCCAGCGTCTCGATGTAGCGGGGCTGGTCGGCGGAATCGTTCAGCGCCGCCCGCAAACGTTTAACGGCCGCGTTCAGGCTGTGTTCAAAATCTACAAACGTGTCCTCCGGCCAAAGCTCTTTTCTGCAACTCCTCACGCGTCACCAGTTCCCCGGCCGCTCCAGCAGTAACTCCAGGATCGCCAGTGGCTGGCCCTCCAGGCGAGCGCGCATTCCTTCCTTGCGCAGCTCCCTGGAGTGGGGATTGAACTCGTAGGCGCCGAAACTTACGATATTCGGTTTGGTTGGACTACCCACCCTGGCAGGACTCCTCGCTCGGCGCAGTATATCCCGGCTCGCGGGTACAGGATAGACATGTCACCGCGGCCCACAACGCCCCGCCTGTCAACGACTTCCGGTGTCACCAACGTTTCACCCGCGTTGTATTGACCCACGGAGAGGTTTGCGCAATTCTCGGCGCCAGATTTGATTTGTGGAGGCGTCATTGGCCAAACTGTTCGCATCACAACTTCATATAACCCTTCGCCGTTGCGTTTTGGTGATTGTCCTTGTTCTACCTCTCTCGGCGCTGGGCGATAGCTGGCAGTTGCAGGTCGGCGCGCAGAACGCCAACATGGCACATCAGGCTCTGGCGTTTTTGCCGAACGAGATTTGGATTCACTCCGGCGACAGCATAACTTGGACGTTTCCTGCCACTGAGATCCACACCGTCACTTTTCTGGCGCTAGGGCAAGTGCGTCCGTCCCGTTTGGCAGGATGTCCCGGCCAACCTGGCGGTGCCTCGCCCGATTTCTCGGTCTTCGACGGCACCACTTGCGTCAATAGTGGCGTGATATCGAATAGTAGCTCGTCGCTGAGTCCCCCAACCTACACGGTAGGATTTCCCGTGACTGGCAATTTCAAGTTGGTTTGCCTGGCTCACCCGAATATGACAGCCACCGTCCATGTGCTGGCGATGTCCACGCCGTTGCCGCACGGTCAGGACTTTTACGATGAACAAGCCGACCAGCAGCGTGACGAACTTCTCTCCGATATCGACGCATCGGCCCACAGGCATCATGGCGCCAACGAAATAACCTCAGGAGTGGGGTACATTGTCGGGAACGGCGGCGGAACTCAGACCGCCACGGTCATGCGCTTCATGGATGCCACGAAAGTGATCCACGTTGGCGAGACCGTGGAATGGACGACCGCAGAAGCTGTAACCAGCCACACCATCACGTTCGGTCCCGAGCCTGACCCATCGATTCAGACGGCGCCTTCTGCCAACGTCACCGTAGACGCCGATGGGGCTCGGCACGCCTTCATGAGTTCGCCCTCTGACATCGTGCATTCCGGATTCATTACTGAGCTTCCACAAGATCGTATCGGTCTGCCTCAGGCGCCGTTGACCGCAAGCGCGACGCGCTTCCGCGTCACCTTCACCGGCCCCGGCGTTTACCAGTACAAATGCGTGCTGCACGATGAATTGGGAATGGTGGGAGAAATCATCGTCCTGCCGTGACTGGTTCCCACATCCCGACCAGACGAGCGTCCATCATTTCCGCTGATTCTATCGCATCGCTCAATGTCGACTGACGCAATCAGGCGTGGGTGTTGAAAAAGTCCCTCAACGGAACGGCTTTTCATCTGCGAGCATGCCGTCGCCGGTTTTCTTGTCTCCGTTCGACTAAGTGGTGGCCGGCAGAACCGGTGTTGTCGGCTGACTGAGGAAGCGCACCAGTCGCTTGATGTTCTGAGCTACCGCTGCCAGGAAGAACTGCTCGCGCACGAACTTGAGTCTCCGCAGACGCAAGCGCCGCAATCCGATCTGATTCTTCAGTTCCGCGAACAAGGCTTCCACCTTCTTTCTTTGCCGCTGTGCTTTGGCGAACTCTGGCGTGTTGACCAACTCCCGCGCACGTTGTCGGGCTGGTTCGTTCTGGTGGATGATAAGGCCCCGGAAGGCAGCACTGGTGCATTGTGGTCGGAGCGAGCACGGGCCACACTTTTTGCGTGTCCCGATGTAGTTGAAGGCTCGATTGCGATAAACTCGGCCACCGTAGTTGAGGAACTGGCCAGCAGGACAGATATAGCGATTGTTTTCCGGTTCGTAGGTGAAACGCTCGGGGCCAAAGAATGGGCTCCTCTTGCGGTGGATACTGTCGCGGGTCCGCATGTAGGGAGTGATGCTCCGATCGGCTAGCCATTGCAAGAACTCGCCGTTCCCGTAGGTCGTATCGGCCGCCACCGATTCCGGCTCTCGTCCTTGCCATTGCGTGAAACGGGTGAGCATGTCTTGCGCGGCCACGGTTTCCTGACTCATGCGCGCCGCCGTGGCTTGCACTCCCACGATCACACAACTGTGATTGTCCACCAGATAGTTGTCGTAGTATCCCAGCCGCGCCGGTGTGCCGCCCTTGGTGGCGTAGGTAGAATCGGGATCGGTGGTCGATACCTGATCCTGCTCATGCACCGGCTCCTCCACCGGATTCTGCTGTTCCACTTCCTGCAGATACTGACGCACGGTGTGATTCACTTGGGCCGCTTCCGCTAACTGCTCGCGCGGAATGCGGCTCTCCTTCGCCGCATTCGCCTCCACGAAACTGCCATCGACCGACAGATGCTTGCCCTGCACCAATCCCACTTCCACACACTGCCGCACGATCTGCTCAAACAACTCCTCGAACAGCTTCGATTCCTGAAACCGTCCATGCCGGTTTTTCGAGAACGTGGAGTGATGCGGAATCTCCTGATCGAAGCCCAGACCGGTGAACCAGCGCCACGCCAGATGCATGCGCAGTTCCTCCACCAGCTTCCGCTCGCTGGTGATGCCGTACAAATAGCCGATCAACAGAATGCGCAGCAGAAGTTCGGGATCGATCGACGGACGGCCGGTATCGCTGTAACTCGCTTTCAGCTTCTCCCGCACAAAGGCAAAGCTGATGTGCTTTTCGATCAGCCGCAGCAGATGAGTCTCAGGAACCTGATCTTCCAGGCGGAAGTAGTAGAACAACGCTTCGGAGCGGTCGTGTTGCCCCATCATGATCAGCAGGCCTCCGACGATGAGAATCCAACAGAGCATGGGCAGAATCCTTTCTTCTAACATGCTTCTGCTGAATCTCATCCTGCTAAGCTCCGGGCTAGCTCGCGCAGCATGCGCACGCCCGTCTCGCCATGGTAGACCGAGCTGAGTTTGTTCAGGTACAACAGTTCGGCCAACTTGTGGGCGTCGATACGATCACTTTTGTTTCCCTCTTTGACCAGAGCATTTTTTCGCGGATTGCACACCACCAGCTTGGCCACACGCGGCTTCAGTAAATCGTACAGCCACGCGGCCCAAGTTCCTTCTTCGAAGGTGACTGACAAAGTTCCGCGCAACCCCGCAAAGAACTCCAGAATGGTCGCGGCTTTTGTTTCCAGGATGGATTCCATGACTAACTTGCCGGCGGAATCCAATACTGCCACCGAGATGGTTGCTTGATGAACGTCGAGCCCAATACCATGTGGCGTTCCGGACTATGTCGAGTTGCAGTTCCGTAATCCGGCAAACAAGCCTTTCGATGAAGGTTTTCTCGGCATAGGCTTGGTTCTCCCGCTGCGACAAAGCAGTGTGCAAGGGGAACCGCACGGAACGATTTCAAAGATCCCCAAACCTTCCGACCAAAGCGTCAAGGTCCTCTAGGAGCGCATATCGACGAGTTCGCCCAACATTTGAGCGAACAGGGATGCTCCCAACAAATGTTTCTTTCCGCGGCTTCAACTGGTCGATAGCATCGCAAGACTATGTCGAGCAGTGAATGGAGTGTAATCCGTCAACATCCAATCGGGGGCAGACTCGCGGAAACGGTTCCGTGTCCTCTCGACATAGTCCGGAAGGCCACATGGTATTGGTTGGACTAAACCGCTTCGCGGTATGACTGGCGCAAACGTCCGTTAGTAGCGGTCCGGACGCAGTTGCTGCTCTTCTGTCCGCCGCTTCCCACGTACGCTCCTTTGCGGAAACATGGAATGGCTGCTTGCAGCACAATCCATTTCGCGAAGGAGCTCGCCATGACATCACTCAGACAACGCATGATCGAGGACATGCAGATCCGGAATCTTGCTGTCGATACCCAGAACACTTACGTGCTCCAGGTCTCCATGTTCGCCCGCCATTTCGGCAAGTCGCCGGAAATGCTGGGACCGGAGGAGATCCGTACCTACCAGGTCTATTTGACGAATGAAAAGAAACTGGCGACCAGTTCGATTCTCATTGCAATTTGCGCGCTGCGTTTCCTTTACAAAGTCACTCTCAAGAAGAACTGGGCCCTTGAAGAGATGATCCCCGCGCCCAAGAAGCCACAGAAACTGCCGATCGTTCTTAGCCCCGAGGAAGTTATGCAATTTCTCCGGGCTGTCGCCAGCACCAAGCATCGCGTGATTCTGACCACCTGCTATGCAGCCGGCCTGCGCATCTCAGAAGCGATTCGTCTGATACCTCCCGCCATTGACAGCAAGCGAATGGTCTTGCGGGTCGAACAAGGCAAGGAACAAAAGGATCGCTACGTGATGCTCTCGCCCAAATTGCTGGCAACCCTGCGTGACTGGTGGAGGCTGGAAAGACCGCAGCACTGGCTCTTTCCGGGCGAGAGCCCGGCCAACACATCAGCAAAGATGCGGTGGTACAAAGCATGCCAGAAGGCTCACCGCTTCTGCCACATCCCCAAACCGATCACACCCCATTCTCTGAGACACGCCTTCGCCGTGCACTTGCTCGAGCAGGGCACCGACGTCCGCACCATTCAACTCCTGCTCGGCCATCGCAGCCTGGCTACCACCGCCCGCTATCTGCGCATTGCCGCGAGCAAGGTGTGCTCCACCACCAGTTCACTCGAATCCACCTCCTGCACCCAGTTCCCACGGAGACCAAACCGGCGACTCCTCAGTACTTCTGAGGACTTCACCATTGTCCCAAGCTGGAAGTCGCCGACGTGTTGCGTCGCTACGGTGAAGCCTATCGTGAACAGCATGCTGCTTCTCTCGTCCACGGCGCAGCGCCGGGTCATGAGTGCCATCGAACTGTGGCGGTCTGTACGGCTGCTCCCAGCAAGTCACCTGGAACAATGCGATCAATGCCCCTACGAACGCGTTTGCTACGACTCGTGCCGAAACCGGCATTGCCCAAAGTGCCAGTGCTTGGCGCGCGCCCAGTGGATCGAGGATCGTCAATCTGATCTCCCGACACCCAATACTTCCATGTCGTCTTTACTCTGCCGGAAAACATTGCCGCCATCGCTTACCAAAACAAAGAACTGGTGTACGGCATTCTCTTCCGGGCCACCTCCGAAACCTTACGCACCATTGCCGCCTATCCGCTCCATCTGGGCGCCGAGATCGGCTTCTTCGCCGTACTGCACAGTTGGGGACAGAACCTACTTTTTCATCCCCATCTCCACTGCGTCGTTCCTGGGGTGTGGCTCTCCCCCGACGGCGATCGTTGGGTCTCCTGCCGCCCCGGCTTCTTCCTGCCTGTGCGCGCGCTCTCTCGTCGTCCCGCCGCTTATTTCTGCAAGTTCTTGCAAATGCCTTCGACGACCACCAACTGCATTTCTTTTCCTCGCTCCACCAACTGCAGGACCCCGCTGCCTTCTCGGCTTATCTCGCTCCCCTCCGGCAGGCAGAATGGGTCGTCTATGCCAAACCACCCTTTGCCGGACCCCAGCAAATACTCGATGACGTGGGACGCTACACTCATCGCGTCGCCATCTCCAACAACCGCCTGCTGGATATCGAAGATGGTCAGGCGCAATTCCGCTACAAGGACTATCGCGATGACAACCAGCAGAAAACCATGCCCTTGTCGGCCGATGAGTTCATTCGCCGCTTTCTGCTCCACGCATCGCCCCACGGCTCCCACCGCATCCGCTACTACGGCTTCCTCGGCAATCGCTACCGACAGGAAAAACTGGACCGCTGCCGCCAACTCTTGGGAATGGCCTTGGCCGATCAGACCATCCTGCCACAGAACCACCGAAGGACTATCGTGATCGCTATGAGGAACTGACCGGCGTTTCCCTCCGACTATGCCCGGTCTGCCGCCGAGGTCGGATGATTCGAAAGGAAGTACCACCGCCAACCCTGGCTTGCACATCCCCAACGTTGAGGAAAGACTCCATGAGAATGCACGACTCTCAACCGCCAGCTCGCTCCCCCGTCCAAGACAAGTTCGAGGAGAAGTGTCTCCCAATCGCCCTCCAGCACGCCGTCATCTTTCGGCTCAGCCCACCCCGCGATGAATCCCTGTTCTTCGGTTACCCCAGCCTCAAGTCATTACTCCTCTTTGCGTCAGACTATCGCTTTCCCGCGAGCGTGCTCACGATTCAATACCCATAGCGCCAGCGGCATCGAGGCGGTTTAGTCCAATCCATTTTTAGCTCACCGGCGCGGCTTCCACGATTTCTTGCCGACCACGCCCATTTGTAGCCGCGCCGCCGAGCTAAAAATGCTCTGCATTTGTGCCCCCCCCCCCCCCCCCCCCCCCCCCCCCCCCCCCCCCCCCCCCCCCCCCCCCCCCCCCCCCCCCCCCCCCCCCCGCTGCTTCCTTCATCCTGCTCAGCATATTCGTGCCCCTGCGTTCTAGAGAAACCCCTCCGTAATTCTCCAGCAGCAACCGGGGAGGTTTCGTTTATTGTATGGCAGTGATGTTAGAACGCGCTTCGCTCCGCAAAAGGGCAGACGTTTAATCTTTGAGCCGTAAATCCCGTTTTCTCGGCTTAGCTCAATTTCTGCTTCTGGAAGCTTCTTCTCCAAGCAGTCCGCCCGTGGCTGCGTGACTTTTCAGCCCTGAACAGACCGGCTGCTAGCACATGAGCTGGGAGGGCGAAAATTAACGTATTTGTTTACCGCATGAGTACGCGTGGGAATGACTAATTTTGTAGAATCTGCTGGGCAAATTGTGCTGCTTCGGCTAGGTTAAGCTGCAGGTGATTTTCAAGCATGGCGTGGCCGAAGATTCTCAATACCGCCAGCATCATCGAAACACTGAAACGTAAGATCTCCTCCTTACAACAGAAGTGGCGTATTACTCGACGTGAGAATGAGCGGTTGCGGAGGGAAGTCGAGCAATTACGCCGCGAGCAAGAGCAATTGCATGAAGAGCGCCAACGGCTACGTCAGGAGCAGGAACGATTACGGCGGGAGAATGAGCGGCTGAAGCGCCAGCTCGCCGAAGCGCAGCGCGCCAACAAACGACAGGCAGCTCCTTTTTCCCGCGGTCGGCTAAAATCCGACCCCCAGCGACCCGGGCGTAAGCCTGGCGCTGCTTATGGTCGGCGTCACCGCAAAGCCATTCCGGAAAAAGTGGATGAGGTGATCTCGGTGCCCTTACCCGCGCACTGCGACTGTGGAGGTGCGCTGGAAGTAGAGAAGGTCGAATCGCAGTACCAGCACGAGGTGGTGCGCAAGACCATCTGGCGGCGTTTTGATATTCTCATCGGCCGCTGCCGTACCTTGTCACCAGCGGGTGCAAGGTCGAGATCCGCGCCAGACCTCGGATGCGCTGGGAGCCGCGGCCGTGCAACTGGGTCCTGAGGCACTGGCGTTGGCCGTAAAGATGAACAAGGGTTTGGGGATGCCACATGGCGATGTCGCGGCAGTGTTACAGGATAATTTTGGGTTGCCTGTACATCGCAGCACGATCTGCCGAGCGGTGGAGCGGGTAGCCCGGCGTGGTGAACCCAGCTGGCATGCTTTGCGGGATGCGGCGCGCCGCAGTCTGGTGAACGCTATCGATGAAACCGGCTGGAACGTGGAGGCGCAACTGCGCTGGTTATGGGTGGTGGTCAGTCAGCAGGTGACCTTCTGGACATTCTCCCGGGCCGGAGTTTCGAGGATGCCGCTTCGCTGCTGGGTAGCGATTATGACGGGTGGCTGACGCACGACGGTTGGGCCGTGTACTACAAGTTTCTGCGAGCGGGACATCAAAGCTGCATCTCGCATCTGCTTCGTCGTTGCCGCGACATGGCGGAAGTGTCCACGGCCGCTGCCGCCCGCTTCCCACTGGCGGTGAAAGCGATTTTGGAAAAAGCCTTGGATTTGCGGGATCGATATCAGAAGCAGAAGATCTCGCCCCACGGGCTATTGACGGCTACGGGAAGGCTCGAAGCCAAGCTGGATCGTCTCCTGGCCAGAGCTTATCGGGATTCCGCTAATCGTCGGCTGGCGAAGCATCTGTGTCGAGAGAGGCCCTACCTTTTCACCTTTCTTTATTGTCCGGGTTTGGATGCTACTAACAATGCCGCTGAGCGCGCCCTGCGACCCTTGGTGGTAGCACGCAAGAACTGGGGTGGGAACCGAACGGAGAAAGGAGCTCGCGCACAAGCCGTGCTCAGCAGCATTTTGGCCAGCGCACGCCAGCAGAGAAAGAACCCGCTGGATGTACTGATCGAATTACTGGTGAGCAAAGACAAGGCTAAGGTTTTGGCCCTCGTGCCCTCCACCCGCGAAAACTTGACGAGACGGTTCCTCAGCTGCTTTGCCTGAGACTGTGTTGCCACCTATGTCCCGCTCGCCTTCCCCCGAGAATACTGTTGCTTCTCAGGAGTCGGTTGCCTGGTATGCCTTGCCGAGCGGGTGGGTAATGCACCGGCTGTGATCCAACCATGACCCTCGATCTTCTACCCCTCTCGTCAGCTGAAGAGCTGAGGGTGCTCCTGCTCGCATTGCGCTTTTGTGGCCGCATCTTCCAAAAGCAGGAACTGCAGTTGATCGGGGAGATCGCGCGGGATTACGCGGGTTTGGCCGTCACGGAAATGGCCCGCACCATCTGTGAGCTGTTGCCGTGGAAATAGGCCCAACGGACGACTGAAAGACCAGGAATGCCGTCAGATGCTGGAATATCTGCGCGATCAGGGATGGCTGAAGCTACCTTCGGTACGAAACTCTGGGCCGCGTGGGCCACGGCAGATTCAGCTGAGTGAAGCCAGTGCGCCGCAAGCCAGAGTGGAGGGGAGCGCGGGAGAGTTCGAACCGCTCGTCTTCGAAATCGTCGAGGACCGTAAAACCGGCCAGTTATGGACAGAACTGATCGAGCGCCATCACTACTTGCGGTACCGGGTGCCGGTAGGAGCCAATCTGCGTTATCTGGTACGCTTCGGACAAAGTCGGAGGATCTGTGCTCGCCTGCTTGTCGTGGTCCTCACCCGCTTGGAAGATGGCGGCACGCGATCAATGGATCGGCTGGAACGCGGAGCAACGAGTAGCGCAATCTGCAGTTGATCGTAAATCAGAGTCGTTTCTTGCTGCTGCCCTGGGTACGGGTCAAAGGACTGGCCAGCAAGATCCTGGCGCAAAGTGCGCGCCAGCTTCCGGCCGATTGGGAGTGTCGCTACGGCTACCGGCCGTTGTTGCTAGAAACCTTAGTGGATGCACAGCGTTTCCGTGGGACTTGCTATCGAGCTGCCAACTGGATCCACGTGGGACAAACGCAAGGCCGCGGGAGGATGGACCGCGAACACCGTGCAGCGGGCCTGGCCGTCAAAGACATCTACCTTTATCCATTGCGTCGCGATGTGCAACGAAAACTCGACGCGGTAAACAAATACGAATTTTCTTGGCGCATCTCCTGCGCTCTATGTGGCTGAGTTATGGATACCAGTGACTGTGGTTATCTCTTTTGGCGCCCGAGTTGGAAAACGGTGTACTCAAGCGTAACGATCTGGCCCTGTTTCACGTATTCGGACGATTGAAATCCGGCATTAATAGCTCTGAGCGTGCTGAGTCTGAACTGGATGCCGTTCCGCGAAACAGCTTGAGCGAGACAATGGCATTGCGTCGAATTGGAGAAAAGGCGGCGCGTGACGTTGTCTGAAGGAGGGAGCTACTCCCACTCCGCAAACAGGATCTCCCGTTCTTTACGTCCTTCTTTGTGATTATGGCAGGGCTGGTCATGCTCATTGCTTGTGCCAACGTGGCCAACATGATGCTTGCACGTACTACTGAGCGGCGCAGAGAAATTGCGGTGCGGCTCGCTCTGGGCGCAGGGCGAGGCCGGATACTCCGCCTATTGGCAACCGAAGAGCATGCTTATTGCTGCTGGTGCGGGCGCGCTCGGTTTCGGTATGTCGATCTGGCTGATGGATCTCAGTTCTCATCTGAGAATGCCGTTTCCAATCCCCGTCAGTTACGACCTGCGGCCTGACTGGAGAGTGCTGTTGCTCACCCTCGCAATCAGCGCTGTTACCGGATTTGGATTTGGGCTGATACCTGCGATTCGAGTTACGAAAGAAAATCTTGCACCGGCATTGAAGGAAGGGGTAAACGGTTTCGCTGCCTCGTTTCCGGCGTCTGACCATGCGGAACGTGTTGATGGTTGCTCAGGTCGCCGGGTCGCTAACTCTGCTTGTTATACTCGGCTTACTGTCGCAGGAATCAAAACCAAGCTAGGATTCAAGCTGGCTTAATCCTCGAGGTTTATACCTGCTTTCGCTCGACCCGGTACGCGACGGCCACTCCGGAGATCAAGCGGCACTTCTTCCTTCTAATGTCCTGGAGCGAGTTAGGACGTTGCCATCTGTAAGCTCAGCCACTCTCACGGAAACCATACCCGTTTCCCTGGGCATCACCGGACTTCGCTTCTCGGAACCTGCCTCCGGAACTCTGACAATTCGCAGGAACTACACGGTGCTCTGAAATACACAGTCGGCAAAGATTACTTCGACACAACTGGCATCCCGATTATGCAGGGCCGAGGCTTTCGCAGCGGCGACGACGACTACAATTCGACCGCTGTGATCGTGAGCGAGGAACTGGTACGCGAGTATTGGGCTGGGCAGAACCCGCTTGGGCGAAGAATCCAGATCGAGAACGCGCAAGCATTTGCCCCAAAGATAATGCCGGGCTCTATGGATTACCGCTCCGCAGTACCAAAAGGTTTGCCGCGAACCTATGAGGTTGTCGGAGTAGCCGGAGATGTTGCCAATGATCTAATCATCAACAAGAAGTCCAGCAGTTTACTTCCCATTGCGCAATGCAGATGTTTCTGCCCCTACTGCAGGGACTAACTTTGCTCGTGCGCGCAATGCCCGGATTTAACATCCCCCGAAATGCTGCGCTGGGACTCTCGTCGCTCGACCAGCGGTGCCGTTTGACCCGCTCAGTATGAACGATCACATCGCCGACTTCGTCGCTCCCTTGCGGTCGGCTGCCGGACATACGGGATTATTGGAATATTCGGCATGGCGCTAGTGTCAGTCGGCCTGGCAGGGATGACGGCATATTCCGTGGTGCAGCGGCGGCGCGAGATTGGTATCCGCATGGCGCTCGGCGCTCGGAAGGGGAGTTGTGGTTAGGTTGGTGATGGAAGCAGGGGATGCTGCTAATTGGCATTGGCACAACCATCGGATTCGGGTGTGCCTGGGCAGGTTCTCGGAATGCTCTCCGCAATGAATTCGAGCGTCGGGCAGGTAACGGCTACGAATGCATCAGACCCCGTCGTCCTATTCGGGCGCCGTTCCTCTTGGGATCTGTGGCACTATTGGCATGCTATCTGCCTGCTCGCAAGTCGAGTCGAATCGAGCCGCTCTTGGCCTTGCACGAAGAATAGGAGGTCTAGAGCAGTGGGCCGGCTAACAGTAGTTGGCGAAAAATCGCTATATCACTCAAAATGCCCGGAACAGTGATTCTGAGTGTTTAACCGGCTGATAGCGGAAATCATCCCCTGAACTGCTATAATATTGGTCTGTGCAGCAAGCGACCAAAGATCGGATTTTAATCGCACTAAGGGACTGTCACAAAATAACTATACCACATCTAGGGGCATTACGTGTATGCTGTCCCTGGAATGGTGGACGAAATGACGATCCGGCGGCGCTTCAAACTGATCGAGAGACATCTCGATGAGCGGATGCGGCGGCTCGTGGCCGCTGCTGAAGCCGAAGCGGTTGGCTTCGGAGTCGCCTCGCGGTGGCTCGAGCGACGGGGGTGTCCAGGCGCGCCATTCGGATCGGGGCAAGGGAGCTCAAGGAGCGTCCGGGGGCCTGCCGCCAAGCGGACGTATTCGGCATCCCGGAGGAGGGCGCAAACGGACGGTCACGCAGGATCCAACCTTGGCGCGAGATTTGGAGAGGCCGATCGAACCAGTGACCCGCGGGTATCCTGAAACTCCTTTGCGCTGGACCGCGAAGAGCGTGTGCCGGCTTTCTGGGGAACTGCAGCGGATGGGGCACAGAGCGAGTCATCGGATGGTGGCCGAGATGCTTCACCAGTTGGGATATAGTTTGCAGGCCAATGCCAAGACGATGGAGGGGGCGAGCCATCCGGATCGGAACGCGCAGTTCGAGCATATCAACCAGAGGGTCCGACAGCACTCCGAAAAAAGGGGATCCGGTCATCTCCGTGGACACCAAGAAGAAGGAGTTGGTGGGCGAATTCAAGAATGGGGGCCAGGAGTTGCGCCCGCAAGGCCGGCGGGAGAAGGTACGGGTTCACGACTTTGTGATTCCGGAACTGGGCCGGGCCATTCCCTATGGAGTCTACGACCTGGCGAAGCACGCGCTGGGTCAGCGTAGGGTTGGTTCAGGACACCGCGAAGTCCGCCGTGGCCACGATCCGTCGCTGGTGGAGGTGGATGGGGCGAAAACACTATCCCCAGGCGCAGCGGCTTTTGATCACAGCCGATGCCGGAGGCAGCAACGGATCGCGCTTGCGCTTGTGGAAGACGGATATCCAGAAGTTGGCCGACGAGCTACGGATGCCCATTTCGATCTGTCACTTCCCTCCGGGAACCAGCAAGTGGAACAAGATCGAGCACCGCCTGTTTTCCTTCATCAGCCAGAATTGGCGAGGCAAGCCACGGTCAGTCATGCGGTGATCGTCAGCTGATCGCGGCGACGCGCACCGAAACCGGTCTTAAAGTGCAAGCGCGACTGGACCCCAGCTCCTACCCCGAGGGCATCAAGGTCAGCCAAGCGGATCTGGATGACGTCAAACTCCGCCCAGATTCATTCCACGGAGACTGGAACTATACGATCGTACCCAGGGCCGCCGCCCTGGCTAAAATCTGAGCTGTTTATTTCGTGACAGACCCTAAGCCCATTCTTTGTGGGTGTCGGCTTCATCATTAAGACACTTAATAGCGCGGGCTTCTCTTGGTGGCTCGACCCGTGGCTGCAACGAAAAGCTAATCGGGCGTTGCTGAACGATGTTCAGAGCAATCTGAATTTCCTTGTTTCACAGGCGAAAGCGGTTAACTCACCGAGAACAGTTTTCCCGTTCGATTACGCTTCAGTAGAGGTTCTGTGGGAAAACTTGTTTTTCGTCATCACGCCGGCTCGTGGAGAGTTGTACGTGTCCGTTGCGCCTAGTCATGCGCAAGATGAACTGAACGAGCTTGGCCCGACTATAGCCGCCTTGGAAGGCAGACACCTCTCAGAACACGACGCTGGTCAACAACCTATCAGATGCCGCAGCTCTGTTACGTCCGTGTTATACTTGCTCAACGTCGCATTTTCTTAACTGGAATACGCACGTACAAGTAGTTTATCGTAGTCGACTGTCGTTACACTCATCGACAGGTCAATGAGCGAAATGGCCTGATAACAACAGTTGACCCAATCCAAAACGCGAAGTCCTTGCTCGTTGGAGATTTAACGATTTACACTTGTTTCGCCTATATGAGTCGTCTCGCCGATTTCACGGCGCACAGCCAGATAACCTATTCCGCTCCAGCGCTGCCTTCGGAGTGGGCTCTGGATGTACCTCATTTTCGGACATTCGGTTTTGTGGTGATACGTCGGTTCTTCGACGCGCGGCTGATCGCGGCGGAGATCGACCACGTAATGCAGCATGGGAGAAAGTGGTCGTTTGAACATTCACCGAGTGCTCAAATTCATTTCTAATATGTGCCAATGATGACAGCAGAGACGCCGGCTAGTCTGGCGTTGCTCGACCGAACCGAAACGATCGCCGCGACCTTGTTCGATAGCTCGGTACTTCCGACTCGGGCCGAAGGCGTACGTTACTCGGGCAATACCGCTTGGCACACCGACTCCGATCTTCCGATCGCGAGTCTCGGCATTGTTACCTATTCCAATCGCTCGGAGAAAAAGGGGCGCACTGTATGTCTTACCAGGTTCACATCGTGCGGAGTTCGCAGCGCCCTTCGCTCGCTAAGGATTGCAGGGAAGCCCGCTGAAACACTGCCGTCACACGCCATCTTGACCGAACCCGGCGACATCATCGTTTTCGATGAACATCTGTTTCACGCCAGCTTTGGCGGCGAAACCCGCCGGCAATGGCGAGTCGACTACATCGCCGACCCGGCAAATGCCGAAGGGGAAGAACAGGCGAGAGTCTATTTCAGAGAACTGTATCGTCCCGATTGGGACGGAGGGTACGACGTCGATCGCTATCCGAGCTACGGTTCTGACTGGCTACAGTCCCCGCGACGCGCGGTCACCGGCTCGAAGCACTCGGGGTCTACGAACTGGCAGCCAAGCAGGAGGCTTTTGTCCGGTCACGGCGTTGACCCTGATTTGGCTTTTGCGGATGATTGGCGAAAAATCCCGATAGCGCTCATCGAGGCGGAAAAAGGCGAAGTAAAAGCGCAAGCTTGTGATAACGCCTGTTTTCGTCAGTCACAGCAACGGTCCGAGCTGATCTGGCACAAATCTGCGCAAGGTTGCTTGCATCTTTCATTCCTATTAGTAACTGAACTACCATGATCCAAGCGAGGTATCGACATGCGCATCCTTGTGATTGCAACTTTGGTGGTTTACTCCGCTTCACTGGCGCTATCCCAAAATCGACGTGACGAAAATCTCTGCAACGCTGCGTCAACCGCCACTGTCCATCATGCCGACGGAGTGATCGTGAAAGAGCTGGTTCTCAGTGGCAAATGGGTAACTAACAAGGCGACGGCTTACCTTCCTGACAAAGAAATTGCCGACGGTGGGATTGTGTTCTCGCACTCGGCGATTCATTCCGACACCGGTGCTTCGATGAGACCTGCTGGCTTTTGCTCTGACATTGGCTCAGGCTGGTGCGGCTGTGATTGTCCCGCATCAGATTTTTCGCTCTGGCCAGCGACGGATCAGTGGATGAATCGCGAAGGGGGCGTTGTCATTTGCGCCGAGCATTGGCTGATCGACCACGCGAAAGTTTTTAATAATGGTGAAGGCAACCGTTCAAACGGTGGAGGGGAAGGATATTCTCGTCCGTGAAGGATACGGATATGTTGGCCCCGCGTTGTGCAATCCGTCAGTAGAGTCCAGCTGTGAGCATACGATTCCATTCTTCTTCGATGACTGTGGATACACCCGGTACTGCAGGACGGCTATCGTGCATCTGCAAATCGGCGGAACCGACCACGGAGATCCGTACGAACCAAATCCTCTGCGCAGGGGGATTGTGGGAGGCACAATGGCTCCAAAGGAACTTAGGGTTAATGCCAATCGGAACGCTCCTGACGTCCACATCCTGCCTCAGGATCGTAGCTGGCGTAATATCCCCATTGCACTCAAAACCCCGATTCAGTTGACCACCTCTACAAGGATAATATTCCTGTGTTTAGAAAATAGAAGGGCGGGCCGATGTATTCCACGGTGTGAGGTCCGACAATCTCGACTCCATCGTGGTCCTCGCTAGTTGCGCCAGCGGGAATAGCGAGTGTGGCGAGCGCACGCTTGCTCTCAGAACTATTCCGGCTCGCTTGAGTATGATACGGCGAGTGACCTGCACGTTGAGTTGGGTATTACTGTAAACAACTGTAAGTAAAGTGTTTACAATGCCGCTTTGGTGAAAGTGTGAAAGAAAATCTGTAAGTGTCCAGAAAATCTCCAACAGCAGAGGACCCCCCGCGTGTGCCCCCTTAAAAAGTACCGGTTCGGAATGGTTGGATTGCGCGTATCGATTTGCATCATTCGCCGCTGGCGATCACCGGTGCACTGCGTGCGGCGTGAGCCCTCCCGGCCACCAGTTCCAATCGCCGGCAACGCGAAGAAGCGCAGGTCCAATCACAATGCGAACGAGGGTTGCGTCAATTAACACGGCTACCGCCAGCGTAAATCCGAGCATCTTGATCACCAGGAAGCTCCCGAAGGTGAATGCCGCGAATACCACAATCATGATCGCGGCGGCGCTCGTAATCAGTCCTGCGGTTCTGGCCAGCCCCTCGGGGATTGCCTCCAATTCACTCAGCCCGCTCCTTCTCGCCTCGAGGACTCGCGCGACCAGAAACACTTCGTAATCCATGCTCAGTCCGAAGACGATGGCGAAGGCGACGATGGGCACAATGGGAAATATGCTGCCCGTTCCCTCAGGAACTCCGAAGAAGCGAACTTCCGTGTCCGTCCTGAAACACCAGAACCAATGCTCCGAAGGAGGCCGCAACCGAGAGCAAGTTCAGAGCAATGGCCTTCACTGCGGCGAAAAGCGATCGGAACCCGCCAAGAAGCGCGATGAGCGTCCCCCCCACCACCAGCGCGATTACCGAAACGAACCGCTCCCGGACAATCGTCTGATAATCGGCAGTCAGCGCCGGGATGCCTCCAATGCGCAGCGTGGCGCCGGGCACTCCGCGTGAGAGCTACCGCGCCGGTCTTCCGCAGTTCCCGCACCCAGTTGACCTGATCGTTCAGGGAAACGGAAGTCGCGGGTAACACTTCAATCAGCGCCGCCCGCCCGTCGCGACTCAGGAACGTTCGACGCGTCTCACGCGAGAGGTTGCCGAGGCCAGACCGGTCACTCTCCGCAATCGTTGTGAGGGAGATCACGCGGTCGGAACGAGGGTCGCTCGCGAGCCGCTTGCTGAAACGATCGAGCGCATTCCAGCCCGCGTCCGTTTGCGCAATGGAATCCGTTGGAAGTTCGAGAATCACGCGCAACGAGTACACCATGCCAACCCGATCCATTTGTTCAAGGGTGTGAAGCGCGCGAACCGATTCCGCCTGTGACGGCAGCCAATCCCCTCTGGGGACGTTGGTATCGAGCCGCGCGGCCTGCGAGGCGAGCAGAAGCAAGGGGGCGCCTGCCAGAAAAATGGCAAGCCAGGGATGGGCAACAATCACTTTCCCCCATCGCCTCCAGCGGTTTTCCGTGCGGGCTGCCCGATGCTCATCCCAACTTGCAATAAAGGGCACCCGGCCAGCATTGATTCGCGGACCGAGAGCTGCCAGCAGTGCCGGAACGAGGGTATTTGCCAGCAGCACACTCATTCCTGCCACCAGGAACTCCAGCCACACCGATGGAACGGACTTCGCTGATGGGGACGGTCAAGAGGGCGAGGAATCCGATGGCCACAGTCGAGGCTGAAATCAGGAGGGTACGACCTGCCTGACGTGCCGCGATGGCCGAGGCTTTGAGCTCCGTTTTGCTCGGCGGCAATCGCTTCCCGGAAGCGGCTGACCATCAGGAGCGCGTAGTCGATTCCCAAGCCTAGCCCAAGCATCGTGGACAGATTCTGAACCAGGATCGACAAGTGCCAACGCAGGGCCAGGAATCCTGCAATCGCCAGAGCGCTCGCGATGGCAAGCTGACCAATGGCTACTGGAATCAGGGCCGCAACCAAGCTTCCGAAAGCCACCAGCAGAAGCGCGAGTGTGGCAGGAATCACGAGACTCTCGGCGTGTTGCACGTCGTCGGCGCTAGCTTTCCGAATGTCGAAATTAAGTGGCGTCTCTCCCGTCAGTTCGAGCTTCACCGCCGGATAGCGGCCCCGCAATTGGTTTTGAAGAGAGTTCTCCAGCTCGTGAAGCTTAGGGACGAGCGACTCCACGGGACCCTCGGTCGAGGCGAGTCCCACCAGAACAAAAGTTCCTCCTCCCTTGCCCAGGAAAATCGGATCGCGAAAATCAAGATGGGAAACAACTCCGGACACGCCGGGTTCCTCTTGCAGCGCCTTTTCAATTGTTGCTAACGCTTGCTCGCCCTCCTCCGAATCGGCAGGGGGGAGTCCCTGAATCACCAGGACCACGCGGTCAACGAATGGCGAACGAAAGCGAGTGGCCAACTCCTCCGGGACCTTTCCCGCTTCGCTACCTTCGATGCGTGTTGCAGTCTCCAGATGGCGCTCGGCGTGAAAGGAAAATGGAAGCAGCGCAAGGACGGCGGCAAGGACTACCCCGGCCAGCCAGAAACGGCGCACATGCATGAGATTCATAGTGTCACGCGAAATCGGGTAGTGGGCTGATTCTTCTCCGTTTAGCTTGTCGTAATTCGAAATCCTAGAGGATCGGCGGAAAGATCAGCAACACGGAATTAGCCCACTACTCAAAATCGTTACCTAGATTTGAAAGCTAGTGTTTCCGACTAACCCGTGCGGACGGGTTCCCATTTCGGATACGGGTTCGTATTATTGTTGGTAAGGATACACGGTTTCCAGGAGGACCATTGCACAAACTCGCGTTGCTCGGGTTGTTTGCCGCCCTTCAACTTGGTGCCGCAGACCCCCGCATCGGCTCCTGGACGCTCATCTCTGCGCAGTCTTCCCTGGATCCCCCCAACAAACTCTCCATCACATCTCTGCACGATGACAGTGCACGTCGTGATTTCAGGCGACACCCACCTCGATTTTACGGCGAAGTTGGACGGCCATGAAGCGTCCGTGCCAGGCAATCCGGCATTTAATCAAATCGAGCTGCGGAGGATCGATAAGCATCAAGTCGAAATCAAAGAGAAAAAGGATGGAGCCGTAGTGGCGACGATTCACGACAAGCTGTCGAACGACGGTAACGAGTTAACGAGCACGACTTCACAGAACGGCCGCGCCGACCAGATCACCGTGTGGACGCGGACCGGAGGAAAGAAGTCTGCCAATGACTTATTCGCCGGTGAGTGGACCGAGGATCTGAGCAAGACTCGATTGCGGCAAGGGATGGCGCTCAAGATCGAGGCGGACGGAAAGGATGGGGTCCGCTTCTCGGGTGACTTCAGCTACAGCGCCCGCTTTGACGGCAAAGAATACGATCTGAAAAACTCCACCAACGATACCGTGACCCTCCAACTTGTCGACGCTCACACGGTCGATTCGATTTACCGGCGAGACGACCAAATCACTCAAAGGGATCGGTGGGTGGTTTCCGCCGACGGAGCAGAGATGACGCTAACCACGACAGGCACGTTGGAAACCGGTCAGCAAGTAAAAGAGACGATGGTATTTCGGAAACAGTAACTATCGCTGTGCCACGCCCGATGCATCCGCGCGGGTGAACCGCCTACCGGCAGTTACCCACGGCGTTGAACTCACGAGTCGCAACCGAGATGATTCCCTTTCGCTGCATGAATTTCAGGATGCCATTGACGGTATCTTCGAGAGACGGATCCGGCTTGCCCCATGCGGAAGCATCCCGAGCTGCCTGATAGCAGGAACTGTCGTAGCGTTTGAACTCCATCGCCGAGATGTTGTCCACCGAGTTCACCAGAAAGTCCAGCAGCGGAAAGAGCAGATCTTCTTTCCTGCATCTCCTGATCAGCTCGGGAACGAAGTCGGGAAGACTGAACACTTCAAATTGCCGGCCGGTCGCCTTTGTAATCAGGCCGGTAATATCCAGCATGTTCGCGTAGTCGTCCCTGACTACGTGATACGTCTTATTCTCCGTGCCGGGAGTTGTGGAAATCGCAACGATATTGTTCGCCGTGATGTCTGCGGGAACGAAACTGACCTGGTTCAGAGCATCGACTCCAATGCCGTGATTCACCATGAACGCAACTAAACGAACGGCGATGTCGAAGTTGTTGCCTCCGCCGGTAATCGAGGGACTCACCAGAGCGGGCCGGAAGATCCGCGTAGTCAGCCCGTGGCGGCGCGCGTCCATCACCACTTGCTCCGATACCCACTTGGACTGGCTGTATCCAAAATCGAGAAGCTCCATATTCTCGTTGAAGTCGGTCTCATACAGAACTTTCTTAACCGCCCAGCCAAATATGAAGGTAGTCGAGACGTAATTGAAGCTCTTGGCCCGTCCTTCGAACGCCAGTCTCAAGACCTCATTCGTCCCCAGCACGTTCGCGTCACGCATCCGGTCGTAGTTGAGCAAGTAGTTTACGGTTGCGCCGTTATGGAACACCGTATCGATTTCATTCGCGAGGAAATCCCAGGCCTCCCGCGTCAATCCCAGCTCCTTCTGGCCGAGATCTCCGCAAACGGGAATCACGCGAGTCTCGAACATCTGCATCAGTTCCGCCGGGCAAGGCCCCATCGATTCCATCGCCGCCCTCAGTCTTTGCCTGCCCTGATGCTCGTCGGAAGCCCTGACGAGAACGTGGATCTTCGCGCTGCGTTTGTTCCAGCAGACTTTTCACCAGGAACGGTCCGATGAAGCCGGTACCGCCGGTGAGTAGAACATGATTCAGGATTGGTGTTTCGGGCAATAACGCAGGCGCCGGAGGCTCGAAGATGAGCTTCCTGTCGTTCCTCATCATCCGCTGTTCCGCCGCGCGCTGCTCTTCGCGGAAAGCCGCCAAGGACTGCCGCAGCGGACCCAGTGCTTCTTCGGGAGCATGCTCCAACTGTTCGGCCAGTCGAAACAACTCGGCTACGCTGACACGCTGAATAAGACCGATATCCACCTGTCTCGCCAGCATCTCGGCGTCTTTATTCTTTAGGAGTTCCTTGATCTCGTGCATGAACACAACTAGATCCAGGGAATCCAGTCCGGCTTCGACGAGGTTGTACGATTCGGTGCCCGTCAGGTTGTAACGGGCTTTCAATACGTCGAAAGGCGACTGGCCTACAGAACCGGAGGCAGAGGCTTCAGCGTCCTTTTCCCGCGAAAACTCCGAGAGAACGGTAAATTGACCTTGCAGCCACATGTGCTTGGTTTTGTGGCGCATGATCTTGCCCGAACTGGTTCTCGGTATGGCACGGGGTGCGATAAAAGAAATCAGCGCCACTTCCACGTTGAGGTAATTCCGGACGGCGGCTGCAATCTTCAGCGCGTCGGGAAGCGCTTTTGGATTTTTCACCTCGGCGACGATCGCCAGCGCCGGCTCGCTGTCTTCATTAATCTGGAACGCGGCAACGCAATTCGCCCGGATCAGGCCGGACGCTTTCTCCACCACTGCCTCGATATCCTGCGGGTAGTAGTTTTGCCCGCGGAGAATAATCATGTCCTTGATACGGCCGCAGACGAAGAGTTCGCCGTCGTGGAAGAAACCCATATCGCCGGTGCGAAGGTAGCCATCGTCATAGGGGCTGTCGTCCACCAGCCGGGCGTGAAATAGCTTCAGCGTCAGTTCCGGATTATTCCAGCAACCCAGGCACTTACTCCCCCCAGCGATCCAAATCTCGCCGATTCGACCCGGCTCCAGAGCCGACGTGCTTCTCCGGATCCACGATCTTTACCGTGAGGCCTGGCAAGGGAGTTCCGCAACTGACAATCTGAGTGGCCGCGCCGATTTCGGAAACCTCCGTGGTCATGCGGGCCTTCCCCAGCGCGACAGCGTTCTTGTTGACCGAAATAATATTGCGGCCACCGAGCGAAACCGCCAGAGTATTCTCCGCCAGCCCGTACGCGACAAAAAAGCTATCCGACCGAAGTCCGTAGGGCTGGAAGGCCTGCAGAAACCGTGTATACGTATCCGGTTTGACGGGTTCCGCGGCAACCATCAGCAACCTGAGCGAGCTAAGATCGCAACTCTCCAAACTCTCCTTCGAAAGCCGCCCGGCGCGCAAGCAATAGTCGTAGGCGAAGTTGGGCGCCGCTGAGGCGCTGGCCCCATAAGTCTTGATCGCGTCGAACCACAGGGTCGGGCGCTGAATGAAATCGTTGGGAGCGAAGCCGTAGGTCGTGCCGCCAGTGAGCGCGGGATAAAGGTAGCACCCAATCAGTCCCATATCGTGATACTGCGGAAGCCACGATACGACTACCGGCGCGTGATGATCGATCACGAGCGGGCAGTTATGCAGTATGTTTTCGTGCGTGACCATCACGCCTTTAGGATCGCGAGTCGATCCCGACGTGTATTGGAGAAACAGAATCTTCGAAGCGCCGTTGAAAGTCTCGTCCGAAACCGTATCGACGAAGTCTTCCGTGACAACCCAACGGAGACCGGAAATATAATCGATGTCGACTCCCGATGCCGAGACTCCGCTACGGGCAAGATTTGTCTTCAGCGATCCGAGGTATTCTTTGCTCGTTAGGATGCCGGCCGCCTGGCAATCCTTTGCGATGTGGACCATTTTGTACAGGGCGCTCTGGAAGCCACGAGAACTGGGGGGATAGACGGGCACGGGGATCAACCCGGCGCGCACGCATCCAAAAAACGCGCAAATCATTTCGAGCCCCGGCGGGTAGGCGAGCAGAAGACGGTCCTGCGACCCGAAACCATGCTCCTTGCGCAAATGTCCGGCGATCACTTTCGTCCGGTGGAGAAACGACTCGTAGGAGTAGCCTCCAATCGGATTGCCGTTCACGTCAATGTACGAATAGAGAACTTTGTGCGGGTGCTGATCCCCTAGACTATCCAGCTTGCCTAAAATCGAAGCTATCATAGATTCGGATCGGTCTCATGGCGGGGGCACCGCCATTCGTAACCTCCTGTGTTGAATGAAAAGATTCCGTATCGAAGAACTAAAGTCTCGCTGCGCCCCCGCGCACAAGGGGCAAGACCGACTTCGAGAACAGAGGCACCGCCATTCTTAAGACCATGCGTTCTCTTGGTCCGGCGAGACGAGCCCCGCCCGACGCCGGATCACCCGACTCAAAGCATCTTGGTTGCATACCCACAGAGCCGTCGATAGTAACAGAGATTTGGAAAGCTGGGAAGGAGCGCCAGCTCTTACACTTCCGAGAAGAAGCGTCGTTTCGCCGGATTCGAGTGATCTGAAATTCCCTTGATCTTCCTTAAGTTTTCGAGCTAACATTCATTTCTAAGGCTAATTTCTGACGCTTGCGCCGGAGGCGGGCGTCTGGGCGACAAAGTCCGCCGCAGGCCTGGTCGACCCTGGCAAACCGGGCCAGGGACGCGTCGGCCCGACCTGACATCATTGCGCCGGTAACTTTCGAGACGAGGCGGCTATTAATCTGAACCCGGAGATTGATGATCTTGTACCATCGGAGGCCGCGCTGCGGCACTCCGTTTCCGACCCCGCGTGTGCACCTTCATTCCCGAAAGTCTTGCGCCGCCGCCTCGACGATTTCTTTTCCGACGGAAATATTTCCCCCAAAGCCGACCGCACCATGTGGGTCAAAATCGCGGTGGGGCTGGCAGTGCTGGCGGGCAGCTGGATTGCTCTTTACATGCTCAAGCCGGATTCCTGGAGGTTTGTCGGCCTCTACCTTTTAAACGCCATCGCACAAACCTTCCTTTTGCTGAACATCGCGCATGACAGCAACCACAACGCCATCTCCTCGGTGCGGTCTGTCAACAAAGCCCTGAACTATGTTTTCGATGTCTGTGGAATCAGCTCATACATGTGGCGGATCCTCCATCATCGAGGCCACCACTCCTGCATCAATCTCCACGGGGAAGACGACGCGCTTACGGGACGCGGCATCCTTCGGTTTACGCCTCACGAACCCTGGGCGCCTCTGCAGCGGTTCCAGCACATCTATGCACTGTTCCTTTATGCGGTGTTTTCTCTCGACTATGTGTTGGTGAGGGACTTTGAGTGCTTTTTCTTCCCATCCCACGACTATCTGAAACAAGCGAAGCATCCGCTGCGAGAATACGTCATCCTCTTTGCAGGCAAAGCATTCTACCTCACCTACATGCTCATTTTGCCGGTCGTGTTGTTGGGGAAATCGCCTCTGCTAGTCGGCTTGTCTTTCTTGCTCGCCCATTTGATCATCGGTTTGAGCGTGGCCCTCGTATTCCAGACCACACACTGTGTTGACAGCACTTACTTTCCCTTGAGCCGCAGCGAGTTTGACAACGGGATCTATCACATCTTCGCGACAACGGCCGACTACGCGACGACTAAACCGCTCGTCGGTTGGCTCACTGGCGGGCTCAATCACCATATAGTGCATCATCTGTGCCCTTTTGTGTGCCACACTCACTATGCTTCGCTGACCCGGATCGTGAAGGAGACCGCCGAGGAATTTCGCGTTCCCTATCGGCAACATCCCACGATGAGGCGGGCGATCAAACATCATCTGTTACTTTTGAAGCAATTGGGGAACCAGGATCAATTTTCGCGTATCTGAATTCATACAGATGACCACACTATCCATTCGAGCTGACCGCGCGGAATTTCCTGCATTCGTCCACGCGCGCATGGATATGGATCGCGAGGCGTGACCTTGCCGCAAAGCATACCCGCCGTTTCCCGATTCCAATCTTTCCTGGATTCGCGCGCGATGGCCCGCAATCCTGTGCGGGCTCTTACAAAGTACATCGAACTCCATGGCGACACCTTCCGGTTCTATTTTGGCGGCGTCAAGGAGGCCATTGTCACTATCAATCCCACCGTCATTCAGCATGTGCTGAAGACGAATTCGGAAAACTACCACAAGTCCGAAATCCAAAAGAAGCGGATGGGGCATTTCCTGGGCAAGGGTCTTCTCACCACTGAGGGGGAAGCCTGGCGGACGCAACGACGCCTCATCCAGACAGGTTTTGAGCGGAAGCAACTCGAAGTTTTGTCCTCGATTATGCAGGACTCCCTCGCCGACTCGCTACGCGACTTCGACAAACAATCCCGTATCGGCGCGGTCGATATCTACCCGCTCATGATGAAAATTACCTTCGCGATGGTCGGCAGATCTCTGTTTGGCGCCCGCTTGAAAGAGGGAGACATTGAACTCATCAGTCTGGCCATTTCGACCGTCCAGGAATTTATGGTTCGCCAAACCATCCAGCCCTACCTGAATCCCTGGTTTGCCGTCTCGGGCGAACTGCGCAGACACGAGCGAAATGCGAGCCCGCGCCTTCGGCGTTCTGCTCGAATACCTCCAGCGGCGGCGCAAGGAGGCCCCCGGCCACGACCTGCTGCAGATCCTGATGGATGCCCGCTATAGCGACGGCCATGGCATGAGCGATGAGTTGGTCCTCAGCGAGAGCATGCAACTGCTGGTCGCCGGCCATGAAACGTCGTCGAATGCTTTATCGTGGCTTCTCTACCTGTTGAGCTCGCGTCCGGATTGTGTCGACCGCGTTCGGGAGGAGTTCGATTCTGTGCTGAGCGACAAGCCTCTGAGTTACTCCGACGTTCCGAAGTTCGAATTTACAACTCAGGTGATCCTGGAAGCCCTGCGCCTATTTCCGCCATTTTGGATGGTCGACCGTATGGCTCTCGCAGACGACCGTGCAGGAGATCTCGACATCCCCAAAGGGTCGACGGTCGTTGTGTTCATTTACGGCACGCATCATTCGCCGCAGTACTGGGAGAACCCTGAGAGTTTCGACCCGAAACGCTTCTCCAAAGGGAAGGAGAAGCTTCACACCCCCTTCGCCCATTTGCCCTTCGGAGCCGGCCCTCGGGGATGTATCGGTGGCAACTACGCCATGCTGCAGATGCTCATGATTCTGAGTGTCCTGCTCCGAAAATACGATTTCCGCCTGGTTCCGGGCCAGACAATCGAACCGCGCCCCATGGTGATCTTGCGACCTGAGCACGGAATCCGCATGACCTTCACCGAGGCAATTCCACGCGGCGTTGGCAGACTCTCCGACTGTTCAGCCTGATCTTTTTACGCTGCTCAAGCCTTGATCTAACCCCTCCTAAGCTGTACTCTCGCGCTCACGCCGATGTCGGTGCTTACCACGAGCGTCGCGGTGCTTACAGTCGTAACCTGGTCTTACCTCGCCTTAGCCAGGGGGTCCTTCTGGCGCACTAAAAGCGCTAAGCCCGCCGTCAGCGAGAACGCGGCAATTTCGGGCTGCGTGGTTGCCGTGGTTCCGGCCCGTAATGAGGCAGAACTGATTGGCCCGGTCGTCACCTCCTTATTAAACCAGTGCGTGTCTATGCCCGTCATCCTCGTGGATGATGGGAGTACAGACGGTACAGCGGATGTGGCTCGGCACGCTTCAGAAAAAGCAGCCAAGGCCGATGCGCTCATCGTGGTTCAGAGCAAGCCCTTGCCGGCGGGATGGACGGGAAAATTGTGGTCGATGCAACAGGGCATTGAGCGCGCACGCGCCTTGCATCCCGCATGGCTCATGCTGGCGGACGCTGATGTACTGCACGGTCCAGAGACCGTAGCGGATCTGGGTCTCATTGCTTCGCATGGTCCTTACGATCTGGTCTCGTTCATGGTGAAGCTGCATTGCGAGAGCCTTCCGGAAAAACTGCTTATTCCCGCCTTCGTGTATTTCTTCTTCATGCTCTACCCGCCAGCCTGGATTCCCAATACTCGGCGCTCGACCGCCGGAGCAGCGGGGGGCTGCATGCTTGTGAGAGCAGAAACTCTGGAACGCGCCGGAGGACTGGAATCCATTCGCGGCGCCGTTATCGATGATTGCTCGCTGGCCCGACTCCTGAAGCAGCACGGCGGGAAACTATGGCTAGGATTAACCGATCAGAGCCAAAGTTTGCGACGATACGAGACCTTCTCGGACGTCGAGCACATGGTCTCCCGTACGGCCTTCAACCAGTTAAACCATTCTTCGCTGCTGCTAGCGGGTACGATTGCGGGCATGCTGATCACCTTTCTGGCGCCTCCACTGTTGTTGCTCACACGCAGCAGGCTGGCGATCTTTATGGGCGCTGCGGCTTGGGCGGCCATGACGATCACGTACTCGACGATGGTGCGCTACTATCGACTGAATCTCGCATCGGCATTGACCTTGCCGCTGGCGGCCTTGTTTTATCTGGGTGCGACAATACATTCTGCGATCAAATACTGGAATGGAAGTGGCGGCGAGTGGAAAGGAAGAGTCCAGGACGTTCAAGACCGACACAGTACTGAAACTCCTCTCCGTTAGATCAGCGTGTATCGAGCAGACGCAACGAGCAAATGTCACCCGATTTCTTTCCAAGCCTTGCCCGAGAAGGTTAAACCGTAAAGATCTCCCCTAGCGCCCCCTTAATCTTATTGACTTTTTCGCGGATTACTCGGATCGATTACTTTTTCCCGGGTGTGCTCTCTGCTTTGGTAATGGGTTTATCAGTTCCAAAGACGTTCCATCCGAATCTCGGTCGCGCCCGCGCGAATCAGTGAGCAAACTGTCCGAGCGGTAAGTATTGCGGAGCCAGCCAGAAGGCTGCCGATACCGGTGGCAAGGGAGACGGAATCACTGCGCCGAGAGTCTCCTCCGCGACAACTCGTGACGTTGGGTCCAAGCCAATGCTTCAATTTCGATGAGCAGGTGCATGCAAGGTGGGTGCCGGGCACGTCGCTGCCCTAGCAAAATGTGGTGCGGGCGGAGGGACTTGAACCCTCACGGGCCGTTTGAGCCCTGCGGATTTTCATGCCGTCTACGGCTTTCGCCGCCCGGATGTGAGACCTTTGGAGGCTCACGCCAGGTTTGCGGTCTGGACTATCCCTTCACCTTCCCCCGGAAAATCCGGAGCTTAGGTGCTGCCCGTCTAGTCTCTACACCTTCCCGGTGGGTGTCTCTCCGGGCTTGGCTCGGGATTGCCATTTAAGGTTTCCCCGAATTTGAGCAGTTCTGCGTCGCCGGTTTCCCAGACGAGCACTCAAGTTTTCCTTAAGTCCGCTGCGTATGCCATTCCGCCACGCCCGCGCGCGGCTGTCTTTCGTGACGTCTACCTAATCATATGGCAATAATGCGGCTCGCGTACCGTCTTTTGAGTCGGCTGCGTTTGCCAATTTCGCCATCCCGGCGGGCAACCAGTTCTTGAAAATACTACATCACTTCACACTTCTGAATTCAGGGGAGCGGGGGCGTGTGCCAAGAGCCTTCCTTCCCATTTAGCTCGGAGATCGTTAAGATGGCGGGTCCAAGATTATCTGATGAGCGATAGCTCTCGCCTTCCGTTTGCTCAGCGAACGCTGCAGACTGAGCCAATGCGTGGCGAACTGCCCACCTGACGAATAAGTCTATCTCGGATGGCGCGCCGCTCTCATGAGTTTGCAGAATCATCTGGAGGCATTTCATGGCTAAACCAGCATTCTTGTTCAGCAGTCTTCTCTGCGTGACACTCACCGCTATGCTCACGCTCGCACAATCAGACTCCCAAAAACAAATCGTCCCGCTAGACTCGGGATGGGAGTTTCGCCAAGTGACCGATTCTTCTGGCGCAGCTGGCGAGGCCAGCACGACCTGGCGCGCGGCCCAGGTTCCCGGCGATGTCCATCTGGATCTGCTGCGCAATAAGTTGATCCCCGATCCTTTTTATCGCGACGACGAAGCTAAGCTGCAATGGATTGAGGACGCCAGTTGGGAATACCGCACTACCGTGCAAGCAGCGCCGGCCTTGCTCAAGCACAATAACGTCGACCTGGTCTTTGAGGGTCTCGACGCCTATGCCGAGGTCTATCTCAACGACAAGCTGATCCTCACCGCCGACAACATGTTTCGCGAGTGGCGCGTCGAGGCTCAAATCTTCCTTGAAGTCCGGCGCCAACCAACTCCGGATCGTCTTTCCTTCCCCCATTAAGGCCGCCGCTAACGTGGCCGCGTCCGACAAATGGCGGGAACAAACGCACACCGAAGAGAAGACCTACGTCCGCAAAGCCGCCTATGAGTATGGATGGGATTGGGGTCCGCGTTTCGTCACCAGCGGCATCTGGCGTCCCGCGAAGCTTGAGGCCTGGAACGACGCCCGCATCTCGAACTTCCACATCGCGCAGCGCGACGTGACCCCGCGGGTCGCCCATCTGACCGCTCAGGTCGAAGTTACAGCGTCTGCTGACGCCGCCGGCAAACTCACGCTCGACTATCAGCACAAAGGCAAGAAAATCGAAGTCTCGCAAAACGTCGAGGTGCATCCCGGCATCAATCACTTCGACCTCCCCGTCGAAATCGACGAACCCGAACTCTGGTATCCCGCGGGATACGGCGCCCAGCCGCGTTATGAATTCAACGTCCAACTAGCCGCGGGGAGAGCCGTGACGGATCGCGCTGCCCTCCGCACTGGCCTGCGTTCGATCGTCCTGCGCCGCGATCTGGACCAATGGGGCCGCTCTTTCGAATTCATCATTAACGGCATTCCCGTGTTCGGCAAGGGCGCCGATGTCATCCCCTTCGACAGCTTTCCCAATCGCGTCACCACCGCGCAATATCGCCAGATTCTGGAATCGGCGCGCGACGCCAACATGAACATGATCCGCCACTGGGGCGGCGGCTACTACGAGACCGACGAGTTCTACGATATCTGCGATGAACTCGGCATCATGGTCTGGCAGGACTTCATGTTCGGCAACGACTGGCAGCCCGGCACCTATGCCTTCAAACAGAATGTGGAGAAAGAAGCCGAATACCAGATCAACCGCCTGCGCAACCATCCCAGCATCGTCATCTGGTCGGGCAACAACGAAACCGAAGAAGCCTTTCACTGGAAGGATCGCGAACACCTGAGCCGCTGCAAGCCCGCATGCAGATGTGGCAGGACTATCTCACCGTCTTCAGCGGAATCCTGGATCGCACCGTGAATCGCCTGAATCCCGAAACGCCTTATTGGCCCAGTTCGCCGAGCGCCGACTATGAAGAACTCCCCGACGCTTCCAGTCCGGCGACTTGCACGACTGGAGCGTCTGGCACGGCCGCGTTCCGTTCAGCGAATACGAAAAACACTTTCCCCGGTTCATGACCGAATACGGCTTCCAGTCTTTCCCAGAAATCGCGACCGTCGAAGCTTTCACCCTTCCCGAAGACCGCACCAGCATCTTTACGCCGGTCATGCTCGCGCATCAGAAAAACACGAGGGAACTCGATCATTCACGACTACATGCTGAAGTACTATTCCGAGCCCAAAGACTTCGCATCCTTCCTGTATGCCAGCCAGGTTCTGCAAGCCGAAGGAATCAAGATCGGCGCCGAACATCTGCGCCGCAATCGCCCGCGCAGCATGGGTTCCATCTTCTGGCAGTTCAACGACTGCTGGCCCGTCGCCTCCTGGGCCAGCATCGACTACTACGGTCGTTGGAAGGCGCTGCAATACTACGCGCGGCGCTTCTACGCTCCGCTGCTGGTCTCGCCACACCTCGAAGATGGCAGCTTCAACGTCTATGTAGTCTCGGATAAAACCAAGGGGACTAGCGCCCAACTTCGCGTGCGCGTAATGACGCTCGACGGGAAGACAGTCAGTGACAGCACCCAGGCCATCGAGGTGCCGGAACTCTCCAGCAAAATTTATCTGCAGCGGCCACTGGCGGAGTTCGGGAACGCGGACAGCCCCGACGCCGCCAACATCTTCGCGGTCGCCGACTTGAAGGTGGATGGGAAATCGGTCTCGAGCAATCTTCTCTATTTTGTTCCGGCAAAGCAGGTGCACCTGCCGGTGCCGCAGATCGCTACAGAACTCACTGCGGACGGAACCTCGTACCGCCTCCGCCTCACCTCCAAACCACTGGCTCGCGGTGTTTACCTATCCTTTGGCGACAACGAGGTTCAACTCTCTGACAACTATTTCGACCTGCTCCCTGGCCAGCCCGTCGACATTACGGTTCATAGCAGGGCTAGCGCCGAGCAATTGCGCCAAACACTCAAGGTATTCTCGCTGGCCGACGCATTCGCACCACCGGGGGAAGAAAAATGAAGCACATGACCCGACGAAGCCAGGGTCATCATCGTTTCGATCTTTGCATTCGGCTATTAGGATCAAGAAGGTGATTATTGAAAATCGTCCGCCTCAAGACCGCTGTCGTCGACGGGAATTTCGATTGGACCTTTGTTCGAATCGAGACGGATGAAGGAATCCAAGGACTGGGGGAATGCTTCTTCGCTCCCGGTCTCACCGCCATCCTGCGTGCTCTCGAACCGCTCCTTCTGGGCGAGGATCCGCGCGATGTGCATCGCCTGTTTCGCAAGTTGCAGCTTGCCACGTCCGGGGCGGGTTCGGTGGCAGGGATCGTCTACAACGCCATCAGTGGAATTGAAGCCGCTCTTTGGGACGTACTGGGACAATGGCTGGAGGTTCCGATCTACCGCCTTCTGGGCGGCAAGTTCCGCGACCAGATCCGCATCTACGCGGACTGCCACGGAGGCGAAGCCCTGGAGAGCCTGGACGAAGTTCTCCGTTCCCGTCAAGCATCGTGGATCCAGCAACCGACTCGAACTGCTTCCAAAGACTATTTTGCTGAGTCGAAAGATGTGACGCCTTTCGCCCGGAGGATTATGGGAAACGAGCGCTGGCCATGACGGCGCAAGGGTATACGGCACTTAAGTTCGATCTTGACGTCCCTGGCACGCAGGGCTCCGATCGCGTATAACCGTTGTCTCACCAATCTGCCATCGATCGGATGGTAGCTCTCATGGGAGAGGTTCGCGACGCAATCGGATACGACATCGATGTTGCCGTCGATTGCCACTGGCGATATAGCGTGAGCGACGTGGTTCAGGTCGCGCAAGCGCTGGAGCCATTCCGGCTTCTCTGGCTGGAAGATCCGGTTCCTCCCGACAGCATCGAACCCTGCGCGCAGTGAGTTCACGGGTGAAAATCCCGATTGCCACCGGGCGAGAATCTCTTCCTGTTCGCAGGATTTCGGGAAATCTTGACACCCACGCTGTAGGGATCGTGACCCCGGATCTGCAGAAGGTCGGTGGCTTGGCGGTTGCCGCCCAAATCGCGCAATTTGCCGATGCTCAAACCATCCCGGTAGCGCCGCACAACATCAGTAGCCCGCTAGGCACGTTGGCATCGGCGCACTTCTGCGCCGCGATTCCGAATTTTCTCGTGCTGGAATTTCATGCTTCCGATGTTCCTTTCTGGAATGATCTCGTGGGCGGCATCCCGAAACCGATTATTCAAAACGGCTCGATTCACTTGCCCGACAAGCCCGGCCTCGGAGTCAAACTGAACGAGGACGTTGCGCGGAAGTATGCCCGCAAAGGCGAGCCGTTCTTTGAATGAATCGACTGAGTGAATCAAACGCGACAACCAGCAGTGGCGTATGCTGAAACACGCGGCACGGAAGACAAGTCTGCAGAATCGGTACGCAGCGCACTGCGCAAGCCGTTGATCACCGACCGCTAGCCCGGGACTACGAAAGACTATGAATCTCTGGCGCACTGACGAAGAAATGTTTTCCACCATCCAGCAGGAACTGTTTACCTGCGTGGTGGGCGATGTCATGGATAAGATGGGGCTGCAGCACCAATTCCTGTCTCCACTAATTCGCCCTCTAAGGCCAGACATGGTTTTGATCGGTCGAGCCATGCCGGTGCTCGCGGTTGACGTCTTTGAAGAGAAGGTCGAGGGCGCGCACAACACGCTAATGGAGAAGCCCTTCGGGCTGATGCTCGAGGCTCTGGACGATCTGAAGGCCAACGAGGTCTATCTGAATACGGGCTCGTCCCCACGCAACGCGCTCTGGGGCGAACTGATGAGCATTCGTGCCCGCAAGCTGGGAGCCGCCGGAGCGGTGTTGAACGGCTATTTACGCGATACCAAGGCGGTCTTGAATCTGAACTTTCCCGCTTTTTCCTGGGGTTCCTACGCGCAGGATTCCGCACCCCGCTACAAGGTTGTCGATTTTCGCATTGCCATCGAAATCGGTGCTGTCCGAGTGCGCCCGGGCGATTTTCTTTTTGGAGATATCGACGGAGTTTGCGTGGTCCCGGCAGATGCCGGGACGGAAGTGTTCACCAAAGCTCTCGAAAAAGCTCGCGGAGAAAAACTGGTGAGAAAGTCGTTGGAAGAGGGCAGCAGCGCCGTTGCTGCCTTCGAGAAGCACGGGATCATGTAAGGAGAGATTCCGCGGGGACAAGACAATGATCCAGATTGACCTTTCCGGCAAAATAATTTTGCTCACCGGCGCCATGGGCGCGATTGCCGAACATATGGTCAAAAGGCTGAATGCTGCGGGAGCGACGCTGGTTCTGATCGACCTCAAACCTGTGACCGAAGCGCACGAAACGTTGCGGAAGTGGAAGGTTCCCGGCGAGAGTTATGTCTACCATTCCCTCGACCTTACCGACTCAGCACAGCTAACCCGCATCGTGGATGAATCTTTCGACCGTTTTCCCACCATGGATACCGTGCTGGGACACGCCGGCGGATGTGGACTTCATCCTTTCGCAACGACTTCGGAGTCAGAGTTTGACCGCATCTTCTGCTTCAACTTCGGCGCACAGGTTTGCCTGACGCGAGCTGTGTTTGCGCAGTGGCTGAAGCGCAAGACGCCGGGTCACCTCATCTTTACCTCTTCTTATGTGGCGCGTGTCCCACACACTAAAATTCCGGCCTACGCCTCCGCCAAGGCGGCGCTTGAAAACTTCGCCCGCTGCATGGCTCTGGAGTACGCGTCGTCGGGCATCCGCGTGAATGTGATTTCGCCGGGAAATGTCGCCGCGGGGAGTTCGCTAAAAGTCTTTGACGAAGACGCGGCGTACCGCGAGTTTGTTCTTCGCGTCTCCTTGGGGAAACGCAACAGCCCCGAGTCGATCGCGGACGCCTTTATCTTTTTATGCTCGCCGCTCGCCGCCGAGATCAGCGGACAAATCCTCAGCGCTGATTACGGATCGGGAATCGGGAACCGCTTATGAAGGTGGGCCTTGGCTTGTACCGCCACATGCTGACGCGCGAGTATTACGATTTTGCACGGCAGGCAGGCTGCACGCACGTGGTGGTGCATCTGGTCGACTATTTCAACCAGGGCACGACCAATCCTCGCCATAATCAGCCCACCGGCGCCAAGTATGAGCCGTGGGGAGTGGCCGGCGATCCGGAAAAACTTTGGACGGTTGCCGAACTCAAGGCCCTCCGGCAAGAAATCGAGGATGCAGGCTTGGTGCTGGCGGCGATCGAGAATCTCGATCCCGCTCACTGGCATGACATTCTCCTCGATGGCCCGCGGCGTCCTCAGCACATCGAGAATGTAAAGACCATCGTTCGCCGGATGGGAGACGCGGGCATTCCAGTCCTGGGATACAACTTCAGCCTGGCAGGCGTCTGCGGCCGCGTGACAACGCCTTCCGGTCGCGGACGCGCGCTGACCCTGGGAATGGACGGGCCGGCGGATGCCCAACCCGTCCCGAACGGCGAGGTCTGGAACATGATCTATGACCGCAACGCGCCGGCCGGTTCTCTCGCGCCGGTTTCCCACGAAGAACTCTGGCGCCGGTTGCAGCGATTTCTTGAGGATGTTTTGCCGGTTGCCGAGCAATCCGGAGTCCGGCTGGCGGCCCATCCGGACGATCCTCCCATGCCCACCATGCGCGGCCAGCCTCGCCTGGTTTTCCAACCGCATATGTATCAACGTCTGCTCGACTTGGTTCCGAGCCGTTGCAATGCCCTGGAACTGTGCGTGGGTACCATCGCCGAAATGACGGACGGAGACGTTCACGAGGCGGTTGACCAGTACAGCCGACAAGGCAAGATTGCCTACCTTCATCTTCGCAACGTCGTCGGCAAGGTGCCCCACTATCGGGAATCGTTCATCGACGAAGGCGAGGTGAATATGATCCGGATCCTCTCCATTCTCGAGCGCAACCATTTCGATGGCGTCATTATCCCGGACCATACTCCGCAAATGTCGTGTGCCGCTCCGTGGCATTCCGGAATGGCTCACACCTTGGGCTTTATCCTTGCAGTCAAGGCCATGCTCGACTCGAATCCCGCAGGCGTGCCGATGCCAGAATCCACTCACCGAGGCCGATAAACTGACGCCCTCCTCGATCCAATCCATTCCGAGCGTCACCCACTCTCGCCGCCCGCTTGTCATTGCGGCCAGCGTCTCCACTCTCGGTGGACTCCTTTTCGGCTACGACAATATTGTGATCAGCGGAGCAATTGGCTACCTCAGCCAGTTGTTTCATCTCGATGCGGCAGGAATCGGTTGGGCCGCCGGATGCGCCTTGGTCGGCTGCGTGGTCGGCTGCGCGGTCGCCGGGAGTGTCGCGGATCATCTCGGCAAGAAAGTTGGACTCGCCCTGTGTGCCCTTTGCTTTGCCCTCTCCTCGGGCGGCATATTCTTCGCGGCCAATCTCCATCAGTTCGTAATTTGGCGGTTGATTGGCGGCTTGGGGATCGGGGCAGCATCGGTGATTTCGCCCAACTACATTGCTGAGATTGCCCCCACCCGAGTCCGCGGCCGGTGCGTGACCCTCTACCAGTTGGGCATCGTAGTTGGAATTCTCGCCGCCGTCTTCATCAACATGATCATTCAGCGGATGGGGGACGAAGGTTGGAATACGGCCGTCGGCTGGCGATGGATGTTTCTTGCAGGAATCGTACCCGCGCTGCTGTTCGGCGGCATGATCCTGCCCGCGGTCGAAAGCCCGCGTTGGCTCATGAAGATGGGACGTCGCGATGATGCCATCCGGGTTCTGACCCAGATCAACGGCCCTGACATCGCGGCCCGCGAGGCTGCTGAAATCGAAAGCTCTCTGGCGGTTGAAGAAGGCCACATTTCGGAGCTGTTCACCTCGTTCCGGCGACCCCTGCTTCTGGGTATCATGCTGGCGGGATTGCAGCAAGTCAGCGGAATCACTCCCATATTCTCCTTTCTGCCGCAAATCTTTCGCTCCGCCGGCGCCGCCTCCGGCGATGCCTTTTTCCAGTCGGTCCTGGTCAGCCTGATCAATCTGCTGTTCACTCTTTTTGCCCTTTGGCTCGTGGATCGCGTGGGCAGAAAAACGCTCATCCTCGCCGGGACCACATTGCAATTTGTCTCGCTGGCTCTGGTCGGCTGCTTCTATCACGTGCACGGCAGCGCTCTGGCGGTTCTGATTTTTGTGATGAGCTTCGTCGCCGGGCACGCCTTCGGCAATGGCGTGGCGTGCTGGGTTATCATCTCGGAGATTTATCCCACCAAGGTTCGCGGGCGCGGCATGTCCATCGCAACTACTGCGCTCTGGCTGGTCGGCTACATGGGCAATCAACTGTTCCCCATCATGCAGAAGAAACTGGGATCGGATGGCACCTTCTGGTGCTTCAGTGGCGGCGCGCTGTTGACCATCGTTCTTGTCGGCCTGCTGATTCCGGAAACGAAGGGACGTTCGCTGGAAGAGATCACAAACTTCTGGACCTCACAACGCAATGGATCGGAAGCATCCGTTGGCTAGTCCAGTAGAGCGGTGGAAGAGGTTGGCGTGCGTCACGAATGTGTCCAGACGAATTGGAGGGTGCTATGAACCGGCGGTCCGTTCTCAAATCCCTTGGCCTCGCGAGCATGGGCATGATGCTGCCGGCTGACCTGTTAAGCCGGACCGCCACGGCCATCAAAGCGTGGTCCCATTCCACTGAAGCAACCTCGAGCTCGCCAACCTCCGCAAAAAATCCCAAGTGGTTCGGATTTAACCTGCTCGAGTATTTCTCGACAGATCCCGACTGGATGAAGTATTTCCCCTACCAGGACGACGGCATGTTCTTGGAGGATGACTTCCGCTGGATTCGAGACTGGGGCTTCAACTGGGTTCGCTTGCCCATGGACTACCGTTTCTGGACCGACCCTCAGGATCTCTTCCAGATTCGTGAGAAGAAGGTTGTCCCGATCGACCGAGCCATCAAATTCGGTGAAAAATATGGGATTCACGTCAACGTGTCGCTTCACCGTGCACCCGGATACTGCATTCTCGACACCCTAGACGAATCTGTAACTGGCATTCACATCACCAAAGAAAAAAGTAGCGTGTTTGCTGATCCGAAAATGTTAGACGCATTCGTCTATCAGTGGACGTATTTCGCTGACCGCTACAAGGGGATCTCCAGCCAGAAGGTCAGCTTCAATTTGGTGAATGAGCCAATCGTGATGCCGACTTCGGCGGAAATAGAGGAACAGAAAAAAGCAGGCCAATCCAAACCGGAAGACATCTCCGCCGAATTCGCACGGCGTCATGCAACCGCTTACACACGAGTCGCCCGGTCGGCCATCGAAGCAATTTCCAAGCATGATCCGCAACGCCTCGTCATCACCGATGGATACAATGGCGGCACCGCCGTCATCTCCGATTTGTTCGACACCGGAGTCCTGCAGAGCTGTCACACTTATCATCCAGTACAACTGACTCACTACCAGTGCGAGTGGGCGCGGGGATTCCTCACCGGCGCCGAACCGCTGCCGACCTGGCCTCTGAAAACCAGCAAGGGCGCCGTCATCGATCGCGCTGAACTAGCTCACACATTCCAGCCTTGGAGCGAACCAGCCGCACACGGCGTCCCAATTCACTTCGGCGAGATGGGTTGCTACAAGCACACGCCTCCAGATGTGGTTCGCGCCTGGTTCGACGACACCTTGAGCGTGCTCGGCGACCTGCACACCGGCTGGGCGTTGTGGAATTTTAGGGGACCATTCGGCGTTCTCGACACCGAGCGTCGTGGTACGAAGTTCGAGGACTGGCACGGTCATCAACTCGACCGCGCACTGCTCAGCCTGCTTCAGAAAAAAATGAAGTCGTAGATCGTTTCACGGCCGCTTGCCGCGGAATTCAGGAGCGAGTGAACGCGTGGAACTGATTCTCGGGCTGACCTGCAACATCGGTCGGCATGGCGTATAACCCGCCTGCCAACCGGTCTCCGGCGGGGGCGTCGATCTTTGCTGTGGTGACGTAGAGAGTTTTGCGATCCGCTCCGCCAAATGTGCAGGTGGTGATATTTTTCACCGGCATCTCCACGACGCGATCGATCGTCCCGTCCGGCGCGACTCGCACGATGCAGCCGCCAAAAAACCGGCAGTTCCAAAGAAAGCCTTCCGCGTCGACAGTTGAGCCATCGGGCAACCCCCGCGTGAAGCCCTCCAGGAAAGGTCTTTCCTTCGCGATCGCGCCCGTCGCCGGGTCATAGTCATACACTCGAACGACATTGGCGAGCGTATCCCCAAAGTAGAAACGGCGGCAGTCCGGACTCCAGGCCAGCGTATTCGAGATCCCGATCTCTTGTCGCCAGATCGTCACCTTGCCATCCGGATCGAGGCGAAACAGCGCACCATCCTGTCCTCCCGCCACACCGGCCGATCCATCGGAGTTGACGTTGTTGCGCATCGAGCCCATCCAGAGCGAGCCACGCGGATCCACGCGTGCGTCATTCAAACGAACTTTGGGCCATCCCTCAAGAAGAAAAATCGGATCGTGCCGTAGATCCGTATCGGGCTCCCACAAGATCACGCTTGAGCCGAGCACGACGGCAAGGACTCCCGGCCGGACGGTCAAGGTCAGTGCCGTCACCGGTTCGTCGAAGAACCATGTGCGAACGCATCTATCCGCTGGCGTGAAGCGATGGATGAGGAAGCGGTTGATGTCGTTCCAATAGACTGCTTCGTGCGAGGCATGCCAGACCGCGCCCTCACCGCAGACATCGCCGGTTGGCGCTACACAAAAGGGGTCGCCGATCATTGCACGCCGATGCCCGCTAACAATCCGCCGTCTACCAGATAGTCGCCACCGGTGCAGAATCCGGCGCGGTCAGAAACGAGGAAGGCCGCCAACTCCGCCACCTCCTCGGGTGTGCCGATGCGACCAAGCGGATGGGATGCGCCAAAACGTTCGAACACCGCTTCTACCGGCAGGTCTGGGCCGAAGTGCGACGCGGAGCGCGCCAGCATGGGTGTGCGAATGGAGCCGGGGCTAATGGAATTGACGCGAATATGGTCCCCGGCATGGTCGAGCGCAAGCGCCCGCGTCAGGCTGTGAACGGCTCCCTTCGACGCGGCATATGCCACAACCCCTCTCTGGCAGGCATGACCCTGCACCGAGGAGAGATTCACCATCGATCCCCCGCCAACCTTTTTCATTTCCGGGATCCCAAAGTGCGCCAGCAAGAAAATACCTCCGACATTCACCATCATGCAGCGGTTCCATGTGTCAGGCTCCGTCTCGACTGCCGTGCCAAAGGGATGAATCGCAGCCGCATTCACGATGATATCCAGCCTGCCATAGGTCCCCACCGTCTTCGCAACCACCGACTTGACCTGGTCAGGCTGGCTGACGTCGCAATGCTCGACGTGCAGCGCCAATCCGTTGGCCTGTGCGTCTTGCTGCAGTTCCTGGTTGGCCGAGTTCTCGATGCCACAAGCCACCACCTTGCAGCCACCTGCTGCCAGCCGCTTCGCGATGGCTCGACCAATGCCGGTTGTACCGGTCACAATCGCAACTCGGTTGTCAAATTCTTTCATCTGCCCTTTCTCCTTACATGCTGGTGTCGCAGACCACGCTCGTCGGGCGGTTGCAGCCCTTGCACTTCAGTTCCCTAACTCAGGGATTCCGTACCGGAGGCCGTGCATAACGCCCCGCAATTCCGCAAGACCTTTCAACCTTCCGACCAGCGAGTAGCCCGGGTTCATCTGCCGTGAGATATCGTCCGCCAGCAGGTGCCCGTGGTCGGGACGCATCGGGATCTCGTGATCCGAACGGTTCTGGCGTTTGCGGCGCGCTTCTTCTATCAGCAAAGCACAGATGATACCGACCATGTCCGAGCTGCCGCGGAGGTGCTCCGCTTCATAAAAGGACCCGTCGGGCTCGCGCATCACTTGCCGCAGATGGACGAAATGAATCCGGGACGCGAATTCCGTCACCATGGCAAGCAGATCATTGTCGGCGCGCGCTCCGTACGATCCTACGCAAAACGTCAGGCCGTTCGACACCGTATCAACGCCCGAGAGGATCGATCGCACATCGTCGACGGTTGAGACGACGCGGGGCAAACCGAACAGCGACCATGGCGGATCGTCGGGGTGAATCGCAAGACGGACGCCAAGTTCTTCTGCGACCGGCACAACGTCCCGCAAGAAGGCGATGAGATGGTCGCGCAGGTCATCTTCGGTAACGCCTGCGTACTCTTCGAGCAGCTTTTGAAACGTCGCGCGGCTGTAGGATGCTTCGGCGCCCGGCAATCCCGCGATAATCGTGCGCTCCAATTCATTGCGGCGGGCTTCGGGCATCGATTCGTAGCGGGCGCGCGCGGCCGGAAAGCGTTCTGCCGCATAGTCCTGCCCGGCGCCCGCACGCTGGAGCACAAACAAGTCATACGCTGCGAAATCGACCACATCGAAGCGCAGCGCGAGCCCCGTAGTGGGCAGTCGCCATCGCAAATCCGTGCGGGTCCAATCCACCCCGGGCATAAAGTTGTAGCACACGATGGTTACGCCCGCCCGCGCGACGGCCGCCAGCGAGTCTTTCCACGCATCCGTGAACTGACGAAAAGGTCCTGTGCGCAGCTTGATGGAATTGTGAATCGGAATACTTTCGACAACCGACCAGACTAATCCGGCCGCCTCGATCTGTGCCTTGCGCTGCAGCACCTCGTCGACCGGCCATGCCTCGCCGCGATAGAGATGATGCAAGGCCGAAACAACGCCCGTTGCTCCCGCCTGCTTGACGTGATCGAGCGTAACTGGATCTTGCGGCCCAAACCATCGCCAAGTTTCTTTCACGCCGCTATCTTAAACCTTGGGGCAAACTTGTGAGGAATTTCGCACAAAGGTTTTCGGAACACTACGCCGCATCATTGGATTGTCGCCGGAGAATTCTTTAGGAGAGAGCTAGGCGCGAGCCGCGTCCGCGGCTCCGCCTGTGGCCGTGGGTGGAATCGCTCGCTGCTTGCGCATCGCCTCATGAAATTCTTCTACTGTGAGCGCCTCGCCATAGAACAGTTGCAGCAAAGGATCATCCCTATCCCGAGGTAGCGATTTCGCGGCGCTGGGTTCTGCTTCCAATCCTTCGGGTTCGACCAGCAGTTCAGGCAACAGCGTACGGTTCTCGGTGAGCACTCCTAAGAATTTTTCGACAGCCGCGCGATCTTCCGGCGTCGCTTGGATGAACTCGATGCCCATTCCCTTGTCTGGATGCATAATCCGCACCAAGCCTTGGGCCCTCACTTCCACCCCGCCGGCGCGCATGGACAATGCCACTCGACTCGACCTGGGAAATGGTGAGGCCATCTCCAGATAGCATCCGCCCACACTCAGATCGGTGAGCTGGCAACGGATGGGCGGATCGTCCTGTTCCGCTTCGGGAGAATTCTGCTTGAGCCACTCTCGCAACTGCCGCGTCGCCTCCGGCGAGATCTGCTGGAAACGCAATCCGCCCTGGTTGGCGGTTCCTTCCCAGGCGAACTCAGCGGGAAGCTCCAGAGAAATCGGCGTTCCCGGCAAGGTGAACGCGATCTGCCAACGCCCGTTAGGGCTCCGCCCGCGCGGGATCTTGACCGCCATTCCTCCTTCGCTGAGGTCAACTGTCGCGACCTTCATATTGGCGCCCATTTCGGAACTTCGCATGACGACGGGAATCTGCACCGCGACGCGTGCGTTGCGCCGCCGCTCACTTTTCATCAGAGCCCGGGCCGCGCGAAAACTCGACTTGGCACGTTCACTCGATACCGGCTTGTAGAGCACGAAGTGCGCTCCCACGCCAAAAACGGCCTTCAGGCCAACAATAGGTTCGACAATCGCTACCGCAACCGCCTGCTTGTTACAGGGAGCGCTACGGGCACTTTTGAGCACTTCGTTGGCGCCGTCGTCGGCGCAGTCCACAATGATTGCCTCAAACCGCTGCCGCGTGAGCTTGCGCAAAGCGCTGTCCGCGTCGGCGCACAACTCGACTGCTATATCAAGATCGCCCAGCACTCGGCGCAATACTCTTACGATCTTTGCGTCCGAACACAGTAGCAACGTCTTCAAACTCATGGAATGGGCCTATCTCTGTGCTTGTGAACTCCAGGGCCAATCGCAGGACAAATGTCTTCCGTGGGCGTTCAATCCAGCCTGGGAACGCTCGACCGGACCCCCTGTCTGCACTTTATGTCCATCGATCCAAGCGATCAATGTTTCCGCTTCAACTACGGTTACGGGCGTAACCTGAAAAGCCTGCAGACCAGGCAAAAGAATTGGAGTCGAGCGGCCGTCGAACGCGGGACCGTGCCGGCATAAGTGTCCTGTTTATGGACATTTGAACGGGGGCAGCCGCAGTCGGGGTGGAAATTTCCATTGACTTCTAACCCCAAATGACTGTAAGCTCTTGAATCTCCGGTTAGCTTCGCGTTCGGATCAAGTCATGGGTCCAATTCTGTCGACGCGAAGCCCGCGTTCCCAAGTTGCATCCTATAGGCAATGCGGAGAATCAAATAGTTAGATGGTGTTGCGGTTTCATCCCCATAAGTAGAAAGGCACTTTTCATGGCCAAGCGACGCGGAAATCCGAACTGGGGCAAGCCCGAGCCGATCGGGCCCATTACCCCGACCATCACCGAATTCGAACAGGTTGTGCGCGAGTACAAGCTCTCCCCAGATCAATATCTGCGTTCGACCCGCCTGCGGGAATGGGCTCGCCGCAACAAGAACTCCAAGTACATCCCCGAACCTCTTCTGGAAGCTTGGGGCTTTGAGATCGAGTCCACGCTATAACCAGAGCGGTGAGAACAATTTGAGGTCGCTCCTTCATGAGATGGAGGAGCGACCTTTTCTATTTCAGAAGCGTAGCGACAGCCGCCTCGGTGTCTGGTTTTCATCTTGAACTCGCCTCGGTCCAAGCTAAGCGCTATCATGCAACTCAAACCCATGTTGCTCTGACCGATGTTAGACGTCCTGAAAATCCCGCCGAGCGAACTCTTCGCGCTGCTGGCCGCGATCGGCTTTGCGGCGGGGCTCAATCTCTACGCGACCGTCGCTGTCCTGGGACTGCTGGCGCGCTTCGGCCATCTCCCCCTGCCACCGGGACTGCAATTGCTGGCAGGATGGCCAGTGATCGTCGCCAGCCTCGCCCTCTTCATCCTCGAATTCTTTGCCGACAAAGTCCCTGCCTTCGACCTGATATGGAATGCCTTGCACACCTTCATCCGCGTCCCCGTCGCCGGACTGCTGGCCTATCGGGCCACAAGCCAACTTTCCCCTGAGCACCAACTGCTAGCCACTCTGCTGGGCGCCGCCGTTGCGCTGATCGCGCATAGCGGCAAGACCGCAGCCCGCGCCGCCGTGACGCCTTCGCCCGAACCGTTCTCGAACATCACGCTGAGCGTGGGCGAAGACGTTCTCGCAATCGGCTTGACATGGCTGGCGACGCGCCACCCTTACATAGCGGGCACTGTCGCCACCATCTTCGTCGTAATCATTGTGCTCCTGACGCGCTGGGTACTCCGCTCCATGCGCGCCCTGTTCCGTGGGGCCGAGCACGAACTGGCGGGATCGGGATAAAAGGGCGGGTGGCGGCCCACCCTTTCTATTTCTTTTTTTCTTCCCGTCCCGGAAATGTGGGTGATGTCGGCGAGATCAAAAAGCAGGGCCACCCGTCCTGCAGTAGCACCAACGAGACAGGAAGATCACCCTCTTTGTCGGAAGCCCTTAGGGATCGCAGAAGGGTCTCAAATGCTTTTTTCAAGTTCATGGTCTTCCCGCCCGACAGATGTTATCCGACCCGATAACTGTCGAGAACAGGCCTGTTCTCAACAACCGGCAGCCTGCCGGTCTCAAACGGGCTCACCGGAACATGCGTGACCGGTATCACTGACATTGACATTGAGCAGCGCGCCGGAACTGGTGCTGCCGCGGGGATTGATGTCTAAACCGGGGGAATAAACCGGGGACAAGACGGGACGTCTCCCCGACGAATGGGACAGCCTCAGTCGCGATCGTGCGAAAAGGGGCCGCTCGCTGTGGGTCACTTTTTCCACATGTCTCCTGTGACATCTGACCTTGCCTCTACCATCGCAATTGCGCAATCATGGTCGAGGCGGGGACGGTGCGTAGACGATTGCATTCGTCCCGTCTTTGGAATTTGCACATGCGTTTGGCTTCTAAGTTCTTTTGATATCAAGATTTTGCCCGCAAGTGATTGTGCCCCATAGACTACTTGTCGATTTCATGCCAACTCGATGATTCCAATAGATCCCAGGGGGAGGGGGGTACCTCGATTCTCCGAGGCGTCCCATTTCGGGGAGTCGCCGCGAAATTTTCAGCAAGGCGGAAGAGCACGGCTCGCGCTCAGACTTCGAGCCCCAGAAAGCTTCGCATGCGGTCCAGTTCTGTTTGAAGCTCGCTGCGGAAGAGGCGATCTCGCGCTGGAGGCGAGTCCACATAGCCGAATTCAGCGCGAAGCTCACCATTCTTGATGGAGAGGTTTGCCCAACCAATCACGCGATCGCGCCAAAGCAACGGGAGAGCATAATAGCCGCGCTTCCGTTTGGGCGGAGGCGTATAGGCCTCGAAGCGGTAGATCCAGCCCCACAAAAACTCGAAGCGGGCTCGGTCCCAAACTACAGGGTCGAATGGGGCTAGCAAGCGCACCTGATCGTGAGGGGCGCTACGCGGCGGATCCTCCGCAGCCGGCCAGTACCAGTCGATCCCATCAATCTGGGTACGCGCTAGACGGCCTTGAGCGCGGTGCAAGGCGCTCGTCAACTCATGCTGCCACTGCGGCGCGGCAAAGCGCAGACGACGCACCAGAAATCTCAGGCTTGGCGCAGGCAAGGGCGAGTACACGTGGACCGCCGCATCGACCAAGGCGTCGACCCGGACCTGCCGTTCGCTCTCTCCGACCGGTGCGTCTCCATGCTGGTGCACCGCATAGAGTCGTATCCCCGCCGCGCGTCGCACCACCCGCAACAGGCCTTGGTAGTGCATGGCATCGAGCAGGTGAGTGGTAGCGTTCGATTTGCCTCCCCAATAATTCCGCACCGTGCCATGCGAAAAGTGGTCATCGACTTCCTGCGGGTGCACAACGCCGCGTTCGCGCACGAATTCCAGCACGAGTTGAGCTCGCTTTCTGCGCGCGCCCGGCCAAGGCAGCCGGCCTTCCGCGGGGACACAGCTATCCGCACGGGGATGCATGAGCGCTTGAATCTCTCCGGTCACGAAACCGTAGTTGATGAAAAAATCTTCGTGGACCCCAAGTTCGGCATAACGACGTTCGAGATCGCCAGCGCGGTAGCTCTTCACCCGATGGCGCAGGATCAAATCCTGCGCGCGGGCGGGCGCGCGGATTGGGTCCGCCTGCACAAATCCCATACGATGAAGCGCACGCTTTAAAGTGGTTGGTAGGAACAGGCTTCGTGCGACCGCAAACCGCCGCAGGTCGTCGAGAGTGATCGCCATGAAAAGATGTTACAGAACTTGCGAGGCTATGGACTCCTCATGAAGGAAGAGTCCCAGATCTTTCTCCGATTGAGCCAACAGAAGAACGCAAAACACCGATAGGATGTTTTTGTACGTGACAACGTCTTCCGTTTCTCCCGAAGGGCCTCATCTCGCGAATCGCCACACGCTGAAGGAGATCGGGAGCCCGATCACGACCATATGCACAACCAGCCCCAGAATCAGGTCATGCAGTCGATAAGGACCCCTGGCGTGAAGCGCGGAGAGTGGCAAAACGATAAGATTCATTACCTCTTGGACTGCGACACCGAAGAACAAGCCGCACACCACTGGGTGCTCTCTCAGGAAAGTCAAACTGCGACTGGCCGCGTAGTAAACAGCCGCGGCTGAGCAGGCGATAAAGAAGTGCAGGACGACACCCAAAACGTAGGTGCCAACGCCTCCATGGAGAGCGCGCCGCCCCAGCAGGCCTGCGGCAATCGCGAGCGGGATGTTCCATCCAAACAGGATGCAAGCCTGGAGAAGGTCCAAAGCCCCGGCAGTCAGGCCGCCCACCGCGATTGCCAAGAACCCGTTCGTCTTCCTCGATGGCAGAACTGCAGAATCTGCTGTCATGGGACCTCCTGTCTTCCCATCTGACGTTTGCAATCCATCATCGTCACCTGAAGACAGTAGATAAGCTTTCCGACACCGATACCTGGCTGATTCCTCACGAGAGCAACTCGGCGACAGCATCGCTCCCGCCCTTCGGCTCCGCTAAGGGCAGGACTCTTGCAAAAGACGCAGGGATCGGGCACTCTCAGAGGAAACGATGCACCCGGACAATCAAGGTAGCCCCATCTCCCCGCTTCGGCTGATAAGACTGGGTTGCGCAGCGTTTCTACTGGCAGCAACTCTGCCAGCGCTCGCGGCGAAGGGCGCGAAGCCGGAGTTCGGACCTAACGTACTGATCTTCGATCCGTCGATGCCAGCGCAGGCGATCCAGAAGCAGATCGACGCGGTGTATGCGACGCAGGAGCACAACGAGTTCAGCTCGCAGCGGTATGCGCTGCTGTTGCTGCCCGGAAGCTATTCGGTGGACGTGCCGGTGGGCTTCTACACAGAGGTGATAGGGCTGGGTGCATCGCCCGATGCGACGCGAATTACCGGCAACGTGCATGCCGACGCGAACCATGAGCACGATAATGCGACGACGACTTTCTGGAGAGCTGCGGAAGGGCTCTCGATAACGCCAGCTGGCGGCACGATGCAGTGGGCGGTCTCGCAGGCAGTGTCGCTGCGGCGTATGCACGTGCGCGGCGACCTGGTGCTCCACCAGCATCGTGGATGGGCGAGCGGCGGCTGGATGTCGGATTCGCTGGTGGACGGAAATGTCGATTCCGGGAGCCAGCAGCAATGGATCTCGCGCAATTGCGATTGGAAGAGTTGGACGGGCTCAAACTGGAACATGGTGTTTGTCGGCGTGGTGCATCCGCCGGAAGGCGCCTGGCCTAAGCCGCCTTTCACAAAGGTGGCCGGGGCTCCAGTGGTGCGCGAGAAGCCGTTCTTGCAGGTGAATGCCGCGGGCGAGTTCAGCGTGCGGGTTCCGGCGCTGCGCAGCGACAGCGTCGGGATCACGTGGCGCGGCGGAGAGACAGCGGGAGAGACGATTCCGATCGCGCAGTTTTATATTGCGCGGCCCGATGTGGATACAGCGGAGACGATCAACGCGCAGCTTGCCCAAGGCAAGAACCTGATTCTGACGCCGGGAATTTATGAACTAACCACTCCGATTCGCGTGAGCCGCCCGAATACCGTGGTGCTGGGACTCGGCTATGCAACGCTGCGCCCGGTGAAAGGCACGGCGGCGATGACGACAGCCGATGTGGACGGAATTGAAATTGCGGGCCTGCTCTTTGATGCGGGGCCGAGTGAGTCTCCGGTGCTGCTCGACGTAGGGCCCGAGGGAAGCCGGGCGCGACACGCGAAGGACCCGATCACGCTGCACGATGTTTTCTTTCGCGTAGGCGGCGCGGGAGTTGGCAGGACGAAGGTGAATTTGAGGATCAATAGCAACGACACGCTGGTGGACCATACCTGGATCTGGAGAGCGGACCACGGCGACGGAGTAGGCTGGGATCTGAATACCAGCGAGAACGGGCTAGTGGTGAATGGAAACGCTGTCACGATCTACGGCTTGTTTGTGGAGCATCACCAGCACTACCAGGTGCTATGGAAGGGCAATGGCGGGCGAACGTATTTCTATCAGTCGGAGATTCCGTACGATCCTCCAAACCAGCCGAGCTTTACCAGTGCGCCCGGAGTGAATGGCTGGGCCTCATACAAGGTGGCGGATGGAGTGACGAGTCACGAGGCGTGGGGCCTGGGCGTGTACAGCGTCTTCATTTATCCGGGGGTCCTGTTAACCCGGGCGATCGAGGCACCGAAGAGCCCGGGGGTACGGTTTCACGACATGATCACGGTAGCGCTGGGCGACCACGGCGCAATCAACCACGTGATCGATGACACGGGCGAGGCAACCGCAATTCGTCCCCGTGTGACTCCCAAGGTTACGGACTTTCCGTGAGGAGTTGCGCCGAATTCGGCGGATCGGGGAGAAGATGGGCGACTGGCTGGGCAGTCGCCCGACCAATTCAGATTTGTCCGAGCCCGCCATCGACGTTGATTTCCACACCGGTGATGTAGGAGGCATCCTGCGAGGCCAGGAATGCTACGGTCCCAGCCACTTCTTCAGGCTGTCCGAAGCGCTTCATCGGAACCTGCGCAATGACCTCCTTCGCGAATTCATCGACTGCTTCCTTTGGCAGCCCGGTCCTCCCAAAGATTGGGGTAACAATCGGCCCTGGGGCGACCGTGTTGACGCGGATGCCGCGTCCCGCCAACTCGGCGGCTGTGGTTCGCGCCAAAGAACGTAGCGCGGCTTTGGTTGCCGCATACGCGCTGGTGCCTACCGTGCCTGTTTGACCCGCAACGCTGGTATTCAGAATGATCGACGCGCCGTCATTCAACAGCGGCAGGGCTTTCTGAATGGTGAAGTACGCACCTTTGATATTGACGTCGAAATTTTCGTCGTAGGTGCTTTCCGAAGTCTCGGCAAAGGGGGCAAACTTCGCTACTCCCGCGTTCACGAACAAAACATCAATTTTGCCCAGCTTCTGCGAAACCTCGGCGTACAGCCTGTCTACGTCGGCGAGTCTAGCGACGTCTCCCTGAACCGCCACTACTCCGTTTCCAATAGCCTTCACTGCCTCATCCAGGGTTTTTCTGCTGCGTCCGAGAATGGCTACTTTCGCGCCTTCTTCCTGCAAACGCTTGGCCGTTGCCAATCCAATGCCGCTATTGCCGCCGGTTACCACCGCCACTTTTCCTTCGAGCCTCTTCATGTCATTCTCCTGGTCGTGTCGAATTGTCTAGCCGGAACTCAGATGTCTCGTGCCGCCCTTGATCCAGCCAACTCTAGACACTTAGATGACTATCGAAATGTTCGGATGCAGGTTTTATAAAATCCTGGCCGGATAACCGGTTTGCTGTATGGCAGCCAGCGCAATGACTTCGGTACACTCTAGATCGACTATGAACCGTTCGGAAGTGGAGAAGATATCGAAAGCGCTTGCCGACAAGACCCGCCTTAGGATCTTTGAAGCTATCTCGGCAACCGACAACATGAACTGTGGCCAGATCGTCTCGATGCGCGGCGTAACGCCCGCGACTGTCTCTCACCATCTCAAGATCCTGAGCGAAGCTAACCTCATTACCTGCCGGCGCGAGGGGCAGTTCGTTTATAACCAGGCAATTCCTGAAACCATCGCAGCGTACGCTCGTGAGCTCGCGAAAATTGCCGGAGGCGCGAAAGCAACACGCCACCGTTGACGACTGCCCGGCAGAAGCGATGAGATCGTCCATCTGCAATCTGGCTTCTCTGCGCTGGACTAGTTTTTTCAATCCCATTACAGGCCTGTGCCCTGTCTGCGGTGCTAGAATCTCGACAAGATGAGTCCGCAGGCGCCATTCACCGACGTTCCCGATGCGATCGAAGAAATCCGCGCGGGCCGCATGATCGTGGTGGTCGACGACGAAGATCGCGAGAACGAGGGCGACCTTACTCTTGCCGCCGAGAAGGTCACGCCGGAAGCCATCAACTTCATGGCGAAATTCGGACGCGGCCTGGTCTGTCTGGCGATGACGGAGGAGCGGCTTGAGCACCTTAATATCGGTCCCATGACGTCGGAGAATACTTCGCAGTTCGGCACGGCATTTTGTGAGGCGATCGACGCGCGCACCGGAGTCACGACTGGCATTTCTGCATACGATCGAGCCCGCACGATTCAGGTTGCGATTGATCCGGCGACGCGACCTGCGGACCTGGCGCGTCCCGGGCACGTCTTCCCTCTTCGCGCGCGCAAAGGCGGGGTGCTGGTGCGGGCGGGACAGACGGAGGCTTCGGTGGATCTGGCGCGGCTCGCGGGCATGGTTCCGGCAGGAATCATCTGCGAGATTATGAAGGACGATGGCAGCATGGCGCGCGTGCCGGACCTGATCGAATTCTGCCGCGAGCACAAGATGAAGATGCTGACCGTGGCCGAGTTGATCCGGCTACCGGATGGCACACGAGCGATACGTCCATCGCGTGGGCGAAGCTCTGGTCGATACGCGATTTGGGGAATTCCGGTTAATCGCGTACGAGAGCGAAGTCGATGGAGGCGAGTCGCATGTTGCGCTGGTTCGCGGAGACCTAGAGCACAGCGCAACTCCGGTATTGGTACGCATGCATGCGCATTGCCTGATGGGCGACGTCTTTGGAGCGACCGGCTGTGAGTGTCATTCCACGCTGGAAGGCGCCCTGCGCCGCATTTCCCAGGAAGGTCGCGGCGCGCTGATCTACCTGCACCAGACCTCACAGGGATTCTCCGTCGAGAAGGTCGGGGATCGCACTGCGCTGGGCTTTCATCGCGGACAGAGGCTGCCCGCGCTATACGACAACGAAAAGCAGATTCAGCGCGAAATCGGCATCGGAGCGCAAATTCTGTCGGACCTCGACCTGCGGCGTATTCGTCTGCTCACGAACCGTCCCAAGAAAGTGGCCGCGCTCGAGGGCTTCGGCATTGAAATTGTCGAACAGGTTCCGGTGGAGTTGGAAAAAGCAAAGGCAGGAAGGAACTGAGGGCCGCAGATCACGGCCCGAACTAGAAGGGTTTGCGCACTACGACTTCGCTATCGCGGATGAAGAATTGGGCTGAGCAGTGCTCTGAGCCACAAATGACGGGCAGCAGCCCGTTGATTTGTTTGCGCGTGATCAGGCCCAGCATGCCGCACGAGGGGCAGGACAGCACGGCCCAGTAGGGATCTTCCTTCTCGCCAATCTCACCGGCATTTTCCAGCACGAAGACGGTACCTGGCTGCATCTGTTCTGGAATCCACTCACTGAGAAGGTCCAGTTCACCGACCATGTGTTCCTCCTTGTGTCCCCTGAGACTAGCTCGTGCTGTGCCCACAGTTGGCCTACGAAACTCTTTTAGCACGCCTGCGGTAATCCGGCGAAGTTACCGAAGTATTCGCCTTTCCGGAGACGACCCCAGCCCGGACCTGCCGCACCGCGTCGCTCAGGCAAACCGCGAGAATCGGCTGATCCGAATTCTTTAAGATGTCGACAATCTGCTTGGCGGATGTCTCAAGGTAGAGATGCGTTCCGTCGGTCAACAGGTGATAGTCGGAAGTGCGGCTCACAATCTCGGCTAGCCCCTTGCCAATCTCGCGGTCGAGAAAGCGCATGACCTTGCGCACGCTTCTGCAGCGAGAATCCCTTGCGTCGCAGTTCGCAGATGACCGCCACTTCCGTCAGGTGATTCATCGAGTAGAGGCGGCCGATGCCCTGCCCGCTCCGGCTTTACGACGCCGCGTTCGTCCCACCACTGGAGCTGGCGAGGCGTTATCCCGGTTAGAGCAGTCACCTGTTGCGATGTAAATCGGTCCTGCATAATTGTTTAACGTTTATGTTCAACCATGTTTGAAACAATATTTAAGCTAAATGTTTCAAACATTCTAGGCATGCCTCGGCGCGAGTCAAGAAGAGAATCGGTGGAAAAGGGGTGACTAGGAGAGTTCCTGCCGGGAATTGAAGCCGCCGCCCACGAAGTGGACGACTTCGAGGCGATCGCCCTCGTGGAGGTGAGTGTCGGTCCAGCGGTCACGGGGAACGATGTCGCGGTTGAGTTCCACGGCTACGCGGTCGGGCTTCATGCCGAGGGTTTCCACGAGCGCGGCGAGCGTAAAGGGAGCGGAGGAATCGGTAAAATCGCGCTCTTCCCCATTGATATGGAGTTTCATAGGGCTGTGGGATCCGCTGTTGTGTTTCTGGCCGACCGTGGCCGCAGTGCGCGCGAGATCCCTCGCTCCGCCTGAAGAGCGGCTACGCTCGGGATGACGCCGATGGGATAGTGTAAAGGATCACCCTCGCACCATGGCTATTATTCGGCTTTGCGCAGGGCGAACTTGCGCGTGGCGGTCCGGCCTTCGTAGTTGGCTTGCACAAGCAGCGAGGAGTCGGGGAGGGCTGCTTCCTCGACCTCAATCTTGATCTCCGCGCCGCCGCCGGAGTCGGCCACGACCTGGGTATAAAACGGCGCTGCGCCGGGACGAGCGAAGCGGAAGGTCAAGCGCGCACCGGGCGCGGCCGCACCACCCTCGGTGACGCGCACCTGCATGGTTAGATTACGATCGGCATGAATCGAATCGGAGTTCAGCCATTGCACGTCCAGCTGCTTCACCGCTGCCAAGTCCGCTTCAGGATGATCCAGAACGTTGTCGAGCTTGCCTTCGCGGATGGCGTCGAGCACGAGGCGGTGTTGTTCCCGGAGTTGCTGCTCCTTTTGCGCGTCCCCGAATTGCGCTGCGGCGGCCTTGGCGGCATAGGAAGTGGCCTTCTTGCCAATGCAGCGGCCGCGCACGAAAACCTGGGACTGCAGAAGGAGTTCGCCCTCCCGCGCCTCGCTCTGCACGTGATAGATGGTGTCGCCGTGCTTCACGTCAGTATTGAAGCCGAAAATCATATGGATTGAGTCATTGAGTCATTGAGTGATTTAGTGATTGAAGAACCTGACCTTCCGACGATTCCGGAGTAGGTCTCACATCGCTCAATCACCAAATCGCACAATCGCAAAATCTCCTCTGCTTCGCTTGACACTGTTGAGTGTAAGCCCATAACCTAGAATGTTTAAGTAGAGCTTGGCGCGAATTATATATATCTCGTCCTATGCCCGACAATTACTTCGCTCGCTACCTCCCGTTTTTGATCCATATTCTTATGGCGGGCGGGATTGCGACCGCGATTGTCTCCCTTTCCTGGCTGATCGGGCAGCGTAAACCTACCCGCGCGAAACTCTCCCCTTACGAATGCGGCATGACTCCGGTGGGCGACTCCCGGCAACGCTTCTCAGTAAAGTTCTATCTGGTCGCCATGTTGTTCATTCTGTTCGATGTTGAGGCGGTTTTCATCTATCCCTGGGCCATTATTTTGCGCGATTTGAAGCGCTTCGGGCTGTGGGAGATGCTGGTGTACATCGGGGTTTTCCTCGTCGGATTCTTCTATGTCTGGAAGAAAGGCGTTTTGGACTGGGGCGAAACCGCTCCGCGACGGGGGAACTTCTAATGGCGCTGGTTCCAGCGATTACCGATCTTGAGGAATTGAAGAACCATCCGGCGGTGGCGCGTCTCGTGGGCTGGAATGCCGAGGCCGTCACGGGCGTGAAGTTCGACCGCGAGGAGATGACGATTTATGTCAATCGCGATCACATCCGCGAAGCCTGCGCCCTTCTGAAAGAGGATGCCGTCTGCCCCTTTAATTTCCTTTCCGACGTGACTTGCGTGGACTGGTATCCGGCTGAGCCCAGGTTCGAGGTGATTTATCACCTGCTTTCGATTCCGAACAAAGAGCGGGTTCGGCTGAAAGTCCGCCTGAACAGCGCGAGTCCGACAGTCGAGTCGATCACTTCGATCTGGGCGGGCGCCAATTATTTTGAGCGCGAAGTCTTCGATCTGTTTGGAGTTCGTTTCACCGGGCATCCTTATTTACGCCGCATCCTGATGCCCGAGGACTGGGAAGGCCATCCTCTGCGCAAAGATTATCCGGTGGAGGGCTACCGCTAGATGGCCCATTTAAACCCTACTCCAGTGCTGGAGCCCGGGCAGGATCGCACCATGATCCTGAACATGGGGCCGCAACATCCGTCGACGCACGGCGTGTTGCGCGTGATCCTTGAGATTGACGGCGAAACTGTGGTGCGCATGATGCCCGATATCGGCTTTCTGCACACCGGCATCGAGAAGACCTGCGAAGCCAAGTTTTACCAGCAAGTCGTGCCGCTGACGGACCGCATCGACTACCTGTGCCCCATGACCAACAATCTCTGCTATGTGCTGGCGGTGGAGAAGTTGCTGGGACTGGAAATTCCGCCGAAAGCGCAGTGGATGCGCGTGCTCATGAACGAACTGACGCGCATCAACTCGCACCTGGTGTGGCTGGGGACGCACGCCATGGATATCGGCGCGCTGACGGTTTTCTTATATTGTTTCCGCGAGCGCGAAGAGATTCTGAAGCTATTCGAGGCAGTTAGCGGACAGCGCATGATGACCTCGTACTTTCGAGTGGGTGGAATCGCGCTGGAACCGCCGCTTGGATTTTTCGACCGGGTGAGCGAGTTCGCGGGATATTTTCCGTCGAAGGTGGATGAGTATGAGAATCTGCTGACGGGGAATCCGATCTGGGCGATGCGGACCAAAGGCGTGGCGCAAATGACGGCGGAGGACGCGATTGCCTTGGGTGCCAGCGGCCCGACCCTGCGCGGCAGCGGCGTGGATTTTGATCTGCGGCGGGATATGCCGTACTCGAGCTACGAAAAGTTTGAGTTCAAGGTGCCGGTATCGCAGGAAGGCGACGTCTTCGCCCGTTACATGTGCCGGGTGCAGGAGTTGCGGGAATCGGCCGCGATCGTAAGGCAGGCGCTGGAGGGAATGCCGGAGGGTCCGATCAAGGCGAATGCACCGGGAGTGGTTCTCCCCGACCGCGAGAAAATGAAGACGGAGATGGAAGCGCTCATCTATCACTTCAAGATTATTACGGAAGGATTCGCGGTGCCGGCGGGCGAGGTGTATCAGGCAGTGGAGTCGCCGCGCGGGGAGATGGGATATTACGTCGTCAGTGATGGAACGGCGAAGCCTTACCGCGTGCACATGCGGGCGGCGTGCCTGGCAAATTTGCAGACGCTGCCGAAGATGTGCGAGGGACGGTTGCTGGCGGATGTGGTGGCGGCGATCGGGAGCATTGATATTGTGCTGGGGGAGATTGACCGGTAAGCGGGTTGAGTGATTTAGCGATCGGGTCATTGGGTGATTGACTTCCAAGGGCCATTCTGTGAGCTGTCAACCAGAGCAGTTGCGGGATCGGACGAAAGCGTTTGCTTTGAAGGTGATTCGCCTGTACCGGTCGCTACCGTATAAGACTGACGCGCAAGTTTTAGGAAAACAGCTGTTAAGGTGTGGCACTTCAGTGGCCGCAAACTATCGGGCGGTGTGCCGAGCAAGATCGAAGGCTGAATTTGTTGCAAAGATCGGCGTAGTGGTTGAGGAAGCAGATGAAGCAGTTTTGTGGCGGGAACTGATGACGGGATCTGGGATTGTTGCTTTGTCAAAAACGGAGGCACTGCTTAAGGAAGCGAACGAACTGACATCGATTTTTGCCGCCTCGCAACCTACGGCGATGCATGTAGCATGAGTTTTCAATCGCAAAATCGCCCGCTCACGCAATCGCTCAATTTTCCATGAAGTTTTCTGACGAATTCGAGACGCGGTTTGAGGAGATGGTGCCGCATTATCCGACGAAACGTTCGGCGCTTGTCCCAACCTTGTTGTATGCACAGGACGAGGTTGGTTATCTGAGCGACGAAGTGATTGCGGAAATTGCGACTCGCCTCGACCTGACGGAACTCGAAGTGCGCAACGTGATCAGCTACTACTCCATGCTGACCACCAAACCGCGCGGCAAGTTCAACGTGCAAGTCTGCACCAATATCAGTTGCATGGTGCGGGGCGGCGACGAAATTCTGCATCACTGCGCCAAGAAACTGGGGATTGGGCACAAACAGACTACGCCCGACGGGCTGTTCACCCTGGAGGAAGTGGAGTGCATCGGGGCCTGCAGCTGGGCTCCGGCGGCGCAGGTCAACTACGACTTTCACGAGAGCCTGACGGCGGAAAAGATGGACAGGGTTCTTGACGAGTACAAGAAGAAGGCAACGCAGTAGGGAAATTTAGCGATTGTGAGATTGGCTGATTGAGCGATTGAAAAAAGTGTCTTCAATCGCTCAATGACTCAATCGCAACATCCCTCAATATCCGATGGCTGACTTGGTTTCCCATCCCGACGAGGTAAAGGTTGTCTCCCGGCGCTTTGGCCGGGGTGCGACCAACATTGATCGCTATCTTGAACTGGACGGCTATAAGGCCGTGCAGAAGGCGCTGGGGATGGAACCGGGCGCGATTATTAGTGAAGTCAAGAATTCCGGGCTGCGCGGGCGGGGCGGGGCTGGATTTTCTACTGGCATGAAGTGGTCGTTCGTGCCGATGCAGTCGGCCAAGCCAAAGTACGTTTTGTGCAACGGGGACGAGAGCGAGCCTGGGACCTGCAAGGACCGGCTGATCTTTGAGCACGATCCGCACTCGGTGATCGAGGGCGTCATGATTGGCGCGCTGGCCGTGGGCGCAAGGAGCGGCTACATCTACATTCGCGGCGAGTACCGGTATCTCTCCGTCATCATGCAGAAGGCGATTCGTGACGCTTACGCCAAGGGATTTATCGGCAAGAACATTTTCGGCAGCGGGCGCGACTTGGATATTTACTGGCACGGCGGCGCGGGTGCCTACGAAGTGGGCGAAGAGTCGGCGCTGATGGAATCGCTTGAGGGCAAGCGCGGCATTCCTCGCATTAGGCCTCCATTTCCGGCAGTCGTCGGTCTTTGGGGCGGACCCACGGTCATCAATAATGCGGAGACGCTGGCGAACGTGCCGCACATTATTCTTGGCAGCGCAGACTGGTATGCAAAGCTAGGGACGCCGAAAAACGGGGGCACGCGGCTGTTTTGCCTGAGTGGAAACATCGCGAAACCCGGCGTGTACGAACTGCCGATGGGTTACAACTTGAAGAAGATGATCTACGACGTGGGCGGCGGCATCCTTAACGGGCGCGAATTAAAGGCCGTAGTGCCGGGCGGGTCTTCTTGTCCCTGCCTTACTGCGGATGAAATTGATGTGGCGATGGATTTTGATTCGGTGCAGAAGGCTGGCTCGATGCTGGGTTCGGGGGGCGTGGTCGTAGTCGATGACGCGCAGTGCATTGTGAAATTCGCGCTGCGGACCATGAAGTTTTACCAGCATGAAAGTTGCGGATGGTGCATTCCCTGCCGCGAGGGGACGGACTGGCTGAAGAAGACGCTGATTCGTTTTCATGCCGGCGGCGGGGTGAAGAAGGACATCGACAACATGCAGTACCTGGCGGAAAACATGCTGGGGCGGACGTTTTGTCCGCTGGGAGATGCCGCCGCGATGCCGACGATTGCTTTCGTGAAAAAGTTTCGCAAAGAGTTTGAAGAACATTTAGAGGGTCGACCGTGCCCGTTTGAGAAGGCAAGCGCGGCAGAGCCGGTGTTAGCGTAGCGCTGGCGTCTCGCCGGCACGAAGTCTGGCGGAAGGGCTCAGCGACTTCGATTGCTTATCGAGTGCGAGGGGGAGACGCCCTCGCGACAGCCGGCGGGACGCCGGCGCTAAGGAATTCGTTGCTTATTTATGACTGACGTAACACTCACTGTCGACGGCAAGAAGTTAACAGCCCCCGCGGGGACGCTGCTGATCGAGGCCTGCAAAAGCGCGGGCATCGAGGTGCCTTCTTTTTGCTATTACCCCAATCTTTCGCTGCAGGGCGCTTGCCGCATGTGTCTGGTGAAAATCGAGAAGATGCCCAAACTGCAGACCGCCTGCACCACCGTGATCAGCGAGGGCATGGTGGTCAGCAGCGACAGTCCGGAGGTCAAGCAGGCGCGGAAGTCGATGATCGAGATGCTACTGGGCAACCATCCGCTGGATTGCCCGGTGTGCGACGCGGGCGGGGAATGCGAACTGCAGGACATGACATTCTCCTACGGCGCCGCCGAATCAAAATTCATGGAGGCGAAAAATCATAAGGACGAGCAGCAATGGTCTCCGGTGGTGTTCTTCGACCGGCCGCGCTGCATCCTGTGCTACCGGTGTGTCCGGGTTTGCGGCGAGGGCATGGACGTGTGGGCCCTCGGGGTGCAGAACCGCGGCGTGAGTTCGCTGATCGCTCCGAATAAAGAAGATCATCTGGAGTGCGAAGAGTGCGGCATGTGCATCGACATTTGCCCGGTGGGCGCGCTCACCTCGGGCGCGTATCGCTACAAGACACGCCCGTGGGAAATGAAGCATGTGGGCACGGTTTGCACCCACTGCGGCGACGGGTGCAAGACGACGCTAGGCGTGCGGCGATCGGACACGGGCATGGAAATTGTACGTGGGGACAACCGTGACAAGAGCGGCACCAACGGGGACTTCCTGTGCATCAAGGGCCGCTACGCGTTCGATTTCGCGAACCATGAAGATCGGCTTACACAGCCGTTGATTCGAAAGAACGGCAAGCTGACGCCATCCACCTGGGAAGAAGCGTTCGAGTTGGTGGGAAAAAAGTTCGCCGAGGTTCGCGACAAAGACGGCGGAGCTGCGATCGGCGTGATCGGCTCGACGCGCACCACGAATGAAGAAGCGTACCTGCTTTCGAAGTTCGCGCGCCTGGTGCTGAAGACGAATAATGTCGACCATCATCGCACCGCTGATTTCCCTGCTCTGGCGGCGGCGATGCGCGGCAAGCCAGATGGAACCGCCAGCATGGCCGATGTTTTCAAGGCGCCCGCGATTCTGCTGATCGGGAACGATCCGACTGAGCAGCATCCGCTGCTGGCTTGGCAGATCCGGAACAACCTGCGGCTGCACCGCGCCAAGCTCTACGTGGTGAATTCGGAGCCGATCAAGCTGCGGCGTCAGGCTACGACCTTCGCGCAGATTCCTGCCGGAGTAGAAGGCAAGGTTGCGAGCTTCTTGTCGGGCAATGACGGGGACGCTGATGCTCTGGTGAGCCCGTCGACAAACAAAGACGCCTGGGTCGCGCTGCGCGAAAAGCTGCGCGGCGAACAAGATCTCGTCATCATTTTCGGCTGGGAAATTCGCGGCAGCGACATTGCTTCGCTGGTGGCCTGGGGATCGGGGATTACTGGCGCCAAGTTCATCTGCCTCGCCGACTACTCCAACTCGCGCGGAGCGGCCGATATGGGGCTGTATCCTGACCTGCTGCCAGGCTATCACTCGGTTACGAAAGGCACTGAATTCCATCGAGAGTGGGCTGTGCCTACAACTACGGGGCTCGACCTCGCGGGCATGGTGGAGGCGGGCAAGAGTGGCAAGTTAAAGGCGCTCTATGTGGTCGGGTCCAATCCGGTTGGAAGGCTCGATATTGATCCATTTGCGTTCTCGAAGAGCTTCGTTGTCGTGCAAGACATGTTTTTGACGGAGACGTCGGTTATGGCCGACGTGGTTTTGCCGGCGGCCAACGCCTACGAAAAAGCCGGCACGATGACCAACACTTGCGGCGACGTGCAACTCGTGAAGAAGGCAGGAGACGTTTCGGGGACGAAAGCTGATTTTGAGATGATGGTTCGCATCGCCGACGCTATGGGCTTCGAAGTTCGCAAACTGGTTCCCTTCGGCGGCGGGATGCATGCGGATATGGGACAGTCGCGAGGGGCGCAGTCGGGTGAGGCCGACCGTCACGCCGTGTGGCTGGAGATGCAAGGGCTGGAGCCGAAGTTGAGTCCGCTCGATCCCATGGCCATTCTCGACGAGATTCAGCGTTTGGTTCCCGGTTATGACATCTCGCGCCCGAATCTTCTGGCTGGCAACAGCGAGCACACGTCGCTGACAAAGAGCGGAGCGGGCGCAGCCCACAAGGCGGAATCGATCCTGCCGGCCAACGACAACCTGTTTACTTCGGGCACGCTGGGACAATACTCGCGCACATTGCGGTCGGTCATCGAAAGTCATGAGATCAAACCCGCGGAAGTCGCGGCGGACTAGATTCTTAGCACGGTTTTCCTGAGCAAGAGAGGAAGCAAGGCGTGGCGTTGCCCATCTGGCTATTCATACTGGCGTCAGTGATCAAGTCGGCGATCGTGCTGGGCGTACTGCTCACCGCAGTCGCATACACCGTATGGCTGGAGCGCAAGGTTGTAGGCCACATGCAGAATCGCTGGGGACCCACCCGGGTCGGGCCGTTTGGCCTGCTGCAACCTGCGGCCGATGGCCTGAAATTTCTGTTTAAAGAAGACCTGACTCCGCCACACGTCTACAAACCGCTTTTCATTGCAGCACCGCTCATCGCCGTCATTTTCGCGCTGACTTCGATCTCCGTCATTCCGTTTGGGAATTCGGTCACGATCGGCGGATACAGCATTCCTCTTCAGATTACGGACGTGAACACGGGACTGCTGCTGATTTTGGGAGTTACGTCGATCGGCGTGTACGGCGTCGCACTCGCGGGCTGGTCGTCGAACAATAAATATTCCCTGCTCGGTGGACTGCGAGCGAGCGCGCAGATGGTGAGCTATGAGATTTCCCTTGGCCTGTCTCTGGTTGGGGTGCTGATCATGTCGGGCAGCTTCAGCCTGCGCGATATTGTGCAAGCGCAGCAGGGACATTTTTGGGGATTCATTCCACGGTGGAATATTTTTCATGGCCAGTTCATCGGCTTCTTCTGCTATCTGATGGCGGCTTATGCAGAGACGAACCGCATCCCCTTTGACCTGCCGGAAGCCGAAACTGAGCTTGTGGCCGGCTATCACACGGAATACAGCGCCATGAAGTTTGCCATGTTCTTCATGGCGGAATACGCAAACATGATTACGGTGGCTTGCCTGGCTACGCTGTTATTTTTCGGGGGATGGAACGGGCCGCTGTTCGGCCCACCTCTTTTGCAAACAATTTTGCCGGTATTCTGGTTCGGGGCGAAGATTTTCGTATTTCTGTTTCTGTATATCTGGGTGCGAGGCACATTGCCGCGCTTCCGTTATGACCAGTTGATGGCGTTTGGCTGGAAATTCCTGCTGCCGCTGGCGCTGGTGAATCTGATAGCGACAGCGATCGCAGTGGCGTGGTGAAAGAAGTGGTCAGTGTCCAGTGGCCACTCTATTAGGCCTAAGATTTGAAGTGAGCACTAGCCACTGACCACTGGCCACTAGGCGTTCGAGAACTGATTTCATGAGTGTGCACTTAATCCTGTTTCTGGCTTTCGGAGCTGTCTGTGTGGGGGGGGCAGTCAACCTGCTGGCGCAGACTCATCCTATTAATAGCGCGCTCTCGCTGATCGCGGTGATGGCCGCGCTCGCGGGCGAATATCTGCTCTTGGGGGCGGAGTTTGTGGCCGCCGTGCAGGTGATCGTTTACGCGGGGGCCATCATGGTGTTGTTCGTGTTTACCATCATGCTCTTGAACGCCGGTGTCGAAGAACGCACCAAAGGCAGCCGGGTTGCGATTTTATTCGGCATTCCAGGATTGTTGCTGGGAAGCATCCTGCTGGGCTGGGTTGTCCTGCGGCATTCGGGAACTGAGGCCGTGGCCGTGGGCGCTCTGCCGGGTGATCCCAAGATCATCGGACAATTGCTGTTTCACGACTTTTTGCTGCCCTTTGAGATTACTTCGGTCCTGATTTTGATTGCGATCATGGGCGCTGTGGTGTTGGCGAGCAAGCCCCCAACCGCGCCGGCCAGGAAGGTGGACTGAATGGTCCCTCTCTCGTATTACCTGGTGCTCAGCGGCTTTCTGTTCGCCTGTGGTGTGGCCGGATTTCTGATCAAGCGCAACATCATCACCATCTTCATGTCGATTGAGTTGATGCTCAACGGCGTGAATCTTTCTTTTGTCGCCTTCGCGGCGCACTGGCACGTGTTGGCCGGACAGGTGTTCGTCTTCTTCGTCATGGTGGTGGCGGCCGCGGAAGCCGCCGTCGGACTGGCGATCATCATCGCCGTCTTCCGCACGCGTGAAACACTGAACGTGGATCAGGTGAACCTGCTCAAGCTATGACCGGCGAATCTCAATCTCTGGCTGATCCCCGTGCTCCCTCTGGCGGGCGCCGCGATCAATGGTTTCTTCGGGAAGAGGTCTTCGCAGAGGGCGGTAACTACGGTGGGGCTCGTGTTCCCCGGCGCAGCTTTCGCGTGGGCGCTGGTGGTTGCGCTACGCTTTTCGTCGCTCGATCTTCCCTACCAGGAATATGTAGCCCACTGGATCCGGTCCGGCAATTTCAGCGCCGATTTTGCTTTATATCTCGATCAACTGTCGTTGGTCATGTTGCTGGTGGTCACCGGAGTTGGATTCCTCATTCACATCTACTCCGTCGGCTACATGTGGGACGACCCGAGCTACTACCGGTTCTTCGCCTACCTGAACCTGTTCATGTTCTTCATGCTGACGCTGATCCTGGCCAACAACTACCTGCTGATGTTTATCGGTTGGGAGGGCGTGGGGCTGGCGTCGTATCTGCTCATTGGATTCTGGTTCACGAAAGACTCCGCGGCCTCGGCCGGAAAGAAAGCGTTCATCGTCAACCGGATTGGCGACTTCGGATTTCTGATCGGGCTTTTTTTAATCATCCAGCACTTCGGCTCGCTGAACTTCACTCAAGTATTCGCTCAAGTCCAGCCCATGACGGCGGAAACCGCCACCGCCGGGCTTCTCACTGCAATCGGGATTCTGCTGATGGTGGGCGCTTGCGGCAAGTCGGCGCAGATTCCGCTTTATGTATGGCTGCCCGACGCCATGGAAGGCCCGACGCCGGTTTCGGCGCTGATTCACGCTGCGACCATGGTCACCGCCGGCGTCTATATGGTTTCGCGGTCACACCTGATTTTTGAGCGAGCGCCCATGGCCCTGACGGTGGTCGCTGTACTTGGAACTTTGACTGCGCTCTTCGCTGCTACCATCGGCATCGCGCAGACTGACATCAAGAAGGTTCTGGCGTACTCCACCGTTTCGCAACTTGGTTACATGTTCATGGCTTGCGGCGTGGGAGCGTTCTCCGCGGGAATCTTCCACCTGATGACGCATGCCTTCTTCAAAGGCCTGCTGTTCCTGGCGGCGGGGTCGGTGATCCACGCGGTGGGTGGCGAGCAGGATATGCGCAAGATGGGTGGGCTGCGCTCCTACATTCCCTGGACGTTTTTGACCATGGGCATCGCCACGCTGGCCATCGCAGGAATCCCGCCATTTGCGGGCTTCTGGAGCAAGGACGAAATTCTCTGGCAGGCGTATTCCAGCGAACACGGGAGTTGGGTGTTCTGGCTGATCGGCGTCATCACTGCCTTTCTGACTTCGTTCTACATGTTCCGGCTGTTATTCATGACATTCTTTGGCGATTATCGGGGATCACAAGTCGACGCGCATGGACACGCTCATGCCACGCACGGTCGCGATGAGCCCGGACATGGAGAGCCCCACGAAAGTCCAACGGTGATGCTGGTTCCCCTGATGATTCTTGCAGTGCTTTCGACCGTAGGCGGATTAGTGGGCATTGGCAACCGCTTCGAGAATTTCCTTGCGCCTGTATTTGGGTCGGGCCAGGTTGCCGAAGCCGCTGGCGAAGCGGCTAGCCACGGCACCGAACTCCTGCTGATGGGCATTTCCGTAACGGTCGCAGTCTTGGGATTTCTTCTCGCGTATGTGCTCTATGGCAGCAAGCCTTATCTCCCGCAAAAGATCGCTGATGCACTGAACGGGTTCTACACGGCGGTTTTGAATAAATACTATGTCGATGAGTTCTACGCGAAGCTCTTCGTCAAGCCGCTGGTGGATGGGTCGACCAGCATTCTGTGGCAAGGGGTCGACCGCAAAGTGATTGACGACACCGTGAATAACGCGGCTGACGCGGCGCGGCATGTTTCGGACGAAGTTCGGCACATGCAGTCCGGCAACCTGCGGTCCTACGCGGGCTGGATCGCGGCAGGCTCTGCCGTGGTGATTGCCTACATGATCTGGATGGGAGTGCGATGAGCACCGACAGCTGGAGCCCTTACATTCTCACCTTCGTCACCTTTGCGCCGCTGGTGGGAGCCTTGCTGCTGGTGTTTTTTCCCCGGCGCGACCGCGATGTCCGCATCTTCGCTCTCGTTTTTTCGCTACTTACCTTTCTTCTGTCGCTTCACTTGCCCGTACATTTCCACCGCCCACAGGCTGGATTCCAGTATGAAATTGACCGCCAGTGGATCTCAACGCCCAACATTCACTACCACATGGCGATGGACGGGATTTCGCTGTGGCTGGTCGTTCTGACCACGTTCCTAACGCCGCTCTGCGTGCTGATTTCGTGGAAGTCAGTCCATGACCGGGTGAAGGAGTTTTTCATTCTGCTGCTCATCATGGAGACCGCGCTGATCGGGGTGTTCACTTCCCTCGATCTCTTCCTCTTCTATTTCTTCTGGGAAGCGACGCTGATTCCGATGGCCTTGCTGATCGGGGTTTTCGGGCACGAGCGCAAGGTGTATGCGGCGGTGAAATTCTTCATGTACACCATGATCGCCTCGGTGTTTATGCTGGCGGCGATTCTTTGGCTGTACGCCCATACCGGCAGCTTTGATTTCGTGGTAATTCGCGATCAGATCGCGCGCGGGGCGGTACCAAACTTTCCGGCTGCGGCCCAGTGGCTGTTTCTCGGCTTTTTCCTGGCTTTCGCGGTCAAGGTTCCGCTGTTTCCGTTTCACACGTGGCTGCCTGACGCACACGTGGAAGCACCTACGGCGGGATCGGTCTTGCTGGCTGGCGTGCTGCTGAAGATGGGAACGTATGGCATGCTGCGCTTCAATCTGGGCCTGTTCCCGGAGCAAGCCCGCCAGAATGCCCCGTGGATCATGGCACTGGCATTGATCGGCATCATTTACGGTGCGCTGGTGGCCATGGTGCAGCCCAACATGAAGAAGCTGATCGCTTACTCCTCGGTCAGCCATCTTGGTTTTGTGGTACTGGGAATTTTCAGCTTTACCCAGGCGGGATTGAATGGCGCGATGTTCGTCATGCTGGCGCACGGGGTTTCCACGGGTGCCCTATTCATGCTGGCGGGAATTCTTCACGAACGCCGCCACACCTACGAGATTTCGGAGTTTGGCGGCCTGGCCGCTATCATGCCAGTCTATGCGGCCTCGTTTCTCTTCATTGTGCTCGCCTCGGTAGGCCTTCCATTGCTCAACGGATTTATTGGCGAGTTTCTCGTGCTGAGCGGCGCATTTCAAGCCAAGGCCGTCTATGGAATCCTCGCGGCGACCGGTGTGATCTGGAGCGCGGGCTATCTGTTGTGGATGTATCAGAGAGTGTTTTACGGCAAAGTGACGAAGCCGGTGAACAACTCACTGCATGATCTTTTCGGGTTTGAGAAAGCCGCGGTATGGCCGTGCGCGATTGCGGCGCTCTTGATGGGGGTAGCGCCGATTCTGTGGCTGGGTGCGATTGATCCAGCCGTACAAACCGCGCTCACTCCGTTCGCGCAGGTTGTCGGCAAGGTGGTGGGGCAATGATGTCTCCGACCGCGCTGCTGCATACCATTCCGGAGGGAGTGGACTATATCCGAATCCTGCCCGAACTGATTCTGTCTCTGTTTGGCATCGCGATCATGGTGCTGGACCCACTGGTCGATGAGAAAAAGACCCAGAAATTGCTTGGCTTGATCGGACTCGGCGGAACCGTCGCCGGACTTCTCGCAACATGGTATATGGCCCAATTTCCTGGGCTCGCCTTCTCCAACATGGTGAAGGTGGATCGCTTCAGCGTGTTCTTCCATGTTCTGATCATCGGCATCGCGGCGGTCGTCATTCTGAGCTCCTTTGAGTACATGGAGGTCCAGCGGATTCGCGCGGGGGAATATTACGCGCTGATTCTTTTCGGCGTGGTCGGCATGGCGCTGATGTCGTCGGCGGTCGAATTGGTTTTGATTTTCATCGCGCTCGAGATATCTTCGATCTCTACCTATATTTTGGCAGGATTTCGCCGCAAAGAAGCGTCGAGCAGCGAATCGTCGCTGAAATATTTCCTTCTGGGCTCATTTGCCACCGCATTTTTTCTGTATGGCGTAGCGCTGATGTTTGGGGCCACTGGATCCACCAACATTGATCTCATTAGTCAGAAACTGCTGACGCTTCCTGTGCCGTTGCTGGTGTACGTGGCAATGTCCCTGATGTTTGTGGGCCTGGGATTCAAGGTCGCGGCCGCTCCCTTTCACGTTTGGACACCTGACGTCTATGAAGGAGCGCCCGCCCCGATCGTGGGCTTCATGTCGACGGCGCCGAAAGCAGCGGCGTTCGCCGTATTGTTGCGAGTCGTATTTACCGTCAACGCTCCTGGGCGTTTCGTGCTGCTCTGGGTGGCTGCGGCTCTCTCCATGACCTTAGGCAACGTGGGAGCGTTGGTTCAGACCAACGTCAAACGTTTGCTGGCTTATTCGTCGATCGCCCACGCCGGCTATCTGCTGGTGGCGTTCGCGATGACCGGCTCAGAAGATTCGATTGCCGGGATTTCTGCCGCCATGTTCTACACGGCGGCCTATGCCGCCATGAACCTGGGCGCGTTCGCCGTGGTTAGCCATTTTGGCAATGCGGGCGAGCGTTATGTGACCCTCGAAGACTATGAGGGTCTGGGCCGCAGTTCGCCGTTGCTGGCGGCCTGCTCACACTTTTCCTACTTTCGCTCATCGGCATTCCCATGACTGGGGGTTTCTTCGCCAAGTTCTACGTCTTTAGCGCCGCAATGAAAGCCCACCTCATTTGGTTGACGCTCATCGGCGTCGTCAACAGCTCCATTGGCGCCTACTACTACCTTCGCATCATCGTCGTGATGTACATGCGTGAAGCGCGCAAGGAAGTGCCGGTCACACCAATCCCGTTTGGACTGGGAGTGGCGCTCGCGGTCAGCATGGTGGCGACCCTTTATCTCGGCATTCTGCCGAACCGGATTCTGCAATATGCCCAGCAGTCGGCAGCACAATTGCTGCCCCAACAGCCCGTCCCAGGCTCCGTGAATGCCACGCAAACCCAGCCCGCAGCGGCCATTCCGCAGCACTGATTCTGTCTGGGAATTATTGAAAAACGCGCATTGACAAGACCCTCCGACGCACGTGCATCATGGTGTCCACCAAGTTCAAGTTCAGTCCTTCTCTCTGAGGAACTGACAGTGGCCTGGAGGAGAGAAAATGTCGAAATTGATGAGAGGGCTTTGGTCGGAAGATTCGGGGCAAGACATCGCCGAGTACGCGGTGATGTTGGCCGTGATTCTGGTTCTGGTTGTGGGTACGGTTCGCTTGATCGGTTCGAATGCCAACACCGCATTCTCAAACGTGGCCAGTTCGATCCAGTAGGCAGGCTGTCCCAGCAGTTTGGCCCCTTGCTGGTTTGAAGATTGCGAGAACGAGACTTTTATGACTCGATTTACTCCAGGCTTCGCGTTTACCGCTTACTTCCGGTTTCCGGGAGTAGCGGCTGCGGAGCAGCTTGGGTGAGGATGAGCCACTGACGGCCACCTGAACTAAACAAGCTTCAACCGCAAGCCGCGATCCGGGGATCGCGGCTTTTGTTTTCCGGAAAAACTTACTCGAGGAGATCGCGATGATTGTCAACATGTCAGAGAAAGCCACGGAGCAGGAGATCAACCATATTATTGAACGGATCCGCGAAGCCGGATACCAGCCTCACGTGACGCGCGGCACCGAGCGCACCATCGTTGCGGCGGTGGGCAGCGGACGCCGCCACGAGATTGAGGCGCTTCAGGTTGCTCCCGGCGTGGATAACGTGGTCGCGATCGCCCAGCCTTTCAAACTGGTAAGCCGCCAGGTGAGGCCGGAGCGCACGGTCGTAAAAATCAACGGGGTTGCCATTGGCGGCCCTGAAGTAGTGGTAATTGCAGGTCCGTGTTCGGTGGAATCGCGGACGCAACTGCTCGACACAGCCCACGCCGTAAAGCGCGCGGGCGCCGCCATGTTGAGGGGCGGAGCGTACAAACCGCGCACTTCCCCCTATGACTTTCAGGGCCTGGGCCTGGAGGCGCTCAAGATTCTGCGCGAAGCTCGCGAAGAAACCGGACTTCCCGTAGTCACGGAAGTGATGAGCACCGAGGATGTGGACGTCATCTGCGAACACGTCGACATGCTGCAGGTGGGAGCGCGCAACATGCAGAATTTCGCGCTGCTCCGACGTCTGGCGACTGTCAACAAGCCCATCCTGCTGAAGCGCGGACCTTCTGCCACCGTGAAGGAATGGCTGCTGGCCGCGGAGTACCTGCTCTCGGGAGGAAACCAACAGGTCGTTCTCTGCGAGCGTGGCATCAAAACCTTCGAAACCGAAATGCGGAACACCATCGATCTGGCGGCCGTCGCCCTGGCCCGCGATCTGTCGCATCTTCCGGTCATTGCCGATCCTTCACACGGCACCGGCAAGCAGAGCCTGATTGCAGCGGTTTCCCGGGCGGCAGTTGCGGTCGGAGCCGATGGGCTGATCATCGAGGTGCATCCGTGCCCGGAACGCGCGCTCTCGGATGGTCCGCAGTCTCTGGACTTCGCTGGATTCGGCAAGGTGATGCGGGCGTTGGCAGAACCGCTGCGAAAGACTGCCAGCCTTCCGACTGCGGTGACGGCTGCATCGTAAGACAGAATTGGTGCGGCAGTGTCTTGTTTCTCGATCGGCGCGATTCGGGATGCTACCAAGGTTTTTCCTGAGGAAAACCGTCAACTGATTTTGCGTCTTGAGACACTTTTAAACATCGAACCGTTATGCTTGCATCGGTAACGCGCCTGCGAGTGCGCTCGGTAAGGTTTCTTCCACAGTTCCTGTGGCGTACGTTTCTTAGTCAGCGTCAGGTTGAGCGTGCAGCAGGATTTTTGGGTGGGAGACTTCTAGTTGACGCGTGGATGACGTTCTGGACTCTGACCGTATGGGAGAGCGAAAAGGCGATGAGAGGATTTCGCGGCTCTGGAGCTCACGCTCGCGTGATGGCACGACTGCCGGAGTGGTGTAATGAAGCAGCGTACGGTCATTGGGTCCAAACTGGAGATCCGATCCCCACATGGGCGGAGGCGTATGAACGTTTGGTGGCGGAAGGTCGACTGTCCCGAGTTGCGCATCCTACCCAGGACCATTCCGAGAGAAAGTTCGCCAAACCTCGATTGAAGCCCTTGATCGGCGCTGACATAAAACCGAAAGTGTCCAGCAAAATCGAAGCGTAAGAATATTTTTCGAGACCGCTCGCACCTGACTTCGCGTTTGAAGCAATGAGATTACACTGACCTAGTTTGATGGGAGATCATGCCACGCTTTGATGTCACCATCGCCGGAGAATTGAATCTTGACCTGATCCTATACGGCTTGCCCGAACAACTTCTGCCGGAACGCGAACTCCTGGCCGACGGTATGATGCTCACTCTCGGCTCGTCCTCGGCGATTGTGGCTCACAACCTCGCCGCGCTGGGCAGCCGCGTTGGATTTCAATCCCGCATCGGCAACGATCCGTTGGGCCGGATCGCGCTCGATCGCTTGCAGCAGAGCGGTGTGGACGTCTCCTGCGTACGTTCCGTGCCTGGCACAACCACGACCGGGCTCACCGTGATCCTGCACCACGGAGCTTGGCGGAACATCCTCACTTATGCGGGAACGATTGCCGAAACCTGCTGGGAGGACCTCGACCTTGACGCGCTGGCTGGCTCGCGTCACTTCCACCTGTCGTCCTATTACTTGCAGCGAGGACTTCGTCCCAGAGTGGGTGAGCTATTTCAATTCCTGAAATCGAAGGGGCTGACAATTTCACTCGACACCAATGATGATCCCGAGGATCGGTGGGGAGACCTGCACGAAGTTTTGCGCTACGTTGATGTGTTCTTGCCGAACGAACGCGAAGCCTGCAAAGCGGCGGGAACTGAGAACCTGGAAGCCGCCATCCGCAGGCTTTCTGAGCTGGTACCATTGGTGGTGGTGAAACTTGGCCGCCAGGGAGCCGTGGCGCAACGCGGCGGCGAGCGTTTTGCTAGCCCCTCACAAGAAGTTGTTGCCGTGGACACGGTGGGCGCTGGGGACAGCTTCGATGCCGGGTTCTTACATCAGTATGTGCGCGGAGCCGACCTGCCAACGTGCCTCGCCAGCGGGAACTTGGCCGGAGCACTCTCTACGACTCGGCCCGGAGGCACCGAAGCCTTTCGCGATGCCGACCATCGGGAGAAGGTACTACGAGAACGGACGACTTCGTAGACTGGTTGCCGCGCGACGTCTCTTCGCAGATGCGAGTTTTTCGCGCTCTTCCCGTCAGCGAATCTCGGCCAGCGAGTGCTCCAGGGCGCCGCGCTTCGGAGCAGGCATGGCGCCCACCTCGCTGGCCACCCATGCTCCCACCAGATTCGCTACTTCGTTCATCAGACCCAAAGACGCGCCCTGCAGATATTCGTGCACCAGGCCCGCGGTAAAGGCGTCTCCCGATCCCACCGTATCCGCGACACGGACTCGAAACCCCGGATGCTCGCTCGAACCGCTGCTCCGTACCAACAGGCTTCCGCGTCCCCCCCGCGTGATGCAGACCAGTTTCAGATCGTGAGTACGGATCAACCACTGCGCCGACGATAATTCATCCTTGTGCGGAACCTTGTTGAGGCTCATGATTTTCGGCAGTTCCTCATCGTTCAGCTTGACGATGTCCGCCAGCTTCATCGAATCGGAAAGTACTTCCTCTGAGTAATAGGACTGCCGCAGATTGACGTCGAAGACTTTCACGGTGCGCGGCGAGGTGGCGTCAAGAAAATCGCGAATCGTAGCGCAGCTTTCCTCCGAGCGCTGCGCCAGAGATCCGAAACAAACGGCATCCGCCATTTGAGCCAAGAGCTGCCATTCAGGCGTCCATTCCAGAAAATCCCAAGCCACCGGATGGGCAATCTCAAATCGCGCCAGCCCGTTGCCATCGAGTTGCACTCTTACTGTGCCTGTCGGATGCTTGCGGTCGGTCTGTACGTAATCGATGTTGAGGCCTAGTTCCTCCATGCGGCGCAGCGCTTCGAGTCCGGGCGAATCCTCGCCAACGCGGCTGGCGACGATGCCCTGATCTCCCATCAGAGTCGTAATGTAGGCAAAGTTGGCTGGCGCACCGCCGAGACAGGTTCGTTCCGGCAAATGGTCCCAGAGCACTTCGCCGAGCCCTACGACTTTCTTTTTCATAGTCGATTCACCGGATCAGTTGGAACTCCTGTGAGTTCAGCGCCACTCGCAGTTAGTCGTCTTTAACTTGTTCTCGAGCACACCGTCAGTTGCCACAGCTTGCCGGGGAGCGACTTAAAAACTGCAACAACTTTCTTGCCGAAGGCAGATCGGGATTAAACTCCAGCACACGCTGCGTGTAAGTACGCGCCTCACTGAACTTTCCCGCCGCGCAATAAGCGCGCGCGATGTTCAGGCCGATGCTGCTTCTGGCCGGCGTGAGCTGGAATGCATTCTGCCAGAGCTGCATCGCGCCCTGCACATCGCCGGTTTGGGCTTCGATCACCCCGAGATTCGTGGCAGCGTCTACCAGAGTCGGATCCTTGGCCAGCGCCTTCTGGTAACCCTCGCGGGCATGCTCGATCGATCCCCTCCGCTGTTCGGCATAAGCCAGAGCAGAAAGAAGCGCAGGATCGTCCGGCGACTGCTTTACTGCTTTGGAAAGCAGTTCTCTGGCTTGTGGCTCAGCCACTGACATTCCGCTTTCTACGACTGAGTCCCAGGCGAGAGCAAGATCTCGCGGATCGGGCTCAGTCTTGGTATCAGGGAACGGAACCAGGCGCGGTAAAGAAAAGGAAGACGTCCCGTCAGGATTCTGCAGCAGTTGCGGGGAGACTTGCGGCCGTCGCGGTATGCGATGGTCGGTGACTTCCGTATGCGCCACATCAGTGCTCGGCGATGCAGGCATGTGGCAGGTGGTGCAGTCCGGATGATCCGGATGGTGCTTGGCTCCCAAAGCCGCGCCATGGCAAGCGAGACACCTGCCGCGATAGAATGCGACTCGCTCTTCTGCCGAGGGCGACCAATGTGGATCGTGGCAACTGGTACAAGACATGGCGTCGCCCGATTTCTTCTTGCAGTGGCTCTGCGCCAAGGCCTCCACTTGGCTGACCGCGCCCAATCCCGATCCCTTAGCGTCGATGAGGAGGAAGTACCGAACGTAGTCGGAGAGCGCGTCACCGGGATGGAATTCGTAGGCATGACGTCCCGGGCGTTCCACCGCGGCGTTGCCTTCCAGATGGCACTGCATACAGATGTCATCGCGCCGCGCCGGCGCCAGCTTGGCAGGGTTGACGATCGCACCGCCGTTGACGTGCGCACCACCCGAACCATGGCAGCGCTCGCAAGCCACGCCGTTGTGCGTGAACGGAGGCTCGGGATAGCGGTTGTCCGTGCCCTTGGCGGGAGCCTGCATTCCACTCACATGGCAACGCAGGCAGCTCGTGTAAGCGGGAAGGTTTAACGGGATTTCGCGCGCGGCCTGGTAGGCTGGGGCCGTGTCCCACATTCGCTGGTTCGCGTACCAGTTCACCGGAGACTCGAAGAGAAACCCGTCGGTCTCAAACAGGTAGGTGAGGCCGCGGCGACCTGAGCCGATGTAGTACAGCAACTCGCGCGTACCTCGAAGTTCCGGGTCGCCCGGGCGGTCGAAGCTTAACCAGGCACGCCCAGTCTCGCTGTAGATGCGGTAGTGTACGCCGGACTGCTTGTGCGTGAACTCGGCTGGCATGAAGCCGTCAATTGCACGCCCACTGGCGTGCGCCATGGAGGTGCGCTGGTAGGACTCGTAGATCGCGGAGTGGCACGGGGCGCAGGCTTGGTTGCCAACGTAAGGGTCCCGGTCGGAGACTTTGGCAGGCATGGTTTGATTTGCGGTTGGACTCTGCGCCGCTGAGGCAGCTGACCACACAACAACTGACCACACAACAAAAGAAAGAAATCCCGCCCCTGCACGCCACTCCCAGCATCCGGAGCGAATCACGTTTCGCATAACCTGACAGTTCTCGGCCCGTTCCATGCGAAACAAGAAGAGGGAGCCGTCGCAGGCTCCCTCCCCAAGGCAGGACGACTGCATCTTCGTGGACTAGAAGGTCAAGCGCAGCCCAAACTGAAGCTGGCGCATTCCATTGGGCGAACCCGGGGAGGAGTCCGCTTCAATATCCTTAATCAGCCCATTGCCGGAGCAATCGATACATGTACCACTACCGCCCTGGTTCTGGTTGAAGCCGAGGACTGGGTGGTTAAACACGTTATAGGCGTCCATACGGAATTGAAGTTTTACCCTCTCCGTGAATGTGAAGTTTTTGGCAAGCGATGCATCAGCCCCGAAGAATCGCGGCCCACGGAAACTGTCATAGCCGCGGTTCCCGATGGCATTGAGCCCGGGGTCCGCAAATCCGCTCAAGGCCCCGCCGTTCGTCAGTAGGGACTTCCCATTTGCATCAACCAATGGAGTAAAGAAAGTTACAGTGTGGGTTGCACCATCGAAACTGCCCGCTCCCGTGTGGAACGATCCAGGACCCTTATTCGGCCGGCACACCCCGGTGTCTTGCTCTAGATTACAAACTCCGCCCGACAAGCCGGGCGTCCAAGGCAGGCCACCCGCCCAATTGACGGTCCCGCTAATTTGCCAGCCGCCAATCACCTCATCCACGCCGCGGCCAACTCCACCACCGAACGACTTACCCTTGCCGAAGGGTAATTCATAAACCAGATTCGAGACCCACTGGTGATTACGCAGGTTGTCATCCGGCCCGTAAGCTATCGACTTCTGATCGGCATAGAAATTACTGTCGTAGTGGTAGCCATGGGCAAAGTTGTAAAAGGTCATGAACTGCAGACCCTTCGCGAAGCGTTTATCCAACTTGATAGTGAGCGCGTTATAGCTGCTGCTGGCATCGTTTCCGAGGTAGTTGCCTTGGTCGGTGAAGCAGCACGTCAACGGTAAACCAGTTGTCGGGTCCGTATAGCCGGGATAGGTGAACGCATTGTAGAAAGGACGCCGCTGCACTTGAGGGACGGTTGGCACAAACGAGCCCCCGATCACAGATCCCGTTCCTAACCTTGGTTGATTGACATTGTAGGTCGGACCATCGCCGACGAAGCCGTGGGTGCCCTTGTTCCCTAGGTACGTCACCTCCAGACTCATTGTGTTTGTTAGTTGATGCTGCACTGTCGCATTCCAAGTGTCAACATACGGTAAGCGCTGGGAAAGAGGCCGGATATGTGGCTGAATACAGAGGGACGTGTTTTTCAAGAAACAATTGGGCCCGGCCAGAGGCAACTGAGCATTCGAAGGGATGGCAGGGAACGTGAAGACCGGAGGCCCCGCGGCCAGCGTGAACGCAGACAAGTACTGATTCGTGTTTTGCGCAAGCTGTGCGCCCAGGACGGGCAGGTTCTGCGTAACCGCGTGGCCGAAGTTTGAGCCGAAGACTCCCATATCGTAGCTTCGGCCATATCCCATACGAACCACGGTTTTCGGCCGCAACTGATAAGCAACGCCGAGACGTGGAGCGAAGGCGTGCCAGTCGTTTCCGACGTTCCCGTTGAGCCCGTATCCGCCGAATCCCGCCACGCGATCGACGCCCTGGACAATGTTGGCGAAGCCGCCGTTGCCCTTGCCGTTGACGTACTCTGGGAAATAGACTTCCCAACGCAACCCGAAGTTAAAAGTCAGTTTTGGGGTGATGCGCCAGCTATCCTCGCCGTAGTAGAACATGCGGTACTGTCTTTCCGCAGCGTTGGTGCTAGTGCTGACATACCGGCTCACGCTCCTGACGTCTCCCAGGAGAAAACTAGCCAAAGCCAAGCCGCCAGAACCGCCGTTCGAGGTGTTGCCATCGGTGAAGTTGTACACACCAGTTCGATTTGAGTCGCTCGGAACACGCAGGTTCTCCGCATAGCGCACATCCGCGCCGAATTTGAAGGTGTGGTTGCCGCGCGTCTTGGTCCAGTTGGTAACGAACTGGAATTGCTGTTCGCTTTCAATCAGCGGGCAGTTGCAGCGGGCAACACCCAGTCCATCGCCAAAGGCATCTGAATTGCCGCCGTTATTGCCGTTGAAGTCGAACTCGCCCCACCCCGAAGTGAACGCGTCTCCGAGATTCGCGTTTGGAATTCCCACTGTGGTCATGGGCGTTGAGCCCTCATCGGGTTTGTGCGTCTTCGGATTGTATTTGAAAAAGCCGAAACGGAAATCAGCGAGAAGAGACGAACTGAGGGTCTTGGTGACGCCTACAGCCAAGCTGTGATTGTGCACAATCGAGCTTCCGGCCAGACCGCCGGGACCAAAACCTACTCCACCCAAAGCACCGAGACTTCCTTTGCCGGAAAGGCTGAAGTAGTCAAGGCTGTAGCGTCCGAAAACCTGAACGCTTTGACTGGCGCTAAAATCAATGCGCGTGTCGAAAGCGTTCTGGTTGTACGGACCCGCCCCGTCAGCCAGAAAGTTGAGAGCGGTGCCACCGTTGGAACCCGCCACATTTGGCTGCGGGAACAGGGCAAGCATAGCGGCAGCCTGCGACGAAATTCGACCTATCGGTATCAAGTTGTTGGTAAATGGCTTCCTGCCAGTCCCGTCCAGATTTCCATTTACGTCTCGATTTCCCGTAGCTGGGTCGTAAGCTTGCCCCCCACTGTTGCTAACAGTGTTTCCGATATATTGACTCAAATCGCAGAAGCCGGGAGTGCTGCTTGTCGCGTTCGTCGCTGGATTGCAGGTTGACAGTGCCGTGGCCGTGGGCACCGTTATGTTTTGTGTGAGTCCACTGGCTTGCCGGGTACCCTGGAAATCGCCGAAGAAGAACAGCTTGTTCTTGATGATTGCGCCGCCCACGCTTCCACCAAACTGCTGCCACTTGCTACTGGGAATGGGGCTGGCTTTAATGCCCGGCCGCGCATCCCACTGCGTGAACGGGTCTTTAGCCTCGGTTGCATCGGTGCGACGGAAGTAGAACCCGCTGCCGTGAATCTCGTTGCTGCCCGACTTGGTCTGAACTGTAACCAACCCGGCAATCGCTTTCCCGAACTCAGCGTCGAAATCAGCAGTGCTAATTTTCGCTTCGGTCACAGCATCGAGGTTCGGATTGATGACGATAATCCCCAGGATTGGATCCTGATTGTCGGTGCCATCCAGTTCGAACCCAGTTCCACTAAAATGCTGGCCATTGACAAATATCTGGCCGCCGCCCTGCGGGTTCTCGGTCGCGGCATGGGACCATCCAAGCTTTTGCGTACCCGGTGTCAAAAGCTCGAAATTCGTGAAGTTGCGATTAAGCACTGGCAGGTCTTCGACGTATTTCGAGTTAAACTCAACAGCCACGTCGGCGCGGTCCGTCTTCAATTGCGGGGCCTCAGCGGTCACTTCCACCTGTTCGCTGGCAGAGCCCACTTGGAACTGGCCACTTACGTTCGCGCCAGTATCCGCGGAAACTTGGATGTCCTTAAACTCTAAGACCTTGAAGCCCGGGCCTTCAATCCGTACACTATAGACATCCGGGATCAAGTGCGAGGCCGCGTAGTTGCCACTCTCATTGGTGGTGGTTTCAGTCGACACATTCTTGGTCTGGCTCGTTACCGTCACTTTCGCTCCGTTGACCGCCGCTCCAGACGGATCGGTTACTGTGCCCAAGATGCTGCCGTAGACGGCTTGGCCGAGTGCGCTCGGCATCCACACGCTGCACAAGAGACTGAACACAGCCACTGAGATCCATACTGACCTTTTCATGAACATCCTCCTAGAACTTGCCAACGCGCTAGAACTTGCCAACGCGATGTGCCCCGGAAATGCAGAGGGTGATTGCGATCACAGACTGTGCAGTCGTAGTACAAAACAATTATCTGGATTAAGTTTCACTAGGTTTGATACCGTTACGGGTGTAAAGTCCCAACATAACAGTAAGATACGCGGGTCCGTTACTTCATTGTGATATGGCTGTCACTCACAGTTTCGCGCTTGGTCGGGAGCAATGCTTCCAGCAAATAGATAAACTTATTAAAAGTCATAGCCTGCACAGCTCGGAATCTCTGTGCAAGCTGCTGCGTTACCTCGCAGAACACTCCCTGGATCATCCCGGTATCGCTCTGAAGGAGTACCAGATTGCCACCGAGGTTCTGGGTCGACCTTCCGGCTTCGATCCCCAGAGCGACTCGACGGTCCGGGTGCAGGCCGGGCGCCTGCGAGTCAAACTCGCGGAGTATTACGCGCATGAGGGCCCCGATGATCCCATTGTGGTTGAGATTCCCAAGGGCTCGTATGCGCTGACGTTCCATTTGCGGCCAGGGAAGTCCGGAGTTCAAACGGCCGCGCCGCTGGTTTTCGAAGCGACGGCTACCAAAGTGGAAGCTGCTCCCCTGAATCGCGGGTGGGTGATCACGGTCGCCGTTTTCTCGGTTCTGCTTGCCGCGTCGTTGTCGACAACCGCCATCCTGCTGTCGCAACGCACACGCATGCAAGCCAGCCAGGCTGCGCCTCCAGCATATGAGACTTTCTGGAATCGTTTCTTGACCGGTCCGCAGCAGCCGTGGGTGATCTTCAGCAACGGGAGCTTTGTCGGAAGGCCCGAAACCGGGATGCGCTATTTCAACCCAGCATCCGACACGCGGAGTTTCATTCTCGATCATTACACCGGCGTGGGAGAAGTGCTGGCCATTCATGAACTGGATCATGTCTTCGCTCTGCTCAATCGGCCGATTCGGGTCAAGCGCGGCGCTTTGTTCTCATTGGACGACGCGAAAAATAATGACCTGATTTTCGTGGGCTCGCCCTCCGAAAATCTAACGCTGCTCGATATTCCCGGGACCCAGGAATTTGTGTTCCGGCGCCTCGATTCCGGACCGCGGAAAGGGGATCTGGCGGTGGTGAATGTTCATCCCCTGGCCGGTGAGCCGAAAGCGTTCCTGGGAACGCCCGCGAATCAGCCAACCACTGAGGACTATGCGGTCGTCGGCCTTCTGCCCGGCCTGGACCCGTCGCGATCCATTTTGATTCTGGCCGGCGATACAACCTTCGGTACGCAGGCGGCGGTTGAATATGTTTGTCGGGAAGACTCGGTGAAGGAATTGCTACAGCGACTTAAAGTGTCGAAGCCCGGGGAACTGAAGCCGTTTGAAGCGCTTCTGCACGTGAAGATTGTGCATGGAGTTCCGGTGATGACAGACTTGGTCTCGGTCCGCGACCGCAGCAACTGACAGCTTGCACGTCCGCTATTTCGCCGGTGCCGTCAAATGCGGATCCAACTCCGCAGCCTTTTGAAATTCCAGCTTCGCCTCGTCCTTGTGGCCTTGCTGGTTCAACGCCAGCCCAAGTTGATAATGGGCTGCCGCGTAGTTCGGCTCTGAGCGAATGGCAGACTGGAACTGCGCGATCGCTCCGTCGATATCACCGGCGCCCAGCAGTCTTTTTCCCGAGTTCGTGGAAAACGTCGCAGCCTGCAGATTGTTGGTGGAAGCGGCGATCTTGGCACCCGCTTTTGCTTCCTCAGCCGCTCCCTGGACGTCGCCTAACTGTCGCAGCACGGAGGCGAGCGTGGTATGCGCTCCGGCAAAATCAGGCTGTAACCGAATGGCTTCGCGCAGTGCGGCTGCGGCTTCCGGCAGTTTACCCTGCTGCTTGAAAATCGTGCCCAGCGTGTAATGCGCTTCGGCATAGGTGGGCTGAATCTGAATCGCCGCCTGCAGTTCCGCGGTTGCCTTGTCAAACTCGCCTCTCTGCCAGAACAAAACCCCAAGCGTATAGTGCGCATCTGCCAGGTCCGGCTGCAACCGGATCGCGTTCTGGAATTCGGGAACCGCATTGTCGAGCCGATCCTTCAGCTTGTAGGCCAGTCCAAGGTTGTAGTGCAGCAAGGCATCCTCGGGGGCCAATTTCAGCGCCGCTTCCAATTCCGTGATGGCCGCATCGAAGTCGGCGCGCTGCAAATAGGCGATGGCCAAATTTCCTCGAAACGTGCCGTCGTCGGGGCGCAATTGGGCCGCCGCCTTGAATTTTGGAATGGAGCCTTCCGCGTCCCCTTTTTGCAGCAACGCCAAACCAAGATCGTTGTAGGCCTCCGCATCCTGGGGACGCAACTTGATCGCCTCACTGAAGCCAGCCACGGCGCAGTCGCTGTCCCCGGAATGCTGGCAGGCTATGCCCAATTCAACCTGTAATTCAGGCCAATCGGGCTTCAGGGCCGCCGCCTTGCGCAATTCCAGCAACGCATCTGCGTTTTTTGATTGTGCAGTGAGAGTTTTCGCCAAGTAGTAATGAGCGGCAGCATCCTGCGGAGCCAATTCCACCGCCTTGCGCAATTCGCCGGCAGCCTCGTCTAGTTGTGTCCCCTGCAAATGCACGGCTCCCAGATGAAAATGCGCCTGCTCGAGGTTCGGTTGCAAACGCAATGCCTCTTTGAACGTGACTTCGGCTTCGGCAAACTGGTTGTTCTGGGCCAAAATGGTTCCGAGTTCATCCCGCAAATCGGCGCGCTCGGGAGCTAGTTCTACCGCACGCCGCATCTCCGATAAAGCTTCATCGCCAGGCCGCTGACTCAAAATTTTTGCCAGCGTGCGGTGAGCCTCCGCATTATTTGGGGCAATCTTGATGGCGGCACGCGCCTCCCGCTCCCCCTCCTCCACCTTTCCTTGCTGCAACAGCACGGTCGCCAGAGTCAGATGCGCCTCAACGAGATCGGGCTTCGCCTTGATCGCGGCTCGAAGATGCGTCACTGCCGCATCTGTTTCGCCTTGCTGAGCCAAGATCCAGCCCAGTGCCGACTGCGCCGTCGCGTCACTGGGAGCAAGCCGGACCGCCTTTTCGAATTCGGCCCGCGCCTGAGCAATGTCTCCGCTCCGGAGGGCCTCCTGGCCATGCTGAAGAGCTAGTCGCTCCGTGGATTTCGTGGGAGGAGCCTGCGTCTGGGCCAGCGAGGTGAGGTTCACCACGAGCGTTGCCGCGGCAGAGAAAACAACGAGCCTAAAAAGATGTTGCAGCACGATGAATGGAAGTTGTTCAGTCTTTTCCGCATTATAACTAACGCGCGCGTGCTGGCTTGTGTGTTATGACATTACTGGAATCCCAGGATCGCAAGGGATTCGCGAGGCCGGAAGCTGTAAAACCATGCCAGTTTCCCGACGAGCTTTCCTGCAACTCTTTTGCGCTGCCGCGTTCGCTCCGGCGTGGACTCGTCTTTCCTCGCTCTCCGCCAACGCAGACACTACGGCGCTGTATCGCAAACTCGCGTCGGATCCTCTTCGTCCCCAGTACCACTTGCTTCCCGCCCACAACTGGATGAACGATCCTAACGGCCCGATTTTTTTTTGCGGCCGCTATCACATGTTCTACCAATACAATCCTCAAGTCGCACTCTGGGGCAATATGAATTGGGCGCATGCCACCAGTCCCGACATGATTCACTGGGAACATGAACCCATAGCTCTCTCTCCCACTCCCGGCGGACCTGACCGTGATGGCGTTTTCAGCGGGAGCGCGATTCTCGATAACGACAAGCCGACCGTAGTCTACACGGGCGTCGCACCGCCGACTTCCGAGAGCGATGCCACGTTGCGAGACGGTGTGCACACGTGGCGCGAAGTGCAATGCCTCGCGGTTGCGCAGGACGACGATCTGCGCACATGGAAAAAACTGCCCGAACCCGTGATCGCGGCTCCACCCGCGGGCCTTGCCGTCACCGGCTTCCGCGATCCCTATGTGTGGCGCGAAGGCAATTCGTGGATGCTGATTCTCGGCTCCGGTGTGCAGCACAAAGGCGGCACCGTCCTTCTATATGAGTCGCCCGATCTTCGACACTGGACGTACGTGCATGCGCTCGTCGAAGGGTCATCGACTCATGATAAGGGCGTCAATCCTGTCGATACGGGAGAGATGTGGGAGTGCCCCGACTTCTTCCCGCTCGGAGGCAAGCACGTGCTGCTGATTTCCACGATGGGCAAAGTGCGATGGAAGGTCGGCATTTACGCGAATCGGCGCTTCACGCCGGAAAAGAAAGGCGTCGTCGACTGGGGAGCATATTATGCCGCGAAGACCATGCTGGACGCGGAGGGGAATCGCATTCTCTGGGGATGGATTACCGAAACCAGGCCTGACGCTGACTTGATCGCCGCGGGATGGGCCGGCGCGATGTCGCTGCCGCGCGTTTTGTCGCTAAATTCACAGAACGAATTACAGATGAATGTCGCACCTGCAGCGCAGCAACTGCGGGCAGCGCACACCAGCATCGCTCACGATGCTACTGCCGCGGCCCGTCAGAAGCAGCTTGAGGCTCTTCGCCTTCGCGACTTGGCGGCAGAACTAAAATTTGAAGTTCGCTCCAAGACAGACAAGTTCGCGATTCATCTCCGATCCGAAGCCGGAGAGAAGTTCGCCACTATTTCTTGTGTCCACAAGTCTGGCAGCCGCGAACTTCGCGTGGACACCGTGTCCGCGCCAATTTCCGGGGGGTTGGGGTCGCCCGTGCGTCTGCACATATACCTCGACGGATCGGTGCTGGAAATCTTTGCGAACGAAACCACCTCACTCACCAAACGCATCTATCAGATCCCGTCCGGTCCGCTAACCCTGAAACTGGAAGGCGCCGCCGAACTTACCTCGCTCGACGCCTGGCAAATGAAACCAATTTCCAAAGACCGACTGACCGGAACGAGATTCGCCAACGGGTGATCAAGTCGTACCGCGCTCCGAAGTTTGATCGAGACATCGCCGAATCAACTCGTCTTTTACTTTCCACATCTTGACTTCACGATCGGCACACTATTTACCGGAAGCTTTGGGGTGCGATAGGATTTAGCGCTTACCATCAGTCATGAGCCTTTTAATCCAAGCCGCAGGCAATACCGATATCGGTCTCGTACGCAAGAACAACGAGGACAATTTCGGTTACGACTTGCGCCACGGAATCTTTGTGGTCTGCGATGGAATGGGCGGACAACAAGCCGGAGAAATGGCGAGCAAGATTGCAGTGGATACGGTCCTCGACTATTTTCGCCAGGCCCAAGATGTTGCACCCGTGGGCGGGGCCGGCTTCGAAGGCGTCTCAGCCGCGCGGCAGGCTTAGGCACCGCCGTCCAACTGGCGAATCAAGCGATCCAGGAATCCGGAGCCATGAATCTTCACCACGCGGGAATGGGTTCCACGATTGTGGCCGTCGCGGTTGAAGGTAATCTGTTTTCCATTGCCAACGTGGGCGACAGTCGCATCTACCTGATCCGCAGGAATGAGGTCCACCAACTCACCAACGACCACTCCCTGGTGATGGAGCAAGTCAGGCGTGGCCTGATGACTTTGGAAGAGGCGGAACGATCGAAAATGCAAAACGTAATTGTTCGCGCCCTGGGAACTGACGAGAGCGTCGATCCAGACCTGGAGGATCATGAATTTAGTTCCGACGATGTGCTGCTGCTGTGCAGCGACGGAATGTCTCGTTATGTGAAAGACGAGAAGATGGCCGAAGCCGTCAATCAGGAATCGTTAGAACAGGCCTGCACGGATCTGATTCAAGCGGCGAAAAGCGGTGGCAGCGACGACAACATCACTTGCTTGTTGCTTCGGGCGATACCGTCTTCCTGGAAGGATCGAATCTTTGGACGGCATCCCGGCCAAACCGACCAGAAAAGTTCAACCTAGAGATCGTTTCAACCAGCGGCCCGCCTGCGCGGGGAATGGCGCAAGTCAAGAGGTCGTCCGCGGCAAGGGGAGTTGCCGCGGAATGTGTTAAATTTGAATGACTGCGGGCGCGTAGCTCAGTTAGTAGAGCAATGCCCTTTTAAAACCCATTCGCTGTCGTTGTGAAGCCCTATAAATATCTATGTTTGAAGCCACTTACAAAATCGTGGTGACCGCGATTTGGGGCATTTTTGGGCGTTTTTGAGCATTCATAGGTACAACATAGGTACAACTTTTCCGTTCCTGGAACCTCTACACTTTCGGGCTCGTACACTTCTCGGTTGTACTCTTCTGGCAGCCCTGGTAATTGGATTGACTTCGTTGTACCAACTCGCTCACATTTGCAGAATGACGCTAGAAGTTCTGGGACATCTGAATCATGCTGAGGCCGTGGCGCAAGAAGCGAAGCGACTACTCGCCCGCCACGGCTATCTCGATGATCAGCGCACCGTCATGGTGATCGGATTCATCCTCCAAGATCATCGAGCACAACGAGTCGATGCTGCTGTTGCTACGGAACGATAAGACGGGATCAGCGTTCGGCCTCGCGCGCTCCGTGGTTGAGGCGATGCACTGCGGAATGTGGATCAACTTCGTCGCTACTGACGTGGAGCTCGAACGGTTCGAGCGTACCGACGAGATGGGCTTGAACATGACCGAGCTCGCTTGCGCGACCGATGCCGGGTACCACGCGGAAGACTTCTTCTAAGACTTGAAACGGCGCAGCTGGGACGCGCTTAATAGCTAAACCGGCACTGGAATGCTTCAGCTAATGCTAGGACGCCGGTTCAGAGAACACACGTGGAACCGTCGTGCTCTGGCGCGCAGATCGTTGAGACAACCACCGCGGTCCCTACTTGCGTTCTGCTTTGGTCGGCAAGTTTTTCGCCGTCCAGAACCATCCTGACGAGTGCCGGACAGCGGAAGCGCTTGTCGATACCTACGGCCCAGGGCGACCAGCGATGCAACGACCCGAGGGCAGATTAGGACAGGAAAGCTGATTTCGGAGCGATTTCGTCTTTCGTAAGCCGTTGAAATATGGCGGAGAGAGTGGGACTCGATTTCTGCCACTTAGCGTAAGTCGTGGTGAGAACTAGACATAGCGATAATATCCTGTGTTTATGAGACTTTCAAGCGTTTTTCAACTTTGGGTCCGTTGCCTCCCACGACCTCGAACGACCTCTACTGACCGCGAAAACGGTATCACTGGTATCACTCTCATAGCGAAGAACAAGTCTCTCTCCGCCTCTTTCCCAACCTACCCAACATTGCCACAAAACTCGGAGAAGTGGAGAGAGGGAGTCTCTCACCATTTCATTCATTCCGCTGTATCCAGCCTGCACATCCCTTCCAAAAGGCTCGGCAAGAGAGGGTTCTGCAATTTCCCACTGAGTTCGAGAATGAAGCTGTTCGCATGCGAGGTGGGTAGTTTACGGATGAGGCGCCGTTCGACAAGACTTTGAACGGCCCTCTTGTGTATCTCGCGCCCGACCCGACGAGTAGAGGCAGTGTACAGTTTGACCTCATTTTCCCGCAGAGCACCTCGCTTCCATAGGCACACCAGAATTCGGTTTTCGTGTGCCGCTTGTTTCGGATCGATGTCGCTACTCGCTCTTCCAAGATGCGTAATCAGTGGTCCTCGGAGACAGATTCTCTTTGGCAAATGCCGTTCCAATGGCCCGGCCAATCGACCAAGCCCAGAAATCCCTTGCACAGCGGTCGGCGAGAGTGGGTTCCGTAGTTTTCCAGTGAGCTCCAGAATAAAGCTGTTCGCACGCGTAGTACTTCGTTTACGGATGCAGCCAGCAGCTATCAGGTTCTTAACCGCGAGGTCATGTATCTCCCGACCTACCTGGCGCGCCGATGTCGTGTAGACTTTGACCTCGCTCTCGCGTAGAGCACCTCGTTTCTCCAGGCACACCAAGATTCGGCTCTCGTGAGCCGCTTGTTTTGGATCGATGTCCCCGGTTGATCGTCCAAAATGCGTAGTCATGTGAGCTTCTCGCAGGAAGACTCTCACCAGCAACGGCCTTCCGAACTCATGAATTTGATATCCCACAAAGTGCCGTGATGAATTTTGTTTCCAGAGCTCAAAACCGGCATCAAATTCGGGCGATAAGCAGCGTCGGGTCGAATTCCTCTTGCCATTCGTCAATGCGGTTCTTATGAAGAGAAGCGAACCCAGGTGGTATGGAGCGTAAGAGGCTGGGAGCCGCTTTCTTTCAAGTTAATACCGTCGTTGCCGATTCGCCTTCCCTTAAAGTGAGATCTTCTCCCAGTTCAATTTCATGTCCACGGTCCAGCGATGTCACTGAGCAATGGAACTGTTTCCCATCAGATCGGATGAATGTCGCTTTGGTGAAATCCTTTTTATTCGGTCCGAGGCCAAGGACTAACCGCCGGAGAGTAATCTCACCGAAGCGGCATTCAACCTTAGTCGTCAGAGCCTCGGTCTTCGAGATCTGGCCGTAAAGACCCCATCCAGACCCGGCCGCGAAGAAGCAACGAAAATCTTCAGGATGGATGCACGGCTGGAAAGTGAGTTTTCGCTCTACTGCTGAACAACGAAATCCAGAGAGCGCTAACAGCAGAGAATAACTCGCCATCGCTCGCGAGTAGTGATTGCCCCACTCAATCTGGTTCCAGGGATTGCGGCGTGCGCCATCGTAGCGACCACTGATACCCTTCACAATGCTCAGCCCTTCTTCAATCATTCCCCGATAGATCAGGTGCGCAGCCACCTGGTACTCGATTCCAGTCCACACTTCATCTCCGTAGACCAGCGGAAGGTCTGGGCGCCCACCGTTTGGCCACGAGCAGACCAGCAGACCCTGCTCGTCGTTGACGGCGTAAATTCTTTGCGTGTTGAGGCAATCCCAGAAATTTTGCTTGAAGTTGTGTCGGTAGACCGACTGTAAAGCTTTTTTCACGCGCTCCGGCCGCAGCCCGATATCGAGACCCAGCACGTCGGCAAACCATTGCCCAAACATCTGATCGGAAAGACAGCCCTGGCCAAACTGATATTTCAGCTGACCATCTTGCACAACCCGTTCTTTCCAGTTATCACCGTCGTAGGGTGGCATGGGCCGAATTTCGTCTATCGCACTCGTGTTCTGGACGTAGAATTCCCCATTCCACATCCTCTCGAAATTCTTGGCGCCTTTTTCGCGAATCCGGCGATAGCTCTCCGCGGCAACTGAGTCAACCACGGCGACTGCCATCAGTTCCGCCGCTCTCAGCGCCGCCAGATAGAGGGACGTCATCATCGGATTCGGGCCGAACAGCTCAATGTCGTAGGTGTTGTGCTGCTCGCCCTCCATGACGCCGTCTCTGTCCGCATCCCAGAATTTCCACGCAAACTCCAGCGCTCGCTTTGCATTCGGCCACATCTTTTTGAGAAATGCATCATCGCCGGAGATTTGCCATTCGCGGTACAGCTTCAGGACGCATCCCATCTGGCCATCCGCTGCAGGGCGGAAGTCCGACTGATGGATGTCAAGCGGAACCATGGCGCGAAATGCCATGCTGTCGTCGCTGCGCATCTGGTGCAGGAAATCGGTGTCGCGCATCGAGCGTTCCAGTTCCGGAAACAAAAAGGCCAACGCCTGTTCGTAATTCCACACGTGCGAGCAGTTCATCCATCCGAGGGCTTCGTCGTCTGCGCAGCCTTCGAAAGCAAAAAACTGTTTGCCTTGCAGCAGAATGCAAGTGTTAGTCCGGAGAATCGAAGCCTGACTGGAGACCGCTTCCAATACCTCCGGCGGAACGCTGCTCGCAAAGAACGTGTCAGTGAAAAGGCGTGTCTTGCGCTCGAGCTCGGGCAGACGAGACGCTGTATGCAGCGCCGCGTCCCAGGCATTCTTGAAGCGCGAAGCGTAGTAGTTGGTCAACTTTCGGCCGCGCACTCGCTCATCCTTGTAGTGCCAGTAATTCTCTCGGACCGGAAAGTACCAAGCCAGGACGAAAGTGATTGTGATCGATTCCCCCGCTGCGAGGTGAGCGTGGGGCGCCAGCGTTGCATAGGCTGATAGTCCGTCTGGCGTAGGTTCCGGGGGAGCGGAATCGTGGAGTCTTCCCTTCTCTAAGAACTCATTCAGCCAGGTCTGGCGGCAATCAAACCACTCATTATCCACGCAACTGACGCGAGCCGTGAATGAGGGATGTGTAGTCAGCAGTGCCATCGATCCTTGAAGGAGATCGCCCGAGGGGTACTTTTCGGAGGTGAGATCAAGTCCCGCAACTTTTGTACCCAACGCTTGTTCTTGCCGGACAGTATTCAGATTCTTTCCGAAGCCGGGATACTCGTTGCTATCGAGGAATGCCTTTCCGTCATAACCGACCGGATTCAACAAGGAGAATGCCAGTGAGACTCCCACTGGTTTGAGGCTCTGGTTGGTGATGCGATATTGGAAAATGGCTACGGGCAGGCTTGAGTCATCCACATGGAGGGGCACGAACGGAGTGAATGCATCAATCGAAACTGAAACTGGAAGGGCACGGTCTTCAAAATGGACCGTCGCAATTGGATATTTGCCGATTAGAGTGGCTTGCTGAAAATGGGGTAGTCCTTGTCCGGCCTCGTGGTTGAAGCCATTCCACCCGCTAAAGGGAGGTCGAGGCGGGCCCTCGACGACGCGCAACAGAGGACGGTCCCCATCAGGCTTTGCCCATAGCGCCACAAAACTGAAGGGAAGAGTTCTTCCCTTTGCCGGCCGGTTGAAAATTTCCCAGTCGCGCAACTCTCCGCGCGCCCCGAGCGAAACAGTTCCGGTTCCAATGCCTCCCAAGGGGAAGGCGACTTCTCCGGCGGCCGAGCCAGTGTAAGAGCGAAGGGGCCCGTAAGTATCACGAACCCCCTGGGGGTTGGAAATCGCCGAACTCGCCGCTTTGTTACTTCCTGCATCCTCCGCAGACAGCGACGCTCCGCTGATAGCCGCCATGCCCACGGCTGCGGAGGTCGTTGATAGAAACTGTCTGCGATTCATTCCTGTTTTGCTTCTTCATTCAGTCCACGTGCTGACAAACTTCACTTCGGTCGCGTCAGAAATTCAGCTTTAGACCAAACTGCAGTTGGCGATTCGGAACCACTGTCGAAGTAATTACCCCGAAGGATCCGGGGCCATCGTCTTCGAAGGGATCCGGCTGCGCAAAGGCTGCATGGTTGAAAGCGTTGAAGAGCTCGAAACGGAACTCCAGGTTTGTGCGTTCCGTGATATCGAACACCTTGCGCAGCGACATGTCGCTGGTCACGGCGCCCGGACCTTCGAGGCTGTTCTTGCCCGCATTACCGAACGTATATGGGGCGGGATCAACGTAGCAGGCGGTGTTAATCCAATTTGTCACCTGCCGCTGTCCGCGCGGCAAGTTGCCATTACAGATCTGATCCGCACGGGTCATGCCGTTAGAGCCGGTGTTGGAGGGATCGAAACCAACCTGAGGCGTGAAGTAGAAACCGGTATGGAAGGCAATGATTCCACCTACGTGCCATCCACCCAGGATCAGGTCTGTCGCACGGCTGGAGCTGAGAAATGGCTGGCCCTTCCCGATTGGGAGCTGATAGTCAAAGCTTGTGACCCAACGTAGGCGCTGATCGAAGTCGGACGAGCCGCGTTCGCCACGGAGATCAAAGCTGTTTTGCGGTACGGGCTGAGAGCAGCAGATCTCGGGCTGGTCGTTGATCGATTTGCTGTAAGTGAATGCGCTGAGGAAACTCAGGCCGTGGCCGGCGCGCTTTTCGACTTTGAGTTGCAGGGAGTTGTAGTTCGAATTTCCACGATCCATGATGTTCGTAAAACCGCCGAACTGGGGGTAGGGTCGTCTCGACTGGACGTCGCCGGGACCGGGAACCGGATCCTGGTTCAGATCAAGCTGGCTCTGGAGGTGCGTCGATTTGGAGCCGACGTAGGCTACTTCTAACAAAAGATTGCCGGATAGCTCTCGAGAATCGGCGTGATCACCCAAGGGACATACAGGGCCGCGTAACTTGTGTCGATCTGGCTGCGAACAACTTCGTTGTCCGATGCAAGCTGGTTTGGCGGCGTTTCGAGGATCGCAATCCGATAAGCGCGCTGCTGGCTGACGTGAGTGATCAGCGCGTTGATGACGTCCTGGCTGTGATCCAGAATCCCTGACCCAGGTGCGGCGACGATTGCCACATCTTCCAGCGCGGTAAAATACTGCAATGCGTTGGCGTAGTCGTTGGATTGAGGTTCGAGACCGTCGCTGCCGCCCGTCAGGCCGAACTTTCGCGGAGCACTTGTAAGGGGGGTGCCGGAATACCCGAAAATGGTCTCGAACAAGGTGACCGGCGTCAGGCCCGTGATCGTGAACGCAATCTGGTTTTGGAGCGCATCGATGTGGCGCGGCGGATCTGGGCAAGTGCCGTGCCCAGATAATTCGGATGGGCGACATCGAAGCCTAAGCCGTCATAGACCTGCGGCGAACCGGACGCGCCGTTGGCCGTCACGCTCATGGTCAACACATACAAGCCAGCTGGCGTCGGGCTCGGCAACGCCGTTCCGCCGCTGGAAAATGTACCGGTGCTTCCGTTCGTGTAGAAAGTCGGGGCGACGGGTGCGAACACCGGCGCGTTGATACCGTGCGCGGCCGCCGCGGTGCTCTTCGCACCCCGGGTAATCGTCAGTTTCGTGCCGGTGAAGTCAACGGCCGTCAGTCCGATGACTTCTTCATCCACCTGCAGGAATTGCGGCATGCTGCCTGCCGGCAAAATGCCGGAAAGGGGCACCGACAATGTAAGCGTGGTGTCGGTAGCCGCAACAGCCGCCGCAAGGGCCCCAACCGGCGCATACACCTGGGCCCCCAGCGCGTGGGCCGCTGGTGTGGAACTCTCCGCGCCGCGGGTCACCGTGAGCTTGGTATTCGTCGTATCCAACGCCGTGACGGCAAATACCTCGGAATCCACAGCCACATATGCGGGCGCCGCGCCCGTCAGTGCGGGGCTCACCGTAATTTGAGTGTCGGCCGCCGCGGCCGCCACCGCGAGAGTGGCGATCGACGCGGCGCCGGGTGGTACCGTCGCAATCAGCGATCCGCTCGGCAACCCGCTCACGGTTTGAGCTCTCACCGCCTTGAGCGCCACCGTGATGGATTGATTTCCGTATGCGCCAGGGAATCTGGCCGCCAACGCGACACCCGTGGCCCCGCCGGTTGCAAAGCCGGTGTTGGTACCGCTGCCGGGGACAAAGACGCGCGACACGTAAAGCTGGGACCCACCATTATCGAAGAAGGCCTTTACGCTGAGCGCCAGATAGTTTGTGTTCTTCGAAGGGATCTTCCCGCTGGTATCAATGGCAAGGTTGTCGTAGCCGCCATAAATGTTCTGGAAGTCGCCGAAGCTGGTCAACAATTCCGGCGTCTGATTGACGGGGCCGGTCAAAGTCATGCCCGCGAAGGCGGCCGTGCTGGTGCCCACACCTTCAATGGACGGGGCGCGAAAGCTGACTTCCTCTACATACACTCCCGGTGTGAGATATTGTGCCATGTGCTCTCCTTGTCTCAGACGGCAATCGTGATCCCTGCGTGAAGAATTTGTCCCGCGCCGAGCGCGCCGCTCTGTTTTCCGTCTTCAGGTTGGACAAATTGCCCAAGATGTCGTCCGGATTCGGAATCCAGTCCGCCGGTTGCGCCAGAACGCCCGGATCGAACCACGCCTGAACGGTCACCGGGATCGTTGTCTCCGTCACCGATCCGGAGGCGTTCGCGCTCACCTGGACGCCCAGCCCCATGACGGCGAGCAGGGCTTCACCGCGAGCGTCCGTCATGCCCGAAGCCGCTACGGTGTTGTCGCTCCTGATGACCTGCAATACCGCCCATGGCAGTCCGCTATCGGAAGCTCCCGTCACCGACGCCCGGACCACCGCCCAATTCGGGGCGAGCACGGCGGATGGACTGGCATACAAGGAGACCGGCTGCGGAACAAAAGCGGCAGTCAGGCTTTGTGGAGCCAACACCCGGGCGCGGCGCGCGAGATAGCGCAGGCTCGGGATCCCGAACAGCGATTTCAAAGCTTTTCCCGGGCCGCCACGCCGTAGCTGCCGGATTGAATTGGGTAGTCAGGTCGCTGAAAGCCTGGCGCATCGAAGATTGCGTAAACGCCGCTTCGGTTGGGGCGAAGTTGCAGATCGATGCTGGTCACTGCCAGCGGGTCGACAACCGAAGCTCCGGTGATTGCATCGACAAAGATCGACGCCGCCCAGCACCCGCCGATCACTGATTCGCTGAAACCTGTCGCGCTCAAGCGGCGTCTTCCTTTTGCTCCCAGGTGAACCGGGTCGCTACCACGGGCGGTCCAGACACGATCGTGCGATCGATGCGAACCACGCGCGCCAGATATGCGACGCTCAGGCGATATTTTGGTCCCAACGCATCCCAGATGCGAAGAATGTCTTCGAGGCTGAGATCGGCCATGACCAGTTGCACGCTCTCAGTCGGATCCCACTGCCCATCGGCAGTCAGAATAGAGCTGTCCAGAATTGGTGATGATTGGAGCTGCTGAAGCGTCCAACCCAGGATGGTCTGCTCGGCCTGTGCGCTGTGCCCCAGTACGTAAGCAAGTAATGGAGATCGAGAAACGCTGCAGGCTGCGTGTTCGGAGACGTCCTGCAGCCGGCTCGCAGCCCGGAAAGTTTTCGTTGACGGTGATGCGGTGTAAGGAAAATTGAGACGACCCTGTCGAGGGCCGTCTGGTCCTCCGTGGCGATTTCCGTGCTTGAAACCAACTTGAATTGACATGCGAAGGTCGTGGCCGCGACGGGAGGCATGGTCTGGAGATATTGCGTGTAGGCATTCTCAGATACTGCGCGATCGAGTTACCAACGGAATATCGCCGCGAAGTTCGCCATTTTGATCGAGCTCCCGGCGCCACCCCACGGGTGCGGACGCGGTCGTCATTGAGAGTTACATTGATGGTATCGCGCGGCGGCGGCGTCCCTCAATCCATCTTCGGATCGAGAGGGTATAGAGATATAGATCTATATCCCGAGCGCGGACCTCTACCGACGCAGACAGTCCGCGAGAGTGTCTGGCGTGAACTCGGCAACATCGTCCTCACCCGGACCGAACAGGCGAAGAATCTGCCGACAACGTCAACACGCGGGCGTGCGGCAGAGTAGCCCGGACCACCGCGGCGCTCAAAGGCTGTGCATTGGTTGTGGGTCCGATTATGACAACGTCAGGGGCAAGGTTACGCAGGCTCTCAACCGCGGCCCCGGGGTCGGCGATTTCTGAGATGATTGAGAGCCCCGCCCGGCTGGTCAGCGCGTGCCCGATAAGGTCGGCGAGCATAGGCGGCACTGTCACAAGTAGGACCCGAAACTCCGGCACCTTGCCTCTTCTCGAACTGCCCCTCCCCGCGATCTTGCCAGATCGGAAAAGTGAGGGCTATCGATCGACGGATCGAGATAAGATCGAGGCGACAGGAGTTGACGGACTTAATTCGGCATGGCGCGCTGCGTACAAGCGAGTCGCCTCGGCGCGACCTTGAACGCTCAACTTGCCAAACAGATTATGCACATGCGACTTCGTCGTGCCCAGGCTTATTCTGAGGCGCCGGGCGATGTCTTTATTGCTGAGCCCCTCGCCCACGAGGCGCAATATCTCGAACTCGCGTCGTGTCAGCGCTGCCGCCGCCGACAATTCTGGTCCGACCCCTCGGCCTGGCGTCGCTATTCGACGCAAGAGGCTGCCGACAATTCGGGAAGGGCAGGTCTGTTCGCCACGGCTGATCTGCCCGATCAGCGATACCAGTTCGCTTACCGACGCCGTATTCGGGACGTACCCTGCGATACCGGCCTCGGCCCACGCGAGCACGTTTTCCTCGGTTTCAACAATCGCGAGCACCACCACATTGGCTCGAAGCGCGACAGCGGACAGACGCGCGACCGCGCCCATCCCCTCCTGGGAAGGCCGCATCCAACAACACGATCGCCGGCCGCAACGCTTCGGCGGCGGCGAGTGCGTCGGCAAGTGTTGCGCTCTGCCCTCGCACTTCAATTCCGGAAGCCTGCGCCAAAATCTCGGCGAGGCTCTCGCGCAGAAATCTCACCTCCGAGACGATCAATGCGCCGAAGCTTCCTGGCGGAGAGAACACGAATTCGCACTGTCCCGCCCCCATGGCAACTCGCTCCTTGCCACTGCAACTTAGGGTTGAGTTCCTCGCAGTCTGTTGAGCAGTTCCAAAAAATCTGACAGAACGAAGACGCCAGCTGCCATTCACCAAAATCAGAAGAACGCCCGTGTCCGTCATGCCCGCGATCAGGGGGACAGCCGCTGCCGACAGTCGATGCTGAACCGAAAGGCGATGCTTCGCCTAAGTTGTTCGACGTCGTATTGTCTACAACTCCCCGTGGGGACTATTGCACGTATCGAGGGGTCCGGCTGTGACGCGCGTCACACTGCAGACGCTCGATAATGTGCGGAGCGCTAAAAAGAGTGCCCCGAGATAGGGCAGCGAAATGCTTCCTGGAGCTCCACATCTCGCCCTTGCGCCAGCCGTCGCCTTCGCGCAGCATTTCGACGAAACCGACTTCGATGATGATGCCAGGGGCTCTCCAGGCGAAAGGTTGCTTGCGGAGAAACTCGGCGTCAGGTGTACGCTTGCCAGTCGTCTCCGCGTCGAAGGCGACGAGGCGGTCGAAACCCTCGAGGAAATTCGGCATGTACATCGCGGCGCTCCGAAGCAGCGCCAAACGATCAATGTACGTGTCCCGTCCTTGGCGTAGGCCTCCGTCTTTGCGATCGCACGGGCCTCGTCACGAGCGGCTTCATGAACGGAGCGAGCGATTTTACGTGCGGTTCCTGAGCCATCTGTGGCGATCCTGTCGGGCCGTGCTAAATTGATCCCGCTATGGATGACGATCCTCGCTACGATCACCTCTCCATCCACGACCTCGTAGGTGGAGATCGCGCCGCCGAGAACATCGAGAATAACCCTTGGGTTCATGAATGGCGCCGCGTCATAGCTGTAGCCGACCGAGTTGAAGATCGAGACCTCCGCCAGACGATAATTGATGACTTCGTGAAGCGGTTCAAAGCGGATGAGGCGAGGCGCTATTCCGCGCTAAAGTAGTGTCATGGCCGGTAGAGGCAGACCATTCACCCAGGGCATGTCGAAGCCAGCCAACTCTGGACGGAAGCAGGGCGCAAGGAACAAGCGCACCATCGCGGCTGAGGCCTACCCGGACGCGCTCGCCCATCTCACGGCGGTGATGACGGCTAAGGACGATCCGCTCATCACGCCGGAATTGAAACTGCGCGCCGCGATTGGGCTTGCCGCTTACCAGCGCCCAAAACCCGCGCCGTCGCATACTGAGGCCTTCGTGGCTGTCGATAGCTACGAGGAGCCCAAGACAGTCGAAGAGGCTCGAAGTCTCATCCTCAAGCTGGGGGTACGTTTAGCGAGAGGCGAGATCTCGGTCATGGCCCACGACGCGCTGATCAATGGGTTGCGCGCCTACCTCGGCGACAAGGCGGCTGAGCAGGAAAAGATATTGGCCAGGCTAGAAACATCCTTGCGCGCCGGGGAAGGCCCGTGAGCTTCGAGAGCCGAGCCATTCGCCTCGAACGAGCGCACGGTCGGGCCAGCGCCGACGACATCGTGGTGACCGTCGCCGCTGACTTCCTGCGCGGTGGCGAGCCGACGTTCGCCCGCGTCTTCGACCGGCGTGGATCATTACTCCTAGGCCTTCAGAGGCTCAGGGATGAGCCGTGGAGGGCCTTCGAGGTCAGGGCGAGGGTGGAGGCAGGCAGAGTAGCCGGGAGTCTGCTCCCTGCTCATTGGCGGGCTTCCTGATAATGGTGCCAGCGACGACGATCTAGGTGATCATGGTCGGGGTGACAACGGGAACAGAACGACCTCCCACGTGGCGCGATCACCCTGCCTGAGGCGGCGCTGCACCCCTCACAGGTCGAGGCGCTCGGGCTCGTCCGCGAGCATCGGCGGGTGGCTTTGGTATGCGGCAGGCGATGGGCAAGAGCACCATCCTGATCACGCTAGCGGTCGACGCGGCGCTGTCGGGCCGCGAGTCGGGATGTTCGCGCCGACCAGGACATTGATGTCCCCGCTGTTGATGGAGATCACGCGCGCTCTGAGGCCTATACGCGGCGCTTCGATCAATACCGTCCTGGGCGAAATACGACTGCCCAATGGCGGCCATGTCGACTTCTGGAGCGTCGATCATAGCCAACGAGCAGGACGTGGTCGCAAGTACCACCTCGCCCTGATCGACGAGGCCGCCCACGACGAAGGGCTACCTGACCGACACGTTTCCGAGCGCCATCGCGCCCACGCTAATCGACTACGCTGGCGCTATCGTCGAGGCGAGCACTCCCAATGGGGTGGAGCCGACCAACCATTTTGGCAATGCGCTCACCTAGCCGAGCTCGGCTTCGTCGTGCATCACGCCCCGACCAGCGCGAACCCGCATCTGCCGGCCAGGAGATTTGGGCCCTGCGGGCGACGATGCGGCCTGAGATAGCATCGCAAGAGCTCGACGCCCTGTTCGTCTCGCTCGAGGGCATTAGCATCTTCCCCCTCGCGAGTCTGCTCGAAGACGGCGAGCCGGTCCCAGACGACGGGTCTATCGACACGATTGGCGTTGCGATCGATTGGCCGCGGGCGAAGGCGGCTTCGAACACGACGGCACGGCGGCAATCGTCTACGGCATGCGTCAACCGCGCGTCGCTCCTGGCGGCTTCGAGGGCGGTCAAGTGGTGATTTTGGACTGGGACATCCGGGTTCTCGCTCTCGGAGCCGCCGGCGCATGGCTTCGGCACGTCAACGATCTCTATCGCCATTGGATCCAGCGCGCGCGGCCGCGGATGGGTCTCGACGGCATCTGGATCGAGAGCCGGCGATGGGCCTCAGGCTGCTGGAGCTTGCCGGCGAGCAGCGCATTGCGGCCCAGGAGGTCGACACCGAGTGGGTTGAGTGGGGCAAGGATGGCCGCGCCCTGGCGGTCGAGCCGCATGTCACCGCTGGCCGGGTGAGATTTGCCCGATCAGCCTATGACAAGCGGATGGAGTACAAGGGCGCCGTCTACAACCATGCCCTGGCGCAGATCACCGGGTTCAGGGCGTTCGACAAGAAGGCCTCGAAGCGGACAGACGATCTCGCCGATGCGTTCATGTACGCCGTGCTCCGGTGTTTAGGTGATGGACGTGCTAGAAGGTGGGAGTAGATCAGGCGGGCTGGCTAGAGCGTCAACGTCGACCTTTGCTATGGGCCGCGCTTGGGCT
>CAVZFP010000025.1:0-31856 GCA_963774565.1 uncultured Acidobacteriaceae bacterium | reverse complement strand
ACACGCCTTCGCCGTGCACTTGCTCGAGCAGGGCACCGACGTCCGCACCATTCAACTCCTGCTCGGCCATCGCAGCCTGGCTACCACCGCCCGCTATCTGCGCATTGCCACCAGCAAGGTGTGCTCCACCACCAGTCCACTCGATCTACTCCCGCACCCAGTTCCCACGGAGACCAAACCGGCGACTCCTCAGTACTTCTGAGGACTGGCCCATGGATCGTCCCAAGCTGGAAGTCGCCGACGTGTTGCGTCGCTACGGTGAAGCCTATCGTGAACAGCATGCTGCTTCTCTGTCCACGGCGCAGCGCCGGGTCATGAGTGCCATCGAACTGTGCCGGACGGCTGCTCTCGGCAGTCACCTGGAACAATGCGATCAATGCCCCTACGAACGCGTTTGCTACGACTCGTGCCGAAACCGGCATTGCCCAAAGTGCCAGTGCTTGGCGCGCGCCCAGTGGATCGAGGATCGTCAATCTGAACTCCTCGACACCCAATACTTCCATGTCGTCTTTACTCTGCCGGAAGAGATTGCCGCCATCGCTTACCAAAACAAAGAACTGGTGTACGGCATTCTCTTCCGGGCCACCTCCGAAACCTTACGCACCATTGCCGCCGATCCCAAACATCTGGGCGCCGAGATCGGCTTCTTCGCCGTACTGCACAGTTGGGGACAGAACCTACTTTTTCATCCCCATCTCCACTGCGTCGTTCCTGGTGGCGGGCTCTCCCCCGACGGCGATCGTTGGGTCTCCTGCCGCCCCGGCTTCTTCCTGCCCGTGCGCGTGCTCTCGCGCTTGTTCCGCCGCTTATTTCTGGAGTTCTTGCAGAAGGCCTTCGACGACCACCAACTGCATTTCTTTTCCTCGCTCCACCAACTGCAGGACCCCGCTGCCTTCTCGGCTTATCTCGCTCCCCTCCGGCAGGCAGAATGGGTCGTCTATGCCAAACCACCCTTTGCCGGACCCCAGCAAGTACTCGACTACGTGGGACGCTACACTCATCGCGTCGCCATCTCCAACAACCGCCTGCTGGATATCGAAGATGGTCAGGTGCAATTCCGCTACAAGGACTATCGCGATGACAACCAGCAGAAAACCATGCCCTTGTCGGCCGATGAGTTCATTCGCCGCTTTCTGCTCCACGTATTGCCCGACGGCTTCCACCGCATCCGCTACTACGGCTTCCTCGGCAATCGCTACCGACAGGAAAAACTGGAACGCTGCCGCCAACTCTTGGGAATGGCCTCTGCCGATCAGACCACTCCCGCCACAGAACCACCGAAGGACTATCGCGATCGCTATGAGGAACTGACCGGCGTTTCCCTCCGACTATGCCCGGTCTGCCGCCGAGGTCGGATGATTCGAAAGGAAGTACCACCGCCAACCCTGGCTTGCACATCCCCAACGTTGAGGGATACTTCATGAGAATGCACGACTCTCAACCGCCAGCTCTGCAAACTTGTCCAAGACAAGTTCGAGGAGAAGTGTCTCCCGATCGTCCTCCCAGCACGCCGTCATTCTTTCCTTACAACTCACCCCGCTATGAATCCCTGTTCTTCGGTTACCCGACTCTCTGCCATTACTCCTCTTTGCGTCAGACTATCGCTTTCCCGCTAGCGTGCTCACGATTCAATACCCATAGCGCCAGCGGGGATCGAGGCGGTTTAGTGAAATCCATTTTTAGCCCATCGGCGCGGCTTCCACGATTTCTTGCCGACCACGCCCATTTGTAGCCGCGCCGCCGAGCTAAAAATGCTCTGCATTATGGGGCATTGCCCGGGCCGGCAGCCAGACAGCACATACTACGGCCAAAAGAAATGCCGCACTCCTTCCAATTGGAAAGGAGTGCGGCGTAGCGGAGTGGAGTGGAGTACTACCGGATTAAGCGCCTTCAGGAGAATGCAATACCCGGAAGGTATTCCCGCCGTTCGACCAGACGAGCAACAGTGCATCGTCGCCCTTTTTCACGTTCGACAGAGCTTCCTTCACGTCGCTGGCACTCTGGACTTTGCGGCGATTCACTTCGAGGATGATATCTCCCTGCTGCAGTCCGGCATTGTCCGCCGGACTACCCGGTTGCACCTGCTCGATCACGGCTCCGTGGAGGTCGTGCGGTGCCTGAAGCTGATCTCGGATTTCGGGCGTAAGGTTGCTGAGACCCATGCCCCAGTGCATCTTGCCCTCGCCCTTGGCCGAGTCATCATTGCCTTCGGCTGAGTGGCTCCCGAGCGCCTCCAACGTGACGGGAACACTCATGCTCTTGCCTTCACGCAAAACGTTGACCATGATCTTCGTACCGGGCTGTTTTTGTCCGACCAGCACTTGCAACTCGCCGGCGTCGCTTATCTTCTGACCATCGATTTCGGTAATGACATCACCGATCTGCAGGCCAGCTTTCGCTCCGGGCGAGTCGGGTTCGACCTGCGTGACCACTCCGCCAATCGCCGTCTTCTCGTCGAAGAACTTCGCGTTTTCGGGAGTTACGTCCGCGATTCCAATTCCGATGTGCCCGTGGCTGACTTTACCGTCGCGGATCAAGGTTTCCACCGTGGGCCTGACGATTTGCGATGGAATCGCAAATCCCATTCCCGAGAAGCTCCCCGAAGAAGAAATCAGGAAGGTGTTGATGCCGACTACCTGCCCGCGAGCATCAACGAGCGGTCCCCCGGAGTTGCCGGGGTTGATGGCCGCATCCGTCTGGATGAACTCGCCGGGCTTGCTGGGATTGGTCGGATCGGGGTTCGCCCGATTGATCGCGCTCACGATTCCTCGCGTGACCGTGAAGCGCATCCCATATGGGTTGCCGAAGGCCAGCACAGTTTGACCCGGCCGGACTTCTTTCGAGTCGCCCCAGGGAGCGCTCGCCAGATCCGTGGCATTCACCTTCAGAACCGCAAGGTCAGTCAGGGGATCGGTTCCAATCAGCTTCGCTTTCAGAACTCGACGATTGCTGGTGGTTACCCGGATGTCAACGGCTCCATCGACCACGTGGTTGTTGGTCACAATGTATCCATCGGGCGAGATTACCACGCCGCTACCCATGCCATGCTCGATCTGGGGTTGCCCCTGCCGCATGTGCGGTCCGAAGAACTGGCCAAACGGACCGCCTTGGCCGAAAAACTGTTGCATGTCTTCCGGCATTTTGCCAGACGCTTCCGCCTTAGCTTTCGAGGTTACGGTGACGTTGACGACTGCCGGGGTGACCCGAGCCGCCAGAGTTTCCATCGCTTTGTCGAGGGCGAGCAATGAGCTGACGCTGTCGACATCGAGAGGCGCGGCAGAGGGCGCGGCGGCGGCTGCCCTTGCCGCGGTTGGCTTCATGCATTCATAGGTGGTAAACGAAGCGAGTGCGAGTGCCAGCGCGGGCACCACCAGTCGCCGCATCCATTTTTTTGCGCTGTCTTTTCCTATATTCATTGGAGTTGCTTTTCCTTTCGAGAGTTTTATTAACAACTAATTCGTTAGTTCTTTAAATGGTGTTACGCCCGCTGGTCTGCTGACCTCCATGCTTAAGTTTGTTTCGCGGGTATTCTGCTGTGGTTGGGATCGACCACCGCATGCAAAACCATCACACGCCACAACTGGATCTGATAGACCGGATGGCTTGAGGAATCGCTCTTGCTCCCCTCAATCACTACAAATAGCGTTTCCGTGAAAGCGACAGGAGCGGCACTCGCATTTGTGAGGCGAACGTTTGCCCGGCGAACCATGCTGCCCGCACCGCTTGCTGCAGTTGCAGACTGAGTCGAAGCGATACGTACATAACGTTGCGCGCTGCGATGAACTGCGCGGGCCTTAAGGCTGGCCGGCACAACCCGAACTGGCTGACTTTCAAACGTCGCTTTGGAAACCAGCGCGCCTACCAGAGTGGGCGAAGCGGTTGCGATCATCGGACTGGCGATCAGGCTTGAGGCGCTATCGCGAAACGCAATCAGCCTCGGCGCTCGTGAAATCCCCAGCACGCAGGCGAGGGCAAATCCTGCTACCAGCGATACCGCGGGCTTCCACGGACGGCTCCCGCTTATAGGCCGCTTCACATCCAAAATCTGAGCCACCCGCAGCGAGGTCTGGCGAATTTGTCCCAGCACAGCTTGGGCGAGCGCCAGGCTGCGCTGAACCAGCGTTTTTTCGGCGAGGTGCGTCAGGCATTCTGCGTAAGCCCGCGGGCTGGCGGTCTCGGCGATCACTGCGTCGTCGCATGCCATCTCGCGTTCCAGCGATACTTTCTTCTCGATCCACCACACCGCCGGATGAAAGAAGAAGAGTGCCTTCACCACTTTCTGAGCCAGGTTCGTCCAATCGTCCCAGCGTCGCAGGTGCGCGAGTTCATGCAGCAGGATCTGGTTCAATTCGTCCGCCGAGAGTTCCTGCATCACCCAACCAGGGACTACGATTACGGGTTTCAAAAAGCCGATGGCAGTTGGAACCCGCACCCGATCGGAGGTACAAAGAGTGACCGGCCTCGTCAAGCGATTCCTTTGCGAGCGTCTCCAGCAGTCGGGAATCTATTTCCGCAAGATCGACCGGAAGGCAACGGTTGCGAAGCATATGCAGATGCCACAATCCTCGACCCACGCCTAGCAAGAACCAAGCCGCGATCGCCGCCCATGCCCCGAAGGCGTAAAGCGCCCACGAACCCGGTACGGTAATGGCCGAGCCCGCTCGGTCCGCTGAAATGTTCGATGCATGCGACCACCAGGAGCCGCCGAACAGGGGCAAAGCCGCAATTGCCATGAGGGTAGAAAACCACACTGCAAATCGTGTGCCCGAATTCTTCTGGCGGATCACGCTCAACATCAAACCGGCAAAGATTGCGATCAGCGTGCCCTCCACCAGACAGTCCACGATTTGAACTGCTGACGTTTTAGCGATCGCATTCAGGCCGATCCCATGAAAGCTGATCGCATTAAAAATGATGGAATTAAAAACCAGGGCTGCAGTCATCCAGTCACCGGCTCCTTTCCAGCAACTGGCGCAAGCGATCGAGTTCTTCCGCATCCAGGCTCGTCTCTTCTAGAACATTCAACGCCAGCAACTCGTGAGAGTTACCAAAGAACCGGCTGACCAGATGCCGCACCTCGAACCGCGTCGCATCCTTCCGGTCGACCTGCGGCGAATACACGTGGGCGCGCTTGTCTTTCAGATGCTTCACATAACCCTTTTTTTCCAGGATGCGCACGATGGTCAGGACAGAGTTGTAGGCCAAAGGCGGCTTTTCGGGCAGCGCCTGCAACACCTCGTGGACGGTCGCCGAGCCCCGGTCCCATAGGACATTCATGATGCGCAACTCGGCTTCAGTCAGGGTTGGGGACTTACTACGGGCCAAAACTTCCTCCTGAGACTCTTCTTATAGATTTTGACGCGGGGGAAAGAAAAACGTCAACTAATTTGTTAGTTGCGAGAAAAGCGATTGGGGATGCCCGGGGGGCGAAGCCCCATAAGCGCTTCTATGAGAAGGTCATAAATGTCAAGGCCGACGTGGCGGCCCTCCTTATTCTTCTTGTTCTTTGTGGCTTTCGCCACATTTCCGCAGAAAATTTTGCGCTAGGATCGCTCAGGAGCGACGACTGGCAACTCGGCCGACCCACAGCACCCCCGCTTTCGTCTGTTTTCCGCGTATTCAGTCCGCCTAATGCTAGTTCTCTTCCGTGCTGTATCGACCCGGTGGTGACTGGCGGGGCTGTCAAGGGCGCCGCCGAAGGGCGGCGTTCATCTTGACCCTTGACAGCCCCGCCAGTCACTTCACCATCGAGCTGGGAACGAAGCGAAACGCAGTTGAGCTGCGTTCCTTAGTGGAGTGGTTTTCGCTCTTTCTCGAGCTTGCTCGTTGGCATCCACACTCCACCTCACCGTTCTGGAGTTCTGCATCATCATCGTTTTGTTTCGGTCACAGAACATTCTGGATTTGCTTCGAACCAAGTCCTCCGGGAAAACTCTGGCCGACGCCACCCCACCATTGCCATGCTTCTATCCGCACTCTGAATGGGCCGCTTAAGGGCCCGGTGCAAGTTGGGGTTCGATCTAAATACCCAGGTCCATCACTGCCGTGATGAACCTGGGATTGTTGGGGCTGCCATCTATGGCGCGATCTTAATAGACCAGCACTCATCACGCAGTCACCCGAACAAGGCGGTGGATGTCGTTGTCTGCCAAACCTCCTGGATCGAATCTGGTTCTCGCTTCATCAATTTTGGTCCTGCCCTCCACAACAAATCGCGTGGTGATTGTCCTCTTGCTTTCTGTCTCTTTCCTTCCCCCCTGGCCGGCTAGGCTGCCGCCGCGATCGGTGCCGACATCGCGTTGTGCAGCGGCTCGTACACCTCTCCACTCACCCACAGCCGGTGTAGTAACACCGCCAGCTTCCGGGCCACCGCTACCGCTGCTCTCTTCTTCGCATTCTTCCCACCACGCTCACAGAGCCGCAACCCATATCGTCGTAAGTCCGTGTCCGGTCCGAACGGCCCCAAGATATAGTGCGCGCTCCCCACCAGCAGCTTGCGCACCATCGTATCTCCGGCTTTGCTGATTCCTAATTGCGGTTGGATCTCTCCCGAGTCTTCCTGCTTCGGCACCAATCCCAGGTACGGTCCCACATCCCGACTCTTCACGAATCGTTGCGGATTCTCCAAGGTCAATACGTAGGCCAGCGCCGTGATCGGCCCCACCCCTTTCACCTGCCGCAATAACGCCGTGTGCCCATACTTCTCCTGGCCCAGCTCTTCAATCTTTTTGTCGTACTCCTTAATGTCCGCACTCAGGGTTGCCGCCAAACGCACCAAGGGCAGCAGCGCTTCGCGCATCTCCACCGCAACTGCCTCCTCTCCCTTGTGTGCGAAGCTCCGGCTGGAACACTTGGGCAGCCGTGTGCCCATGCTCTTGACCAAGCCTCGGGTGGTGTTGATGATCTCCGTCCGTGCCGCCACCAAGGCATCGCGGGCTCGCAGCATCACCAGATCCTGCCGCACTTCCCGACTGCGGTGTTGGATCGGGTACAACGACTCGGGGTCCACGCGTCCCAAGCGGGCCAGCTTATTCGCATCGATCCGATCATTCTTGCGCTTACGACGCTTCGATCCCTCCATTAACCGCGGGTTGGCCACCAGCACTTCGTGCCCGCAACCGCGGATGACTTCCTGTACCCATGCCGAGTGTGTCCCCACCTCAATCACCACACGCGCCGCATTCAACCCCTGGAAGAATGTGGCAAAATCCTCCTGCGTCGTCCGCAATTGCCCCTCCGCCAGCGTTTCCCCCTCCAGACCCAGAATGCAGTAGTGGCTCCATTGGTCCCCCAGATCCACGCCCACCGTCAGACGGTCGAGATTGGGGCGAAGCTCACCGCGCGGATGCTTTTCTTCGGCGCTCGTTGCTGCCACCTTTTTCGGATCCAGCTTTTCCTTCAGCTTTCCCACCAGTTCTGCCAGCACTTCCTTCGTATCCCGCTGCACTGGGCCCCGCGACTTCGCCCGCTTCGTTGTCGGTTCACTCTTCTTTCCAGAATTGCTATGCTTCTTCAAGGTCGATCTCCTTAGCTGTTTTGATTGCACCTTAGAGTGCGTTGATCATTGGTAGCTTAACGCCATCCGTGATCGGGGATCGACCTTCTCATCCCATCTAACTTAAGACAAGATTCGTTTGTGGACGCGCACCAACCTATCACCCAGGAATCGGCAGGCTTTGACTTCGCCCGGCAGAGCGATGTTACCAGCGGTAATAGCTGGACCTGCTCAACGTGGATCAGGTTACAGCTTCTTATCGGACTTCGATTTGTTGTACCACCTTCATCTTTAGCCTCGTATTGAAGACCTCCAGTTGCAGATTGCCGGCTTCAGTCGGCTGATACTCAAAATCGTACGTTTCGCCGGGTAAGGTGGACTGAAGTGCGTTCTGCATCAGTGCCTGTTCTGGGGGCAGGTCTGCGCCATCTCTTGCGATCGCTCGCCACTGAAGTTGCTTCTCCGGTGCTCGGAGAGCGACTCCAATTCCATCGAAGGCAGCGATATTGATAAGTCGTAAGCGGTACCGCTGGCCGGTTTGCCAGTGTAAGGTGGTCGGCTTTAACCCGCCGTTGAAGAGCACCGGTCCCTCGGACGGCCCGGGACCTCCTCGGCTGAGCAGCACGACATGGTCATGTCCCGGGTCAAACTTGGCTCCCCGTTCGACTACGATGAGAGGTCCGTATAACCCACCGGAAAGCTGTGCCTGGTCGTGTAAGTGGGTGTGATACATGAATGTGCCGGCGCGCGGGGGCGTGAAGCGAACGCGGAAGGCAGCGCCGGGATTGATCATGGGCGTGACTTGATTGCCGTGCGCACCCCAATCAGCCACTCCATCGTAGTAGCTTTCCAGTTCCATACCGTGCCAATGCACTGTGGTTGCTTCGCGCAATTGGTTGAGAACGGTTATTTCGACCGGCTGCCCGCGCTCCAAAATGATCGGCGGTCCGGATTGACCAACTTTTTCCGGAATGAGCCGGTGGTTCTCCTCCAACTGGTAGCCGAATCCTGCAGGGACATCTTCGCGCGCGGCGCGATCGCGAACCAGCAGTCGGATTTTGCGAGTACGGCCCTGAGCGGGTACCGGTTTCCGCTCGCCTGTCACTGTGATGCCCAACACCATTCCCGCCATATGATTCCCATGGTCTTCATGGCCGAATTGATTCGCCAGTGCGTTGGCGACTGTCATGTCTGCCGACATGTGCGGTATGAAATGGCAATGAAACAGCCAATGACCGGGGGGTGGAATCCAATATGTGTTCATGGTCCCTCCCCAGCTCAACCGATAAGTGTTAACCATCGGCTGTTTTCCTGAAGGAAATACATGATCGGTCTCGCCATCGCCCGCACTGTCGACGCGGAAGTAAGATCCATGCATGTGCATGGGATGCGGCGTGTCGCTGGCATTGATCCACCGCCAGCGCACTGGCTCGTCCGCGGCGTAAGTAAGGCGTTCGGTGTACGGCCAGGATTTGCCATTGATAACGGCAATCTGATGGGCGAGGTGTGTTGCCAAAGTCGGTTCCGCTGCGCCACAAGGTGATCACAAAAACCCGGTCGGCGGGCGCACCGCCTCGCGGATCCACGATGAATGCCCCAGCTAGCTGGCTATCTTCGCCAAAAGGTCGGCCATGGTCGCTACGTGTCAAATCGCTGCCGGCGCTCGCATAGTATTCATAAGTGCCGGGTGCGCCTGCGGGAAATCGCCATTCTCGGGTTTCGTTCGGGGCCAGTTCGTCGACAGCTTTTTCGTCGCCCGGATGCGGGTGGAGACCATGCAGCACTGCCTTAACGGGCAGCAGGTTGCGGACTGTCAAATGGATCGCGACGCCCTCAGGTACTCGAATCAGCGGCCCGGGAACTTGAAGCGGTCCGCCCTCCTCCGCGAATGCGTAAACCTTCATGCTCGGACCCGTTTCGGCCTCCGGGTACCAGTCTCCTTGCCGCAGTTCGAGGTGGAGCGTCAGAACTCCGTTCTCTAGTTTTCCAGCTGCTGTTTGGTTGGAGTTCGCCTGGATGCGTGCAAGGGCGGCGCCAGGTGATTGGCCAACCGATGCAATTCCCAACCCAATGACGAGAATGCTAAAGGCTGAAGAACCGAGCAGAACGCGACCAAAGGCCATTCTCAACATTCCCGACCCCCTCGCACAGCTCTCCGATTATGCACTGCGGGGTCGCCGCGAGACCACATGACGACTCGGGCGGAGCTTCCGGCGCGCTTGGGCGCGGTTCATGTTGGCTTCAACCGCAACTCTTTCGGGTGACAGATTCCTCCGGAAGATTAGTTCGGCAACCCGCCACTTAAGGAACAGGTTTTAGCGTGCCTGGACCTATGCTTGGTGAATGCATATCGTCGAAGAAAGCTGGAAGGTGCTCCGCAATCGCGAATCACTTTCCATAAGCCGACTTACCCGGCACTTCAATGCAGCCGTCCTAGTGCTTCTCCGCTGATCCGGATTTCTGATATTCGGTGACTCTCGCCTGCAGACTGCGTTCGAATACCGCGAACTTGTCCAGGTGAGGAACGGGTCGAACTTTCAGCTCTCGTCCAATCTCGAGGCACACGTCGTACTTCGGATCGTACACAGGCCAGGCGGGAAGGTCTTTCTGGTTGGGGTCTCCCGTCCTAGCGAATTGGGTCCAATAGCTGCTCATGATCTCTACCATCCTCCCGTCGTCAGCGTCGGGCTCACCCCAGCGGCTCTTGCGAAAAACGCCTGCGATAAATCTGAGTTCAAGGCCGTGGTAGGCCCGCTTGCCAGCGTATTTTCCCTTCGGTGGATACGTGAAGTAATAGAGATACGCCTTCTGCCCGGCTGCAGTCATGTCTCGGGCAAAGTGATAGGCGCCCTGAGCGGTGTCGTCCGTGCAGAGGTCCATATACGCGCGGGCGACCTCGGCATCCGTGTGCGCGGGATATGCCCGGAAAAGATCTTTAGCATGGCTGAAGAATCGCTCTGTCTTCAACGCCTCTTTGTAGGTTGCGATGGTGGAAGGATCAACCGGTGGATTGTAGAGCAGAGCCAATTCGTCTTCCGTGCTTCCAAGCATCACGGGGATGCGAGCCTGGCGGCCATCGCGAAAAGCGATAGCCGGCTGCTCGGGCAGCACCCAGCCATCCACCGTCGCGGCATAGACCGCAAGGTCTTCGTTCTTTTCGCTAGCCTCGACGATCTCTTGCCAGGGTCTCGAACGGAGTTGCGCCAACGCATCAGGCCCGTCGGTGATTTTCAAGTCTTGCGCTAGCCGCAGCCCGACCTCATGAGCGGTTCCTCCATGACCGCCCGGACTGAAGTCCCAGTCAACTCGCTTCGCCAATTCCGGGACAAAACCGTCTCTGCACTCCTCACTTTGCAAGATGGCGCGATGAAACAATCCATGAGCGAGCGGCGAAACCATCAAGTAACAAACTTGCGAGGCGCCGTCGGACTGGCCGAAGATAGTGACGTTCCGTGGATCTCCACCGAACTGCCCGATGTTTCGTTGAATCCACTGGAGCGCAGCAATCTGATCAAGCGTGCCGTAATTACCGGACGCATGATGCGGCGACTCCGCGGTTAACGCGGGGTGTGACATACGCCCGAGCAGGCCGATGCGAAAATTCAGCGTCATCAGCACGACGCCCTTCCTTGCGAGTTTAGGTCCAAAAGGCGGCAGGGCACCGGTCGAGGAATTTCCTCCGCCGCCATGAATCCAGACCATCACTGGCAATTTGGCTTTTCCGCCCGGGTTTGTCGTCCAGATGTTTAGCGATAAGCAGTCTTCGTCCGCACGGAAATTCCCATAAAAAGGATAGACTTGTGAATATTCCTGCGCTTCCTCGTTGATTGTCCGCACAGCGGCCTCGGATTGCGGGCAGACCGGGCCGAATTCACTCGCTTCGCGTAAACCGCGCCATGAGGCGGCTGGAGCCGGGGGTTTCCAGCGGAGATCACGTGCGGGCGGGGCTGCGTAGGGAATCCCGAGAAACATCACCACATCATTGCCGTACCGTTTGCCCTGCAAACTTCCGGAATCGATGATGACACGCGGTGCGTTCTCAGTTAGAGAATCAGAAAGAGGTATCTGGGGGCCAGAAATCAGCCCCAGAATGAGGCATGAGAGTGAAATGCATCCCGCGAACTGGAAACTTGACATGAGAACTGCCTGCCGAAACTTCGGTGGATGTTAGCACCGGCTCGCTGAGTGCTCAACGAAAAGACATTCGAAGACGGAGGGTGATGCGGCAATCGAAGGGTAAAGGAGGGCCTGAGTCCTCATAAATGCCCTTGCGGAACGTTTTTGCAGGCCACTCCAGCCACAGTCTTATGCAGGTAGGGCGTTGATCCTTTTGGGCTGTCCGGCGGTAACTTCCAGTCAGCCGTTCTTAACCGGCCAATGTCTCTGAATCGCATGTCAGAGGTTCGGTCCGGAGTGTTCTTAGACAGCGAGTAGGAATATTCTCTTTCAGTTGGTCTGTTCACTTCAGGCGGAGGGATTGCCGGTCCGACTGAATAGCCGATCGGGAATTGATGCGTGCCAGGGTTTGTTTAACGGTCGAGTTCAAGCTCTGACGACCTGTACCTATAACGCACGGCAGTCGCGCTGAACAAGCCCTTGTAATTCAAGCCGAAACGGCGCGTGGTCTTCTCAGCAGAAAGACGGCAAGATCGGCACTGAACGGCACAATATTCTACACACACTAAGAATGGGAAGAGATTAGCCGGTTATGCCGACTATCCGGGAGTTAAGTGACGAGAAGCGTTGGCGTTACTTATTTGCTGAAACTTCCAACAGAAGACCCCTGGCTCGAACAATTTTCGCCTTGTTCGTGATCCATCCGCAACAAGCGAAGCACCTTCGCGAGCGCGACTCACCAATCTGAGAAGTGTGGCCTAGTTAAGCCCGACGCGGCGGAGCAGGTCCTGAAACCGCGGGTCGCCGCGCACGGGATCGAAGAGGGGGTCTACTTTGAGCCATTGCAAGATGGCAGACTGCTCTTTGTAGGCCTCGTGGCACCAGAAAAATGCCTGATCGTAATCGCCGAGCGCCAGGTAAGAAGCAATAAACGCACCTGACGGAACATAGTCTCTCTGTCGGCGCTTCTTTAGTTCATTGATCAGGCTAAGCGCATCTTTGCGGCGCCCTGCGTGCGCGTAGGCCGTAGCCAGCATGTCAAGCGAGCCGGGACTGCGATTCATCATAGCAACCGTTTTCTCCAGCTCGGGAATTGCCTGGTCGGTCTGGTTATTCACGATGAGTGCGAAACCGAGGCCCCAACGAGCATTCGTATAATCCGGGTGCACGGCTAGCACGCTCCGGTATTCCCGAATGGACTCATCGTACCGGTGTGCCATGAGCAAGACAAACCCAATGGTGTCTGCGCTGCCCAGCGGATCGAGCTCACGGCCCCGTTCCACCCAGGGCAGAGCTTCTTGCGTGCGGCCCTGGCAGGCCAGCCAATATGCGTATCCACGGTGGGCTGATGGGTCGTTGGGCTTCAACTCGATCGCTCTCTTGTATTCCGCTTCGGACTCGGCCCACTTCCACTGTTTCTGGTACATTTCCGCAAGAACGGCATGGGCTTCAGCCAGCTCAGGGTCGAGTTCTAGTGCCTTGCGGGCCGCACTAATCGCTTTAGGACGAATCTCAGATGGGGGAGCCCCGACAAAAATGTCCTGGTAGCTGATATAGGTTCCTGCCAGGCCAACGTAAGCAGGAGCAAACGTCGGGTCCATTCGGATCGCCTCCTGGAAGTCAGCAATGCGATGCTCGATTTGAGCCTTGGTGTATTCCGGATCGTTGCTGCCCTTTACGTAGCTCTCATACACTTCGGGCGCCACCGGGCGCGCGGCTACCAACTGAGAGCGTTCCTGTCCCGTAATCGTAACCTCTACCCTTTCGGCGATCGCTTGCGCCACCTCACTCTGCAAAGCAAGCATGTCCTCTAGCTCGCGGTCATATTCCTCCGACCAGAAATGCTCGTCGCTCGCGGCGCGAATCAGTTGGGCGTGAACGCGAATCCGGTTGCCTTCTCGTATCACAGATCCTTCAACAAGGGCATCTACTCCTAGTGTCTTAGCAATTTCCGGCGCCGAGAGCTTGGTGTCTTTAAAGCGCATGACCGAGGTGCGGGAAATGACTTTCAGATTGCGGATGCCGGACAGGCGACCTACGAGCTCCTCGGTCATGCCGTCGGCAAGGTATTCCTGGGCTGGGTCGCCCGAGAGGTTTTTCAAAGGCAGGACGGCCAGCGACTGTATTTTAGGCCGAGTGGCATTCACAGCGCGGCTGCGGGTAATGAGATAGGTGGCTGCAAGCAGCCCAACGAGAACAACTCCACCCATCAGAAGCCCGCGACGCGCCCGCCAGATCCTCGTCGGCTGGTGGTCAGCTTCTGCAGCCGGGGCATCGGCTGCGCCCCCAAGCGCCTGTTTATCCCTCCAGGCATCGAGTTGCGACGTGTAGGCGTAAATCGACCCAAGCTTGCTATGCTGGAGACGATAGACGGGCAGTCGCTCTTGCTTCTCCCACCGTCGGGCGGTCGTGACGTCACGCCCCAGATAGGCAGCAATCTCCTTCCAAGATTCGAGGCGCCGCCCACGAGGGTCGGCATGCGTGTTTGGCCCCGATCTCGCCTCGACAGACATAGCTCTGAGGGGCTCCTGTTCGATCGAAGGTTATCACATCGTCTCTCTGCGAGATCTAGACGGACTGCAGATGCCTTTTGCCCCACTTTACCGCAGTTTGCCCGGCTTTGCTCGTTGCCTCGGGGAGTATTACCGGCCCAGTATGGCGCTACGAGCGATCAAGTCTGAAGAGGGCCGGTACGTGGGGTGCGGTTGGCCATCAGACTGGACGCCGACTCAAGACATCAAGGAAGGTTCGTATGACCGAAACCCGAATTTCCACAACGGCTCCGTCCGGAGGCGTGCAGACAATCGGCAAATCAACGGAATGTAATCTAAGAGTCATCCGCTCGGTTGGCTACCAAGGTATTGGTGCGGCTGCGCGAAGCGTGGCGCTTATGCTGATTGCGGCGCTGTTTGCTGTTAGTCCGCTACGGGTGTCGGCTGCCACGCCAGACCCGGTGCTGGAGTGGATCGGTGTGATGAACACCACGGTCCTGACAGCGGGCACTGCTCCAAACGTCACCGGTCGAGTGGTCGCGTTGGTATCCGCATCAGTTTTCGATGCCGTCAACGGTATCGCGCCACGCTTCCGTCCACTGCATGTGAGGCCGGACGCGCCCCGGAATGCGTCGCAACGCGCAGCGGCGATTCAGGCGGCGTATGCAATTCTAATGAACCTCTATGGAGCGCAGCAGGGCGGGATCCTCACCGGTCAACATGATGCATCGCTCGCGGCGCTTGCCTCAACTGAAAGACCCGAATCCATTGCCGCAGGAGTCGCGTGGGGACAAAGCGTGGCGGACGCCATCTGGGCCTGGAGGCTGACTGACGGGTTTGCGCCCACGCCGCCGCCATTCTTTGGAGTGCAGAGCATAGCCGGCACACCGAATTCCCTAGGTTTTTGGCGACCCACGCCACCGGCGAACGCATCAGGCGCAACACCGCAACTTGCCACAATAACGCCTTGGGTACTGACGCGACCCTCGCAGTTCCGCTTGCCGCCGCCACTGGCCCTCAACAGCCCAGAGTACGCGGCCGATCTCAATGAAGTGAGAGAGATGGGTAGCCTGTCCAGCACAAGCCGCTCAAGTGAACAGACGGAATTGGCATTGTTTTGGGCGCTGAACACTCCACTAGCGTGGAACCGTGTTGCAGCGCAGCTTTCGGCGGCGCGCGGGCTCAGCCTGACCGAGAATGCACATCTATTTGCGGTGCTCAATCTAACTCTCGCCGATGCGATAACGGCGTGCTGGGATAGCAAGTACCGCTATATTTTCTGGCGGCCAGTCACCGCGATCCGAGCGGGGGCCACGCCGGGAGACCCTGATGCCGATTGGAGGCCATTGCTGGACTCTCTGACCGGCACTCCTCCGCATCCGGAGTATCCGTCTGCGCATTCCACCTACAGTGGCGCTGCCACGTTCATCCTGGCTGCCGCCTTTGGAGAGAATACCGCCTTCAGCGTCACGTCCGAGATACGTCCAGGCGCTCGTTCCTATGCGAGTTTTTCCGAGGCGATAGCCGAAATCGCCGATGCGCGCGTCTTTGGCGGCATTCACCTCAGAAGCAGTTGCGCCCGCGGAATTTCGCTGGGTCGAGCTGTCGCGGAATACGTGTCAAGGCACGTGATGCGGGCGCGAGGCGACGATCAAGACGAATGAGAAAAACAAAAAGGGCTCGGTTACTCGATGAGGGTGCCGGGCCATAGCTAAGGCGCGCTCGACGTGGGCGGGCAGTCCGTTTCTGGCGAGTTGGTCCAGGATTCTAGGCGGATGACGGGCAATCCGGAAGTAATTAAGTTAGCTTATGCGGCGAAGCCCTGGGCAAAGCCCGCAGGGAGCAGCGTTACTTCTGTGTAAGCCATTGTAAGAAAAATGATTTAACGGCCTACGATTGAGGCATTCCGGTAGTTTTAGGGAGTTGCAGAAACTGCTTTGCATTCCGATAGCAGATGTCTTGAATGAGCCTTCCCAACAGCCAGTCGTCATCCGGCAACTCACCGCGCATCAACTCTTGCCCGATGATGTCGCAAAGGATGCGACGGAAATATTCGTGGCGGGGATATGACATGAAAGACCGAGAATCTGTCACCATGCCGATGAAGCGAGAGAGCAGACCGGTGTTCGAGAGAGCTTCGATTGCGCCGTGATTCCTTCCTTCTGATCGAGGAACCACCAGGCGCTGCCGTATTGAATTTTGCCCGGCTCGTCTCCATCCTGAAAGCTCCCGATCAGCGTTGCGAAGATGAAATGTGTCCGGCGGGATTCACGTTGTAGAGGATCATCGCGGGAGCGCGTTTTCCTGCGAGAGCAGGTCGAGATAAGCGGCGAGGATGCCGCCTTGAGGAAAATCGCTGATGGTGTCATAACCGGCGTCGGGTCCAAGCCTGCGGCGGGCCACGGAGTTCACGTTGCGTTGAGCGCCAAGATGCAGTTGCTTGGTCCATCCTTTTTCGGCGTCGAGGCGGGCAAAGAACAGCATCATGAAGGAAGCAAATTGGATGCGCTCTCTCAGGCGTGATCGTTCGGCCTTCGCGCGCTTTCGAGAAAATCGCTGCAGCCGCTCTCTCCGAACAGGGTGTCGCAAACAGTGATCCAAACCGTGGTCGGAGAGACGGCAGCCTGCGATTGGAAATCAGTTGTGCCGGCTCTGAATTGCCTCGAGAAAGCTGGCAAGTTCCTGATCTCGATGTTCGCAGCCTGCGAAAGCTTGTCCACCCAGGTGCAAAATTCCGGCATGGCCGATGGCGAGAGCTTTATCAGGACGGAAGGCAGGAAAAACGCGGGTCGGCAGGTTCGACTTCGCGATCTCGCGATGATGTCGCAGGTCATCGGTGGGATCGTCCGTGGTGCAGACGACTTCGACATGAAACTTCTGAAGAATTGCGTGGGCTGTCAAACCGTCTGCACAGTGCAGCATTCGCGCGCTCCCAGATCGACGGAGCGGATGTCTCATGGAGCAATTCGGTGATGCCGAAATAGCGCTGCAGTTCGAGGTGCGTCCAGTGATAGAGCGGATTGCGCAGCGTGTAGGGAACGGTTCGCGCCCAGGCCAGAAATTTCTCGTAGGGCGTGGCGTCCCGGTGATGTACTTTTCCGCAACGCCATTGGCGCGCATGGCACGCCATTTGTAGTGGTCGCCCTCGAGCCAGATTTCGAAGAGATTGGCGAACCGGCGATTCTCAGCGATGTCCTTCGGAGGAAGATGACAGTGGTAGTCGAGGATCGGCTGCGGCGGGCGAACTCATGGTAGAGTCGCCGTGCCGCATCGTTGGACAGCAGGAAATTCTCGGTCGAGAAAGCCGGTCATGGAAGCGTGCTGTGCGCCATCCGCGTGACGCGACTCAGCGATCCACGGCAAGAATCATTATCAGTTCAGGAAGCACTTGACGCACATGCCCGGTGCCATGTGTAGTGATGGACACGCATCGCCGTTCACAGTCCAGTGAACCTCCATTCCTCCATCTCGAGTTCCAGAAGAAGTCGCCGGACAGCCTGTGAACAATCCATCGGCCACGCGCGCTGGCTGATCTGCGGCTTGCTGTTTTTCGCAGCCTCGGTGAATTACATGGACCGGCAGGTGATCGGTCTGCTGAAACCGACCTTGCAACTGCAGTTTGGCTGGACGGAAACCGGCTACAGCAACATCGTGCTCGCTTTTCAGTTTGCTTACGGAGCCGGCCTGCTGTTCATCGGGAAGTTGATCGACCGGCTGGGAACGCGCATCGGTTTCTCGCTGGCGGTACTTGTTCTGGAGCATCTCGGCGATGGCCCATGCGGCCGCGGGATCGCGTGTTTCAGTTTGCGCTGGCGCGCTTCAGCCTGGGGATTGGCGAGGCCGGCAGTTTTCCCGCGTCGATCAAAGCGGTTGCGGAATGGTTTCCGAAGAGAGAGCGCGCACTCGCAACGGGAATTTTCAACTCCGGCACGAACATCGGAGCGATCGTCACGCCGCTGGTTGTGCCGTGGATCACGCTGTCGTTTTGGATGGCGGATGGCCTTCATCGCGACCGGGGCGCTTGGGATGTTGTCTGGATCGTGGCTGGCTGGCGCTGTACCGCCGTCCGGAAGAAAGCACGTTTGTTTCTGCGGGAGAACTGGCACTGATCCAAAGCGATCCCGAAACAGTGGTGGCGACAGCAGTTCCGTGGCGCGTGATGCTGCGCCTACGGCAGGCGTGGGCTGTGGCCTTCGGCAAGTTTTTCACCGATCCCGATCTGGTTTGTGTATCTGTTCTGGATGCCGGATTTTCTGAGTCGCAATCTAAGGCTGGACTTGAAAGGCATGGCGCTGCCGCTGTTCTGTCATCTACATGCGGAGCCACGTGGGCAGCATCGGCGGAGGATGGCTTTCGTCGTCCTTCCTGAAGCGCGGATGGACCTTGAACGCCAGCCGGAAGACGGCGCTGCTGGTGTGCGCGCTGGCCGTGACGCCGATCATGCTTGCCGCAGAACTACGAATGCATGGTTTGCAGTTTGCCTGGTCGCCGTCGCGGCGGGAGCGCATCAGGGATGGTCGGCCAATATCTATACGCTTGTTTCCGACATGTTTCCCGCGAGGCGCGGTGGCGTCGGTCGTTGGATTCGGCACGCTGACTCGGAGCGCTCAGCGGGATGTTCGTTTCGAAGGCGGTCGGCTACATCCTGCAACGCACGGGATCCTATGTGCCGGTGTTCGTGCTGGCGGGCTTGGCTTATCTGATCGCTTTATTGTTCGTACAATTGCTGGCGCCGCGGATGCAGAACGGCCCTGGTTTCTGAGTCTCGAGCCCTTCTGTATAATTCGCGGACGCTGCCGGCGAGGACCTGCTGCGCGCCTTCCTCGAATGATCTTGAACATGCTGATCAGATTATCGAAGATATCCCGTTGTCTCGCGCAGCCGCGGACCACGCTGCGACGGCGATACGGCTTGCGATTGCGGAGCGCGGTCTCGTGCCGCATCATGCTGGCGACTGGGACTCCCAACTTGCGTTCCTCGATGCTCTGACGAAAATGCCGCGCGATCGACTGGCCTAAGGTCGAAGCTTTTCATCTGGACGAATATATCGGACTGCCCGTCACTCATTCCGGCGAGTTTTCGGAAGGTGCTGATGGAGCATTCATCGATGAAGTCCGGAATTGACTGAAGCTTTCATCTGATGGAAGGTGATGCCGAGGAATCCATCTGCAGTGATTCGCGAGGTTGGCAAGGAACTGGCGTCGGCTCCGATTGACATTGCATTTCTTGGCATCGGCGAGAACGGGCACATCGCCTTCAACGATCCGCCTGCGAATTTCACTACGGAAGATCCCTATATCATGGTGAATCTTGATGAGGTCTTGCCGCCGGCAGCAGGTGGGCGAAGGATGGTTTGCCGATATTTCCGCAGGTGCCGCAGCGCGCCATCTCGATGTCGCCGCGGCAGATTCTGAAAGCCATGAGAATTGCTCTGCGATGGTTCCCGACCAGCGTAAGGCCCAGGCAGTGAAGTCATGCTTGGAGGGCGAGATAAGTCCGATGGCGCCGGCTTCGATTTGCGACAACATTCGAATACGACTATGTATCTGGATCAGAGAGTCGGCTTCGCTGCTGAGCCCGGGGCTGCAGAACAGGCTCCTTGAAGAATCACGGGTCGCGGTAAGTTCGAAGACTCTGATGGCGACCGCGGCGAAGCCGATCCCGTCGCTGCGTTGGTGGATTGGCGGACTGCTGTTCGCTTCCACAGTCATCAACTACATTGACCGCCAGACTCTTTCGCTTCTCGCTCCATATCTCAAACTCGAATATCACTGGACGAACTCGGACTATGCGAACATCGCCATCGCGTTTCGCGTCGCGTATTCCATCGGGCAGACCGTTTTCGGCAGACTCATGGATCGCATCGGCACGCGTCGTGGCCTGACGCTCACCGTGATCTGCTATTCGATCATCTCGATGCTGACGTCACTGGCGCGCGGATTTACAGCTTCGCCTCGTTTCGGTTTCTGCTGGGCGCTGGGGAGTCGGCGAACTGGCCTGCCGCCACGAAGGCGGTCTCGGAATGGTTTCCCAAGCGAGAGCGGGCGCTGGCCACGGCGCTTTTCGACAGCGGATCGTCCATTGGCGGAGCGGTTGCTCCCTTCATTGTTCTGGTGGATTTACTTTCGCTGGGGATGGCGTCCCGCCTTATGGTCCCGGGCATGCTCGGCTTTCTTTGGCTGATTGCGTGGCGCTGGCTGTATCATCTGCCGGAAGAACACAGCCGGATCAGCCAACGTGAACGCGAAATGATCGTCGCCGACAAGCGCGACTCGAATGCGCCTCAAGAAGGAAAGGCCCGCCCGCGATGGCGCGATCTTCTGAGACTTGCCGCAAACGTGGGGGACGATTATTGCCAAGGCCTTCACTGATCCTGTGTTCTTCTTCATTACGGAGTGGTTCCCGATTTACCTGGTGGCGAAAGGCATTGAGCTCAAGAGCGGCTTGATTGCGGTATGGATTCCTTTTATCGCAGCCGATGTGGGGAGTTTCTTTGCGGGAGGCTTCTCGGGCTATTTGATCAAGCGCGGATGGTCGCTGGGCGCGCGCGCGCAAAGCGCCGATTATCTATGGCGGAATTGGCATGACCCTGCTGATCCCAACCATCTTCACCACCAACCTTTACGTGATCGCATTTCTATTTGCGGCTCGTGACCTTCACTTATGCCGGTTTCACCACGATGGCGAACGTGTTGCCCTCGGACCTCTTTGGCAGCGAGTCGGTAGCGTCGGTCAGCGGGCTGGGCGGGACAGGCGCGGGCATCGGGACAATCGTTGCGTTCAAACTGATTGGATATTTTTCCGACGCTCGCCAGGCCACGGGCACGCATTCGTTTGATCCCATCGTGATTCTGGCGGGGCTGGTTCCGCTGGTTGGAATGATTCTTGTGCTGCTCCTTTTACGGAATACGGAGGCGACCAATCAAGGATTGGTGCGCCAGATCTGAAGCTTTGGTTACACTCGGTCTGCGGCTGGGGCCGAAGAAAAATTCGAGGAACTATGGGTTACAAGCAGCTGGATCTCGAGGGTAAGGTCGCAGTGGTTGTCGGAGGCAGCTCTGGAATTGGCAAGACGATCGCGCTCGGGCTGGCGCAGTCTGGCGCAGACGTGGTTCCGAGTGCTCGACGCATCGAACTTGTGAAAGCGCTAGCGGACGAGATCGAATCTCTCGGCCGGCGGTCGTTGCGCGTGACTTGTGATGTGGCTGATCGCGAGTCTCTGGACAAGCTGCTCAAGGCCACTGTGGGCGCGTTCGGGAAAATCGACATCATGGTCAACGCCGCGGGTATCACCAAACGCGCTCCGACGCTGGATTTTTCCGAAGCTGACTGGAACCGCATCATGGATACCAATCTGACAGGCACGCTGCGAGCCTGCCAGGTCTTCGGACGTCACATGATCGACCGGAAGTACGGGCGCATTATCAACATAGCGTCCATGGGATCATTCCTGGCGCTGTTTGAAGTCGCAGCGTATTCGGCCAGCAAGTCGGGCTTGGCATCGCTGACGAAGTCTCTTGCCGTGGAATGGGCTGGCCACGGGGTTTGTGTCAACGCGATTGCGCCAGGATATTTTCGCACGCCTCTCAGTGAAAAATTTCTGGTCGGGACAGGACGGGGGAAGGAAGTGCTGATGCGTACTCCCATGAAACGATTTGGCGAACTCGAGGAACTCATCGGAGCGGCGGTTTTCCTTGCCTCGGACGCGGCCAGCTTCGTTACCGGCATCGTCTTGCCGGTGGATGGCGGAGTGCTCGCGAGCGGCGTGAATCAGTGATGAATCAAACGTCCGTACGGGGACGATGGGCAAATCGCCGAACATACCAATTGTACGTATATTTGTGTATTGTTAAATTGTAGGGATGACAGATACAAACCCCGCTTACCCGATTTGAGCGTCCGGGAATGTCGCCTAGAATGCTGTTTCCTGAGCCGGAAACCACCCTGGCAGCGACGACGGTTGCCGAGGACGAGGACCGCATCGCTCTTCGCAAAATCGCGCGTCCTCGCGCTTCCCAGTACGATCTACAAAATCTCAATCACTTACGCGCAGGCTCCATGACTTACGCCGAGATCGGGCTGCCAGCTACTGAGTCGACGGTGATTCTGCGGCACTTAGGGCATTCATGAAGAGCTATCCCTGAAAAATGGTGGTGCATCAGCAAAACTTAGTGCGCCTTCTTCTCGCGAAGCGCTGCCCGCGCTGAGGCGACGGCCTGCACCAATTCCCGGGCCGCCGAAGTAATTTTCTCGAGATTGCCCTCGCGCAAGGCTGCCGCATCGACCAGGTCCGCGCCTACGCCGAGCGCAAACGCTCCGGCGGCGATGAACTCGGCGGCGTTCGCCGCATTCACGCCCCCTGTCGGAATCAACGAGGCATTCGGGAACGGAGCTTTGAGCGAGCGCAAGTATTTCGCGCCGCCCACGTTGCCGCACGGAAAAATCTTGACCAGACGGGCGCCGTGTTCCTGAGCGTTCATCAACTCGGTTGGAGTCAGAGCTCCCGGGATCGCTAATTTTTCCGCGGCCTTCGCGACCGCGAGCACCGGCAGGCGACAACCCCGGGCTCACCAGGAATTCAGCTCCGGCGCGAAGGCACGACTCCGCCTGTTCGGCGGTGGTGACGGTGCCGGCGCCGATGAGCACGTTCTTTCCGTACTGCTGCGCGACTTCGCGGATGACCGATATGGCGTTAGGAACGGTCATGGTGATTTCGACGACGGGAATGCCGCCGGCGCAAATCGCTTCCACCGCGCGGGTGGCCTCGTCCACCGTTGCCGCCCGGACGACGGGAACGATTCCGATTTCTTCGATTCTGCGAATTACTTCATCAATAGTCATATCTTGTGCCGACACACTCCCAGTGCTTGCGTTATCGTTCGATGCGAGCGGTTCGCGATTTCATGGCCTGCAGAACTTCCGCCAGGGTAGCCATGGTTGTGTCGCCGGGCGTGGTCATTGCCAGCGCGCCGTGCGCAGCGCCACATTCCACCGACCACTGCGGATCTTTGCCTGCAAGGAATCCGTAAATCAATCCGGAAGCGAAGGAATCGCCTCCACCGACGCGGTCGTAGATTTCCAGATTTTCGCGCACCGGCGCCTCATGAAAGCTGCCATCGCAGTAGCACAGCGCTCCCCAATCATTCAAGGTGGCTGTCTTGGCATGACGAAGGGTTGTCGCGATGACGGTGAGCGACTGGAGTATTCTTTCACCACAGTTTCGATCATCTGCTTGAAGCCGGACGAGTCGAGTTTTGAATGCTGTTCGTCCAGGCCAGAAACCGGAAAGCCCAGTGCAGCGGTGAAATCTTCCTCGTTGCCGAGCATCACGTCGACCAACGGAGCCAGGCGGCGGTTCACTTCCTGCGCTTTCGACTTTCCCGCCAATCGACTTCCAGAGCGATGCTCGGTAATTCAAATCGTAAGAGATCACAGTGCCGGCTCGCTTGGCGGCCTCCATGGCTTCCTGGGCGACGAGCGGCGTGGTCTCGGAGAGCGCGCAGAAGATTCCGCCGGTGTGAAACCAGCGGACGCCCTCCTTCGAGAAGATCTGATCCCAGTCGATTTCGCCGGGCTTCAGTTGAGAGATGGCGGTGTGCCCACGGTCGGAGCAACCGACGGCTGCGCGAATGCCGAAGCCGCGCTCGGTGAAATTCAACCCGTTGCGCACGGTGCGGCCGACACCGTCATATGGCGCCCAGCGGACATGTTTCTGGCTGACGCCGCCTTGCAGCATGAGGTCTTCGACCAGTCGCCCGACGGGATTGTCGGCGAGCGCGGTCACGATGGCGGTATCCAGACCGAAGCAGCGCTTGAGTCCGCGGGCGACGTTGTATTCGCCGCCGCCTTCCCAGGCACGAAAATGACGAGTGGTGGAAATGCGTTCCTCGCCGGGATCGAGGCGCAACATCACTTCGCCCAGGCTCACCAGGTCCCACCCGCAATCACGTTTTGACTGGATGTTCAGTTTCGCCATGTCTCCGGCTAAACCCTCGGATCGCAATATGATACAGGTTGTCTCCTGCTCTGCGCCGAAGACTCCACGGTTACCCGTCAAAAATAAAACGGAGGAACTGTAATAATCCAGCTCCCGTACCGTCTTTAGTGATGAAAGAGCACCACTGGAGGCGTACCCTGCAAAGCGCACTGGCAGAGGAACGAGCAATCGCAATTCCGGACGAATTCGATCGGGTGTTTCGGGCGAATCACGGCCTGGTCTTTCGCACGGCGTACCGGATTACGGGCAACGCCGCGGATGCCGAGGACGTGTCGCAGATCGTGTTTCTGCGCCTGTTTCGCCGCGAGGCGGGCGCGAGTGTTCTCGAGAATGAGGAAAGTTACCTGCGCCGGGCAGCGATCAACGCGGCCTTGGATGTGATTCGGTCGCGGCAATCCGACTCGCACGGTGGAACTTCAGGATTTGCCGGCGGAACCTGCGCACGACGATCCTCGCGAGCTGCGGCAGGCCCTGGGGCGGGCGATGGCTCAACTCAAGCCGCGGTCGGCGGAAATTTTTGCACTGCGCTTTCTCGAGGGCTTCAGCAATCCGCAGATTGCGCGGATGCTGGGTATTTCACAAGTGCTGGTGGCGGTGATCGTCCATCGCACCCGGCAACAGCTTCGCAAGGAGCTTGGCACATATTTTTCGGCGCGTACTCTAGGAGACAGGCCATGAAAAACGAAAAGTTCGACCGTTTGCTGTCGGAAATTCGAAACGAGCAGGTGGACGACCAGGTTGTCGCCCAGGCGGGCGAGCGCGTGTGGAAATCGATTGCCGGGGCGGCGCCATCGGCGGATCTCAGCGCGCACACGCTGCGAAGCTGCGCAAGACTTTCAGGCACTGATTCCGGCATATCTGGGAAAGCAGCTGGCGCCCGCGCGCGTCCTCCTGTTTGAAGATCACGTGCACGCCTGTGTCGCTTGCCGGCATGCGGTGGAGCGCGCGCGCGACGGCGAAATGCAGACGGTGTGGCGGGTGGAAAGCCAGCGTCCTGCCGCGATGGCGTGGCGCTGGGCGCTGGGCGCGGCTGCGGTTTTCGCCGTGGCGGTTGCCGGACTCGCGTTGAACAACGCATATCACGAACGGGCTGCTCCCCGGCCAGCATTCGGTCCGCGCTGCGGTTCAGACTGTGGATGGCTCGCTCTATGCGGGATCTGGCGCGGAGATGCGCGTGATTCCGGTGGGCTATCGAGATCAGGAATGGCGACGAAATTCGCACCGCAAAAGGATCGACAGCGGTGGTGCGGCTGCTCGATGGATCTCTGGTCGAGATGGGAGAACGCGCTGATCTTTCGGTATCGCGGGCGTGGAAGGGCACGACGATTCATCTGGATGGCGGGCAGGTGATTGTTCAGGCCGCCAAGCAGCGTTCGGGCCGCCTGTATGTCGCGACCGACGATGGGCTGGTTTCGGTGAAGGGAACCATCTTTTCGGTGAATCACGGGACCAAGGGTTCGCGCGTGGCCGTGATTGAAGGCGTGGTCCGGGTAGATTTCGGAGAAAACACTACCGACCTGACGGCGGGGCAGGAAGCTACTTCCGGCGCCAGCGTTTCGAAAGTTCCAATTCAAAACGAGATCGCGTGGAGCCGGAATTCGGCGAAATATCTTGCCCTGCTGGGCGACTTCGCGGTGCTGCAGAAACAGTTTGCGGCGATTCCGGGGCCGGGATTGCGCTACAGCTCAGATCTTCTGCCTTACGTTCCCGATCACACCGTGGTCTATGCGGCGATTCCCAATCTGGCGAATACTTTGGGCGAAGCCGGGGGCTCTTCCAAGATCGGCTGCGGCAAAGTCCGGCACTGCGTGACTGGTGGAAGCAACAGCAAAAAGGCAACGGGCCGAAGCTGGAAGATGTGCTGGATCAGGTGAAGACATTCAGCAGCTATCTCGGCGATGAGATCGTGTTTGCGGTGGGCAAGAACGGAACGGATTATACCGCGCCGGTGGTGCTGGCGAAAGTGCAGCCAGGGCGGGCTGGATGCCTTTCTACAAAAGGAAAGCGGCAAGTTGAGCTCGAATCCGTCGCAAGCGGCGCTGCAAGTTGTCCGCGATCCGTGGGCGGTGACGCCGGCGGCCGGACATCCGCTGCTGGTTTATTTGAGCAACGATCTGATGATTGCCAGCCCGGATCTGGCGGAACTGCAGCAGGCGGCGATGCGAGTGCGCAGCAAGGCAGCCGCAGTCAATTTGCGGAAACCCCGTTTTACCAGCAGATTGTGCATTCCTACCAGCAGGGGGCGGAATGGCTTTTCTGCGCCGACATGGAACAAATTGTCGCGCAGAACGTACAAGCTGATAGCGGCAATCACGATTTGCCGCCGGGGATAGGGGACGTGCGATACCTGACGCTGGAACATCGGGAAGTTGGCGGTAAGACGGAGAGCCATGCCGACTTGATGTTCGCCTCCGAACGGCAAGGCGTTGCGTCGTGGCTGGCGGCACCGGCTTCGATGGGATCGCTGGACTTCGTCACGCCCGACGCCAGCATGGTGACCTCGGCGGTGATCAAGAATCCGCGAACCATCATGGAAGAGATGTTCAAGATGGTAGGCAGCGGCGACGCGAACTTCAGCAGCATCTGGCCGAGTTCGAGCCAAAGACCGGCGTGAATGTGCTGAACGACATTGCGGCTCCGCTGGGCGGCGAAGTTACGATGGCGTTCGATGGGCCGATGATGCCAACGCCGCGCTGGAAGCTGATTGTCGAGGTGTACGATCCGGCGACTCTGCAGGCGACGATTGCGAAGCTGGTCGACAGTCTCAATCGCGAGGGCAATGCTCATGGGCACTCGCTGCAGTTGACGCAGCGGCAGGTCGGGTCGCGGACTTACTTCGTGATCAGCAGTCCGGGCGCGCTGAATTCCGAAGTGGACTACACGTTTGTCGACAACTATCTGATCGCTGCGCCGGATACGGGCACGCTCTCGCGGGCCATTCAATCGCGCGAGGCGGGATACACGCTGGCGCATTCCTCGACTTTCCAGGCGCTGCTGCCGAACGATGGATACACCAATTTCTCGGCGATTTTCTATCACAACCTCGGACCAGTGGTGGGTCCGCTGGTCGAACAGGTGAAAGCGAGCGGCGCTGTGACTGCGCAACAGCGGCAGTCGATCGACGCGCTCACGGCGAACACTGCACCGGGCTTGATTTATGCCTATGGCGAGCCTGACCAGATCGTGGTGGCGAGTAATACCGGATTCATGGGCTTTGATCTGGGCACTCTGTTAACCATGGGTAATAATGGGCCGTTCCTGCCCCAGATGTTCCTGGGCGGAAGCGCTGACACCATCCGACACCACAAACTCAGTGAGTACGGCGACCCAACTCGGAGCAGCAAGCGGCGAGGCTGAGCACACGTCGCTTGCTGCTCCTCTGCTCGCACTGATCGAACTGCAAGGTCTGTCGGTTCAGTTTGGCAATCGAGAGATCCTGCGCAGTCTTACAGCTTCTTTGCGCGGGCGCTCGATCGGCTTGCTGGGACCAAATGGCGCGGGCAAATCCACTCTGATCAACACTCTTCTGGGCTTCTACAAACCCTCTGCGGGTTCGGCGCGGGTGTTTGGATACGACATTGGCAAGGAAGTTCGAAACGATTCGCGGCCTGGTCGGCTACATGCCCGAGAATGACGCGTTCATCTCCAAGATGAGTGCGGTGTCATTCGTTCAGATGATGGGAGAGTTGTCGGGTTTGCCGCTCGGACATGGCCCTGGAGCGAGCGCATGAAGCGCTGTTTTACGTTGGATTGGCGGAAGCGCGTTACCGCCAGTTGGGAACTTATTCTTTAGGCATGAAACAACTGGCGAAGCTGGCCCAGGCAATCGTCCACGGGCCCAAGCTGTTGATCCTCGATGAGCCGACCAATGGCCTGGATCCTTCGGCGCGACAGCGCATGATCCGCATGATCCGCGAAATTCGGGACGGGAAGGAAATGCGGATTGTGCTGTGCTCGCACCTGTTGCGCGATGTTGAGGACACTTGCGACGAAGTTCTGATCCTGAAACAGGGACGGATCGCCCATTACTCCAACCTGGACGAAGAGCGTCGCGCCAATAAGAGATTCCTGGAACTCGAGACCTATGGCGCGAATGGCGATTTTACCGAAGCGATCGAGAAACTTGGCTGTGAGTGTGCCGTGACCGCGAATCGTATGAAGATGATTCTGGCGGATGGGGTGGAGACTCGCGACATTTTCCGTCTGGCGGCGGAGCGCCAGGTGCGCATCCGGCGCATGAACTTCAGGCGCGATTCGCTCGAAGATATTTTTCTGAAGGCCATGGAGAGCTGACGACCTGTGATGCACAGCTTGATGGCATGCCGAGGAGTAAGGGATGGCGATTTACAGGCGTAACTACAAGCCATATTCGGGACGCTGACTCCAGCCTGGTCGCGTTTCTGGTTCTGTTCCGTTACTCCCGACGGAATCTTTTTCGCTCGAAGTTTATGACCGCGTTGTTTGTGATCTGCTTTTTTTATCCCGTGGTGTGCTTGTCGCTGATCTACCTGGCTCATAGCGTGAGCTTTCTTCAGCAACTGGGAGTGCCGAGCGGGGTAATTTCCATCGATAACAAGTTCTTTTTCAATTTCATGAGCGTGCAGGGGGTGTTTGCGTTTCTTTTGACCGCATTTGCCGGACCGGGCCTGATTTCACCGGATCTCGCCAATGGCGCGCTGCCCTTGTATTTCTGCCGGCCGTTTTCACGAGCCGAGTATGTGCTGGGCAAGTCTTCCGTGCTGGCAATCCTGCTTTCGCAGATCACGTGGGTTCCCGGTTTGGTTCTCTTCGTCATGCAGGCCAGTCTTGCCGGGGCGGGTTGGACATGGAATCACCTTTGGATTGCGGGCAGTCTCGTGCTTTCTTCTTTCCTCTGGATTGCGATTCTGTCGCTGCTGGCGATGGCGCTTTCGGCGTGGGTGAAGTGGAGAATCGTGGCCGGCGCGCTGCTGCTGGCCGTCATGTTTTTCGGCGCCGGATTTGCGCAAGCCATCAATGCTGTGCTGCGAACTGAGTCTGGCCATTTCTTCAATGTTGCCTACCTGATGGGGACAGTTTGGAATTCCTGTTCCAGGTGGACGCGGAGCATGCGATTCCCGTGGCCCAGGCATGGATCGCGCTGCTGGTGTACTGTGCCATCTGCCTCGGACTGCTGATGCGCAAGGTGCGCGCCTATGAGGTGGTGCGGTGAACGATCGCATCGTCTTCGAAGATGTGTCGAAGTTCTACGGAGAAATTCTTGGCGTGAATCGGGTCAACCTTTCGATTCCGCCAGGCATTACGAGCCTGGTGGGGCCAAACGGTTCGGGCAAGACCACGCTGATGAACCTGATGACCGGCCTGGTGAGGCCCACGCGCGGGCGGATTCAGGTACTCGACTACAAGATTGACGATCCGGAAAACCTGTTCAGGATGGTGGGCTATTCCACGCAATTCGATGCGTTTCCCAAAGGCCTGAATGGATTTCAGTTTGTGTATTCCTATCTGCGGCTGGCGGGCAGAGACTGCGCAGAGCGCCGAACAAATGGCGTGGCGAGCCATTGAGCGCGTGAACCTGGTGGACGCTGCCAAGCGAAATGTTGCGGGTTATAGCAAGGGGATGCGGCAGAGAATCCGGCTGGCGCAGGCGTTGTCGCACGATCCGAAGGTGCTGGTGCTCGACGAGCCGCTGAACGGCCTGGATCCGCTCGCCCGGTCGGAGATGATCGCTCTGTTCCGCGCCACGGCGGCGGAAGGTTGTTATGTGATTATTTCCAGCCACATCCTGCACGAAGTCGACGTGATTTCCGATCAGGTTATTTTGTTGAGCAACGGCTATGTGGTGGCGGAGGGCAAGATTCACAACGTTCGCAGCGAGATTCAGGAACATCCTACGCAGATTCTGATCCGCTGCAGCCGGCCGCGTGAGCTGGCCGCGAAAATGTTTGAGTACGAACATACGATCGAAGTTTCCATCCACAAGGACGAGCGGGGACTGCTGCTGAAGACGCGGGATGCGGACCGGTTCTATCTCGCGCTGAACGAAATTGCGCTGAACGGAATCGACATCGAATCGGTTGCCCCGGCGGACGACGACGTGCTTTCCGTTTACGAGTATTTGATTGGGAACGAAGAGGTCGTGCGATGAAGAGAATCTGGTGGGCGCAGATCAAGGCCGTGATCCGACTGGAAATGAGGAAGACGTTTTTCGCGAAGCGAGGCCTTTGGATCTACGTGGTGGCCGCTGCTGCCGGTGCTGCTTTTCATTGCATATGCGATAGCAATTTCGAGCCAACAGAATCGAAGCGCGGACGATCGCGCGGCGGGGCGAGAAACAGCTGACTTACCAGGATATGCGGGCGATCAAGCCGACATGACCCGAGAGGAAGTGATCGCGATTCTGGGAAAGCCGCCGGTCAACTTTCACTGGACCGAAAATCGACCGACGGACGAGCAGGGTCAGCGTAGGAGGTTCTCCACGAGGATTATGACTACTCCGACGGGCAAAAGGATTTGTATCTGGACCTGGCGAACGGCAAGGTCGAGGGTATCAATATTCAATTAAGGGATAAACCCGGGGCAGGACTCAGTCATGTTCGCCGGCGTTTTCCAATTCTTCTTTCTGCGGCTGGCCGATCTTTTTCGGATGCCTTGGAATCTTCATGAACCTGTTCCGCGGAGAAATCCTTGACCGGAGTCTTCATTTTTATTTTCTTGCACCGGTTCGCCGTGAGGTCCTGATGGCGGGAAAATTCCTCGCCGGATTGCTGGCGACGTGCACTATTTTTGTGACCAGCGAACTTTTGCAAACGATTGCGTTCCTGTGGCACTTCTCCCCGAGCCTGCGGGACCTTTACCTCTACCACAATCATGGCCTCGAACATGCCGCGATTTACCTGGGAGTGACCTGCTCGCCTGTGTTGGCTATGGGGCGTTCTTTCTGGTGGCGGGAATGCTGTTCCGGAATCCGATTCTGCCCGCGGCTGCGATCTTGATCTGGGAAGCGATCAATCCGTTCTTGCCGGCGGTTCTTAAGCAGTTCAGCGTTATTTACTATCTGAAATCGTTGTGCCCGGTCGATATTCCGAGTCCGCCGGAACGCCGCCGGTGATTGCATTGCTGGTTTCCAATTCCGAACCGTTCCCGGCTTCAGTGATTCTAGGCATTTTGTTCGTTGCGTTGATCGCGCTCTATCGTTCCAGCGTTCAAGTTCGCCGGATGGAGATTAACTACACGACTGAATAAATCAACCGATTGGAAATGACCACTAGGAGTCTGGGATTGACCGTCCGGGCTGTCCAATACTGTTGAACAGCCCGGATGGTGATTCATGGGCAGAACTGCGTCCGTTCCAAGTTCAGTTGTAGGTGAAATTCAACTTGTCGACGTAAACGGTGTAATCGGATTGCTTGTAGTCGCCGTCCATCTGGTAATTCACCGTGATCCCATACCAACCAGGCGCTGAACCAGGACTGTAGTACTTGTTCAAGGTATGGGTCACTCCATTCAGCGTGATCGACTGATAGAGGAGTTGATTGTTGGACGTCCGTTGTACTTGCAGGGTCAGGTGATTCCATTGGTTGTTGTTGGGATAGCAGGGAACGCCGGTGTGTACCCAATGGGCGTTGACGTTGTCCCAGATGTCCCATTCATTACCGCCCGCGATGCGGCACTCGTGACCCCAGATGAATCCCATGCCGTCGAAGAACTGGTTGAAATCGAATTCCAGAGCTTGCGACGCTCCCAGATTGCTGCCAAAGAAATAGACGTCGTAGGT
>CAVZFP010000024.1:0-31560 GCA_963774565.1 uncultured Acidobacteriaceae bacterium | reverse complement strand
TGCCGGATACCATCAGCACGGCATGGTCGACGATGGGTCTGAACACCGCGCCCCCGGGTAGTCAATATAGCGGATGGGCGCTCGGGCAGAGTCGTGACACGCGCGGTAGGTGTTAAGTACAAAACCCCTCTCCTAGGTGCCAGTCTCGCGATTCATGTGCGGATTACCCCGTCACCACCCATTTCGTGGTCACAGCCAAAATCGCGCCTAGTGACATCAAGCGACAGGCTAATCACCGAAAATCGCAAAAATAGTCCCCTTCTCCTCCGCATGTCTACTCCACAAGTTGTGGCGACTGGTAAATCCTCCGTTTGACGAGATTTCATTCCCGTACTACATACATCAGACACGGTGCACTATGGCAACAGAACCCTCTCCCCAACCCAGCTATGCTCCTCCAAGCAAACCCGCGATGTCGGCCGGTGTGGCCTTTGAGAAACACTATTGCGTGAGTGAGTCTCTGAATTGTGGGGCTTAAGCGAACGAACAATCCGGCGTATTTTCGCCGACGAACCTGGGGTGATTAAGTGGGAGAAAGGTGAAACACGGTTTAAGCGGGGCTATACCACGCTGCGAATCCCGGAAAGTGTCGTGCAACGAGTGCATAGGAAGCTCAGGAAAGCGGGTAACGGGAAATGAAACCGACTAGAACATTGGTTGAAAAGCGTAAAGAAACCGATTCAGATGAGAATATCGCAGCGAGCGTTGGAGTTCGTAATACGTACCTCGAACTGCACGACTCCGTTGAGGCTGACTTCGTCCATTCCATTCTTGGAAGGATTACTGCCGAACCGGAAAGCCGTGGAAAAGAGGACGTCGGGCATATTGGAGCTTCACTCGTTCAGTTCGGCGAAGCGCTGGACCACGGCATCAGTGCGGAAAGGCTTGGAGATGGCATCTCTGGCGACATCTCAGAATACTGGGAACATCTTTTCGACGCGGAGACTGGCTATCCGAAAGAAGAAATACAAAATGAGTTCGAAGTGGTAGACCTAGATCTGCTGATCATCGACTACGTCACAATCCATCCGAAGTTTCGTGGACTCGGCATCGCTGAGGCCGCCATTCACCGTACGATTGGTATTTTTGGTCCAGGGTGCGGGCTGGTGGCATGCAAGCCTTGGCCGCTACAGTTCACTCCGTCCGTTGCGGATGATCCAGAAGCGTTGAAAATACTTGCTCCGCCCAACGTTGGCAAAGCCGAGGCCATTCGGAAGCTGAGATTGTACTGGTCGCGGCTCGGGTTTTGGCCGCTCGGCAACACCGGAATTTATGTGCTGAGCTCATCGCAACGGGGTTGTGATCTATCTTCTCGGGATCTAGTGAAAGGCCTTCAATAACTCTGATTTCGGATCGCCCCTCCGTCCGGTTAGAACGCTGCCCTGTCACCGACTCTTCATCTTCAGTCGTATATAGTTAAGTTAAGCCCCTACTAAATAGTAGTTCCAGTCCCACAATCCCAAAGGAATTCAACTTATCAGGCGCTTTTCGCACGCTTCGGCGATTTGCGTTTTGCCGTTCTGTCGCCCTTTTCGACCAGGTTCCAGGCTTTCGGACGTTGACCGCAAGCTGCTCCTGCCGCGCCTTGACCCATGGCGCGTAGTGCTTCTCTGTGATCTTCACGCTTTTATGACCAAGCAACATTGAGACCTGTTCCAGCGGGACTCCGGCGAGCAGCATCTCGACCGCGAATGTGTCCCGAAACATGTGCGGATGGCAACGCTTGGACGATCCGTCGTCGCTGCGCAAGTCTGCGATTTTGAAGAGGCGTCGAAAACTCCGCTGCCAATTGCCAACTACCGACTTCGGTGAGCCGTTGCCAGACCAGAAGAAATATCGCGGATTGGGACTGGGGCCTGGCGGAATATTTCTCAATGCCTCCGCCACATCCGGAGGCAGCGGAACGTAAACAGGACTGCCGGTTTTGGCACGATACAGAAACAATTCGCCATGTTCATTTAGCCGGCGCCGTTCCAGAGTGACGGCGTCCCTGATCGCCAGTCCACTCCAGCGCATGAGCAACGTCAGAATCCGCAGCCGTGTTGCTTGGTTCCGGCATTCCACCCAGCCTTTGGGCTGATAGATGTAAGTTGCGTCCATGATCTTGTCGAACTCGGGCGCAGGGAAGTAATCCGTCGGAGGACCATCTGCTCTGATTCGACCCAGCAGAACAGCGGGATTGGACTTGATCCAGCCGAGTCGCAGGCAGTAGTAAAAGAAGCCGATCAACCGCTCCTGTTTCTTTTTCTTCGCGAGGGGGCCATCGGTCCAAGTGTCACGAAAGCCTTCCAGGTCGGCAGTCGTGATCTCAGTGATGTGTATGAATCCGTAGGACGTGGCCCACGCGAGGAACTGCTTCTCGAAGATCGTGGTCAGCTTATCGAGAGTCGAGTCGGCCAGATTCTCGTTGCGCTTGCTGTTCAGAAAACGTGACACGGCCTCTTTGACGGTTACGAGAGCAGGCTTCGGCCGGGAGGCCTCTTCAAGTCCTTGCTGCTTCGCCTCATATTCCTCTTCCAGTTTGCGTTTGAAATCCTCAGCCTTTTCCCAACTGCGGGTCTTGGCGCTGCGACGGATGAAGGGGCCATCCGATCCGAGAATGCCATTGATCCACTTTGGGCAGCGGCAACGTTTGTAGTTGATGTCGTCGGAAGGGCAGGGAGGATAGTGGCGGGAGTAAACGGACGAGCATGGAATCAGCCTCGTTGCCGAATCCATTGTACGTTTATTGTACGATTTTTTCTATCATTTTATAACTACTTTATTATCAGTAGTTTATAGTGGTGGAGGCGGCGGGAGTCGAACCCGCGTCCGAAAATGTTACTGGTCAAGAGACTACATGCTTATTCGTGTTCATGCCCCAGGCATTACCCTGGGACGTTCGCGGTCCGCGCTCAGAACGGACAAGAAACGCGTTCCGCTAGCCTGTGATCTTAGCCTTCCGCCCCAGACGTAGACGGAAAGAGCAGCCCGCTGTGTGACGTCCTTCGGAGGCCCACGGGCGAAGCCTCCTGCGAACGGCTGCCTAAACTAGTTAGGCTGCGTATGCCATCTGTTGATTGGCAATTATCATTTTGCACGCGATTACGGGTGTGTGCACCCCGGCATGCCTCTTGGCCGCAAGCATCTCCGTCGAAGCCGTGACGCCCCCACTGGTGGGATGGCCTACAAAGAACCACTTCCAGACTAGGGTTCCCCCACCCGGAAGTCAACCGATTAGATTCCCCCGACGCGCCGCTGGATTCTCGCTATCTTCGCCTTCTTCCCAGTGCCCCCACCACGCCTTCTTCCCAGTGCCCCCACCACCGCGGACGGTGCTGAGGAATTGCGGACGAAACGGCCGCAACTGGACCGCTGATCTAAATCTACAGTCGCCCGGCTAGCTCTCCTGATTCGACCCACCATTCCTCGTTGCGGCGTCAAGCGTTGCCGCCTAAATCGCCGTGGGAACCGACCCCGCCCACGCGACAGCCAAAATGGAGAATCAACGAGTCTCTGGTCGTTAACTTGGATGCATCCAAGACGATCTGGTAGGCGTACGACGCTTGGGGATCTCGACTTGCGCACCAGGATTCATGCGGGAACATGCCATCGCAGAGCGCGCAGGCGGACAGGGCATTGGACTTCTTGTTGTAATAAGCGGAATTGGCGTTGCTCATTGCTTTTGTCCTTTTCGCGGATTGTTTCCGAACCAAGCATTACGGAAAGTGGAAGGTGCACAGCGCAGGGGTGCTACAACCCGCGGTGCGAAACTATTCTGGATACCTCGAAAAAGTGTGAGATTTGAGTGGGGCAACCGCACCGGTATCCGGGAAAACAGGAGGCACCCACAACCGAGCACGTTAGTTATCTTGCCCATTCATCCTTTTCTCGTCATGCTCGGGAAGATGTGATAAATCGAACTGGTTGCGGGATCGGACTCTCCGAACAATGCCCGCCTTCCCGGGAAATTCACACGAATAACAATCGAGCCCTCAGAACGAACCAAGATCTCGTAAGACGGTAAATCACACCTAGAGTTAGAAAGGATTCCAGAGTGGAAACTGCGGCCAAGACAGCACCCACGCCAGCCACCTCTGTTTCTAAGCCCGTTCCGACCCCGGCGCTATTGCTGGCCATGCTTAGGGTCTCCAGCAAGGTGAGCGATCTGATCCTGTCGCCGGGCAGTTTTCCGATGGTGGAACTTTCCGGCAAGTTAGCTCCGGTCAAAATCTCCGGCATGGCACCGCTAACTCCGGAGGACACTCGCCGCATTGCTTACGAACTGATCGAGGACAACAAGCAGGCAACCGACTCGTTGCAGAACCTGGGATCGTGTGACATCTCGTATCGTGTGCCGGGGCAGCTGCCGCTTTCGGGTAAACATATTTCAACAGCGCGGCAGCCACGCCATCGTGATGCGCGTAATCCCTCAAGTCATTCCCACTCTTGCCGCCTGAACCTGCCCCCGCAACTCGCGGAAATCGCCGACCTCCAGAATGGAATCGTTCTGGTAACCGGTCCGACGGGATCGGGCAAATCCTCCACGCTTGGCGGCAGTGTTGGATCGGATTAATGAGACCCACGCCTATCACATTCTGACCATCGAGGATCCCATCGAGTTCATGCATCGGCATAAGCGCTCGATCGTTCACCAGCGCGAACTGCACAGTGACACGCCCAGCTTTGCACTGGCCCTGCGGGCCGCATTGCGACAGGCACCCAAGGTTATTCTGGTCGGCGAAATGCGAGACAAAGAGACCATCGAAATTGCGCTGGAGGCGGCGGAGACAGGCCATCTGGTTCTTTCCACGCTTCATACCATTGACGCCTCGAAAACAGTGGAGCGAATCATTGGCGCTTTTCCGATGGGCGAACAACACACCATTCGCAATCGCCTGGGGAAGAGTTTCCGGGCCATCATCTCCCAGCGCCTCATCCCGCGGAAAGACGGAGACTGGACGCGTGGCGATCGTGGAAATTCTGAAATCAACCCTTCGAACCCGCGAGTATATGGAAAAGGGCGAACAGGACGGCAAGACTCTTCTCGAAGCCATGGCCGATGGCGACACGGAAGGCATGCAGCACTTCGATGGCGAGATCGAAAAACTCGTCCGTGCTGGTGTCGTGGATATGAGTACAGGACTCGCCTATGCGACGAATCCGGGGAATCTGCGGCTCTTGCTGGCAGATATGGGAAGTGGGGGGACGGAATAGGGCCTTCATTTTGCTGGTCTAGGAGCGTGCGCGCATCGCCTCCAGACGCGACTTCACCTCAGGCCACTCGCTGTCCAGGACGCTGAAGTAAACCGTATCCCGCACGCGGCCGCTCCATGTGATCAGGTGCCGTCGCAGCGTGCCTTCTTCTTTCGCGCCGATGCGTAGAATCGCATTGCGCGAGTTCTGGTTCAGCGCATCCGTTTTGAGTTCTACCCGCATGCATTTCCATATCTCAAAGGCATGCCGCAACATTAAATATTTTGCCTCCGTGTTGATGGCCGTACGCTGCCACGCCGGGGCGATCCATGTGGATCCGATCTCGACCCGCCGGTTGAGGCGATCGATATTCATAAAGCGTGTGCCACCGACGGTCTGCCCGGACTTCCGCTCCACGGTGGCAAACACCACAGACTCGCCGCGCTCTTGCTCGTCAAAAGCCTTGTCAATCATTCTCTCGAAGTCTTGCGCCGTCTTCATGGTGTAAGGAATCCAGCGGAAGATACCATCCAGATCATGCTTCGCAATCTCCCAGAAGAGACGCGCGTGCTCGCGGCGAAGAGGTTCGAGACGTACCACAGAACCCTCCAGGGTCAACGGTAGAACTATGTCGAGTGGAGCAGCAACGAAACTCAAGCCTGCATTCCTTTCGCAGTGCGGTTTTTCGTCATTATGTTGCATCTTGCGCGATTTTCAGGCATCTCTAGTACGACGTGGTATTGTGCGAATTCCAGACCCGGAATTTCACAAAGACGACCGGCGTTAACGAGCGATGATCTTACACGTCCAACAGAAAGCCATGCGACGGCTAGCGCATCAGTGTTGTCAGGAGAATTTTCAGTGAAGGCACACTGTCTTCCATTCTTCCAGATTCCCCATACGACCCGCCTGTTTGCCGACTTCCTCACATACCTCCCAGATGTCCAACCGTTCTATCCCAGGTCCCCGCTTTTCCGGGAATGGCTGAAAGAGGAAGCTGCAAGAATTTCCTATGATTCCTCCTGCCGCGAGCGCGTCACCGCGATTCTTGAGCGCCAGAATAAATCCTGGGATGCCTCTCCGCAGACGCTGGCCAATCTTGACCGCCTGCGCAAGGGCGCGGCCGCGATCGTCACCGGACAGCAAGTCGGCCTTTTCGGCGGACCCATGTTCGCGATTTACAAAGCGCTCACTGCGGTCAAACTCGCAGAGGAGGCAACCGCGGCCGGAGTCGACACTGTACCTGTTTTCTGGCTGGCCACCTACGACCATGATCTGGACGAGGTGAATCACGTCTCCATCCCCGGACCGGAGGGGGCTCCGCAGGTGCTCACCACGCCTAGCCACGATGTTCCTGGGGCCCCCGTCAGCGCCGTTCGCCTTGGGGACGAGATCCTTCCTCTCGTCGAGCAAGCGGTGAAATTGCTTGGCGATTCCGAGGCGAGTCAGTTTCTGCGCGACTCCTATCGTCCCGGCGAATCTCTCGGGACGGCCTTCGCCCGCCTCTATGCGCGGATCTTCGCGCAGTGGGGCGTGATCATGCTCGATGCATCCGATGGCGAACTCGACCGCATCGCCGAGCCGATGTTTCGCGCCGCCATTGAGCGTGCCGACGAGCTCGATGCTGCATTGCTAGCGCGGGGCAAGGCATTGGAAGCCGCGGGCTATCACCAGCAAGTAAAGGTCACTTCCTCGTCTGTGTTGCTGTTTACCATGCGTCAAGGCGCACGCACGCCCATTCATCGTCGCGGCAATGGCGACACAGCGGAATTCGTGATTGGCAACGACTCGGCGGCAGAGAAACTTTCCCAAGCCGAATTAATCGGCCGGATCAGTTTTACTCCAGAACAGTTCAGCCCCAACGTCTTATTGCGACCCGTCATTCAGGATTATCTGCTGCCCACCCTGGCCTACACGGGAGGCGCGGCCGAGGCTGCCTATTTCGCGCAAGCAGGAGCGGTATATGAAGCTCTGCTTGGCCGAGTGACTCCTCTCGTCCCGCGCTTTTCAGCCACCTTGGTGGAACCGAAGATGCAGCGCTTGCTCGAGCGCCATGGCATTACTGTGCCCGACGTGTTCAGCGGTCCCGACGCATTACGCCGCCAACTCGCGGAGCGCGGCCTGCCCCAGGATCTGCAAGTTGCCTTCGAAGCCGCAAAAAAATCCCTGGATTCCCACCTGTCCAGCGTCAAAGAAAAGCTGGTTAAGCTCGACCGCACCCTGGTCGATGCTGCGGAAACTGCCCGTTCGAAGATTGAATACCAACTAGAACGTCTGCATTCCCAGGCCGCGCGAGCGGAAGCGCTAAAAAGTGAACTCGTGGCCCGCCACGCGGAGACTCTCAGTCTAGCGCTCTATCCCGACAAAGCCCTGCAGGAGCGCGGCATTGGTGCGATCTATTTCTTGTCACACTACGGTGAAGAATTCCTGCACCGACTGCACGACGTCATCCAATCCGACTGCCACGATCACCAGATCCTGGAACTGTAGCGAAGCGTCGCGCGATAAGTAGCGCCGCCGCCCCGGCGGCTGTCGCGGGGGCGCCGAGCCCGCGCAGGCGAAAGCAAGACGTCCGCGCTACTTGCCCTCGCTGGTCGCTAGGTAGGTCCCCAACCCGATCATAATCGCGCCCGTGGCGGTTCGTTGCCGCCGCCGGAAGGTTGCCGAGGAGCGGATGCGCTCCCCGAGCGGACCCGCCAGAGCGATCACAATCAAATCCGCAGTCGTGTTCATCACCACCGAGATAGTCCCCAGCATCACGAACTGCAAAAAGATGTGTCCGCCCCCACGGTTCACAAACTGCGGAATGAACGAGAGGAAAAACAACGCCGTCTTGGGATTCAGAACCTCAGTCGCCACGCCCTGCCACAGCGGATTTCGGGCTGGCTTCACATGCTCGGGCATCTCTTCGAGGCTCGCGTTTTCTTTCCGCGCGTCAAAAATCATCCTCACACCCAGAAAGCAAAGATAAGCCGCTCCAACATATTTCACCGTGGCGAAAGCCATTGCCGATTTCGCCAGAACGATCGAAACTCCCAGCGCCGCGGCGAACACGTGCACCATGCCGCCCAGAAACGTTCCGAGTGCCGACAGCACTCCCTCGCGTTTTCCGCCCCCCAGGCTGCGGGCGAGAACATACAGCATTCCAGGGCCGGGTGCGATTGCCAGTAGCAGAGCAGCCGTCAAAAAAAGAAGGACTCGGGTTGAGTCGAACATCCCTGTCAACCTCGCTATCTGAATTTCAACTCTGCTTGAGCCACTGTTCCAGGCCCACCAGAGAATCCACGCGTGGAAACTCGCGCTCGCGATATGCTCCAGCCAAGTCAAACACCACGGCCTGCATTCCCGCCTGGCGCGCGCCGACGTAGTCAATGGAGTACACGTCGCCCACGTAAAGGCTCTCGGCTGCTTCGGCCTTCATCTCGCTCAGCGCTGCGTCAAAGATTACCGGATGTGGCTTCTCGTACCCGACGTTGCCCGAGTCCGTGATGCTCTGAAAGCAATCGACAATCCCGCAGCGTCGCAGCATGGCGTCAATCCTGCCGTCCGAATTGGAGATTACCGCGATAGCATATTCCTCTCGAATCCGTTCCAGCACCTCGCGAGTGCCGGGCAGAATCTGATCCCAGTTGGCCGATTTTTGCGTATTCTCGATCAGCGCATCGCGTACGCCATCGTCCCCCGCATTCAGTTCCTGGAGCAGATACGTGTGGAACGTCCACCAGAAGCCATGGTCCACCTTGCCCTGCAGGACCCCTTGATCAAATTCGTGCTTGGTGCGCCGCTCCAGAGCTTGCCAGGCTTCGAGCGACGGATGGCGGTCGGCGGGCAGCGGCGCTAGGATGTGGGTGCGATTGGGAAACAGCAGCGTATTGCCCACGTCGAAGAAGATGAAACGGCGTCTTGCCATGAATCCATCTTAACCAAGTCGAAGCTTCCCGGCGCGTCGTTTCATACATGGTTCCTGCCCTGCCCAGACGTGAAGCTTAACTGGGAAAAGATGTAATATCAATCGCGGCCCAAGGCTGGCAAACCGGCCTCCCGGTCCTCCCTTCGACCCATGGCGCTATCTACTGCAATTTCGCTGATTGCGGGTTTTACCCGCACGAGCCGGGCCGCGCTGGCCCTCTATCCGTTAGCCCGCCTTTACGCGGGCATGTTTTTCGGCGTCGCTGTCACCCTGCTTTACCGCGGATCGAAGGAGGATGTGTATAACATTCTCTGGGCGGTGGTGTTCGGCCTTGCTACCCTCAACATACTCAGCCTGGCCACCCGGCGTCTGGAGCCTACGCGCCGCGGCCTCAGCTTCGGGGAATTGATGGCCGTGCTCGTTGTGGTGTTGTCGGTCTTCCTGCTGGGATGGGAAATGCTGAATCTGTTCCACATTTTTCCGATCAAACTCAAGCACTGAAAAACCAGTTCTCAGTTCTCAGTAAAAGCAGAAGCTCGTGCTCACCGGTGGGCCACCGGTAAGTTTGAGAACTGAGGTCCGAGGTCTGAGAACTGAGAACTGGAGAGCCGGAGAACTGAGAGCTGAGAACTGCCTTCATGACCGCTGCGTTTTGCGGTATGATTCGCTGCAATGGCGAAGAATCCCCCCAATTTCGAGGTGACGTGCCCGTGCTGCAATGCCGTGCTTAAAATTGATACTGCGACCCGCGCTGTCATCGCGCACACTGCGGCCGTGAAGCCGAAGATGTTCAACGACATGGAGGCTGCGGCCAGGGCCATGCGAGAGCAAGACAGCCGCCGCGAATCAATCTTCCAGCAATCAGTCGAAGCCCAAAAGAACGCTTCTGACCTGCTCGAAAAAAAATTTCAGGAGGCCGTGCGGAAGGCGAAAGAGAGCCCCGACACCGGTAAACCGATCCGAGACTTCGATCTCGATTGATCTCTCCGCGCATGACTCGCCCGCGCTCTCGTCCGCTCCTTCTGGGCCACCGGGGTGCCCGCGCGCTGAAGTCGATTCCGGAAAATACCTTGGCGTCGTTCGATCAAGCCCTCGCCGATGGCTGCGACGGCTTCGAGTTTGACGTGCGGCTCACCGCGGACGGAACCCCGGTCGTGTGCCATGACCCGCACACCGGCAACATCGAAATCGCAGCCTCATCCGACGAGCAGTTGACCGTTCTGCCGCAGTTGCAGGATGTCCTCGCCCGTTATCAGGACCGCGCATTCCTCGATATTGAACTCAAAGTTTGCGGACTGGAAGCAATCGCCGTAGCCTTGCTGCGGAACGATCCACCACGCCGCGGATTTGTGGTGTCATCGTTCCTGCCGGAAGTGCTGCGGCCAGTTCACGCCCTCAACGCCGGCACTCCTTTAGGTCTGATCTGCCAGACCAAAGCTGAACTGCGCTCCTGGAGCGAACTCCCGATCGACTATGTGATCCCGCATTACAAATTGGTAGACTCGGCTCTCATACGCGAGATCAGAGCGGCTGACAAGAAACTTCTTTTGTGGACTGTCAATACACCCGGAGACATGCAAAGATTCGCAGAGTTGGGGGTCGACGGCATCATCTCCGACAACACCAGTCTCCTATGCCGCACACTCACGGCGTGAAGTCATTTTGAGTTTTCTACTGTGTTCCGACCGCGATCTTACTTCCGGAGGACAGCGCTGCCTTCGCGTCTTTGATGCCAGCCTGGATGTGCTGCTCCCAGTCGAGATGAGGAATCGGAGACGCTGCCGCAGCCTGGTAGAGAGCGAGCGCATCCTGCGGGCGATTCAGACGCTTCAGGCAGAGCCTCGCAGCGCTGAGTTGAGCAGTTAGCGCCTGACGTTCGACCGGATAACGCTGAGCAAGGTGTTGATACTCTCCGAAGGCGCGTTCGAAATCGTGCATTTCTTCCGCACCCTTGCAGAGATCGAGCCACGCTGCGGCTGGCATTTTGCTTCCGCCGAAATCGGTAAATTCCGCATAGTCCTGGAACGCTGCTTCGATTTCGTGCGCCCGCAGATGCAGTTCGCAAGTCTTGACGGTTGCTTCGAGATAATCCTTTGTATTGTTTTGCCGGGCGTAGATCTGCCGCATTAGGTTCCACGCGTCGAGCGAGTTTGGCTTCGCCGCAACGTAATGGGTGAGCAGGGCCAGCGCTTCCGCGAGCTGGCCGTGCTCCATCATTCCGCTGGCCTGTTCGAGCTCCGGATCATTGGTCCACCCCAGTTGCTCCTCAATCGCCTTGTTGGCTTTCTGCTCAAGGCCGGAATGCTGGATGGCCAGCGCGGCCAGCGCTCCAAACAAAAATCCCCCCACGTGCGCCCAGTGCGCCACGCCGCCGGATGATCCAGATAACGATCCGTAGAAAATTTCGGTAAACAGCCAAAGCGGAAGCAGCCAGTACGCCGCGGCCTTGAAGCGATACAGCCTGAAGAAGAACAGCCACGCCATCTCAATCTTCATTTTCGGGAAGCGCACCAGGAACGCTCCCATCAATGCGGCCACCGCACCGGACGCACCCAGGGTTGGTGTGATGCTCCCCGGATTCGACCATGCCCAAAACTGCAGAGCGGCCGCACCGGCGATCAGATAGAACACCGAGAACACCCAGCGTCCCCAAACGTCTTCCAGCACAAATCCCGCCAGCCACAAAAACCACATGTTGCCGATCAAGTGAAGCCAACCGCCGTGCAGGAAATTCGCTGTCAGATAGCTGATCGGCTGGGGGTGCGCGGGGACGAAGGCGTACTGCTCGGTAATCGACGACTTCGAAAGGTTCACAAATTGAGTATTGAGCGAATCCATCTCGCTCTGCAGCGTTCGACGCATCTTCGCTCATTCTGATCTTGGCATCGTAAGCGTCGATGATGTCGCGATTCGGATTCTGAACTTGCTTCCAACGGTCGGGATGGCTCTGCTTGAATCCCTCGACCAGACCCTGCGACTCGGCCTGCATCTTCAACTCAGGGTGGAGAGCGGCCAGGATCAGGATGTGAGATTTCACCTCTCCCAACTGAGGCGCCTCGTCGTCCATCGCCGCCATCGTAAACAGAAAGACCGCTACATTGATGGCGATCAACGCGAGGGTGACCACCGGCCACCGCCGAGCCGCCATATTCTCGTGCTTGATGGGAATCAACATCGAAGATGCCCCCGTTACCGCGAATCCCGGCACACCTCGCACCAGTCTAGTTTCGCAATAGCCGCATTCCCAGATGACGCAGGGTCGTGACCAATCTTTAGTAACCGGGTAGCGCCGGCAACCTGCCGGCTGTCGCCAGGGCGTCTCGCAGTGTGCGCGCACTATCCGGTTCGAGGATTCCTGCTCAGCCCTCAGCTGAGATATACTTCCGAAACCTTCTTCCGGACTGGGGACTCCTGCATGGCAGTTGGCATTCGCACTCAGGACCTGCGCAAGATCTATCACTCTGCTCCTCCGTTAGGCGCTGCCGGGGGGTTTATTGCCCGCTCCGATGCCAAGGGCGGGAAGCAGCCAAAGTCTGAAATTCCAGCCCTCGATGGACTTTCGCTCGAAGTTCTTCCGGCAGAAATCTTCGGCCTGCTCGGCCCCAACGGTGCGGGCAAATCCACTACCGTCGGAGTGCTGACCACTCGAGTGCGGCCAACTTCCGGCGAGGCCTGGATTGGCGAGTACGACGTGTGGAAAGAACCTGCTCACGTCAAACGCCTGATCGGCGTCGTCCCGCAGCGTCCCAACCTGGATTTTTCTTTGACCGCCCGCGAGATTCTCATCTTTCACGCGGCCTACTTCGGAATTGGATCCAAGCAGAGGAGTGAGCGCGCCGACGCGTTGCTTGAGAAGTTCAAGCTCACCGAACGCGCCCACCAGATGGTCCGCGGCTTCTCTGGTGGTATGATGCAGCGCCTTTCCATAGCCCGCGCCATGATGCACGATCCGCAAGTGCTGTTTCTCGATGAGCCGAGCGCCGGGCTCGATCCTCAAACTCGGATTCTGTTGTGGGAGATCATTCGCGAATATCATCAGGCCGGAAAAACGGTGTTGCTCACCACCCATAACATGGAAGAGGCCGACGCGCTATGCCAGCGCCTGGCGATTGTGGACCATGGCCATGTGATTGCCGTGGGCACGCCCGGGGAATTGAAGGCCTCAATCCCTGGTGGATACCTGCTGCGCCTGCGCTTCGGAAAACAGACTCCGGAATTAATTCAGCGGTTACTGGTGCTGGCCGGCGTTCGCGAGGTGCGCGCCGCCGATGGCACGGGTGCCGATGTTTATGCGGATCGCGGCGGTTCGCTCATTCCGGAAATCGCAAACTTGGCTGCGAGTTCCGCCGCGGAACTGTCCGACGTTCACATCTCTGAACCGAGTTTAGAAAATCTGTTTCTGCACCATACCGGAAGGAGCCTGCGCGATTGAACTGGAAAACGTTTGGCGCCATGCTGGCGCGCGACGCTCACGTGGCGCGGCGCAATGCGATTCAACTCTTAATGCAGACCTTCCTGCAGCCTCTGCTCTTTGTCTTTATCTTCGGCAAAGTGATGGTCGGCAGCGGGTATATGCCCGAAGCGTACAAGAGCCTGCTGCTCCCCGGCATCATCGCCATCAGCATGACCTTCACCGGAGTCTGGGCGGTGGCGATGCCGCTCATTGCCGAGTTTCAGTGGACGCGCGAAATCGAAGATCGCCTGCTCGCCCCCATCGACAATTCCTGGATCGCGATCGAGAAAGTCATTGCCGGAATGTTGCAGGCGCTGGTCGCTGGGCTGGTTGTATTGCCCCTGGCGTGGCTCGTCCTTGGACGCGGAGTTCAGATCAGTATAGGTACGCCGCTAACCTTCGCAGCGATCATCGCGCTGGTAGCGGGCTTTTCCGCCTGTGGGGGACTAGCTCTGGGATGCAGTATCAATCAACAGCATATCGGACTGATGTTCAGCATGGTAATGACGCCCATGATCTTTTTTGGGTGCACATACTATCCATGGAGCGCCCTGAAGACTTTCCCGATCCTGCAAAAAGCTGTGCTCATCAACCCGCTGGTCTATGCCAGCGAAGGAATGCGGGCCACTCTGGCTCCGCAGTTCCAGCATTTATCGATCCCGGCGGTGATCATCGCGCTACTGTTCTTCGATGTTTTGCTTTTGGTTGTCGGGTTGCGGCAGTTCGAGAAGAAGTCTGTAAGTTAGTCGGCGGCGGCTTCCAGAGCAGAAGCGCCGCGGGTTGGCTTCTTGAGGAACGCGCTGCGCTCCGTCTCAAAGGATTCCAGGTTCGATCCCAGATCCTGCTCCTTCCAGCCCAGCACAGCGCCGATGCGCAATGCAGCTTCGCGGCTGCAGGATTCCGACCAGCATGCACCCAGCGCCACCGGAATCCGTCGCAATAGAACGTCGCCCAAAGTGACCGCAAACTCTTTTCGGTAGGCCTCGATCACTTCCGCCACAATGTGCGAGGTATGCGGACATATCGGCGCCCGCAATTCCGCACTCACCAGCGCCATTCGGGCAATGTCCATGGCACGAGGGCCGTGCCATTCCATCATGCCGCGGGCGGTCTCTTCGCTCACCGACCCGGCCCGGGCGATATTGACAACTTCCTGGTCCAGCATGGGATCGAGCGAACTTCCTGCTCCCATCGCAACCAGCGACGGTTCTGGAACGGTGATGCCAATCTTTCGAGCACATTCCCGAGCCAAGGATGCCGCCGTGGTCAATTTGCCGCCAATCACGGAAATGAGCCGCGCCGCGCCCTCCGGCGTGTGATCGTGGAGAAAATGACGCCGCGTTACCGCAGACGCCTTGTTGCCGGGAGAATTGGGCAGAGGACGCACTCCGGCAAACGCATACTTGATATCGTGCGCCGAGAGCTTCGCCTTCGGGAATAGCTTGACCACAGTGCGCAACAGATATTCGATTTCTTCGTTGGACGGCGCGGTCCTTCCCGGGTCGCCGGTATCTGGGACCTCCGTGGTGCCCACCAGCACTTGCTCATTCCACGGCACCACAAAAATGGGCCGGCCATCCGCAGCTTCGGTGTAGAGAGCCGCGGTGGGAGCCGCAGCAAATCTCGGCAGGACAATGTGCGAACCCCGCACGCCTCCCAGCATCGGCTTGCTGGTGCGGACAGCGGAACGCTGGCAAATGCGGTCGGCCCACGGGCCGGTGCAGTTGAAGATCCAGCCGGCATCGACGCGCTCATCTTTTCCCGAGATGCGATCCCGCAGCAGCACACCGCGAGCCCGGCCCTGCGCGATGTTCACCGCCAGCACTTCACAATGATTGCGAACGACCGCTCCCGCCTCCGCCGCCTCCAACATCCACTCCGCCACCAGGCGTTCGGGGAACTCGCACTGCGCGTCTTCGTAATTGAAAATTGACCACTGATGCCCGCCGTCGAGCGCGCGTTCCACCCGTTTCAGTTCCATCTCACTCAGGGCGCTGGATTTTTTCCCTGCAAATCGCTGATAGAGCCACAGCCCGGCGCGCACTTTCATCGCGCTGCGCTGACTCTGCTCGTTGAGCAAAAACAGAAACAGCACGGGATGGACCAGGTGCGATCGTTCCCGCAACAGGTTCTCGCGTTCACGCACCGACTCGCGCACCAGTCCCAGTTCTCCGTGCTCCAGATAGCGCAGGCCGCCGTGAATGATCCGGGTCGACCGGCTGGTCACGCCCGAGGCGAAATCATTTTGCTCGACCAGCAGCGTGCGCTTGCCGGCGCGGGCACACTCGCGCGCCACAGCGACGCCGTTAATCCCGCCGCCGATGACCACCACATGGAAGTGCTGCCCATCCACGCCGGATCGAGGTTTAACCGTTAAACTCATGTATTTAAATTAGATGTGAGGGTGCCGGAATCTCACAGAATTGCGCCCGGGAACACTCCCACTTATTCAGATTCTGCACCCGCATAGCGAAAAAATGAAGGTGACGATAGTCCAGCGGCAGGCAGAATGATTCCAATTTCATTGTCACAAAGAAGGTGCCAAAAGTAACCTAAGCGTCCCCCGCAAGCGAGCGCCCGCCGATTTCGCTTGTACCAGAATTTCATCCGGCCCCTTCTGTTCTCGGGCCGGATGAACTAAACGTTATACAGGAAGGTAATGCTCAGCAAGTTACGCCGTCTTTCGCAGCGTCTGCGATTGCCCGCGTCCTTCGCCAAACAGGCGGATCATCTCACGATTGAAGGCAGGAATGTCGTCCGGTTTCCGGCTGGTCACGATACCGCGGTCGTTGACAACTTCCTGATCGACCCAAGTTGCGCCCGAATTCTTAAGGTCGGTCTTGAGGGAGGGCCAAGAGGTCATCGTGCGCCCGCGAACCGCACCGGTCTCGATCAGCGTCCATGGCCCATGACAAATCGCTGCCACCGGCTTTCCGGCGTCCGTGAAGTGCTTCACAAACTCGACCGCCTTAGGAATCATACGTAGATTGTCAGGGTTCATGACCCCGCCCGGCAGGAGCAGCGCGTCGAATTCGTCTGCCTTCGCGGAATCGAGCGGGAGGTCCACCGGCAATTCATTGCCCCACTCCTTGTGATTCCATCCTTTAACTTTCTTGCGTGCCGGGGAGACTAGCTTCGTGGTCGCGCCCGCCTCATTGAGCGCCTTTCGCGGTTCCGTCAGTTCCACTTGCTCGAAACCGTCGGCTACAAGAATCGCTACTTTCTTTCCCTGAAGAGTACCTGTCGTCATTTTCTTTTCTCCTTGAATGAATTTGGGCTTGGATAAACCTTTGTCTGCAAAATGAGCGGGAGGTGATTCGGTGTGGTTAGGATGCCGTCGAATGGCGCGCGGTTGGCGTTGTAGCGCCGGCAAGATGCCGGCGCTACGTCGTGTCGCTACATTGCCTCCCGCCTCGACGGTCATTTACATTGGTTGCCACATGTCCTCCACAGGAGAACGTTTCGAGCGAGCGGTTGCAATCATGGAACGCCTGCGCGCCCCCGGGGGATGTCCGTGGGACCGGGAACAGACTTTCGATTCCATCAAGCCCTACACTTTGGAAGAAACTTACGAAGTCCTGGAAGCCATCGACAATCGTGACTGGCCCGAACTCGCCGGCGAACTCGGTGACCTGCTCCTGCAGGTGCTCTTCTACGCCGAAATGGCGAAAGAGCAGTCCTCGTTCACCATGGACGATGTCCTCGACCGCCTCTCCACCAAGCTCATCAACCGCCATCCCCATGTGTTCGGGGACGTGAAGGCCGACACTTCCGCCGAAGTGAAGCGCAACTGGGAGGCGCTCAAGGTGGAAGAGAGAAAGCAACGGCAAACTGATGATGAGGAAGGGAATAGGGCGACGGCGAAAAACCAAACGCATTCCATCCTCGCCGGAGTCTCCTCCGCGATGCCTTCTCTGCTCGAGGCTTACAAGCTCAGCTCGCGCGCCGCGCAGGCCGGTTTCGACTGGCCCGATATCGAGGGTCTATTCGACAAGTTGCACGAAGAGACCACCGAACTCCGCGAGCAGCTTAACGAATTTCCTCCGCCCGGGCCGCGTCCCCAAGGTCGCGGCATGGCCGGATCCGGGCGCACGCCAGTCTCCGAAGCTCTTCAAGTGCGACTTGAAGAAGAGGTCGGCGACCTGTTTTTCGTGCTGGTCAACATTGCGCGGTATCTGTCGCTCGATCCTGAATCCGCCCTGCGCAAAACCAACCGAAAGTTCAAGCGACGCTTTCAGTGGATGGAAGACCGTCTTCACGAGTCTGGCCGAACCGCTGACCAGGCTCCGATGGAGGAACTAGAATCTCTGTGGCAGCGGGCGAAAGCTCAGGAAGGCGAGAGCAGGGATGAGGAAAGGAATGCCTAACCCTCCTCCGCGGCGTCATCCCGCAGCCCCGCGTTTTTACCAGCGGGGCGAGGGATCTCGCGCGGATCGTTCCTGTGCCGGCGGTATCCGTCACGTGCGGCAGGCGAGATCCCTCGCCCGGCTGAGGAACGCCCGGCTGCGGGAAGACGCCTTCTGCGTGAGCTGCCGATGAGCCCGGACTCCATCGTCCTACGCCGTTGTCACGGCATCGAAGAATTCCGCGCCTGCGTTGCACTGCAGAAAGAAGTCTGGAATTTCTCCGACGCGGAACTGGTGCCGCTGCGGATGTTCGTCGTCGCCGACAAGGTCGGCGGCCAGGTAATGGGCGCCTTCGAGGGGAACGTCATGGTCGGCTTCGCACTCTCTGTTCCCGGCACGCGCACTGGCCACGTCTACTTGCACTCGCACATGCTGGCGGTGCGCAAAGACCATCGCAATGCCGGTCTCGGCCGGCGCTTGAAGCTCATGCAGCGCGAAGACGCCCTCGCTCGCGGCATCGAACTGATCGAATGGACCTTCGATCCCCTCGAGATCAAGAATGCTTATCTCAATGTCGAAAAGCTGGGCGCCATCGCGCGCCGCTATAACATCAACCAGTACGGCATTACCTCGTCGCCGCTGCAGGGAGGGCTGCCGAGTGACCGCCTCATCGCCGAATGGTGGCTCAAGTCGAAGCGAGTGGAAACGTTGCTCGCTCAGGGAAAAAATCCGCCGGTCGTTAGCGACTCCAGCATCGAAGTGCCAGCGCAGATCTATGAGTGGAAAGCGGCGCCCGAAACTCGCTCGAAGGCTCAGCAAGTGCAGGAGCGCAATCGCGAGCAGTTCTTGTGTGCCTTTTCCCACGGTCTGGCCGTGCTGGGCTACGAGCGCGATCCCGAAGGCGACGGCAAGTTCCTCCTGGGTCGCTGGGATGAAAAATGGTCGTATGCGTCGGAAGCTTGACTACCACGGAGACACAGAGGCACGGAGGAAGAATAAATAACGGTGCTGATGAACGACAGTCTTCCTTCTTGTAGATTTCTTTAATAACGGTTTTCTCCGTGCCTCCGTGGTGAATTGAGACTCACCAAAACTCAACTATGAAAATCGAAGCCATCACTCTCCGCGAGATTCAGATGCCGCTCGTCCACTTCTTCGAGACGAGCTTTGGCCGCACCTACAGTCGCCGCATCCTTCTGGTCACGGTCCACACCGACGGCGTGGACGGCTGGGGCGAATGCGTTACCGGAGAAGATCCCTTCTACAGCAGTGAATGGATCGACAGTTCCTGGCCAACGCTGACTAAGTATCTGATCCCCGCGCTTCGGGGGCGAAGCATCGACTCCGCCCGCGATTGCCCGGCGCTGTTCGCGAAAGTCCGTGATCACCGCATGGCCAAAGCCGCGCTCGAAAATGCGGTCTGGGACGCTGAAGCCACGCAGAAGAACAAGCCACTGTGGAAGTTGCTGGGCGGGACCCGCCGCGAGATTCCGTGCGGCGTTTCCATCGGCATCCAAGATTCGATCGAGCAACTGCTGGAAAAAATCCAGATCGAACTGGCCGCCGGCTATCGCCGCATCAAGGTCAAAGTGAAGCCGGGCTGGGATCTGAACGTGCTCGAACGCATCCGCTCGCGCTGGGCCGACATCACTTTGAGTTGCGACGCAAATTCCGCTTATACCCTCGATCAGGTCGAGCACTTGCGAAAGTTCGATCAATTCAATTTGCTGATGATCGAGCAGCCGCTATGGAACGACGACATCTACTACCACGCGCGGCTGCAAAAAGAATTGCGCACCTCCCTGTGCCTGGACGAGTCGATCGTCAGTGCGCGCAGCGCTGCGTTCGCCGTCGAAACCGGCGCCTGCCGAATTATCAATATCAAGGTTGGCCGCGTTGGCGGATTCTCCGAAGCGCTGAAAATCCATGACGTCTGCCGGGCGCAAAAAATTCCCGACTGGTGCGGAGGGATGCTGGAAACCGGCATCGGGCGTGCCCACAACATTGCGCTCTCAACGCTGGAGAATTTTCATCTCCCCGGTGACGTGTCTGCCTCCAAACGCTACTGGAAGGAAGACATCATCGACCCTGCAGTGGAAGTCTCACCCCTAGGGACAATCGCCATCGGCGATCAGCCCGGCACGGGCTATCGCGTCAAACTGGATTTGATCGACAAACTGACTGTGAGAAAAGAAACGCTGCGGGCGGGAACTCGCGCTTAGTTGCTTTGAGCTTTATGGACTACGGCAGACTCCGTGACATGCTGGTCGCGCGCCAGCTTTTCTCCTTCCGTCTTCAAGATCTGCACGCCCTCCGCAAAGGTAAGTTTGCTGGGTAGGAGGTGAAAGTCGCTCAAGGCTTCATCTGACACGATGCTGAGGCCCTTGAACATCAGAATCTTACCGCTCATATTCAAATTCATCGCGGTGATGCCCCACGCGCCGTCGCCTAAGCCCAAGTCGCCCTGCTGTACTCGGAAGTGGCCGCCCTTGTTGAGATGGCCGAGAATTCCCCAGCCGAAAGTGACTTCCTGGAAAAGAGTGCCGTCGATCCTTGCGAGCCGGCGGGCTTGTGGGTCGATCAACAACTTCCCTTCCATGCCTTTCAACACTTGTTCCACGTGGGTCGGCGGGGTGTAAGCGGGATTGGGCCTGAACTTCAATCTCACCAATGGGTCTCCGGCCTTGCCCAGGTCTGCCGCGCTGTTCTCGGTGCCATCATATTCGTAGCAGAAAGCGTCGGGCAGCGCTTTCACGATGCGGAGACTGCGCTCTTCATCTTCCTTTTCGCGCGCCGCTTTCTTGCGAAGCTGTTCCGGATTATTGATCAACGAGGTGAGGTGGTTGGATTCTGCTGCCTGTTGTTCAGCCGACAGCGGTCGATCGTTGATCGCGATGAGCATCCCCGCGAGCGCCTGGTTGGTCTCAACATACATGTGTGTTTGCGAGCCTTTGGGCGTCTGCCGGCGCGACCGGAACATGTGATGGAGTTCCGGATGGTTCGCGGCCGCCACTTCGTTGGCCACCGTCAGTCGCACCAGTTCTCCTGGCAGACATTTCCGGGGCCTTCGTATCCTGGGCCGGCATCACGGTTGTGGCTGCGCACAAAACCATGATTGCGGCTGGCATCGGCCAACTTGCTGGCCCCCGTCTTTGCCCCGAGCACTTCATGCTCTGTTTAGTTTAACAATCCGCCGCACTGGGTTGCACTGTGTGTTTTCCCGGCGTCTTTAGTCCTGTCTTTTCTTGGGTTACCGAAGTACCTCGCTTGCCGCGCGCTCGTTGAGTTGGGTATAGTCGAAAGTAGCAACGCGGTCGTCCCGGTACCTGCCTTCCCAGTTATCTTGGTATTGCAGTATCCCGCATCCTTAAGGAGAACATCCATGAGTGCTCCGTTGTCGGCAGATTTGGCGCAGATTGGCAAGTCCGTAGTCATCAAGGGCGACTTGTCGGGCAGCGAAGACCTTTACGTTGACGGTCAGGTCGAGGGCACCATCTCGCTGAAGAACCATAGTTTGACCGTCGGTCCCCACGGTCAGGTCAAGGCTTCGGTTGAGGCCAAGGGAGTGGTGGTTCAAGGAAAACTTGAAGGTAACGTACAGGCTAGCGACCGTGTCGAATTACGCAAAACCGCGGTGGTAACCGGCGATATTTCCACCCAGAGGATTTCCATTGAGGAAGGCGCCTACCTGAAGGGTAAGATTGATATTCAGGGCAGGGCGGAGAAAGCGGCTGGAAAGTAACTATTGGCCGCCCGCCCCATGAGTTAAAGTGTTTGTTTCAGAGGTCGATTCCAAGTCTCGGGGCAGCGCTCGCCTGGGGCAGGGCGACGTATCGGTCAGATGGCATCAGTCACCCAAAATTTCATGAAGCTTTTTCGCGGGTCTTCGGGCGGGACAGAGGCGAGCGCACCACAGAGCGCCCAAAAACTGACCCGACGCTCCAGCAGTCTCGGCGAACTCGCCCGAGTTTGGGAAGCCGATACGCCGCTGTGCGTGCTTGATCTCGGTTCCACGTCGGCGTCGAACATCCGCTTCTTCACCGAGCGCAGCCACAAGATCTACAGTGAAGATCTCCTGGTGGCTTCCACCGATCCGCATCTCGCCACGAAAGATGAACAGGGAAATCCGATCCTCGACAGCCGCCGCTTCCTCGCCGACAACCTGCGTTTATCCCGCGGCGCATTTCGACATCGTGCTGTGCTGGAATCTGCCGGACTATCTGGACGAAAGTCTGGTGCGTCCGGTCATGGGACGCCTGTGGTCCGTGCTGAAGCCGGGCGGAATGATGCTGGCGTTTTTCCACACCAAGGATGCAGGTCCCGATTCGCCCTGCTACCGCTTCCACATCGTCGGAAAAGATACGCTGGAAATGCAGCCCATCGTCCTGCGCCGCGAAACGCGCCGCGGGTCGACAGGAGCGGTGCACACCGCGATCAGCGATGGCTTCCGCCTGCAGCGCGTCTTCAACAACCGCCACATCGAAACTCTGTTCCGCGACTTCGCCTCCATCAAGTTCTTCCTGGCGCGCGACAACGTCAGGGAAGTGCTGGTCGTTCGCTGAGGCGATTGTTGATTGCTAAGGTTGATTCTTGATTGCAAGACCCGGAATTTGTCCGCTCGGTTTTCAATCATCAATCAAGAATCGTCAATCAACAATAGCTTTTCTTCCACGCAACCACTCCCATGCGAAACAGAAAGTTGCGGGAGATCTCGACCCGCGCCGGGGGCCGCGCGGCCGACGAACAGAATTCGCCGCATCTCGTCTGGAACATAGGCCCGTCGGCACCGACGCCAAGCCGTCGAATCGCGATACATAGCTCCGCATCAAGGGAAAGCCCGCGTAGACCAGCGCCAGATGCAAGGGATGGCGGACGAGGTCGTTGATCAACACGGCGCACCGGCTTACGCGCAATGCTTCGCCACAAAAATGAGCCAGTTCGTCGGGCTCCAGATGATGCGCGAACAGGCTGCAGCTGACCAGATCAAAACTGCCATCCGAGAAAGGCAGCGCGAGAGCATCGGCGACCACGGCCCGCTGTCCGCGTAGCAGGTGGGTACGTACCCGATCGAGATCGGTCACATCCAGTGTAATTCCTTTACCCCCCAGTTTCTGCGCCGCGAGTTTCGATACCTCGCCAAATCCAGCCGCCACTTCCAGTACAGAGAAGGTCTTGTCACCGGTCGCGGACGCGACCTGCTCGATCAGCCGGCGGGTGGTGGCGACTCCGCCGAACCAACGGTTGATGCGGCACAAGTCCCGCAGCGAAGCTTCCACTTCGACCGGGGGGCAGGCGTCGGAATCGAGGATTTCCTGCGTGTTAACTCGTTGCATGGCGCGTGGACAAAAAGTAGCGCCGCCGTCTCGGCGGCTGTCGTGGGAGCGTCTCGCCCGCACGTTGCGAGGGCAAGATGCGCTCGCGACAACCGGCAAGATGCCGGCGCTACAGGAACCCGAGCCAATCCCAGTTTAGAAGGCTTTGCGCTGGCATTTGTCACGAGAGCGTCACGGTTCCCCGCAAGGGATGGTGCGCCTCAGACTTCGGCCAGTTCTTCTTCCAGCAATTGCTTGTTATACAGGTCGCAGTAGTAGCCGTTCAAGGCCAGCAGTTCGTCGTGGGTGCCGAGTTCGACGATGCGTCCGCTGTGCAGTACGGCGATGCGGTCGGCATTGCGCACGGTGGAGACGCGGTGCGAGATGAAGATAGTTGTGCGGCCGCGCATGACGTCGCGCAGATGATTGAGAATCTTGTCTTCGGTGTGGGTGTCGACGCTGGAGAGCGCGTCGTCGAGGATCGAGAATCTTGGGATTGCGGATGAGGGCGCGGGCAATTGCGGTGCGCTGCTTCTGTCCGCCGGAGAGCGTGATGCCGCGTTCTCCGACCATGGTGTCGTAGCCTTCGGGGAAGGTTTCGATGTCGGCCGCGATGTTCGCCGCGTCGGCTGCGTCGTGAATCTCCTTGTCGGTCGCGGAGTCTACGCCGAGCGCGATGTTCTCGCGAATGCGATCGCTGAAAAGGAAGGTTTCCTGCGGCACGAATCCAATATTCTTGCGCAGCGATGCGACCGAGATATTCGCGAATCGGGGCGCCTATCGATCAGCACCATTCCGGGCTCCGCATCGTAGATGCGTGGGATCAAGCTCACCAAGGTTGTTTTGCCCGGAGCCTGTGGGGCCAACGATCGCAAGGCTGCTGCCTGCTGGTACGCGTAGGTTCACGTTGTACAGAACCTGTTTGCCGTCGTAGCTGAAGTTTAATCCACGGAACTCGATCTCGCCGGTTATCTCGCGATCTTGCGCGCCTGGAGCATCGTGGATCTCGGGCTGCTCGTGCATGATTTCGTTGATGCGAATCAGCGACGCGGTGCCGCGTTGGAAGATGTTGATGACCCAACCCAGAGCGATGATCGGCCAGGTGAGTTGCATCATGTAGGTGCTGAACGAGACGAACTGTCCAACGCTCATCGAGCCAGAGAGAGATAGGGTGGTCGTAATCGCAGGATGCGAATTCCCCAGATTCGAAACAAGTGTCACACGTGAGAGTCCGTGAATCACTTCGCGTCCTCCCAGCCACAACACCAGCACTACCGCGCAACCCAGCATGAGCTCCAGCGTGGGCCAGAGCATGCCCATGAGTCGCACCAGTCGCAGGCTGCGTCGAATGTATTCCTGGTTTTCGGTTTCGAAGGCTCGGATCTCCGCCTCTTCCTGAACGTAAGCGCGGATCAGGCGGGCGCCGGAGAAGTTCTCCTGCGCACGTGCGGAAATGTCGGAGAACATTGCCTGGATTCTTTCGAAGCGCTCGTGAATCCGCCTGCCAAAAGTTTGGATCACGACGCTCACCGCAGGGAGTGGCAAGAATGTGTAGAGCGTGAGCCACGGACTGATGGAGATCATGAAGGCCAGCGCGCCCGCCGTATAGACGAGGGTGTTCGCCGAGTACATGATCGCGGGACCGAGCAGCATGCGGACCGCGTTGAGGTCGTTGGTGGCGCGGGCCATAATGTCGCCGGTGCGGTGACGCTGATAATAGGAGTAGGAAAGAACTTCCAGACGAGCGAACAGGTCGTTGCGGAGGTCGAACTCGATGTCGCGCGAAATGCCAATCACGATCCAGCGGGTGAGGAACTGGAAGATTCCCTTGGTGACCGCAATCGCGAGCAACACCGCCGCGTAGAGCAGAAGTTTGTGCCTGGTGACGCCTTCGTGCAAATCGTCGGCAGCCTTGCCGAGCACTAGCGGGAACAGGATCCAGATTCCGTTGGTGAGCAAGACGCAGAGGGTGCCGGCGACGTAACTCCAGCGATAGCGTTTCAGATTCGGCAGCAGCGGGCGCAAACTCTTGGGCAACATGCAGACTCAGTAGATGAAATTTTAGCAGGGGCGATGCGGCTTTCGGCTCTCGGAAAGGTCTCAATAGATGCGTCTTCCGGAAGGCGGCGTTCCGGAAGCTGCCTTTTTCGGCTGTGGAGAACTGTGTGAAATAGACTTTGGCTGCGATGCTTCTTTTGCGGTTTCCTACGAGGGCGAATCGGGAAAAATTTCGGTTTTGGTGGGAAGCCCTCCCCACCCCCCTCGAGACGGCGCGACTGGCGCGGGGTTTGCAAAAATGGCTTGCAAAATCTTGAGCGCCTAGGAGTTAGAAGTCAAATCTTGAGAACAAAGGAGTTAAGGCCTTGTTCACAGGTTTTTTGATAGAGCAGCGCCGCCCGAGTGCCGAACGCCGCTTGCGGAATCTTGCTCAACCATTCCTCTCGATGGCGCGCGGCATAAACGCGGGTGCCGGCACAGGGAATGTCCCAGCCGCGGTACACGGCCTTAAGCCGATTCATAACCTGGGTTCAATCCTTGCCGATGGTCTGATAACTCCGCCCCAACTCGCGTAGCGTCCGTAGTCCGTTTTACCCGTGGTAGACCGGTCGCAGCATCCCCGTGCGTAGCCGGTCGGCCAGCTTGCGCGCATCCACCTTGTCGCTCTTGCTGCCAAATGCGTTGCGTATTCTTACGTAGACCGACAGACCCAGCGACGACCGATCTCCAATCCAGCCTAAGAGATCCAACAACCTTGTAGACAACGCAACTCCGCATAATCGTGTGGTTCTTTCTCGGTCCGAACACACCATCGATTTGCGCTGACGGCGGGTCAGGCCTAGAGGTGTTTCCCGAGAGAAAACCTCCAGGGTGCTCGGAGCCGCCTGATGAAAGATCTCCGTTGTCGTTCTCCAGGCGACCAAAGACCTACGGAAAGCCTCGGTGTGGCTGGGCCACGCGCACATGCAAACCACGGAAATTTATACAAGGGCAGACCCCTCGGTGAAACTAAAACTCTGGAATCGGTCATGCCTCCCAATCTACGCTCGGGACGTTTCAAGGCCACCGACAAACTGATCGAATCGCTAAAGTCGTTCTCCGTTATGCGGAGCAAAAACAGGTCAAAGTGACACCCTGTAAGGTCTGACCTCCGTAACTCTCCTTAACAATACGCAACGCATTTGGCTGCTTGGACTAAACCGCTTCGCGGTATGACTGGCGCAAACGTCCGTTAGTAGCGGTCCGGACGCAGTTGCTGCTCTTCTGTCCGCCGCTTCCCACGTACGCTCCTTTGCGGAAACATGGAATGGCTGCTTGCAGCACAATCCATTTCGCGAAGGAGCTCGCCATGACATCACTCAGACAACGCATGATCGAGGACATGCAGATCCGGAATCTTGCCCGGTCTGCCGCCGAGGTCGGATGATTCGAAAGGAAGTACCACCGCCAACCCTGGCTTGCACATCCCCAACGTTGAGGGATACTTCATGAGAATGCACGACTCTCAACCGCCAGCTCTGCAAACTTGTCCAAGACAAGTTCGAGGAGAAGTGTCTCCCGATCGTCCTCCCAGCACGCCGTCATTCTTTCCTTACAACTCACCCCGCTATGAATCCCTGTTCTTCGGTTACCCGACTCTCTGCCATTACTCCTCTTTGCGTCAGACTATCGCTTTCCCGCGAGCGTGCTCACGATTCAATACCCATAGCGCCAGCGGCATCGAGGCAATTTAGTCCAATCCATTTTTAGCTCACCGGCGCGGCTTCCACGATTTCTTGCCGACCACGCCCATTTGTAGCCGCGCCGCCGAGCTAAAAATGCTCTGCATTACGCTGTGCAGTGCATAAGCTGCCCTCCTTTAACAAGGCATTGCGCTGCGGATTGCAGACCACAATGTGCTGCACCTGCGGTTGCAGCAGATCGTACAGCCAGGCCGCCCAGGTGCCTTCTTCCCAGGTCACATGCAGCTCGCCCCGTAGACCGTGGAGAAACTGCAGAATGCTGCTGGCTCTGGTTTCGATGACCGACTCCATCACCAGCTTCCCGCTCTCATTCAGGACCGCGATCACAATGGCTTCCTTGTGCACGTCCATTCCGATATATTTGACGTCGTGACTTATTTGAGTTGCCTCCTTGGGGGGAAAGATCATTCGTGCTAACGCTTTGTCTTTCCCTCTGAGGTAAAATGCCATTCTCCAGCTGATTTGCCTAGGCTCTCCTGTAGTCCTTTCCCATCGGGCACACTACTGCTGTAGTTACTCTTTCGCGCCGCCGTAGCGGGCGAAGCTCTGCACAGCCAGCGCTGCGGCGGCGGCGCCTCATCCGGCTTCGACCTCCTGAAGCGGGGCGGTCTTTCATAATGCATTGAGGGGTTTGAGCGTAATGGGGGTGTTGCAACAGGTGTCTTTCGCGGTGACTGCTGGCCAGCGCTCAAAGCCCCCTTACGGGCAGCTTCAACGGTTCCCTCTCGGGCCGCTGAAGATCGGTGTACCGAACCGCTCGTGTCAATCCCTGGTGAGCACATCGCTTGCACACAATCAATAGTTCTTGGCTAAGTATTCCCGCAGTTGGTCAACCCGAAAGCTGGCATCGCCGGTCTCGATTTGCAAAAGGAGTTGCGCCGCCGTCAATTGGTTGTGGAAGTCGAAAGCTGCCGACGTATCCGGATCGCCAATCATGCGCAGATTCTTGTTGATCTGTTCGCTGTCTTCGAGCAGTGATTTGAGCCTAGCCTCCTGCGCCACCACGTCGTCGAGCAGCTGCTGGCGAAGCACCTCCATGTTGCGGACAATATCGCCCTCCTGCACTCTCTTCCACTCTTCGTAGGCTTCAACGGAACGATCCAGATGCTTGTTGATGGCCCTGCTGGCAAGGTTGTAGTGTATCGAGACCGCGCCGTACGGTTGCGTATTCTGGGCAAGCGGATTGACCTGTTGGTGAACGCCAACCGACAACGCCACATCCCAATTGTTCTGCCGGCTCAACTTGTCCAGCGCTTTTTGTTGGTTCACTTCGCTGTCTTGTTTTTCCACGACCAGTTCCTTCAACGACTTGTCGATGAGCGGCGGAACATTTAGCGCTGCTATCTTCGACTGGGTGTCAGCACGGTCGGCATTCAGCTTGATCCTAGTCGTGTGGAGCGAGAAAAGCATAAGCCGCGTCGCATTCTGGGCCTCGATCATCTTCGAGGTCTTTTCCATCAGCGCATCCAGCGACTTCGAAGCCTCATCGATCAGAACCAATCGGTTGCGCAGAGCTTCTTTCTCCAGGCTGGCAATTGCATACTGGATGTCCTGCTGGGCTCCCGTCGAGGCCTGGTATAGTTCGCAGTTTCTGCGGGCGACCGCCATGGTCAAACCGGCTTTGCGCAAATCGGACAGGCCAAGCGACGCACCCGCTACCAACTGCATCGGCAGGCCCGTCTCAGGTTGCGTTATGCCTGCGGCTGCGACGGGAGTGCGCAGCAGGTCCCGCTGAGCCTGCGCCTGCTCCGTAACGTAGGCGCAGTAGGCCTGCTGGTCCTTCGGATCGATGGCGAATGCTGGAAGCGAAATGAGCAGAGCTGCGGCCAGTGCAAACTTCGAGTTCGTTGGGAACATTTCTCGTTCTCCTCAAAGCGACAAAACCACACGTTAGAACAGCATAGGCTTGCGGCCCAGGAAGACGGTTCTTGATTTCGCGGAGTCGGCATAGTCGAGAGTCAGCTCGATCAGGAAGCCGCGAATCTGGGTCTTGAAGATGGGATGGATGGCAGTCTGTTCTTCTGGAAATGTCTGTTTGACCGCGCCAACTCTGCGGCACAAAATCATATTCAGGTAGCAGTCGTAAACCGAGTTGCCCATCGCCGCGTAGGCCTGGTTGTCGTAAGGAACGAACGCGAAGTATAACGTCTGTCCCCCCGCCGCATTCAGGTAGTACGGACTCTGTTTGGCCGTGGTGATGGCTTGTCTCAACCGGTCGATCTGGCGGGATTCCTCGTAGAGCTGTTTTTCTGAGACGTTGATGGCGACATCCAACTGCGCGACCTCCGACCGCAACTCGGCCTGTTTCTCGAGCACATCCAGCGAGTTGGTGCCTGTTGTGGTCTTATCCAGAACGCTGTCGGTCAGAAGAACCTCGGCGATTCTGCTGTCGGTATAGGCGCTCTGTGCCTGGTTCAGGGCTGACAGTTGAGTCGCCGCGTCGCCCTTGGTGATCAACCCGGCAGCCAGGTCTTTGTTGATGTTCGACTCGACTTCCTTCAGCTGCGCCAGCACTTTCTGGGTCTTCACGTTATCGGCCTGCTTTTGCTGGTCGAGTGTCGCGAGTTCCGGGCCGGCGGAGCGATTGTGCGCCCGTTCCCGCGCGATGGCGTCCTGGAGTTGCGGCTGGAGTTCGAGCAACGAGCCGCGATGCTTTTTCATCTCGGTCAGGCCATCTTGCAGTTTCCGCGAATCCACCTTCAGATCTTCGATGGTCTGCTGGCTGGTCACCAGCTTCTCCCGAAAATCGAGGCTCTTTTCGTCTGCCGCCGAGAGAATCACCGGCGCAGCCCACGAACTGTTCACCGAATAGAAGCCCATCACGAAGGCGTAGGCCAGAATGCCTGCCAGCACCAGGTACAGCACAGTGACGGCAAAAATCCGGTAGAGCGTAATCACCAGCGTGTAGTGCAGCGATGGCCGCGCCGGCGCCGGTTTCGCGACGGAAGCAGGCAGGTTAGCCTTATCTTCGGAAGGAGGCGGATTAACGGTGGGCGCTACCAACCGGCACCTCCTGTTGCTCTAGGGATCGAGTACCCCAGTCTGCCGAATCCATCGTGCACAGAGCCAGGGGCGTGAGAAACAAGCTGCTGACCAGCGACCAGCCCACGTATGCAGCGAAGGCAAGAGGGTGGGCGACCGCTTCCTCCGCGCTATATCGCCTAATCACCCAAGTGAGAACCGCTCCAATTCCAAGAGCCGCGAGCAGCGGGAGCGGTCCCGCCCAGGCCAAGGGATCCGAAGCCAGCATGGTGATCACGACCAGGAGCCCAACCAGTGCTCCCAGTGGAACGAGTACCAGCGTCAATACCGTATTGGGATGCAGTTTCCAGACGTGTTGCGGCAGGGTCTTGAGGGTAAAGAAAAAATCGCGCACGATGCTGCGCCGCCAGCGAAGTTGTTGTTTAAACAGCACCGACAGTCTGTTCGGCACCGTGGTCCAGCACAGCGCGTCATTGTTGATATAAGTTCCATAACCGCGCAACAGTGTCTGATGAGTCAGAAACCGGTCTTCGCCCTGATTCACCGGAATCCCAAACCAGTTGCGGGCCCGGATCGCCGGTTCGATCTGAAGCAGCAACTCGCGCCGGATGGCAAATAAGCACCCGCTGATGCAGCACACACTGCGGGTCCAATTCTCAGGAATCTTGTAAAGCTGGAATGCCGAGAAGTAAACGATGGTCTGAATGGCCGTAATGACGCTGTCGTTGGGGTTCCGGACTCCAACTCGGCCGCCGACCGACCCCATGCGCGGCTCCGCGAAGCACGCCGTCAGTTCCCGAATCGCATTCGGATGGAAGATGCAGTCAGAATCGATGGAGATGATGATTTCCGCCGTGGAGTGCTGCAGCGCATTGCAGACCGACCGGGCCTTTCCGCTATTCGCCTCATTGCGTCCGGTGCGTATGCGTATGTTCGTGAAATCGCGCTGCGCTTTGAGCATCCATTCATAGCTGTCATCGGCGGAGCAGTCGTCCTGCGCGATCACTTCAAACTTGTCGTTTGGGTAGTTGCTCTTGCTGATGCTCTCGATCGTCTCGTACACAGTCTTGCCTTCGTTGTAGCAGGGCATCAGCACGCTCACAGTGGGTTCGTACGCGTAGTCCTTTCGGGCCTTGGTACTGGGGAAGGAGAGCCGCAGAATGATCCCCATCAGGTACTTAACTACCGAGATCAGGAGGCAAAGAACCAGGACGAGCCAGAGAAGAATCGGGGCCATTATCGACGCGCCTCCCCCGGTGCGTGTGTCATGCTCAAGACGCGGGAGTGTCCCTTGGACTTGGTGTCCATATGGCAAGCTGCTTTCCCGAGCAGGGCCGACCATGGACGTTCGACCACGGAGCGCTCTCAGGAAATCGCACAATACCACATCTCGAGCGGCGTCGGAATTGCTGGAAACGACAACCGGTCGCTCTCGGGGAAAACCTCGTTGTGCTTTTTCGACACTGAAGACGAAAGACGTTTCCCATACAGCCATTCCAGCAAAACCGCGATGCCAGTGCCGATGAGAAGGATTATCCAGACCCAAATAGCGTCTAGTCTCAGGATCATATACACCCCTGAGAGCAGAAACGTGACGCCACCGATCAGAAACAACGGGCCATCGATAGCGCAGCTGAAGAGT
>CAVZFP010000023.1:0-350878 GCA_963774565.1 uncultured Acidobacteriaceae bacterium | reverse complement strand
GAGCATGTTGGCCGTCGTGATAAACAGCACCTTCGACAAATCGAAGGTGACGTCCAGATAATTGTCGCGGAACGACGAGTTCTGCTCGGGATCGAGCGCCTCGAGGAGCGCCGAAGCTGGATCGCCGCGGAAGTCGCGCCCCACCTTGTCGATTTCGTCGAGCATGAAGACAGGATCTTTCGTCTCTGCTCGCCGGATGCCCTGAATAATCTGGCCCGGCAGCGCTCCGATATAGGTCCGCCGATGCCCGCGAATTTCCGCTTCATCATGCACGCCACCCAGTGAAAGCCTCACGAACTTGCGGCCTAACGCCCGGGCAATCGACTTGCCGAGTGAAGTCTTCCCCACGCCCGGAGGTCCGACGAAACACAGAATCGGTCCCTTCATATTCGGCTTCAATCGGCGGACCGAGAGGTAATCCAGAATGCGGTCTTTAACTTTCTCGAGATCGTAGTGGTCCGCGTCCAGAATTTCTTTTGCCTTGGGAATCTCAATTTCCTGTCCGGAAGTTTTCGCCCAGGGCAACACGGCCAGCCACTCAATGTAGTTGCGGGTCAGCGAGTAGTCGGCGGCCATCGGCGACATCCGCGAAAGGCGGCCCAATTCCTTGAGCGCTTCTTTCTTGACTTCGTCGGGCATGCCAGCTTCTTCGATTTTCTTCTTCAGGTCCTCGACGTCGCGCTGGCCTTCATCCTGCTCGCCCAGTTCTTTCTGAATCGCCTTCATCTGCTCGCGCAGGTAGTACTCGCGCTGGGTCTGCTGCACGCGATCCTGAACTTCGCTCTGAATCTTGTTGCGCAGTTGCTGGACTTCCAGTTCCTTGGCGAGGTGCTGGTTGATTTTCTCCAGCCGCACGTGGATGTCGAGAGTCTCGAGCGTGTCCTGTTTGTCAGGCGTCGACAGCGACGGCAAGGACGACGCAATGAAGTCCACCAGGCGGCCTGGTTCGTCGATATTCATGGCCACGGTCGAGAGTTCATCCGATAGCGTTGGGGAACCGGCGACAATCTGCTGGAACAGCGTCAGCACGTTGCGCTGCAGGGCCTCAATCTCTGAGGTCGCAATCGGCGTGGTGCCCTCGGGCAACGGGGAGTAGTGCGCCGTCATGAACGGCGCCAACTGCGTAAACTCGCCCAACCGTACCCGTTCCAGACCTTCGGCAAAGACGAACAGGCTCTGGTTGGGCATCTTGACTACTTTGTGCACTACGGCAGAGGTCCCTACCGTATAGAGGTCAGAGGGTTGCGGGGAATCGACCCGCGCTTCGCGCTGGGCCACCACAATGATGGTCTTGTCTTCCCCCAGCGAATTGATCAATTGAACAGAACTCTCCCGACCAACGGTCAGGGGCAAAACGGCGTGTGGGAACAAGACCGTATCCCGCACCGGGAGCACTGGAAGAGCCTTTTGTTCGTTTGTTTCCTTATTTTTAGGAGTGCGCTCGACTTGCGGCTGCTGGCTCATTTATGTCTCCTTGAGTATAACTCACTCAAGTTTAGATGTTACTCCTCCGGGAAAGGTTTCAGCCGACCGAAGGTTCCCGGCGAGATCTCGAATTCTATTCTGTTCCGAGCTGTCTAGAAGGTGCCTAAGGTGCAGAGGCTAACGCGGAGGTGCGGAATTGCCAAGCGCTAAGTTGGAAAATGAATAGAACGGGTACCTCCTCACTGTCGGCTCACCGCTCTTCTCTGGGGACGGGGTAGTGTCTTGGCAATTCGCTTTGCCACTTCCGTTAACACACGACCCCGTTATTTTCATTCTTAGCGCATGACGCTTAGCTAGAGTCCTGCGGCTAGGAGCCGACTGGCGGACTCGCCGGTTCCGGGAGTGACATCGGCTCCTCTGCCGGCCTGGTACTTCATCATCAAGAACGCGGTTGCAACCGCCGAAAACCTGCGGCCCGACCCCTGGAACTCTAGAAAACGTGCTTGGCCGAATCACCTTTAAATACCAGCGATTGCAGCACTCTCTCATTGGCCGCGTTCAACTCGTAGATCGTCTGGTTCTGTTGCGCCTTCCCCGACAGCGGAACCAGCGTGCATGTCACTTTGAATTCATCTTTGCTGTCGGCACGCTGGAATACCATGACGTGCGTCGACCCTTCCATGGTATGGCGTACCACATAATCCCCGGCCGGTAAGACAACCGTTCCCACGTGCATCGGCGCAACAAATGTGATGTGGCTCACGTCGCGGACTCCCATACTGTTCGTTCCAGCCATGCCCACTGCGGCCAGCGTCAACACACACATGAAAATACTTACGACCTTCAAAACGCGCATACTGCCTCCTTTAGCAATGATTCCTTGGTGCCACAGTAAAGCATCCTGAAGTCACCGGAATCAGTTTAGGAGTGTGCGAAATCACCGAATGTGCCCAGGATCACAAGGGGATGTGACGACAAACCGGCTAGTTTCATTTTGGCGCGACGTAGACCTTGCCCAGGTTCAAGCCGTTGGATAAATTCCCAGCACTTTCACGAACTCGGCAACTTCTTCCAGGTGTCGCAGCGCGTTGCGCGCCGGTTCGTCGTCGCCGCGCAGAAAGTCCACGTAGAAGACGTACTCCCACGGCCTCCCCCGCATGGGACGGGACTCGATCTTGCTTAAGCTGATATCGCGCAAGGCAAACACGCTGAGCGACTTGAACAGCGCGCCGGGCATGTTCTTTACCTGAAAAACGATGGAAGTCTTGTTGGCGCCGCGCGGAATGAGGCGACGATAGTCCACACTTCCCTTTTTCTTCCTGGCCCGTCGTCCCGCTCGGCCCACCTTGCGAATCAAGAAGAAGCGCGTGAAGTTTCGTTTGTCATCTTCGATGCTGGACTCGAGAATGCTCCCAGCGTATTCTCTTGCCGCCTGACGTCCCGCGATTCCGGCGGCATCGTTCAACCCCGCAGAGATGACGTGTTTCACGCTGCCGGCCGTGTCATAAAACGGCACTGCTTCGATTTTCGGATGCCTGCGAAAAAAATCGCGGCACTGATCGAGCGCCACCGGATGCGACAGCACACGCCGTAAAGACCCGAGTCGCACTCCCGGCTTGGCGATCACATTGTGTACGATCCGAAGCAAATATTCGGCCTGGATGAAAACCTCGCGCGTCAGCATGAGATCGGCATGCTCCGCCACCGTTCCGGCCAGTGTGTTCTCGATTGGAATGACCGCCGCTCCTACCGTTCCTTGCCCGAGGCGATCGAAAACTTCCGCCGACCGCGCGCAAGGCACCACCGTACACTTCGGCAACATTCGCTCCGCCGCTTCATGACTGAAGGAGCCGAGTTCCCCCTGGATCGCAACTTTCATATCGCCTTTCTTGGATCGGGCAAGAATTGTAGCGCCGCCGTCTCGGCGGCTGTCGTGGGGGCGTCCCGCCCGCACATGCGAGGCAAGGTGCCCTCGCGACAGCCGGCAAGATGCCGGCGCTATGCAGAGCTCATCAGATCAAGTCTTTTTTCATCACCAGAGCGTCTACACCGTTGGAATAATAGCGCGGCCAGGTCCTGAGCACGTTGTAACCATGCCGCTTGTAAAACGAAAGGGCCGAGACGTTGTCCACTGCGGTTTCCAGCCCCACGGCGCGGCATCCGGAGGCACGCAGGCGATCTTCTGCCGCGCGTAGCAGAGACGATCCAACGCCTGCGCGGCGCGCCGATGGGTCGACGTCGATGGTGATGACATGTCCGGTCGATCCGTGGTGTACCACGATGAAGCCCACAGGTTTGTCCTCGTCGACCCCGGTCGCCACGAGTGTGAATGATCTTCGACGGCGTATGTAAGCCTTAAGTTCCTGCTTCGAATAGTAAATTCCCGGCGGAAAGCATTCCTGGTCCATTCGCCAAAGGGTTTCAAAATCTTCGGGTTGAAAGTCGCGAATCACGAAGGCCACGGCGACATTGTAGCGGGGACTGTGTCCAAGGCGCCGACCGCGACCTGCTCCTATCAGTACAGCCTTAGTTTTCCACAGGCCGACGGGGGCTGCCTGCTGCAAAAAAAATGTCTCCAAGTTGCGTTGACCCCTTGCCCCGGTCGCAACCTCAGACGTACCATCGGCATCAGAGGTTTGGGTGAAGACGTGGTGGGACGCCTTCTAGTCATCGACGTCGTCGGCGCGGTTGCCATCCTGGGGAGTTGGTACTTCCTCTTTGCTGCCTACAACCGTCGCAAAGGAACCGAAGCGCTGCGCTGGGTACAGTCCGCGTGCGCTGGCAAGGGACGGATCCTCGACTGGCGCTGGCTCAATAGCCACCGCCTCCACGCCCGCCTGCAGTTTCCTTCGCGCAGCTTCGAAAACGCTCACGTCATCATGAAATTCCGGCCGCGCGCTTTGCCTGTCCATTGGCTGCTGAGCTGCTGGCATAAACAGAAAGAGACGCTGACCTTCGAGGCCGACCTAGGCGGTTCGCCCAACTTCCATCTCGAGGTCGTGCGCCATCGCTGGTGCGCTCACAGCCGCAGTCTGACGGCCCTCCGCCGCGACGAAGGCGAATGGGACGTCTACGAACCCGGTCCGATCGTGCTCACAACCCGTACCCACTGGAAGCAGGATTCCACCCCTGAACTGAATACCCTCATGACCGTTCGTCAGCAGGACGTGCTGCAGGTTCGCTTCCGACCCGAGTCTCCTCAGTTCTCTGCCACGATTTCGCTGGATGCGCTATACGATCCGAAAACCGCATCCGGCTTCCTCACCACCCTGCGGGAATTAGCCGCAGGCGCTTCCGCTCACCGCCAGTAGTCGTTGCCTCGTCCCCATTTCTCGCGTGCAACGCGAGAACTGGAGGTTCTGACCTCCGGAATCGTTCCCCGCTCACGCGTCTCCGGATTATGCAGTAGACTTCCCACATGCCCAGCGCTCGCCAAGGAACGATCCGCCTGTTTCGTTTCAGCGGGATTGATGTGTTCCTCCATTGGTCCTGGTTTCTGGTGGCGGCCTACGAAGTTCAGACGCGAAAAGGAAGTTATTCCTCCATCACTTGGAACGTGTTGGAGTATCTGGCGCTGTTTTTAATTGTGATGATTCATGAGTTCGGACACGCCCTCGCTTGCCGGCAAGTTGGCGGGAGAGCGGACCGGATTGTTCTGTGGCCGCTCGGCGGCGTGGCATATGTCGATCCTCCGCCGCGGCCCGGCGCGACTCTCTGGAGCATCGCTGCGGGTCCGCTGGTAAACGTGGTACTCGTGCCAATTTTGTTGGTCGCCGTCATCGTGGCCCGCTCTTCCGGATGGCCCCAGACAATGCCCGATTTCTACCGCCTGGTGAGAGCAATTTCGTTTATTAATCTCGGCCTCCTGGTTTTCAACATTCTCCCCATCTACCCTCTGGATGGCGGACAGATCCTTCGCTCCCTGCTCTGGTTTGTGTTGGGCCGTGCGCGCAGCTTGATGGTAGCTACGATCCTCGGCCTGATCGGAGTGGCTGCTTTCATCGGACTTGCCCTGTGGAGACAAGACGTTTGGTTGGGAGCGATCGCCCTCTTTATGCTGATGAGCTGTTGGGGCGGGCTGAGACACGCACAAGCGCTGACCAAGTTCGCAAAGTTGCCCCGTCGGGAAGGATTCGCCTGCCCGAACTGCAAGACGCCGCCTCCGGTGGGCGAGTTCTGGAAGTGTGGAAATTGCGGGCAGCAATTCGACACGTTCCAAACCCAGGCCGTTTGCCCTCGCTGCGCAACCCAGTTTCCCGTGACCAAGTGCCTGGACTGCGGCGCACTGCATCCTATGAATGACTGGATGGTGGCCTCGCTCGCGCCTTCGAGTCTGTAATCGCCCGTCCTAAATAAATCTCTTTTATGCTTCTCATCAGCTTTTTCAATTGGCGGGTATTCGGCTCTCGCGCTATCCTGCGTGTTCCAAATCAGCGTGTTGAAACCAGCCATTTCAACTTCTCTGTATCCGATTTGGTTTTGCCTAAATCATAGGTTCTACGCGAAGGAGACTGAAGGACATCCATGCCCAACGAACTGCGCAATTTCCTGGCACTCTCGTACGATGAACTCGAAGACCTCAACCTTAAGGCGAAGGAGCAGCGCAGGAACCGCGCCGCAGTCCACAAGGTCCAGGAGGACCGCCTCAAGTACTTGACCGACGAGAAGCGGATCAAAGCCGTGACCGTGCTCTTCAGCGATCTCGAAGGCCGGTTACACATGCTCGACTATGACAAGAAGTTCCTGCTGAAGAGTTGGGACAACCTCACCTTCGACGGCTCGTCGATCCGTGGTTTCACCGCGCAGCGCGAAAGCGACCTTCGCCTGGGCATCGACTGGGGTGCGTTCTACTGGGCTCCGGCTGACGTCTTCGGTTCCGGCAAGGTCCTGGTCTTCGGCGAGGTCATCGACAAGGGCGGGACGTCTTACCCCGGCGACATTCGCGGTGTACTCAAAAATTACGCCGAAGACCTTTACAAGAAAAAGAGCTACACCCTCAATGCCGCCAACGAAATTGAAGGATTCCTCTTCAAAGCTCCCGACGCCGAGCGGCACTATCACGAAACCGGCAAGTTCGAATATGTCAATACCGGCGGGTATTACCATTCCCTGCCCGGCGATCCTCTTCGCACCTTCATTGACACGACGGCGGAAGTCCAGCGCTCCATGGGCTTCCAGAATGAAAAAGATCATCCCGAAGTTGCGCCATCGCAGTTTGAAATCAACTACGGCTACGGCGAGGTAGTCGGCGCCGCTGACCAGATTCAGCTCTACAAGCTCATCTGCCGCCAGGTCGCGACCAACATGGGCCTGACCGCGTCATTCCTGCCGAAGCCGGTGGTCGGCGTCAACGGCAGCGGCATGCACACCAACGTTTCCGTGAGCACGAACGGCAAGAACATGTTTTGGGATCCCAAAGGCGAGGAGAACCTCAGCAAGTTTGGTTATGAGTTCCTCGACCGCATTCTTACTCACGGCAACGACCTCTGCCTGATCTTCAACTCCAGCGTCAACGCCTATCGCCGGCTGGATCCGCACTTTGAGGCGCCAAACCAACTCAAAGCGTCTGCCGTGGATCGCGGCGCCATGATCCGCATTCCGATCGGCAACGAGCGCAGCATGCGCACGGAAGTGCGCGCAGTAGCGCCCGACGCCAATCCTTACCTGGTCATGCTGGGGATCTTCAAGACGGGATTGGAAGGCACTACCGCGAAGATCAAGAACCTGCGCCAGGCCGAGCGCTACCTGCCCGACAACATCTACGACGCTCTCGACAACTTCCGCAAGGCCGAGTGGACGAACACTCTGCTCGGGGAAGACGTCAAGGGCCGCTACGCCGACCTGAAACAAGCCTCCGCCGATCGTTGCCCCCGCGCCTTGGGAACCTTCATCAAAGCGCAGGAAGTCCAGTTTCACCACGAGGTGTACAACCAGTTCCTGTGGAACCTTTTCTAGATCGCGTCCCTCTGCCAAGCGCCCCGGCCTAAAGCCGGGGCGTTTTGTTTCGTAGCGCCGGCAGCCTGGCGGCTGTCGCGGCATCTCGCCCGCGCCGGGATAAAACTCCTAGCCCCGGACGCATTCGTCCGGGGCGCGATTCGATCATTCGATCAGCTGAAACCCTCGCCGCATCCGGAGGCGCGCATGAACCGGTGATTTTTAAAATCCACCTGTCATCCGGAGGCGCCGAAGGATCTATCCAATCTCGCGCATATTCTGTTTCTCGCTCCCCATCTTGCTGCGAAGGTAGGTTTCGATCTCTGGCTTGCCTGCGTGCCCCGCCCAATCGGCGGGGGTAGCCCGCCAAAGAATATCCTTCAGGTCCAATCTCGCACCGCGTTCGACAAGAAGCCGGACTACTTCGTCATGTCCTGCCCCGGCAGCTTGGTGCAGCGGTGTGGTGTGGGAATGGCCTCCGATTGGGTTGTATCGATTTGGATCCTCGCCTGCGTCGAGCAACAATCGCACAATTTCAACGTGACCGAAATCCGCCGCCAAACTCAGTGCTAAATGGCGGTCTGCGGCGCTGGCGCCCGCCAGCAACCGGCGAGCGTCCGCGATGCGCCCCAGGGCCGCCGCCACCGGCAAATCGATTCGAGCGCCGCGCCGAATTAAGCCGTTCACCGACTCAAACTCGCCATGCAACACCGCTGCGTGTGCAGCGCTATTGGGATCCGCTTCGTAGTCGCATAGCAGATCGATTAACCGAAGTTGTAGGCGACATTCACGCGTGACACTTCCAGTCGAAACGAGCATGAGCGTCTCGTTCTTTGCCGATTGGCTTGGGCCAGCCTCGAGAATGACCTTAGTCACCTCAATAATGTTCGGTGGCAGCTTGCCCTGGCGAATCGGATTCTCCGCCACAAATTCCAGCAGGCTTGGATTCTGAAAGTAGTTTCCGCCTTCGAAAACGACGCGTTCATGCACGAGATTCGGATGTTGTTTCAAATGTGCGCGCAAACCAACTGTGTCACCTGCATCGAGGAGTTCCACGGCCCGGCGAAATGTTGCATTTTCAATTCGCTGTTGGTGCGGCAAATCCAATCGACCGGAAAGCGTTGGTTTTTCAATGTGCCGTTTCAGCCGTGCCCAGCTCGGAAATCCATACTCGCGGGCGATCGTAAGCTGCGCGTCACTGAGGCTGAGCGGCGCGTCGAAGATTTCCCTATCCGCGGCCCTATCAAAGCGCGGGTGAAATTCCCTGATCCGCTGGGCTACCTCCGGAGTGTGAGCGGCGTGCGCTTGCAACAGGTCTTTCGCTTGATACTTGAGATGATCGAGGTTCGGATTCGATGGGAGGCGTCTTACCGGCATGGCGAACTTCCTTTCGTACGCCCCAGGTCCGCATTGATGGGCAGAAAGTTAGTTCGTGGAATGGGTTGTTGTGATCAGGTGGACTTCTGTCCTTTCCGCGGACCGGATGCGCCCTTTTGCGCTGCGCAGATCTTATCACGACGGCCGAAAAGCCGGGCACGACGGTCGTGTGCAGAAAATCTTCAGCCCGACGTTGACGGGTATATGTGTATGTGATGCGTAGATGTACACACCCGCCTTCTATGGTCCTGGATCGCCCCCTCTGAGGTCGTGTTGAACTCAGGTTAAGATCATCCTCTGTCTTGCTCAGCCTCAGAACATCTCATCCCAACTCAACCCGATCATCGTCCCTTGTTGTTGTCGGGAGCGGGGCGCTGAGTGGGACATGGAGGAGTTGAGGTGGGGGTGCGGCCAGCGCTCAGGGGATTTTGAGTAATGAGGAATTTATCAACAACCCTTCGGAAACCTCCGCAAGTTTTAAGGTTTCATTGACCTGGCCATCTTTCTGAGCGGACCCGAGCATATATATAGAGGTATATAGTGGATGGAGGCAAAGAGGAAATCCCGACATATGATATTTCGCCGATTGCTGAAATCATCTGTGCTCTTCTCAGTGACGGTACTCTTGGGCCTCGCGCAACTCTGTTGGGGGCAGAATGCCTCTGGAATCCAAGTCTGGAACGCAAGCAGCAAGCAGGAGGACCCGAGCGGAGGGGTGAATCGCACTCGCACCACTGAAACTCATACGGTAGTTGAAGGCCGAGTCATCGATAAGACGTTGGTCGAAACTTTGGGTCCTGAGGGGCAGTACGTGCTGTACTCAGAGACCGAAAAGGAGTCTGTGCATGTCAACGATACGACCGTGCGCAACATCGAGCGGTCGTTCGGACTAGGCCCGGAGGGTGAACGGACTCTGATTCAGGAGAGGCAAGAAGAATCGCGCAGCCTTTCTGGCGGCGAAGAGAAAGTGGTTCGCACGATTTCCAATCCTGACGCTAACGGCGCACTGCAGGTAGTGCAGCGCGAATTAGAGGATTCGAAGCAGCTGAGTCCTGGGGCACGGGAGACGACCACCACCGTGCTTACTCCTGACGTGAACGGGGGTCTCACTCCGGCGGTGCAGATCGTAGAACGAGAGATGCAAAGCGGCGATGGCACGATCGATTTCAAGAAAACTACCCAACTCTCCGATGGAACTGGGCACTGGCAGATCAGCGAGGTTAGAGAAGGAACCAGCAAACAAGAAAACGGCCAGATTCGCAGCAAAGATGAGCGCGCACTCCGGCCCGATTCGAACGGCAATCTCGCGGTCGTCGAGCGCACGGTCGGCAAACAGACGGACGCCGGACCGGGAGAGAAACGCGACACAATCGACAAGTACTCGACGAACGTTCCGGGCCAAGCCGGCAACGATAGCCTGCAGCTTGTCCAACGCGAGATCACGGTGCAGCAGAATACCGCCGCAGGCGGGCATAGCACCACTCGGCAAATCGAGCAGGCGAATCCTGGCGATCCCAGCGACGGTCTCCGCGTCACCGAGGAAACAATCAATATCGTGAAACCAGGCGGGAGCGGCGCCGACGACGAGAAACGCACGATCCTCACCCCTGATTCCGATGGCCGGCTCGGTGAAGTTTGGGTTGACGTAGGCAAAACCACCAACCCTTCGGTCATTCAGGTAGACACGCGCCCCCCCGCAAAGCCTCACTAGCTTGGCACGTCAAACTTCTTAAGCCACTGCCCGACGCTTCGATCCAGTTCTTGCTGGAGCCGTGACTTTTGGGACACCTTGGGAGCGTCTTGAGCAAAACTAGCCGAAATCACGAAGGTTATGCAGATAAGAGCCACCCCGGAGCACAATCTGCCGCACGCGCTCCATGTAAATCTTGCGCCATTCCGTGGCATACGGACTCACCCCACGTCCTCATCCCCGGGCCGAATCCAGAACGCCGTCCCGCCTCCGAAAATTGCCGGCTCTCCCGTAGTCTTCCGGTGCAGCCAGTCGGGTTGTCTTTCGCCAGCGTGTGCGCCACTTTGTCCCCGTGCGCCATGATGCATTCCGTTCCTGCAATGTAAACGAACGCCTGATTGCCGACTTTGTGCGCCGCTTCCGCCACCGCGCGAATCGCCCTCAGTTTCTCTTGGGGATGGACAAAGCTCTCGTACCGCCCGGGGATGTCGTTGTCGACTTCAATCCCAAAGACATCGCTAGCCTGCGCGCGTTCTGCGATTTCGTTTGCGTCGCCGCCCTTCAGGCTATCGGCACCGATGCGGACGTAGTTCGTCCAGTTCTGTCGGGACGAATCCGGAATGGAAGCAGAGGTTTGTGCGAGCACGAAAAGACCGCACACGCAAAGGATCAGCGCGGAGAACAGCCCGAGTATAGTTTTCCTGAATAGAGTGGCCTGCAAACGCGACTTCCCAACGGATCAGAACTCAAATCTCAATCCAAACTGGAAAGATCGCGGCGGCTCGAGTACAGTCCCGTTCACGCTGTCACTGTTAATTGTCCCGAAAAGCGGATCTCCCACGGACGAATTCGGTTGCGCAAAGCGCGGGTGGTTGAAGAAGTTGAACATCTCCGCCCGCACTTCGATCCGCATGCCTTCTTTGGGTACAAACGACTTGTAGACATTCAGATCCATGTTGTGGATGCCGTCGGTGCGCAGCCCGGAAAAGTACCGTGGAGCATTCCCCGGAACCTGGTCGCCGGGGTCGGCAAAGCAGTTGGTGTTGAGATAGGCGAGACTCGCATTCTCCCAGTCCAAGGCGACGGAGTGCATGCTGGTACCGGTCTTAAGTTGCGAGCACACAACTTGGGGGCGCTGGGTGCCGTTCGCCAGACGGGCGTTGGACATGCCGATGGCCATCGGTTGTCCCGACTGCTCGGTGATGATCGTCGCGAGCGACCAGCCTCCCACAATGGCATCGACCGCTCGATTCATATTGCCGCCGATCCATTGCCTGCGCCCAATGGGCAGATCCACGACTACGGCGGCCGCTAGCCGCTGTGGCGTGTCGTTAGCCCCAATGCTGTGTTCCGCGGACAGGCGATCCAGTTGTTGTGGAATCCCGGCCCCGAGCGCACCTACCCAGTTGTTCCTGCCCGCCGACGAATTGTCGGTTGACTTCGATATCGTGTAGCTCCCCTCGAAACTGATGTGGTGCGTAGTGCGCTTCTGGAAGCGAACCTGCAGAGCGTTGTACCAGGAACTCGCTTCCTCGATCATCAGCCCTTCAAAGTCGCCGGGGAATTGCGGGTACTTGTTCAACAGATACCCCAATGGCAGCGTCGCATTCCCGTAGTTCGAATTAGGTTCGTTGAAGCAGGGATGGGAAGCGGTCGACGTGCAAGGGGTATTGAACATGGAATAAAACGGGTTGCCCACTTGCGTCTGAAGAAAGTTGCTTACGCAGCTATCCGCGGTGCAAGTCGAATCTGTCGGAGTTACCGCCGCGGTGATCTGGGCCAGCAAAGCAGATGGGATGAAATCCCGGTTGTTTGTGCCGGCCCACGGCAGATGGGTGCTTCGGTTCGCGGAGTAGTCCACGCCGAGCACGATCTGGCTGGGAAGCAGCCGCTGGATGCCCAAATTCCACTGGTAGAGGTTGGCGTCTCGCGCCGCCGTCGTGCCCAGATCGTTCGGGTTCGGATAACCCCAGTTCGCAAACTGGCCGTACTGCTTACCCTGCGGGCCGCTAAAGCCTCCGGGAAACGGATTCTCCAGGGTCGCGGATTGGGTGGCGAAATTGTCGTTCGTAAAAAACAGGTTCGCGGTCTTAAGGAACGCCGCGCCGGGATACTGGTAGTTGGTGGCGGGGCTCATTCCGAAATAGATGCCGGCCCCACCACGCACCACCGTCTGCTGATCGAGCTGGTACGAGAAACCCAGTCTCGGCCCAGCGTCTTTCCAGTAAGTCGGAACCGTCCTCTTGCTCGACGTCGGGAATTGCGTGGTGCCGAGGACTTGCATCGACGCGGGGAAATTCACACCCGCCGACTGCATAGTCGCCTGGGCGCTGAACGTACCCGCCGGCGCCGTCGCCGGGACAGAATTCACTGGAATATTGACGCCACTGTCGGCGGTGAAATTGCTGAACTCGATCCGGTTGCCGCGCGACGTGTAAGGCGAACTCCACTGGTAACGCAAGCCCAGATTGACCGTGAGTTTCGAGTTCACCTTCCAGTCGTCCTGGACATAAAACCCTGTCTCCAGCGACCGGTTTGCGACCGAGGGAGTCACCACCAGTTGACTGGAGGCGTTGACATTATCCCCGTAGCCAAAAGCCAGGCTGGCGAAGGGATTGCCGGTCGGGTTCCCCGAAGCATCTGTGTCGCTGTTCGGAGTCGGCGACGTAGTGTCATCCGTAAAGGTCATGAAGCCGCTCGGGTAATTCGGCTGCCAGAAGTTGTTGTAGAAAATTCTCTGCTCGCCGCCGACTTTAATCAGGTGCGCCCCTTTGGAAATCACCAACTGCGTGGAGTAACTGACCAAGGTGTGCGCAAAGGTCGTGTTGATGCAGCACTGATCGTAGAGATTCGTCCAAGGCAAATTTCCCTGCATCAGAAACGTCGGCATCTTGTCGATCCCATTGGCCGTTTGGTACACCGAAGGCAATCCCTGCACCCCAGCCGGCAGCGAGGCGTTGAAACTGGAGATCGTCGGGATACCCGGGAGCGACAGTTCGTGCACCCGGTCGACTCCTACATGGCTGGTCCAAATGATCCGCGGGTTGATGGTCCAGGCATATTCCAACGAAGCGTTTTGCGCCACCGTCACGCCGCTCTTGATTCCGTCATTATCGAAGCCGTCGCCCAGGGTCAGCGGAGTCGTAAAGTTGCTCCAGCCTCGGCTGTAGCGGCCGCTGAGACGGTTCCTGTCGTTGATCTGGTGGTCTATCTTGATGTCGAACTGGTAATCCGGAGCCTGCGCCAAAGTCGTGAAGTTGTAGTTGTTGAACTCGTTCGCGTTGCTCGGTTTCGGATAGAGATTGAGGACAGCCATTCCGATCGGATCCTGTTCACCGGGTGGGATCACATTCAGTTGGCCGTTGTACTGCACCTGCGGCCTGTTTGCGCATGGATTCCCACACCCTTGCGCAGTCGGGTCGTAGATGTTCAGAGGCAGTCCAGTATCGGGATTTGTATCTCCCGAGAAATCGCCTTGCCGCTCCGCCAACGTCGGTACGGTTACTACTCCGCTGGACGCGCTGGAGCTTGCCACCTTCTCAAAATCGACAAAGAAGAACGTGCGGTTCTTTATGATCGGGCCGCCCAGCGAAAATCCACCCTGGTCGCGCTTGCTGTCTGGTTTGGGGTTGGGCAGGGGATTACCTGAGACGAACTCGGGATTAAAGAAATCGCGAGCATTTAATTGCGCGCGCTGCAGGAAATACCAGGCACTGCCGTGGAAGCGGTCGGTTCCGCTCTTCATCACCATGTTTACGACCGTGCCGCCGTTGTTGCCGAACTCGGCCGAGAAGCTGTTGTTCTGCACCTTCATTTCCTGCATGCCCTCGATCAGGGGCTCGTAGTAGACGTTGGTATTCCCTCCCTCACCCTGTTCCGGCGCGCTGATCAGGGCGCCGTCCAGCCGTATCTCGGCGGTCGCGTTGCGCTGCCCATTGGAAGTGAAGTTCGTTCCCGATGGATAGTTGTCACTGGTGCCTGACCCTGCCACCTCGGTCACGCCCGCCGCCAGGAACGTCAGGCCAAAGAAGTTGCGGTTCGCCAGAGGGAGTTCGTGCACATATTCGCTGCTGATCTCCGTTCCCAGAGTCGCACTCTCGGTGTCCATCAACGGCGCCGTCTGTGTGACTTCGATACTCTCATTCACGCCCAGCGGATGCAGTTCGAAATCAGCGCTGGTCTGCTGATCCACCTGCAAGACCACATTCTTCTTCTCCGAGATGCGAAAGCCTGACGCCTCCACTTTCACTGTGTAAACCGCCGGACGTAGACCGGTGAAGAAATATTGACCGTGGTCGTCGCTATGCGCACTCTGCGAGATATTCGTGGCGTCATTGGTGATAGTGACGGTTGCGTTCACCACCATCGCCCCACTCTGATCCGTGACCGTTCCGCGCACTTGCGCCTCGTACGATCCCTGCGCGAACCCCGCCGTCACAGCGGCCAATGTGAGCAAACATGGACCGATGAAGGATGCTACGGAGTGCAAATTGCGACGCTGGACATACATGGCTCCTCCTCTATCCGCTTTCGTATGATTACGAGTCAACACTATTATTTTCGTTTATACCGAAAGTCAAGACAAAACGTTTCGCGGTTGTAAGCGAGTTACTCAGTGACTTAGCCGGGCGCGGGCTGGACTTCAGCGTGCTGCGTCCGTATGTGCTGGATGGGGGAAGGCGCTGGCGGCGATGATCCGGCGCTGCCCGCTGCACAAGCGGCGCAATGTCATCGACCATTTACCCCGAAGAACATAAGCCGGCGGTCAAGAAGAAATTGCAGAACGCCTACGCCATGAGCGAATACGGCGACGCCAAGCGCGCCCTCGACCGGCTGCATCGCGAACTGATGGAGCCGAACCCGAGCGCCGCCCGCAGCCGAGGAAGGTATGGAAGAAACCCTCACCGTGCATCGCTTGCGCGTGCCCGCGCAGTTGCGCCGCACTCTTTGCCAGCACCAACGTGATCGAGTCGGCGTTTTCCATTGTGGAGACCGTGAGGACGATGATCCGGGTTGAGTTGGGATGAGATGTTCTGAGGCTGAGCAAGGCAGACGATGATCTCAACCTGAGTCCAACACGACCTCAGAGGGGCGATCCAGGACCACAGAAGGCGCGTGTGTACATCTACGCATCACATACACATATACCCAATATACTCAGCCCGACGTTGACTCCTGACTCGTCTATCCCTAAGATGACACCCCAGGTTCAGCAATCAAGTTTTCAGCAAATTATTCTGCGACGGCTATGGCTTCCCCAATCGAACCCAATGCTCCCCTAAATCTGTTTCGCGTGATCGCCACCGACATCCATTTCTGGATTCCGCTGATCGTCCTCGCGAGTGGTCTCTTCCTCCTGGACAAGCTCCGTTGAACTCCTCTCCAGCCAGCGTGCGGACGGTTGCACCCATAGCTCCGGTTCCGGTGCAGACATCACGCCTCCGCTCCCTGCAGGCGCTCGGCATCTTTTGCGGCTTCGCTGCCGGAGCCTGGCTGGGCGGCGCCGAAGCTCCCATTAAGCTCATCAATCCGGACGTCTCTCCCATCACCGTCTCGCTCATCATGGTGTTCGGAGTTTTTCTGGCCCGCTGGAGCGTCCCCGCCTTCGTTCGCGGCACATCGCATGTTCGCCAAGACGTTCGGCAGGCGCCGCACCTGGTCGTGTGGGCCGTCCTCGCCGGATGCATGTGGGCCGTCGCCAACACTCTCACCATTTACGCCATCCGCAATGTCGGCCTCAGCATCGCGTTTCCCTTGTGGAATACCAACAGCCTGCTTGGCATCTTCTGGGGATTTCTGCTCTTCAATGAATTGCACTATGCCGGATGGAAACGCTGGCTCGGCGTGCTGGGGGGTGCCGTCTGCATGTTTGGAGGAGCCTCGCTGCTGGCGATAGCATCTTCCCACCAGGCCGCACCGGGCAAAGCCACGCTGGGTATACTCGCTGCCTTGGGCGCCGGCATTCTGTGGGGGACGATGTACATCCCTTATCGCAAAGCCTACCTCACCGGGATGAATCCGCTGTCCTTCGTTACGTTTTTCACCGTCGGAGAACTCGCCACCATGACCATGCTGGCCGTAACCTATCGTGGCCTGACGCCGCTCTGGAATGAACTGGTCGGCGCCCGCGCGGTTCTCTTCTGGTTAATGTTGGGCGGCTTCGTGTGGGTCATTGGAGATTTATTCCAGCAATACGCCACGAAGTATGTCGGGATCAGCCGCGGCATTCCTCTTTCCAATACAAATCAACTTTGGGGACTTCTGTGGGGCATCCTGGTATTTCATGAACTGCGGGGCGGAAGTCAAACAGTGTATGCGCAAGTCGCAGGGGGATCGCTGCTGATGGCGTTGGGCGCAGTCGCGATTGCGCTGTCCTCCGCGACGGAGCGCGAACATTCCTCTTGGCAAGATGCAGCCCACCGCGAGGGAAAACGCTACGGCGTCGAAGGCGAATACGTTCGCGCCGGCATGGAAGGCAGACAGTTTGGCGTCGGCCCCAGCGACAGGACACTCTTGGATTGGATTCTCGTTCTCGGCACCACCGCTATTTTCGTCGCGCTTGCCGTCATGGCGAGGCTTCCCCACGTGGATATCTCTATGGGTTGGGTCCTTGCACTCACGATCGCGATGATCGCTCTGCTGACAACCTGCGGGATCGCGCTGTGGCGAACGACCCGCTTCCGTTGAGGAAATTGGTCGCGATCTTGGACTACGCGAGTTTAATTCGTTCTATACAGGCCTGTTTAACCCGCCAGAATGGCGAGGCACAAAGGAGACTCCTTGATGAAACGCATTCTCTCGGCTCTTTGTTTGTTCGTGCTGACAACTGGTGCCTTCCGCGTCGCAGCGCAAGTCAATCCCTACAAAGAAGGCACTCCCGGCGTTAGCGGTTATCGATCCGAAGTGCTGGCCGAGGTCATGATTCAAGAGGATAAGTTCGCGCGCCTTGCTGAGGCCATCCCCGCCGACAAGTACAGTTGGCGTCCTGCACCTGATGTGCGCTCGTTCGCCGAGGTCTTCCTTCACGTCAGCGCAGCCAACTACAACCTGTACAAGCTTGTGGGCACGCCTCCTCCCACTGGAATCGATCTAAAAGGTCTGGAGAAGTCGACCACCGACAAAGCAAAAATTGTTGCTACGGTCAAAGACTCCTTCGCCCACGCGAAAAAGGCGATCACTGCGATGCAAGACGCCGACCTGGAGAAGAGCCTGGACTGGTTCGGTGGAAAGAACACTCAGCGCGGTATTCTGCTCTTCATCGTTCGCCACGCCGCCGAGCATCTCGGGCAGTCGATTGCCTATGCCCGGCTCGTCGGCATCGTCCCACCCTGGACCGAAGACATGCAAAAGAAGCAGCCCGAGAAAAAAGAAGGGCCGGCAAAGGACAAGCCGTAGCCGCGCGAGAATCCGGTGGGTGTGCTAGATTCAGAAAATTGATGGATCTCGCCCCCACCATCTGCACCCAAGGGCTGACCCGCCGTTTCGGAGAACTCGTTGCCGTGGACGGCGTGGACCTGCGCGTTGCTCCCGGACAGTTCTTCGGCTTCCTCGGGCCCAATGGCGCAGGAAAATCCACCACAATCAAGATGCTCACGGGGCTGCTCGCGCCCAGCTCCGGACGGATCGAAATTCTCGGCCTCGATCTCAACGCTCATCCTGTCGAAGTGAAGCGCCAGATCGGCGTCGTGCCCGAAGGCATGGCTCTATTCGGCCGCCTCACCGGCGCGGAATTCCTCAGCTTCGCGGGACGCATGTACGGCCTTGACCGCACGACCGCTGCCCGCCGCGCCGCCGAGTTGCTCGAATTTATGCAACTCGCCGACCAGCACAAAAAACTCGTTACCGACTATTCCCACGGCATGCAGAAAAAGCTCGCTCTCGCGGCTGCCGTGATTCATGGGCCCAAGGTTCTATTTCTGGATGAACCCTTTGAAGGCGTGGACGCGATCGCAGCGGGCACGCTGAAATCCATGCTGCAGGGCATGATTGCGCGCGGAGCCACGATCTTCCTCACCTCGCACGTGCTCGAAATCGTGGAGCGCCTGTGCAGCCATGTCGCCATCATTCATCAGGGACGGCTGGTGGCGCAGGGCTCTCTTGAGGAACTACGCGCGGGCGTGGAAGCCCAAACTCCCGCCGGAGCCAGTGACGGCGCTGGGCCCTCCGGCGAGAAACTGACGCTGGAACAACTCTTCCTGCGCATCGTCGGCGGAACGCACCGCACCGAGCAGGAGCTTTCGTGGCTCGGATAGCACTCGTGGAGGATTCTTAGGAAGAACTGGCTATGCGCCGCAAGCCTCTTCGACGATAGATGCGCCCCGCCCGCAGTCGTCTGAGAGCCGGGAACAACTTGTTGTGGTGAGGCACGATCGACATGGTTTGCAGCGAATACTCGAAGTGCGCGCCGCAATCACAGCACACCTTGTAGCTGTGGCCGTCCAGGGTGAAGACGCGGCTTAGCTTCGCATGGTGACAACCAAACGCAAGATCTAATGCGCTGGCGATCGGATGCGTAACGGCATTCCATAGCGGAATTCCTTCGGGGACCATGTACCTTCTACCTCCAGAACCGCTCTTAAGTTTCTTCGGCAAATTCAGGAGTCACCGTGAGCGGCGCTACTCCTAGTCGTGACTTCAATCACGGTGGGGAGTTCGCTCGCGCGTGAGACTGCCACGGTAGACAACAATGTGTCCCCGGAAAACGGCGCAGTTTCAATGCCTTATGCTCGCCTCGCGTCCCGCTCACATATGCGAGAATTGAGGCCATCCGAAATGATGCGTCTAGAAGTTTCAACTCAGCTCGCCGTGATCGCCGAACTGCGCTGGCGCATGTTTCTCAACGGTCTGCGCAGCAAGCGAGGCAAAATGGAATTGGCCTCGCGCATTTTGATCACCCTCGTCTTCGTTCTCGGCGGGTTCGGCGGCTCCATCGCGGCCACCAGTTTCGCCTGGTATTTTGTTTCGCAAAACAACGGCGAATACCTCGCAATCCTTTTGTGGCCGATTTTTTTCTTCTGGCAGCTCTTTCCCGTGATGTCAACCGCCTTCACCAACAACCCTGACTTGTCGGAGTTGCTCCGGTTCCCTCTTACCTACCGGTCGTATTTTCTGGTCCGTCTGGCCTACGGATTTTTTGATCCCGCGAGCGCGCTCGGCACCCTAGGCCTGCTGGGCATTCTGCTCGGAATCAGCATCGCGCGACCCTTACTGTTCCCTTGGGCTCTCCTGGTCCTATTGACCTTCGCACTCTTCAACCTCGTCCTGATGCAAACTGTCTTTGCCTGGCTGGAACGTTGGCTGGCGCAACGTCGCACCCGCGAAATCATGGGCGTTCTCTTCATCCTGGCGATGCTCAGCTTTCAATTGATCGGGCCGATGATGGGACGTCTCGGCAGAGCACCACACCCCCAGATCGGCCGCGTCGTCGAGATCGGAACACAAGTCCAGGCGGTACTGCCCCCGGGCCTTGCCGCCAATGCCATCGCACAAATGTCCCATGCAAGTCCGCTGCTCGGCTTCGCTTTCCTGATTTTGCTTGGAACCGTAACCCTGGCGATCGCGACCCTGCTCCACCTGCGCCTGCGCGCGCAGTTTCGCGGCGAGAATCTCGGCGAAGCGGCAGCCCGCCCCGCGGTTGCCACAGTACAAGGACTGCAAGTCGGATGGAACCTGCCCGGTTTTTCACAGTCGGTCGCGGCGGTGTTCGAAAAGGAAATGCGCTATTTGGCGCGCAGTGGTCCCATGCTGCTCACCCTGATCATGCCGATTTTCATGTTGCTGGTCTTTCGCCTGGGACCGATGAATTCCCTGCGGCACTCCAGTTCCTTCAGCCGCACACCTGATATGGCATTCCCTGGTGCCGCTGCCTACGCACTCCTCGTCCTCACCAACCTCGTCTTCAACAGTTTCGGTGGCGATGGCGGGGGTATCCAATTCTTCTATGCGTCCCCGGTCACCTTTCGTCAGATTGTGCTGGCGAAAAACCTCACCCACGCCAGCATCCTCGTCGCTAACACCGCGTTTGCCTGGATCGCCGTCTCCTACCTCTACGGCGCACCGCACCTAGCTGTTTCGGTTGCGACCCTGGCCGGACTTCTGTTCGCCACCCCCTTGAATTTCACCGTCGGCAACCTGCTCTCGATCTCGACGCCCAGGAAGCGCGATTTTTCAACCTTCGGCCGCCAGAACGTCTCGCAGACCACAGTTCTGGCGAGCTTCGGCATACAGATCGTGACCGTAGGTCTGGGAGTTGCGGTCTTCACCATCGCGCGGCTCTACAAGAATCTGTGGATCGCCACTCTCTTGTTTCTCGCGCTCGCGGCGATCTCCATCCCGCTTTATGTATTTGTTCTGCGGCGCCTAGACGGCATTGCGCTCCAGCGTCGGGAAACTCTGGTGGCCGAACTGTGCCGCGCTTGAACGATACAGCGATTGGCGTGTTTACTCTTCTTCAGCTCGAGCCAGAAAGCGATATCCCACCCCGCGCACGGTAAGCAAATGTCGTGGATTCGCTGGATCATCTTCGATATAGCGCCGTAACCGCACCACAAAGTTATCGATGGCGCGCGTGTCGGTATCCTCGTGCAGTCCCCACACTTCTTCCAGAATCTGTTTGCGGGAGACGATGCGCCCATCATTACGCACCAAGTGCCGCAAGAGTTCCGACTCCATCAGCGTCAGATGAATCGTGCTCCCTCTGGACCTTAGTTCCAACGCACCGAAGTCGATCGTCTTCCCGTCGAAAGAAAATGTGCCGAAGTCTCCCAACCCGCCAGCTTCGCCTGAAGTCTCTCCCGGTCGAGGTGCCTGGCCTCCGCGCAGCCACTGGCTGCGGCGCAACAGTCCCTGCAATCGTGCCAGCAGAATTGAGAGATCAAACGGCTTCGCGAGATAATCGTCCGCCCCGGAGGCAAAACCCTTCAGCACGTCTTCGGGACGTCCCCGCGCCGTCAGCATCAATACCGGCACATAATTTCGGGCAGCCCGCAACTCCGACACCACGCTGAACCCATCTTTTCCCGGCAGCATGATGTCCAGCACCACCGCATCGAAATTCTCTTTCTTCTCGAGCAGTCGGTCGGTGGCCGATTCGCCATCCCCCACCACTTCCGCCGTATACCCTTCGGCTTCCAGGTTAAAGCGCAACCCCTGCGCCAGATGAGCCTCATCTTCCACCACGAGGACGCGGCTCATGCCTCCCACCTCGGCAACTCGATCACGATGGTGGTGCCCTGGCCTTCCCCCTCGCTCTCGGCGAAGACTTTGCCACCATGCTTTTTCGCGATAGCCTTCACAATAAAGAGCCCGAGCCCGGTCCCCTTCACCTGCGCCAGCGAACGGTGCGTAACCCGATAGAAACGCCTGAAGATTCGTTTTACGTCCTCGGGAGGAATTCCTACCCCCTGATCCTGCACGCGCAGCACGATGCGTTTTTCGTCCGGCGTTTCCAGTTGCACCCGCACGTCCACGTTCTCCCCGGAGTACTTCACGGCGTTGTCGAGCACATTGGAGACTGCGGTCCGCAAATCTTCCGCGTTGCCTCGGACGTGCAGTTCGTTCCCGTTGTTGGACGCTTCCTGGTAACGCAGCGCCTCCGGCTGCAGGTGATGCCGCGACCGAGTGGCGTCCATACAGTCGCGCACCAATTGGCCGAAATCAATTTCGGTTTTTTCCCGCCCTGTCTTCTTGTCGCCCGCTCGTCCCGCGCGCAGCACCTGCTCCACCGTTTCGGTCAGCCGGTCGGTATCGCTCAGCATCAGCCGGTAAAACTCCTGCTTCTGCGGTTCCGACACTTCCCGGCGCTGCAGAGTTTCCAAGTGCAACCGGATGGACGCCACCGGAGTTTTCAACTCATGGGTAACGGCATTGATAAAGCTGTCATGCTGCTCACTGCGTCGCAACTCGCGCACCAGAAAAATCGTATTCACCACCATCCCAGCGATGATCAATGCGAAGAAGACGATACCGAAAAACAGCAGCACGCCCTCACGCCAATTGAGGATGATCCAGCCGACGTTAAGGGCAACCGCCAGCGCCACCAGGCCAATGCCCAGGCAGAGAAAGAAGACGATGGTTCCGCGGCGACTAGAGATGCGCATGGAAGCTCAGTCCGATTTTACCGCGTTGGCAGCAACGGGTTACTAAAGCGTCAAGCGTCCTCTTCTCTGCCAGTTGACACTAAAAAAGGGCTGCCGTATCGTTTTGCGGATCTAGAAAGCTGAAATCGGAAAAATTTCCTTTTACTGGGGTTTCGAAAGGAAAGGATTCTCATGACCGACGATGCGAACAAGGAAATGCTTTCGCGACGCGGATTCCTGGAAATGGGGTCGACAGCGCTAGCGGCTGCCGGCATGCTATCGGCGACGAACGCCGCGGGGCAAGTACAGCAACCATATCCTTCTAAGGAAGATCGCGACGGCAAACCTTACCCTACTAAGAACGATCGAAGCGCCAGTGCTCCTGGACCCGGCAATCCTCCGCTGGATACCCAGAACCCGGATTCCTTCTTGCCACCGCCCTCCGACGCAGGCGGCGTGCAGACCTTTAAATATCCTTTTGCGCTCTCGCACAAACGGATGCAAGAGGGTGGTTGGTCACGCGAGGTCACGGTCCGGGAACTTGCGGTTTCCAAATCAATTGCCGGCGTAGACATGAGATTGACCGCGGGAGGCATACGCGAACTGCACTGGCATACCGCTGCGGAGTGGTCCGTCATGCTCTACGGAAGTGCCCGCATCACCGGGCTTGATGCAGACGGCAAGAGCTTTGTGAGCGATGTGACGGAAGGCGATCTCTGGTACTTTCCCACGGGGATTCCGCATTCCATTCAAGGCCTGAATCCCGACGGTTGTGAGTTTCTGCTGGTATTCGACGATGGCAACTTCTCCGAATACGAGACGGTGTTGCTCACCGACTGGATGGCACATACGCCCCACGACGTGCTCTCGAAGAACTTCGGCGTGACGGAGCAGGCAATGGAAAGGATGCCGAGGAGGGAGAAGTTTATTTTTCAGGCGGCAGTTCCCGGCCCGCTGGCTGTGGACCAGAAAGTAGCAGCCGGTACGCTAGGTATGTCGCCGCAGGATTTCGCTTTTCGTGCGACCCAGCCTGCGGTTACCAGGCGCACCAAGGGCGGCGAGGTGCGGATCGTCGATTCAAGCAACTTCAAGATCTCTACCACGATCGCAGCCGCCATCGTCACCGTTCATCCCGGAGGAATGCGCGAATTGCACTGGCATCCCAATGCTGACGAATGGCAATACTACATTAGCGGTGCGGGAAGGATGACCGTCTTCGCTACGGGAGGCCGCGCCCGCACCATGGACTTTCAAGCCGGCGACGTTGGCTATGTGCAGAAGACGCTGCCCCACTATGTCGAGAACACGGGCGGCACCGATCTTAAATTTCTGGAGATGTTCAAAAGCAACGTCTATCAGGATCTTGCACTCTCGGAATGGCTCACGCATACACCACCGGAACTCGTCATGGCCCACCTCGGTATTGAAAAGTCGACGCTCGATGCCATGCCCAAGGAAGAAGTTGTGGTGATGCCGAAATAGCTCCCAACTTCAGAACGGGAAGCGTATCGAGAGAATTGGAATGTGATTGGTGGGATGGAACGAGGTCGTGGCGATTTCGAATCCGCCGCCGGCCGTGAACGCGAGGCGGTGCCACAAGTTAAACCTGCCGAGCACGAGGCCCGGCGTGAGGTATAGCAATGCTTTGCCGGGATGCGCGGTCGGGACAATTTTGTTGTTCCCGCCGTGATACTGGTTGAGGTTGATTTCAATCTCGGGCCAAATCTTCCGGAAGACCCGGTACTGGAAAGTGTTGTTCCAGAGCAGATTGTGTCCGATGTCCGACAGGTTTCCGGTAGGCAGGCTGTAGGCCAACGTTCCCTGCACGTCGAAATTCTTATAGCCCTTTCCATAGGCAATCGTGGACGTGATGATCGGGCTCAACGCTCCTTCCTGGTACTCCCCGGTGGGGAAGCTCATCTGATAGAAAGCCGTCAAGATGTAGTTCCTGTGCTCCTCGTTTCCGGCGGCGATTCGATATTTCACAAGGAACTGCCAATCGCCGAATCCATCGTGTGGAGAATCCGGGTTGTTCGCGATGTAAGGCGGCACGGCGAAGATGACTTCGACATTCCTTGCCGGGATAATTTCTAGCCCCTTACTGACGCCGTAGTTGTCCGTGGTGACGCCGCTATTGTGAGTCTGCCATTGAATGTCGTAGCGGAACTCCTGTTCGAGCCGGGGAGTCGTCGTGTTGAGCGGAGTGATCCAGTGCGGCTGTTCGGCCTGCGTCTTCGACACCATGTTGAACCAATTGGCGGGAAATCCGCCCTGCGCGAAACATAGGGTTGACGAAAGCCACAGGACGAGCAGGGCAACCAAACGAACAACTCCGCGCATTAAACCCCCAACTTCAGCAATGGAGTCAAAGAAGTTGGCAGTGTATCCTATATACAGTTCTGGTGTCCATATGTATACATATGTATGCGCTTCAGTTGACTTTCTTGCATGCTACCGTGCGCATTCACCCTGTTGACCACATCCCCAGTTGACGGTAGGATTTCGTTTTTATGCGGAGTATCAGCAAATCCCGAGGAAATGCCAGCAACTTGCTGAAACTGCGCGACGCCGCCTTACAAATGGGGATCAGCTTCCCTACTATCAAGCAGTGGATTTACAAGAAGAAACTTCGAAGCGTTCAGACGGCCGGAGGTCATCACCGGATCCCACAGAGCGAAGTGGATAAGCTACTCTTTAGAACCCGAGGCAGAACGAAAGAAGAACGGAAGCAGGTCGTCCGCCGTGTCAGTGGACGCAATCAGCTGGTGGGACGCATCGATTCTGTTCGCATCAGCGGTCTGATGGCGGAAGTAAAGATTTCCATCGGCGGCCAGGAGATCACCTCGATTATCACTGCCAGCTCTGCGCGCGAAATGCAATTGAAGAAGGGACAAACCGCAGCCGCCTTGATCAAGGCGACAGAAGTCATGATTATCCGCGTGTGACCGGGCTGTAGGCGGAACGGCTGCGCACACAAAAAGCCCCGGCCAATCGGCGGGGGCTCACTCCCGTGGAAAAAACGAAACCTAGTCGCCTGCGACCGAAACATCCGGCAGGGCTGCCGTGATCAGCCGTCCATTCGGCGTCGGAACCAGACCGCGTTCGACTTCGGCCAACTTTACCCGCTTGATGTCCCAAGCTAAGCCCAAGGTCTTCAGCGCCCAAATCCCGTACCAGTTCATATCGACTTCATACCATTTGAAGCCATGCTGCGCGGCCGTAGGATGCGCGTGATGGTTGTTGTGCCAGCCTTCGCCAAACGTCAACAGAGCCACCCACCAGCTGTTGGTCGAAAGATCGCGCGTCGCAAAGCGCCTCGTTCCCCAGGAATGCGTCGCCGAATTCACCAGCCAGGTGGCGTGCAATCCCACCACGGTGCGCATGAAGATGCCCCACATCAGGAAGGGCAATCCTCCGAGAGCCAGCAAAATCACGCCCAGCACAATCATGGGAACATAGTGATATTTCGTAATCCAGACATGAAATTTGTCTTTGGCGAGGTCAGGGACATAACGTGCCAGCGTAGTCGTGTCATGGTGCATCGACTTGCCCATGAGAATCCATCCCATGTGGGCCCACCACTTGCCGTCGATCGGGGAATGAGGGTCGCCTTCCAGATCCGAATACTGGTGATGAATGCGGTGGGTCGCTACCCAGAAAATTGGTCCGCCTTCCAGAGCGAGCGTGGCGCAGATCGTCAGAAAATACTCCACCCACTTCGGAGTCTTATACCCGCGATGGGTCAGCAACCGGTGATAACTCATCCCAATGCCCAGGCTGCCCGACACCCACCACAAAAACATCGCCACGAACAACGCCTTCCACGTAAAAAAGAAGAGCGCGGCAATGGCCCCCACATGAAACGCGGCCATGAAGCCCGCCGTAATCCAATTCAGTTCACCTTTTCCCGCTTGTGGTCTTTCCAAGTCCCGCAGTTCCATATCCAAGAAGATCCCCATTTCGTGGTGGTTTGAGCTCGATTCAACCCTACGTCTACCGTACCAAGAGAAGGGATCGGGTGACTGTAATACTTGTGTAATAGCGGGATTACGGGGGTAACGGTGGGGTAATCCGGAGTTGGTTGACAGCTAATTCTTGGCCTGTATTTCTCGATCCGGTCTTCGTGGGTTCACTAAATCCGCAAACGATGCCTCGTCAACCGCCGAGAAGATAGGCGCTTACCGCGCCCTGCTCCTTGACTTTCTCCGCGGTCTTGACTGCGTTTCTTAGCGAACTCTGCGGTTCAAGCTTTTGACTCCCCACATGGAGAGAGCGGCTACGCGGCCTTCCCCTTCACCTGCACGCCCGCCCATTTCTCCAGCAGCGTCAGGGTTGCGGCGTAGTCGAGATCCTGATTTCCCTCTTCCGACGCCATCTCATAAATCTCTTCCACGGTTTCCAGCGCCGGCAACTTCACCCGTGCCTCTTTCGCCGCCTCCAGCGTCAGCCGGATATCCTTATGCATCAGCCGCAGCGGAAAGTTTGGCGTGAAGTCACGCTGCAGTACAAAGGGGCCCTTGTAGTCCACCACTCCCGACCGCACCATCGTGGCCTCAATCAGCGATAGCAGTTGTTGCGGATCCACCCCGAGTTTGGTAGCCAGGGTCAGCGCCTCGGCGAATCCTTCAAAAATCAGCGCAATCTGCAGATTCATGGCGAGCTTGGTCGCTTGACCCTTGCCGGTCTCGCCCATGCGGAAAATCTTTTTCCCCATGGCTGCAAACAAAGGCTTGAGACGCTCGACCGTGGCCTCGTCTCCCCCGACAATAAACACCAACGTGCCGTCCCGCGCTCCGATCTTCGATCCCGTCATCGGCGCATCCACCCAGGTCACGCCTTTCGTCCGAACGCGTTCGGCGAACTTCACCGTAGCCGAGGGAGAAATCGTGCTCGAGTCCGCGATGATCATGCCTTCCGTAAGCGACGCCTCGATCCCATCCGCCCCGAAAATCACGCTCTCGACCGCATCCGTGTCGGATACACACATCCAAACCACTTCCGCGCCCTGCGCCGCCGCCGCCGGGGTCGGAGCCACGCCTGCCCCTTCCACCAATTTGCCGGGCGTTCGGTTCCACACCGTGACTTCGTGGCCCGCCTTGGCCAGGTTCGTAGCCATGGCATGTCCCATGATTCCCAATCCCAAAAACGCAACTCGCATACGGACTTCTCCTTCGTTCAGAACAGCGCAAAAAAGGAACGCGTTGGGATTAGATATGACTAGCTCGATCAAGGTCAAGCACGCGCGCCGATGGTTAACAGCATTGCCACCAAGAACACGAAGTCACACCAAGCAAGGACTTACAAATCCATCCCTTTGTATCGCTTGGTGTCCTTTTGTGGTTCACGATTTTTCTCTTCCAACGTCAAGCTGTCCGCTACCCGGGCGCCCAATCATTCCCTTCCTGACTCGTCCGAAGTGGGAACTAAAAGGCCCCTGGCCTTCCTTCCCTTTCATCTAAAAGGCTGTTAATGTTCGCTAAAATCGCGCCGCATCGCTCTTATTACTCCGCACTGGCGGCGATACGGTCTAATATGAATAGTGCAGGTTGCTTCCGATCCAGCCCCCAGGCTCCGTCGCAGAATGATTAAGCAAACGCTTCGCAATCCGGCCCTTCGCAAGCGCGCCACCCAGTTCGGACGTCTAGTGCGTCGCTCTGCAGTGACTCCCCGCTCCGGGGAGACTCACAAGCCAAGGCTAGCCACCAACGGAGAACTCGGCGTCACCTTTATCGGACACGCCAGCTTCTTCGTGCAAATTGGGGGCAAGAGCGTTGTCATCGATCCCAACTTCGCGCGCTGGCTTTTTGTGTTGAAGCGCTTGCGTCGTCCCGGACTGCGCATTGCCGATCTTCCGCCGATCGACGTGGTGCTGGTCACCCATGCCCATTTTGATCACCTGCATCGTCCGTCGCTGCGCGCCATCGTGCAGAACAACCTGCGCACTCGCGGCGTTGCACCGGCCATCACGATTCCAGCTCATGTCTTTGATCTGGTCTCCGATCTTGGTTTTTCCGAGATCATCGAGCTTGACTGGTGGAAGAGTTCCCGTCACGGCAACTTATCGATCACACACGTGCCTTCGCGCCACTGGGGTGCTCGCGTTCTGAAGGATTCGCACCGTGGCTACGGTGGCTTTGTCCTGAAGGCTGGCAAACACTCCGTCTATCACGCCGGCGATACCGCGTACTTTTCCGGCTTCAGCGAGATCGGGCGCCGACTCGCTCCCGAACTCGCGTTACTTCCCATCGGAGCCTACAATCCGCCGCAATTTCGAAACGTCCACACCAACCCCGCCGACGCCATGCGCGCTTTTCTCGATCTCAAGTCGCGCTGGATGGTCCCAATGCACTACGGCACCTTTCGCCTTTCGCACGAACCCGTCGACGAGCCGCTCCAGTTGCTCGACGAGGAGGCGCGCACCGCAGGCGTCAAAGACCGCGTCATAGTGATGGAAGAGGGCGTAACCAGGTTTTTCTGATGGGCTAAGAAGTTTTTGCCCGCATAACTCCAGTCTCTTCCGTGGTTTAGTTGAGCGTTCCCCTGGAATAGTCTTTTGACAATCCTTCTTCTGATTTTGTTGTAAACTGCCTCTCGCAAATTCTCTCCAGGAGGTCTTTATGTCAGTAAAACCCGTTCCCGAGGGCTATCACACCCTCACACCTTCTCTCACGGTCCGCGACGCGGCCCGCGCCCTCGAGTTCTACAAACAGGCGTTCGGCGCGGAAGTGCGCGGTGGTGTGGCGAAGGGTCCGGATGGCAAGGTCATGCATGCTGAACTCAAGATCGGTGACTCAATCATCATGCTGGCTGACGAATATCCTGAATTTGGGGCGCTCTCCCCGGAAAGCACCGGCGGCACAGGCATGAGCTTGCACATCTACGTAGACGGGGTCGACGCGGCTTTCGATCGAGCCGTGAAAGCCGGGGCGCAGGTGGAAATGCCGGTCAGCGATCAGTTCTGGGGCGACCGCTACGGCAAGCTGAAAGATCCCTTCGGCCACAAATGGTCCATCGCCACCCACATCAAGGACATGTCCGCAGATGAAATGAAGAGCAGTATGGACGAAGCCATGCAGAAGATGGGAAAGCCAGAACTGCGGAAGACCGCGTAATTGCCAGCAGCCCCCCGGGTAGAGACAGCCGCCTCGGCTGTCCCGGCGGGGCAGAACTCGCGAACCACGAAGGTTCACGAAGGTGCCGTTGCACAAAGATTTCCTTCGTGAACCTTCGTGTCCTTGGTGGTTAAAGATGGAGCGCGGAACTGGAGTTCAGTAAGCCAGCAGAATCCTCAAATCGCGCAGATTATTCCCAGTCGGTCCCGTCTCGATTACATCTCCAAGCGCTTTAAAGAACGGATATGCGTCGAACTTGTTGAGCGCAGTGCGCGCATCTATCCCCCGACCTCGCCCTCGCTCGACAGTTGTGCCGTCAACTACGGCTCCGGCCGCTGGACTATTGCCGTCGATTCCGTCCGTTCCGGCGCTGAGGACTGTAATGTTCTCTCCCGCAATTTTTTCCGCGCATGACAGCGCGAATTGCTGATTGCGTCCGCCAACTCCACCGTTCGTCACCTTCACCGTAACTTCTCCGCCAGAAATAAGACACACCGGTGAAAATTGCTCCCTCAGCTCGCGCACTCTGCGCAGCAAGTGGTCAGCGGCCCTCTCGTAATCCCAATCGTCGCAGGAATTGTCCACCTGCGCGATAAAGCCCCTTCGTTCCGCCGCAATATTTGCCTCTTCAATCGCCGACTGGTTCGTCAGCACGGGCCACCAACGCGCCCGCTGAAACGCCGGATCGTCCGACTTCGGTGTCTCCTCTAAAGCGTGGCGCTCAAACAATTCTCGCGCCGACAGTGGAAATTGTTTCAGCAGTTCGTACTTCTCGGTAATGCGGTAACAATCCTCCACAGTCGTCGAATCGGGCATCGTCGGGCCCGAAGCAAGCGCGTCAGGCGTGCTGTCCGGCACATCGGACACCAGCAGCGACACTTGCTGCGCCGGAAATGCGGCCTGCGCCAGCCGTCCGCCTTTCACGGCGGAAAGGTGTTTGCGCACGCTGTTGATCTCGGCGATGGTCGCGCCGGAAAGCACAAGCGCACTATAGGTCGCGATGAGATCGTCGAGCGAAATCTCGTCGTCGATAGGCTTCTCGACGATGGAAGATCCTCCGCCGCTGAGCAGGAAGATCACCAGCGCCGAAGCTGGCTGCGCCTCCAGCGTGCGCAACATCGCGCTCGCCGCCTGAATGGATTCCGAGTTCGGTGTGGGATGTCCTCCGCGAAAATACCGGAACCCATGAACCTGGGTCGCTGGCTCCACCGAACTCGCCACGATGCCTTCCAGCGATGCTCCGGCCTGATGGGATAGAGCCTCGACCATGGTGTGTCCAGCTTTGCCCAGCGCCACGACCAGCACGCGTGAATAGGAGTGCAGGTCGTAAAGGTCGTCGCAGATGCGCAGAATTCCTCGCTCACAGTGCACATGGCGGGCAAAGCCTTTAGCAATCGACGCCTCGGCCAGCGCGTGCTGGAAGATTGCGCGCGCGGTCTGGCGCATCTGGCCGGAATCAGGCATGCGCAAGATTATAAAAGCTGTCAGCTGTCAGCCTTCAGCCATCAGCGAATTGCGCCGGTGCGGTATTTTCGCACGTGCGCTCTTGATTCAGCTGAGAGCGGACGGCTGAGAGCTGATAGCTGATTTCATCCACCCTTCGATCGCTTCCCGCAGTTCGCGCAGGCGTCCTTCAAAGAAATGATCGGCTCCTTCGATCAACACCAGCTTCTTCGGTTCGGGCGCCGAAGCCAGGAGAGCTTCAAGCTGGGCTCTCGGACCGAACTGATCGCGGGCCCCGCTGACAAGCAACTTGGGCTGTGTGCACTTCTGCAGGAAGTCGAGAGCATACACCCGCGGCTCTTCCGTAGCTTCGGCAACTGGAACGACCGGCGTTCCAACACCAATAACTGCGCGAACTCGAGTGTCTGCACAAGCGGCCCGCAGTCCGACCGCCGCACCGAAAGAGAATCCGGCGAACAGAAGCGGCAAATGATATTCAGCGTCGAGCCAGTCGAGCGCCGTCCGGACATCATCGACTTCCCCGTTGCCCCGGTCGTGTTCGCCCTGGCTTAATCCCGCTCCACGAAAGTTGAAGCGCAACACGGGAAAGCCAAAGCTATTGAGCGCCTTCATGGTATGGAACACGACTTTGTTGTGCAGCGTTCCGCCAAATAGTGGATGTGGATGGCAGACAAGCGCGGCATGAGTGGCGTTAGCGGTTCCAGCGTTCAGCAGCGCTTCCAGGCGTCCAGCGGGACCGTCGAGAAACAGCGACCGGATGGATGAGTTTGAAGAAATCACAGCCTCAGATTACACGGGAAGGAGGGGAGAGAGAAGAAATGAGGGTTGGGTCTTAGGTCTTAGGTCTTAGGTCCGAAGTCTGAAGTCTGAGGTCCGAGGTCCTGAGGTCCGACGCCAATTTGCTCTCTGCTATTCTCTCCTCCATGGACGCTGTCACGCTGACGCGGCAACTGGTGGACATCGAGTCCATCACCGGCAACGAAGCTGCGGTTGGAAATTGCCTTTACGGAGAACTTTGCCGCCTCGGCTATCAGACGAAGAAGATGCCGGTGGAGAACGATCGCTTCAATGTGTATGCGACTCAGGCCGAGCATCCGCAGCCCGCAATCGTATTTTCGACGCATATGGATACCGTTCCGCCCTTCATTCCTTCGTCGGAAGATACAGGCCGCATTTACGGACGCGGCTCTTGCGACGCCAAGGGCATCATCGCGGCGCAAATCGCGACTGCGGAACGATTGCGCCAAAACGGCATTCCTGTCGGCCTGCTGTTTGTGGTGGGAGAAGAGCGTGATAGCCTGGGCGCGCACGTCGCGAATGAATACGCGGCGAACGAGGCAATTTCGCGATGCCGCTTTCTGGTGAATGGCGAACCAACGGAGAATCGTCTGGGCCTCGCGTCAAAGGGTACGCTGCGCGTTGAAGTGACGGCGACCGGACGGATGGCGCACTCCGCGTATCCGGAACTGGGTGAGTCCGCGATTGACAAGCTGATTCCCGCGCTCACGCGGTTGCGCGCGATGGCGCTGCCTTCCGATCCGGAGATTGGGCCGTGCACGCTGAACATTGGGCGGATTGAAGGCGGACGCGCGCCCAACGTGATCCCCGACTATGCGCACGCGGATTTGCTGTACCGACTGGTGGGTCCGTCGCAGGAATTACGGCGACAGATTCTGGCGACCGCGGGCGATCAGGTGCAAGTGACGTTCCCGCTGGAACTGCCTTTTCTCCGGTTGCGCACCGTAGATGGCTTACCCACGATGATCGCGGCGTTTACCACCGACATTCCCAAGCTCACCAACTGGGGCGAACCGCTGCTCATCGGTCCGGGATCGATTCATGTGGCGCACACCGAGGGTGAGTACATCGAGAAGCAGCAACTGGCAGAGGCGATTGATTTGTACTACAGGATCGCGAAGCAGCTTTCGGAGTGAATGGAAAGCTGTCCCTTTTTACAATGTCGGACAGATCATCCAAAGTGCTGGCAGGTCTCCGCCAGGGGCGTACACTTCCGGCCCGTCGTTCCCAGAAGGTTGACAGTTACCAAGCAACCACGGCAAGCCACGACAAACCAACGACAGGAGGTTCCCATGACGGTCGAAGAAAAGATCGCGGCCGCGCTGGAGTTCGGACGCCAAAAGGCGGATGAGATTTTGGCGCTGCGGGCGGTCGCACAAAACCGGCGAGCGGACGCGCTGCGGAAAAACCAGAAGAAGATGGCATCACGAGTTCAGTTGGCTCCACCCGGAGGTCCGCCAACCTCCGCCGAGTTCCAGACCGCGGGATTCCTGGCGGCCGCCGGAGACTCATGGTTCGATTATCCGTTCCACGACGTGCTGAAGTTGCTCGAAGATCACCACGGATACAACGTGGAATCCACCGCGCACAAAGGCGATCCGGTCGAGAAGATGGCATATACGGGCGGACAGTTGGAAGACTTCGCGCGCAAACTGGAGAAGATCAAAGCGCGGGGAGCGGTGCCGAAGGCCGTGCTGGTCTCCGGAGGCGGCGACGATGTGGCCGGAAACGAATTTGGCATGCTGCTGAATAACGCCTTCTCCCCGATTGCGGGCTGGGACACTGAAGTGCTGGACGGCGTCTTGAATCGAAGAATTCTGACGGCCTATAGCCAGCTCCTGATGAGCATCACTGGTCTTTGCCAAGGAACATTCGGGGTGACGGTTCCGATTCTTCTGCATGGCTATGATTACCCGGTGCCGGACGGGCGCGGGTTTTTCGGAGGGTGGCCGTTTCCGGGTCCGTGGCTGGAGCCGGGCTTCCGGGGAAAGAACTTTGAGGACTTGGCGCAGCGCATCGCCATGATGCAAGTCCTGATGGATCAATTCAACGATGTGGTGAAGTTGCTGCCGTCACAACCAGTCTTTACGCATGTGCGGTATATCGACCTGCGGGGGACGCTTTCGAATCGCTTGGCGGATTACCAGAAGTGGTGGGCCAACGAACTTCATCCCACGGAAAAAGGATTTGAGGCAGTGACGGACCGGTTCGCGGCGGAGTTGGCGAAGCTGCCCTAAGCGGACAGTCGGTCGGCAAGCCACGGCCGGCGGAAACTGTGCCCTTACTGCGGGCTCCAAGTCATCTCCACGCGCACCGGGATTTCATTTTTCACGGGCAGCGTCAGAAGTGAAGGCGGCTCAATCTTAAAGTCGGAGAGGGTGGCAGGAATAGTGCCTGAGATTCTCTTCTCGTCTCCCTGGGTCACAACTTCGAAGGAGACTTGTTTGTACTGTGCGGTTTGGCCGGCGAACTGGATTTCGAGATCCGCTTTGAGCGTAGCGGAGGCGGCTGCCGACTCCGGCAGACGAGTGCGTACGGTAACCATGGGGAATTCTGCGCCACGCGTGACTTGGATCATGTGTAAGTCGCGGTTGCTGTCGCCGGAATCAAACGACTTGACGGGGACGGCGATCAGAAAATCGCACTGTCCCTCGTGGCAAACGCCCTTGCCGCGCGCCGCCCGGCTCACGCCTTGAGTTTCATGGAGGGGATGAGAAACGTGGTAGCTCAACTTGCTCTGCTTGAGCACCCACTGGTTATCCGCCGCAAATAGGTTGGGCAGCGCCAGAAGCAGAAATAGAAGAAGTGTTTTTTTGTTCATACGATCAGTTCAGAATTTTACCGAGACCGACAACAAGGCGGCGCCAAAGGCTCCGGCAGTCACGATAGCTACGGGTCCATGTGCGGCGGCTATGCCATGAACTCTCTCTCCGTTGTTCTTCTGGCTGAAAGCCATTGCACCGAGAATTGGAGTCAGAATCATGCCCGGGCCGTGAACCCAGGCCAGAGCCTTGTGCAGGCGGATTGGACCGCGGCTCTCGGTGCCCGGAATCCTGGGTGCGCGGATGGCGTAGTAGGCCGTAATTCCGTACAAGTCGCCGGTCAGAGCGCCGAGGGCGACATGCAGGTCGCGAGAGGCCGTACCGGTGCTCTTGCCGCCAGCATTGAGCGAGGTGATCACCGATGCGACCAGCGGTATGGTTGTGATCAGGCCCATGCGCTGATGCATCTTTAACATGTGGGTTCGCCTATCGAGCAAAGCCTGCTGGGCGGCGTTGGCTTGAGTCTCAGTCTTAGAAAAACCCAGATCTTCAAGCGACGGCGCGGACTTGCTGCTGGACGGGGCATTCGGCAGGTTATCGGACGGTGCAGCCGTCGACGGCTGCGCCGGCGCCGAAGTCAAGACCAGACTCAGCGTTTGCTGGCTTCCCGCGATGATTGTCACCTTCGCTGCCGGGGCGCTCATTCTCTCGGCCAAGGCGGAAACCTCGTAATCGCCTGCAGCAAGATTCGATACGCTGTAAAGGCCTGTGGAATCGGACTGCACCTCAGTCGACTGACCTGTGGACAGATTCTTGACGGTGACCTTGGCGCCGGGGAGGACTCTTCCGGCGGAATCTGTGACTGTGCCGGAGAGAGTTGGAAGGGCGTCTTGTGCCCGCAGGGGATGGGCGGTGAGTACAGAGATCAGTACAAACCCACAGAACAGCTTCGCCTTTTTCGGATGCATTGCAAGGTTTCCTTTGGCTCGTTGAAACCGCAACAACTTGTTATGTTCGAAAGATGCAACGACCGATGCAAGGGATGTCTAGTACCCGAAATGTCAATTTGGATTCAGGGACAGCCCGTGAGGGATAGAGACCATAGAGACCTGGCATCATTGACATCTACGCTATCTATCGTTACACACCGTACTCTAAAAGCGTACTCAGGGTGTGGAGTTCGTCGAAGCGCCAGCCTTTACGCGCAATCTGTCGGGCTATCTCAACGATGATCATTATAGAGAGCTCTAGACCAGGCTCGCTTACGAATCCGGAGCTTCGGGATTGGATGCCGGGGACGGGCGGGTTTTGAAAGATGCGCTGGGCGGACGCCCGACGCGGCAAGGGACGGAGAGGCGGGTTGCGGATTATCTATTTCTATTTCCCGTCCGATCATCCGATATGGTTGATGACTCTCTACGATAAGGGCGAAGCTATCGATTTGAGCTGGCAAGAGAGGCTCTGAAGGCCGTGATGGAGAGTGAGTTGCAGGCGCGCGCGGCCAGAAGGACGAGCGGGGGTCGTCGGCTACGGAGGATACACTGATGGCGAAGCGGGACATTTTTTCCGAATTGGTAACAGGAGTCGCGGCGATGAAGGCGCACCGGGAGGGCAAGATCACTTTGCGGACTTACAAAGTCGAGGCGACACCGCTGCCCAAGGTGAATTCGAAACTCATTCGGGATACGCGAAAGAAACTGCATTGCTCGCGGGCCGTGTTGGCGCGCAAATTGCGGATCAACGAAAGAACGTTGGAAAAGTGGGAACAAGGTCGGGCGAAACCGAATCCTCAGGCGGCAGCTCTTGTGCTGCTGGTGCGGCGGTACCCGGATACGCTGGCGCGGCTGGACGAGGTGGCGGAGGGGTAGGGCGGCGGGCCCGCCTTTTTCGGAGCGCGAAGGGATCCGGATGGCACTAGGCACCTACAGAATGTGACTGTACGCGCCCTCGGCGAACAAATGGGCAACTGCGCTCTGGAAGGTTTTGTCGTGTTTCTGGATTCCCCGGGCGTGAACCATTTCATGAAGCACCGCTATCCTGACGTGTTCGCTCAGGCATTGGAGCTTGGAATTGATTCGGATACCTAGCCTGACCGTCACCCCGCCTTTTGAGATCTTTGCGGCCCCAGCTTCGTCAATGCAGATTCCAGCGAATTCACGCGGCATATCGCAGAATTCGCACACAAATGCGGGAGAGATTGGAGGGAGCGAGTTATTGAACCATTTCGCGTTAACCATGTCATACATCTTGGGCAGCTCGTCTTTCCAGTCGAATACACTTACTGGTGTCATGTCCATCTGCTCGAAGGTCAGTTTTGCTCGTCCGTCACGCGCAAACGATAGCACCCGTGTTAGCCGTGCACCCCGGGAGTCCGCATTGGCTGATCCCTTCGGCTCTTACCGGACGGGCCGCTCTCATCCCCGTTGTAGCGTTAGACTCATTCAATGACCACGACTGCCCTCAACTCCCTCGCGCGCGCTTCTTCTGCTTATCTGCGGTCTGCCATGCATCAGCCGATTCAGTGGCAGGAGTGGGGTCCGGAGGCCTTTGCGACGGCGCAACGAGAGAACAAACCAATGCTGCTCGACATCGGGGCGGTGTGGTGTCACTGGTGTCATGTGATGGATCGGGAATCGTATGACGATCCGGAGATCGCGGCGATTGTGAACCAGCATTTCATCGCGATGAAGGTGGACCGCGACGAGCGGCCGGATATCGACAGCCGGTATCAGGCGGCGGTGCAGGCGGTCAGTGGGCAGGGCGGTTGGCCGCTGACGGCGTTCCTTACGCCGGATGGAAAGCCGTTTTATGGGGGAACTTATTTTCCGCCGAGCGATGGGTATGGGCGTCCCAGCTTTCGGCGAGTGTTATTGAGCATTGCCAACGCGTATGCGGAAAAGCATGGCGACGTGGTCGAGCAGGCGAAGATGCTGGAGAGCGCAATTGCGCAGTCGGAATCGTTTACCGGGCGCGGTGGGCGGGTGTCGGCGGGCGTCCTCGCGGCGATTCAGGAGTCCGCGTTCAAGATGTTTGATCCGGAGCACGGGGGGTTTGGGCAGGCGCCGAAGTTTCCCCATCCGTCGGCGCTCGATTTGTTGATTGAGCGGTATGCGAAAAGCGTCGAAGACGATGAATCAAAATCCCCACCCTATCCGAAAGAGCGCGATAGGATGGGGCACCCAGAACTAGGCGATCTCATCGTCACTACGCTCAAGCACATGGCGCAGGGCGGCGTTTACGACCAACTGGCGGGTGGTTTTCATCGCTATTCGGTGGACGAGCGCTGGGTAGTGCCGCACTTCGAGAAGATGTGCTACGACAACTCCGAACTACTGAAGAACTACGTGCACGGCTATCAGGCCACGGGGGAGGAGTCTTTTGCGGACGTGGCGCGGGACATCATTCGCTGGATGGACGAGTGGCTGAGCGATCGGGAACGGGGCGGATTCTACGCGTCACAGGATGCGGACATTTCCATGGAGGATGATGGCGATTACTTTACCTGGACTCTCGATGAGACGCGGGCCGTGTTGACGGAAGAAGAGGCGCAAGTGGCGGCGCTGCATTATGACATCAACGAAGTGGGGGAGATGCATCACAATCCAGCGAAAAATGTTTTGTTCGTGCGGGCGCCGCTGGAAGAGATTGCAAGGCGCATGAACCTGGCACCGGAACGTGTCCGCGAATTGCTGGAATCGGCGAAAAAGAAAATGTACGCAGCGCGGCTGCAGCGCCCAACGCCGTATGTGGACAAGACCGTGTACGTGGGGTGGAACAGCTTGTGCGTTTCGGCTTATCTTGAAGCAGCGAAGGTATTGAATCTTGCGCAGGCGCGGCGGTTTGCGCTGCGCTCGCTGGATCGGGTGCTGGCCGAGGCTTGGAAGATCGATTCCGGGAATAAAGAAGCCGCGGACGAAGGCAGCCGCGCCACACAGGGTAGGCTGCTGCACCTTGTCGCGTACTCGGATCCTAAGGCTGAGCACCGCGCAGTATCGGGGTTGCTCGATGATTATGCCTTTACGGCGCTGGCGTGTCTCGATGCTTACGAGGCGACGGCCGACCTCAGTTATTTCAAGTTTGCGCGGGCGATCACAGATGCGATGATTGCCCGCTTCTACGACCAGACTTCGGGAGGATTCTTCGACAGCGAACCGATCGGCGAGGGCAAGAGCCTGGGCGTGCTGGCGACAAGGCGCAAGCCACTGCAGGACTCGCCGACCCCGGCCGGCAATCCGATGGCGGCAATCGCGCTGGCGCGAATGCATCATTACACCGGCGATGCTGGTTACCAGGACAAGGCGGAGCTTACCTTGGAAACTTTCGCGGGCGCCGCCGAGCAGTTTGGAATTTTTGCGGCGACGTACGGCATTGCAGTGGTGCATCTCCTGGAGAGCCCGGTACAGGTGGTTGTCATTGCCGGCGAGGACGACAGAGCTAGGGAACTGTACGCGGCGGCGGTGGCGCCTTTTGCCTTCAACAAGAGCACTCTGCAGTTGTCGGCCAGCCAGGCGGTCGCCGAAAATCTTCCGCCGGTATTGGGGTCCACGATTCCCCATCTTCCCGGCTTGGGCTCGGGAAAATCTTTTGCGGTGCTGTGCTCGGGGTCTGCGTGCCAACCGCCCGTTACCCAAGCTGTGGAGTTGCGGAGAGCATTGCACAGAACTCTGCAGAAAAGCTAGAAGACCCACCTCTATCGGACAGAAAAATAGGGCTGCCGGGTTAATATGAGTCCCGACAGCCCGAATATTGCTAGCCTAGGTCTTGGCCCAAACTACAGTTACTACCGAATTACTTACAGGTTACCTTAGTGACCTTGCGGTCGAGGCACAGTTGGGTTGTACTGACTGGGTTGACAACTGCTTCTGGGTGGGCACAAGAACAGCGGGCCACCGTCCTGGGCGGGAACCTGTTGGACGGCAGCTGCGATGAACGTGCCCACTAGTCCTAACATCAGGATCGTAATCCTGAGTGCGCGTTTCATGGGTTCGTCTCCTATCCGCTTAGGATTCCCGTGAAGGGAAACTTTTTTGCGGAGCCGCATTATAGGGCACGTGTCAAGGGCAATGTGCAATAATTTTCACCCCGCGAACAAACTCCTTCTACACGACCATCTCCAACCTGTTCTACAAGTTTGTAAACTCTTTAATATCAATTTGTTGTGAGACTTTCTTGAGGCATTCTCTAAAGACAATTAGATGGGACTCGCGCAGTGGGATCTCGGCGCAAAGTTTTTACGTTTTCCGAACAAACTCAAAACTGGGCCGCCAGCGATCGCAGGAAGCCAGGACGGCTCGGTCAGGAAATTGAACCGTATCAGTGCCGCTACGGCCTCGAGTTCTCTACCTCGGGGAGACCAAATCTGCTTGCGCCGGCTGCGCCCCGCGGGCGCACCGCCGCACCCACCGTCTCCGGGGTCGGGGGTCCCTCCTGGTGAGTACGGGAGAGGGCACGGTCCACCATCCCTTCAAACATTGGGATAAGGGAGTCGGCGGGAAGGGGGTGGTGAATGTCGGTGAGGCTCTGCTCCCATCGTTGCGGCTGCAGAAGAGACATGGACACATCGCGTGCCGGACTCTTCACGGCGACATACCCTAGCCATACCAGCAGACTGCAGTTGTAGGCAGCCATATTGAGAATGTTTATGACCGTGGGATCGCCGAGGTGTTGGCCGACCCACGAACAAATCAGGACGAGCTCGATCACGGCAAAAAAGCCGAATCCCAGAGCGATGCCGAAGCTGTGCTGGCGACGGCTGATGCCCACGTATTGAGCGAAAAAAAGCAAGAACAGAACCATTCCCACCTGGATGATGCGCACGCACCGTTGCGACGTGATGATGGCTTGCATCCAGGGTGCGATCAGAGTTGAATTGGTGGAAACCGAAACCACCCCGGCCACCAACAGCATCACTAGGCCCGCCCATTTGAAGAGCACAGAACCCAGATCACGCAAGGTATGGAACAAGCGGAAAACATCCACGAAGACTTCGTGAATGACGGCAAAGCCGAAAGCCACGCTAAGCGCGTCGCAAATCCAGTAGAGGTAGAAGGAAGCGGAATAACTGTGCCAAGTCGCAGGAAATACGACGGCAAAGGTAACCAACTGGATGAGAACGTAGCCGAAGAAGAACTTGAATTTGCGGTGCAGTCCGCGCCGGAGCATGAGCGTAGCGATGCCTATCAGAAGCACGGGATGTGCGATCCAGAGCGCGTAATAGAGCACTTTAATTTTTTCGTTCATCTTCTCTGGCTCATCGCTAAGGCGATCTTAACGGTTGGACCGGAACGGCTACAGTCGTCGGCATTTCACCCAGGCGCACTTGTCTGCCTATTCAGCAACGTTAACGCTTCCCAACCTAGTGTTCAATGCACTGAAGTAATTGCAAGTAACGTTACCGTTGGAGGCGTTCCGCGCGCAAGGTTACCTTCGTGCTAAAGGCGTGAAAAGGAGCGGGCAACCTTGGTCCCGGAGGAGATCAGGACGCGCGGGGGCGCGGAGGGAGAACAACGCGGGCAAGCGCGACCCGCGGCAGAAATGACCGGTCAACTGCAGGCGGCGTCCCCCGAACTGCTACGCGTCGGGCATGGAGTGGATGTAGGCCCGCATCATGCGCACCTCATCATCCTTCTCGTTCAAATCGTGCAGCAGGATATCACGCAGCGACACCATGCCTACCAGTTGCCCTTCGTGGCAAACGGGCAGATGGCGGAAACCATGCCGGCGCATCAGGGCCATGCAGTTTTCCAGTTCTTCGTTCATGCTGATGGTAAGGGGGTCGTCGGTCATGACCTCCGCCATACAGGTGCTGCGGGGATTGCGGCCTTCGGCCACCACGCGCTTCATCAGGTCCCGTTCGGAAAAAATCCCGACGAGTTTGCCGTTGTGCAGGACGGGCACGGCGCCGATGTTGTGTTCGACCATGACCCGCACGGTTTCAAGTACAGTATGGCCCAATTCTGCTTGAAAGGTGTTCTGATCCTTGATCAGGTCGGAGATACGCATTGATACCTCCCGGGGGGATAGAGGTTCCAGGTTGTCCAAAAGCATCTACCGGGGCGCGAGTATATGCCGGAGAGGAGATGTAAGGAAAGGGAAAAAGGTTGGGCGCAGAAGAAAATGTCCCGAATCGGGCGGATTCAAAAAAGCAGGTCGCGAGCGGGAAGCCTCCTATGGCGTTGCCGCGTTCCTTGGCTTTGTGTCACCGGCAAAAATAAAGTACGAGCAGTTCCACAGAGCAGTAGGTAGACTTCCGCGCGCCCGAGCCGTGATCACGATGTTGTAGGCGTCAGAACTGGTCAGGTTCATTTGGCGCAACGCATCTTCCGGACACGCCCTTCCCTGATCCCTCGTTTTCGGGGCGCCGGTGGGCGTTTGGCGCGTTCCCGGATCGATGACGGCCAGCCACGCCAGAAACTCGTGGAGATCGCGAGTCGGGGAGCGGCCTGGAACTATGAAAGAGAGCTCCGCCTCTTGCGTCGAAAAGTGCCAAGCCAGCGAGGCCGCAAGATCGACGGCGTTTTCGTAGGCCTGTTCGGAAATCAAACCGGGCTCAGGATTGTCGAATGCGATGCATAATTTGCGCTCGTCCTCGCGGGCGAACTCGCGGACCTTCAGGGACCCCGATTTCGCGGTCGCCTTCCAGTCGACGTGGCGGGCCGAGTCCTCGGGCATATATTCGCGGATACGGTAAAGGTCAGAGCCACGCCCGCGGACGAAACTTTCCCACTCGCCCCGAAGCAGCGGCAGGATTTCGAAGACTTCGTCGGTTGGCTCGATGCGCGGATAGACCAGCACTTCCCTGGGCAGCGACAGGTGCCGCGTCTTGGTGAGGAAGGCGAAAGGAAAGCCCGTGGCCAGACCGAAGCTGTCTTCGCGATAACGGCCGCGCTGCTCGAATCTCAATTCCAGATCGGCCGAAACTTCGGCCTGCGGCGGCAGGAAGGGAAAGTACGCCATCCCCTGAAAAATTCCCGGAGGCGGCGGAACCACGGTCACAAGGCGCAGACGCCGGTCGGGCAGGCGCAGCCACTGCTCGGCCGACGGACGGTTAAAAGGAAAGGCGAAGGTTGTCGCTTCCCATTGCCATTGTTTAGCCGGCTTTTTGCGTTTCTTGCGGGTAGAGACCACGCGGATCGAAAACGACGGTAGAAATCGGCGCGGGTTCCGCAGGACGATGCGCCCGGCCACCGGCCGGCCCGCGAAGACGTGCTCGGGGACTCGAACATCGAGTTCGAGCCAACGCAGCACCCAAGCCGAAACCACGCCGGAAACCAGAATCGCCGCGAGCATGGCCGCGACCACAATGTAGAGAAGATTGTTACCCGTGTTGAGTGCGGCAATGCCGATCACCAACGTCACCAGCGCATAGACGATGCCGGCACGCGTGACGTCGTAATCGAAGGACTCGCGCATGCGTTCGACAGCAACCCGCCGCGCCAGGTACGGCACAGTGACCAGTCCGACCAAGGTTGCGAGCACTAGCGAAGTTGACGCCAGGATTACTGTGGCCCAAACGTTGCCGGCATCGCGCGAGACGCTGGAGAAAAGCGCCGAGCCGAAGGCTAAACCCAGACCGAGGAGCGCGAGCAAGAACTTGACCCAGACTTCCGCCGAAGCTGACTGCAGCCATTGCGCCAGCCGGTTAGGCGCCGACGAGCCTGCTTTCAACGGGTTGGCGTACGCAGAAGCCACTTCTTTCGAGCCTAGCATTCTCTGCGGGAACGGACAATCGGGATCAACTTGCGGAGAAAGCGTCCGTAACCTGCGAACTTGGCTCTTTCTCCTGGCCGCTATGAGCAGCTAAAATGCGTCCCCACCGGTAGATGAACCGCTCCCGCTTTGAGAAAGGGTGAGCTGTGTTCGGACCGTTACACGTTCAACCTTCAATTACCCGCCGTCTAAAAATACTGGGTCTAACCACAACCTCCCTTTTGTCGGCAATGATTCTGATCTCGCATGCTTCAGCGGACAACTCCAGGGAAGCGGGCAACGTGACCGATTCCCGCGTGATTGCAGAAGCCGGCGAGGGAACGAACTGGGTGCTCAACGGCCGCGGCGCTACTTAATACTCCGAGAGTTCCTTCATCGCTAGGAACAAGTCATTGGGTTGGGGAAGAATGGCATCTTCCAAAATGGGCTGGTAGGCGACGAACACGTCTTTGGCGGCGACGCGGCGAACGGGGGCATCGAGCTTGTCGAAGAGCTGGTCGGCGATGCGGGCCGCAATCTCAGCGCCGTAACCCCAGCTGAGCGTGTCTTCGTAAGCCACCAGCGCCCGATTCGTTTTGGCGACAGAGGCGGCAATCGTATCCCAGTCGAACGGATTCAGGCAGCGCAAGTCGATCAGTTCAACCTTCACGCCTTGCTCGCGCTCGAGTTTCTGCGCCGCTTGCAGTGCGCGCGGCACAACCGCGCCGTAAGTGATCACCGTCAGGTCGGTTCCCGGTTGGACGACCTTCGCCTTGCCAAACGGAATCATGTAATCGGGGCCGGGATAAGCGGCGCGGCCGAACGATTCGCGATAGAGGCGCTTGTGTTCTAGAAACAACACGGGGTCGTCGCAACGGATGGCGGTGCGCAGTAATCCCGCGGCATCTTGGGAGTTTGAGGGGAAGACTACGCGCAACCCGGGAATGTGCGTGAAGATGCTCTCGCCACATTGCGAATGATAAATCGCGCCGCCGGTAAGGTAGCCGCCGATCGCAACGCGAATCACCACCGGGCAGGAGAATCCGTTATTGGAGCGCCAGCGGATCACGCTGAGCTCGTCGCGAATCTGCATCATCGCGGGCCAAATATAGTCAAAGAATTGGATTTCGACGACCGGCTTGAGGCCGCGGGTAGCCATGCCCGTGGCGCGTCCCACTATGGCGGCCTCGGCGAGTGGCGCATTGAATACGCGGTCGTTGCCGAACTCACACTGCAAGCCGAAGGTGAGCTTGAAAACTCCGCCTTTGCCTTTCACGAGCTTGCGCTTTAAATACTCTTCGCGGCTGCAGTCGGCGACATCTTCGCCGAAGATTACGATCCGCTCGTCGCGCTGCATTTCATCGCGCAGGGTCATCGTGATCAGGTCGGCCATGGTCTTGCCGGCGGCCTTCTTGCCGTCGGCTGGGGCTTCTGGAGTCACAGGCTGCGTGGCAAACGCGGACGACGCGGGATCGAGATCGGGTGAATACACAAACCTGGTCACGCTTTCGGGCGCGGGTGGCAGCGCTTCGAGCGCCGCATCGACGGCTTTCTGCAGCTCGGCTTCGACCTCCTTCTCCAGTTGGTTGATGCCCTTCTCATCGAGAATGCCCTCGCGCAAAAGAAACATTTGCGTACGTGTGACGGGATCGCGCTGCGCATCGCGTTCGCGCTCGGCATCGGGGCGATACAAACGTTCATCGTCCGACAACGAATGGGAATAGGGCCGAATCACGTGCGCGTGCACGAAGGCAGGGCCGTGTCCTTCGCGGCAATAGCGCGTGGCCCGCTGGAATGCGGCATAGCTGGCCACCGGATCGGTGCCGTCGACTTCTTCGAAGTGGAAGTCGGGAAAGCCCGCTACCAGGCGCGAAATACTTCCGCCGGCAGTCTGAACTTCGACGGGAACCGAAATGGCATAGCCATTGTCTTCGACGCAGAAAATTACCGGGAGCTTGCCCAGGGCGGCGGCGTTCATCGCCTCCCAGAATTCACCTTCGCTCGAGGTGCCGTCGCCCAGAGAAACGTAAGTCACTTCCTCGCCCTGGAAGCTCACGTTCTTGAACTGGCGATAGTCTGCGAACTTAGAGTCAGGAACTTCGGCGGCCTTGGGATGCCGTGCCAAATAGCGTCCCGCTTCGGCGCAACCGATAGCCTGGAGAATCTGCGAACCCGTGGGCGAGGACTGGGTCACAATGTGAAGCCGGGGATAGCTCCAGTGCGAGGGCATCTGGCGTCCGCCAGAACTTGGGTCATCCGCCGCTCCCACGCCCTGCAGAAACATGTCGTAAGGCTTAACCCCGAGCGCCAGACAGAGCGCGCGATCCCGGTAATAGGGATAGAACCAGTCATATCCCGGCTTCAGTGCCATGCCGGCCGCGGCACCAATGGCCTCATGCCCTGCTCCCGACATCTGGAAATAGATTTTCTGCTGGCGCTTGAGCAGGATTTCGCGGTCATCAATGCGTCGGGAGGTGTAGATGGTGCGGTAGATCTGGATGAGCTGATCGCGCGTAAGTCCTTCATACAGCTTGTTTTTCTTCGCGCCGTTGGCCGTCAGGGCCAGCTTGGGATCAGTCTTTGTCGTGGCCATCCGGTTTCTAGTCCTGCTTCTGTTGGATTCCTAACAGCCCGGCGAGGATTCCGCGCACCTGCTCGGAAACTGTTGGATTGTAAATGGTAACAGGGGTTGGAAAAGCGCGGAAGTTTTTGTGCGGTAGGTCGGGCGGTCGGACCACGCGGACCACGGACCTTCTCCAAATGGCAAGCCCAGTAGAACTCGCCCTGATCATCAGGTCGCAGATTTTATAGCCTTCCGGCTGATTCGAATGTGGGCGTGGCAGGCACGCGTGCGGGGTTTTGAGGGAAGTAGCGACGTTGGAAATACAATGAAACGTTCACCAGACCGATGAGCGCCGGAACCTCGACCAGCGGTCCAATGACCGCCGCGAAGGCGGCTCCGGAGTTGATTCCAAAGACTGCCACTGCGACCGCGATCGCAAGCTCGAAGTTATTGCTAGCCGCGGTAAACGATAAAGTCGCCGTCTTCGAGTAATCCGCTCCCAGCTTGTGTCCCATGTAGAACGACAGCAGGAACATCACCACAAAATAAATCAGCAGTGGAATGGCGATGCGCACGACGTCGAAGGGAAGGCGCACGATGTACCCACCTTTCAGCGAGAACATCACGACGATCGTGCACAGGAGTGCGATGAGAGTGATCGGGCTAATGCGCGGCATGAAACTTGTCTCATACCATTGCTTTCCGCGCGCTCGCACCAGCACGAAGCGGGTGATCATTCCGGCAAGAAATGGGATTCCGAGATAAATGAAGACGCTGCGGGCAATGTCGCGGATCGACACATTCACAACTGAACCCTGCAAGCCAAACCACTCGGGCAACTTGGTGACAAACACCCACGCATAGACGGAATAGAAAAACACCTGGAAGACGGAGTTGAAGGCGACCAGACCGGCGGCGTATTCGGTGTCGCCTTTGGCCAGTTCGTTCCACACGATCACCATGGCGATGCAGCGCGCCAGTCCAATCATGATGAGGCCTGCCATGTATTCCGGGTAGCCGCGCAAGAAAATGATGGCAAGGGCAAACATTAACAGCGGGCCAATCACCCAGTTTTGCACCAGCGAGAGCGCCAGGATTTTCTTGTTGCGGAAAACCTCGCCCAGTTCTTCATAGCGGACCTTGGCCAAGGGCGGATACATCATCAGGATGAGGCCGACGGCAATGGGAATCGATGTAGTGCCCAGGCTGAAGCGATTCAGAAAGGGCACGATGCCAGGCAGCGCCCAGCCGGCCGCGACGCCAACCAGCATGGCGGCAAAGATCCACAGCGTCAGGTAGCGATCCAAAAAACTGAGACGGGACATCACCCGAGTGTTCATTTGTCTCCAATCCTTACTTGCGGCTCCTGTCCTGGGCTGCGGCGGAAAGGCGGCTTGAAATTCAGTGCTTCCCGATGCTGTCGACTTCCCTCTTGAGCGAGAAGCGATCCAAGGTCGAGAGGGGAAGGCTCAGAAACAGACTGATCCTTCGGTCCAGCAGGAAAAAAGCCTCGCGGAAAGCCTTCTCCACCTGCTCGCTTGTTCCCTGCACCGCGGCCGGATCGGTTACACCCCAATGAGCAGTCATGGGCTGGCCCGGCCACACCGGACAGACTTCGTTCGCGGCGTTGTCACAAACCGTGAAAACGAAATCCAGCTGGGGCGCGTCAGGCTGGGCGAATTCCTTCCAATTCTTGCTGCGAAGGCCAACCGTCGGAATGTGAACCGACTCCAGTTGCCGCAGCGCCTCTGGGCGAACCGTTCCCCTGGGATGGCTGCCCGCGCTGTAGGCGGTGAAGTTCGATTTACCTTTCTGATTCAGAATTGCCTCGGCCAGAATCGAACGCGCCGAGTTCCCAGTGCACAAAAACAGGACGTTGTAATGGCCTCGCATTGGCAACCCTCTCATCGGCTCAGTTGCAGCACGTCGGACCGCAGCACGCTTCCTTTGCGCGGCTCGGCTTCACGGCACGGAGAAAGGCGCTCATAAACTTTCCGTCTACTTGCGGAGCGATGGCGTCCACGTCGATTCCCTGCCCTGCGAGAAATTCGTGGGCGTCCTCGGCACGGTAGATGCGCGTGGGCTCGACTTCAATCTGCGTAAACCCAGCCGCCGCCAGCCTGCTGCGGTAATCATTCTCTTCCAGAGCACCCGCGATGCAGCCTACCCAGGCCAGGACGCTCTGGCGGATTTCGGGCAGCATTTCTCCGCGGGTAACGACGTCGGACACAGCGAAGCGGCCGCCCGGCTTCAAAACCCGGAAGGCTTCGCGCAAAACTTTTCCTTTGTCCGTTGAAAGATTGATGACGCAGTTGGAGATGATCACATCGACGGAGTTGTCAGGCAGCGGGATGTTCTCAATCTCGCCCTTAAGGAATTCGACATTCTCAACCCCCGCCTCACGCTTGTTTTCATTAGCCAGCGCGAGCATCTCGTCGGTCATGTCCAGACCGTAGGCTTTGCCGGTCGGGCCGACGCGGCGCGCGGACAGGAGTACGTCGATGCCGCCGCCGGAACCGAGGTCGAGGATAACCTCACCCGGGTTCAGCTGGGCCAGCGCCGTAGGATTGCCGCAGCCGAGGGAGGCCTGGAGCGCCTCTTCGGGGATCTGCCCGGCCTGCGAAGCGTCGTAGAGGTTGGTCGTGATGGGATCGCAGCAACTGGTAGCCGAAGCCGCGCCGCAACAGGAACTGCCTCCCGACTTCACTCGCCGGGCGGCTTCGCCGTATTTCTGTTTGACGACTTCCTTGATGTCGGTGCTTTCTGTAGCGGTCATGAATGGCTCCTATTTACAGATCTGAATAATGTCTTGTGGCTTTAGCGCGCGATTGCGGGTGCAACACTCGGCGTAGAGGAACTGCAACAATTCCTGCAGAGCGCCGGTGTTGGCGATATAACGAAGAAACGTACCTTCGCGTTGCACCTCGACGAGGCCTTCGGTTTTCAGTTTGTCCAAATGATGAGAGAGAGTCGAGTTGGGGATTTCCAGCTCGCCCTGGATGTCGCTGACCACGAGTCCTTCGGGATGGGCGGTAAGCAGCAACTGCATGATGCGCAGGCGGGGCTCGGTACCCATGGCGGAGAACATGTCGGCATATTTGGCGACGCGATCGCTGGACTTGTTAACTGACGTTGTTTTAGTAGTTCCCGTCATCTTTCGATATTACTGGAAATATAGAATGATTGCAAGTACGGAAAAGCAACCCAGTTTTTCTGAGCCGGTCCGGGCTCCGAGACCGGGCTTACTCATTCAGACGACCGGCTGAGTGCTGACGGCTGAGTGCTGATTGCTTTATTCTGGAAGCTGATGATTCAAACTCGCCGCGCTTTTGACCCGCACTCCATCCGACTCGTGATCTTCGACCTGGACGGCACGCTCATTGACTCACGCTTGGATCTGGTGCATTCCGTCAATGCCGCGTTGCGTCACATCGGGCGGCCGGAGTTGCCGGATGAGGTGATCGCCAGTTATGTGGGCGATGGCGCGCCGCTCCTGATTCAGCGCGCGCTCGGCGCGGAGGCCGCGGACGAAGCGCTGGTGCGCAAGGGACTGGAGTTCTTCCTCTCCTATTACCGCGAACATAAGCTCGATCACACGACGGTCTACCCGGGAATTCCGGAAGCGCTGGCGGCGATTCGGAGTTCCGCGAACGGGGTGCCACGGCAGTTGGCGGTGCTTACCAACAAGCCGGTGAATCCTTCGCGGGCAATCGTCGACGCGCTCGGACTGGGCCAGTATTTCTCCCAGGTGTATGGCGGCAACAGCTTCGTTACCAAGAAGCCCGATCCCGAAGGAGCGCGCAAGCTGCTGGCGGAAGGTGGCGTAGCGCCGGAGCAGGCCGCGATCGTGGGTGATTCTCACGTCGACGTGCGCACCGGGCGCAATGCCGGCTTGTGGACGGTTGGAGTCACTTACGGATTCGCTACGCCCACGCTGGAGGACGAACCCCCTGATGTGCTGGTGGACAGTGCGGGGGATTTGGGCGTTGTTTTTTCAAGATCAGGATCAAACGCTCGAACCGCGGAGGTCGTAGAGCAAGCCTGAGAGAACATCGCGGAGAGACCTTCGCGGACGCTACCGACTGAAGTTCCGCTACACTCTTGCACAGCGAGTGGCGCCGAAACCCAAACCATGAACTCCGACAACATTGGCTTTACGGCAAAAGAACTGCGCAAGCTGCGCGGCATGAAAAATCCCCACGGCATTCAGAAGTTCCTTGATGACATTCCCTATCATCTGGAAGATACCGCATGGTCTCCACGGAAGGTGCTGGCCGAAGAAACCGCGCACTGCCTGGAGGGCGCCATTTTCGCCGCTGCGGCGCTGCGAGCAAACGGATATCCTCCCTTGCTGCTGGATTTCGAAGCCGATCACGATACGGATCATGTGATCGCCATTTACCGCGAGGCTGGTTGTTGGGGCGCGGTCGCGAAATCGAATTACACGGGATGCCGCTGGCGCGAACCGGTATACCGCACGCTGCGCGAGTTGGCGCTGAGCTACTTCAACATTTACTTCAACCTGCGGCGGGAGCGCACCTTGCGGCGCTACTCGCTTCCCGTCAATCTAAAACGCTTCGACCCGCAGAACTGGATGACCACCGACCAGCCAGTTTGGTTTATCGTCTATCACCTGTTCGACCTCAAGCACTATTCCCTGCTCAGAAAGGCCCAGGAAAAACGGCTGCATCGCATCGACGAGCGTCTGTTCCAGGCAGAGTGTTTGGGGAAAGCCCACAAGAACAAGGGCTGAGTTGGAGGCCTAAAGTTCCGATGATGGGCTGCCGATTCTTAAGTCAGTACATTTGTACGCCGTCGTCTGGATGGAACTGCCGCGGACCAGAGCTGGGGCATGGATTGTGATTGGAGATTGTCGCATTGGAACAGTTGCATCAACTCGGGCTGAGGCAAACCCGGGATCCCATGGACGCTCGCCGCCATCCCCGTTTCAAGATTGCGGGACGTCCACGTCTATCCGCGCGACTGTCCGGTCGTTCATGGGCGCACCGTGGACATCAGCGAATCCGGGATTTCCGCCAGGCTACGTGTGGAGGTTCCTTTAGGAGAGGTGGTTCGGCTGGAGTTCCTGCTGCCGTTTGGCAACGTGGAGGTTCCGGCGATGGTTCGACAAAGAACCGCCTTCCGTTATGGATTTCAATTCATCGACGCCGGTTCGGTGGGAGACGTTATCGCGGGCACTTGCCGACAGCTTTCTCTGGAACAATCCGCCGGGCGAGTTGAAAACGATGTCAAGCATTCGCATCCCAACGCAACCTCCCGCCGTCTAACAACGTAGGATTGCGGTATGACGGTTCGAAGCCTCGCCTTGTTTCTCGTCTTGCTGGTTGGTCTGCCGCTGATCGGGCAGCAGAAGGATTCTTCCGCCTCCACGGAACAGCAGCCTCCAGCCGTAGCTAGCCCGCCCGATCCGCTTATCCCCGATCTCGCAACCGGACCGGATGGCAAGCTTTCCCAGGAACAGATGCGGCAATTGCTCCGCGTTGTGGCGGACAAGGACATTGAAAACGAGAAGCGCCAGCACGACTACACCTACACGGATCGCGAGGTTGAGCACAAACTCGATGGCAAGGGACAGACCAAGTCTACCGAGGTGAAGACGTACGAGATTCTGGAAATCTATGGCGCGCCAGTGCAACGGCTCATCGAAAAAAATGACAAGCCGCTCGATGCCAGGGAATCGGCCAAGGAAGAGGAGAAGATCCAGAAGATCATGGACAAGCGCAAGAACGAATCGGACGAGGCTCGCAAGAAACGGGAGGAGAAAGAACTGAAGGAACGCGAGGATGGCCGTAAGTTTGTGCGGGAAGTGGCCGACGCTTACGACTTCAAACTCGTAGGAACAGAACCGGTGGGCGGGCGCGAGGCGTGGGTAATCGATGGCGAACCGCGTCCCGGGTTTGAGCCGCACATGAAAGAGTCGAAGTTTCTCTCCAAATTTCACGGGCGGGTGTGGATCGACAAGAGCGATTTGCAACTGGCCAAGATGGATGTTGAAGCGATCGACACCGTGTCGGTGGGATGGGTGTTGGCGCGCATACACAAGGGGACGCGCGTGATGCTCGAACAGACGCGGGTGAATGATGAGGTCTGGCTGCCGCGCCATGTTACCTTCAAGGTCGACGTGCGGGTCGCGTTGCTCAAGGGCTTCAACATCGACGGCGAACAGGAGTATCGCGACTACAAGAAGTTCCGCACGTCCTCAAAGATTGTGGGGATGGGCGAAGTCAAAGAGCCCTAGAAGTGAAGGGTTCGTCGGGCACGAGGTGCGCCAGCGCCCTACCTTTATTCCAGTTGAACATCTTACCCTCATCTGTAGTATTAACCTGTCTGTTCTGAAGCAAGCCGGCTTTATAATGCGAAGTCCCAAGCGCGGGGTCGCGGCTGTGCATCGACTGATGTGCGCGGGATGACTTTCAATTGTTTTGTTTCCTTGAGGCACGAATGGATTTCCCAAGTCGTTCACTCAGCCGTCGCGATCTGCTTCGTTCCAGTCTTGCACTCTCTGCTTCGACGCTCGTCTTGGGCTCTGTGGCCCGTGCCCATGCGTTGCTGGCAGGCTATCCCGACGCTGCGGCGGCAGGCGCTCTGGCCGCGCTGTCTCCGCGGGAGCGTCTGCGGTTTGACTTTGGCTGGAAGTTTTTTCAGGGACATGGCAGCGATCCCAGTCGCGATCTGGGATTTGGCATGGGCCAGGGGGATTTCGCCAAGACCGGTGAATTCGAGTTTGCCACACAGAAGTTTGACGACTCCAAATGGCGAGCCCTAAACCTGCCGCACGACTGGGCGGTCGAGTTGCCGTTCGTGCGCGATGAAGAACAGCAGAGCCACGGTTACAAGCCGCTGGGCCGCCGCTATCCCGAGACCAGCGTGGGATGGTACCGCCGCGTTTTCGACATTCCCAAGGAAGACGCTGGACGCCGAGTGGTTCTGGAGTTCGACGGAGCTTTCCGCAGCGCACTCGTCTTTCTCAACGGCTGCTTCATGGGCCGCAATGACAACGGCTACGCACCCTTCCGCTTCGACCTCACCGACTTTCTAGATTATGGCGGGAGGAACTTTCTGGTGGTTCGCATGGATGCCAGCTTTGGCGATGGCTGGTTCTACGAAGGCGCAGGCATCTATCGGCATGTGTGGCTGACTAAGACCGATGCGCTGCATCTCGGGCATTGGGACAGCTACGTTCGCGCTACGGTTAAAGGGGGGGCGGCGACGCTGAATCTGGGGACCGTCGTGCAAAACGAGGGTCGGCAACCAGAGAATTGCCGCGTGCGCTGGCAGATCTTCGACGGGGGAGGAAAAGCGGTAGCCAGCGCTGAGGCCGTTCCGCAATCCGTTGCTCCCGATGGCTACGCCACGTTCACAGCGAATGCGAACTTGACGAATCCCGCACTCTGGTCGCCGGAAACTCCGAACCTTTACTCGGCGGTAGTCACCGTCGAGTCCGCCGGAAAACCGCGAGACGCTGAGCCGGTGAGTTTCGGCGTGCGCACCATAGCGTTCGATGCCGATAAAGGATTCTTCCTCAACGGCAAGCCGGTGAAGATCAAAGGCACTTGCAATCATCAGGACCACGCCGGAGTCGGCGCGGCTCTTCCCGACCGGTTGCAGTGGTACCGGCTGGCAGTGCTCAAAGATATGGGGGGCAATGCCGTGCGAACCTCGCACAACATGCCAGCGCCGGAATGGGTAGAAGCTTGCGATCGTCTCGGCATGATGATGATGTGCGAGACACGCATGATGAGTTCCAACGCAGAAGGGGTGGCGCAGCTTGAGTTGATGGTCAAACGATACCGCAACTCTCCGGCCATTATTCTTTGGTCGATGGGCAACGAGGAGGGGGTACTGCAGAAGGGTCCTCTGGGGCCGCACGTAATTGCCGACATGGTGGCTCGCACGCACGAACTCGACCCTACAAGGCCTTGCACGTCAGCGGTCAATGAAAGCTTCGATACACACTTTCCCGACGCGCTGGACGTCATGGGTTTCAACTACAACCTGAGTGTGCCGGATGCTTGGCATAAAGCGCACCCGAAGAAGCCTAGCGTAGGTTCGGAAACCGCAAGCACCGTCTGCACCCGCGGTATCTACGAGACTGACAAGTTGCGCAACTGGGTGAGCTCCTACGATGCGGTTCATCCCCCGTGGGCGGAATTGGCCGAGGAGTGGTGGAAGTTTTATGGCACGCGGGAATGGCTGTCGGGCGGCTTTGCCTGGACCGGCTTCGACTATCGCGGCGAACCCACGCCCTACGGATGGCCGTCGATCAACTCGCAATTCGGCATCGTCGACATGTGCGGCTTCCCCAAGGACAATTTTTATTACTACAAAGCATGGTGGGGCTCGGAGCCCGTGCTGCATTTATTTCCCCACTGGAATTGGGAGCAGCGGGAAGGCGAAGCGATCTCCGTCTGGGTGCATTCCAACCTCGATTCGGTAGAGCTGTTGGTGAATGGCAAAAGCCACGGCTCGCAAAAGGTCCTGCCTCTGACACATCTCGAGTGGAAAGTGAAGTATGAGCCGGGTGTGTTGGAGGCGCGCGGCACCAAAGATGGCAAGGTCGTGCTGGTGGAAAAACGGGAAACCACCGGCCAGCCGGAGTCGATTCGCCTGACGGCAGATCGAACCGAGATTAATGCCGATGGCGAGGACGTAGCTGTCCTGCGGGTGGAAGTGCTCGATAAAGAAGGACGGGCTATTCCTACGGCAGACGACTTGATCAGTTTCAAGGCAACCGGCGAGGGCACGTTAATCGGCGTGGGCAACGGCGACCCGAATTGCCAGGAGTCCGACAAGGCGCCCAAGCGCAGCCTGTTCAACGGACTTGCGCAGGTGATCGTGCAGGCCAGCAAGACTCCAGGGACGATCACCGTCGAGGCCTACACGGAGGAGTGGCCGCCGCCGAAGTTACCTACCGTGCGGGTGAACATCGCAACCAAGAAGGTGGACTTGCGTCCGACGGTCGGATAAAAAGGGGGCTGCCGGGTGCCTTGCTAATCACGGCAAGTGCCGGTTTTATTCATTTGACTCGCTATAAGCAGGGGTGTATTTGTATTGGCGCGCCGCTTATGTCGAAGTGCCTGTTTTTACCCCTCCTCGTAGTCGCAACCGCGCTAGCGCCTGCGCGAGACAAGACCGAGAACTGGATTGAAGTGCAGAGCCCGCATTTCACGATCCTCACCAATTCCAACGAAAAGCAGGGACGCGGCGTTGCCGATCAATTTGAGCGCATGCGATCCGTGTTTCATGTTGCGTTTCCGAAATTGCAGATCGACCCTGGGTCGCCAATTATCGTGCTGGCGATCAAGCACGAGAGGGACTTCAAGGCGCTCGAACCGGAAGAGTCACTGGCCAAGGGATCGCTGAAATTGGGCGGGCTATTCCTTCGGGCTCCCGACAAGAACTACGTGTTGATGCGCCTCGATGCCGAGGGAGAACATCCCTATGCAGTCGTCTATCACGAATACACCCACCTACTCACGAGCAAGGCTGCTGAGTGGATGCCATTGTGGTTGAACGAAGGCTTGGCGGAGTTTTACCAGAACTCGGAGATCCGTGAGAAGGAAGTTTCTCTTGGGGAACCCAGTGGGGAAAACCTCCTGTGGCTGAGGCAAAACCGGCTACTGCCTCTGGCGACCCTGTTTGCCGTCGACGAAAAATCGTCATATTACCACGAGGAAAACAAAGGCTCCATCTTTTACGCGGAGTCGTGGGCCCTGGTTCACTACATCCAGATCAAGGATCATCAAGATAAGACGAACCGCATGGGTCAGTATGCGGAACTTCTGATACAAAAGGTCGATCCTGTTACCGCCGCCATGCGCGCCTTCGGAGATTTAAAGCAGCTACAGTCTGCGCTGGAAAGCTACCTCCGGGAAGGCAGTTTCAATTATTTCAAGATGATGACAACCACCGAGGTCGATGATTCGGCTTTCACGGTGCAGGTGTTGACTCCGGTACAGGCTGACGCAGTTCGAGCCGATTTCCTTGCCTATAACCAGCGGACTGCAGATGCCCAGGCCCTTCTCAATCATGTACTCGAGGAAGATCCAAGGAATGTCTCGGCGCAAGAGACGTTGGGGTTTCTGGAATTTCGTCAGGGGCATTTTGAGGAAGCGCGCAAGCGCTACGCGGAGGCGATCCATCTCGATTCGCAGAACTTTCTGGCCCATTACTACTTCGCTGCAATTTCAATGAGCACTCCTCTGGACGCGGCGGATGATGCCCAGGTTGAGAGCAGCTTGCGAACGGCCATCAAGTTGAATCCATCGTTCGCGCCAGCCTACGACCGGCTTGCAGCTTTTCTGGGCATGCGCCATCGCGATCTGGACGAAGCCCGACTGATGGGACTGACGGCGGTGTCCCTTGAGCCTGCGAATATCGGCTATCGCATCACTGTAGCTAATGTTTTGCTGGCGATGGATCAGGCCAAGAAGGCAGTCAACGTGCTTGGTGATGCCGCTAAACTAGCGAAAACGCAAGAGGAAATTCAGGCTGTCGACAACCTACGGATGAATGCTCAGGAGTATGCTGTGGCCCAAGAACAAGCGGCAGAGCAGGACCGGCGCACCAGCGAAGAAATCAAGACCCAAGATTCGTCGGCAAAGATCGACATACCACACCTATCGCGCCGAAAAGAATTCGTGCCCAGTGGACCTCACCGATTCGTAGTGGGGATTCTGAAGGCGGTGCAATGCGATGTCCCGAACCTTGACTTGACAGTATCTTCTGGCGCCAAGACGCTTGCACTGCACGCCGATAACTTTTACAAGGTCCAATTCACTGGCCTCAATTTCGAGCCCAACGGCGATCTGAAACCCTGCACCGATTTGGAGAATCGGCCCGCAAAGGTTGAGTATGTCGAATCCGCCGACAAAACCGACCTTCCGCATCTGATCGCCGTGGAACTTCACAAGTAGAGCGCAGCGGGGCGCGCGTGCTTTTCCTCAGTCTGCGGGGCGGTATAATAAAAAGATTGTCTGTCGGCAAAATTGGCTTCGGTGGTGCTTCGGCCGAAGAAAAAACCAGCAACCGAGCCTTGCTCGGCCGGACAGCCGAGGGCGGCTGTCCCCACATGAAGCGGATCGGCCGACAACAGCTAAAGGCTAAGAGCTAAGAGCCAAGAGCAAGCTAAGAGCCAGGAGCTGAGAGCTAACAGCTAACAGCCTAAGAGCCTCCTCCATGGATTTCAAACTCGTATCCGATTACAAACCGCAGGGGGACCAGGGACGCGCAATCGAGTCACTGCTGCGGGGGGTCTTTGACCGCGAGCAGCATCAGGTTTTGCTGGGAGTCACCGGGTCGGGCAAGACATTCACCATGGCCAAGGTGATCGAGGCGGCGAATCGCCCGACGCTTGTGATGGCACATAACAAGACGCTGGCGGCGCAGCTCTATCACGAGTTCAAGAATTTTTTCCCGCACAATGCGGTCGAATATTTCGTCTCCTACTACGACTATTACCAGCCCGAGGCCTATGTCCCGGCCGCCGATCTCTACATCGAAAAAGAGGCGACGATCAACGATGAACTCGACAAGCTGCGGCTCTCGGCCACGCGGTCTCTGTTTGAGCGGCGCGACGCGCTGATTGTGGCTTCGGTGAGTTGCATTTATGGTCTCGGCTCCCCGGAAGCGTATTACGGCATGATGATGTTTCTCGAAAAGGGCCAGAAGATCAAGCGCGAGGACATCACGCGCCGCCTGGTCGACATTCTCTACGAACGCACCCACGGCGACTTTCGCCGTGGAACCTTTCGCGTGCGTGGCGATGTAATTGAAGTCTTCCCTACTTACGACGACATGGCGTACCGCATTGAGTTGTGGGGCGATGAGATATCGTCGCTCACGCAGATCGATCCACTATTCGGCACGGTGAAGCAGAAATACATGCGGCTGCCGATTTATCCCAAGACGCATTATGTGATGAAAGAAGAGACGCGAGCCTCCGCCGTCGACTCGATCAAGAAAGAACTGGCATGGTGGGAAGTCGAACTGGAGAAGCAAGGACGCCTGGTAGAAGCGCAGCGTATTCATCAGCGCACCATGTTTGATTTGGAAATGATCAAGGCCATGGGTTTTTGCCACGGCATCGAGAATTATTCACGGCACTTTACCGGGCGCCTGCCGGGCGAGCCGCCGCCAACCCTGCTGGACTATTTTCCGCGCGATTTTCTGCTGTTTATCGACGAGTCCCACCAGACCGTGCCACAGTTGCGTGGGATGTACGCGGGAGACCGCTCCCGCAAGGAAACGCTTGTGGAATACGGCTTTCGCATGCCTTCGGCGCTGGATAACCGTCCCCTGACGTTTGAAGAATTCGAGCACCGCACCAATCAGTTGGTCTATGTCTCGGCAACACCGGGACCGTATGAGCTGACGAAATCGGCGGGCGTGGTAGTGGAACAAATCATCCGGCCAACCGGGTTGATCGATCCGGAGGTCGAAGTACGTCCGGTGAAGGGGCAGATTGACGATCTGCTGCACGAGATCCGGGCCCGAGTTGAACTCGGCCAACGCGTGCTGGTGACGACCCTTACCAAACGCATGTCGGAAGACCTGGCCGAGTACTATGCCGAGGTGGGCGTCAAGTGCCGTTACATGCATTCCGAAATTGAAACTCTGGAGAGAGTAAAGATTCTCCGTGACCTGCGGAAGGGAGAGTTTGATGTATTAATAGGTATCAATTTGCTCCGCGAAGGCCTGGATCTGCCTGAAGTATCACTGGTGGCAATTCTGGACGCTGATAAAGAAGGATTTCTGCGGTCGGTCGGATCGCTGATCCAGACTATCGGCCGCTGCGCACGGCATTTGAACGGGCGCGCGATTCTGTATGCCGACCGCATGACCGATTCGATGAAGCGTGCCATCGATGAGACCTTGCGGCGGCGCGCCATTCAGACGGCGTACAACGAGGAACATGGAATCACGCCCGAGTCGATTGTCCGTCCGCTGGACATGACGCTGGCGGGAATCATCGCCGCTGACTACGCCGACTTGACCGCAGGCGAGTCCGAGGGCATGCCCGAGTTCAAAACACAGGAAGCGGTGGATGCCTACATCGGAAAACTCGAGAGTGATATGCGCGAAGCGGCCAAGAAGTTTGAATTCGAGAAGGCGGCGAAACTGAGGGACACGATTAAGGAATTAAGGACGAAGGAATTTCTATTCGCATAACAAGCTTAACCACAGAGGACACGGAGGAACACGGAGTAAACCAATCTTTTGTCCGCTGTGATCTCGGCAACCTCTGTGGTTTGCTTTTCGGCCTTAGCGTCCGTACGCCGCGCTCGCCGCCAGCGGCTTTCGGTGGAAGGTGTACCCGTCAAACGTTTCCGAGCGGAAGTTCAGGTTCGGAGCGCAGAGCTTTTCCGTCTGACTGAGAAAAAGGTATCCGCCGGGCTCAAGATAAAGATGCAGACGCTCCAGCAGCGCGATCCGCTGGGCGCGCGAGAGGTGCGGCAGCACGTCCATGCAGAAAATGCAGTCGAAGCGGCCAATGTAGACGGGCTTGGTCAGGTTCATGGTGTTGAAAGTGACCAGGCTGCGCAGGCGCGGCTTGACCAGCAGATAGGAGCCGTTGGTTGAACCGTTGGCGCTGGTTGCCGAGCCCTTGTCCGATGCATTCGGAGCTCCGTTTTGCGCCGCTTCTGGCGAGCCGTTCTGACTCGCATTAATGCTGCCGATTTTCGAGAAGCAAGCACGGATGACCGCCGGAGGCAAGCCCATCAGAGCAGACTGCGGATACAGTCCACGCTCGGCAACCGCGATTGCGGAAGGCAGCAGGTCCGTGCCGACGATGTGAATCGACCAGTCTTTGGTGCCCTGCCCTGTGCTGGCCGAAAGACCATTCTCGGCCACCCCGCCATTGCGACTGGCTGCGCTTTTTTCCCGAGGGTCGCGGCTGCCATTTCCGTTACTCGAACCATTGCCATTTCCGTTTCCGGAGGGCAGCGCGTCGCACAGCGCCATCGCAATCGAGTAAGCTTCTTCACCCGTGGAGCAACCCGCACTCCAGATGCGCAAAGTACAAAGTCCGTCGTCCGATTTCCGGGCGTAGAGTTGCGGGACCACTTGCCGGGCCAGCGCATTCATCGCTCCCGGGTGACGGAAGAAACCGGAACTCACGTTGAGTACGCCGTCCAGGAATGCAGGCAGCGTGGACGGATTCTGATCTGCAGAGCGGAGGCGGTCCATCAAAGAGGCAGCCGACTCCAATTCCTGGCTTCCCAAATAATCGGCCACGTGTGCGGCCAAAACGCTATTGGGACAGTCGAGCAGAATACCCGTCTGGCGCTCCACGAGCAGACGCAGCGCTGAAAGTTCGTGCTCAAGGATCGTGACACCCGCCATCAATCGATGCATAATTCCTTCCCCCGAAGGGTGCGCACGCATTCCGCCGCCGCTTGGGATATCGCCGTGATACGAGGGGAGGGTGAAAATCTCATAGGTCAGTCGCCAGCGGACGTAGCCGCGTATGTCTTGCCAGAGTCCTGGTCCGCCTGCTGCGCCACCACGTTCATCTCTTTCTCCAGCGAAGAGAACCGTTGCATGATTTCGTGGATGCGCAGCGTCATGTTGCGAATCGTTTCGATCTGGGCTCGAGTCTGGGCGGAGAGGCTGCCGGGCTCCAGCAGCAGCAAATCCGAATTCCCCAGCACCGAGGTAAGAGCATTGTTCAAATTGTGACGCATTTCCAGCATGTATCGGCCAAGGGTGGCCTGCCGCTCGAGGGTGGCGCAGGCGCACTCGGCCGCACGAGTGCGGGATTCCGCTCGCGACCGGTGCACCGCCTCACTGGCAGCCAGGACCAGCGTTTCAAGCCAGTATTCCGTGCGCCGCAGCACGGAAATTCGGGGCCAGCGCTCACGTACCAAGTGCGCGGTGGGACCATCCTGACAGACACAGAAAATCGGCCGGCCGGTGGAATGCAGGGGCTCGAGAATCACCGAAAGAAGTTCGCGCCGCAACTCTCCCACAATCGCTACATCAAAGGCATCCACCACAAACCGCGGCCACAAGTCGCCGCTCAGCACCGTGAACGCGGGGGCATTGCGCTCCATCTGCCAGCGTGCAGCGATGCGCCGCGAAAAGTCGACTTCGTCGGAGATGATCAGTACGGTCGGTGCTTCCACTTCCACTGTCCTTCGTTGCCTTATGGCCCGCGAAATTTGAATGCCTGATGACTTCTGTCGTCGCCAACGTTCAGTTCTTCTTGTCCGGCTCCGACCCGGGCTCCGGATCCCATCCGGGTGTGCTTGAAACTTCAAACTCGGGAGCATTTGAACTCGCGACGGCGGGCTTCGCATTCCGCTGGGCGGCAGAGCCTGATGCTGCGGCAGCCTTTCCCGCAGGCTGAGAAGCACCGGCGGCTGCAGCCACTGCTTTTGCCTTGACTGTTCCAGGCTTGCTTACACTTGCGGATCTCAGCACGGGCCGCGCTGCGGCTGCAGATTTCTGCCCGGCTTTAGCTTGGCCCGGTTCGATAGCTTTGCCGCGCCCCAGCGCCTGGTCAACCGACGCGCGTAAATCCACCAGCATGCGCAAAGGTGATCCTGAAGAATACTCGGCCTGAAACATCACCTTCCACGACTGGCAGATCACACGCAGGCGAACGATCGGTTCCTGCGGGGAAAACTGGGCGCGCCGGCAGTCGATGGTCACGACGCCCTTGTCCTCGAGTTCGGTCAAGCCTTCGAGAATGGTGTTCAGGTCGCCTAACATGAGGCGAAAGAAAGTCCGCCGCATGAGGTAACCGAAGCGGGTGAACGCTACGAGCGCGACTGGGAGATAGAACAAGTCCCCGGCCAGGCCTTTAGCCTTGCGTCCCTGTTCCAGAACTCCGCCGTGAAGAAGTTCATCGAGCGACCGGCAGTGCCGGGCGCCTTCCAACACACGGTCCAAAGCATTCAACCAAACCGGCGGCTTCAGTTCGACCTCGCCCAGGATCGGCTCGAGCGACTGCGCCACATAGGCTAGATCCACTTCCGCGTCGCTCACGCCCGAGGGCGCCAGTTGGCTGAAATACTGCACCAGGAGAAAATCAATCTTGTCCCGCATGGTATCGGTTTTGGTCGTCTTCGCCAGGAAGTGTTGCACCAGGTTCAACAGGTCTTCCGGATTCACCTGCGAACTGGTTTGCAGGAATTGGCGCAACTGGTGTACCTGGACGTGTTGGTCGATTTCCTCCAGCCAGGCTTTGGCCTGTTCGACCGCTTCTTTACCCGGCGTCTCGATGCCCGCTTCAAGATCGGCGCATGACTTTACGTCGATAGCGAACTCGCGCGCGAGTTCGAAGTAAAGAGGATACAAGCGGCAGGCAGATTTCCATTGGGCTGCGAGATCCTGCACGGGCGTGGATGGGTTCATGATTTCACGATCCAGTTGGGAACGTCTCCCCGAAAACGGGCGGCCACTACGGTTTGGTCCGCGTGATACTGAACTGCGACGACGGACGCGGTTACGTCGAACGAACCGTCGGAGTTGCGCAGGCGAAGGTCATCGCCGAACTCCAACGCCGTGGTGCACGCAAAAAGAACTTCGCTTGGGGTGCCAAATTCGACGGCAATACTCTCGCTGAACGGGGCTGCGGTGGGGGCGCTGCCCGGGATAATCCGGGCGAGTTGAAACCGCATCCGCACCGGCGAGGCATCCGGGAAAAAACGCGCAAGCCCGGCCACGGTGCTGGGGTTCTGCGCGTTACGTGCCGTTGCTGTGGCTGGTTGCGCCAAAGATGAAAATCCCTTAACCGAAACTCGCTCTGTCAATTGAAACGCGGGCGGGCTCCCCCCGTATTCCCGGTTGGAAATAGCTTTGGGGAAGCCAGACTTCGCGGTTCAGAAAAGGAGAAGCAACACTACAGCCATCACGATGAACGGAAGGATTAGCACTGACGTGAATGCATTTTCAGCGGGTTAAGCCAGATTTCGAGATGGCTCGACGAGAGCACGACCAATTATCGTCTCAGGATGAGACGTCGTCTCAGGTGCAGTGGGTTCGTCACTGCAGGGTATGGCTCGACGAACCGGCGCCAGATGAGCCCATACCAATGTTGTAACGTTTCAGCTTGCGATACAGCGTGGCGCGGCTAATGCCGAGCATGCGTCCCGCTAGGGCTTTGTCTCCTTTGACTTGCTGGAAGACGCGCTGGATGGTGGCGCGTTCGATGTCTTCGAGATCGGTGGTGGACAAAGGCGCACGCGAAGCTTCCGGCACGGCCGGTCCCGCGCGGAGATCCGGATCGCGCACCGTCGCACCCTCTGCCGGCGCGATTGCGGGTGCTCCCGTCGCGGCTGCGCCCGAAGCAATGGCGGGAGGAAGGTCACCGAGATCGATGATCTGTCCGTTACCTAATGCGACCGCGCGTTCCACGCAGTTTTCCAACTCGCGCACGTTACCCGGCCATTCGTATTGCATCAGAGCTCGCATCGCAGAACCGGTCACGTGCAACTCAGAACCTGGAGCATAGCGTTCGAGAAACCAGTGCACCAGCATGGGCGTGTCGCTGCGGCGCTCGCGCAAGGCAGGAACGTACAGGGTAACGACATTCAGGCGGAAGTAGAGGTCTTTGCGGAAGGTGCCGTTTTTGTAGGCCGCCTCCAAATCGCGGTTGGTGGCCGCAATTACACGCACGTCAACCTTCACCCTTTGATTACTGCCCACAGGCCGAACCTCTTTTTCCTGTAAAACCCGCAACAGCTTGGCCTGCAACTCCATGGGAAGTTCGCCCACTTCATCCAGGAAAATGGTGCCGCCGTCGGCGGCCTGGAACAATCCCTGCTTTGATTTCAGCGCTCCGGTAAAGGCTCCCTTTTCATAACCAAAAAGCTCGCTTTCAATGAGCGTGGGCACCAACGATCCGCAGTCGACGGCGACAAAAGGGCGGTTGCCAAAGGCCCCACGGAAATGCATTGCCCGGGCCACCAGTTCCTTGCCCGTGCCGCTTTCCCCGTAGATGAGCACTGGCGTCCGTGTGTCCTTCAAGCGCGCGACCATGCGCAGGACTTCCTGAATCCGTGCAGACGAGCCGACGATGCCGTGCACCGCGGTTTCCGAATCCATGCGCTGGCGCAGAAATTCGTTCTCCTCCACCAGCCGAACCTTATCCGCCATGCGCCGCAGGAACAGCCGCAGCTCTTCCAGCGGAGAGAACGGCTTGGTGATGTAGTCGTACGCTCCAAGTTTCATGGCCTGCACCGCGGTTTCGATGGATCCGTGACCGGTCATGAGTGCGATCTCGGTGCGCGGCAAAAGCTTTTTTACCTTCTCCAGGAACTCAAGACCGGACATGTGCGGCATCACCATGTCGCTCAAGACCATGTGCACCGACTGCTCTTCGAGAAGGGCCAGCGCCGATTCCCCGCTTTCCGCTTCCAGGCAGACAAAGCCGAGAGCCTCGCCCACGGTGACGCAGAGTTTGCGAATACTCTGCTCATCGTCGACGATCAGCAGGCGAATGCGAAGATCATCTTTGCCGCCGGCATTATTCATTCCGACTTCCCAAACGTCTTGGAAACAACGTCTATAAACTGTTGCACTCGAAAGGGTTTCTCCACGCACGGGGCGCCCGTTTGATGCAAAGTGGCGACCGTCTCTTCGTTGGCAATGTCGCCCGTAATGAAGATGATTCGCGAGGCCAGATCGGGACGGTTGCAGGCGACCCAGGCATGCACCTGGCCTCCGTCGACTCCGCCGGGTGTGCGCATGTCAGACACTACGCCGAGAAATGCCCCCCTTTCCAGCAAGCGCAGAGCGTCCGCCCCGGACTCGCAGCACACGACCGGATATCCGCTGCGCTCCAGGGCGGCCTGTACGTAGGCCATGACGGCGGGCTCATCTTCAATCAACAGCACGGGCAAAGGTTGAGGTTTCAGGGCGGGTAGGCTCATGGTTGGATTACTCCTGCAGCCACGCGCAAAGAGGCTGTGTGGGACGTTCCGGGCAGACGGACAATGAAGGTGGCGCCATGGGCGCCCGGGTTGTTGTGACAAAGAATCTCGCCGCCATGCTCTTTCACAATGCCGTAACAGATGCTGAGGCCGAGGCCGGTCCCTTTCCCAATCTCTTTGGTAGTAAAAAAGGGGTCAAAGATCTTGTCAGGCTCGGAAATCCCGTTGCCGTTGTCGCGGAACGAAACTTCAACAACATCGCCCGCGGTGGTCGACATGATTTCGATGCGTGGCGCGCGGCCTACTTCGTGCACCGCGTCATAAGCATTGTTCAGAATGTTGAGAAAAACCTGCTGCAACTGGTGCGCATCGCCCATCACCTCGGGTAACCCCTCATCCAGGTGTTCCACGATGTCGACCCCGTGGCTGGTGAAGTCATAGGAACGCAACTGGACGGTTCTGCGCAGGATCGAATTCAATTGCACCGGGTTGCGCTGCGGCGGCATCTGGCGGGCAAAACTGAGCAGGTTCTGCACGATCTGCTTAGTGCGTTGGGCTTCTTGCAGAATGACACGGATGTCTTTGCGGGCAGATTCCGGCAGTTCGGGATTCTCCATCAGCAAGTCGGCGAACCCTAAAATCGCTGTGAGCGGGTTGTTGACTTCATGGGCGACGCCGGAGACCAACTGTCCCACCGCAGCCATCTTTTCGGTATGAACTAATTTGTCGCGCAGCACGGCCGAGTCTGTAATGTCGGTGAGCACCAGCACAATGCTGGTGACCGTGCCTTGCTCGTCCCGCATGGGACTGAGATTGGCCGAGAACTTCCCGGAGGCGCCACTGTCCCGGATAATCTGTAATTCCAGATTGTCGACCTGCTGGCTGTTAAGAGTTTTCTGCAGCGCTTCGGCTAAAGCGCGGATATAGCCTGGCGCTGCCAGTTCGAGCAACGGACGTCCCAGCAAGTCCCGCTGCCCGAAGCCCGCATCGAACCACCGGCGGTTGGCATAGCTGATCAGACCAGCCGTATCCGCGACCAGAATCAGGTTCTGCGTGTTGCTGAGAATCTTGCTGGAGAAATCCCGTTCCCGGTGCAGTTCCGACTGGTACGTGCGCAGGCCGGTCACATCGAGCATCAATCCGCGAATCTGCAGCAGGCGGCCCAAATTGTCATACAGGCCAAAAGCGTTGATCAGGACGTGAACGGGCGATCCGTCTTTGCGCCGCAGCGTCGCCTCGAAATTGCGCAGGTTACCATTCTCTTTCATCGCCTCCGCGTGCTGCTCACGCTGCTCGGGCGAAAGATACAGTTGCGTGGGAATGTCGATCTCCAGCAACTCTTCCCTATTGGGGTATCCCAGCATCTGCACCATGGCATCGTTGACTTCGATAAAGCGTCCGCCCGGCGTGCTGAAGAACAAGCCTTCTTGAATATTGTCGAACAGTTCCCTGTAACGGCGCTCGGCCTCGCGCCGGTCGGAAATATCTTTCAGCACATGAATGGTTTGCAGTCCCTCATCGGAGGGCCCATGCACCCGTGAGGTCGAGACCAGATAAGTGCGATCGAACACCGGATGCGCGAATTCGTCCGAATCGTCGGCCATGGCGCGGCAGAAAGGACACGAATAGGACGCGGTGTCGCTGGTGAGAGCCATGAGAGCCCGCATATTCACGCCGATCAATTCGGCTGGCGGGACACCGATCATCGCCGCCAGCGACCGGTTCACACGCAGCACCTTGTCAGACCGATCGTGCACTACGATGAAGTCGGTGATGGCGTCGAAGATTTCGGTCCAATGCCGATTCGCCTGCTCGATCCGCGTAAACCGGCGCGCGTTCCCTAACGCCAGCGCCGCATGACCCGCCATGGTTTCCAGAAAAACGCGATCCTCGTGCTCCAGCGGAGCAGCACGTCCACACAGACACAGCAATCCAGCCAATTCCCCGTTGGCGCCCGCTAATCGCACCAGCGTGCAATCCGACCAGCGCAGGCTGGCCGCAGTCTCCGGTCCGAGCATCTCTTTTGCGGAAGCGCGCACCACAGTTTCTGCATGGTGGGCCACAAACTCGTCGAGAGCTGTACTCATCAGCCGATCCAACCCGGGCTCCAGCAATGGACCCGCCTGAGACTTCGGAGGAGAATCCTCGGTCGGCAACGCTCGCCGATTCTCCTCGGACGGCAGCGATTGCAGGCCCTGATTCACGGGAACTGTGACGGCATAAGAAACCTCCGCCGCGGGCTTCTCTAGATTGTGCAACGCGGCCACTTGCCAGTGTCCCTCCTGCCGGACGGCGAGCAAGCTGGCTCGGGAACCCGTCAGTTCCGCGGTGCGGCCCACAAATCGGCGGGCGAACTCAGGCAGGTGCAGCGTCCCGTCAATTTCGCGTGCCAGTTCGATCAAAGCCACGGCGCGCCGCCGGTGCTGCTCTGAAAGATGCAAATTGCTGGCCACTTCCAGCACCACAGCTGCCTGATTCGACAGCGCACGGGCGCGACGAATATCCTCCTGCGAAATTCCAGTGCCATCGACTCTATCGAGAACCCCAAACATCCCCAGCACTCGACCGCTCGTGCCCAGCAGCGGCACCGCGAGGAATTGGCGGATCTTATATTTCGACACCGCGTCCAGGTTGATTCCAGGAGCGCGGCTGGCTTCATCGGTCCAGAAAACCTCCTTGGCGCGCAATGCGCGAGTGGCTACACCTTCGGGAATCAGTACTTCTAAGCGCCGCGGTTCGCCTTTTTCGACGGCGTAGCGAACCCGAAACTGGCCCTCTTCGAGGAGCGCTATCACGCAGCGCCCGAAACCAAGAAAATCAGAGGCGCGCAGCACGAATGCCTGCAGAAAATGATCTAGATCGCCGCTGGAACTGAGTTCCGAAAAAATCTCGAGTAACTGATGCAGTTCGTGTGCTTGCGCATGCGCTGTGGCGTGAAGTTCGGCATGAGCCACCGCGACCGCGCCGAAACCGGCAATGGCCGCCACCAACGCCTTTTCTTCCGCGGTGAATACTCCCTCCTGGCGCGGGTAGATGAGGATCGCGCCCTGGGTGCGCGAGGTGCGGAACGGCGCGGCAATCAGCATTCCCGGGGAAACCAGATTGCCCAGCGAGTGCACGTCGGCCCCGATTGAAAGGGTAAGGGGCTCTCCCGCGGCCACCGCACGCTGCGCCAAGTCCGCCGCAAAGCGCAGCGTCTGCCGGTCGTGGCGGGCGCGGGCCGAAGTCGCCAGCTGTGGCGTCTCCGCCGAAACGGCCTTCAATTCAAAAGGTCCCTCGCGGCGCCACAAAATGCAAACCAGCTTGGTGCGAAGCAGCAAGCGCAGGCGGTCGGCCAGGGCCTCAATCACGGCAGAGACATCGGGTGCCCCGTGAAGCACCTGGGCAACATCCGCCAGGATTTCGGCGCGACGATACTCCTCGCGCGAAACCTCGCCTAAACGCGCCGCTTCCAGCAGGCTTCCCAGCTGGCCGGCCAGGATCGTGGCCTTGGCGACAAGGTCCTCGTTGAAGTAGTCGTTGCTGGAATCGTGCAGAAACGTAGCCGCTCCAATCACTTCATTGAAAACCATTACCGGCGACGCCATCAGCGAGCGCGCCTCAAATTCCGTCGCAGCAGTAAAGGCCGCGGAATTCACGTGGTTGGCCACTATCGTTCTCCGCTGCCGCACCGCTTCGGCCGTCACCGCACTCTGATCCGGACGCAGGCGGATGCCAATGAATTGGTCCGCCATCTTGCCATCCGCTTGTTCTCCCATCAGTTCATCAGCAAAGTGGCGGCGCCAAAAATACGTACCGGATACTTGAAAAAATTCTCGCGTCGCCTGACAGAAGAACTGTATCAGGGAAGGGGCGCCGGTTCGTTCGCCCGCTTTGGCAGCAATACGAACCAGCAACTTCTGGAAGCCCTCATCGGATCCCGGAGCAAAACTGTTTTCCGGGGGAATGATAGGACTGCCTCCAGAAATGCTGAGTCCTGCACCGAAATTTGCGATATCGGGTTCTCGATCCACAAGTACTTGAATCTATTGGGAAACTACCTGTCATCTCAATTTGAGTCAAGGAAAATGGGTGATGAGGTGCCTCGGTGTGAAATCCCGAGACGGGCATGAGATTTTGTCTCAAGGTGAGAAATGGCTGGAGGGGGCGGAGCGATTGAGACAAACCTAACTCTAAGCTTCGTCTCCAGGCCTACTAGGCCATCCCTATAAGCACCTCATTTACTTGAATATAGCGGTCATTACTTTGGTTTCTTCAGGAAGGTTCGGGTGGCCCAGGCGTTGCACGCTTCAGCGTACCATCTTCTGGTAGCCAAGGAGGAATTGTGTCTCATCGAGGTACGGCAGCGTTGTTGGCCCTGACCCTGGCACTGACCGGCGGCCTAGTGCACGTGGGAGCACAACAGGCCCAGAGCGAAGAACTGATCCGCCGGGCAAAGAGCAAGGTGCAACCGTCATATCCCGAACTGGCGCGGAGGATGAATATTGCGGGCACCGTGAAGATTCAGGTTGTGGTGGCGCCCAACGGCACCGTGAAGGATGCCCACGTGGTGGGTGGCCACCCGGTTCTGGCCACAGCCGCGCTGGACGCCGCCAAGAAATGGCGCTTTGAACCGACATCGTCAGAGAGTTCGGGCGTAATCGACTTCAAGTTTGAGCCGCGGTAGCCGCCTGGCCGCGGAGGAGATAGGGATGACAATCGGCAAGAAGTTATATACGAATTTCGGCATCATCCTCTGCATGGTCGTTGTGCTGTTCCTGGTGAACTGGTCGGCCGTGCAGCGCGAGCACACGGCCAAAGAACTGGCGGATACCACCAACGCCGTCCGCTTCCAGATGATGCAGAACCGCCTCTACCTGAGCAACTACCTGTTGAGCGGCGACACCCGCGAGGTGGACCGCATGAACGATGGGCTGCGCATGCTCATTGACAAGCTGGATCTGGCCCTGAAGATGGCGGCCTCGGATCAAGTCAAGACCGCATTGGGGAAGGTTCAGCAGCTGGAACAGGCCTGGGGCAAGGAATTCGCGCAGCCCCTGATCGAAAAACGCAAAGATGTCGACTCGGGTAATGCGACTGTCGCCGAGCTGCAGATCTATTACCTGCAGAAGGACGCTTCTTCGTGGGTGAAGAATTCCACCGACTCGCTGGACGTCGCTGACGGCGAGAGCCGCAAGTCCGACGAAACCGCCGCCAAGGCAACCATTATCGTCTCGCTCCTCAGCACTATCATCGCGTTGTCGGTGGGCATCGTAATCGCCTACCGGACCGCCAAGTCGATTACGCAGCCGCTCAACGACCTGATGAATGTGGCGCGCGGCATTGGCAACACCGGCGATCTGGAGCACAACATCGATCTGAGCCGCGACGATGAGATCGGCGAACTGGCTCGCACCTTCCACAAGATGGTCACGTATTTGAAGGAGATGGCAGGCGTTTCCGAATCCATCGCTGGAGGCGACCTGCGGCTGGAGGTCAAACCGCGGTCTGCGCACGACACGCTGGGCAATGCCTTCGCCCGCATGGTGGAAGGCCTGGCCGGCCTGGTGCGCAGTGTTCGCGATGCTTCCTCCCAGGTGGCCAGCGCTTCCAACCAGGTGGCGGGGGCTTCCGACGACGCGGCCAAGATCGGATTACAGTCCTCCTCCGCCATCGATGAAGTCACCAGCACCATGCACGAGATGAGCGTCAACGTGCAGAACATGGTGAAGAGCACGCAGGTGCAGGCCTCCAGCGTCAGCGAGACGTCGGCCTCCATCGATCAGATGGTGGCTTCGATTCAGCGCGTCGCCGACACGGCCAAGGTGCTGCTCGACATCTCCAACCGATCGCGCGAGGAAGTTCACAACGGCATCGGCACCATGGAGAAGGCCACCGACGGTCTGAACCGCATCAACACCACCATTACCTCTTCGGGGCAAATCATTGGAGCCCTGGGACAACGCGCCGACGACATTGGCAAAATCATCGAAGTCATCGACGATCTCGCCGAGCAGACCAACCTTCTGGCCTTGAACGCCGCCATTGAAGCGGCCCGCGCCGGAGAACACGGGCTAGGATTCGCCGTGGTCGCCGACGAAGTGCGCAAGCTGGCCGAGAAATCGGCGCAGTCCACCAAGGAAATCTCGGAACTGATCCAGAGCATTCAGAAGGAAGCCCGCAAGGCGGTTGAGAACATGGACCGCTCGACCAGCATCGTCAACGAGGGCCTGGAACTAGGCGGTGAACTGAATGCGGCGCTGCGCAAGATTTCCAACGTGGTCACCGAGGTCTACAAGTTCGCCCAGGAAATCGGCGCGGCCACCAACGAGCAGTCGCACGGCTCGTCGCAGATCGCGCGCGCCACCACGCGGCTAAACGAAATTACCCATGAAATCAACTCGGCCGTCGAGGAGCAGGCTTCCGGAGCGCAGGCCGTGGTCAAGGCGATGGAGCGGATGCGCGAACTGGTGCAGCAGTCGACTTCCGGTTCGACGGAGCTGGCGGCCTCGTCGGAGCAGATGTCGAAGATGTCACGTGGGCTGTTGGAGTTCATCGACCGCTTTTCTTTAGCCGAAGCTTCGCGGCAGCAAGTCCCCGCAGAAACCACTGACCGCAAGACGCGCCGTGCGACAGCGGGAACTCAGTTCTAGGCGGGGTGCGAGGAGCCTGACAGCATGAGCCGTGAACTCCATATCGTGGGCTTCAAGGTGGGCCGCGAGACCTACGGCGTCCCCATCACTTCTCTGCACGAAATCGTGCGCGTCCCCGAGATTACGGCCGTCCCCGACGCGCCCGACTACCTGGAGGGCGTGATCAACCTGCGCGGCAAAATCGTTTCCGTCATGGACTTGCGCAAGCGCTTCGGAGAAAAGCAGGCCGTACTGCGCAAGCAGAATCGCATCCTGGTGGTCGAGCATGCGGGACGATTGGCGGGCCTGATCGTGGATTCGGCTTCCGAAGTATTGAAGATTCCCGCGGACGCAGTGGAAGCGCCTCCGGCAGTTTTCCAGGAAGGCGGATTGAACTGCGTCACCGGACTGGGCAAGGTAGGAGGGCGCCTGGTGGTCTTGCTCGACATGAGCAAACTGCTGGCTCCGGGCAGCCTGCAGGTAAAAACGGAGACTGAGAAGAAGACCACAGCCAAGGCCGATGCGCGAGCCGCAGCAGCACGGTAGGACGGAGTTTTAAGGTTGCAGGTTGCAAAGGGTCAAAGCTTCAAGGTCGCAGACTAAACAGATTTTCAGTCCCGGAGGCTCGAGAGATTTGGTCTCTGAAACCTTGAACCTTGAAACCTTGAAACTGAGTACAGATTTCCAACGGGAAACATACATGAGCACATCCGGAGCCGCACCAGCTCCCATACTGACGGAGGCGGAACTGAAGTTGTTGCAGACGCTCGTCTACCAGGAGTGCGGCATGCACTTCGACGAACGCCGCACTCACTTCCTTCAGGATCGGCTGCTGCGCCGGCTGAAAGAATGCCGGCTCGACTCGTTCTATTCCTACTACCGTTTGCTGATCAGTCAGCAGGGCAAGGACGAACTGGCCAAGCTGCTGGAAAATCTGACGGTCAACGAGACCAGTTTCTTTCGCCATAAGGCGCAGCTGGATCTGTTTCAAAAAACCGTCCTGGAAGAGTTGTTCAAGTACAAGAGTTCGCGTCGTGAATACTCGATCCGCATCTGGAGCGCGGGATGTTCGACTGGACAGGAAGCCTACACGCTGGCCATGCTGGTCACCGACGCGCTGGCGTACTACTACCTGCGGAATCCGCTGCCCATCAATTTGCCGCTGCCCAAGCCGCTGATACCGCCGCCGTGGCGGGTGGAAGTGCTGGCCAGCGACATCAGCTACTCGGTATTGCGGCACGGCCAGGAAGGCGCCTACAGCGAGAACCAGATGGCGACAGTCGATTACGGGTACCGCCTGCGCTACTTCGACAAAGTGGGCGAACGCTATGCCGTCAAGAAGCCGCTGAAAGAAATGGTGCACTTCGACTTTCACAATCTGAAGACGGAGTACCTGCCGCAGCGCAATGACGTGATCTTCTGCCGCAACGTGATGATGTACTTCGATGAGGCCGAGCAGAAGCGGTTGATCGAGAAGTTCTACCGCTGCCTCAATGCGTCCGGATATCTCTTTGTGGGACATGCAGAAAGCCTGCTGGGGCTCACCCAGAAGTTTCAAATGGTTCACAAGGACAGTGGAACGGCGTACCAGAGGCTTGAGGTGAGAGAGTGACCGATTCTCACGACGAACGCGGCGCGGAACTGCGGGAGCTCTTCTTCGAGACTTCGCAGGAACTGCTGCAGGCGCTGAACGATGAAGCCTTGAAGCTGGAGAAAAAGCCCGGCGACGAGGAAATCGTGCGCGTCATCCGCCGCACCGTCCATACTTTGAAAGGCGATGCGGCGGCCTGCGGGCTGCGCGAGTTGAGCGAACTGGCGCATCAGTTCGAGGATGCGCTGTCGCTCGAGGGTACCGCGAATCAGGCGGCCGTGGCGGAGATTGCCTTTGCCGCTGCCGACGTTTTTGCGGAGATGATTTTCGCCTATCACAACGGAAAGAAACTGCCTTCGACCAAGAGTTTGGCCAAGCGGATCGAGGAACTGACGGCCGCGCCAGCGTCGGGAAAAACCCGGAGAACGAAAAAATCCGTGCTCAAAACGTCCGCCGCCAAGGCACCGGCATCCCGCACGTCTCATGGGTCCGCAGCCCACTGGACAGAATACGAAAAGCTGGCCATGACGCAGGCCCAGTCCGCGGGCCAAGATGTGTATCACGTTGTGGTGAAGATTGACCCGCACTGCGCCATGCCGATTGCGGGACGCCAGTTGGTGCACAATGCCATCGGGGTCATGGGTCCGGTTCTCGCGGTGCGGCCCGACGCCAAGTCTCCCGCCGCCACCAAGCAGGTGGAGTTCGTGCTGGCCAGCGTGCAAACGGCGGATCAGATTGCCGCCAAGTGTAGGATTCCGACCATCACCGCTGAGGTCACGGCCGAGTTGATGTTGGCAGCGGCAGCGGCAGTGACCAAATCCGAAAGCAAGACCGAAGCTCCGCTTGAGGTTCTCCCCCTGATGCCTGAATCGGGACCCGCTCCGGGGGAGGCTCCGGCTGAGACAGCGGCGGCGGCCGAGTCGGGGGCGACGCCGACGACCATGCTGGAAAACATCCTGCGCGTGGACGCTGGCCGCATCGATAACGTGCTTAACCTGGTGGGCGAGCTAATCATCGGCAAGTCGATGTTGCAACAGGCTCTGGGCGAATTCTCCAAGCGCTTTCCGAAAGAGCCGCTGCGCGGCAAGTTTGCCGATGCCATGGCCTTGCAGGCCCGCGTGCTGAACGATCTGCAGCGCTCGGTGATGAAGATTCGCATGGTGCCAGTCGAGCAGTTGTTCCGGCGCTTCCCCCGCATGGTGCGCGATGTGTCGCGGCAATGCGGGCGCGATGTCCAGCTTGATATCAGCGGACAGGATACCGATCTCGACAAGGGAATTCTCGACGCCATCGCCGAGCCTCTTACTCACCTGGTGCGCAACGCGGTGAGCCACGGCATTGAGCCTGCCGAGGAGCGCCGCAAACTGGGCAAGGCGCCGCAGGGGATGATCCGGCTGAACGCGTATCACCAGGGCAACCAGGTCGTCGTCGAAGTCAGCGACGATGGTCGCGGTATCGACGCGCAAAAGATTCGCGCCAAAGCCGTTGAACTCGGAATGGCAACTCCCGAGGAACTTGCGCGGATGAGTGAGACCGAGGTCTTCGAATTCATCTTCCGGCCCGGCTTCAGCACCGCCGACGAGGTCACCGAAGTCTCCGGCCGAGGCGTGGGCATGGACGTTGTGCAAAGTGTGTTGCACCGGTTGAAGGCCTCCATCAGTGTGGAAACGCGTCCCGGGAAAGGCACCACGTTCCGCATGAAGCTGCCACTGACCCTGGCCATCATCAAGGCGCTGCTGTTCTGGGTCGAGCAACGCCTGTATGCGATTCCGCTGAATGCTGTGTTGGAGATTGCCCGCACGTTCGAGACGGAAGTGCATCAGGTGGACAACTACGAGGTGTTGCAGTTGCGCAACCAGGTCCTGCCGCTGCTGCGACTGGGCCGTCCCGTAGCCGAGGAAAATCGAAACTCCAAGCTCTTCGTGCTCGTCATCACTGCAGGAGAAAGGAAATACGGCTTGATTGTCGATGCCTTGGAAGGCGAAGAGGAACTGGTGATCAAAGCATTAGATGACCAAACCTTCTCGACCGATCTGGTTTCCGGCGCCTCCATTCTGGGCGACGGACGCGTGGTGCTGATATTGAACCTGCCCGCGGTGGTGGAGCATGTTGCACGATGGCGGCCGCAGGCAGCCGGACAGGCCAATTCGGGTCTATTGCTCACCTCCACCGACCGCCTGCGGCTTGCTTTAAGTCCCGCGGTAGGAGGCCAGGCATGAAGAAAACCATACGCGTGCTGGTGGTCGACGATTCGGCGCTGATGCGCAAACTCATTCCGCAAATGCTGGTCGCCGATGAATCCATCGAGGTGGTCGGAACGGCAATGGATGGTTCCTTCTGCCTGAAGAAGATCGAAGAACTGAAGCCCGGCGTGGTCACGCTGGATCTCGAGATGCCGGGCATGAACGGAATCGAGGCGCTGAAGGAGATCATGCGGCGGCAGCCGCTGCCGGTGATTGTGTTCAGTTCCCACAGCACCGAAGGGGCATCGGTGACCATGAAGGCGCTGGGCCTGGGTGCATTCGACTTCGTGCCCAAACCCAAAGATGCCGGGGCGCACATGGCGGAAACCGCCCGGGAATTGATCGCCAAAGTGAAGGCGGCGGCCGAGTGCAAGCTGAAACCGCGCATGCCGTCAGGTCTTCCTCCGAAGCTGGAGAAGCTGCCAGTTTCCTCCGCAGCTCCGAACAAAGTCGTCGCGATTGGCGTGTCTACGGGTGGTCCGCAGGCCTTGGAATACGTGCTATCGCGATTGCCGGGCAACTTTCCCGGAGCCATTACCGTGGTGCAGCACATGCCGGAAGGATTCACGGACATGTTTGCCCGCCGACTTGATGAAGTGTGCCCGCTGCGGGTGAAAGAGGCGCAGTCGGGAGATCTATTGCAGCCGGGGCACGTGCTGATCTGTCCCGGAAACCGGCACATGAAAGTAAGACGGCTACCGATGGGAGACGTCGTAGCGTTGAGCGACGAGCCGCGAGTCAACGGACACCGTCCCAGCGCGGATGTGTTGTTGCGCAGCGTGGCCGAGCAATTCAAGACGCAGGCGGTAGGCGTGCTGATGACTGGCATGGGCGACGACGGCGCGGAGGGGCTGGGAGCGGTGAAAAAAGAAGGTGGAATGACCCTGGCGCAGAGCGAAGAGTCCTGCGTGGTCTATGGCATGCCCAAGGCGGCGATCGAAAGAGGGTACGCCATCCGCGTGGTCGGCTTGGACAACATCGGAGCAACGTTGCAGTCCGTGTGCGGACGGAACGCCGGGTCTGCGGCTTCGACCGGGCGCGCCGTGCGCGCGGGAAACTAAGATCGGCGCGGCCCTTACCCGTGACCAGCGTGATCTGGTGCGGGACGAGCCAGCGTGATATGCAGTAGAAGGAGGAGGTCTGTATGGAGCAGTTTGCACCTGTGAAACGCAGCAAAGACGGCCAGCCGGTCCGCTACTTAATAGTGGACGACTCCGTGTTTGCCCGCAAAAATCTGGCCCGCATGATTGAAACGTTCGGCGGGCAGGTGGCGGCTGAGGCCGGGGACGGCTTGACTGCCATCAGCGAGTTCGACCGCACGCATCCTGACATCGTGCTCATGGATATCACCATGCCGCAGATGGAAGGTATTGAAGCTGCCGAACGGATCGTCCAACAGCATCCCGAAGCGCGCATTGTGATGGTGTCGTCGGTGGGCTACCAGGAAAACATCGTTGCCGCGCTGCAACGGGGCGCGCGCCATTTCGTGCAGAAGCCGGTGAAACCGGAAGTGCTGTATGAAGTCATCAAGTACGTGCTGGGCGAAGACGGAGCCGTGGCGGCCAGCGCCGGAGCAGGAGCCTAACCAGATGAAGATGGAATTGATCCAGCCTTTCATCAACGCGGCTGACGCCGTGTTGTCGCAAGGGTTGCAGGGCACAACCAAGGTAGGCAACCTCACCATGGAGGAGGACGCCTACCGCCGCAAGGGCGTGGCCGGTATGATCGCGCTGACCGGGGACATCGAAGGCCGGATCATAGTGGACCTCGAACCCCACACGGCGGTCAAGGTTGCCAGCCACTACGCGGGCGCCGATCTGCCCGAGTCGGACGCGCTGATCAAGGAAACCATCTTCGAACTCGCGAACCAGGTTGTGGGCAATGCCATTTCCGCGCTCAACGACCAGGGCTTCCATTTTCGCGTGCATCCCCCGCTCCTGCTTACTGCTCAGGAGGGAGACAAGTCGAGCGAAGACACGGAAGCGCTCATGATCTGCTTCGAGACCCCTCTCGGCAATGTCTTCATGAACGTTGCGCTGCGTTACAACAAGAAGCGGATGGCCGATCATGCGGCACTAGGAGCCTGATGCAAGTTGGCAGCGGGCGTGCTCCAGTCATGGCTCGGCTCGGGCATAAGACCAGCCGGGGACATGTTGGAAGGGTGTATACCCTAATCATTGTTTGGTCCCAAGCTCCAAATTATTGATTCCGCATGGCTCACCCGAAACCCAGGCATCCCTGATACCCGCCACATATTGCGAACAAAATACTTACCTGCAAAATATTCCGGAATAAAGAGTTAGCTGTCTGTTCATGGAGATCTTGGGGGATCTGCTGAGGAAGTGCACACGATTCCATTGTGCTTTTTCTGGAGCCTCGGTCAAGTTTGCTCGTCGCACGAGAAAGGTTTTTTCTTGTGGACAAGTGTGGGAAATGAACGAGCACGCGGCGCTAACCAACGGGCAATGCCCACCTGCGACTTAAGGCCCAACGACTTTCCGGCGGTCAATTCGTCATCCGTCGGAAATAGGCGCACCACAGACTGTTGATTGTCGACGCCACCGGAAACCTCGAAGGTATCATCACGCCATCGCCGCCGAGGGCACGGATCTGTCGGCAGCGCGCTGTAGTCTACCGAATCGCTGGTCCGGCCCAGACTCTGCATAAAGCGCCGCTGCACATCGCAGGCCAGCACCCAGTCCTGGCTCGTGTCAACTACCACCTCGTCCGTCGTCGTTTCCCAACCTCCACTCGATAGATCGGTTCTGGGGTGAGACAAATCGACAGGCTAGGCCTGATTTTTGGTTAAAAAAATCTTTTCGAGGGATGTAGAGAACGCCGCCATGGCTCCGACTACTCCATGAAAACGGAGACTAGGCTCTGGCAAGAACTTCACAAAAGGAGAACGACAGTGGGCAAAGTCATCGAGGTATCTCGTCGCCGTTTCGTCACTTCCGTGCTCTCCGCTACGCCGTTGGGGGCTTTACCTGCTCTTTCGATGGCAGACTCTAAGATGCAGAAAATGGAAGGGAATAAAATGCCCACCTTGACCCCGTACCTGTTATTCGATGGCAAATGCCAGCAGGCTATGGAGTTCTACAAATCCTGTTTTGGCGGAGAACTGATTGCGACCAAGGTTAAGGATTCTCCAGCCAAGGATTTCATGACTGCAGTTCAGCAGGAGAAAATCGTCCATGCCCGGCTCCGAAATGGCAAGCTGGAGATTTCAGCCTCGGACTGGCTACGGCCTGCCCGAACTCCAATTCGTGGCAACACGGTTTGCCTCTATCTGAGTGGAGGAACATTCGAGGAATTGAGAACTCTTTTTGAAAGACTCTCGGAAGGCGCAGAAGTGACCGACCCACTGAAAGAGCAGTTTTTCGGCACCTACGGAGCACTCAACGACCAATTCGGTGTCCGGTGGATGTTTCAAACAGACAAGACGTCTTAGGCTAACCGTATTAAGGCGAACAAAACGATTTAGGAGCGATAGATATGAAATACATTTTGCTGATGTCCGGCACGAAGGCAGGCGTTGACAGCTATCACGTTTGGTCGCAAAAGGATATTGAAACGCACATGGCTGTCCTCCGTAGTATCACCAACGACCTGAGTGGATCCGGAGAGTTTGTTGCCACACAAGGCTTAACCGAACCCGCTGAAGCGAAGGTTGTGCGCGGTGAGAAAAATGGCATGCCGGTCACCGACGGTATTTTCCCCGAGTCGAAAGAGTTTCTGCTGGGCTACTGGATGGTTGACGTGGCCACTCCCGAACGCGCTTATGCCATAGCGGGCCGGATTTCGGCGGCGCCGGGGCCCGGAGGAGCACCTACGAACATGCCGATTGAAGTCCGGCGGTTGGCGGCTTATGAGCAATCTAAGTCCCAATGACGGAATGCCGAGAATGCCGCACGCATTCCGGCAAACCTGCGATGGCGCGGCAAGCAGCGCCCGGATGAAATCAAAGGAGAACGGGAAAAATGAAATACATCTTGATGATGAACACGATGCGAGCCGGCCGGGGAGTCCCCCAGTGGGCCCAGAAAGACCTCCAGGCACACATCGCATTTATGATCGGTCTCAACAAAGAGCTTCGCCAGTCCGGCGAGTTGGTCTCAGCCGAAGGTCTGTCGTTTCCCGATCAGGCTAAGTTGGTGCGCGCTGGTAAGAATGGCGTGCCGATCACAGACGGCGTATTCCCTGAGAGCAAGGAATTTCTCGCGGGATACTGGATTGTCGATGTCGACTCTGCGGAGCGAGCCTATGCGATCGCGGCGCAAGTTTCGGCGGCGCCGGGTCCCGGTGGGACGGCGTTGAACATGCCGATTGAAGTGCGTCCAATCATGAGCGGGCCTCCACCGGAAATGCTGTAACGAGAGCCGCGATGACAAAACCGTGGGACCCGACTTCCGAGCGTCTGTTGCGCGAACTTGCACCACAGGTGCTCGGCTCAGTGGCACGCCGTTTTCGAGACTTCTCGTCCGCCGAGGACGCCGTGCAGGAGGCCATGATAGCGGCCTTTACGCAATGGCCGCAGGAGGGTGTTCCCGAGAATCCACGCGGCTGGTTGATCCAGGTCGCATCCCGCCGCATGACCGACCAAGTGCGCAGCGAAATTGCCCGTCGTCAGAGGGAAACCGCGGTCGCGAAGGATGCGGAGACCATGGCACCCGTCGACGAAATCGAGTCTGATATGGATCCAGATGACACGCTCATTCTGTTGTTTATGTGCTGCCACCCCGCCCTAACTTCGTCCTCGGCAATTGCTCTGACTCTGCGCGCCGTCGGCGGTTTGACCACGGTGGAAATTGCCAACGCATTCCTGGTTCCCGAGGCGACCATGGCCCAGCGGATCAGCCGCGCGAAGCAAAGCATCAAGGCTTCGGGCGTGCCATTCCGCATGCCTTCCCCGCAGGAGCGTGCCGCACAGCTGCCTGCCGTTCTCCATGTGCTCTACCTGATCTTCAATGAAGGTTACGCCAGTAGCATCGGAGCGCACTTGCAGAGGCTCGATTTGGCACGGGAGGCAATCCGGTTAACTCGCGGTGCGAAAGCGCTCCTTCCCGAGGATGGAGAAGTAGCAGGACTGTTGGCGCTCATGTTGCTAACCGACGCTCGCCGTGCGGCACGAACCGGACCTGATGAGGAATTGATCCCCTTGACCAAACAAGACCGAGCTCTATGGGACCGGGACGAGATCTCCGAAGGCATCGAGCTCTTGACCAGCGCGCTATCGAAAGGATCGGTCGGTCTGTATCAGTTACAGGCGGCTATCGCTGCAGTTCATGACGAAGCAGCGCGAGCGGAAGACACGGATTGGCCGCAGATCCTGGCCTTGTACGAACTGCTGAAACGCGCGTCTCCCAGCCCCATGGTCACGCTCAATCATGCAATTGCGGCTGCCATGGTACACGGCCCTTCGAAAGGCCTTGAACTGCTAAAGACGCTCGATACCGACGCTCGGCTTGCAGGTCACTACCGCCTCGACGCGGTTCGCGCCCATTTGCTCGAAATGGTTGGCGACTATGAAAGCGCCATCAAGCATTACCGAATTGCGGCCAGCCGGACGACAAGTATCCCCGAACAGAATTACCTCATGACCCAAGCGGCTTGTCTGGCGGAGAGAAAACTGAGCTAGAACCTTCGTACCGTCCTGCCAATAGATCTGGATTACCTCCGGATTATCGACGATTCGCCCGCGAACGTTCGGTGGTGCCCTTCCTACCTCTTCATGCAGCTGTTCCGAGTCGATCGCTTATTGATCTAGGTCCCGGTGAGGATCGAATCTCCGCAGCGAATTCCGGTAGCTGGGCCACTGAGAGCTCCATCTCACAATAGGAATGGAAAAGATGAGCGCTTTCATCAAGCCTCCCGACAGTTGCCGACAGAACGCTGTAGACCTTAGACGCTGCGGCGAACCGGGAGGAGAATCCCTACCGGCCAGGAACCACGTCGATTTGAAGCTTGGGGTCGGCGGCGGGGACATACGTAGTCGGGAATCCGAGTTCACGACGTACGATATTGCAACCTTGTGCAAGGGCGCTCGCTTTGTAAAAGGCGATCTCGCGATTGCAGCCCTGACGTCCAAAACCGCAGTCGTTCGAGATAATCAACTTTTCAGCCGGAATATATTTCAGCGCCCTGCGGATTTCCGCCGCCACGTCTTCGGGTCGGTCGGCTTGAAGCGCGCGGTGACTGACGGCGCCGATGCAGATCTTCTTCTTCAGATCGCGCTTAAAAGGTTCGAACAGCTCAAGGTCCGCCTGGTTACGGTCTTTCATCTCCAGAGTCCAGACGTCGCCACGGCAGCGCTCCAAGTAGATTTCGATCGAGTTCGCGTAGCTGGTGTTGTCCATGACCCGCTGCATATTGGGATTTCCCCAACATGTGTGTATCCACAATTCCACGTCGTCCAACCGTTGTACTTCCCGATTGAAAGCATCAATCATGAACTTCACTTCTTCATGGTCCTTCCCATACGTGTTGGCCATGAAATGGAAGGTGGGCTCCTCGATCTGGATGCAGCGGCAACCCGCATCGCGGAGCAACAACAACTCCTTGTTCATGGCTTCGGCCATGTCCCAAATGACTTGCCGCTTGTCTTTGTATTTTGGGGTGTGGATGTCCAAGAACAGGGCCATCACTTGTGAACAACAGGTGCCGAACTTGAGAGGCTTCGGCGTCTTTCCCTGCGCGATGCGCCACACTTTAGGGTAGTCGAGGGGGCGATGTTCGATTTTGTCGACCACGCGCGGCCAACGCCACCCAGTGTAGATTTCGTTCAGCAGCGTGCCCGGCGGATAGTGTAGCCACGGGGCTGTGGTCTCCTCGGGTTGCAGGTAATCTCCTTCGAAGCCGGCCCAGCGCTGAAGGGGATAATGGTGCCAGGCACGCCCGGCAAGGTCTTCATCAACGTGAAAGTCACCGTGTGAAATGATGTCGAGGCCCGCTCGCTCCTGGTCGCTGATCACCACGGCCAGGGCATCCTGAAATTTCTCGCGGAAGCGAATGTCCTGCATGCAGGTATCCAGGGGGCGACCCCACATGCTGACGTCAAACCAACGGGGACGTGGAAAAGAGCCGGTGGTAGTACTGGGGAGAATTAAATTAGCAGTTGCAGTGAACATGGGTCCTCCGAAGAAGCGGGCAGATATCCCGAAGCGCTGCGGAGCGACAGGCCCGTCGGTGATGGCTCAGATCATACTATCAATTGTCTGAACACTCCCGTAAGCCCTGCCAATGGATCTCCACCGTTGGCGACAGATAAATCAAATTTGGAAGAGAAAACTGTGCCGGTATCAGCCAGCCAGTTCCGTGGAAGCCACGAGTTTGACCCGATCCCGACGATCCCGAATTGTCGATAGCTGCCCGTGAGGAACCGGTATATACTACTTCCCAATTGTGCGGGTACGTCTTCAGCAGGTCTTCCCCCAGACTGCGAGAAGCGCATGCTGGATGAAAAGCGAACAATTCCAAATTCTTCTTCTGCCTTCGACGAGGCGACCGTCGGAGTCGCTTCTGCTTCTTCGGGCGCTAACACACCCATTTTGGCCGCCCATAGTCCAGCGGACCCGTCCGTATTAAGTGCCCACCTGGTTCTCAGCGGGCGGTACGAAATCCTGCAAATGCTGGGTGAAGGCGGCATGGGGGCGGTCTACAAGGCATGGGACAAAGAGGTTGATCGCCAAGTCGCGCTTAAGGTAATCCGTCCTGATCTGGCAACGAATCCAGAAATTCTACAGCGATTCAAGCTGGAACTGGTCCTCGCCCGGCAAATCACACACAAAAATGTGGTGCGCATTTATGACTTCGGCGATGCCCAGGGAGTGAAGTTCATCACCATGGAGTACGTCGATGGTGAGGATCTCAAGAGTATTTTGCGGAAAGCCGGAAAACTTCCTCCTGCCGAAGCCGTAAGCGTCATGCAGCAGGTTTGTCGTGCGCTGGATGCCTGTCATAGCGAAGGGATCATTCATCGCGACCTAAAGCCATCAAATGTGATGCGCGACAAGCTGGGCAAAGTGCTGGTCATGGACTTTGGCCTGGCTCAGTCTGCCCAAACCTTCGGACTGACACAAACTGGCGCGCTGTTGGGAACGCTCGAGTATATGTCTCCCGAACAAGCCCAGGGCCATGAACTCGGGCCTACCTCGGACATCTACTCCGCCGGACTTATCTTCTACGAATTGCTCGCTGGCAAGGCGCCGTTTGAGGCTCCAAGCGCGATGGCCAGCCTGCTGAAACGCAGCCACGAGCACGCCGTTCCTGCCAGCGTCGTTGAGAAGTCGGTGCCGCGCGGTCTCTGAGCAAGATCGTGAGTCGCTGCCTTGAACCCAATGCCGGCGAATCGCTATCAAAGCGTCGCGGAATTACTGGCCGACTCTGGAGGCCTATCAGCCTTCTAGCTCTACCGGTTCCGCTGGCATCGTTCGGCGACCGGTTACGGGCGACTCGATCTACAAATACTTGGCCATGGTGCTCGGTGTCCTATTGCTTGTGACGGCGACGTTTGTGCTTGTCAAGAACCGCATTTGGACCACAAACACGGTTCAACCCTCGCCGGTGAGCATCCTGATCGCCGATTTCAGCAATGACACTTCCGATCCCGTCTTCGATGAGACGCTGGAACCGGCGTTCAGCGTGGCCTTGGAAGGGGCTTCATTTATCAATTCTTATAATCGCGGGTCGGCGCACAAGATTGCAGCCAAGCTTCAGCCGGGCACAACCCGATTGAGTGAGCAACTCGCCAGACTGGTCGCTACCCGGGAAGGCATCAACATCGTGATCTCCGGTTCCATAAACCGCGAGGGCGACGGCTACCGGCTTGCTGTCCATGCCGTTGACGGGGTTACCGGAAAAGTTCTCACCAAGGAATCCGAGCAAGTGGCAAAGCAGGACGTTCTTGTGGCAATGGGCAAACTGGCAGCCGGCATCAGAAAAAACCTTGGCGATAAGACACCGGAATCAGTCCAATTGACCGCTGCCGAGACCTACACAACGCACTCGTTGGAAGCTGCCCATGCCTATGCTGTAGGCCAGGCTTTTCTGCAGGCGGGAAAATGGAATGATGCAATTACCGCCTACGAACAGGCCATAGCATCGGACCCTAATCTGGGCAGGGCTTACTCGGGCCTGGCCGTTATATACGCCAATACGGGCAAGCGGCAAGAGGCGGAAAAGTATTACTCGTTGGCGCTTTCGCACATCGATCGCATGACAGACCGCGAGAAGTACCGCACCCGCAGCGGCTATTACCTGCTGGTTCGGAACCAGCCAAAAGCTATTGAGGAATTGACCGCGTTGGTCAATCAGTATCCTGCTGACTTGGCCGGGCGCGGGAACCTGGCGCTCGCTTATTTTTACGCCAGGAACATGAAAGAAGCTCGGGAACAGCAGAAGCGGGCGTTGGCGCTGACTCCGCGGAGCCACTTCCAGCGCATCAATTTTGCGATGTTCGCTCTTTACGCGGGCGACTTTGACACTGCCGCGAAAGAAGCAAAATCGATTCTCGACGAGAACCCGAACTTCGAACAGGCGCTGCGCACCATGGCACTGGCTGCGCTGGCTCTCGGGCACAACGAAGAGGCGAGGCAAGATTACGAGAAGGTCAAAGGCTTAAGCACCTACGGCGCCTCGATTGCCGCCGGCGGACTTGCTGACCTTGCCCTCTTCGAAGGGCGTGTCGCGGACGCGCGAGCAATCCTTGAGCCGGCAATCGCGGCCGATCTTGCGGCCAAAGATGCGGATTCCGCAGCCGATCGAACCGCAGCGCTGGCGCAGACCCAACTGGCCCTTGGAAAAACCTCAGACGCCGTTTCTTCCGCGAGCAAAGCAGCTTCGGCGAGCACGGAGCCGGGAATCCTGTATCGTGCGGCGCAAGTATATCTGGCTGCTGGGCAGGAGGCCAAAGCGTTACAAGCGGTTTCGCCGCTGGGACAGCGGTTGGAGAGCGAGCCTCAAGTGTACGCAAAGTTAATTGCCGGAGAAGTACTTTTGAAAAAAGGAAAATCGCGCGAGGCCCTTCAAAGTTTTCAGGAGGCGCAGAAACTCTCTGATACCTGGCTCGGCCATTTTGACCTGGGCCGCGCCTATCTGGATGCAGGCGCTTACACCGAAGCATCTTCCGAATTCGATGTTTGCCTTGACCGTCGTGGTGAAGCCACGTCGGTATTTCTTGACGACATTCCGAGCTACCACTTGCTTCCGCCGGTCTACTACTACCAGGGCCGGGCGCGCGAAGGGCTGAAAAGTCCGGGCGCGACAGAATCCTATAAGACGTTTCTCGCCATTAAAGAAAAAGGCGCCAGCGATCCGCTCGTCGCGGATGCAACCCAGCGTCTGGCTGCCTTGAACGGACACTGAGTTCGGACAATGAACTCAGGTTGCCGTCACCATTCTGCCTTGGTTCGGGCCGAAGTGTTTCGGACCCGAATTCGCTTCAACTTCCAACCTCCGCCCCATTGCTGAGCGTGATGCCCAGCGACTCATGCCGTTTAGCACCCATTGCTGGGCGCGACAACGCTTGTCTGATTAGAAGGTACGCTCTCCACATTGCCCGTCCCCACGGCTGTTACAAAATAGTAGTAGGTGGTTCCGGTACCACAGGCTCCAGGCGCGTTGGGATCGGTGAAATTAGTGGAAGTAGGGTTGCCCACCAAGATAAACGGCCCATTGGGGCTGGTCGAACGGTACACGTTGTAGCCAATGACCCCGGAACTTGCGCTCGCCGTCCAATTGATGACAGGCACGCCTGAGAGGGTGTTATTGGTGCCTGTCACGCTCGTCGGCGGAGCTGGAACTTGCACAAATGCAGGTCCTAGCGTGATGCCCCATGGGGCAACGTTGCCCGTAATATCGACCAGCGCTGCAGACCCGCTTCCCCCGGTTACGCTCAATCCTGTCGCAGCAGAGTAGCCGGTCCCGCTCGATACAACAACCACGGTGCTTACAGCACCACTGGTAGAAATAGCGGTGACCCTAACGGTCCCGCCACTTGCGCCCGTCTGATTTACGGTAAGGACATCGCCAACCGAATAACCGGAGCCAAGGTGACCGGAAGTGGGGGTGACCGTCCCCAATCCACCAATCCGGAACTCGGTGACGACTCCGGTTGGCGTGATCCTGCCGATGCTTCCGTTATTGTTGTCCGTGTACCACACATTGCCGTCGGGTCCTGCAGTGATGAATAGGGGGAACCCACTCCCGGCCGTCGGAATTGTGAACTCGGTAAAGGTTCCGGTCTGGGTAACTCGGCCGATCTTTCCGGGGTTTATCATGCCGTTTTCAGTAAACCACAGGTTTCCGTCTGGTCCCAGGGCAATTGCGAACGGACTGCTGTTGGATGGAACCGCGAACTCATTCACAGTTGTACCAGTAGTTGTCATCACCCCAATCTTGTTGCTGCTGGATTCCGTAAACCAGAGGTTGCCATCTGGTCCGGGCGTGATGAAGGCGGGACCACTCGCGGGAGTGGTAGGGCTAAATTCGGTGATTGCCCCAGCCGTGGTCATCCTGGCGATGTTTCCTTTCAACTTTTCCGCAAACCAGAGATTTCCATCTGGCCCCGCCGTAATACCCGCCGGGTTGCTACTTAATGAGGGAACCGCGTAAAGATTGATCGTTCCACTCGTGCTAATGCTGCCAACGTAGTTGGTGCCGCTCGAGTTCGCGACGGACTGAGTGAACCACAGGTTCGTATCCGGTCCACTCGTGATCCCTGCCGGGTTGCTGCTGCCGGATGAAGGAGGGATCGCATACTCGCCAAATCCCGCTCCTCCGCCGAGCTGCACGAACACGCTAATCTTGTTCGCGTCGGTCTCTGTAAACCAGACATTCCCGTCAGATCCGGCGGCGAGGTTGTACGGGAAGACTGGTTCCGTCAGCGGTGTGTACTGGCTGATGCTATTGCTGCCGCCAGGAGTAATGGAACCGATGTTATTCAGGCCGCCGCCATTGAATTCGGTGAACCAGAGGTCCTGGCATTGGCCCGCTGAGCCAGCATTGTAGATTGTCTGCATCTGGAACTGTGTGAGCACATTGCCGAAGACCTGCAACTCGTCAATGACGCCGTTGAAGGTGCCGGCCGCCGGACTGCCGTTCAGGATTCCGCCGATCTGGAATGGGTTTGTAGGTGTGGAAAGACCAATGAGAGGAGTTTGTCCCGAGGGCTGATCCAGCGCTCCATTGATCCAGATTGACGCTCCAACGGACGGTCCTTGCCACGTCAGCGTGACGTAGTAGAACACACCCGGATGCAGGACCGTATTGGAGAAAACGTCCAGTTCATTCACGCCATCCGAAATGATGGCGACGACCTTTCCGGCGCCTGGCGTGCCAACGACCGTTGCACCGGTAGTAGTGAAGGTACCATTTCCCTGAACGGAGAGAGAGTATGGCGTGCTCTTGTGGTCACCTGCGCTGTCGCCGATCCACACGATCTGCATGGCCGGATCACTGCTGAGGGAATCGACTCTGATCCAAGCGCCAACGCTGAAGTTAACGGGTACCAGGTATGGAGCACCGGGTACGGTGATCATGGCCGCTGCGCCGTTGGGCTTGTACCCCTGGCCGACTTCGGCGGAAACAAACTGACTCTGGGTGCCAAAGTCGCCCAGTAATGTTCCCGGTTTGCCTCCCCGAATATCGAGCGCATTCCCATTGAATGGCCACCAACTGAGGAGCGGTCCCGGAGTCGGGGCGCATGCCTGGGGCGCGGGGGTCGTGATATTGAACGGATTCGAGGTTGCCGTTGCGTTGCCCGCTGTCGCCAGCAGTTTGTCGCCGGTTCCGGCTGTGTTGACGCTGAGATTGGAGAAGGTAGCGATTCCCGCCGAATTTGTAACTTGGGAGGTAGTCCCGCTCAAGGTTCCCAGACCCGTACTCAGGATCAGCGTGACAGTAACGCCCGGCACCGGCGAGGCAGAACTATCCAGTACCTCGACCTGAACGGCGGGAGTGATTGGCTGGCTCACAACTGTATTAGTAGGCTGGGTCACAAACACAACGCTGCCCGGGATGGCGACACCCGCGAAATTGATGGTGTAGGTGCCGCTACTGACGGTCTGAGTCGGGTTCGCCTGATCATGCACAGTCACGCTGAAGCTCACGTTGGAGGCTTGCGGACTGGTGAATGAAATCAGTCCGGTGCCATCCAATGTCCCGCCGGCCGGCAACCCCGGAGTTCCGAACACCAGGCCCCCAATGCCACCTGTCGCCATCAGTTGGTAGGTGTAGGGAACACCGATTGTGCCGCTGGTCAACGCACCCGCGGCTGGCGAAATCTGGATCACCGCGCCGACCGGAATGCTCGTGTTGTACGTTACCTGCTCCGCAGGCGTGGCCGCATCGGTAGCGGTAATCATCACGGGTGAGCCGGTTGGGTTCGCGACAGTCGGCATTCCCGTGATTTGGCCGGTGCTCCCATTGATCACCAATCCCGGAGGCAGGCCGGTGGCGGTGAAGGTATACGGAGTCGTTCCTCCAGTCACGGTCAGCGGAGTCGCAACGTATGGCCGGCCAACGACTCCGTCAGGCGGCGGCATTACGACCTGCGTCGATAGAGGCGTCACGCTGACATTGAATACGTATGCCTGCGAAGCCACGGCTGCCGGCGAGTTGGTGTCTGCAACTTGAATTGTTACCGGATAACTTCCTGGCGTTGTCGCTGTCCCCGAAACCAGGCCCGAAGGGCTCAAATTGATTCCCGGCGGCAGCGCGCCAGTCTTGATCGACCACGTCTGAGCTCCCGGCTTTCCCCCCATAGCCATCAGCTGCACGGAGTAACCAGTGTCGTTGCGATCGGTCGGAGGCAGCGCGGTCGTCAGAACCGTCAACTGCGGATAAACCACCGGCGGTGTCAGATTTGGATTTCCCGGGTTTGCAAGCACGGTTGCCGTGTTCACCGCCTGGGGGACCGTCGCTGGAACGAGCGTGGTTGGATCGAAAGGCGTTGCCGCGGGAGTCGGATTCATCACCCTCACAGTGATATAGCCCGTCTCTCCCGGCTGCAGGGTTACCGTCGCTTCGTCTGGTGTGGAGTTGTTGATGTCCGGATTGTTGATGTTCGGATCAGTTGGGGAGAACACCTTTGGGTTGATGATATTCGCGACTGTATTCCAGTGTGTTTCGACGACCAGCTGGCAGTTTTGCGCAGCCGGGGTCTGGTAGAGCCGGTTCACGATGAGTTGGAAAACAATTCCGCCCGGCGGGGTGCTGGTGGAGGTCAATTTAACGGTGTAGGCGGAAGTCGTATTGCCCTGGTTGGTGATTCCATAGGTCACATCCGTGACCGTGCCACCATCGGACAGGTTCTGATTATTTATGTTGGGGTTATTGATATTGGGATTGGCCGTGTCTGGGTTGGCGATGGTCGTGTTGTTGATGTTCGGAGTGGCCGGGCTCGCGTTGGCGACAGTCTGATTGTTGATGTTCGGGTTGTTGATGTTCGGATTGTTGATGTTCGGATTGTTGATATTGGGATTGTTAATGTTCGGATTGTTGATATTGGGATTGTTGATGTTCGGGTTTGTGACTTCCAAATTGTTGATGTTCGGATTGTTGATATTGGGATTGTTGATGTTCGGGTTCGTGATTTGCGGATTCGTCGCGTCTGGATTTAGAACAACCGATCCACTCAAGCCATTCGTCACCACCGACCCGCCGATCGCCGTAATTTGGCGTACGTTCACCGTGACGGAAGCTTGCGGATTGGTCGAGGTCAGGAAGACGGTTCGAGAAATCGAGGAGTTAGCCGGAATGGTGGTCTGCAGGGTTGTCTCCGGCGAAAATTGAAGGAACGAAGCCGTGCCGCCGGTGGGTTGATTCGCAATCGACAGTTGAACGTAGATCACCTGCCCCGTTATGTTCTGCGCCACGACTGCAAAGCCACGTTGGAAGGGCACGACTTGCCCGTTAAGAGGATTCGTGGTTGTGCCCAGCGGCTTGGCATTTCCCGGAGCTCCCACCACAAGGCCGCCGGCAATCTGCGACGTGTAGATATTCTGGTTGCGCATGCCTTCCTGGCCGGTCCGGCAGTCGGGCACGGTGCTGCCTGGCTGGAAGATACTTGGCGTGCCGTTGGGTACCGCCGGTGTGTAATGGGTCCAATCCCCGTTCAGTGGTGGTACCACATCCCGGTTGTCTGTCCACGTGGCGTGAAACACCGGGTTCTCGCTGGGCGTGAAATTGTATTTCCAGGAATTTCCCGATGGCAGAAACGAGGGAGAGGGAACAACATCAATGTAATCCCCAAAGAACGGCTCCTGGCCTTGGTCGAAAAGCGGCAAGTTGGGAACGTTGAATTTGTATTGCTCGATGTCGGGCAACAGCTGATTTACGCAGCAACCATATGCGTATTGTGACACCAGCCTAGAAGGTCCCAGAGTGACCGTGGGAAAAATTCCAAGCTCGAGCACACGCAGGTCTAAGGTGTGGCGTCGCAGTGTGAGGCCGGCATCATCAACAAACGGCGTAAAAACCAGACCAGGCATGGGGGTCGGCAGCGCAAGTTCGCCCTCGGGGTTTAAATTCTCGGTGTAACCGCTGGGGTTGCTAGAATTAGGACTGTAGAAGCCCACATAGTGGTCAAGGCGAAGGTCGTAATACAACAGCGTGAGCCGGCCTTGGGCAAACGTTATAGCCGGCATGAGCTGATGGCCGCGTCCCGAAGGATTGGTTTGCGGGTTCTGCGATGGATTATCCACCATGATCGGCGGCGTCCAGTTCTTGCCATCGATCGATCCCGCCACTACTACCCGCGCATCACCGCTCGCGCTCAGGCCACGGGCTGAAAAGGCCACGTACACGAATCCAAAAAAGTCGGTGGTGATGGAAGGATAAGCGTTGGTGCGGAACGCAGTGTAGGTGGTGCCCTGGTCGAACGGTTGAAAGGTGGAAATACGAACCGGAGCACTGAAGGTGCGGCCAGCGTTCGTGGAAACGGCCGCCATGATCGCGTCCGGCAAGCCATTGGAGGCGAATTGCCGCCAGGCTACGTACACATTCCCGTTCAGCCCATTCACCGCGATGGCGCTGCCCTGGCTCGTAGTCGTGCCGGTATTGAGTTGAAGCGGCGTACTCCAGGTAACCCCGCAGTCGGTCGAACGAGTGAACATGAGATGAGTCGGCGTGGCATTCGCCTTGGTTGCGGCCAGGAAATCGGTATAGGTGATGTAGACATTGCCAGCCGGAAACGATTGGGGCACGGAAAGATTTCCGCCGTTCGGTCCCGCTCCCGGTTCCTGGGCGGTGAAGGAACATGTGACCGCACCGGAGCGGGGAATGTCGACAGCCAAGGCCGGTTTATCCAGAAATTGGGAGTTGTTCCCGGAGACGATCACGTGCGTATCGAGATACGTAATGGTGTCGAGATTTTCGTTGTTGTTCAGATCGTCGTAACGCGCGACAAAAATCGAGCTCACTGAACTAGCTGAAGCTGGACCGCTGGCGCGATCGAATGCCAGACCCGCGTAATAAAACATTCCATTGGTTCCGGCGCGGACAACCGGATCGGAGGCTGCCTGATAGCGGCCGCCTAAAGCCCCATTGTCTGCACATTGCGGCACAGACTCTGGGCATCCTGGCAATAACGTGCTGTTCCAGGTCAGCCCGCCGTCGGTGGAATTGAACAGACCCAGCCACGAGTCTCCGGTTTCCGCTCCGCCGCTGAGCGCGAGCTCAAGATCTACAGTGCGATAGTCATTCGAACCTGCGAGGATATGCATCGGATTGCGCGTCGAAACGGCCATGGAAGGCTCGTTCTGGCGCTGCAAGAAGGGATCGCCTGTGGGCCATTGTGTGCCGGAGACCATGTTGACGTTCACTCCCGCGAGCTGTCCGTACGCCGGACCGCCGAACAGGCAACAGATCAGCAACACGAGGCAGAGAAGACGGCAGCCAGAGAAAACATCCAGTATGACGCCCCAGCACTTTGCTGATACGTTTCCGGTTACGGAACGGCACGATTGGCCAGGCTGGAAAGCGGCAAGGCAAAACCTAGCGAACTTGCTGACAGGTTGAGAGTGACGCAGCTTCATATCGGTTGCACCCATTCATAACGTACGCACTTTTTGTATGCGGAAGCGTACAGACGATTCCCACAACTTCCTTGGGTTACGCGATGACACGCCGAAACCAAATGAGTTCCGACGACTACCTCGGAATCCATCTGGTTGAGCACCCAGACGCAGCTTGTAATTAACAATGCGGAAAAAAGAGAGAGCGATTCAGCTCACGGCAACCAACATTCCCTGGAGCCGATTCGATGTAACGTAGAGCAATGCTCTCGCAAAGCGGGGGGAATCGTCTGAGAATTTTGAGATCTATGTCCCAGATCGCCGTACGAAAAAACTTGGCCACTTGCCCATCCGCATTGGGTTCTACGAGGTGAACCAAGCTTCTCTGGCGCAAAACTTTGTACCCGCACTGCCGATTTGTCAAGCAAAAAAGTAAGCGATGTCAACCGACATTAGAAATGTCCCCGTTCTTACGACATTAGAAGTGTCCCCTTTTCTTAGTAAATGACTTTTCCCTGGGCTATCGATCCCCATCTCCACAATTTGGATTACTTCTGGGGCAATACCAAGCCAAGCCGTGACTTCTGAACGTATCAAGGATCAATGAGCTCACTACATTCCGACACCCCGTCCGTTCGTGAGCAGGAGAGGAGGTTGCCGCGGGTGCGCGTCGGATTGACCCAATACCGGCATCCACTAGCACGTCCGGGAAGAACGGCTTAAGATGTTTGGTCGCTGTTCTGGAGATAAAAGCCAATCGGTTCTGGCCCAGGGACGAACTGGACCTTCAAATCGTTACGGCCTTTATCGGGCAGGAGATTACGATAATGACGAACGCAAACCCAACGCAAAATATGGCCAGCCAACTGCCCGCGGCAAATGGGCTGGCAATCGTTCGTCTCACGATCGGCGCGATGTTCGTGTGGGTCTTTTTCGAGAATCTGGGGAAGGGCCTCTACACGCCAGCGGGTTACGCGGGTCTGGTTAATTACTACATCAAGGCAAGCCACTCCCCGGCTGCCTGGAAGGCGGTGATGGGCCTGGCAGCAAGCCACGCCTCGATGGCTGCCCCCATGCAGGCCATGACCGAGATCTCTCTTGGTATCCTGCTTGTCATCGGTCTGCTTACCCGACCGGCCGCATTTGTGGCCTTTCTGTATCTCGGCAGCCTTTGGATTTCGGAGTGGGGCACCTCGTGGATCTGGGAACTGCTGGTTCCGGTGCTCGCATCGCTTGGGCTCGCTATCGGGAGCGCCGGCCGGAGATGGGGCGTTGACGCGTGGCTGGCCGAACGGTGGCCCGCTTCCCCGGTCTGGTGATTGGGACAAGTTCAGGTGCGAGTGTCCGTCATCATCCCCACCCATAATGAAGCGCAGGCGATTGAGCGCGTCTTAGCGGATCTCCCGTCCGATCTCACGACGGAGGTTATCGTTGTTGACAGCAACTCGAATGATGGGACGCCCGAGATCGCCGCAAGAATGGGCGCCCGCGTCGTTCAGGAACCGCGCCGCGGCTATGGGCGCGCGTGCCTTACGGGTCTGGCGGCTGCAAATTCCCCTGACGTGGTTGTTTTCCTTGATGGCGACTACAGCGATCGGCCCTCCGAACTGCCGATTCTTCTAGCGCCAATCACTGAGGGGCGTGCGGACATCACGCTGGGTTCCCGCCTTCAGGACCGGCGTTCTGCCGGGGCTTTGCCTTGGCATCAGGTGTCTGGGAATCGTCTCGCCGCCGCCCTGATCAGGCTTCTTTATCGATTAGACATCAGCGATCTCGGCCCTTTTCGCGCTGGCCGCGCTGATGTGTTACGCACGCTCGTGCTCGAAGAGACCACCTATGGCTGGGCGGTTGAAATGATCCTCAAAGGCGCCCTGGCTGGATTCCGCGTGGTTGAAGTCCCGGTGAGCTACCACCCGCGAATCGGAAAGTCGAAGATCAGCGGTACGCTGAAGGGCACGGTCGGCGCTGCTTGGTTCATTCTCAGCTTGATCGTGCGTTATTATTTCCGGCACCGAAGAGCCAGGCCAGCCTGACTCTAGGTACCAGCCTAAAGTTTCTCCAGGAAAGATATTTTGATGGGCGCAGCTCATCCGATTTAAGACGCGACCGCATGGCCGGCAAGGGCTCGAACCGCCTTGGGACGAGGCCGCACCAGCCAATAGACTGCGACCACGTGGGTGATCATCAGGATGGGCACATAGATGATCAGGATCGCGTATGTGGCGCCCAACTGCCCTGACAGCGCAGGAAGTCCCGACCTCGATGCCATGGTAGTAGTCGATGATGATATCGGCCGCCCCCACGAGATTGAAGGTCACAACGAACAGCGAAAAGAGTGGGTGAATCCTCACCGTGAGGAGCGCGAGGATAGCCAGCAACCCGGTTGCCAGGTCACCGTAGGCGGCGAACGAGGCAAAGCCAGCGGGAACATTAGGGCCGATGACGCCAGGAAGGATAAAAACAAGCCCGAAGAAACGGAAGCTGTGCAGAGTAGCGATGGCGCGTTGCGCTTCGCGCGGGTCCATCGACCTGAGTCTGGGCATGATGTACACGCCGAAGCAAAGCAGCCAAGCGACATAGCCTAAAACGAGATGCATTAAGAAGATGATTTGCGGCGACATTTGGCCTCCTGTTCCACATAGGATTATGTACATAATCCTACGGATTCAGAATTTCTCCGACCGCTCAAGGGCCAGACAGTTGACCGTGAGATGATCGGCAGCATCCTATAATGAGCTATGCGTTACCAGCTCCAGCACAAAGTCGAAGTCCATCGGAAGATTCTGAAAGACGCCGCGCGGCGTGTTCGCGCCGAAGGCATCACTGGCACCGCGGTTTCATCCGTTATGCGAGACTCCGGCCTGACCCACGGAGGTTTTTACAAACACTTCGGCAGCAAAGGTGACCTGCTTACGCAGTCGTTAAGCGAGGCATTCCAAGAAATAGCCGACCGCCTGACTCAAGTCGCGGGAAAGTCCCAACCGGGGATAGCGTGGAAGGCGATTGTGAAGGCCTATTTGAGCCCTGAACACTGCGATCACGCCGAGTCCGGGTGCCCGTTGGCGGCGCTTGCGCCCGAGTTGGCGCGGGCCGACCATGCAATGAGGGCCCCGATTCGTAGGGCGCTTATCAAATACCAAAGTCGAATGCTTCCCTTGATGCCGGGCCGACGGGCCGCTGACAAAGAGCGCGCATTCTTTGCGATCTTTTCAACGATGATCGGGGCCGTTGCAATCGCCCGACTACTACCAGAGCAAGCGGCCCGAGCAAGGGTGCTCGCAAGCGCACGAGACTTTCTCTGGAGCAGCTTCTAAGAATCTGCGAGATTTATTACCCAGCTATGAAGCTGCGTATTAGTATCGGCAAACGCGGTTGTGGGAATTGATCGACCGCCCCCAAAAGCAATCCGCTATGGAATCCTGCAGCGAGAATAAAGCACATTCGCCCAACGAGGGGCGGACGCTCGTGGTTATGGCAAAGGCGCCCAGGCCGGGCATGGTCAAGACCCGCCTGGCTCCCAGCCTTTCTCCTGAGGCGGTCACTGCTTTCTATTGCTGTCTTCTCGAAGACACGCTGGCGCTGGCGCGGACATTGAGCGATGTGGAAGTTGCCATCATGTGCCCGGACTCGGACGTAAACGGGCTGGCGCAATTGGCGGGCAGTGAAGCGAACGTAGTTGCCCAGAAGGGTAAAGGTCTTGCCGCAGGCCTCACTTCGGTATTTGCGCACTTCGCGGAAGGTCATCAAAGGGACGCCCATCGACGACGCGTGATTGCCTTCAACAGCGACAGCCCACACCTGCCGCGTTCTGTTCTCGAAGACGCGTTCGAAACGCTGGCCGCATATGAAGTGGTTGTGGGACCAACACACGACGGAGGCTACTATCTCGTCGGGGCAAAGGCTTCGCATCCTACGCTTTTCGCAGGCGACGGAATGGGCACCAGTAGTGCGCTGGAGAGACTGCTGTCGCGCGCACGAACTCTTGAGCTTTCGGTAGGTTTCGCAGCTCCTTTTTACGATATTGACGTAACTGACGACCTGACTCGCTTGGCAGCGGAATTGCGTCTGGCTCCGGCAAGGGCGCCGCGCACGGCGCGGTGGCTGAAAGAGTGGGAGATTGTGGCGGCTCAATTACGCACGGGCACGGGAGAGCTGTGAAGATCACCCCCGAGTGGAGAGTGTACTTACTCGGCGCGATGTTGTGCGTGGCGCTAACCATCTGCTCACGGAACTTCGGCGATAGGGGTGGCCAGCACTTCCTGGCCTCTCTGACGCTTGCGGGTATCGTGTACCTCCTCGCGATTCGTGAGTTTTTCGCAACGCCAAAACTTGAACGAAGCGTTTCCCGACGCGTTGTCGCCATCGGGCTCGTCCTGGCTGCGGTGTGGCACATTGCATTTCTTCGGGTGCCCGCGGGCGCCGATGATGATATCCATCGATATGTTTGGGATGGCCGCCTGCAGCGTCTCGGCTACAACCCCTACCTCGTCGTTCCCAGCGATCCTGCCGTAAAGGGGCTGCATACCGCGGAAACCCGCACCTTGAACAACCCGGATCTACCGAGCCCATATCCAGCAGGAGCGCAGCTTTTTTTCCGCGCAGTAACCGCGATTCGCGAATCTACATTTGCCCTGAGAGTAGCATTTGTGTTTTGCGAGCTCGCGATTATTTTGGTGTTGCTCGAACTTCTGCATCGTAAGCAGGCAGCGCATCTCGTTCTGGCGTTCGCCTGGAACCCATTGTTGGCCGTTGAGGTAGCGGGAAGCGGTCACATCGACATTGTGGGCGCGCTATTGTTGCTGGTGTCCGCGACTGCGCTAGTGCGCCGATGGCGGGCGACTGCGGCCGTCGCACTTGGGCTAGCTATAGCCGTGAAATTGCTGCCGATCGTACTCTTGCCCCTCTACTGGAAGCGGGTTCGCATTCGAGACGCAGCGCTGGGAGCAGCCGTGATCGGAATACTGTACGTGCCATTTCTTAATCACGGCCGCTTTCCGATCGGCTCGCTCGGTACGTATGTGCAGAGTTTCCGCTTTAATGGTCCCGTGTTTGCGGCACTCGATCGCGTGGCGCCTCCGCAGTTTCTGGCTGGGCTGGCCGTGCTCGCTGGACTAGCGACCGCAGCCTGGCTAAGAAGGGTGGCGCCTGAGTGTTCTCCGGACCTATTTGCCTGGCCCATGTTTGCCTGGCCCATGGCAGCATCCCTTTTGTGTGCTCCTGTCGTATTCCCATGGTATCTTCTTTGGCTGCTGCCGTTTCTGACGTCGGCCTCGACGCTGCCGATCATCGTCTGGACTCTGAGCATTATCCCGACTTACGTCATGTGGCACTTGCGCACACTTGGGCGTCCGTGGGGATCGCTTCCCGGTTGGGTGATGCCGTTGGAATACGGATGCCTGGCTGCAGCCGGTGCCATGATTGCGTTGCGCCGGCTCATGCGGCCGACGGCGCCTCGATAACCAGAGGGACAAGTTCACGCAAGCCTGGTGGCCCAACACGCAATTTGTGTATCCGAAAATCCGGGAGTTTCATCCAACGCAGCATCTGTTCAATTCACCGAGGAGCGAAGTCTATGCGAAATGCCCGCCGTTTCACCGTGATGGGTCTTCTGCTTTGCGGAGCGCTGGTCCTTGGTCCGAACTCGTGGGCGCAAGAGCGCGCGCCAATTCTCGAACAAATCGCAAAGACCTACGGCATCGATTCGTGGGACAAAGTTGAGGCTATCCGCTACACCTGGAATGGAGAGATTACCGGGCTCTTCAAAGCGGCGCACAAGTGGGAGTGGGAGCCTAAGACCGGCAAGGTCACTTTTGAAGGGACGGATAAAGACGGTAAGCCGGTCAACGTTTCCTATGTGCGCACCAACCTCAGCAGCCAATCCGATGCCGTGAAAAATCAGATCGACCCAAGTTTCATCAACGACAATTATTGGACTCTGTTCCCCTTCCATGCTTACTGGGACAGAAGCGCCAGCGCGATCGATCAGGGCAAGTTTAACCTGCCAGTGGGCCCCGGCATGGCCGAGCTAATCCCGGTGAAGTATCCTGCGGATGTGGGTTACACACCCGGTGACACCTGGGATCTTTACGTCGGCAAAGACAACCGTGTCGTCTACTTTGACTACCACCGCGGCGGGGCCAAGCCGCCGAGCCGCGTGCTGGCAACGTGGGCAGGCTACAAAAAAGCTGGTCCAATTCTGTTCTCAACCGAGCACCGCGGCACCGCCGACGGCAAGCCCCTGCACATCTTTATTTCTGACGTTTCAGTTAAGCTGACAGGCTCGGATAAATGGATGCCCGCGCAATAAGGCGCGCACCGGACGAAGCTGTTCTTAGGTACTCTCGGAACGGTAAAATGACGCATTCCGATGAGGGCTAATTTCGAGCTGGATATTGGTCGAAAGACTTCCGCGTCTGGCCTCTTGCCGGAGTTGATTGCGGTGTTGCGCCGCGGCCGGCCGGGTGATCTGGTTGCGGTGGTCGGTGACGAAGAGAGCATTGGGCCTGAGCTGGAAACGTGGTGCCGATTCACCGGAAATCCATTGCTAGAGGCTACGGTCGACAAAGGCCGTGCGCGGTGGGTCTTCCGGTGCGGTGCTGTGCCGGTGCCTGCCCAGGACGACAACAAAGACAACCGGCCTGTGGGCTCGCGGCTGTGGCTCTACACGAATTTCGACTGTAACCTGCATTGCGACTACTGCTGCGTGCGTTCCTCGCCCACTGCGCCGCGGCGGGAACTGGGGCTCGCGCGTGTACAGCGGATCGCTCGGGAAGCGGCGGGGCTCGGCGTCAAAGAAATCTTCGTGACCGGCGGCGAGCCGTTCCTGCTGGAGGACATCGGCGAGATTCTGCTTTCTTGCACTGCGGCCGCTCCGACCACAGTGCTGACCAACGGAATGTTGTTTACCGGGCGGCGCGCGGAAAGCTTGCAAGCGTTGCCCCGTGATCGAATTGTCCTGCAAATCAGCTGGGACAGCGCTACGCCAGAACTGCACGACCTCCATCGCGGGCCCGGCACCTGGGCGCGGACACGCGAAGGTATTCAGCGCGCTCGTGCGCACGGCTTTCGAGTGCGACTGGCGGCCACGGTTTCGACCGATGCTGAGGCTGAAGCATTCAGTGAATTCCTCGACAAGGAAAAGATTGCGGCAGAAGACCGAGTAATTCGCCGGATCGCGTTGCGTGGCTCTGCCCGCAAAGGTGTCGCCGTGAGTCGAGCCGATCTAGTGCCGGAAGTCACCATTACCGTTGAGGGTGTGTACTGGCATCCGGTCGGGGCGGAAGATGCCGATCTGCTGGTGACGCGCGACATTTTTCCTCTCTCCGAGGCGTTCGCTGCGGTCCGTCGTGCTTTCGACCGCGAAGGCGAACACGCGAATAAACTAGCGAGAATTTTTAACTGTGCATGAACCTGGTTCAGTTGCCGGCGAAAATCTGGTTGGCTGAAGCCTAGATCGCCTCAGTCTCTTAGGCCGACTTGGCAAACAGCCGGTCGAAGAATCCCTGTTGGACCGCGGCTTGCCGCAAGGCAGCGTAACCATCGAGGTGAGGCGCTAGCCAGCGCTGCAGCCCCTCGGCGTCGAGTATAGAGCGATGAAACGGGTTGTCGTAACTCATCGCGGAGAGTGCGTCGGCAAACCGGCGCTCCCGCTCCGGGTCGAGACCGGGCCGCGCCGTGAACATGCAGTGATTGTAGGTCGGAGAGGACCATATCTCACGGAGTCCGCCTTCGGGCACCAGGCGCTCGTTGCGCACAGTGTTCCAGAAGGGGTTGCCGATGGCGCCGGCGTCGGCCCGCCCGTCGAGGACGGCGCGCACCACTTCCACTTCGCTGGTCCCGGTATCCCCATGTTTGCCTACATCGCTGTCGAAGCGCAGCGCGCGGTAGTCCCTGCCCTCGCTCATGCCTTGCTGCTCCAAAAAGTGAACGGGAAGAATAGCTGCGTGTCCGCTGTCTCGGCTGCCAAGTGCGAGCGTTCGATTTTTCAAATCCGCGAGCGTAGAAATGGGGCCTCCGGTGAGCGCAACGATCTTGGTCATCCAGCCGAGATCGGTGTCGCGCATGGCGATCGCACGACAGGCATGGCCGCTCCACTCATCGGCCTGCAGGTAAGCGAGGTTTGTGTTCCAGGCAATATCGATACGCGGCCCGGCCTCGCCTGGCGGGGCGAGGAGCGCGACGACTTGGGACTCGTAGCTCTGAAATAGAACGACCTCAACCGGCAGATGCGCTTCATCGTGAAAGTAGCGCCGCATCCCCTCCCAAATCGTTACCACTTTCGGATTGTATGCAACAGCACCCACCCAGATTGTTTTGCTCATAACTCCCCACAGTTCTTGTCGGCATCATAAACACTTCCGCTTCGGGCTCTTGGTCTTAGAAGAGCGGCATTCCCAACAGCGACTTCCCGATGAACTCGCGTAGAACATCGCCCGTTGGCGCCATCACAGCCCCCGCGTGTGCATCGCGGAACAGGCGTTCGATGCTTAAATGCTTTGAGAACGCCGCACCGCCGCAAACGCGCATTGCAGCTGAGGTAACGCTGATAGCGACGTCGCCTGCGGCGGCTTTGGTCTCCAGCACGCGCAGCATGGTCGTCTCGCGGGGCTTCTCAAGATGCTCGACCAAATCGTCGATGCGCGCCGACAAACCGTCGGTATCAATTTGCATCGCCGCGAGTTGCGCGCGTAGGGTAGGCAGGCTCTCGCCGAGGCTCTGGCCGAGATGCTCGAATTTCGCATTCTTAAGGTGCGACGCAGTTCCCGCAACTGCCGCTCGGCACAGCCCCAGGGCCACAGCTGCCGTTCCCAAACAAAACAGCGGGAGCACTACGTTTAGCATAGCCGGAAAGCCCGCGCCATCATCAGTAAGCTGAAAGTCGGATGGGACTGGGCAGTCGTCCAGCGCAATCGGCGAAGAAGCGTTGGCCCGAAGTCCCAAACCGTCCCAGGGCCCCGCAACTGAAAGGCCGCGCGTGTCCGCTCCAAGAAGATAGAGAGTCGAATCGGTAGGTCCCGCACCTTCAGGGGCAAGCGCAGAAACGACATAGCTCTGCGCATGACCCGCGCTGGTCACCCAAGATTTCTTGGCGCTTATGTGCACGCCGTCACCATTCCGATGTGCGCGGGATACAGGCGCCCAGAAATGGCTGCGCGAGCCGGCTTCACTGAAAGCGAGAGTGGATAAATGGCGACCCGCGCCAATCTCCTGCAGTATGGGCGTAAGTGCCTGAGCCGCGCTTGGACGCGCCGCCGAGATAGTCGCGGTGCCGAGGATGTGCATCAGGTAAACCATAGCGACAGAAGCGTCTGCCTCGGCGAGCGTCGCCGTCACGACGCCAAACGTGCGGGGACCTAAAGCAGAACCGCCAAAATCCACGGGTAGCAGCAGCCCAAGCAGTCCAGACTCACCAAGTGACTCGACAGCCTCGGAAGAGAATCGTCCCGCCTTGTCGTTTTGCCCTGCCGATGGCGCCAGCACGCGACTGGCGATCTCGCGGGCTTTCAAAACGGCCGCGTCATGAGTCATGATCGCACCTGTCATCGACAAATTTACGAGATCGAACCAGGATTGTCGCCGAGGATGCACGGAGAGGTCAAACAGTTTCTGACGGGCAGGCCCCAAACACACAGTGACGATTTCATGCGTTTACGATCGGTCATGTGTATCTCATCACCCGCGTACTCTGAAGATGGTACCGAAGGAAAAACTCATCGACCCGCGAGTTGAATAGCATAAGCCCTCGACGTACTAGAACTGTTCGCCCATCGACCGAACCAGACAACGTGCGATCCAGAAGCTCTGCAAGCGGCTCAAGCACAGCTTGAGCCGCGCATCGAAACCGAAATGCGACCGACGTCCCTGGCCACCATCATTTTTCAATAGGTTAGTGGAACTTCTTAAACCTCTCGTGACGCGCAAAGCCTTTGGACTGATGGGATCCGATCTGTCGAACCGTGCAGCTCTCCACCGATTTTGCGCTCCGGTCCATTAAGCGCCGCCTTCTGCGTCACGGAGTCTGAGTTGGCCTTCCCAAATTCAGCCGCAGACTTCCCAGGATTCCGGAGGGTAAAGTCTGCAGGCTCCCCATGTCCTGCGGCGTGAATCGTTCACCAAACCTCTCATTGAGCAAGCGGTAGGTGGGCAGCGCACGGCCAGCCAAGGAGTTGATGGCCGTATTACCGACCACGATGCGCAGGCGATTTATCCCGACGGTTAGAAATCTGGTGACATCAATCGTGTACGGCGGACGCCAGACGAAACCCGCGGCCTTACCGTTAACATCCACCTCAGCGACTTCGCGGATAGGTCCTTCAAAATATGCCTTCATGCTGAACTGTGGAAGCGGGTTTGGCTCCTCAATCGGCGTACCCTGTCCGAAATCCAGCACGGCATTCGTTCCGGATTTCAGGTCCTGCGCGGACAGATCGAAAGTCCTAGAGTAGCTAGCCTGCCCCGAATAGTACTTGAACGTTGCATCGTCGCTCCAGGAACGAAGGCGGGGCATAGGGATCGTTCGATCAGTTTCGGGGAATGTTATTTTCCAATCCGTGGAGAGGTCGACTGTTTTTGAAGGAGCGAGCAAAGGCGTCTGCCTTTTCTCACGGTGAGTCGCCGAGTCCGAGAACAGGATCAGTCTTGACTCGTATGGCTGCAAATCGATGTCGATGGCTGTGGGATTCTCCACAGCAGATAATTCACCCGTGAACGGATCCCACCATTCAGCGTGCTTCGCAGCGGGACGAAATGTCGCCTGTACGTGGTGGGATTGGTTACTGGTATTCGCTATGAAGTATAAATCTCCAGCCAGCAACTGTCGGTGGATGAACCCGATTCGCGGAGTCCTGGGAGAAAGAATGACATCGGGGGCGAGATAGGTTGCCAGAGCCGATGCCAGTTGCTTCTCGTCCGCAATGAAGTGCCCCGCAGCGCCGCTCGCGGTAAACAGGCGTTGCGAAAGCTCCCGAATCTGCCGGCCCTCAGACTCTGCCGCAACGAGGCCCGGCGCGGTCGAGGGCAAGCTGTGCGTGGCGATTACAATTCCGCCGTGCCGCGCATATTCTTCGATCTTCTGATAGGTCGCGAGCGGCAACCGGTCAATGTCCGGCAGAATTAACACCGCGTAGGGAATGCCCACGGTCTCAATTGCGTCGGCGTCAATAAAGTCCACATTGAAGCCAGAATCGAGCACCTGGGGAATGATCGCGCTCACCAGTGAATGATCCAAAGATTCATCAATACTGAAATTCGAGCCTACGGTGTTGAAGCCGCCCTGGGTGATGACTGGTTTTGTGGAATCGTTACGCACGGAGAAGGTTGACCACACATCGTCGTTCGGCAACAGAAGTGCCACATCGTTGGCCGGCTTTCCCTGACGAAGAGCAAAGCTGACGCGCTGCAGATAGAGAGCCAGGTCTGGCATTACAAACGACCATGGGTTGTGGGCATTGAGCGCGGCCGCAGCATACATGCGCCATCCCGGCTCTCCCGCTTCTTGGGGGGAGTAGGGCCAACCGTGCCCGACCAGTTGATTGATGCCTTGCAAGAAGTGCAGATCGGCCTCTGCTTTCAGGTCCAGCGGCGTCGCACGAAATGCGGGGGAATGCAGCCAGGTCCAGGTTTCCGACGAGATCACCGGTCTGCCAAAGAGGTGGCCCGCCGACGCAGCCCACCGCAGGTCGGAGAATTCCCGCCACATTAGCAGCGATGCCTTCCCTTCCCCTTCGGGAAGATCTGCATAGCGATTGCTCGAGAGTGTGACGGGTGGAAAACCGTAGGTCTGAGACCGGAATAATGTGTGGTGTTGTTGCGCCCAAGCGCGCAGCGGAGCAAGGAATCGCTCATTCGCCAGTTCGGTGAGTGTTCTTCCCCAATCGTGCCGAACCGCGGCAGTTAGCGGGCCGGCATCGCCGATCAGTGCCGGTAAGTAGGGAGTGAGATCGTACCCTCGACGTGCGCGAAACTCATCCATTAGGTCGCCCGTCCAATTGGATCCGTAATCCTCCAGGCTATCGCTGAAGACGGCGTATGGAGGCTCGTCGCCAAATGCCTCCATCATCCGATCCCCAACTGCATGCAGGTGAGTCTCGATCGCTTTTCGATCGTAGTGGTCGAGCACGAAACCCTCGGCGCCCACTGCTGGACGCTTCACCGTCATCCCAGTCCGACTTGAGATAAAGAAAATCGCATCGTTGGCCACGTCTTGTGGGGGAGATATGCGCAGACGGCCATTCATGATCGATGACACCTGTTTTGCGTCCTGCAGCGTTACCTGGCCATCTCTGACGGGAGCTAGAAAGACAGCGATCAACTGTTCCCCAGTTGCAACGTCCGGTACAGCGACCGAATCAGTTCCCAGCGGGACTGGGGCCGTTTCCACACGCAACTCCCCGGCCGCCTGGGTTACCGGTATGTGAGGGCCTCCAAAGGGCCAACCGCTTCCCAATGTGATGTCAACACGAAGACCGAGCTTTCTGGCAGTGTTCGCGGCGAAGCGAATCGCGTCAAGGTGCTCATCGGAGAGAAACTTCTGGTTGTGGAAGCCAGTCTTCGGGTCATCGAGCGCAAGAGGGTACAGGGTGGCGATCTCGACTCCGCCAATGCCCTCGGCCTTCATTTGTTCGAGTTCTCGCTGCAACTCAGGCTTCGTGACTGCGGGGCCAAACCACCACCACCGCATCATGATGCGGCAATCATCAGGGGGATTCGCGAAAGACTTTTCCAGATGTACGAGCGCCTCGTCCTGCTGCGCCATGCTGCTCGATGGCAGCAAGTCGCAAGCAACCAGAAGAATAAGAATGAGGACTGCAACTCTGCGTTGGAAGATTTCCTCTTGCATATTCGGAATTGCATTCAAAGATCAGAATCAGTGGGAAGACCCGCCAACGTAGTTGCCGTAGCCTACGATGACGGTGGAACTTACCAGCACCAACAGGCTGAATGCCACCAGGAGTTTGGTTCTTCCGCCCGCACCTCGCCACTCTTTCAGGGCGATACCCCACAGCGTGCTGAAGATGATGATGCTGGCCATGTGCAACGTCCAGCTGGAGAACTTGTAGCGCCCCATCTGGGTCTCCCCCATGGTGTAGAAAAAAAACTGCATGTACCAGGTAGTGCCCGCGACCGCAGAGAACAGGTAGTTGGCAAGCATCGGAGCCCTGACAGCCGTGTCAGGAGCAACGGCTACAGCGACCGCCATCTCCTCCGCCGGCGCGTCGGTCACCGCTTCAAGGATCGGCTCTTCGTCCCGCGAGGGAATTTTGCCGCGCACTTCGGATTCGAAGTACTGGTAACCAGTCCGGTTTCGGATATTAAGGATGACGCACCAGATGAAGTTGGTGGTGAATCCGCCGGCAAGAACCACGACCAGCACGGGGAGTCCCTGCCAGAGTGTCGGCGTGCCATGCTGGATAGTAATGGCCTTGATGGGATCGCCGGCGGCAAGTCCATAGGCGAAGCAGGCGCTCATCACGCCCGAGAAAGTGGCGACGAGCAATCCCTTTTTTAGGTCAAACTCTTTGATGGAGGCGCGCTTCTGCTCGGTCGACATTTCGCGCTCTTTGGATACTCCGGCTGCGCCCGCGAATGCGATGCCGAGAAGACAAACGGCCACGCCGCCAAGAATCACCAGGCCGGATCGAGTACCGAGGACTTCAGATGCGAAAACTCCCCGAAAAATCGGAGGCATCAGCGTGCCGAAAGCCGCTGTGTAACCAAGTGCCACGGCCATGCCGAGCGACATGCCCAAATATCGCATGGTAAGACCGAAGGTGAGGCCACCAAGACCCCACAAAACGCCGAACGCGTAAGCCCAGAACAGGCTGCTCGCCGGAGCTTCGTGGAGCACACGAGTGAGGTCGTGGGTCATGCTCAGTGCGAGGAGCCATGGGGCGATGATCCAGCTAAAGAAACCGCCCACCAGCCAGTAGGTTTCCCAGGCCCAGTTCTTCACCCCGCGATAGGGAACGTAGAAACTGGCCGAGGCGAGACCCCCGAGCCAGTGAAAAAAAACCCCTAGTGCAGGATTCATGGAGTCCTCGTAACTGAATTTACAGGTGAAAAACTTCTTCCAACGGCTGCATGGCGCGGTCGGGCAATGCTCCGTCGGGTTGGACAAAAAACTCACCCATCTCGCGCTGCCAGCGTTCGTTGACTTCGCGTTTGGCCATTCCAGTTCGTGCCCGTTCAAAGCTTTCCGTCTCCAGATAGCCGACGAGAAGTCCATCGTCTCGCAGGAACAACGAATAATTGCCCCATCCGGTTTCACGCAAGGCGGCCTGCATTTCGGGCCACACGCTGCGATGGCGCTGTTTGTATTCCTCAAGCCGCGCCGGCTTCACCTGCAACACAAAGCACACACGCTGCATATTTGCTCCTTAACGCAAGAAGGCCTCGGGGAGACCGCCATCCACGGGAATGACGTGCCCGGTGGTCTTGGCACTCTGGTCGCCGGCCAGCCATACGATTGCGGCCGCACAATCCTGGGGGAGGATGGGTCGTTTCGTCAGTGTCCGCTGCGCATAAAAGTCGGCGAGCTTGCTGCGCAGTTCCTCCGTCGAGTCCGATTCCTGAAACTGGATCTTGTACTTTTGCAGAGATTGAATCACGCGATCGCGAGGAAACATGGTGGAACCAGCCACGACGGTCGCGGGCGCAATACCGTTCACGCGAACCTGCGGACCGAGTTTAATCGCGAGTTCCCTGATCAAGTGATTGAGAGCGGTCTTGCTGGTGTCGTAGGCCTCGCTGCCTTTCTTGGGAACCACAGCGTTAGCGGAACTGGTCAGCACCATGGTGGCCGTCAGACCTTGGTCTTTGAAGATCCAGTCCGTTTTTCGAGCAAGAAGATAATTGCCGGTGACATTGACCAGGAAGGTCTGTGCCCATTGTGCGTCGGCGAGTTCGCTGTCGGCGGAGGGGACGGGATAAATTGCCGCCGTGTTGACGATGATATCGAGGCCACCAAACTGAGAGATCGTGAAGTTCGCAGCCTCGGCCACGGACGCAGCGGAACTGAGGTCCGCGCGAGCATGCGCGACACACTCGGGAGATGCGATGGCGCCGGCCTCGTCGGCCACTCTCTTGGCGCCTGGTTGATCAAAATCCGCCACGACGACATGAGCGCCCTGGCGCGCGAGTAGCAGGGAGACTTCGCGACCAATCCCGCTGGCTCCTCCAATGATGAGCGCGATCTTGCGGCTGAACTCCGCTTCCGCGGGCATGCGCTGCAGCTTGGCCTCTTCGAGCGCCCAATACTCGATGCGGAACGCCTCGTATCTGGGAAGCGCCACATAGTTATGGAACTGGGTGAACTGCTGCGACTGCTGGACCTGACGGGCTTGAGGCAAAGGATGGGAGACTTCTCCATCTTCCAGAGCGTTCGCGCCCGCCATGACGTGAATGGCATTGATGAAGAACTCAGTTGTGATGCGTGCTTCTTTCTTATTCTTGCCGAAGCCGAATAGGCCTAAGCCGGGGACTACGACCACGGAGGGATTGGAATCCCGGAGCTTCGGTGAGTCGCTGGTTGCCCACGCATCGTAATATTTTTTGTAGGTAGCGCGATACTCGACAGCCTGAGATTGGATGCGCGCCTTCAGAACACTCACATCTTCCTTTGCAGCATCCCAGGGAAGAAATAAGGGACAAACCCTGGTTCGCAGGAAATGATCCGGACAACTGGTGCCGAGCGAACCCAATTCCTTCGCCCATTTCGATCCGGCGAATGTCAAAGCGTCATCAGCATCGGCATAGTGGGCTATCACACGGCGGTTCGACGACACTACGCCACGGAGTGCCGGCAGGATTTGGATCGCGATGCTCTTGCGATCCTGAAGGGGGCCATGCTCGACTCCGCCGAATAAGGAACCCTTCTTCGATTGATGCTTGACGAATGAATTCACCCATCTGATCGATGGTGTGGATGCTATTCAAGTAGCAATCCCGTTGGGTCATTCCCCAGGTGAACAATCCGTGGGCACCAAGGATCAATCCTTCTGCGCCGGGATTGTCTCGGACCGCCCGTTCAATCATGAGCGCCAGTTCGAACCCGGGCCGCTGCCAGGGTACCCACACGATCTTTCGATCAAATTCCTTGTTGAACTCGTCCAGCTTACGTTTGCCGTTGGCACTGGCGGCCAAGGCGATGGCCCAGTCGGGGTGCAAATGATCCACGTGGTCAAAAGGCAGGAATGCATGCAGAGGAGTGTCAATTGAAGCGGCCACGCGATTCTCCCCAAATGCCGAGAGCGGATAGTAGCGCACCATTTCATCCTCGTGCTCTCCACCGCGATATAACTCCTTCAGTTGCTCCAGACGATCGAGGTAGAGCAGGGCAAATCCGGCATCGGTGATGGATCCGAGATCTCCGCCACTGCCTTTTACGGCCAGCACGCGGACCGGGCGGCCGGTAAATGGATCGGGCAGTTCGAGCTTGGAGCTAGTGTTGCCGCCGCCGAAATTGGTGATGCGCAAATCCGCGCCCAGCAAATTCGAGCGGTACCGCAACAGAGCCAACTGATTGCCCGCCATCTTCTGAGCTTCCGCTTCGCTCCACAAATCTTTCAGGTGAGTCGTCTCTTTGATTTCAGGCATAAATGCTCCCGCAATATTGCTCAAATCGTTCCGCGTGCTGGTCCCACTGGTCGGTCTCTCGCGGCTCGAATACTTCAGTGGGAAAAGATCGCTCTACCATGGCGCGTACTTCCTTCAGGGATGCCGCGCCTCCCGTCGCCAAAATTTGTACCGCGACGTTGCCGAGCGCCGTGGCTTCGGCTGGTCCGGCGAACACCCTTCTGCCGGTTGCATCTGCTGTGAACTGATTGAGAAGCTGGTTTTTCGACCCGCCTCCAATGATACGAATCTGCTCGATGCGCTTACCGCTCACCTGTTCCAGATTGCGCAAAACCAAGCGATATTTGAATGCCAAGCTCTCCAGAACGGCTCGCGCGTAGGCGCCCGCCTCTTGCGGAACGGGCTGATGGGTACGGATACAGAACTGGTTGATGGCCGTGAGCATGTTCGGAGACCGCAGGAAAGACTCGTCATCCGGATCGAGGAGGTAACGGAACGACGTCGCACGTGCCGCCAGTTCGATCAATTCGCGGTAGTCGAAAGAAAGTCCCTGGGCCGTCCAGGATTGCCGGCACCCCTGCAGCATCCACAGGCCCATGACGTTCTTCAGCAGTCTGGTCGTTCCATTCACGCCGCCTTCGTTGGTGAAGTTCATCCGCAACGCATCGCAGGTGATTACAGGGGAATCCAATTCTGTGCCGAGCAGCGACCAGGTTCCAGAACTGAGAAAGGCGGTGCCATCGCGAGCGGAAATCGCGGCCACGGCGGAGCCCGTATCGTGACAGGCTGGAGCAATCACAGTGGTGCCTGCGAGAGATGAATGACCTGCGATGTCTGGCAGAAGTGTTCCAATGACCGAGCCCGGTTCTACGATAGGTGCCGGCAAATGACCCGGAAGTTCCAGTCGTTGCATCAGTCCGGTGGCCCAGGCGCGCTTTAGCGGGTCCACCATCTGGGTGGTCGTTGCGTTAGTGAATTCACAGACCGCATTTCCGGTGAGCCAGTAGTTGAACAGATCCGGGATCGTGAGCAGATATTTCGCAGTCTCGAGAAGCTTAGGGGTTTGACGCCGCGCGGCGAAGAGTTGATACAGGGTGTTGATGGGCATGAACTGAATTCCGGTTGCCTTGTAAATCTCCTCTTTGTTGACCCGGCTCAGGACCTCCTCCATGATTCCTTCGGTCCGGCGGTCGCGATAATGGTAGGGATTCTGGAGCAACTCGCCGTGTTCTCCCAACAAGGCATAGTCGACACCCCATGCGTCGACTCCGATGCCGGCCAGTGAGATTTCGCCCAACCGGGAGAGAGCGTTCCGTACTTCGAACCAAAGCCTGGGCATGTCCCAATGGAGAGATCCGCCGTATTCCACCGGTTCGTTGGCGAAGCGGTGCACCTCCTCTGTCGTGAGAATCCCCGACTGAAGATGGGCTAGAACAGCCCGCCCGCTTTGGGCGCCAAAGTCGAAAGCTAAATAAGGCTTGTTCCGAAACTCGCTCATAGAGATGACACTATGCGTCGCTGGTGGGCAATGGGCGTTATGAAGCTTGAAGCGCTCACGCGTACGATGTAATACTCTGTGAATTTCGCGCGGCTCGATCTTTCGTGATTCGCTCCATGTAGCCACTCTCCTGGAATGCTTTCAACGGATCGCGGGGCAGTCCCTTCGAATCGCGCCACTCCTGAATTACCGGCCGGACGTCTATGTTGAAAGCATCCTGTAATAAGGATTCGGCAGCGACCAGATCGCATTTGGTCTGCGCTTTTGCAAGCTCCTTGTGATCAACCAGTGCTGCTTTCGCAAACAACTGTTGTGCCATGGTTACGGTTTGGATCGCTTCCTCAATTTTCCCTTTAAGGTTGTGACTCTGGTCGACCATGTAGGCGATATCCGCGTGTTCGCCAGTTTCCCACTCGAAGTAGTGAATCTCGTGGAAGATTCGGAAAACCTGATACGGATCGATCGACCCGAGCGTCAAGTCGTCATCAGCATAACGGCGGTCGTTAAAGTGAAAGCCTCCCAGCATGTCTTCTGAGAGCAACCAGGCTACTATTTGCTCGATGTTTTGGGCTGCATAATGATGGCCAGTATCGACTAAGACCTTCGCCTGAGGGCCTGCAGCACGGGAAAGAAGCAGAGACATGCCCCAATCGGCGATATCGGTATGGTAGAAGGCGGGCTCAAACGGCTTGTACTCCACGAGTAGTCGCTGGCCCGAAGACAGTGCATGATGCGACTCTTTCAGCGCGTCTGTAAACCATCTCTTGCGTTGCCGGATATTGGCTGTGCCAGGATAGTTGGAACCATCCGCAAACCACATGGAAATGTCCCGGCTGTGCAAGCGCCGCGCAATCTCAATGCTGTCCTTGGTGTGCTGCAACGCGCGCTGGCGAATGGCAGGATCCGGATTACCGAAAGAACCGTACTTATATTCCTGGTCCTGGAAGAGATTGGGATTAATTGAGCCGGGAAGAACTCCGTAGCGTTCAGCAAATTTCTTGATGTCGTCGGAACTACGGATTCCATCCGGGCAGTCCCAAAGAACGTGCAAAGCCACGGTCGGGCACACTCCGGTGAGCAGGTGTACCTGGCCGGCATCGCAGAACTTCTCTTCGGTTGTCGTGGCGGCGGCGGGTTGGATGAATTTTCCAAATCGCGTGCCGGTGTTAGCGAAGCCCCAGGACGGTAACTCGATGCGGAAGTTTTCGAGCGCTCCAAAAATCTTTTTGCTCTTCGATGCGTCCATACAGGGACCTCTCTTCGGACTTGGAGGGTACAATCCTTTTCCCTGCGAGGTCACGAATTTCCTTCGGAGAACTTGTAGTTTCGCATTGCAGAATGTCCCGCACAACCGTCCGACCTGCCAAAAGAGGTCAGAGACCAAGACATTGAAAACATCGAGTAACCGGAATCGGTTCGGACCCGAGGCTGGATCAGAGAAACAATTCTGCCATGCAGAATCTATCTCTTCTCTACCCGGGGTGCAATGGGCCAACGGCCATTGAGCAAAAACCCTAAATTACGGTCGATTTGGGACAATAGCCAGGTGATTGCGCATCCAGACTGCGCACTCAAGGCGCCTTGTCGTTTCGTTCACAGGATTCCGGTCGAAGTGACTTGCTTGCCTCGGGTCACCTCGGACTCCCCGCCAATAGGTCCGCAACCGTACGCCCAAGGCTTCCTCCCTAGGCAGCATCACAAATTTTGCTTTGCAAAATAGAAAAAACGGAATATTATGCATACCCTATGAGCCCCAACGCTCCTTCCCGGGATCGTTATCTGGTTAAGTCCATCGTCCACTCCTCGCAATTACTCACGGCGTTCCGATCTCCTGGCGAGGCTCTGCCGCTCAAGGAAATTGCTGCGCGTTGCGGGCTGCCGAAGACCATGGTTTTTCGTCTTCTTTACACCCTCGAGAAATGCGGCATGGTGGATAAGTTGGGCCAGAATCTCTACCAATCGCGCGTACGTCCGTGGAAACAGAGACTGTACCGGCTGGGATACGCGGCTCAGGGAACGGATTATCAGTTTTCCCGGGAGGTCTCCGAGGGCCTGCAGCGAGCGGCGGCTGGCGGAAGGAATTGAACTGATCTGTGTCGATAACAGGTACAGCGCAAAGATTGCCCAGCGCAGCGCGGATCTGCTAGTGCGTGAAAAGGTCGACTTGGCGATTGAATTCCAGACTGATGAAGAAGTGGCACCGATTGTGGCCGCCAAGTATCGGGAAGCCAACATCCCGATGATCGCGATTGATATTCCCCATCCTGGTGCGACCTATTACGGTGCTAACAACTACGAGGCAGGGCTGATCGGCGGGCGATATCTGGGGCGGTGGGTGAAAGAGCACTGGCAGTCCGAAGTGGACGAAATCATCCTGCTGGAGTTGAAGCGGGCGGGAAACCTTCCGCGCATGCGCTTGTCGGGATTGCTGGTGGGCATCAACCTGGTGCTTCCGAGCGCGGCGCATTGTCGGGTGACCTATCTGGATGGCGATGGAGAACTGGGTCCCAGCTTTGAAGCGGTGCGCAGACATCTGCGTTCGTCTCATTCCCGGCGTGTGCTGGTTGGCGGCATCAACGATCCCAGCGCGCTAGGGGCCCTGCGCGCATTTCAGGAGGCCGGTCGCGCGGAGAATTGCGCCATCATGGGGCAGAACGCTTCCCCCGAAGGAAGAGCAGAACTGCGCGAGCCCAAGACTCGCTTTGTGGGATCCGTGGCCTTCTTTCCGGAACGCTATGGAGAAAACCTCATTCGCGTCAGTCTCGATATATTGAACCAGCGTCCGGTTCCCCCTGCGGTGTTCGTGGAGCACAAGCTAGTCACGCCTACAACGGTTGATCACTACTATCCGAATGATCCGCTTGGCGCAAATGGTGCGATCCGAGACTACCGTGCTGCAGCGCGAACATCGGCTCAGCATAAGCGAGCAGCTTTCGCGCCCCGCTCTCCAGCCTTTTTACTTCTCGACCAAACTGATGCGTAGGTCCTCGACATGCATTCGTTCCACGGTTTTCGAGGTCAAGCGCACCGTAAGCTTTCGACAAAATCATTTTGCAGTGCAGAATCGGTACTTCCTTTCGAACCCTTCGAGATCGACATTCCTACCGCCTCGTCATCTCGACCTAAGTTCATTGCTACGTAAGGCGTTTGGCCAGCTTCGTCCACCGGTTGAGTCGCCTGTTTCTCAGCGCAAAACGCAGGGCGATTGCCACTTGCGGGTTGACGGTGAGCAACGACCAGTGTGAGCATCCGCCGCAGTGCGACAGCTGTATGGGGCGGGGTCCAAGCTACAAGTTTCTTTGGTCGCCAAAGAGAGGAAATGAACATGTCCACGATGACACGTAATTTCTTGCTGTTCTTGCTTGTAATTTCGGCGGCGGGTTTGCTGTACGCACAAGGTGGCGCCTACGGAACCATCCTTGGAACCGTCACAGACAATTCCGGAGCCGTGGTCACCAAGGCGGCTGTCGATGTCACCAACGTCAACACCAACGTGACCAAGCACACGGAAACGAGTTCTTCCGGCGACTTTACAGTACCCTACCTGGCGCCGGGAACCTACCGGGTCACGGTGCAGTCGCAGGGCTTTCAGAAGTCAGTCGTGGACAAGATTGTCCTGGTGGTTGGCCAGGAATCGCGGGCCGATTTTGTTATGAAGCCAGGTGCCACCACTGAAACAGTGGAGGTGCAAGGGCAGAGCGTGGCTCTGGACACGGACAGCTCCGCACTGTCGCAACTGGTCGCTCAACAGCAAGTGGAAGAGCTTCCGTTGAATGGGCGCAATTTCATGCAATTGCTGCTGATCGGCGCCGGCGCGGTCACAGTGGGCGGCGAGCAGGGCACCATGCGCCAAGGCGAAGGCAATGCCGTGAGCATCAACGGAGGCCGGCCCGAGGGCAACAACTACACCCTGGACGGACTAATCAACACCGATACGGCGCTCGTTACTCCGGCTGTGGTTCTCTCGCAAGACGCGATTCAGGAATTCAAGGTAGAGAGCGGAACGTACTCTGCCGAGTACGGATACAGCGCCAGCCAGATCAACATCATCAGCAAAAGCGGCGGAAACCAGCTCCACGGAACGGTTTTCGAATTCAACCGCAATGACACGTTCGACGCGTCGCCATTCCCCACCTACACCGATGTCAAGTCTGGGATCCCCACCGCCAACCCGGAGCTGCGCCAGAACCAGTTCGGATTCGTAGTGAACGGACCGGTCTACATCCCCAAGGTCTATGACGGCCGCAACAAGACCTTCTTCCTGGCCAACTATGAGGGCTGGCGCATCGTCAACGGAGCTCGAGTGAACTACACGATGCCCAACCCGGCGACCTTGACAGGTGATTTCTCTGGCGAAACGTATCCCGCTGGAATCGCGGGTTTGCCTGGCGGCTCTCTGCCCAACTACGGCACTGCCGATTGCACTGCCCTGCTCGCCGCCGGCTACAACTGCATGCCGGTTGACCCGCTAACCGGACAGCCGTTTCCCGGTAACATCGTTCCCGCGGATAGCGTTTACGAGCCGAATCGGACTGGTTGCCGTGGCCAACCATTTCTGGCCGACGCCGACGGTTCCCAACCAGCCCGAGGGCGTTGTCAACTACATCAAGAATTTCGGTTTCCCTTTAACCACCAATCAACAGACCTACCGCTTCGACCAGAACCTCGGCAGGTTCGGTTCGGTTTTCTTCCGGTTTACCAAAGCCCACTATCAGAACAGCGGACCATACAACTCCAACGACCTGGTCCACGGCACAGAACTGTATTTCGAGGACGAGAAGGCCTACGCGGGGTCCTACACTCTCAACCTTGGGCCTAAAAACGTAAATACGTTCCGCATGGGGTACCTGCATGCTAACGCGCCCCAGGGAGGCGTCGCCATACCTTCCGACCAGGTGACTGCCCTTGGGGAAACCGGGGTATTCACGAAGTTTGGGCCTCTCCAGCAGACGTGGCCCAACGTAGGACTGACGACGTACGGCAGCGGCGGCGGCTCGGTCAATTCCTACAGCGGATCCGAGCAGCCAGCGTGGGAGTTTGCCGATTCGTTCACTTCAGTTCACGCGAAAGCACACCATTGGTCTGGGTTTCGACATACGCCGTTTGAAGTTGATTCGTAACCTGGATGACGATTTCTATGGCGACTGGGGCTTCAGTGCGTCGCTGATTCAGACGAACAGCGCGATTAATCCTAAAACGGGTCTATCGAGTTGTCCCAATGCACCGGTATCGGTCAATGGCGGGGCGCCCGCACCCTTGTGCGGCACCGGCAATGCGATCGCCGATATGATGCTGGGATATTATTCGGGGGTCGGCGGATTCTTCCCCGGTCCACTGAGTCCTACGAATACGGCCGGCAACCCGCAGACGCACGTCTTCAATTATTTTGCCCCCTACGTGCAAGATGACTGGAAGGTGACCCCGAAGCTGACCCTCAATCTGGGGATGCGGTGGGATTACCGGGCCGCCGCCTATGAGCAATCGAACCACTTCTTCTGGCTTGACGTGACCAACCCCAATGGCGGGCTGTGCTACGCCGACAAGGCGCTTTCGAGCAACGGCGTGGCGCCAGGAGGAGATGCAAGCAGCGGCCCCATCCTGAGGTACTGCGGCTCGGTGCCCCATCCCGGCTCGAAGAAACCCTTCGCTCCAAGATTCGGCTTTGCCTACCGGCTGACGAACAAGACGGTGGTGCGCGGCGGCTACGGAATCTTCTTCGACTCTTCGGAAGGACGTGAGATCGACGACTCTGCGGACATTTATCCGTACAGTATTCGAAACAACTTGAGCCCCGGGTCCGATCCCACCATACCATTCAAGCTCAGCAACCAGCAGTTCGCGAGTTTCTCCAACTTGGCGCCGTTCCCGGCATCGACCCTATCGTTCCTGGCGGTCATCGAGTCGGAGAATCCCATCAATCCCTATGTCCAGTCGTGGAATGTGTCGGTCGAGCGGGAGCTTGCCCGAAACACGACCTTGGAAGTGAACTATATCGGGACCCACGCGGTTCACTTGCTCGACCGTCGCAACATCGCGCAGCCGTTCCCTATTCCCGCATCCAGCCTAGCGTTCTGTCAGCACACGGACGCGGGAGGCAACTACGACAACCTCACCCAAGCGCCCTGCACGAACACAAGTCGGTTGCCGTATAAGAATTTCACCAGTTTCTACATCAACAGCGACTGGCACGGCTATTCTCATTACAACGCGATGAACGTGAAGTTTGAGCATCGCGCTGGCGACTTGGCCGTAACCGGAGTCTTCACCTGGGCCAAGAGCATGGATGACAAGTCGGCGGCGGCCGGAGTCGGCGCCACCGGCGAAGGCTTCCAGGGCACGATGGACAATCATCATCCCGAACTGGACTACGGACCTTCGGACTTCGACGTCGATCACCGGTTCGTGGCCAGCTACGTGTATCAATTGCCGATCGGTCGGGGAAAGAAGGTGCTGGGAGGAGTCGGCCGGGCAGCCAACCTGCTAGTGGGCGGCTGGGAACTCACCGGCATCACCACGTTCCAGACCGGGTTCCCCTATAGTGTCTACGCCAACGACGTAGGCGGCGTCCTCCAAGCTGTTCCCCAGCGTGCGGACCGCGTCTCCGGCTGCGATATCCACTCCGGTCTGTCGGGTCCGTTCCAGCGTTTGAGCCAGGCCTGCTTTACTCAGCCTGCACTCGGTGTGTTTGGGACTACTGGGCGAAACATTCTGCGCCAGCCTGGTATCAACAACTGGGATATGGGTTTCGGAAAGGCGTTCGCGATCAGTGAACGGGTCAAATTCGCATTACACGTGGACACGTTCAACACCTTCAACCATCACCAATACGGTGGTGACGTCGGAGGCCTGGTGCTCGCAGGTTCGGGAGGCAACACGGCCATCTCCCGTACCGTGGGTGCTTCCGACTTCGGGCAGATAACCCAGGCATCATCACCGCGAATCCTTCAGCTCAGCGGAAAGTTGACCTTCTGAGCGATCGCTGCGGCGTTTCGCATCCCTCTGCCACGCCATGCCGGCGTGGCAGAGTTTCTTTACGTCAGATGTTTCCGGTCTGAGCGGTTGCGGTGATGATCAGGGTAAAGTTTGTAGATGCTGTCTGTCCTGCTGAATTCACCGTCACGGTAGGACTATGGGTGCCTTCCGGGCTCTGAGAAGTAGCGGTAAACGCGAGCGAGCCGGAGGGGTTTGTGTCGGACGCTGCATACCTCACCTGAACGCCGGTTGGCAGCCCTTGAACTGCTACCAGTGCGGTTTCGCTGGTGGAAGTAATCTGGATCGGCACGAGGACTTGCATTCCATCCTGCGACACCACCACCGTAGAAATGGGCAGTGGAACCGCAATAGGCGGCTGCACAATGACCGAATTGCCCCTGCCACCGCATCCCAGGCCCGCCATGACCAGCAGGAGAACGGAGAAGAAAACCAGACGCATTCGCCGAACTATGGAGCCCATAAAGCGTTCCGCCCTGAGGTACACTCGCCTCATGTTTCATCGCTGCCGGCCGGTTCTGCCGATTTTCCTCGCGCTGGTTCTCCTGTCGGCGTCCTACGGCCACGCCCAGGGATCCTCAGACGCCGAAATCGAGCGCTATTCGCGGGAAGGTCAAAAGGCTCTCGCCGAAGCGCGCTATCCTGACGCCGAACGAGCCTTCGAGAAGCTACGAGCCCTCGAACCTGACGTTCCCGAAATCTACGCCAACCTGGGGCTCATTTACTTTCAGGAAAAGAAATTTGAGCAGGCCGTTCCCTCTTTGCAACGTGCCTTGAAACTTAATCCTGCCCTACCGAAACTGGATACTCTGCTGGCCATGTCCCTATCAGAATTAGGCCGATACCGCGAGGCTTTGCCGGGACTGGAAAAGGGCTTTCATCACTCCACCGATCCTGCCATCAAGCGAATGTGCGGACTTCAACTGGAGAGAGCCTACACCGGTTTGAAGCAGGACAGCAACGCGGTGGAGGTTGCGCTCGAGTTGGACCGGCTCTATCCCGATGATCCGGAAATTCTGTATCACAACAGCAAGATCGTCGGAAATTTTGCGTTCCTCTCGCTGCAGAAGCTGGCAAAGATCGCGCCGAACTCAGTCTGGCGACACCAGGCTGGCGGCGAAGCCTACGAAAGCCAGGGATCTTACGTGCAGGCGATCAGCGAATATACGCGCGTGATCGCGCTCGATCCGCGGCGGCCCGGGATTCACTATCGGCTGGGGCGAACTTTGCTCGCGAGCTCGCGGGAGGGCCGCGGAACACCTGAGGATCTTGCCGAGGCGACCAAAGAGTTCCAAAAGGAGCTGGAGCTTGATTCCAGCAACGCCAATGCGGCATATGAGCTGGCGGAAATCCAGCGCAACTCTGGCCAGCTCAACGAGGCCAAGAATTTTTTTGAAGTGGCCCTGAAATCTCATCCGGACTTTGAGGAGGCTCACTTGGGCCTCGCTTCGGTGCTCACATCGCTCGGTCAACCGCAGGCGGCTCTTCCCCACCTGCAGAAAGCTATCGCTTTGAATCGTGACAATCCGGTTAGCTGGTATCGCCTGGCGAGAGCCGAATCGGCTCTCGGCAATACCGCAGAGAGTAAGAAGGCGGACGCCGAATTTCAGCGGCTGCGGCAGAAACCCAGCGAACATACGGCTTCCCAGCGGCTGTTCAATCCGGATGAAGTAACCAAACAACAGGTCGACGCCAGCCCATCGCAGTGATTGTGAGATCTGCCCCCAGCGCCGCGGTTGCTGTCCTCCTACGGCAGTGTGATGGAAACCACAGCAAAGCCGCCGAGCGAGACCTGGTCACTCGTGAGTTTGGCGGATTGCGGCGGACCGAATCCACTGTTCTGATTCACCAGATCCATCTGACCGCCGCTCACCCCAGTGATAGAAACGTTGAGCGGACGGTCGCGCTTGTTGACCAGCAATATGCGGTGCTTGCCATCGCGGGTGACCACAGCCATGGAAGAAAGATAAGGGCTCGATGGCTCCGCCGCGACTTCCACGAGCTTGTCGCCCGGACCGAAATTATCGTGCAGCAACTGCAACACCCGAAGCCTTGGATTCGGTTTGCCGTTGGTCCAGTCCACCATTGAAACGCAAGGAAACTGCGTGGGATATCCGACGAGCTGCGATTCTCCGGCGACGTCCACGCCCAATCTTCGTCATCTCCTGGAAGATGTAAGCGTACATCGCACCGGCAAGATTCCAGTAAGAATTCTCAATGGGCTTCGCCACATGCCCGGTCTCACCCTGGGCGAGATCGTCAGCCGAGATTACGCCGAGCTCGTCGATCGTTGTCTTTGTTTCCGGTGAAAGCCGTTTGCGAATGGACTCAATGTAGCGCACGGTTTTCAGGAAGCCTTCAGCCTGTGCGAAGTAGGTGAATTGCTCAACTTCCGGAGTTTCATCGGGCGCTAGGAACCGCATAAAAGTGATAGGAGATGAAGTCCAGCGGCACTCCGGGCTTGTGGTTCTTGTGATCGAGAAAATATTCGAAATAGTGGGGATCAGTCTGCATGGCCAGCGCCAGCCCCACGAACTTCATGTCCGGCTGCACTTTCTTCATCGCAGTCACGACTTCGTCGTACAGGCGAGTGTAGGTTTCGGCGTCGATGTGATGCTCGAAGTCGATTTCGTTCAGCACCTCCCAATGGGAAATCGAGTAGTGGTATCCCGACTCGTGACGCTTGCCAAATTCGTCGGTGAAGCCTCCCTGCGTGTACCAGGAGATCAGCCGGGCATAGTAATCGGCCACTTCTTTCATGCTGGGATCGCGCAGTTCGGTCCTTGTTCGTAAGTCCATGTGACCTGGTTCGGGTCTGCCGGATACGGTACCGGTTTGTCGGTCTTGTACATCCACTGCGGAATGGTGCTGAAGTTGAGAATTACGGAATGCTCCCTTGGTGGCATCGAGGAAGTCGATCGTCATGGGATCGATGGCGGAGAAATCCCACGACGTTTTTCCCGTCTTGTCGGAGGCTCCAGTTCGGCAACTCCCAGCTTCGGATACGGAAGCCAGGGGACATAACGGACGTAGTCTGCGCCCAAATCGTGCAAGGATTTGAAGGCATTGTCGTGCACGGGCGTGCCGCGCTGCAGGGGAGGATTCACCACGACCTGCAATGTAGGTGTGGTCTGGGAAATTCGGATGACCTTGTCCCAGTGCACCGTCAACTTTCGGAGGCTGTTCCTGGGCGGCTGAGATCGAAATGCATATGGTGCAGACTGCCAGGACAGATGGAATCTTTGGCCATAACCTGAAGATCATTTTGGCTCCTCCAAAAACTAGCTTCATGACTCTCCGCAGAGTGGGGCAGACATTCATCCTGTCGAAGTTGAATGCTTGCATGAGGTGACATGGTCGTCAATGGGCGATTGCCAAGATCGAGTCATTTCGCGCTGAGAAACAGTCAGCGCCTGAACCCGCCAGCAAGCGTGCAAGGCCGGGTATTGGCGACTCCTAAGTGTGAGGCATACCATCCGACAGTATGGGGCGTTGCAGGAAGGGCGTTCCTGGTTTCGCATCGCAGAACGACCGGCGTGACCGCGCTGGCGGCTTGTAGCTCGATCCAGCAGGGGACTATGCTTGCCACGGTTGCGGCAGCGCCGTGCCAGGAGCGGTCCCGCATCACACCTCATGGAACCTGCAGACAATCAGCTCAAGGTTGGACTCTTCGGCATCGGCCTGGATACTTACTGGCCGCAGTTTCCCGGACTCAGGGATACGTCTGATCGGTTTACAACGCGCAAGTTGCACGCCAACTCGAGAGCTCGCATGTGCACGTGATCAACCTAGGGCTGATCGACACTCCAGAAAAGTCCTTTGCCGCTGGGCACGAATTCCGCAAAGCGGACGTGGATCTTATCTTCTTATATGTCACGACCTACGCGCTTTCCTCGACCGTGCTTCCCGCGGTGCGCCGGGCCAAGGTGCCGGTGATCATTCTCAATCTGTCGCCCGCGCCGGCCATTGACTACGACAAGTTCAATCGACTTGCGGACCGCACCAAGATGACGGGAGAGTGGCTGGCCTACTGCCAGGCTTGCCCGGTTCCGGAAATCGCAAATGTGTTCAACCGTTGCCGGATTCCGTTTTTCCAGGTGACCGGCATGTTGGAAAACGATCCCGTGGCCTGGAATGAGATCGCAGAGTGGATCGAAGCGGCCCGCGTCGCCCACATCATGGAACACAATCGCCTGGGTGTGATGGGCAATTACTACGGAGGAATGCTGGACATCTATTCCGATCTCACGCAGCAATGCGCCTACTTCGGCGGGCACATCGAGATTCTCGAAGTGGAGGAATTGGCGGCGTTGCGGCGCGAGGTGAGACGAGGCTGATCTTCAACAGCAGAGTGGAGGAATTCAAGACTTCTTTTGATGTACAAGCAGATTGCTCCGCAGAGGAACTTCAGCGCGCCGCCCGCACCTCCGTTGCACTCGACAGGCTGGTCGATATTCACCGCCTCGGTTCGCTGGCGTACTACCACAAGGGCGTGGGAAGTCCCGAGAATGAGGATGCGATCAGTTCCATCATCCTGGGAACGAGTCTGCTGACCTCGCGCGGAGTTCCGGTTGCCGGCGAATACGAGATCAAGAACGTTCAAGCCATGAAGATCATGGACTCTTTCGGCGCGGGAGGTTCCTTCACCGAATACTATGCCGTCGACTACAACGACGATGTGGTGCTGATGGGACACGACGGCCCGGGACACATCGCGATCGCCGAAGGAAAGACCAAGGTTCGTCCGCTGGAGGTTTATCACGGCAAGGTTGGGCGCGGGCTCTCGGTGGAAATGTCAGTCAAGCATGGGCCGGTGACCTTGCTTTCGGTGGTGCAGACTGTGGACGGCAAACTCAAGCTTCTGGTGGCTGAAGGAGAGTCCGTACCCGGGCCGATTCTCGAAATCGGCAATACCAACAGCCGATATCGCTTTTCGATTGGCGCGAGAAACTTCCTCAACCAATGGAATGCACATGGGCCGGCGCACCACTGTGCCGTGGGAGTGGGGCACATTTCGAGCAAGCTGAAAAAATTGGGCGCATTGCTGGGAATGGAGTGCGTTCGAGTGTGCTGAGGTGAATTTCGGTCGGACTCTCCGGCGGGATTGCTCCTGGGTTTTGCATTCCGCAGTGCGAAACGAAATTGGTAAAGGCAGAATCGGTTCGGCAATCCGTTTCGCGCAGCTTTGATTACCTCTCAACGCGCTGAGCGGCAAGTCTTCCGGCTTTCCGTTTGCTTTTCCCCGTTGTTTCGATTTTCACATAGCGAAACGGTCAGGGTTCTCAGTTCGCCGTTGACACCGGCGTTGCTCAAATGAAACCATGCGCGCCGTCTGCGTTGTGGGCCAGCCCACCGGCTTCAGCATGTCATTGCCGGACAGGAATGAAATTTATTGTCTGTTGAACCCGTGCAATCAGACCTACCCCAGGAGGATCAGGTGAAGCGTTTCAAATTACTGAGTGTGATCATCGCAGTTGTCTGCCTGGGCGGTCGACCGCTTCTGCCAGCTCCGGTTCACCTGCGCTGCGAATATCTGGAGAATCCTCTGGGTATCGACGCGGCTTCGCCTCATTTGTCATGGCAAAGCGACAATTCCGAGCGCAACTGGAAACAGGCCGCCTACGAGGTTCTGGTAGCCAGCAGTGACGAGAACCTGCGGGCCGGCAAGGCCGATATCTGGGATAGCGGCAAAGTTGATTCCGCGGAGTCGGTTGGAATTGCCTATCGCGGCCCAGCGCTGGAATCGCGGAAGACGATACTACTGGAAAGTTCGAGTATGGGACGCGGCAGGGCAAGTCTCTGAGTCGGCCGAAGCAGCCTGGTGGGAGATCGGTCTTCTGCATCCGGCGGACTGGAAGGCAAAGTGGATTCGCTGGAAAAATCCCGAGGATGACGCCGACCGCAAGGGAATTCGCTGGATTTGGGTAGCGGGTCAAGATGCGCTCGCGGTCGTGCCGAAAACAGCGGCTACATTTCGGGTCACCGTCAATCTTTCTGAGAAAGCAAAACAGGCAGTCCTGTTGCTCGCGACCCGAGGCGATTTTGTCGCGAAGGTAAATGGCCATGAAGTGGATGCCAAGAGCAGATGGACCACGTTCGATCGGCAGGGATATTTCGGATCAACTGATCGTGGGCAAGAACTCGATCGAAGTGACCGTGACTGCTCCCGAGCCACCGGAGTTCGGACCGAATGCCGGAGCTAAAACCACTACGGCAGCGCTGGCGGCTCTGGTGAAGATCACGCGCTCGAACGGGTCCACGATGCGCGTTCCAACGAATGCAAACTGGGAAGCGAGTCTAGAAAAGACATCACGTTGGCAACCCGCTCAGGTCGTAGCGGACTTGACCGACAAGCGCCTGGGAGATCCGGGACAACTGCCGCAGCCCGCTGCGTACCTGCGGCGAACGCTCGCGCTGTCGAAGAACGTGCAAAGCGCGAGACTCTACGTGACCGCTCTCGGCAGCTACCGCGTATTTCTGAACGGCAGCCGGGTTGGAAGACGATGTCCTGACGCCCGATTTCACCGACTATCGCAAACGCGTGCTGTATCAGGCCTACGATGTGACCAGCTTGCTGGTCAACGGCAACAACGTGATCAGCGCTCTGCTGGGGGACGGCTGGTATGGCAGCGGTCTGACCTGGGTCGGGATGCATTTCTTTCCTCCTCCGGACCGTTTTGTGGCACAACTCGAACTCGATTACGCCGACGGCAGCCACGACACAGTTGTGACCGATGAGTCGTGGAAGGCGGCGGCATCGCCGATTCTTCGGTCGGATATTTACGGCGGCGAAGTGTACGACGCGCGCCTGGAACAGGCAGGATGGGAGAAGGCTGGCTTCGACGACTCGAAGTGGAAGCCGGCGGTGGTCGCGGATGCGCCCGCCATTGCCGTGTCCAGCCAGATCACTGCGCCCGCGCGCGTGATCGCGACGCTGAACCCCAAGAGCGTAACTCCCGTGGCAAACGGAGCTTACATCTTCGACATGGGCCAGAACATGGTGGGATGGGCGACCCTGAAAGTAAAAGGCGCGGCGGGCACGAAAGTCCGGCTGCGATTTGCTGAGATTCTGAATCCGGACGGGACGATCTACACGGCAAATCTGCGGAATGCGGATGCCACCGACGTCTACATTCTGCGAGGCGGCGATGAAGAAACCTTTGCTCCGCATTTTACATTCCACGGCTTCCGCTATGTCGAGATGACAGGCTATCCCGGGAACGCCGCCTCTGGATGCGATCAAGGGAGATGTTGTCAGCAGCGTGAGCGGCGACCCAGTGGCCAAGCTGGCGACTTCCAGTGACCTGGTCAATCGGATGTGGTCGATTGGCATCTGGGGTCAGCGAGGAAATTTCCTGAGCATCCCCACGGATTGTCCGCAACGCGACGAACGTTTGGGCTGGATGGGAGACGCGGGTGTCTTCTGGCGAACTGGAAGCTACAACTTCGACATCGCGGCGTTCTCGCAGAAATTCATTCAGGACATCGTCGACGCTCAAACCAGCCAAGGCGCGTTTACCAATGTTTCCCCCAACACGCTTCCATTCGGCGGAGGAGGAACCGAAGGCACGTCAGCCTGGAACGAGGGCATGGTGGGAGCACCCGGGCTGGGGCGATGCCGGCGTGATCGTTCCATGGACGACATGGATGCAATACGGCGACAAGGCCGTCATTGAGAAGAACTGGGATGCGATGCAGCGCTGGATGGAATTCATCCAGAGCCGGAATCCCGATTTCCTGCGTAAGAAGGGAGTTGGCCCCAACTTCGCGGACTGGCTTGCTCCCGACGAACACACGAACAAAGATCTGCTCGCGACCGCGTACTGGGCCCTGATCGCGAACATGATGTCGCAGATGGCGCACGCCGTCGGCAAGGAAGCCGACGCGAAACGTTACGACGAGGTTGTGCAGAACATTCGCTCGGCTTTCCAGAAGGCCTACATCAAAGAAGACGGAGAAGTCGGAACGGGAACGCAGACTTCGTACGTCGTCGCCCTCTACACCAAGATGGCGCCCGCAGCTCTCGAACCCTTGCTGGTCGACAAACTCGTCAAAGACATCGAAGCGCGCAACTGGCATCTTTCGACCGGATTCCTGGGAACGCCCTTCCTGCTGTTCACGCTTGCCGATCACGGGCGCAGCGACGTGGCTTATCGCCTGTTGCTGAACGATACCTACCCATCCTGGGGCTACATGCTCTCGAAAGGCGCGACCACTTGGTGGGAGCGCTGGAACGGAGACACCGGCGATCCCGCCATGAATTCCTACAACCACTACGCGTTCGGCTCGGTCATTGCCTGGGTCTATCGCTACGCCGCGGGAATTGATACCACTCCCGACTCGCCGGGCTTCAAGGAGATCGTCGTTCATCCGCATCTCGATGCGCGCATGACGTCGGCGCGCGCGGAATATGAATCGATCTACGGCAAGATCATCAGCGACTGGAAAGGAACTCCCGCGGGTCCATTTTCTCTGAGTGTCACGATTCCGGCGAATACTTCGGCAAAAGTTTTCTTGCCTGCATTCGCGGGAGCACATCTCACGGAAGGTGGCAATCCGGTGGAGTCGCAGGCGGAAAATGGATCTTACGTAGTACAGATCGGATCGGGTTCCTACGATTTCGAAGTGAAGTGAGTCGGCCGCGGAGTATGAGAGTGCGCCGCAACGTGCCGCGAGTCAGTTGAGGTATGCGTCAAGATTGGGAAACTTGAGGACCCGCCTATGCAAAACATGCGCGAATCAATTTGCCGAGTCGTTGGAGTCGCCCTGGTGTTAATGGGCCTTGCCGGCTCGGTGTTCGGTCAAAGCTCCGGAGATGCTCTTGAAAACGGCTTCAAGACGCCTCCGAATTCCGCCAAGCCGCGCGTGTGGTGGCACTGGATGAACGGCAACATCACCAAAGAGGGTATAAAGCTCGATTTGGAATGGATGAAGCGGGTCGGCATTGGTGGTTTCCAGAACTTCGACGCGTCGCTCGGGACTCCCAAGCTGGTGGACAAGCGACTGGTTTATATGACCCCGGAATGGAAAGACGCGTTCCTGTTCACCACCAAGCTCGCCGACCAATTGGGTCTCGAAGAGGCGATTGCTGGTTCCCCTGGCTGGAGCGAATCGGGCGGCCCTTGGGTCAAACCCATCCAGGGGATGAAAAAAGTCGTATGGAGCGAAACCAGAGTAGAGGGCGGGAAGCCTTTCTCCGGCTCCTTGCCGCCTCCCCCAACCGTCACAGGTCCGTTGCAGAACATCCCCATATTCGATTTCCTGGCCATGATCGGTGGTCAAGCGCCAACCGCTCCTCCGACTTTCTACGCTGACACCGCCGTAATCGCGTACCGCGCAGCGGCGAGTGACGTGCCGGTATCCTCGCTTCAACCAAAAATTACTTCCAGCAGCGGCACTCTTGATTTGACCTTGCTGACCGACGGCGATCTGGTGAAGACCACCCAACTGCCCAAGGCGTCCGTGGGCCAGCAGGCATGGGTTCAGTACGAATTCTCTGAGCCGCAAGCCATGCGCGCCGTGACTCTGGTGCTCAACGATCCGGGCGCGGCGGCAGCTAACATGTTCGGAGCAGCCCCGTCCGTGGCGGATGTTGAGGTCAGCGATGACGGCCAGACCTTTCGCAAGCTGGTCGACATTCCCAACGACGGAGGGGAAGAGCACACCATCGCTTTCCCGGCGACGACTGCCCGGTTCTTTCGCGTGGCGTTTACTGACAAGTCCGCCATCGGCCTTCAGCGAACTGACCTTTGATGTCGATAATCCTTTCGGCGATTTCAGTGGAGCGAAACCCAGTCCCAACTTCGAGATATCGGAACTGGTACTGCACCCCGGCGCGCGCGTCAGCCGTTTCGAAGAGAAGGCGGGCTTCGCCAACCTGCAGAGTCTTGAGCCCTATCCAACGCCGCCGGTGACGCCCGCTGACGCGATTCGCAAGGAGGACATCATCGATCTGACTTCCAAAATGCGACCCGACGGAACTCTCGATTGGACACCGCCGCAAGGCCATTGGGTCGTCCTGCGCTTTGGCTATTCCCTGACCGGAGTGACCAACCATCCGGCATCCCCGGAAGGCACGGGACTTGAGGTGGATAAACTCAGCCGCGAGGATGTCAAGGAATACATGAATACCTACCTCGACAACTACAAGAGCGCGGTGGGCCCGCTCATGGGCAAGCGCGGATTGCAATACGTGATCAACGACAGCTGGGAAGCAGGCACGGCGAACTGGACCGACGACATGATCGCCGAGTTTAGCAAGCGCCGCGGTTACGATCCGCGCCTCTGGATGCCGGTGTTGGCTGGCCGCGTCATCGAGAGCTCGCAGTCGAGTGAGCGCTTTCTTTGGGATTATCGCAAGACTTTAGGAGATCTGCTGGCGGAATATCACTATGACCAGATCACTGAAATTCTCCACGAGCGTGGGATGGGGCATTACGGAGAATCTCACGAAGAGGGACGTGCTTTCATTGGCGATGGCATGGAGGTTAAGCGCACGTAATGATGTTCCCATGGCTGCCATGTGGACGCAAAAACCAGGAGTCAATAAAGACCTGCCTGGCTACAACGCGGACATTCGCGAGTCCGCTTCCGTGGCGCATATTTACGGTCAGAATTTGGTCGCGGCTGAGTCCATGACTGCGTCGTCAGGTGCCTGGGCGTGGTCTCCGGCAACCCTAAAACCCACCGCCGACAAGGAAATGGCGATGGGGCTGAACCGTTTCGTCATCCACACCTCAGTCCACCAGCCGCTGCTCGATAGAAAACCGGGACTCGCTCTTGGACCCTTCGGACAATGGTTCACTCGTAACGAGACTTGGGCGGAGCAGGCTTCGCCGTGGATTCGTTACCTGGCTCGCAGTTGCTACCTCCTACAGCAGGGCCATTTCGTCGCGGATCATCGCTTACTTTTACGGGGAAGACTCCAATCTGACCGCTCTATTCGGGAAGAAAGGCCCCGAGGTTCCGGACGGATACAACTTCGACTACTTCAACGCAGACGCGTTGATTCATAAACTGTCCGTCGCCGACGGCCAGTTGGCGACGCAGAGTGGGATGAGATACAGAGTGCTCGCGTTGGATCCTCAACAGCCAGCACATGTCGCTACCGGTCCTGCGCAAGATTCGGGATCTGGTGCAGGCGGGCGCGATCGTGGCGGGTCCCAAGCCTACGGATACTCCAAGCCTGAGCGACGACGCGAAAGAATTCCAGAGTATCGAGGACGAGTTGTGGGGCTCAGGCACGGGCGAGCACGGCTACGGGAAAGGCAAAGTCTACGGGGGGCCAAGTCTCAGCGGAAGTGATGCGGGCCGTCCAATTCGTTCCCGACTTTGAGTACACCAAACCGCAGAGCGATACCGAAGTTCTATTTGTCCATCGGAAACTCCCCGACGGAGATCTCTACTATGTAGACAACCGCCAAGACCAGAACGAAGACCTGGATGTAACCTTCCGCGTCACCGGAAAGGAAGCCGAGCTCTGGCACGCCGATACAGGCGGGATGGAGCCGGCATCTTTTCGCATGGCTGAAGGCCGCACGACGGTGCCGCTGCATCTTGAGCCGTGGGGCACAGTGTTCGTGGTTTTCCGGAAACCCGCGAAGACTTCTACCCGCACTCTGCCAAGAATTGTCGAGAGCTCGATCGCGACTGTCGAGGGCCCCTGGGATCTCAGCTTTCAGGCGGATCGCGGCGCGCCACCAAAGATCACGCTGGATAAGCTGGCTTCCTGGAGCGACAGCGCCGAGGAAGGAGTCAAGTACTTCTCCGGCACGGGTACTTACACCAAGACGATTCAAGCTTCGCCGGACTGGTTCAAGCGAGAGACCCGTTTGTCAATCGACTTGGGTGACGTCAAAAACCTGGCTGAAGTCTCCATCAACGCAAAGCCTCTTGGGATCGTCTGGAAGACTCCATATCGCCTGGATATCACGAATGTTTTGAAGCCGGGCCTGAACACGGTCGAGATCAAAGTAACCAACCCCTGGGTGAATCGCATCATCGGCGACCGGCAGCCGAATGCCACGAAAACTTACACGTTCACCTCTCCGAAGTATTACAAGGCCGACTCGAAGCTCGTGCCGTCCGGACTATTGGGACCGGTGCAGATCATCCAGTCGACAACCGAGGCTCCCTAAATAAAGGTGGGACAGACCCGGCTCTAAGTGTCAGAACACCCAGCACCAGCCAGGTGAACGAGCACTGACGTTTACGGGACGACCGGTGCTACTTGCCATGCAGTATCAGGTTGTTCACCGGGTAAAAACATGTGAACGCGCGCTACTTCAGGCCGTGATCGCTCAGATCCTTAAGAAAATCTTTCGGCGGTACATCCAAAACAGGATGAGCCAAAAGATCAGCATCATTGCAAAACCGTGAAGGACGGGCTGAAAAATCGGCCCCGCCATGGCCGATATCGCGCTTCCAAAGTGGCGGTCTAAGGCGTTGCCGACAAAGTCCGACATCGTCCAACTCATCACATAAATGGCAATCGAGTTCATTCCGACCACCACCAGCGGGAACGCCCATCGCCGCCATCCCTTCCATTCGATTAGCGCGTAAAAACCGGCCAGGATCAGCACCACCCAGCCTCCGCTATACAGCGTGTAGGACGATGTCCAGACCCTCTTGACGATGGGGCAAATGCCAGCCCATTGACACGCCAGTCCGAGCAGCATCAAGCCTGCTCCCGCGATCACGAGTCCGCGCATTTTTTGTTCCTTCGATTCTTTGCCCTTGAGCCACTCTCCCGCCAGAAGCCCGAGAATCATGGTCCCAAGCGTTGGAATAAAACTCAGCGTAGACCAACCGCCTTCGTTGAAGACAAAGGGCTGCTCTCGCGGAAAGAGGTTCAAGAACCAGACGTCGAACGCCCACGAAAGATTCGAATTCTTGTTCCAGTGAGAGAGAAATCCGGTGTAATTGTGAGCCCAGTTCTGCGGGAACTCCGACCCTGGCGTAGTCAAACTGAGGACCTGGCGCCGGATAAAGCGCGAACGCTGCCCAGAAGCAAATCAAGATCAGCACCAGCGTCACCACCTGGGTTCGCACCCGCGTGAATCCCAGCAGAAACAGGAATACGTACCCCAATCCGATCTGCGTCAGTGTGTCCTCAAAAGTAAAGTAGGTCTGAGGCGACCTCAGTGACCGAAGAAAGATTCCGAGAAAGATCAGAAGCAGCGCGCGCCGGATCGCATGCCCAAGCATGTGTCCGAAGGTTTGTCCCTTCATTTTCCGGCTCGCGATAGAAAACGGGAGCGCCGCGCCCACCAAAAAGGAAAAGGCGGGTTGGATCAGGTCATGCAGCGAGCACCCTTGCCAGTCCACGTGCTCGGTATTGAAGGCGATCACGCGCCATAATGCACTGTGCGGAAACGCGCGCGCCACCTCAGGCAAACGCATGGCCTCTGCCAGCATCAGGAGTCATCACCAGTCCCGCGAAATGCATCCAGCGAGACCAGTCGAGTGGCGCCTTCGGGTTTGCGTTCAGGTTCGGTTACAGGCGCTTCTGCTGCGGGACTCTCGACCTGCGCGGTTTCGATCATAAAGGGCTCCTATCCAACTCGACGATGGAACCTGCATCTGCGACGTGCGATGATTGTGTCGCCAGGCACTCAAGTCTGAACTGCAAAGCCAGGAGAGTCCGAATGGACGTTCCACTTGCCGCGGGTGAAATCGGGAAATTTCTGGGGAGCGCCATTCTGCGCCACAGATGTTTCACTTAATGGAGTAGGCGCACTCCACGCGGCGGCATCGTAGACATTGATATCGGGAACCAGACCTCTTTTCAGGCAATCCATCAGCCGGTAATTCATGATGTAGTCCATTCCGCCGTGGCCGCCCATTTTGCGGGCCAGCTCTCCGTTCGTCTTCCAGAGTGGATGCTCGTACTTGTCGCGAAAGGCGTCGATGTTCTGCCAATCCTCTTGCTTTGGGCCATCGACGAAAATGCGCGGCGGGTAATCGGCGAATGTGCCCTTGCGTGCCCGAGATCGAGTTGAGGCGGCTGTAAGGCCGTGGGTTGACCACGTCATGCTGGAGAAGAATCGTGCGGCCTCTTTGGGTCTTTATGATGCTGGTGTTCATGTCACCGCAGATGTACTTTTCAGCGCGCTTCGGGTCGCCGTCAGCGAAATTCGCTTTCACATAGCGCGCTCAGCGAGGCCTCAGCCGAACTCACCGAAACCATGTAGTCGAACCGGTCGCCACGATGGATGTCCATGTAATGGGCCACCGGGCCCAGTCCGTGCGTCGGATACAGATTGCCATTGCGCTTCATATGCGGAAACCGGCGCCACAGGCCTTCCCCTTCACTCGAGGTCAAAATGCTGCGCAAATCGTGGAGATAAGCCGCTTCTCCATGCGTGATTTCGCCGAAGAGTCCCTCCTGCACCATGCCCAGGACCATCATCTCGGTAGCGCCATAACAGCAGTTCTCGAGAATGACGCAATGCTTGCGAGTAGCCTCGGAAGTATCGACGAGGTCCCAGCACTCTTGCAAGGTTGTACAGGCAGGCACTTCGACGGCAGCATGTTTACCGTTCTTCATGGCGCTAACCGCCATCGGAACATGCCAGTTCCATGGGGTCGCGACATAAACGATGTCGAGTTCGAGCGCGGTCAAATTCTTGAAATCCCATTCGCCTTTGCTGAAGCCTGCGGGCTCTGCCTGGCCTGCATCGCTGACCGCCTTCTGCGCTTTCGCCACTTTCTCCGGCACCAGATCGCAGATCGCTTTGACCTCTACCTTTTCAATTGCGAGTAAATCCTGCAGCAAACTGGTACCGCGTCCGCCGACGCCGATAATTCCCAAGCGCACTCGCTCTCTCGCATCGAAAGGGACGCCGATCATCGTCGAGTTCGTACTCTTCGGTGTACCGGCACCGAAGTCCGCACCCAGAATGTCAGTCGCAATGAGCAGTCCCGCACCGCCGATTGCGGTGCGCTTCACGAAACTTCGTCGCGAAATGTCTTTCGAGTCTTTATCCGTTGACAAGTGGTGACCTCCTGCTGATTACGACCGCTCCAATGGATCGCAGCGCTCGGTCGCGGCTATTGATTGGGTGGTACGATATTTGCTGACAGTTTCGAAGGCTTACTTCTACTTTCGTTGGGTAAATTTTGTCAAGGCAAAAGCAGTGAGGAAGTGGCGTGCATCCGTTGGTCGTCGAGATCAAGCTTCCCGTCCAACTCCCCAATCGTTGCCGTTGGGCCGGCGGATCTTTCAAACCAGTGTGACTTCGATTCCGGTCCGCTTCAAGACGCGCAGGTCAATTTTTGGGATGCCGCGGTCGGTGATTACTTCCTGCAGTCCCGAGGGTGGAACAATCAGGGAAAGACTCCGGCGTCCGAATTTGCTTGAGTCGCAAACCGCCACCGTGCGCTTCGCTACTTCGACCATCACCCGATTCACTTTCGCTTCCAGCAGATTGGGTGTGCTGAGACCGTAGTTCACGTCAAAGCCGTCGACTCCGAGAAACAGCAGGTCGGCGCTTAGTCGCCGCAGCGTATCTTCCGCGATCGGGCCGACCAGAGAGAATGAATTCTTGCGCAGTGTTCCGCCGGTGAGAATCACCTCGATGGCGGTTCCTGCCAGTTCCGCGGCAATGTTGACCGCATTGGTCACGATGGTCAGATGCTGAAAGCTTCGCAAGGCCCGGGCGATCGCCGTCGTGGTGGTACCCGAATCGAGAATCACGACTTGGGCTTCCTTGACCATGGCCGCGGCGCATTCGGCAATGCGCAATTTTTCCTGGCGGTGAAGTTTCTCTTTCTCGCGCAGGGTCGGATCTTCCAGAGTACCCTCTCGGGCCGGCAGGGCGCCGCCATGCGTGCGATGAATCTGTCTCTGAGCGTGCAGAATCTCCAGGTCTTTGCGAATCGTAACTTGGGATGTGTGGAAGTGGCGGGAAAGTTCGGTGACAAGAACACGTCCTTGGCGGGCGAGCAGGTCGAGGATGGCGCGGCGTCGTTCTTCGTTGAGCACGTGTCGGGCTGCTGACGGTCTGAGTTTTCGCGCGGTACGGCCGCCGCGATCCGCGTTTTGTTTCGGATTTCTTTTTATATCGTTTTGTTTCGTTTGTCCACTTGCAAAAAGGGGTTGCCCGGACCCATCAGGTGCAAGGCCGCCTTTTGCGGCGAAATTGTCGAAAGATTAGCCGAATGACCGTAACCAGCAAACCCACGCCGATGTACAAGTCCCTCACGGTCGCTTAAACTCCCAGGAGGGACTAGCGATGTCTTTTTCTTCTTCTTCGATTCGAAGACATGCGGGTACTGGCACCGCGAGTGACCGGCCCGTGGTTCCTGAACCCTCGTACGCCGAACGGGCGCGTACCCTGCTGCACTTGGGCTCCGTCGGTAGCCTCTCTACGCATTCCCGCAAGCAGCCGGGATTTCCATTCGGATCCGTTATGCCTTACGGATTGGACCCACAGGGTCGTCCCATTTTTCTGATCAGCACGATGGCTATGCATACTCAGAATTTGAATGCGGACCCCAGGGCCGGCTTGCTCGTAGCCCAGGATGACGCGGGCGCGGATCCCCTTGGTGCTTCCAGAGTCACCTTGGTCGGCAATGCGGTACCCGTGCCGGAGATGAAAGCGGGAGCCGCTCGCGAGATCTATCTGGCCCGCCATGCCAACAGTCGCTATTGGGTGGATTTCGAGGACTTTTCCTTTTACCGCATGGACGTAGTCGACGTTTATTACGTCGGGGGGTTCGGAGTGATGGGCTGGGTATCCGCCGCCGAATATCTGGCCAGCCGACCAGACCCTCTGGCTGATTCAATGGCCGATATCATTCGACACATGAATGTCGACCACAAGGATGCGCTCGTCCTGCTTGCCCGAAAGTTTGCTGGCATCGAGTCGCAGGAAGCGACCATGACCGCGGTCGATCGCCTTGGGTTTCATGTGCGCGTGAAGACCGCGGATGGTATGCGCGGCGCCCGCATCGCATTTCTACGAGAGGTGAGCAATTCGCAAGAAGTTCGAACCGTCTTGGTGCAGATGGTGCAACAGGCGCGTTCGTGACCGCGGGTGAGCCGGGCCGCCATTCATGCGAAGCTGAAGGGAACCGCGTCAGGCAGTGCTTGTCAGTCATCGCCTCCCAGAAGCTTTTAGTTTTCCGATTGACTTCAACTACTTCTCGGAGCGCTTCGAAACCCGCACGCCGGGTCTCGCGATCGCTCGATCGAGGACCAGTTTCTCTTGGATGGTGAGGGATCGATAGCTTCCCTTCCCCACCTTGCCCAGTTGCAGCGGGCCAATCGCGACTCGCACAAGCCGGAGCACTTCGACGTCAAGTGCAGCGAACATGCGCCGTATTTGCCGGTTCTTGCCTTCGTCGAGGACGATCTCAAGCCAGCAATTTTTCTCTCCCGAATGTAGCACGCCAGATTTCCTGGCGCGAAGGCAATCGCCATCTGCAACCTTCACGCCGCTCGTAATTGCGCGGATCAGCTTCTCATCGGCCACGGTTCCGATCTGCACATGGTAAGTCTTGTCCAAGTGCGTCTCGGGAGCGGATATTTTTGCGCCCCACTCCGGGTCATTGGTCAGCAGCAGCAGTCCTTCGCTAGCTCGATCGAGCCGTCCGACAGGAGCGATCCAGGGCAGCGATGAGCCAGCTTTTTCCAGCACTTCATAGACAGTCTTCCGACCTTTTTCGTCGGCGGCGGTCGTCACCAGCCCCCGTGGTTTATTCATCATGAGATAGATTTTCGCGCGCGGCTCGACGGCATGACCATCCAACACGAGGCGGTCCTGGTCCAGACGCACCGGTGTCTCCGGATCACACCGGACAGCACCGTTTAACCGCACTCGGCCGGCGCGAATCAATTCCGTCGCTTGCGAGCGCGAACAATACCCGAGCTTCGACAGCGCACGCGCCAAGCCAATTTTTCGAGTGGCTTCTTTCACGGCACCGTCCATGCTAATCGAAGGGCAACCCAGACTCTATACACAATCTGGGTGCTGCAACCGCGAGTGACTGGTACTATGTTGGGGCAAACGCGGTGATCGCCGCGTAAATCGTGCAACACACAATTTGCGTCCGTGTGGAAGGAGTTTTCATGGCCCCAAAGCATCCTCCCCGCTTTCTGAAGATTGTGGACGACGCCAAAAAGCGCGTGCGTGAGACCAACGTCGACGCGGTGAAAACCAGGATGGATCGCGGCGAGAAATTCATGCTGGTCGATGTGCGTGAGGAAAGTGAATTTGCCAAAGATCATCTTCCCGGCGCCATTCATCTGGGCAAGGGCGTCATCGAGCGCGACATCGAGGCCCGAGTGCCCGAACTGAATACCGAACTGGTGCTCTATTGTGGAGGGGGCTTCCGCTCCGCGCTGGCGGCCGACAATCTACAGACAATGGGCTACACCAATGTGATCTCGATGGACGGCGGTATCCGCGATTGGCGCGAGAAGGGTTATCCGCTGACCAAGGAGTGAGAGCAGTTCTCAGTTTTTTGGCTTTCGGCTTTCGTGACTCGCACCGATTTTTCTGAAGCATTGCCTTTCCCCACTTATGAACCGTCGCATCTTCTTCTGGTCGCTCACGTCGGCACTTGCCGGATTCCTCTTCGGTTTTGACACTGTCGTGATTTCCGGCGCCGAAAAGACAATTCAGTCGCTCTGGGGTCTAAGTCCCGGTTTGCACGGCATTGCCATGGCCTCAGCGCTGTACGGCACCGTCCTCGGTTCCCTTCTTGGGGGCTGGCCTGCTGACCGGTTCGGACGCAAGGCCACGCTGCTTTGGATCGGCGTTCTTTACTTTGTCGGGGCTGTGGGCTCAGCTTTGGCGCCTAACGTTGCCACGTTTATCCTCGCCCGCGTGATTGGCGGGTTGGGTATCGGCGTCTCCACCGTGGTTGCGCCCATGTACATCTCAGAGATCGCTCCGCCCAAGCATCGCGGACGCCTGGCCGGCATGTTCCAATTCAACATCGTTTTCGGCATTCTGATCGCCTTCGTTTCCAACGCGCTGTTGGCGGGAATCGGCGAAAACGCCTGGCGCTGGATGTTGGGCGTGGCCGCATTTCCGTCCGCACTGTACGCCGTCTTATGCTTCGGCCTCCCGGAGAGTCCACGTTGGCTGTTAAGCAGGAAGGGCGATCGCGAGGCGGGTCTGCAACTGCTGCAGCGAATCGAGCCCGAGGCTTCACCAGCGGAAATCGCAGTCGAGGCGGATGCGATTATGGCCGCCTCCACCGAGCAAGTCTCGTCCGGACATTTCTGGACGCGACGCCTTCGCAAACCTATTCTGCTTGCTATCTTGATTGCATTCTTCAACCAGATGTCCGGGATCAACGCAATTCTGTACTTCGCGCCGCGCATCTTTGAACTCACGGGGCTCGCCGCAAAAGCCGCACTGCTGCAATCCATCGGGATCGGCATCACCAATCTCGTTTTCACCTTTGTCGGCCTCTGGCTGATCGACCGCCTGGGACGGCGAACCCTCCTCTACATTGGCTCGTTCGGCTATATTACTTCGCTTGGTCTTGTTGCCTGGGCGTTCTTTTCCAACCATCTCTCAATCGTGCCGGTTTGCATTTTCGCTTTCATCGCTGCCCATGCGATCGGCCAGGGCGCAGTGATTTGGGTTTTTATCTCCGAGATATTTCCCAACCGTCATCGTGCCGAAGGTCAAACCCTCGGCAGTTCTACCCACTGGATTTTCGCCGCCTTGCTCACAACTTTTTTCCCCAGAATGGTCGCCTCCTTTCCGCCGGGCTACGTCTTTTCGTTTTTTGCCGGCATGATGGTTTTACAACTCCTTTGGGTGAAGACAATGGTGCCCGAGACGAAAGGTGTACCGTTGGAGCAAATCCAAAAACAGTTAGGCATCGAATAGTTGCGCTGTTCGCGGCTTCCGGCGACCGCGCTGCCCCAAGTCTCTCTGCTCCACGATCTTCCGCGCTCATCTACGGTGAAATACCCGGCTTGCCAACCTCGCACCCGCTACTCCACTCTAATCATCGACCTGCAGTTGGAGAGCTTATGAAAAAACGCGTCGGAGTTGTTTTTTGGTACGCGTTCCGACGCGAGGTGACGGGCGTGCCGGCGCCAGAATCGCCACCGCATTGTCGCGCTGGCTGGAAGGCAAACAACCCGTGCTCTACGAATCCGAATAATTCCAGGTCGATAGGAGCAGAACCCGAATTGCGGTACGACTCAGCCCTTCCCTGCCGATTCGGTCTGCGGGAGCTCGGCGTCAGTCCGTCGCCAGCTCATCGAGGATCGTTCCATTGGGACCGACCAGGCAGATGGTCATGGCAAGCAAGCCCGAGGCGTGAGTTGAGCAACTCAGGCACGGATCGTAAGCGCGCACTACAGCCGAAACACGGTTCAGCATGCCTTCATTCAGCTTGGCTCCGTCAATAAAGTGCTCGCTGACTTGTTGCACGCTGCGGCCGATGGCGAGATTGTTGTGGCCGGTGGCCACGATCAGGTTCGCCCAGGTAATCGCGCCGTCTTCGTTCACTTTGTAATGGTGGATCAAGGTTCCGCGGGGAGCTTCGATCATGCCGACTCCTTCGAGCGCATTCACCCCAGCAGTAGCCCGTACGTGGGTTTCGAGAATTTGCGGGTCGGCCAGCAAGTCCTCGATCCGCTCCAGAGCGTAGACAATTTCGATGAGCCGTGCATAGTGATAGAGAAAAGCGCTGTGCGCAACCGCTCCGAAACGCTGGTGGAATTCCTTGAACTCGGCGTCGGCGTTGGGAGTGCCGCACTGGTCGGCGGCGTTGAGTCGGCCCAGCGGCACCGACGCGATAAACGCCGGCGGGAAATCCCTGAGGCTTGAAGTACGGGGCTTTCAAATACGATTCGCGCAGGCTGGCCTCGCCGATCCATTGGGCGTAGTCCTCTGCGGGAATGTGGTCTTCGACGACTTCGCCGGTGGCGCTGCGGAAACGCAGGTCGCCATCGTAGAGCTGCAGGTTCCCTTTCGCGATCAACCATTCCGGCGTACATGGTCGGAGACGGAACCGAAGAATTCAATCTCTTCCTTATAGTTGTCGAGCGCTCCCTTGAAGAAGCGGATGGTCCGGTCGGCAATTGCCTTAGCCGCGGGCAACTCAGAAAGAATCCGGTCGCGGGTAGCGCCGGCAAGAGGGGTGGCTACGCCGCCGGGAACGATCCACGACGGATGCACGCGCTCCTGGGCAAGTCCTTCGACAATTTGCAGCCCGAATTTTCGCAGCTCGATGCCATCGCGCGCCAGTTCCGGGTGCCCGGCGATGACTCCCAGCATGTTGCGCGAAGCCGGGTCGGAGTCCATCCCAAGAAGAAAGTCCGGAGCGGAGAGATAGAAGAAGCTCAAGGCATGCGATTGCACGATCTGGGCGAAGTGCACCAGTTCGCGCAACTTTCTTGCGGCCGGAGGGATGCGCACCGCCATGATGGCGTCGCAGGCCTTGGACGAAGCCAACAAATGGCTGATCGGGCAAATCCCACAAATGCGCGCCGTGATGCCTGGCATTTCGTAAAAAGGGCGCCCTTCGGTGAATTTCTCAAAGCCGCGCACCTGCGTGACGTGAAATTCTGTTCCGGCGACGTGCCCCTGATCATCGAGCTGGATCGTAATCTTGGCGTGTCCCTCGATGCGGCTTACGGGTTCGATGGTGATGCGCTTCATGACACGCTCCTTATCCGAATTTCACCTTGCAGAGTGGCGTCGGGTTTCTTGCCGTCCAGCAGGTCGTTGATCACGTCCGACGATCGCCTTCGAAGGAGGAGGGCAGCCGGGCAAACACATATCCACTTTGACGAATTCGCGCAGCGGCCGCGCCTGTTTCAGCAGAGCCGGGAACGCGATCGGAAGGAACGACCTTTCCTTCCTGCGCTCCGTCGACATAGATCCGCTGCAGCAACTTCTGCACCGGAATGGAATTGCGCATGGCAGGAACATTGCCGGTGACCGCGCAATCTCCGAGGGAAATCAGGACGTGGGTCCGCTGGCGAATCTTCTGGATCTTGTTGAGATCGTCCTGCGAGCTGACTGCGCCCTCGACCAGCGTGACGTCCACGTCCTCGGGAAACTCTTGCGCATCGACCAGCGGCCCGTAGACCAAGTCGATCTTGCGGGCCAGAGAAATGATGGCAGCGTCCATGTCGAGCAGAGACATGTGGCAGCCGGAGCATCCGTCGAGCCAGACCGTGGCTACCTTCACCTTCTTCATACCTGCACTCCTCTGCGGTGCACCAGAGAGGTGACAGCATCGATCTTCTTCACCATCTCTTCGACCGCCCAACCCTTTTCGGCGAGCGCGCCTGTGGGGCAGGCATGCACGCACTTGCCGCAACTGGTGCAGGTCGTGGCCTGGCCCCACTTCTCATTCATCTCGCTGACGATGCGGGCGTGGATACCGCGCGAGGTGAGGTCCCAAACATGCGCACCTTCCAGTTCCGCACAAACCCGCACGCACCTGCGTGCAAAGAATGCATCGGTTGTGATCGAGCACGAAGCGCGGGTGCGACATATCAATCGACAGTTTGGGGAAGTTGTACGCAAACCCCACGGTGCTGATACCCAGCGCCGTCGCCATCGACTGAAGTTCACAGTGTCCGTTCGAAACGCAGACCGCGCAAACGTGATTTCGTTCGATCAGCAGCAGTTCCACTGAGATGCGGCGATAACGCGTCAACTTCGGCGAGTTGGTCGTGACCGACATGCCCTCCTGAATGGGAGTAGTGCATGCCGGGAACAAGCGCTCCGTGCCAGAAACCTCGACCAGGCAAATCCGGCAGGCGCCGACCGCAGTCAGGCCGTCGAGATCGCACAGCGTTGGAATGTACTTGCCGTTGGCCTTGGCCGCCTGCAGGATGGTCTGGCCCTCCAGCGCGCTGATCAATTCTCCGTCGATTCGGATCGATAACTTCTTCTGTGGCAAGGTTCGACTCCTTTCAGCACCGTCGTCTAGTCACCGCTTAGCTCACGTTGACGGCTTGTCACGTCGCACCGCAAGCAACGGCAGGTTTCATCCAGAGCCTCTTCCTGGCTCAGGCCGGCTACCACTTCGTCTTGCGAGCGGACGCGAACGCTGGCCGCGAGCGCATGTGCCCGATGTGACGGCGGTTCGGACTCGGCTCTTCCGGCGGCGTCTGCTCGTACTCAAACTCCGGGATAGAGAGCTGTGCCAGCGATCGGTCTCCATCAACTGCAGATCGATGCTGCGCGCCGCCTGCTTGCCATAAGCCATCGCGTTCGAAACGTTCGAAGCGCCGGTCACCAGGTCGCCTCCGGCATAGAACCGCGGACGGCTGGTCTCCAGCGTGAAGCGGTTCACTTCGATCGTTCCGCTCTCTTTCAGGACCAGGCCCGAGGCTTTGACGAAATCCAGGTCCACCGTTTCCCCGATAGCAAAGATGACTGAGTCGCAATCGAAGCGCTGGATTTCATCGGTTGCAATCGGCTTCCTCCGGCCGGAGGAGTCATACTCACCCAGCCGCGTCTTCACGATCTCAATCGCCTTGACATTGCCCTTCGCATCGCCGATCACGCGATGAGGAGCAGCCAGGAACACAAACTTCGCTCCTTCGTCTCTGGCGGCTCGCGTTTCTTCTTCGATGGCCGGCATGTCTTTGTGTTCGCGACGGTAGAAGACGGTCACTTCGCAGCCTTTGCGCAGCGACGTTCGCGCGGAATCGATGGCGGCATTGCCGCCGCCGATGATCGCGACCCGCCGGCCCAGGCTCACTTCCTGCCCGGCGGCGACCGCCTCCAGGAAATTAAGCGCCGGATATACGCCTTTCAACTCCGTACCCGACTGATAGACCCAGGACTCCTTCCACGTACCGATCGAGAGGAAGATCATGTCGAAGTGGTCGTCGAGATCGTTCAACGGCAAGATCGACGCCGACGCGCGTATTGAAACTGAACTTCACTCCCAGGCGCTCGATGAGTTCGATCTCGCGCCGCAGGATTCGCTTTGGGCAGGCGATATTCCGGCAGAGCAAAGCGGAGCATCCCGCCGGCTTCGGACTTGCTGTCGTAGACCGTGACGTCATGGCCGAGCATAGCCAGATAAAACGCTGCTGTGAGTCCAGCTGGTCCGGCGCCCACGATGGCGATCTTGCGTCCGGTAGCTTCCAGCTTGCGTGCGGCGATGGCCTGCGACCATCGGCTCGTACTTGTCGGATTCGAAAATGGAGTCCGCAATGAAGCGATGCACTTCCCGCATGTTCACCGCCTGGTCGAGCGTCTGTCGCCGGCAACGGCTGTCGCACGGATGCTGGCAGACCCGTCCAGTCGAAGAAGGCAGCGGATTATCCAGAATCACCGATAGGAATGCATCCTCCAGCCGGTTCTCCTTGTAAAGCTGCAGGAAGCGCGGGATGTTCATGTGCAGCGGGCAGCTGTTCTCGCAGGGAGAAAGCGCCAATTCCTCGCACACTCCAGCGGTGCAGCGCCGCGCGAGGATGTGATCCTCAAACTCGTTGCGGAAATGCCGCAGCGTGGTGAGCACCGGATTGGGAGCGGTCTGTCCGAGGCCGCAGAGCGAACAGTCGCGGATATAGCGGCTGAGTTCGTCCAGGATTTCGAGATGATGCGTAGTTCCTGCGCCTTCGGTGACCCGGTTCAGAATGCGCAGGCATTTGTTCAAGCCCACCCGGCACGGAATGCATTTTCCGCACGACTCCGAGTGCGTGAACTCGATGAAGTAGCGGGCGACGTCGACCATGCAGTTGTCTTCGTCCATCACCACCATGCCGCCGGATCCCATGATCGACCCGAGCTGCGCCAGATTCTCGTAGTCCACGGCGGTGTCGAACATTTCCTGCGGGATGCAGCCTCCGGAAGGTCCGCCGGTCTGGACCGCTTTCACCTGCCGCCCTGCAACCGCGCCTTCGCCAATGTCGTAGATGAAGGTCTTGAGCGGCGTTCCCAGGGGCATCTCCACCAGCCCGGTGTTTTTCACTTTCCCGACCAGCGAGAAGACCTTTGTGCCCGCACTTTTCGGGCTTCCGGTTTCCGTGAACCACGCCGGTCCCCGAGTCACGATGGGCGCGATGTTGTACCAGGTTTCGACGTTGTTGATGTTGGTGGGCTTTCCCCACAATCCCTTTTGTGCAGGGAAAGGCGGCCGCGGTCGTGGCCTGCCGGCTTCGCCTTCCAGCGATGCGATCAGCGCGGTCTCTTCGCCGCAGACAAACGCTCCCGCGCCTTCCACCAGTTCGATATCGAACTTGAATCCACGGCCAAGAATGTTCTCCCCGAGCAGGCCGTATTCCCGCGCCTGCTCGATCGCGCGATTCAGGCGATGCACCGCCAGCGGATACTCGGCGCGCACATAGATGATTCCTTCGGTCGCGCCCATGACGTAGCCGCCGATGATCATTCCCTCCAGCAAGCGAGTGCGGATCGCTTTCAATCTCGTTGCGATTCATATAGGCGCCGGGATCGCCCTCGTCGGCATTGCAGATGATGTATTTCGGCTCTGCCTTCGCCTTGGCCAGGAACTCCCACTTGTTGCCGGTGGGATATCCAGCGCCGCCGCGGCCGCGCAGCTTCGAGGCCTTGATCTGCTCGATCACGCCCGCCGGGTTGGCATCGATCAATACCTTGTAGAGCGCCTGATATCCGCCGATGGCGATGTATTCTTCGATGTCGTCGGGATTGATGATTCCGCAATTCCGCAGAACGATCTTCTTTTGCCCTTTGAAGAAGGTGTACGTCGTTCCACGATGGAACTTCGGGATATCCCTGACCGTAGCGGACGTGTCCCGTAATGTGATCCCACTCTTCGATCTTGCAGTAGATGAGATCCGGGCTGAGATTGCCCGTTGGCTGAGGTCGTGCAGCAACGCGAGCCGCATCGTTGGCCTGCACCCGGCGCAAAATCACCAGTGGATTGCCGGGCAGACGCACGTTGACCAGCGGCTCCTGAAAGCAGGCTCCAAAGCATCCCACCGGCGCCAGCACCAGATCGGCGCCGCTACTCTCGATGGCCTGCGCGAATGCATGGTACAGACCTTCCGCGCCATTCCCGCGGCCGCACGTTCCCATGCCGACTGCCACGCGTGGAACCGCCGGAACCAGCTTGGCCAGGCCCGCCTCGCGTACTGCGTTGAACGCTCCAATATCCAGAATTCGAGGCATTGCTTACTCTCCTGCTCGAATGGTTGCGATTTCCCGCTGCAAAGTACGCTCGGTGGCATGTCCGCAGATGCGATGGTTCACCTCGACCACGGGCGCCATTGCGCATTGCCCAAAGCAAGCTACTGTGCGCACGGTGAACTGCCGGTCGGGGGTAGTCAGCAACAGTTTGTCGGCATCGTTGCCGTTGCCGTCGCCGTCATCGAGACCCAGTCCCAGGTCAAAGCGGGCGCCCTGCAACAGATTGCGCGAGCCGCGTGTATGACACGCCGTTCCGCGGCAAATGCAGATGGTGTTTTCGCCCTGGGGTTGGAGATTGAACAGTGCATAGAAGGTGGCCACACTGTAGATGCGCGAAAGCGGCACATCCGTCTTGGCTGCGATGTAGCGCAGCGTCTCCAAGGGAAGATATTTGTGGCGATTTCTTTCCTGGGCGGCTTCCAGGATGCCAAGCAGGGCTCCGGGGCGACCCCGACGGACTCCGATCACGCTGTCGATGAATACCTGCTCTTCCGTGGGAATACTTACAGGCGAGAGGGTTTGCATTGGCACTCCTTCCAACCAGTCGCTCGCTCTGATAACAATGTAGTAGCTTCGGCGGAAGGGCACCGTCGCTTGGAACACAACGGGGAGTGACAACGATCACAGGCTGAAAAAGTGCACCAAGATGGGAATGGGCGCTCCATTGGGCCGGTCTCGAGACCGCCAATCAGTGACACGAAAGTAACTGCCCAATTTCTGGTTTCAGCGGCGATTGGCGTCAGCCACGATGCTCGTTTTCCAAATGCCCGGTAGAATGAATGGAAATGGCTGTCTCGCTCGAACTGCGAAATACGGGAGATGCCGGCGTCGGGGCTGAAATTCGGGCCCTGGTGGAACACGCTCTGAGCGACCGCCCGGGAGATTGGCGGGTGGCGATCCTCGGTTCTCGCGGCAACGACAATTGGGAAATGAAGGTGGAAGGACCGAACGGATTTGAGCGTTCCTACACTCTGGTCGGTGCGGGAGAGCACCAACCTTTAGTGATCGCAAATGTGCTCCTAAGGTTGCTACCCGGGAAGATGCCGCAGGGGTGACCTGATCTGCCCTCACTTCACCGTCACCCTAAAAGGATCTTGCCACCACGTCCCGGCCAACCCCGCGGGCGTCTACTCGTGCTGCAACGTCCGACATGGCTCTTGGATGTGCAGGTCGCTTTCTCATAGGCCACCCTTTGTGCTACTCATATGGTGGTTATGGACTACGATGTCACATTTCATCGCCGACCTATGTTCAAGGCTCTGGTTGCCGTCGTCGTGATTGGTGGCGGGTTGGCGGCATGGAGAGGCGTGGGTCCGTTTCGGTATACGCGCTCCCCTGATCAGGTGAGCTTCAGCCGCGATATACGGCCTATCCTGAATCAGAACTGCGTCTTCTGTCACGGTGGAGTGAGGCAAAAAAATGGAGTGTCCTTCATTTTCCGAGAGGAGGCATTGGGCACCGGAAAATCCGGACGACCTACGATCGTACCGGGCAAGCCGGACGCTTCGGAGCTGATCGCGCGGGTAACTTCGACGGATCCCGAAGGGCGCATGCCGTACCACACAGCGCCGCTTTCTCCCCAGCAGATCTCATTGCTTCGACAGTGGATCAAAGAAGGAGCAAAATGGGAGAACCACTGGGCCTTCGTTGCCCCCAAGCCACAACCCTTACCCGCGGTGAAGCGGTCGGACTGGGCGCGCCAACCGCTAGACCGATTCATCCTAGCAAGACTTGAGAAGGAAGGACTCGCACCCTCGCGCGAGGCTGACAAGGCATCCTTGCTGCGTCGGGTTTCTTTGGACCTCACCGGACTGCCGCCCACACCGGAGGAGCAGGCGGCATATCTGGCTGATCCCTCGCCCGATGCCTATAAAAAACAGGTTGATCGCTTGCTCGCCTCACCGCGCTATGGCGAGCGTTGGGCAGCCTTGTGGCTGGACTTGGCCCGATATGCGGACAGCAAAGGCTATGAAGCCGATCGGGATCGTCCCGGCGTCTGGCCATACCGCGACTGGGTCATCGACGCCTTCAACCGCAATCTTCCCTACGACCAGTTTGTGATCACGCAACTGGCGGGTGATTTGTTGCCCAATGCCTCCTTAGAGGATCAGATCGCTACTTCTTTTCATCGCCAGACTCCTAATAACGATGAGGGTGGCACCGATGATGAGGAATTCCGGTTAGTCGCTGCGATGGATCGATCGGCGACTACGTGGTCCGTTCTGAATGGGCTGACTATGAATTGCGTCCAGTGCCATTCACATCCTTACGATCCGATTCGCCACGTCGAATACTACAAATCTTTGGCTTTCTTCAACACCTCCCGGGACGCCGACCTTCCAGAGGACACGCCCGTCTTGTATGTTCCAAAAGACAAGACCAAGTATCAGGAAGCTGCGCAGCTTCAACAAAAGATTGCGGAGCTGTCACATTCGGTCGTGGATTTGGGTCGACAGTTAGAGAATCAAGCGAAGTGGACACCGTCGCAGATAACAGGCGCAACCGCCAGTGAGGCTCCCGCATTGCGCTGGGAGGCGGATGAATTGGAGCAACAGCTGGCGCGTTTGCAGGATGAGAAGATACCGGCCAAGAAGAAAGAGGACAAACGGAAGTACTTTCTCAAGGCAATTGCCGAAACCGCGACACTGGCGCGTTCCAAAGCCGGGGATAAGCCCATCGCTTTCCAGATTCAGGATGGAGAGATGCAGGCAGCCGCCAATACTCCGGGAAAATCAGCTTACGAACTAACAGCAACCGTAGACGTGCCCGCGATGACAGCCTTGCGCATCGAGGTATGGCCGGCAAAGCCCGAAGTTGCCCGGCACACACCCGAAGACGGTTTTATTGTTAACCAGAGCGAGGCCTGGATCGTACGACCGAGTGGCCAACAAGAGAAGATTGCATTCCGTTATTTCATTTCCGATTCTGAAGACAATCTGCAAGCGACCGTGGGACGCGCCGCCAAATTGGGGCAGAAGTCCACGGGTGACGCGGGAACCGGAGGCTTTGCGGCAAATCCGAGTCTCCTTATTCCCCGGTGGACGATTGGAGTTCCGGCTTCGCCTTTGCGGCTAACCCGCGGCAGCCGCCTGAAAGTCCAACTCATACAGACGGAGAATGTCAGCGACAAGCCTGCCCTCGTAAAGCGTGCCCGCCTGGCTGTCAGTGCGGATTCGAGTTGGTCGGCGCTGACTCAGGACCATGACTATAGCACCAGGCTCACCGAGCTTACGAACCTGACCCACCGATTGCAGAAGATTCGCAGCGTCGAAACTCCCGTGATGGTGGAGCAGTCTGCGTACGAAAAGCGAGAAACCCGGGAGTTTGAGCGGGGAAACTTTCTCACTAAGACGGGCCCCGCGCTTACACCGGATGTCCCAGGATTATTTCCAGGACTTCCTCCTGGTGCGCCGCGAAATCGATTGACGCTTGCAAGATGGTTCTTTATGCCGGAGCAGCCCTTGACTGCGCGCACAGCGGTGAACCGCTATTGGGAGCAGCTTTTCGGCACGGGAATTGTCGAGACTCTGGAGAATTTTGGAAGTGTGGGCGAAGAGCCGAGTCATCCCGAATTACTGGACTGGCTGGCACTTCATTTTCAGAACGACCTCCACTGGGACATGAAGGCGTTATTGCGCGAACTCGTGACTAGCGCTACCTATCGCCAAATCGCTAAAGCTCCCCCGGCGCTTATCGAGAAAGATCCGCGCAATCGCTTGCGGGCCCGTGGTCCGCAGCAGAGGCTCACGGCAGAGATGGTTCGAGATCAGGCACTATTGGCCAGCGGACTGTTGACCGAGACCATGGGCGGCCCTCCGGTCATGCCACCGCAGCCCCAGGGGGTATGGAACTCCGTTTATAACGACAGCAAATGGGCAGACGCGACCGGCCCCAATCGTTATCGGCGGGCGATTTACACGTATATTAAACGTACCAGTGGCTATCCTAGCTTTCTTACCTTCGATGCATCCGATCACGATGTGAGTCTGGCACGAAGAATACCGACAAACACTCCGCTACAGGCTCTGGTTACGCTGAACGATCCGGTATATCAGGAAGCTGCTGAAGCGCTTGCCAGGCGCATGATGAAAGCGACGAATGCTCTTGACGGGCGGCTGAGGTACGGCGCACGCTTGGTTTTATCGCGCGATCCGACAGAGGTTGAGCTAGCGACCTTGCGGGGGTTGTTTGAGACCGCTCTCACCGAGCCAGCTGTGCCTAAGAATGGAAAGAGCACTCCGACTGCGAAGAGAAGATCTGGTAATGAACTGGCGGCGTTGACGGCCGTCGCCAGCGTTCTGTTCAACCTGGATGCCGCTTTGACGAGGTGATCGTCATGTCAAATTCGAGACTCCGGCCGAACGATCGAGCAGGAATAGAAGGCAGCTCCCAGATGCAGCCCAAACTGCGGAGGGCCCTGCTGCAGGCGCAAACTCGCCGTCACTTCTTGCGAAGCCTGGGTAGTGGTCTGGGGACGCTGTTCCTGGGGACCTCGATGGCAAAGTATGCCGGCGCCGCGAATGATACTGTCGCCTCGAAAAACGCGAGTCTCGACTTTACCCGCGATTCCTCCTGCCCGCTGGCCACGTTGCCGCCTCAGTTTGCCGCCAAAGTTCGGCGTGTAATCTATCTGCACATGGCCGGGGCGCCAAGCCAATTGGAACTTTTCGAACACAAACCAGACTTGAAGCGACTCGACGGCCAGGATTGTCCTGCGTCCTTTTTGGCGGGCAAGCGTTTCGCATTCATTAGTGGCGTTCCCAAGCTTTTGGGGTCGCAGTATCCCTTCCACCAGGTCGGACAAAGCGGTCATTGGATCTCCGACCGCCTCCCTCATTTGGAAGAGCATCTTGACGATCTTTGCTTCATCAAGTCGATGCGTACCGACCAGTTCAATCACGCACCGGCGCAACTACTCGTACACACCGGCAACGCGCGCCTCGGCTATGCTTCGCTCGGTTCCTGGGTACTCTACGGGCTAGGTACGGAAAATCAGAATTTGCCTGGATTTATCGTATTGCTTTCGGGAGGTAAGTCGCCTGACGGTGGCAAGCAACTGTGGAGCTCCGGCTTCCTCCCCAGCGTCTACCAGGGTGTGCAATGCCGCTCCCATGGCGAACCGGTATTGTATCTCGACAATCCTCCGGGGGTGAGCCGTCCGTTGCGCCGCACGATGTTAGACGCGATTGATCAGATCAACCAGCAAACTTATGCCGCATTCGGGAATCCCGAGACGATCACGCGCATCGCCCAGTACGAACTCGCATTTCGCATGCAGATGGATGCTACCGACGCCATGGACATCCGCAAAGAGCCGGCTTCGGTACGTGCGAAGTACGGATCGAAGCTCGGGGAAGCCAGTTTTGCCAACAATTGTTTGGTGGCGCGGCGCCTGGCGGAGCGCGGTGTGCGATTCATTCAGCTCTATCACTGGGGATGGGATTCTCACGGGTCCGATCCAAAGGAAGCGCTGAACCTTGGCTTTGCCGATCGTTGCCGTGAAGTGGATCAACCGACTGCGGCCCTGTTGGTTGATCTCAAAGAACGCGGGATGCTCGAAGATACGCTTGTTGTCTGGGGAGGAGAATTCGGCAGAACGCCGATGCGCGAAAATCGCAATGGTCAGGAAATGAAGTGGGTTGGCCGGGACCATAATCCGGGCGCCTTCACGATTTGGATGGCTGGTGGAGGGATCAAGGCCGGAATGACTCACGGCCAAACCGACGAGATGGGCTACGAAATCGTAAAAGATCCGGTCGAGATCCGCGACCTGCATGCGACCATGCTTTACTTACTGGGATTCGACCATCGCAAGCTGCATTATTCTTTTCAGGGTCTCGAACAGAAGTTGACCAGCGTGAAACCGGCCCGGGTCGTGGCTGAGATTTTGGCATGAGCACCTTCCCTAACTTCTGCCCGGACTACTTCCGAGGGTATCTGCACTCATGATGGTGTGGGGGCAACGCATCTCCAGTCCGTTGCGATTACGTCTGCTCACGTTAGCGCTCATTTTGCTTCTGGTAGCCTTGTTGGCGCTTCTTCCCCCCGACGGAGTCGAGCGCGCGGACTGGGCGCAATTCATCGGGCGTTTTCATCCTCTAGCAGTCCACTTCCCCATCGCACTCATCCTGCTTGTACCAATTTTTGAGCTGGCAGGGCGGAACCAACGGTTTTTCTTTCTGCGACGATCGGCTGGCTTCGTGCTTGGCCTGGCCACCGCCGGGGCCACGGTGGCTGCGATTCTTGGATGGTGCCTTGCACGAAGCGGTGGCTATTCGGGAACACTATTGACACAGCACATGTGGGGCGGAATATCGCTCGCAACGGCCTGCTGGGTGTGTTGGATAGTGCGCGTGCGCACCGGCGAACGGGAACTAGGCCTTATCTACGGCATTGCGCTTGCAGCGGGGATTGGTCTTGTCGTTTGGACGGGCTATCGCGGCGGGCAATTGTCTTTGGGCGAAGATCATCTTACCGAGCACATGCCGGCCGGGTTGCGTAAGGCCATAGGGCTGCCGAGTCGCAATGCGGAAGCCCTATTGGCGAGCCCTGGGGCAAACACGTTTTATGGTGCGCGAGTGGTGCCCATCTTCGAAGCCCGGTGCGTCACTTGCCACGGCCCAAGCAAACATAAGGCAAATTTGCGGCTTGACACTTATAGGGGCGTGATGCGAGGCGGCAAGAATGGGCCAGTCGTCCGGGCCGGGAACGTTCAAGGCAGCGATCTCTTTCGCCGAATTACGTTGCCTCCTGGCCACGACGATTTCATGCCCAAGGAAGGCACGCGGCCCTTGTCATCGGATCAGGTGAAGGTAATCGAACTGTGGATTGGCACCGGTGCCTCGGCTACTTTACCCGCGGAAGCCATCCAGGATGCGCCCGCTGGGTCCGCGTCCCCCTCGGTAGTTGCCGAGGTGACCTTCGAGGAGATTGACGCCGCCGCGATTACGAAACTGAGGACGGGCATGGCACCCGCAGTAGCCCAACTGCAAAAGCGATTTCCGAACATTTTGGAATACGAGTCACGCGGTTCTACCAACCTGATTCTGAATGCGTCGATCCTGGGAACTAAGTTTGGGGACAGCGATTTAGCAGTCTTCGCCCCGCTGGCTGAACATATTACGGTAGCCGACCTCTCTCGAACGGGAATCACCGACCGCTCTGCGATGGCTATTGCGACCTTGAAACGACTGCGCGTGCTGCGGCTGATGCATACCGGGATTACCGACAACACGATCCAGAGCCTGGCCGCTCTGAATCAACTCGAGTCGTTAAATGTTTTCGATACGCCAGTCACACCTGCCGTTTTGCCGGCAATTGCGAGACTGCCCAAGTTGGCGCATTGTTACGTTGGTCAGACCGCGATTCCAACCCGGATCGCGGTCCCGCAAACATTAGCGGGCAAGCTTGTTTTTTGAGCTCAGCTCACTCGAGTGTACGTACGCTGCAGTGGCCGGAATGGATTTCAGTGGGTCTCGAAGAGATAGAGCCGCTTCAGACCGGGCTTGGCTTGCAGCTCAGCGGCTGCAGTATGGGTAACCCTTGTTTGAGTCAGATTTAGTGATTCTAGCCGGGCACAAGCAAGAGCCACGCGATTGGGACGTGCACCGCGAGGGAATGGAATGGCCCCAGGAACCGGGCGATTTCGGCTCGCGGCCGGCCGTCTGGCGCAGCGCAACAGAATCAACAACAGGAAAATCGCGGAACACCGACCCCCCAGGACCCTCGCGCGGGACTCGAAGTGGGCGGATTCCGTTACGTCCTGCGCAGGAGTGTGATTCGCCCAATCGGCAGCCACTCGGCTACAAGGATGTCGCCATTGTGGAGAAAAATGGCATCATGAGGCGTGATGAATTTCCCGGGGGTAAATTGCGCACGCGACTGGCTGCGGCGCGATCCCACGTCGCCATTTTCAGCCTTTCCATCCCCCAGTTGCGTAACCACGTTGAACTCCCGATCGAGAATACACACCTGACTATCCAAATCCGGGCACACCATCCACTCACCCTGCGTGTGGAAGTTGCAGGGCATTCGCAGGTGTGCCTCGTCCTTAATCGTTCGCAAATGAGCGCCGTCCAGCGTGAAAGTCTGAATGCGGCGGTTTCCGCGGTCGGCGACAACCAGCAGTGGCGTCCCTCCTCGTGGGTCCACCCATTGCCCGTGTGGGTTGTCTAACTCCCCGTCACTGTGTCCGGGTCTGCTGATCTCCCCGAGGAATTTCCCGGCAAGCGAAAAGCGCAGCATGTGGTTCGAGCCGTAGCCGTCACCCACGTAAAAATCGCCGTTTGGAGCGAATGCGACATTGGTGGGCACGAAGTCAATAGGCCGCTCGTTGTAATTCGCATCTTCCCGTGGATAGCCGTGCACCCAAATCTCTTCGCCGGCAAGCGTGGTTTTTACTACCCTGCAGCGGTTGATGTCGCAATGGTAAAGAAACTCGCTCGTCCCCTCTCGACGCAGCTTCAGCCCGTGGGCTCCGCCTCTGAAGCCCTCACCAAAGGCGCGGACGAAGCGCCCTTTCTCGTCGAATACAACGATCGCCTCTCCGCGCATGCTTGACTTGTGCACGGTGTGCCCTACGTAAATACGCCCCTGCTCGTCCTGGCAAAGTCCGTGCGTATCTCCCCACACCAGCCCTTGCGGCGGCACCAGCCAGTCGTGGACGCACTCGTAAGTGTGCGGACCGGAACCAAGCACGGGAAGGCGAGTGCCTGATTTGTCAGCAGCTTGAACATAAAAACTTGGCAGCGCCGCTGCCAAGCCGGCAGCGGAGCAAGCGGTTAGGAACGATCGGCGAGTATGTTTGTTCATAGCGGAAAATAAGACTAACTCAAGAGACCCCGACCTTCGCCAGAATCACTCCCGTGAATTTCTGGTCCAGTCCTTGAAACTTGAACGTGAGCTTCTCATGATCGATGCCCAACAGGTGAAGCAGCGAAGCGTTGAAGTCGCGCACATGCACCGGATCACCAACGATGTTATAGCAAGTCTCGCCTGTCTCACCATAGGCGATCCCCGGCTTCGCGCCGCCGCCAGCCAGCCAAACCACAGCTCCGCGAGGGATGGGCAGCCCTCCTTTGCCCGGCCTCCAGTCCGCCCTCCGAGAGCGGCCCACTCACTCCAATCTGGACAACTGATCCGTTTTGCTTGAGCGCTCCGCAAAAATTGAAATCCCGCGCGATTGAGGCGGTTACGAAACTCGTGCCGTCCGCCAAAGCGGACTCGGATTGTTTCATTTCCGGCCACCCGGCACTTCCGTGCCGGGCTTTCACATCCCGCCGCTGCCCGGCTGCAACCTAGTTTGTCCCGCCGCGCGTGTTCGACACTGAGTTTCGTAACAGCCTCTATTACCTCGGTTGGCGTGGTCCACCGCAAAATTGAATACGTTGGTTGTGAAGTTCAACTTCTTGTAGGTGACGCCCGCCAGCATGCCGCGCCGCAAATCGAGGCCTGTTTGATAGACCCCGGTTCTTTGCGACACCAAGGACGGCTTCTATCACGATGGTCGATTCGCGACACTGGCCGACGTTATGACTCACTACGACACTTGCTTTAGCCTCGGTCTTACAGCCCAGGAACAGAGCGATGTTTTCGAATACGTGAAGTCACTGCCGCGGCGTAGGCAAACCCAAGTCGTCTGAACACTGACAGGCAGAGACCTTTTGACGAATCACAGCCTATACGCCCACTGACTTCAATTTCCGCCGAGCGGCCATTTCGTCTGCAATGGCGGCTTTATCAGCAACAGATAACAACCGCTTTGCAAGAGGAAAAACCAAATCGTCCTCGATACGGATGTGCTGCTTGTATATTGAAACAAGACTGACAATTGCTTTTCGGAACGCATCCACGCCTGTGGATTCCAAGCTTCCCACTGCGAGGTACCGCTGTCCCAACTCTTCTATCTCTGCGTGCAAAGATCCGGCCAAGAGATGGTCGTGTTCGAGCGGTTCTAGCCTTTTAATCGCGGCTCCTGCGTTCGGATCGCGGTTTTGACGCATCCTGGGAAACAGTGACTCTTCCTCATCTGCAGTATGCTTGGGTGCAGCCTCTCGAAAATAGCGCAACGCGGACTCGAGTGCGGCACGAGTTTCTTCCGTCAACGGGCGATCGATGACCGACGCAACTCCTTCAAGAGCTCCGAGGAACATTTCGATGCGACGGTGACAGTCCGACAAAAGGCCGGTGGGGTCGGAAAAGGGATGGGCCTTAGCTCCAATCTGAACCGGCATCTTCAATACACCTCTCAACCAGCATCATGAAACTCCTAATCATCTTGTGGCTCCGGCTGTCCAAATGGAGCTAACGCCCGAGGGCAGAACCGCGAACCTCCGAATCGACGCGATCGACAAAGGCGTAAAGGCCCAGGCAGATCAAGAACATCACACCCGAAAAGATCGCGGCCGGCAGTGCAGTATGACGGTTTCCGCTCAGGAAGGACTCCAGCGCAGCGCTCAATAGCCAGATTTGCACGATCAGAAGAACGGCGATCAGAGACATCGCTCCCGCGATAGCGGTCAGGCCACGATTTTGAGGAGGCAGGTCGTTCGAAGTCTGGCATGGCGTTAACCTTTTACCTCGATAGCAACCAACTGCTCGCCGCGCGATTCGAGAACAATACGCGGCAGAGGCCGCGATGGGGGCCCTTGCAGGACGGCACCATCTTTGATCGAGAAGAAGCCCTTGTGGCACGGACATTCCAGTCTATTTTCCGCCTGAGAATAATAGACCGCGCAGGAAAGATGAGTGCATTTCTGACTGTAGCCGACATATTCGTCCTCGGCGGTCCGGATCATGATGCAGTGGTCATCCTTTGTCGGGATAGCTGAACAGCTTTACTCCGCCGACCGGAATTTCTCCGAGTTGGGCTACTGGTTGCTGCGGATAGATCGGGGCCTTGTAGAAGATCGAACGGATCAGGATCCAGATATTCCCCACGAACATGCCGAGGCTGGTCAGGACGAGAAATTTGGTGAGTTGCCGGCGCGTGACGTAGCGTTCGTCCGCGGTGCGAATCGAGAACTCTTCCTTCCAAAGCGGTTCGCTACTCCCTCGTCGCAACCAATTCATGGTTCTCCTCCCACATGTAGTCCACAACATCGAGGGCGATCGCCTCTCGTTCGGCTGGGGCCATCATGTAAACCTTGGTCGTGATCTTCTGGTTGCCGAAATAGAAAATATTCGTCGGCTTTTCGCGACGGCTGGCAATCTCCTCGGGCCTGACGTAGGAAAGCGCCTGGCTTGGACAAACCGTAGCGCACATGGGCCGCTTGCCAATGGAAGTGCGGTCGTAGCACATGTCGCACTTCATCATCTGTTGCTCGGGACTCCATCATTTTCGGGATGCCGAAAGGGCATGCCAACACGCAGTTGTTGCAGGCGATACATCGCGGCTTAAGAGAGGAGTGGACAATTCCATCCTCGCCCTTCTTGATCGCATCTGCTGGACAAACCTGTGCACAAGTAGGTTCGTCACAATGCCAGCATACGTACGCGGCGGAGCGGATGCTCTCTTTCCGTTCGATAAAGTCGAAGTTGATCATCGACTTTCCGCGGTGGGTGTCGCATTCCTCGCAAGCCTGCAAGCAGGAGCGGCAGCCAATGCAGCGCGAGGGATCAACATAAAACTCGTACCCGAACACTAAGCACCTCCCCGCGAGGCGCCGTTCTTGTGCGCGCCACGATCATCCGGAGACTCGTCAGGACCGTTCGCTCTTGCAATCCGGCACGCGGAAACCTTGAACTCCGGAATTTTGCTGCGAGGATCAAGTGTCCGATGAGTGAGCCGGTTTGCACTGCGAATGCCGGCCCAGTGATAAGGAATGAAGACCGTATCGGGGCGGATCGTCTTCACCACCATAACCCGAACCGTCAGATCGTCGCGCCGTGTTGTCACCGTGATCCAGTCGCCGTCTTTGATCCGACATTGTTCGGCCAAGTCGTGGATGAATCTCCGCCCGAGGTTCCGGATTCTGGTCCACTAACGCACCGATACGCCGGGTTTGCGTTCCTGACAGGTACTGGCTGACGACTCGCCCTGTCGTTAAGAACAGAGGATATTCGTTCGTTGATCGGATCGCCGCTGGGACGCCATTCGGTCACGTTGAAATGCGCCTTGCCGTCATGGGTATAAAACTTCTTGTCAACGAAAAGTCGTGGCGTCCCGGGGTGATCGAGCGAAGGGCAGGGCCAGAAAATACCCATCTGCTTATCTACTCTCTCGTAGGTGATGCCGTAGTAATCCGCTACGCCGCCTCGTGACGCCACCCGTAGTTCTTCCAAAATGTCGGCGGGATTTTTGAATGGAAAGTACTGCCCGCGTCCCAGGCGGTGAGCCAACTCGATGATGATGTCGGAGTCGCATCTCGCCTCACCCGGAGGGTCGATGCTCTTCTGCCAATGAATTACGCGCCCTTCGGCACTGCACCCGAGCCCGTCCTCTTCCTCTTGCAAGCTGCCGGCGAGGACCACATCCGCATGATGAGCGGTTTCCGAAAGAAAGAAGTCGATCACACCGAAGAATTCCAACTTCGACAATGCCTCGCGAGTGAAGTTCGCATCCGGAAGCGACACAAGCGGGTTGAAGCACATGGAGAGCAATCCCTTGATTTCGCCGCTGTGGATAGCGTTCATGATTTCTTGCGCGCTGTAGCCCGGTTGGGGAAGTTCTTCGGGACTGAATGCCCCAAACGCCTGCAACGTACTCGCGAGCGGCAGGATCCGCGAGCGAGCGTTGGCCGGGAAGTTGGTCGCACTTCTGCCCGTGCTCACGTCCGCCCTGGCCGTTTCCCTGGCCGGTAATCATCGTGGGACCCGCGCCCTCGCGCCCAACATTTCCAGTAGCAAGAGCAATGTTGAGCACGGCCAGGCAATTTTCGACGCCTTTGGATTGATGCTCCAGTCCGCGAGCGTGCATCGTAATGGCCCGCTTCGATTTGCCGATCCAACGCGCGGCCTTCTCGATGGACTCCGGCGGCACGCCTGTCATCTCACTTACTTTGCGCAGATCCCACGGCTTGGCAGATTCGGCGACAGCCTCAAAGCCCGTAGTGTATTGGTCGATGAATTCCCGATCCACCAACCCGTCCCGCAAGATCACGTGCAGCATTCCCATCAACAGTGCGAGATCAGTTCCTGGACGCAGCGGAAGATAGAGATCAGCGTTTCGCGTGATGGGGGTCATCCGGGGATCGGCGACGATCAGTTTCCCGCCCTTGTCGCGACAGCGCCAGATGTAGTCGGTCGTGATCGGGGCGCAGTCGCCAATGTTCGCGCCGATCACAAACAAGATTTCGGCTTTGGGGATCTCGCTCCATGGAATTGGACTTCGGTCGACGCCGAACGCCAGTTTGTAGGCCGTTCCGGCAGATACCATGCATAGGCGCCCGTTGTAGTCGATGTGACGGGTGCCCAACGCGACTCGGGCGAACTTACCCAATAGATAGGATTTCTCGGTCGAGAGCGATGCTCCGCCGTAGACGGCAACGGCGTCTTTGCCATACTTATCTTGGATCTCGCGCATCCGGCTAACCGCGAAGCTCAAAGACTCATCCCAGGACGCGGGACGAAATCCCTGGTCGCTGCGCATCAAGGGGGCAAGCAGGCGGTCAGGATGATTGCCCTGCAGATAACGCTTCACGCCTTTTGGACAGAGCATACCGCGGTTGAACGGGAACTCCTCCCAGGGTTCAAAGCCGATAACACGGTTTTCGCGAACCTTTAGTTGAATTCCGCACTGCTGCCCGCAGAAGCAGCAATGTGTTTTTACCAGCTTCTCAGCCGGATGGACCGACTCATCGTTCCATCCGCCAGGCGGCTTATAATTCAGATGTGGCCCGAACTTCTCTTTGAGGATCTCTTCCGAGACAGGAGCCTTAGCCATTTGCTTCCTCTTTTAATCTCAATTGCGCGAGGGAAATTGATTTGCGCTTGCAGGCTGGACACAGTTCCTGCCAATTCCCCACTGGCCCAGACATCGAGTAGTTGAATCCGACTTGCGGCAACACACGTTTAAGATCTTCGACCTGCATGCGAGATGCGTAGCGCTCGCCACAACGGGCGCAGATTGCACCCTCGCCTTCTTCGCCGGCGCGCTGGTAAAGTTTCACGCCCAACTGTGCCGGCCGCTGAAAAATGTGAAAGAACTTCCCGAATGGAAGATAGAGTAATGCCGCAATCACGGTGATCGCGTGCAAAATGGCGATGAAATCGTAGAAACTGCCGCCGAGCCACTCCTGCGAAACCGTCAGGGCCAAGCCCGTAATCGATATGGCAAATAGCAAAATCAGCGGCCAGAAATCCATGGCCAGCGTCTGCACTGCGCGTGCGCCTTCATCCCGCATGCGGCGCCACAGCGAAAGCGCAATTCCGCCCAGAACCAGGAATGCTGCAATATCCAGGCCATGAAAGAAAAGTAGCGCCGTAAAGGTATGCAGATGGAAGCTGCCAGCTGGATACCCGAACAAGTGCGTGACATATGTCATCTGGTCGTCTGGGGCGCTGGTGAAATTAATCCATCCGAATACCAGCGGGAACGTGATCATTACCGCCAGCACGCATCCCCAAAAGATCATCTGATGCATGGCCCAGCGCAGTCTGGAGCGTTTCGCGATGAATGTCTGGGCAAGCAGATGAGTTCCTGCCTGTGTTACTACCTGGCCGAAGCTTCGAATCATTCCTCGTTCCTTGAACAGTTGCCATCCGCGCTGCCAGTACACGTAGGTTGGAGGTTTTCGTATCCAGACGGAGTAGTGGTAAATGACACCCCAGGTCGCGAAAATGATCGCGAACGTATAGATCACGAGTGCGGGGTCGAAGTTCTGGAGATTGCGTGAGCCGAGCACGATGGCGGCGATCAAAACACCGGTCCACAACGTGGCCCAGGCTCCCGCGCGGACTTTGTCCGCCGTGCGCGTCAGAGCCGGAGGAAGCTTGGCTGCCAGGCTTCTTCCCGCGGCAAGAAGACGCGACCATTCATCCACCACAGAACACAGGCCACTGCGGACAACAGAAGGAAACCCGGCCAAATCACTCCGAGCCGGTCGCGAAACATGCCTAGGAGCAATGGCGGAAAAAATCCGCCCATTCCACCCATGGCGCCTACCAGTCCGGTGACCGTGGCTCGTCTGAGTCGGAAAATATCGCGGTACAAGTTGAAATACTGCTCCATTGCCGATGCCGAGCAAAGCGGCGCATCCCAGCGCTCCAACCGTGAATGGCAACATTGATTGCACGCCGAGCAACAACCCGAAAGCGGCGATGGCCGGCAGAATCCACGAAAGAACTCGTGAGCCGCCAATCTCGTCTGACAGCCATCCACCGAGCGGCCGGCATAGCGTGGCGAGCACGACGAATCCCGCGGTTCGGAAACCGGCATCCGCTGGCTTGCAGACCAAATTGATCGCGCAGCAGCGTTGGTAGATAAATCGAGAAGGCGACGAATCCGCCAAAGGTCAGAAAATAGAGAGCCGCGAGTGCCCACGCCAAAGGTTCGCGTGCGAGCACGCCGAGCATCTCCGAGAATCCCTTGGGGCGAGCCGTCCGGGGAGCGTTTCTAGCGAAGATAACGAACAGCACTGCCCAGACCAGCAGGATGACCGACATTCCCCAATACACCGCACGAAATCCGTATGCGGCAGCTACCACCGGCCCGAGGAATACCGCGGCCGATTGGCCAATATTTCCCAGACCATACACACCGAGCGCGCTGCCCTGGCTCTCCATGGAAAACCAGCGGGAGACGTAACCGACGCCAACAGCAAATGAAGAACCCGCCATTCCCAGAAGGAATGCCACGATCAGCAAATTCTGATAGCTGGTAGCGGCCGGGACTAGCGCCACCGGCACGGCGACAAAAAACATCAGAACCGTGAAAACAACGCGGCCTCCAAAGCGGTCGGCCAGCATTCCTATCGGAATGCGGGCGAGGGCACCCAGCAGAACTGGAACCGCAACCAGAAAAGCCGTCTGTGTCGCTGAGAGGTGGAACTGTTGGCGAAAATGAGGGGCGAAGGCGCTGATCAGGCCCCACGCCGCGAAGCAAACCGTGAAGGATACGGTGCCGAGCAGTAAATGCTTGCTTCTGCGAGTCTTGCGGTATCGTTCCACTTCGATAGTCCTCACCGGGCTTTCTTGAAGAACTCTACGCTCACGCAGTGCCGAGTTGCGGTGGAGGTTTGCTGATCCTGCCTCTGCATACCCGTCCTACTCTATCGTCTCACGATATGCTACACCTGCGCAGAAGGCGGGCGCCGTACGAAAGTGACAAACAGATTTGCGGCAAATACCGTCACGGCAGTCATCTCTGTGATAGCCGAAACCGGCAGCCACGACCAAGCTGAACGGAGCCAAGCCCTGATAGGCGAGAATTTCTGAACTGACCCGCAGCACACATCCGACAGCGAGAAGACAGAGAGCTACAAACATCAGTTTCGTGCTGAATAGCAACCGCATTCCGGAAAAGGCCGGCAGCACCCGCTGGCCGATCGCAAACACCATCGTAGCCGAGAAACCCGACCGTCAAAGCGTGCCGCGATGCACCCCATATACCGTGCGCGTTCTGACACTGAAGCGGCCCAGATTCCAAGGTGCGCCGCAACCAAAGCCCAGACGTAAGCCAAGCGGACGAAAACTGGAAAGCTCGTGTGAACTCCCTTGATCTTGGCAGGCCGTGCGCGTGGGCTCAAACAATCGCAGCGCATAAACCGCAGTGATGATTCCAGCGACCAGCAAGACGCTTGCAGCCATCATCCAACCGGCGAAGGCGACCAATACGCCGGCAGAATTCAGAGCCACCGCAAGCAGAGAACTCGTCCACGCACCGGTCGTAGTCCCAGAAAAACGGGAAGCCACTTCGCGCTGAATCCCCACACAAACGGAACCAGGAAACCCCAAGTCTGAAGAACCAGAAAACGCTGGTCGAAATCCGCAGGTATCTCCGCCGATGCTCCTCGAAGAGCGAGAAACAATGTCACCCCGAAGTTGACCAGTAGTGTGAGGAGCAGGCCCACCGAGCCCGCAATGACCACGAATACCCATTCTTCCAGTTTTGTCTTGCCGGCGTCTTGCGGACGGTGGCCAGAAACGGTGCGAAAGAAAATCAGGAAAGCAGCCACTTCAAGCGCGGCCGACAGCGGCAGCAAAGCTCGCCACTGCCATTGGTAGACACTACTTAGCCATCGCAGCGTCACGCCGAAGGTCCACAGCGCCCAGGATGACCCCACGGCCGACAAGCGCGAATGGATTCAGTGCGGCGCAGCTTAGGAATGGAATAGAAGCCAATGCCCAAGATGAATGTCCCGATCCATCCGAAGATTTGAGCATGCCCGTGCGCCTGAATCCATGCTGGAGACACGGAGTCCGCAGCGCGATGACTGCTGATCGCCAACAGGTTCCAAACCCCCAGAAATGTTCCAGGCAGCAACATGAAAAGCAGCCCGGTGCTGATATAGAGCATCAGCAGGCGCGAGAGGGTCGTTTCTCGCGCCGCGGTGATGTCGAAGATCTGCAGCGGCGTGAGCGGCCGACCAGCTTCCTTCTCGATTCGCGTTGGCAGTGCGGACATGGCTTTACGCTCCGTTAGTGCGCCTTTTCCATCGCAATCGCCCGCGGAAACAGAATGTTGTTTTCCAGATGAATGTGCTGGTGCAGATCGGCTTCAAAATCCGCCAGAGCCTTGTACAAGCGTCTGGTAGCTGATACACGCGTCGCCCGGAGCCGTATAACCACCGCTGGCCTCGCGCATGGCACGCAATGCGTTCCCAGCGGAATCGTGCTCATGCTCCATCATGGACACGGGGTTTTGCACGCTGCCAAACGGTGGTGGCAGAACCGGTTCCTTCTGGATGACGGCCTCCTCCATCCTCACGATGTAGGGGAACAGAACCCGCTCTTCTTTCATCATGTGTGTCGTCAGTTCCTGGACCAAGCCCTGAAAGCTGGCGCGGACCTGTTGCAGTTCGGGATGGTTCTTCCCGTGGACGGAGCAAACCTTTTCTAGGAGAGGAACGAGGCGAGCCATTTCCTCACGCGTGTACTTATGGTGCGTGTTCTTGATGTGCGCGACCAGATCGGCGAGGGGCTCAGTTTGCCAGTTCCGGTCTTTCTGCGCAGCGTGCGCCGCTTGCTCGGCCATTTCCAGCGAATCGATCACCTGATCCACCGAAAGGTTTGACGCCCGGCAGGCTTCTTCCAGCGACTTGTTGCCTCCGCAGCAGTAGTCAATGCCTAGCTTTTCAAAGACTCTCGTGGCAGTAGTATTCTCCAGCGCTAATTCACGGACGGTTTTTTCGGCGGTCATGCTCATTGCATTCTCCTCACGACCCAGCTCCATGCTTATAGGCCGCGCTTGATGTTCTAAAGCTAGCGGAATGAAGGAGCCTGCCGATGACTTTTGTCACGAAGGACAAACTTGGACGAGACGAGTCAGAATCGGAGAAATCAGCAAGAAGATGAGCGCGCCAGGAGATTCAGATTTATTCCGGAGAATCGGTTTCAGCTTCCAACGCTTTCAGATTGGAGATCGTCACGGTCCGCCCGTCGATCTTAAGCATCCCCTCGGCCTGGAGGCGAGAAAGATTGCGGGAAACGAGCTCGCGGACCGTGCCAATATGCGACGCCAATTCCTGATTGCTGGCCGGCAACGTGATTTCCACGCCTGCGGCGGAACGTTTGCCTTCCTTTTGGGCGAGACGCAACAGAAACGAGGCCAGCCGGTGACGCACTGTGGTGAACGAAAGTTCTTCGATGATGCCAACCAGTCGGCGCAGGCGCGCACCGACCACCCGCAATACCTTCAGCGCCACCTGAGGATGGGCCAGGCACAATGCCTGAAAATCCTGCTTACTGACAAACAGCAGCTTGGCCTCGTCGATAGCCGTCACGGACGCGGGATAGCTCCCGCCATCGAAGACGGGGAGTTCGGCGATGGAACTGCCTGGACCATCAATGCTGAGTACCTGTTCGCGTCCATTGGCCGAACTCTTAAAGATTCGCACATGGCCGGACTCGACGACATAGAGTCCAGAGCAAGGCTCACCTTCGCCGAACACGCTCTCCCCCGCCGAATAGCTGCGCGGCACCGCACGTTGCGCCAGAAAACTCAATTCGCTCTCCGTCAGCCCAGAAAAGATCTGGACTTTCGCTAGCATTTGCGCAGGTGTAGACGTGGATTCGGGCACGGGAGTTATTGTACCGGAGCACGGTGGCGAACATGCCCTGCGTCTCTTTTCTGAGGTCTCTTCAAATGTGGCGCGCCGTGACATAAGTCATCGTTCACGGTTTGCCGCTCTCCTATGCTCGGGATTGGGGGATTCAGCTGTGCCAGATGAGCACCAAGAGAGAGCCCAAACACAGAAGCCCGCGCGCAAGAAACTGATCCGGCGAGATGATCGCGACCGCTCGCAACCGCTGCGCTTTACCGTGCAGATTCTCTTCGCGATTCTAAACGTATGGATCGGCGTGCAGTTTTATCTTTGGGTGCGCTGGGCCGAAAGCGGTGGCCGAGCATTCGAAGTCTCCCGACCCGCCGGCGTTGAAGGCTGGCTACCCATTGAAGGCCTCATGCAGTTGAAGTACTTTCTAATCACTGGGAAAGTGCCACATGTGCATGCCGCTGGTTTCTTCCTCTTCACCTCGTTCCTGGTTATTTCGTTCGTCTTCCGCAAGGCATTTTGCAGTTGGATATGTCCGGTGGGTACCGTCTCGGAATATCTGTGGAAGTTGGGCCGCTCCATCGTTGGTCGAAGCTTCCAGTTGCCACGCTGGGCCGACATCCCGCTGCGCTCGCTGAAGTACCTCGTGTTGAGCTTCTTCGCCTACGCCGTAATCGGCATGTCGGCAGCGTCCATCGCCGAATTTCTCAACAGCCCCTATGCGCTCATCGTCGACGTGCGCATGCTCAACTTCTTCCGTTACCTTAGCGGCACGGCAGCATGGTCATTTTCGGGCTGGTGATTGCTTCGATTTTCGTGCAGAACTTCTGGTGCCGCTATCTTTGCCCGTACGGAGGGTTCCTCGGACTGGTCTCCCTGCTCAGTCCGACGCGGATCACCCGTAACTCAAGCACGTGCATTGATTGCGCCAAGTGCGCGAAGGCGTGTCCCTCCGCATTGCCGGTCGACAAACTGGTGCAAATCCGCTCCGCCGAGTGCACCGGATGTTTGGAGTGTGTAGCCATCTGTCCCGCCAAAGACACGCTGTCATGAGCGTGCCGGCGGGTTTGCAAAAGCGCCGCGCAATTCCAGCATGGAGCATGGCCGCGGGAATTGCGATTTTCTTCTTCGGCCTGGTCGGCTACGCGAAGGTCACCGGTCACTGGAACACGAATCTGCCGAAGCAGGTCTATCTGCAACTCGTGCCGAATGCGAGCGAGCAGCAACACCCTATGCCGAGCGCGCGTTAATGGCAGATTCGCGATTCAGCAATGTTGTGCTTGCAATGCTAATATATGCTTGCAGCGCTTTCAATTGGAAACTTCTGATGCGACGATCCTCTACACTGATCATCGCGGTAGCCGTTCTTCTAGGAATCGTGATTGGCCTCGGCACCTACACCTTCATCTACGCCAAAGGGTATTCCTATCTGACGAATAATCCCGCGGCATGCGCCAACTGTCATGTGATGCAAGCACAATATGAAGCATGGCTGAAGTCAAGCCATCACTCGGCAGCGACCTGCAACGACTGCCACACACCTCACAACATTATCGGCAAGTATGCAGTGAAGGCCAACAACGGATTCTGGCACTCGTTCTATTTCACCAGCGGTAACTATCCCGACACCATCGAGATCACCAAATTCGATCATAAGGTGACGGAGAACGCCTGCCGCCGCTGTCACGAAAACATCACGGCGGAAATCGACGGCAACGTCGTCCACGGCAAAGCCGAAGGATTGCAATGCACTCGGTGCCATGATTCCGTGGGCCATTCGGAATCAGCCTCGGCCCAGCTAAACCACCTTCATACCCGGAGCCATCATGCCTACGCCCCCAACTGATCCCGAGCGTCGCCGTTCGCGGCGTCTCTTCGCCGCCGTCATTGTTCTAGCCGCGGTGGCATCGCTTGCCGTCACCGCGCTGTTGATCAATATCTTCGAACGCAAGCAGGAAGCCAAAAACCCCTTCTATCGCGTGGTCGAACTGAACGACACCATCGACGATCCGGCAACCTGGGCCAAAAACTTCCCGCTCCAGTACGACCTCTACACGCGGACGGTCGATATGCAGCGCACCAAGTACGGCGGAAGCGAAGCGATGCCGCATTCTCCAACGGAAGCCGATCCACGATCGGTGGTGGCGCGTTCGAAACTGCAGGAAGATCCACGGCTGAAGACCATTTGGGCCGGGTATTCCTTTTCGGCGGATTACCGCGAGCGTCGCGGTCACGCCTACATGCTCGAAGACCAGACCTTCACCGAGCGCCAGAAGTTCACCCCGCCGGCCATGTGTATCAATTGCCACGCCTCCCTGGTGACGACGTTCCTGAAGCTGGGCGATGGCGACCTGACGAAAGGCTTCAACGTTATCAGCGACACGCACATGACGTATCCGCAGATTCGCCAAGCCGTTAAACATCCGGTCGCTTGTATCGATTGTCACGATCCGAAAACCATGCAGTTGCGAATCACCCGTCCGGCCTTCATGGAAGGTATTCGCGCGCTGAAGGCTTCGCAAGGAGTGCAGAACTACGATGTCAATACCATGGCCACGCGGCAGGAGATGCGTTCCTATGTGTGCGGTCAATGCCATGTAACGTACTACTTCCAGCCGCCGAACAAGCGTTTCACGTTCCCGTGGGCGAAGGGTCTTAAAGTCGAGGACATCATTGCCGTCGAGGACGAAAACAAAATCAATGAATGGACGCATCCCGATAGCGGCGCCCAACTCATCAAGCCTCGTCATCCCGAGTTCGAGATGTGGAACCAGGGCGTGCACGCGCGCTCCGGAGTGGCTTGCGCGGACTGCCACATGCCCTACATGCGGCAGGGCGGGCTCAAGATCAGCGATCACCAGGTCAACAGCCCGCTGCTCAAGATCAATCGCTCCTGCCAGACGTGTCATCACTTTCCCGAAGAAGAGTTGAAGGCGCGGGTTGAGGATATTCAGGACCGATTTTTCAATCTGCGTAACACCGCACTTGATGCTCTTGTGGACCTGATTGGGGACATCAAGGCCGAGAAGGCAAAGGGAGCTACAGACGCCCAATTGGCTTCGGCGCGCGATTACCAGCGCAAGGGACAATTCATGGTTGACTTCGTAATGTCCGAGAACTCCATGGGCTTCCATGCTCCTCAGGAAGCAACCCGGATTCTCGGCGATGCCATCAATCTCTGTCGACTCGGACAGTTGAGCTTGCATGGCGGTCCGGCACCCAGCCACAACCCGCCCAATATTGAGAATATGACTTCTGCGCCCACATCGGCAACGCCACCCATCAAAGGAGCGAAGAGGCAAGAAAGGCCAGCCGCAATTGCCCAATTGCTAAAGCATTGAACTCAGAATTGCCTGTCATCCTATCGGTGGCTCTCGGTCGGAGATTTAATTCCCCGCCACGCGGCCAGCTTGGTCCTCGATCCCTCTGCTCCCCTGGAAGTTCGACACTGCCACCCTGCAGCCCAGCGCCGAACGGGTAAATAGGATCCTCGACGATTTTCTTTCGGGCCGTCAGAACTTGCCGAGTTCTGGATCAACTTTCAAGGAAAGTTCAACTGAACCCGTGGATTCCTAGCGGGTTCTTCTTCGCTTTTTGGCTTCACTCAATTTTTTCCCAACGCAGGGATCAGGCGGAGAGTGATGCCTTTATGGATCGCTAATGGGCGGTTTTGTGACTCTTAATAAAGATATTGGGGTGTTTCCCTTGAAAGCGTGATGTGTGTACCACATTCCTGACGTTTTTGCATCAGCCAGCTTCTCGTTACGCGGTATTCCTATTCGTGTATGGTCAGAAGCGACCACTGTTGTGAGCCCGGATTGGTGGGAACAGTGAAGACGGCGGACAACTCCTTATTTCCTCTCGCCAGCAACCGGAGGTTGGTACAGGCCTGTGCAAAAGTGACCATTCTTAAAGGGACTTCGAGGCTAGAGTGGGTCCTTCCGCTCAATCAGTAACAGGAGAAGCCAATGTCAAAACACGATTCGGTCACCAAACGCAAACGCCGCCCCAAGTCGGACAAGCGGGTAGACTATACGGCAGGAACGATGGCAGTTATCAAACAGCACTCGGAAGCAGCGAAGTTGAATGAATCTCAGAGGACGCCGCCGAAAGGCGCGTAATTTGAAACCGACAACAAATATGTTCTAGTCGCCTAAGCGAACGATCTGACTGTTTATCGACCGGGTATCTTGGTTTCCGAAGCGCACCAAACAGAGTGGAGTTTCCTTGAAATCAATCCTTTTGGTTGACGACAGCAAGTTCCAAAGATTGGCGAATGAAGGCGTGCTGGCCAGAGCGGGTTACAAAATAGTTACCGCCAGCGATGGAGAAGAGGCGCTGTTGATAGCGCACGACAGAATTCCCGATCTCATCTTATTGGACATGATGCTGCCTAAGCTGGGAGGGCCGGAAGTCCTTCGCGCCCTGAAAAAAGACCCTGTTACTGCGTCCATCCCCGTGATTGTCTTGAGCGGCCTTGCCCAGAAGAATGAAGCCAAGCTCATGCGGGAAGGCGCAACGGCATACTTCGAAAAATCGAAACTAGAGCATGCGGACTTGCTCATTGACCTCGTGAAGAAAACTCTAGATCGGGTTGCCGCAGTTTGAAGCCGCCCGTGCGCAGGGTGTAATTAAAAGTGCGAGTCAAATCTAGACGAGCGAGGGTGGTGGGGGTAGTCTCGCAGGCACCTGCCAAAGCGGTTTTGCTGGACAATTTCTTGAGAATGAAATAAGTAAGTATGGGTCAATCCGTTTCAAGGAGAGTCCCATGTCAGAACGCTTTTCGGACCTGGAGAAGGCTTCCGTGGCTAAGCAAAACGAGGAACCGCCGAGGGGAGAGGAAATCCGATCCGCCGAACGAGACTTACTCCGGAGGCTCAGGGAATACCCGCAGCTGCAAGCCAAGATTGAGGCCATGTTGGCCATCATCGAGAACGCGGGCGGGGATGTGGAGAAAGCGGCGGAAGCCGAGCGGCGGACGATGGAGGAATTGCGCCAGATGGGGAACGAAGTTTTGCACAGCTGGGCTCGCCGTCAGCAGCAAAAGAAGGAAGCAGAAGGCAACGCGCAGCCCGGGGTGAATCGCAAGGAAAAAAAAAGCTCTACTGGTTCACGCGACTGGGAACCATCGAAATAGAGGAGCAAATCTTCACCCAAGGTCGGCGGGGGCCGCAGATTCGGTTCTTTTCCGAATCTGCGGAAGTAGAGTGCCGTGGGTATTCGGAAGGTCTGCAGCGAGCCATGACCGATTTTGGTGCCGATGATGGCTTCGTCAGGGCAGCCGCCAAATTGAAAGAACATTATGGGATTGAGGTTCCGATCAGCGCGGTGCGCGTGGTTACGGAAGAACATGGGGCCGCGATGCTGGCGCAAGAGAAGCCCAAAGGCGATTGGCCTGAGCATCCTGGCGTGGCCGTGCTTATTACCGAAATGGACGGTAGCATGCTGCCGGTGGTGGAAGTGGCCGAAGCGGTGCCGGGAGAGGCGACCGTGGATCGGAGAAAGACCCGCAAAGTGGGATGGAGAGAAGCCCGCCTGGCTTTGGCTCATGCACCGGGCTCGGTGACTCCCATCTTTGGTGCGACGATGGGAAGCGTGGAGGAAGCGGGCCAACGGTTGGCGGTATGCGCATTGGAGGCAGGAGCGGGCAGCCAGACGAAGATCCATGGGGTGGGCGATGGGGCGGTTTGGATCACCGAGCAGATGGAGGCGCAGTTCGGAACCCAAGCGCGGTATCTGGTCGATTTCTATCATCTTTGCGACTACCTGTCGGCCGCCGGAGAGGTGATCGCCGGCAACGACAAACCGGCCTGGATGGAGGAGAAGAAGGACTGGCTGAAAGACAATCGCTGGCAAGATGTTCTGGCAGCTCTGCGGCCGTGTTTAGAACCGACCCACCTCCCAGATCCCGAAGCTCCGGTTCGTGCCTGCTTTCGCTACCTCTCGAATCACTCAAATTTTCTAGATTACCAAGGCGCCCTGGCCGCTGGATTGCCCATCGGTTCAGGCGAGATTGAGAGTGGCCACCGCTATGTGTTCCAGAACCGGCTCAAGATCTCAGGCGCCTGGTGGAAGATGGAAAATCTAAGAAAGATGATCGCTCTACGAGTCTTGCGAGCGAACGGAAGTTGGGAGAATTACTGGAGCAACGTGCATCAGGAAGCGGCATAACTGACTCGCACTTTTAATTACACCCCGTGCGCAGCCAAGAAACTACCGAGACCGTTTAGGGTGATATAATTGAGTTGAGGTGGTTACCACCTTCTCCTCTTTCAGGTTCCCTGAACTAAGTCAGCCCATCTGAAGTTTTCTCTCCTTAGGCTTTCAAAGAAAGCCGCGTACCCCATGCATTCGAATGCGATCCTGCACGAAGTTCAGCAACTCTACAATGTGAGTGACCGTCTTGACTTGCTGTCGGAGGAACATCCTCTCGTCTCAGAAGCACTCATCACCATTTCAGGAAGCGTTCGAAACACCGCCACGTTGTTAGAGGTGCTGGTTGCGACGAAAATTGCGCCGCTCGCCGGATTAGACCCAGCAAGTGCCTGATTTGCTCACCGCTGTATGCCAGCTTTGTTTTGTGGGATCGGAGCCGGGCGCCAGTCGTGGAGCACAACGCTGCGAAGTGAATTGTGGATTTCAAGCCCACCGTTGTAGCGAACGAAGCCCAATTTCCGGAATCTGTTCATGCAAAGGTTGACTCGCGAGCGCGTCGTGCCGATCATTTCTGCCAGAGTTTCCTGACTGATCTTGAGGAGCGCTGCTTCGGGTTTTCCGTCCTTGCCGAAGCGACCGAGCATGAGCAGAACACGAGCTAGTCGCTTCTCACTGGAAGTGAAAAGCTGATCAACCAAGTCCTCTTCCTGTCGGATGTTCCGTTTGAGCAGATATGCCACGAACATATCGGAAAAAGCGTGTTCCCGGTGAAGCACTTCCATCATGTACTTCTTGTCGATTCGCATCACCGTGCAATCGCTCATTGCGGTTGCAGAGCACATTCGGAGGGGCTGTCCTGTGAGGCAACCTTCTCCAAAGAAGTCGCCCTCGTTCAGAACTCCTATGGTTGCCTCTTTCCCGCTCTTCGACAGAACCGTGAGTTTTACCTTTCCTTTCTGTATATAAAAAACAGAATCGGGCGAGTCGCTCTGACAAAAGACCTTTTGCTTTTGGGAAAGAGTTAACTTTTTTCGGCCGCCGTCGATGGTCGAAAGGAAGATATGGGGATCGAACTTGGGGCGTTTCTTGGCCGCTGCCACGGGTGTCATGAATCGGCCCCCTTTCAATGCTAAAGGAACCCAAGAACCCAGTGTATGAACCAATTATGCGATTCGAGATTCGGCACGTCAACTCCGACCCGCTTCAGGTGTTATGAAAACGGAACAGACTAGTGGTCCGCCGGCTGGGTACGGACTTCAAATGTGCAAGCCTTGCGGGAGTACCCGAGTCAATATTACCGTTCGGGAACGTCATGGGTTAAGAATTGACCATGAAGTGGCTTTCGCTGGTTCTGCTGATTGGCACGGCCTACGGGCAGCAGCACTGTCGCAAGATCGACATCGACAAGTCGAGTGGTTTCTGCACGGTTCCCGATCCCGCGCTGACTCCGGGAGAAATGGACCCGTCGCTTGCGTGTGTATCGAACACTGACCGACCTCGCAGCGTCACCAATTCCGAGAAGGATGCAATCCTCAGAGCTTATGGATACCCGGCGAATACGGATAAATCCACGGGTGAGTTCGACCATTGGTTCCCACACTGGATGGGCGGATCGGACGGACCGAAGAACATCTGGTTTGAGCCGCACGCAGGCAAGTTCGGATCGCGCACGAAAGATAAGGTCGAACTCCTACTTTGGCGAAAGGTATGCGTGAATAAGACTATGACGCTCGATGAGGCGAAGGCGTCATATCTGAAGGGCTGGACGAAGCTCCTTCCGCAGGAGTGAGGAGACTTCCCAGCTACAGAGATCGATACAAATTGAGTAATAATATCGGGGCATGTTCGCCGTCAAGGATGACCAGTCGGTTGTTATTGATCGCGAGATTGAGGAAAAGAAGAGCCACGAACCCTCCGGCCCACGCATCCGCTCCCCACTGTGCGGCTGGTCGCCGCGCAAGGAAGACCGCTGGTCTTGCTCCTGCGGGCACGAATCGAACACATTCGACACTGGTGGAGTGTGCCTTTCGTGCCTTCATCAGTGGATTTCAACCCAGTGCCTCGCCGCATTCGGACTGGTATGCGCACCGATAATAATTAAAGTGAGACGCCTCTACGGAGGTCGTGAAGTGTTATCTTTCTGCGCATGCCGAAATCTCTTCCCGGCGCAGGCTCTCGTATGTTCGGAAACAGAGGCGAGGTCAAACGGTCAAACTGGAAAAAGCATAGGGGCGTAGCCATTGGGTATCGACGATGATTGTTCCCGGAGGACGGACAGGGAGGCCGATATGGCTGTACATCGCGGCACTTTCTATCATCCTCTGTCTTGCCTTCCTTTTCTACGAGGCGAAAACGCACCCGGCGCAACCGACGACCCCGAAATCGCCTCCGGTGCACGACTCGAAATAGATCAGGCAGAGGGGGTGGGCATAGATTAGCCAATGTTCTGAACGGTTGGCTTAGCGGTAAAACGAAACGGGTGAACGACCGCTCAGTCCGCCTGCCGTTTTGACTCAACTGGAAATCCAGCACTCTGCCATGCCCGGAATCCGCCCTCAAGCGCCCACACGTTTTCGTACCCGCGTTCCTGAAGTTTCTGCACCAAACTGGCGCAAGACCCTTCGCTTGGTCAGGTGCAGTATGCCACTACAGGTCTGTTTTTCGGAATTCTGGGCAGGCTCTCTTGCAGTTGGTCCAGCGGCACTCGGATCGTTTCTGGTATCACCGTGTCTGTTTCTGCCCAAGCGTTGGGATTGCGCACATCAATCACTGTAAAATCTTCTCGAGCGTCCATTCGCCTTTTCAGTTCTTGGACGGCTATTCGAGGAACGTCAGCCATAGAGAAAATCCTTAGCGGTCTCGAATGGTAAGGCCAGACAACCCAGTAAGGCAGTCGCCCGCTATGGCGGCGAAGTGAAATCATTCACGCTTCGGACTCGCTTCTCAAACGGCTTCCCGATTCGTGGGGATAGCGTCAAAGGGGCGAATGGTGGGGTGCCAGCTTCGTTCGCCATTATCCAAAGCCTCAATCAGTTCTGGAACCAGCAAACTCACCTTCGTGTGTGGTCACGTTCATTTGTCACCGCCGCACAAAGTTCGCGCCAATCTTTTTGCATGCCGTCAGCCATGATTCACCTCCGATAATTCCGGTGCGAAGGCTTGCGCCTCGGCACTCGGCAAGAATGATCCGTTTGTGCTCGGTTAGAGTGACCCACACTAAGAACAGAGTTTGCGACTGAGAGTCTACTGGTCTCGTCCTAGGCAGTGATGCCATCAACATCATCCACGCCGAAGGCGCTGCCGGTGGGCAAAATGATTGTCCTCATCACGATCCGAGTCGGCGCCGCGATTTGCCCGCGGGCAAGCCCCTTTCCGCCTTCGGAGGGAACCCATGAAAACCCTGCATTAGCCACCTGCGTTTTAGGGCACGTCGTGGGTCACTCTTGGCGAGCAAACCCGGGTTATTTGTCGCGAGTGCCGAAGCCTTGCGAATCCTGCGATAGCCAGAAGCATGTTTGGTGCCACGAGGTTAAGTGGTTCTGTTGCCAGTGGTTGCAACGCAGTGAGTGTAGCTTCATCATCGGGTTCGGCGATTTTGCAGTACAGGATTCCATGTATTATCCCCGGTCAGCCGAAGTTCGTCACGAACTGGTCGTGAAACCACCTAAGTCTTTCAAAATCAGTTCAGGCTGTCGCGAAGTCTGCACTACATTTTGAAAGTGATTTCAGCCGTTCCGGCAGGGTGAGGCCGAGCTGGTGCAGTAGGGATTTCTGTTGGGCCGTCGGTTCGGTAATCCGGCGCAGGCGGATCTCGCGTCCATCCGTCGTGGGCAGCACGATGTCGGCGCTCTGCAACGTGGATAGCAGAGCCAGTGCTTTCATCGGCGATAACGGTTGAGCGTTGTCCACTCCGCTGGCCGAGGGCTGAGGGACGATCGCCGGTCGACGCTGGAGCAGATGCTTCAGCGTCACCCACAAGGCATAACCGAGAAAGGCCACCAGGACGTGGGCCTTCACCCGCGGCTCCTTCTGATGGAACAACGGCCGAATGGAAAGCTCGCTCTTGAGCGCGCGAAACGAGGCCTCGGCTTCCGTCAGTTGCATGTACATGGACCACATCTGCTCCGCTGAGTCCGCCTGTAGATTGGTACGCAGCATGTAGGCGCCTTCCCGCAAGTCCCGCCAGGCCTCCCGATCTTTTTTCATTTCCCACCGCAGACGCACACCGGCCGGCGTCTCTCGCAGAGTGACTTCGAACAGATCGTTGACTTGCGGGTGCCGCGCCTGAATCCGTCCCAGTCTGCGCTCCATCTTGTAGCGATCCTTCAAGCGGCCACTGGCAATGCTTTTCTCCAGCGCTTCCAGAGCCCTTCCCATGCCTAGGGAGAACCGCTTGCGGATCGCCTTTTCTTTCTCCTTGCGGCCCGCTGTGCGGCACAAGATATACGTCTCTTCTCCCTGAGGGATCGCGATCTGCTTAACCTCCACATCCGGTCGCACCTGGGTCCAGTTGTCCTGCAGTAACTCGGCTTCAAACCGCTTCATCTGCCGGCGGGGCGTACCTACCAGATACTGTCCACCCCGTTTGCGAATCGCCGCCAGATTCTCCTCACTCACGATCCCACGATCCATCACCCAGATGCGCCGTGCCTTGCCGTACTTACGTTCCACCATGCGCAGAATGCTTTCCATGGTCGACACATCGGCGCGGTTGCCATCGAACGTCTCATAGCTGAACGGAAATCCCTCTCGGTTGACGATCAGCGCGATCACCATCTGTTCGCAATCGGGCCGATGATCGCGCGAATATCCCCGGCCCATCATCTCGTTCTTCTCCGCCCCTCCTTCCACGTAGGTGCTGGTCAGGTCGTACAACAGCACATCGAACTCGGCTCCGAATAACTCCCCATAGCGCTGCTTGAGATGCTGTTCCAGCTTCCCCTTGTGCGGCAGGATCCGGTCCAGACAGCGATACAGACGCGTGTCGTTGATCTTGCCTTCTTCGATTTCCAGCAGATCATCCAGCGCCGTCGAAGGGTACCAGCGCTCCTCGATCGCCAACTCGCTGCCTGGTGCGCACAGCCGGTTGATCGCCAGCACGGCGGCCACCCGCGACCATGGTACTTCGGCTGCTTCCTCGTCCACCGCCTGGGCAAAGAACTGATCCAGTCCAAGACGCTTCCACAACTCCCAGCCTAGAAAACAACCGCCGAACTGCCGAGTTCTTTCTAGGCGGACTCGATTCACCAAGACGCGAGCCACTTGCGGATCATCGTCCGGAACCTCGACATGCGAAGGAAACAGTTTTAGCTGCTCGACCTCGCCTTGCTCGTTGAACACCTCCACGCTTTTCAGCCACCGGGCCTGCGCCGATCCGTTCAGCTCCCCCAAGTAGCACAGCGTTTTCTGGCGAGGTCCGTCAACGGTTCGCACCGTCTCGACCAAGGACCAGTAGGTGTGATCCTTACCGTCCTTGTTGCGCTGATGCGGCCGCAAAAACATCTTGCAGCGAGTTTGTCATCACATGCTGTTGGCTTCAAGAGGGTAGGTCTGCACTACATCGCTTTTTCTGAACCCGCGATTGCAAAGACAAGGCTTATCTCGCTTGTGTCATCAAAAATCGCAGAATCCGGCAGTGTCGTGACGAACTTCGGTCAGTGGAGTTGAAAATAACAATCCTGTCATTTGGTTTCGGGTCGATCTTCATCTTGAGCCGGAACGAACTCGGCATACCGGCGCAGTTAGCCAGACAAGCAACGATCTCTCCCCATGTGGGGGCAACTGTTAGCCATGGGTTCGCTGGAGGAACGGAAATGGAAAAAGTGACGGGAATCGGAGCGCTATTCTTCCGAGCCGACGATCCGAAAGCGTCCGGATCCACCGTTTTCGATCCTCAACCGGAAACGAGCGACCTTTTCGGGGATGCCCACAAGGTCTGGATGGTGAACTTTCGAGTCCGCGATCTCGACAAAATGGCAGCCCACCTACGCGCCGTAGGAATCAAGGTTGACCCACAGTCTTATCCCAACGGGTGGTTCGCCAACCTGCATGATCCGGAGGGCAATCCGATCCAACTGTCGCAACCTAAAGGTACCAGACGCTCCACGCTAAGGTTGCTGAACCGTTCAGGACGTTTCTGGATTGCTGCTGGCGTTCGGGCAACCAGTACCCATTGCTGTCTTTCGTTGGGTGGGGAAAACTCTATCGCTGTTTTTCGCATCTGAATGATGCCGCGTTGTCTGTGTTGACCTTGCGGTCTACTCCTATGTCGAAGTGTGTATTAGTAGTTGATGACAACGCGTTTATCCGTCAGGTGCTCTGCCGGGTATTCACGTCGGCGGCGGGCTTTGACGTATGCCGGGAGGCAGAAAACGGACGAGACGCGATTGAAAAGGCGCAGGCCTTGCACCCTGACTTGATTGTGATGGACTTGTCAATGCCCGTGATGAACGGCATAGACGCCACCCGCGCCCTGAAAATGTTGATGCCCACGGTGCCAGCGACTGTGTTCTCGGAGAAGGAAGCTCGGTCCGCGGGTATATCCGCTTTGGTCTCAAAGTCTGAGCACGTGTCTGTTCTGATCGACAAGGTCCGCGCTTTGCTCTACCCCGCTGCCGCGTGATTCTTACTTCTTTTCCCAGTCAGGGAATCCAAGATTGTCCCTCTTGAGAACGCGGAGGCTGGCCAGAGCATCTTCAATGGCCTGCCGTTCAGCATGTCCGTCCGAGTAGTGCGATATCGCCTGAAGGCGATTGAAGATAGCGGTTTCCGCCGCCGTAACCCGCTCGAAGAGCCTCTTCGGGTCAAGCTCTAACAGCGCAGCTTGGTACTCAGCCTGCCATTCGGGATAGAGGATTTTGGAAGACGGAGAACTCGGGTCCATGATGGCCTCCTGCACCATCAGCTTTCATCCGTTTGCACAAGAGACCGTCACTAACGGGCGAGGCGGTAAGGATGTTGGGACAACTACAGTTTATCAGGTTTATTAGAGTCGCAATGTTCGAAATCGAGCGCAGGGCGGACGTTTCGCACGATTTTGAAAATTGCTGCGTACCGCTTCCGAAAACGACCCGCACTGCCATGATGAATTCGAATCAGCGAAAGAATATGCTGGTATGTGATGCCCGTCACGGGGGTACCTGCTTGGTTCCTCAGACATTGTTGGTAATCGCGGAACCGAGGATCGCTCCATGAAACGGCTGCAGTCGTCAGCCCGATCACACTGGGCCTCATTCACGAGATTGACGAAAAGGACCTACCGCTTTTGGAGCGAGCCGCCGAAAAACTTGTGCGTTTCGGCAAGCAGGTCGGCGTAACCCCCGAGGAGATAATCTCGTTGCCGGACTCCAGGATTAGTATCCGCGATCTGCTGGCACTCCTATCCTCGAAGACCTCAGGAGCAGCCTAGATAGGCTCCGCAACAGACACCATATCATGGTCGTCCATTGCCCTTATAGCATCACCCGCTAGCACTCTTATCGATTGTGCGGCTACGTCGCGAACCTTTACCAACTCCCAGAAAGCGGACCTTTCTTGCGCTTGCGAGTGTTGAGAAACGCAACACTCTTCGATTGCATCCTAAAACGGACGTGCAGGGCATAGATAAGCACTAGACAATCAATCATTTCCACTGTAACCCTGTTGAAAAGTCTTTCCCTCCAAGATGTATGGGGTAAAAATGCAGTCCGAGTTGCCGGAAGAAGCGGCGCGGTTGAAGGCGCTAATGGACTGCGGTATCCTCGACACGCCGCCAGAGGAACTGTTTGACCAGACCGCACGACTTGCAGCCTATCTCTGCGGTACTCCTATCGGACTGATTGGATTTATTGATGCCACCCGGCAATGGTTCAAGTCAAGGGTGGGTTGGGACTATCCAGAAATCCCTCGCGAAGATTCAATCTGCGGCCAGACCATCCTCCAGCACGAGTTGGTGGTGATATCGGATGCTGCGATGGACGAGCGGTTCTTCAACGGCCCAATGGTCACACATGCGGGAATTCGGTTCTACGCAGGTGCTCCGCTCTTGACCAAAGAGGGATACGCAGTGGGCACGCTCTGTGTGATGGATCGCTTGCCTCGGGAACTACCAGCCCGTCATAAGGATGCTCTGCTCACGCTGGCTCGCCTCGTGGCGGCTCAACTAGAAGTACGTCGCGGACGCAAGACCTTCAGCGCCCGACGATAAGTCGAGCCGAATGGAAGGCACAGTAGTGGATATTTCGGAGCACAAGCGGACCGACGGAGCCCTTCGGGATAGCCAAGAGCGATTGCTCGGCATAATCAGTTCGGCGATGGACGGCATCATTACGGTCGATAACGATCAGAAGATCATCGTGTTTAACCGGGCCGCAGAACAAATCTTCCGCTGCCCGGCAAACGATGCCCTTGGGCAAACTCTCGACAAGTTCATCCCACATAGCCTTCCGTGAAGCGCATAGGGAACACATTCGGAGCTTCGGTCAAACTGGCGTCTCCAGCCGCTCGATGTATTCGCCCGGAACGCTCATGGGTGTCAGAGCCGATGGAGAAGAATTTCCGGTCGAAGCGACGATCTCGCAAGTGAGAACAGCTTCGGAAACGCTCTACACGGTGATCCTTCGGGATATCAGCGTGCGCAAACGAACAGAAGATGAATTGCGGCAGGCTCAGAAGATGGAAGCCGTAGGGCATCTGGCGGGTGGAATTGCCCACGAGTTCAACAACTATTTGGGAATCATCATGGGCTACAGCGACCTGATGGCGGAAGAGGAGATCGAAAACGAATCGCTGCGGCTCGGCCTGACGGAAATTAAAGGCGCAACCCAGAAAGCGGCATCGTTAACCCGACAATTACTGGCGTTTAGCCGCAAGCAGATTGATCGAACCAACGGTGCTGGATTTGAACGCCTCGGTTTGGGAAGCGCACAAGCTACTCCGACGCCTCATCCCCGCCAACATTGATGTCATTCCTGTGCTGCACCCTGACTTGGGAAAAGTGAAAGCCGACCCGGCGCAGATTCAACAAATCCTGATCAATCTGGTAGTGAACGCTCGCGATGCCATGCCGCAGGGCGGCAAAATAAGCATCGAAACCGCTGAGGTGATACTTGACGAGGAATTCTCCAGCCGTCATTTCGATGTAGTGCCGGGTGATTACATAATGATTTCGGTCAGTGACAATGGCGAGGGAATCGATGCTGAGATTTTGCCTCTCATCTTTGAGCCGTTCTTCACCACGAAGCAAGCAGGGAAAGGAACCGGCCTTGGGCTATCGACCACCTACGGCATTGTCAAACAGAGTGGGGGGCACATCACTGTGGCCAGTGTGCGAGGCAGAGGCACGACATTTCGCATCTATTTTCCCAAAGTTGGCGGAAGCGAACGCATCAACCGACTCTTACGCGAAGACCACGGCAAGATCGCATCCAGAGCCATCGCCCACTGGAATTGCGACAATACTGCTGGTCGAAGACGAGTCCGGGTTGCGAAAGTTGATAAGCAAAGTATTGGAGAAGCAAGGCTATCGGGTGTTGGAAGCCAAAGACGGGGAGGAAGCCTTGTCCATTTGTCAGGACAGTCTCGCGCACATTAATTTGGTAGTGACAGACTATGCCATGCCGCGAATGACGGGCTTGCAACTGAAGGAAAAAGTAGTGGCGTTGCGGCCAAGTATGAAATTCCTCCTTATCTCCGGGTACGCCGAGGGAGTACTGGAGGACAGTCCTCAACAGAAGTTGAAGGGTGGGGATTTCTTGGAAAAACCTTTTCTACCCGAAGATCTTGCACGAAAGGTTCGCCAGGTGCTGGGTCGGATCAACGCGAAGCATGAGGAGGAGAACCCATATCCTGCGAACACCTCCTCCGAACAACTCTCCGACAAATCTGACACGGGGACAACTCACGGCTGAAGGAAAGGCGGACTCCCAGTCGGACTTCGCGAAGCGCGGCATCCGCAGACTGGGGAAGTTCTTGAGGACGGGGCGCTCCCCAAAACCAAGCTCGCATTGAAGCAAGCAGTCAAGACAAGCGCAAACTCTTGAGCGAGGCGCGAGCCGATCCCCGACTGATGTCGGGCACAATGACCAATTCAAGAATCGTGACACCCGAGAGGCCAACCTTGTATTCCTCGACCTCGCGGATTGCGTCTGGCGGACTGAAATTCCACTGCTGGCGCACAATTTCTCGAAACGAGCGCCCGCCATCTGGAGACCATCGCAAGACGAACTCTTGGGTGCGCTGTTGTTTCGGTTTCTTCGAAGACGAGCGAGATGCGCGTAAGTCTTTGCGGCGTGTCGAAGATTAGCCGGATGGTTTGAGTTCCCGGACTATCCGCACGCCAGCCCCGCATTTCTCCTGCGACCAGCGCCGCTTCCACCGGGTATTCCTTCTGTTCAGATGTAACCTCGACCACTGTGAGACGGTCAAGGTCCAGCCAGTCTTCGTCGTGAGCTGCAGCGTCCTGCGAACTCGGCGTGATTAGGCGCTTGCGCATAACGTTAGTGTACCTCTCGTCCTCGACGCTCGGGATCGGCGATTGACAGAGACCTGCACGGCCGCCTATACGACGAATTGGCCAACGCCAAGCTTGTATGGCAAAGGAATGCACCTTGGAAGACAGTTCCCGCAGTAGTGACGAAAATTGTGAAGCCTGCCTTTGATGACCAGCCAGCCAAAGGCGAAATTTCAATAAGTCAAGCGGACGACCTGTTTCGAGAAATTCGAATTGAGAACATTTTCGCAGATGTTGATGGTGGGCACTTCGAGCGGACCTCCAATCAGAGATTGGTCTTAATGTAGTCGTTGGGTCGGGCCTCACTCAGCCTATGGCGGTCGTTCGCCAGAGTCCTAAAGAGAGCCTGTGAGGGAATAGTCCGCGCAGCACCCTTCCATGAGGCCTCAGATTTCGGAGTTTGGTTCGAACTCACTGCGGTTACGCCCCTTCTCCTTCGCTGCGTACATAGCGTAATCGGCACGGGCCACGAGGGCATCCAAGGCGGGAGGCTTGGTCCCGCGAAATCCTGCAATTCCGAAGCTGGCGGTCGCCGCAATGGTGGCGGTCCCAACGATGACTTTGTTGGTTTCAAATTGTTTGCGTATTCGTTCGACCACAGTTTTCACGCCTTCCTTGTCGGCATGGGTGATTATTACCAGAAATTCCTCTCCTCCCAATCGAGCACACATGTCCGACTGGCGTGTATTCGCCTTAAGAATCTCCGCGAAGTTCTTGAGCACAGTGTCGCCTGCGTCGTGTCCGTAGGTGTCGTTGACCTTCTTGAACAAATCCAAGTCAGCCATCACCGCCCAAAAGGAAAAGTCATGCCTAGCGGCTGCACTCAGTTGGCGGGGTGCCCAAACGTCAACCGCACGGCGGTTTGGCAAGCCTGTTAGGGCGTCCGTCAATGCCATCTCTTCCAATAGTCGATTCTTTGCTTGGATTTCGCGATGAAGTTCAACGATCCTGCGGCCCACCTCGACACGTGCCACAAGCTCACCGGAATGAAAGGGCTTCGTTAGGTAGTCATCGGCTCCGGCAGCAAGCCCTTCCACGACTTGCTCTTTCTCGCTGTTGCTTGTAAGCAGGATGAGATGAGAGTGGAAGTCTTGGAAGTCGCGACGTATCCGCCTGCATAGTTCCAGTCCTCCGATGTCCGGCATGCTCCAATCCGTAATAACCACAGCAGGTTGGTGCTTCTGCGAATAGATCAAGGGCTTCGCGGCCGTTCTTCGCAAATAGCACCGCGTACCGCTGCCCCAAGAGAGACTGCTCGACCAGTTTGCGAGAGATCGCTGAATCATCAACCGCTAGAACGGTGAAGGGCTGGAAAGAAGGATTCATGGTCTCGATCTTGTCGCTCACAGTCGTCATTTAGCAGAGTTCTGCCTTACGGAATTGTTCGGCAACGAATTCTGGAAGAGTCTCTTCCAATTTTTGTGACAGCCAGACCTGTAGTTCGGACTTGTGCTCGTCCGAAAGCGACACGAAGCGAACCCCCAGATGGCCCGTTTTCGACCAGCAGATCGTTGATTCTGCCAAGAATGGTGCTTCGTGATCCGGCAAAGTGAACTGAACGCGGACGTTTTCTCCGGGAGCGAGCGGAACCGGCGTGCTCAACGCCATGCCCCCTCCGCTGATATTTACGCTGTTGCAGCGAACTTCCGTGCACGCCTTCCCTCCGGATGATGACGGGAATAGAGACCGGACAGCGGAAATAGCGCCGCCGTTCTCTCAGGATGAGCCCATAAGCAGGCTTGAGGGTTTTGTGGATTGATTGGGGAGAAAGCGGTCTCTCGAAGACAAACTGCGCCTTCTTGCGGAAAGCTGCTGTAGCCTTCCGCATCATTGTCGCTGATGCCGAACGTCACTGCCGTCCGGTTCGACGCGGAAAGACGCACCTCGTCCAGAATCAGTCCTGACTGCTCTCCCAGTTGGAGATCAACGATGACGGCATCGAATTTTCGGCGCTTCAGGAGGAGACCCGCGCTTGCCGCGTCCTGACATGCATCCGGCGAAATAGACAATTCTCGCAGGGCGAGGCTGAACTGCTGAATTGTAGCCGGATCAGCGGACACCAAGAGTGCAAGTCCTATCGACATAAGTGAAATACGCACCTCATAAGGCTTGTTGTCACGATTGTCTCCCGCTGGCTTGCGGTCCGGCTTGCGTTTCGGAGACGTTGCCTCGCAGTTTGTCGGCAACTTTGTCAACCGCCAAAGGCTTGCTGAAGTAATAGCCTTGAATCTCGTCACACTGATGTGCCCGCAGGAATGACATTTGCGCTTCGTCTTCGACGCCTTCGGCAATCACCTTGAGACTCAGGCTCTTTGCCATGCTGATGATTGCGGTTGTGATCGCCGCGTCATCAGGATTCACGGCGACATCTCGGATAAACGAGCGGTCGATTTTGAGCTTGCTGACCCGAAACTGTCTCAAGTAGCTGAAGCTGGAATAGCCAGTTCCGAAGTCGTCAATCGCCAGCGTCAGCCCCATGGCCTTTAATTCCTGAAGAACTGATAGCATCACGTCTGCATTGGCTAGCAGTAGGCTTTCCGTTAGTTCCAGTTCGAGGTATTGCGGGGCGAGGCCAGTCTCATGGAGCACTCTTCTGATGAGTTCGCAGAAGCCCTCTTGGCGAAACTGGACCGCTGATACATTTACTGCCACCGTCACGGCGGGAAGACCTTCGTCTTGCCATTTCCGGGCTTGAGAGCAGGCCGTCCTGAGCACCCATTCACCAATTGGCACGATCAGTCCGCTGTTCTCGGCAATTCGTATGAACTTATCGGGTGGCACAAGACCCAATTCCGGATGCTGCCAGCGAAGGAGCGCCTCCAACCCGGTGATCCTTCCAGTGGCAATATCCATCTGCGGCTGATACACGAGAAAGAGTTCTTTCTTGTCGAGTGCCAGTCGCAAGCTGTTCTCCAAGCTCAATCGCTCCACAGCCTGAGCGTTCATGTCCTCCGTGAAGAACCGGAAGTTGTTACGTCCACTGTCTTTGGCGCTATACATGGCCGCATCGGCATTCTTGATCAGGGTTTCGCCGTCCGCACCGTGTTCGGGGAAGATGCTGATGCCGATGCTGCAACTAATATTGAGGGAGTGACCTTGGACGACGAATTCAGCGGTCATTGCATCCATGAGCCGCTCAGCGGCAACCGCTGCGTCGGTGATGTCCTTTACATGAGTCAGCATGATGAGGAATTCGTCGCCGCCTAGCCGGGCGACGGTGTCCTGTTCACGCCCCCATGTCTTAAGTCGTTCTGCAACTTCTTGCAGGAGGAGGTCGCCGACCGAGTGCCCAAGTGAGTCGTTGATGTCTTTGAACCTGTCGAGGTCGAGGAACAGAAGCGCGACTTTGTGCTTTTGCCGACGAGCACCAGCGAGTGCCTTGGCCAATCGATCCTGAAGAAGAGTCCGATTGGGTAGTCCCGTCAGAGCATCGTAGTAGGCTAAGTATTGGACCCGCTCTTCAGCGACTTTGCGATCTGTGATGTCGCGAACGGTGGCCAGCAGCGTGCGCCGCCCGCTCAACGTCAATGCCGTCAGGCATACCTCAGCCGGAAACACATTGCCGTTGTTGCGCTGGTGCAACCACTCAAACCGTTCCTTGCCATTGAGAAACGCATCGGCAATCTTCTGTTCGGCCGCCCCTCGGGAGGACGTGCCGTCAGGTTGATTCGGCGGTGAGATATCGGCCGGGTGCATCATCTGAGTCCCCGCTGAGTATCCGAACATCTGCAATGCAGCCGAATTGCAATCCAGAAAGCCTTTTTCGTCCATCAGCCAAGTCGCATCCGCCGACTCTTCAAACAACACGCGATACTTGTTCTCGCTTTCTCCCTGACGACGCTGGATGACCAGCACACGTACCGCAAACGTCATGAAGGCGAGCGCGAACAGTGTCGTAGACAGTATGGGGTAGGCTCGATTGACGCGAAGTAGGACAAAGAAGCTAATCAGTGGGTAAACCAGCGGGAAGACTTGGTTAACGACGACGCTCTGGGACTTGGGAGAGCCATCTGTTTGGCCCTCCTTCTGCGCTCTTCCAAGTGGCCGCTATCAGAATAGGGAACCCCAGCAAGGCACTCCAGATCAGGTCGAACCATCCTCCCGGCGGCAGGTCTTGTCCCGGACTAAGGGCATAGGAATCGGCTAAGCCGGAGAGGAGCAGAAATAGGGCCATGCGCCCAAACAGCCAGCGAACTGCTTTCGACTTCGTCAGGAAGGAGCGGAGAACGAAAGTTACTGCCAAGAGTCCATCAAAGGCAATATTTCGCGACCATGTGAAGTGGCCGACGCGAAAAGCATCTCCCGGTGACCACATTCTCGGGGAAAAGCAGAGAAAGACCGACACTGAAAGGATACCGACTTGGACGAAGTCCAGAATGTGCAGTCTGTCAAAGGAATTCGGTTCACTATCCGGGTCGAGGAAGGTCAGCATGCCAAACGGAATTACCGAGAGAAAGAATAGGATGTCGGCGAGGCTGTCTGGCGAGTGGTCGCCGGAAACATCTACGTAAACTGCGAGAGCTTGAGCCACGGCCCACACGACGAACGCGACCGCCAGTAATCGCCATGCGTATCGCGCAATGCCACGTGAGCGCCGAAATGCCTCTGTGCAAGCCAGAATGCAAATCAGGCCGAGTGCAAGTTGGGTGACATCAGAAAATAGAGGACCGATTGTCCGGTGGCCCAGAGTGGCAATCACGATGGCTTGCCCTACCACCAAAATGCAGGACGCCGCAATCAAACCAAAAGAGAACCCGCGTGGCGGGCTTGGGCGGGGAGTCGTGCCCAATCTCACCCCTATAGGTTCGGCTTTCAACGCGACCTCCTAGCCAAGTTCTTTCGGTGGGTCAAGGCGTGGAGAGAAAACGTGTCTAAATCCAATGCGGGTGGACGGGCCCGAAGAAAGAGGTACTGCTTTGACATAAACGATTCGTAAAAGGGCGAAGGCTTGGAGCATTATGGACATACCTCACCGTTCCGCAGTGTGATTTAGATTACACCTACGTTACCAACGTAAGCTCACCACTGTAGATCGGAGCGTCCTGCTTGGGAACCGGAGAATCGTGGCAAAGCGGAGCGAAGCACGGTAACTCGACGAAATAATTGGTCAGTAACACCTGCCGATTACCCAGCACCATTGTTTACTGGGGTTGTGAGTGGAATCACAGCTTCCCCTGCGGCGGTATGACAACATGGCATCATGGGCAATGAGCACAAGTTTGAGTCCGACAAATGCGCCCAGTGCAAAGACGCCGGAACCATCGTGATGCCGACTGGCGAGATATACAAGGTGTGCTCTCCCGAAAAGTGGAAGAGTTACGAATGCGCGGGCAAACAGATAGTTGCCTTGAAAAAACCAGCAGCGCACGCTGAAGTCCCACAATCGGCGAAATCAACGCGGCGAGGGTAAACCGTTTGCGAGCATGATTGGGTTGGATGTGCTTTACCACGATGCGCGGCGCTACAACAGTCCGCCAGTCTGTATCGCCAGATCATTCAGCGCCATCTCCAGCCTCGTAATCGCCGCGCCGATTTCCGGATGCTCCCCAATCTTCTCTTGCAAAGCTTTTAAAATCTGGTGAGCACTTCTGATATGAGCTTCTGCATCGGCCGGGTTTGGCTCGGGATTGGCTTTGTTTGGGGTTTCCATGGCCACTCGCCTCGCTCCCGTAGGTCGCTCAATTCTTTGCTGCATCTCCCTTATTCTACGCATTCGGCGGCATCGGGAGACATGGGGGGCAATGAGTGTTCCGTCCGGTGCTTGTAGAACCTACGCCGCCGCTGCCTTCCGCATTGCGTTCATGTAGCTGTCCATCGTCTGGGTCAACTGCGCATCCACTTCGTCTGCGATGGTCATGACATCGGGTAAGAGCAAGCTGAAATCCAAAAGGCTCAGATTGCTCTGCAACCTCCCGAACAGCGTCACTTGGAGGATTCGCGATTCGTGCACCAACATTGCCGGAGTGTAGCCTTGCTGATATCGCAGCTTGCCGTGGGCGACGGCGGCCTCGGAGAACGCCGCATCGCTGTCCTTGGCCCGAATCCGGCTAGGCCTGTCGCATAGGGAAGCCGAGGATTCTCCTTCGTGCTTGCTCCGGCTGCGGCTGACCCTGTCCTCGAATTGGAGAGCGTTGTTCATTGGTTGAATCGTTTTTGCTTTTTCCTTATTTGGAAAGTCTTTGCTTTTGTTCTTTCGGTTCCCCTCATGCCGCCAGTTGTTGTTTGCAGGACGCTTCGGCCTTGATCCCGATGGCCCAGATGAAGCCCAACAGCTCGCGTGCGACTGCCGTCATGGTCTTTCTCTGCTCCTTGCCTCGAGCCATCAGCGTCATGTAGCGCTTGTGCAGGCGGTTCTGTGCTTTCCATGCAATCTCGGTAATTTCTGCCGGAAGTCCTTCCTGTCGCTTGCGCAACCGGGCTCCGATTGCAGGCCGGTGTCGATAGCTCCAGGCCGATTCGACCACGATGCGTCTGAGGTGCGCGTTACCTGACTTGGTAATGCCGCCTCTTCGAATACGCTCGCCGCTGGAGTCTTCGCTGGGAAAGGCCGCCTTTTCGACGGACAGAGGGCCGGCGAGTATCCGATCCGCCAGCGCTGACAATCGCAAAGCAAGTATGTGAGGCGCTGGCATCGTCCATCGCGACGTCAAACCGGCGAACATCAAGGTCGCCGCCGACGGTACAGTCAAGCTTCTCGATTTCGGATTGGCGAAAGCGCTCGAAGATCTCGTCGTGAACGCAGACATTTCGAATTCCCCCACGTTCACGCACATGCCGACCCAGGCGGGGCTGATCCTCTGCTGCACTCACGGCACCGGATTCGGAGGGCTAAGGCCTGCAATGCGTAAACGGACTAGCCTCGACGAAGCCAATGAAATTCTGGGACTGATGATGCGGCACTGGAGCGCCATAGCCGCAATGCTGAGAGGTGGCGCAGCCCGAAAACGGTCTAGGGGTGATGCTATTACCGCTGCGCCACCAGAGGAGCAAAAAGGAACCGCCCCTTCACATCTTTCTTGCCATAGATGGAAATCAATTTACAGCAATGTCAATTCTGCTGTCTGGTCAAAATTGCACACTCAAGGATCATTCCTGCACCGTGCCCGGAGGATGGCGGATGTTTGATCCCAATGACCATGCTCTACCACGAGCACAACGACGACGCGGAGATGCGCCCCCAGCCGATCAGCCCGGAAAAGCGAAAGGACATCATCGCGCACATGGCGGCTGGGCTGTTGGGAGCCTACCAGTACTTCAGGGGGCAGCGAGAATCCGATCTAAGCGTCCATGCGCCTTCTCGTTAGTGATCGAAATACCGGGAGCCGAAGACTCAGTTCACCGTGGCCCGCCGCAGCACCGCCTGTGCCTCTTCCCCGAGCCGCAGGGGCACCTATCGTTCCGCCCAACCTTGGGGCTGCTGCGCGCAGGCGCAGGATGCAGAAGACGGGAAAGCCTGCCGCACACTCGCAGCAGGCCCCTGTGCCTCTAAGCAGCCGCCTTCTTCTTCGCCGCCCGGAACTTTGCCCAGCGTTGACGTGCGGCAGCCGCAATTCTCTTTTTACCTGCTGCTGAGATTTTTCGCGTGGGTTTCAAAGGAGCCGAAGCAGCTTTTTCCGCTGCTGGCTGCGATCCCTTTCGAGCCTTCGCCCATCGCTTTTTCTGCGCGAGGCTGATACGCCGACGAGCCGAAGCAGACAATGTACGTTGCCCGTTCGAGCCTGCGCTTCCCAAAGCCGCTAGTGCGGCAGTAAAACGCTGAACTTCTTGCTTTGCTCTTGCCAGTTCTTTCTTCAAATGCCCTACCACTCCAGATAAGTTTTGCATTAGCTCCCCCTCAACGAAGGATTGTAACTGATGGGCTTCGATTGACCTCTGATTGGTGCCAACTGAGTGATGGGGCTGGGCACTGGTAGGCGACGAGTCAGCGGCGTTTTATAGTTAGCGTGGCGAAGTCTTCAGAGCGTCTGCAATCTACTGAGGTGGGCGAGGCAGACTTCCCCACCTTGATCCGTGCCGTGTGGGATTCAACCTTGGGGAACTTGAAATCCGGGATTGGGGGAGAGGCAGACTTGAGGTCCGTCGATTTCAGGATCGTCCCCCTGCCGCTGCTCACAAACTCACGGTCGAGCTTGTCTTCTCGACTCTCGCTGATCTGCCCCAGACCGAACGAAGCATGTTCGATCCAATCTTGTGCCTTCCAGTTCCTCAGGGTTTGTTTTCGGGGGCCTGCGTGCACCATTTCCATGAAAGCGTCTACCTTATGCAGGTTTCGACCAAGGGACCAGACTGATCGAGGCGGACGTGAGGGTCCGAACGTCGCCACCAACCCATGCCCGCCCACCGAGGACTATCCGCTCTTGTGCGCGCGGACCGCCTTTTCAGTCCGAAGGATACGTCACAACAAAGACAACGGGCTGTTCAGAATTGCTCGCTTTTCGCACGGGGAGGGGTGACTATGTTGTACTCTCAGGCAGACTTCTTTGTCGAGGCTCGGAACTCGATAAGTTTCCCACCATCCTCTGGGTGACCCTGCCATTCCCATCCGCACGGGCAGCGGATCGAATCCCACAACCGGGGCTTCCTTAGAAGCGCTTTGCAGATGGCACATGATCTCATCCACATGATTGTCACCGTCTTATTGTGCCGATTGCAGCAAGACCGTATCGCCCTCCGTCGCCCTAGCGTATTGGGGACCTGCTCTCAGGGTGCATCGGACGGAAGGAGTTGGGAATGGCCCCGAGGTGTGGGGGCACAGAAGTAATTGCCACCACTGCGCAGGTTGGCACAAAACAAAACGCCCCGGACTCGGTTTGAGTCACAAGGCGCTAAGTCGATCAGCCCTCCCCCAAGTGCTGCTCAAGCACAGCTAGAGCGTTCGAGTTGGTAGAAGGCGGCAGTGTGGGCGAGCAGTTGCGTGGTAGGAGCAAGCTCTTCGGCCAGGTAGGCCACGCTCTGGCGAAACGCGAGACGCTGCGAGAGTTCTACAAAGCGAATGAGGTCGCCCCCTCGCCCACAGCCGTGGCAGTAGAACAGGTTTTTCTGCGCGTTGACGTAGAACGAGGCGTGGGTCTCCTCATGCAACGGGCACAGGCCGACAAACTCAGGCCCGCTGCTGACCCGATGACCCTTCCAGTGGTGCCGATTCAGGTATTCCAGGAGCGGAACACGCCGTTTGAGTCGTTCGAGATCCTCACCCATATGTTCCACACTCCTCGCAACGTCACACTAAGTATCCTGATCCCCGATTCCCAGCCGAGGATGGTGGGTGAGCGAAGAAAATGTTGGTCTCAGAAGCGTAAGGGCCAGGGCCAGACGACTCGCAGGCGGGGATACAGCATGGGCCAAGACAGACGCCGAGAGCTGAAAACGGATGAGTCGCAACGATCCACCCATTGCGCCATAGTTTGGACGGCATGGCGCAGGAAGGAAAACGCAGGACACGATGAATCCAGATCGCGGCACCAGCGGCGCAAGGTGGAAGGGCGGGCACGCGATCGGCGTCTTTGAGCGGTGGCGCCGCATCTTCCCACGAACTGCCCTCGGCAAATCTCCGGCGCAGGGCTTCGCTACGCGCGATCAGGCTGTAATGGGTATAGGGCAGGGAGAAAGCCGGAAGGAAGCTAATCGTTACGCCACACATTTGGCACTCGCCACGACGATAGTGGATCCAGTCGTGACTGCCGTCGTGCGCTTGTTTCGGTCGCCAGCCGTTGCTGATGACGGAATTACATCCACATAAGGGGCAGCGGCGAAAGAGCTGACCCGCACATGCTGCCCAGTCGGAGCTGGGCTTGCAATCATCCCCAGAACATGGGATAAGTGAAATCGTAGTGTTCCAGGGCTCTCTCACTGAGGCGGATCTTGCGAGGATGTGCGCTCAGAAAGAGAGCCTTTCTCCTCCTGCCTTAAATCAAGCAAAGAAGGATACCTCAGCTCGGCAAAGTAAATGATTGGCCGGTAAACTGCAGTTGAGCTTCGTTCCTTAGTGGAGTGGTTTTCGCTCTTTCTCAAGCTTGCTCGTTGGCATCCACACTCCGCCTCACCGTTCTGGCATTCTGCATCATCATCGTTTTGTTTCGGTCACAGAACATTCTGGATTTGCTTCGAACCAAGTCCTCCTGGGAAACTCTGGCCGACGCCACCCCACCGTTGCCATGCTTCTATCCGCACTCTGAATGGGCCGCTTAAGGGCCCGGTGCAAGTTGGGGTTCGATCTAAATACCCATGTCCATCACTCCCGTGACAGACCTGGGATTGTTGGGGCTGCCATCTATCGCGAGATCTTAATAGACCAGCGCTCATCACGCAGTCACCCGAACAAGGCGGTGGATGTCGTTGTCTGCCAAACCTCCTGGATCGACTCTCGTTCTCGCTTCATCAACTTCGGTCCTGCCCTCCACAACAAATCGCGTGGCGATTGTCCTCTCGCTTTCGGTCTCTTTCCCCTCCCCCTGGCCGGCTAGGCAGCCGCCGCGATCGGTGCCGACATCGCGTTGTGCAGCGGCTCGTACACCTCTCCACTCACCCACAGCCGGTGCAGTAAGACGGCCAGCTTCCGGGCCACCGCTACCGCCGCTCTCTTCTTCGCATTCTTCCCACCACGCTCGCAGAGCCGCAACCCATACCGTCGTAAGTCCGTGTCCGGTCCGAACGGCCCCAAGATATACTGCGCGCTCCCCACCAGCAGCTTGCGCACCATCGTATCTCCGGCTTTGCTGATTCCTAATTGCGGCTGGCTCTCTCCCGAGTCTTCCTGCTTCGGCACCAATCCCAGGTACGGTCCCACATCCCGGCTCTTCGCGAATCGTTGCGGATTCTCCAAGGTCAAAACGTAGGCCAGCGCCGTGATCGGCCCCACCCCTTTCACCTGCCGCAATAACGCCGTGTGCCCATACTTCTCCTGGCCCAGCTCTTCAATCTTTTTGTCGTACTCCTTAATATCAGCACTCAGGGTTGCTGCCAAACGCACCAAGGGCAGCAGCGCTTCGCGCATCTCCACCGCAACTGCCTCCTCTCCCTTTTGTGCGAAGCTCCGGCTGGAACACTTGGGTAGCCGCGTGCCCATGCTCTTGACCAAACCTCGGGTGGTGTTGATGATCTCCGTCCGCGCCGCCACCAAGGCATCGCGGGCTCGCAGCATCACCAGATCCTGCCGCACTTCCCGACTGCGGTGCTGGATCGGGTACAACGACTCTGGGTCCACGCGTCCCAATCGGGCCAACTTATTCGCATCGATCCGATCATTCTTGCGCTTACGACGCTTCGATCCGTCCATTAACCGCGGGTTGGCCACCAGCACTTCGTGCCCGCAACCGCTGATGACTTCCTGCACCCAAGCCGAGTGTGTCCCCACCTCCACCACCACGCGCGCCGCATTCAACCCTTGGAAAAAGGTTGCCAAATCCTCCTGCGTCGTCCGCAACTGCCCTTCCGCCAGCGTTTCCCCCTCCAGACCCAAAATGCAGTAATGGCTCCATTGGTCGCCCAGATCTACGCCCACCGTCAAACGGTCGAGATTGGGGCGAAGCTCACCGCGCTGATGCTTTTCTCCGGCGCTCGTTGCTGCCACCTTTTTCGGATCCAGCTTTTCTTTCAGCTTTCCCACCAGTTCCGCCAGCACTTCTTTCGTATCCCGCTGCACCGGGCCCCGCGACTTCGTCCGCTTCGATGTCGGTTCACTCTTCTTTCCAGAATTGTTATGCTTCTTCAAGGTCGATCTCCTTAGCTGTTTTGATTGCACCTTAGAGTGCGTTGATCATTGGTAGCTTAACGCCATCCGTGATCGGGGATCGACCTTCTCATCCCATCTATCGAGATGTTTCGTCAACAACGGCATTAGCGGTCACTCGGAGTAGGAGATCCAATCCGCAGGGCATTCGTTAGCGCGGGTGGCCTTCTTCTCGCTGCCTGATGACCGAGGCGTCTTCGTACAGCAGTCGAAGTCTGAACTCACATCTCGCAGAGAACGCAAGATATGGGGCACCCGTTCTTCACGTTGTCTCTGCCCGAAATCAAAATCCCCACCCTGTCGCAAACAGCGCGACAAGGTGGGGCAACTTAGCGAACCAATCTAGTGACAGTTCGGGAACTTCAAGCGAAGCGATCCAAGTGTCCCAGGCGAACGAGCCGTCCACCGGGTAGAACTCGTTGGTGTACCAGAACGTGCAGGAATCGCTGCCATCCAGAGCCATGCTGGAGTAGTCGCCCCAGCGATTGAACGAATTATATTGTGAGCCCCCGCCCTGTTTGATCAGAGCCTCGGTCTCCGTCGTGCCCAGAGGATCACCCGCCGTTTGGCCGGCGTAATAGATCGAAGGGTAGTCACCTGCGGCCGCACTCGAACGACTGTACCCCAGGGCGATGTTCCCCGCCTGGTCCATGGCAACCGAGCCCATCCAGCGGTACTCGCCGTCATCCGGGGTCTGCCCCGATTGATAGAGGGACAAGCTGGTCGTGCCTAGCCCCTGGGCCCGGAATTCGTACCACGTCGTTGCCACAGCAGTGCTGTTGTTCACGCTGTGCGCCACCAGGAAGTGCTGCGTGCCACCGCTGTTGGAGTGCGCCAGGCGATACATCAGTCGATCGCCGAGCGTGTCCAGGAGTCTACAGGACCAATGCCGTAAACCGCTGAACTCGGCTGCGGAACACAGTCGGTAGTGAGGAAGGGACCGCTGGTGCAGATCGCCAAATCGAACGCGGGTACATTGATGGGCATGCTTCCCTTGACACCGGCGAGTTTTGACTTCGCAGGGTTCCCGAAGTTCACCGTGAATACGTACTCATAAACGTGGCTGTCACCGGGCAAAAAGTTGTCGATGGCTCCCAGTAAGACCTCGCCTGTTCGCCGGCTCCAGTGATCTGAGTCGTCATCTGCCGGCAGCATGCTGTCGTCGAAATACGTGCCGTTGGAGTTGTCGAAGATGCATACTTGCTTCGCCTTGCTGCTGCCTTTCAGCATACTTTTGGCGTCATAGGCACAGACGTTCACGCCAGGAAGACGTGGTGTGGGGTCGAAGATGTTCTGGGTCTGATAGTAGACGTTTCGCGTAAGCCCCCACTTCGGGTAGTCGGGAAAGCCAGGCTGGGGAAGGCGTAACGGTAGTAACTGCCCGTAGCGTCGGCAGTCTGTGACACGGCGACGCAGGTGTAGTAGGGAGGCCCGTTGAATACATTCTGCGCTGCTAGCCAGCGGTGATTCGCCTTATCCCACTGGATAATGATGTCGCCGTCGTTGTTCGTCTCGCAGGGTCCGCCGAAGCCTTTCCAGAAGTTAGTGCCCGCGAACGGCCCCGCAACGAGGGCTCCGCTGGATTTGTCAAACACGGCATAGCAGACGTTTATCCATTGCACTACCTGGGTGTCGCCCACCGCCGCGTTGGTGTCAGGAGGCACAAGAAATGTGCCGAAAGACTCGGGCAGAAAAGACCGCTGGGAGTACTAGAAAACCTCCAACTTGTCCGACCCCCTCGAAGTTTAGGCCTACCGTGGCGCTAATGTTGGAGGCGGGCGACGATTCAAGGGCTTGCGCTGCGGCGGCTGCTTGGCTATGGAGAGCGCCGTTGGACAGGTGGAGCTTGGTCTTCATGGGTGCATGCGTTTGATGGACGCTCAGCGCGGCCGGGGCTTCCATTGCAAGCTCGGCGAGAGGGCGAGAAACATCGGAATGAATGGGCTGATTTGCAACGGCGTTGCCGATTACCTTAGGCGCCTGCTGGGCTACTGCTTGAGTGCTGCATATCGCCGTCAGGGTTAGAGTGGAGAGCGCTGTGAGCCAAAACATTCCGTTTCTGTTGTTTTTCATAATCCAATTCCTCTTCTCTGAAGAATTTTTTTTAACATCGAGTGGAGATGGCCCGGCAGGGAGAATTAGTGGAAAGACCCTGCTTCTTTAGTCAGAAATAGCCAGTTAGAGTGGAGGCTGCGTCGCAATCCTTAAGGTTCTGCTGCAAAGTAGTGGGGATCATACGCCGATTTCGTGTTTGACGAAACTGTGAAAACAATTTCACATGACGTAAATGGGGACCGGCAGTGGTTTCAAGGGAGGCGTGGCCATCCATATTTTCGAGCAGCGGGGCAGCGTCGTGTCAGGAGAGCGGTAGCGCCATAATTTTTGGAGCGAATTCAGCCTCCTCAATCGGAATGCGCTTCGCACCCGGCAACGGCTGGCTTGCTCGTAAGGTGTTGCATCAGACAACAATTTCCGCACAAGAAGGAGTTACTTACTTATGCCTGGACAATTGGTGGACTTAGCAGAAGTTGTTGCTTTGAGATTGCAATGTGTCAAGTGCAAGAACAGCGTGCCGTTTCGATTCCCGCTGTACCAAGAGGTTACGCTTCCTGCGTGCGAGAATTGCCCAGTCGAGAAGACATTTTCACTTCCAAATCCTGATCCCTGGATGAAGCTTGTTAGCAAGACCGCGAAAGATATTGATCTGTTGAGGGAGGCGCAGATAGAAAAGCCCAGGCAGTTCCGATTGCTGTTCGAGATCGCAGCGCGTCACAATTTACCCGGACCGCCCCATACTGCAGCGGAGCTTTTCACGTCACCGGATATGGCTAGTCGAACCTTGCCGCCCGGATCGTGCTTTTCAGGGATGCCTGCCATGGCAGATAAGTTTACTTGCTAGATAATTCTTCAGCAATTTGGTAGCTGACGAAAACGGCCATTACACTCAGAATCCTGTTCCGGGCATTTTGAGTGGATGTTTCGCCAATCGCCAAACTGACAAACTTGCATGCGTTGAGAAGACGAAGTGCGCGCATAGGACCTTCAAACCACGTCACTGTTCTTCGCGGTCAATGAATAAAAGTTCGTTTTCACCATACGTGTCGAGGTCACCTTTTTCGTTCCGCTTGTCCCCACAAATGAGGTCGTATCCGTTGGTGTCACGGCTGGTAAAAAATTGGCAATGCACCTTCATGCCCACGTGTAGATCACAGTGGCGGGTAACGTTGGGGTCCTTCACGCCCTTGATGTTGTTGCACCGAGCATAGTACTTGTGCCCATCGTGTTCGAGGACGATGGGAACGTCTACTACAAGATGTTCACTGCTGTTGGTGCGCCCGATCACAGTGTATTGATCCCGCGGTCCATCCTCGCATGCGCTCCACAAGAGGACCGTGGCGCATCGCCGATTACGACAGCGGTGAGAGGTTTGCGATTCACGTCTGTCCAATTCGTTCAGCCACGAGGCGGCAACGGCCATGCGTCAAGCGTGCCTGAGTAACTCAGGGAGTTGCCCATGTGCCGCTTTGTTTCGCATCCAACGTGGCCGTAATGCTTGTCCACCCTCGGGTCTTCACGTCCGTAACGGTGAGGTATTCAATTGAATTACATCCCCATCCCACGGTGACAAAAGGACGCGGTCAAAGCCGCTTTCAAATCGCCATGTTGTGACCTCGTATGGTACAGCCACACTGTGCAAAGCCGAAATGCTAGTGGCCAACAACAACCATATTTCCCAATCCTGAGGCACGCGAGTCCGATACTCGGGCAAGCGCCGATCCTTGGACCTGATCCGTGAGTAAAGCTGGTCATGCGTCAGTATCGGAATAGAACTGCTTGCACTCGTTTCCCACAGTTCGTCTACACAAGAGATGCCCACAATGCTGAGGCCGTCAACCCAACCGCGCACGCAGCTTCCGCCTTGTTGCAACAGAACGGGCCTGGCATTCGCGGGATAGTTGTCTCGCACGAATTGTGCTATTTCATTGGCCATCGCGTATTCATCGCGTTTCCGTACCCAATCGTTTTTGAAATAAACGAGGACCCTTGCCGGACGTGAATCAATCAGGCGATAGCAACGCTCCGCCTTGCGAACCACCTCTTCTTGAAATACTGCTAGTTGTGGACTTGAGAATGACGCGTTTCTGGGCTTTTGAGGCAGCAGATAAGAAATCTCAATTCCAAGCGCGGCGGATGGGATCAGGCAATCCGGCCTGTCAAACGATTGCACCTCACCGCCCGGAATCAGTGCACTTTTTTGGCGTGCCCCCTGTATCGTGCGCCGCTCCATTTCCTTTTTATCGGCGGTTCGTTTCACATTCCCATCGGTTGCCCCGGGAAAGCGTATCACCTTTTAAGTGAATACATCCGCCATTGATCGGCCATATCCGACGTGCTACTTCTGCTGCAAAACAGAACTGCTGGCTGACACCATTCGGAATATTATGATCGTTACGTATCGGAGCCGGATATGCGAAAGCGAAATGTAGGTGTTCTCATACTCGTTCTGCTCGAAAGTTGTCTGCTGTTTTCACAAGCTGCCGACCGCAACCCGCCTGTATTTTATTTTGGCGGAAAGCAATTCTATGTTGGGATGTCAAAGGGTCAAGCGGTGTCAGCCCTATCGGCCTGCTGCAAACTCTCGCCTCCTGCCGAATCGGAGGGTGAAAAACGGCCAAGTCCAGCGGGTAAGATGCTGGGCCATTTCATCCTTCCAAAGGAAGAACCAGCACAGCGGATCCTCGGCAGCATCTCTTTTTCTGACGGAAAGGTCGCCCGCATTTCCCGTGGGCTTGCAGACGATGTTGACACGTTTAATGAAGACCTCGTTGCATTCATGAGGGCGCTCAAACGCGCCTTGCCCGAAGGAGACACCTCAGCCGTGGTCTCGTTTCGACACGAGCGGATTAGCAATGCGGAGTCTGACATCGTAACCCTTGTGTTCCCAAGCGGTCGAGGCATTGAACTTCATTTTGGGACGCTGGACACGCCCTTTAAAGATAGCAGCAGGCGAGACTTCGTCACTCTCGATGAAACGCTAGAGCCACGCAGGTAAGAATACTTGGCTCCTTGCGCCGGTTCAAGCACATCCAGGATGGGACAAGGCGTTTACGGGGTGTCCGACGTGCCGATCACCAGGTTAACCCTCTACGAAAATGTTAACTGCCGCTGCCGTCGCGCGGGTTCGCAGTCAGACTGGCGTGCTCGCGGCCTGAAACCACTAGGGATTGTATGTGTGCCGCGTCGGCGAGTGCGACGACAGGTCAGCGCACAATGACCTTGCCGCTCGCGATGTCGGCGAAATTCTGTGAAATTGCCGCCGTGTCCGTGCTCTGCACCGTGGGCTTCGCAGTCGGCAGGTCCGCCGCAAACTTCGGCACGGTCTTCAACTCGCCGATGCGCTCGTCGAGCGAGACGCCGCTGCTGGTTCGGACATAGGCGTCGCGGCTGCCGTCCGGGATCTCAGCCTCGCTTTCGAGCTGGCGGCGCAGCGCCGAGTCGTGCGGGACGCCGGCACGAGTGCAGGCCTCCAACACGGTGGTGCGGATGACATGCTCGCGAATCGCGCTTCCCATGTTGTGTTCCTCCTGGTACTGTCACCCCCAGTCTACCGCGCTGATAAGACGGCGGCGAATGAAAACGCAGAGCGCAAAGACGATGAAGCAGCCGAAGATCGCCGTTCGCCTCTCGCGGAATGTGGCGGCTGATCCAGCACGTATCGCCGCGAGAGGCGCTCCTGGTGCCGCCCCATTCGGTGCTCTTCGCGCGAGCCTGATTGATCCCCTTGGCGAGCCTTGACAGGAGAAATTGATCGAAGTACGAGACGACATTCTCAAAGAGATTAGGTCGCAGTCAAAATAGAGCCGAACATACTAGCCTCGCCCACTCAACAGGCATAATATTTCTTGGCGGATTGCTATGTCCGAGATTGGCCAGTGGTTCAGAAGACGATTCAAGGAGCTGGACCTACTGGAACGATATTTCCCGCTCGTGTTCACGCGATGGCAGGCAGCTATATGGGGCGGAAGCGTGCTAGCCGTAGCGTTTGGGTGGCGCTTCATCACATCGGATTGGCCGTATCCTGTGAAACTAACTGCCTGTGTGGTAGCCCTATTCTTTGCTGGCTACTACGTGTGGCGTGCAGATCATTTGCGCTTAGAGAGGAAGCTAGAAATAGTCCACTTGCGCATAAATGCGTGGACGGTCGCTCAGGGATTGGCAAATGCTGGTCATCGCGCCAAAGCCTATTACTTCGGAGTAATAAATAGAAGCGAAGGCGTCACCGTGGAGGGTATCAATGTTCAATTAAACCGCATATCCCCCGAAGTAGAGAATCTCGGATGGCTTCCCATTCACCTGCACTTGCAGCATGATGATCCGACTAGCCAAGGGCTTCGCCCTTGATATCCATCGAATCCCGAGCATGCAACAACTGGTTACAACGTTACAACGAGAACAAAATTCTCGTTTTGTCCCGCATAACGGACTAAACCAGAGGATCAAATAAGGAGCTTCTCTCTAAATCCAGGGGCAGTACGAAACATTGATTTAGTGTCGGCCCTCGACGGGAACACTGTCTTCAGTATCGTCCATGTAGTATCAGGAGCCACCCATGAGATTCACTTTGATCCAGGCGTGCATCGTCTGGAAGTTATGATAACGGCAGCAAATATGCCAGCACTGTTCGTCTGGTTTGGAGTATGGCGAGACGAAGCGGGAGCCCTAATGTGTGAGATAGAAAAATGAAAGAGAAAGAGTCACAATCTTGAATCGCCGCCTACCACGCGCGGATGATAGCCACGCACTGCGAGGCTTTTTCCGGAGAGAATGCAGTCGTTCGAGACCCGAGAGAGCCGCCAGGAAGCATCGCAGTAAGACTCAACAGATAATCGGCCTTGATCGCAAAGTTGACATTCTGCGGAATAGCACTTGCCGCCTGATAGACCTTAGCTGCATCCAGGGTGGCGACGACCACGCCGATGATGTTCCCATCGCTATCAAACAAAGGACTACCACTTGATCCGGGCTGTACCTGAGCCGAAATTTGCAGCGAGCGCGGATCATCCTGCCATCCACTCTTGCTCGATACCACACCTTCGGAAAATTTCGGACTGGAGCCGAGCATAGGCGTCAGAGGATAGCCAATCGCGGACACGTGTTGCCCGAGCGTGACACCGATGGAGGACGATACCTGGAATGGAAGATCTGGACAAGTGGCAGCCAGCTTCGTCGTGTCGCTCATCCGCAATACTGCGAGGTCATTTACCACATCCCTCACCACCACATCCGCGCTCACCGCTCCACTCCAGCCAGGAAAAGCGACACTGAGATTTTTTGCGTCGGCGACGACATGCCAGTTTGTAGCCAGCAGGCCACTTCGATTCAACAGAAACCCAGTCCCAGAGGCGACGCCACCTGCCGATGTTACGCTCGCAGATTCTGCAGCTATTTTGGGCCACACGCGCACGAGTAGGAGATCGAATGGCTTAGGCGTAGTGATGGAACCATGTAGCGTCGAATTATGTTCAAGCGTAAGAGTCGTGCCTGCGGGCTTCTTGTCCCCCATGAAGTAGGTACACGTGAAAATATCCGGGGAGGCGGTGCTGCGTATCTCAGCTTTGATCTCGCTCGGCTGCCATACTGGAGAATTGGAGCGTAGGACAACCGCAACGTAATCCGCGCCATTGCTCCCCGAGGCGGCCACAATTCCTAACCGATAATGATCTTCGGTGTCGGTCCAGATCCCTTCAACGGGGTTCCGCGCCTCACCCATCTTGATCTGGTCTTCAGTGATCGCGATCTTCGGCCTTGGCGGATATTCCCGCAGGATGCGCTCTCGATTAACGCCTTCACTGTAGCCGGTGTATCCTAGCTGCGAATAAATCTTTCCAACCGCTCCGCGCACGGTGCGCTTAATGCTCCACCAATTCGTCGCCCCGGTCGCCGCTTCGGCAATGAGTGCACCACTCGGTGCGTCCACAACACGCATGGAGAGGTTACCGCCGCTTCCGCTTCTAGCCCAGCTCCCGCTCATCACGCACGTCTTCAACACATCGGATTGTGGTACTTCGGAAACGGATGAGACTACGATGAAATTTCTTGCGACGCCTTGTGCACGCAGTTCCTTCGCAATTCCGTAGGGATCGCTGGTGAAGTCCACAACGATAAGATATTTGCAGGCGTTGATTTCCCCGGCAAATGCGCAGCTCGCGGACAGTGAGACCATCAATAGCGCGAGACCAAGGTGCTTCATTGTCTCACCTCCGCGTGGCCTCTGCGGCGGCGTTTTCATCTTCATTGTTATGTCCTTTTTTGCACGGGCCGAGTAGGGGCTCGGACTAATCACTTTTGCTAAGAGAAATGAGGTCGCTTAGTAGTCTGGCGCATGTCGTCATGCCCGGATGTGATCCAGGCGACAGGGGGCTGTGATTTGCCACACGCAGCGCTGGGATCTATCGCTCTACAATTCTGCAGAGGCGCAATGGGACGTTAGCGCAGTATCGAATGTCTGGGCAGACAAAGTTGGAGTAGGGGAGGCGCGGTCATGAAAACCGTACTGTTAATGCTCTTAGTTCCGGTCGCGCTCGTAGTCACATACTTTGTTAATAATGCGCGACTGGATAATATGACTTCAAATCCACAATCAGCGGCATGGCAGCCGAATACTCGGCAGGCAGATGATAAGTACGCTGCGTACGTCGAGCAGTGGCACCGCGTCAACGATGCGCCTAAATACACGGCGTTCGATGTAGCAACCGTTTTCGCGGACAACGAGGTCCGTGGTGAGCAGACGTTCTCAGGCTGGGCACAAATAGACGGGATTATCAGTAGCATCGAGACCAGAACAATTACGGGCGGCGCTTCCGTTGAACTGATTGGCGGCGTAACTTGCCAGTTCGATTCGGAGCAAGTGAGCCAGCTATCCTCGCTGCACCGGGGACAGCGTGCGATAGTCTCTGGCCAGCACGCAATACGCTTACTGGGCCAGGTGCAGTTTAGCGATTGCCAGCTTGTTTCTTTCTACGTGCCACAGCCGCCAGCGCAGCCGAAGCCAGCGGCTGACATGCCCTCTCAAGTTGTCCCGGAATATGCTCCCGAGCAACAGAATTAAACCGCAAAAACGTGGGAATCCAGCAAGACAAAAAGTGAAATGGCAACCGGAACGGCGCTTCGCGTCAGCGTCTATGACCCTAACAACCGAGCGCATCCTGAAATCATCGGAGCAGGGTGTACGATTCAATTACACCCACCCCAACCATGAAATCAACTCGGTAACGAAGCGCGCAGACGCGGGGCACCTCCACGTCTCGTTAAACGTTGTGTTCCGGCGCACAGACAGCCAGACAGCGCCAACATAGTGTTGAGTCAGGCAAACTTCATAAAGACTTGGGTAGTGAATCGGGTGCATTATGAAGATTAACAAACCGAGTGACGCAGGATACGGAAAACATCTGCTGGGAATAATCTTTCCGCTGTACGCATTGAAGAACGACAGGCGACCCGTAACGGCAGGCAGAATTGCGGTCGGCCTTGCTCTGGGCATCTTGCTGGTATGCCTGGGCTACTGGTTCAAGTGACGGACCGCTTAAATCTGTTTCAGTTCTTCCGATCTTACGCTCGTTGGGTCCCGTGACATCCCTTGCCTGCTCGTAGAAATCGCGGACGGCTGGCAGGCTAAGGTGTGCGAGGTTGCGACGGAGTTCGTTGACATCTTCAGTGCTCAATATCTCCGCCACTCGCTCATCGGGACGCCGGGCGGCGAACGACGATGCGCAAGAATAAAATCAACCGCGCGACTATCATGGCCGCGCTGAACACCACCTATCCATCCTGCGGCTACTCGATCCCGCCCCCAGAGATACAGCGTGTCAGCAGCGCGCAAATGAAATGTCCCGCAGTGTGGGAGTGTGTTTGCGGCTGGGAAGAAGGGGAGGGGGTCCTGAAAGCAACAGAGGCAATGAAGCTGTCGAGTGAAGGTATCGCGCGGCGGTACGATGCGGATGGCTACGCCTGGCTCGTTAAAGGAGGCAAAGCCTTCCGGCGAGTGCCGGAGATGACGAGCGATGGCGATTTCCGCAGCCATGACGTTTGTTCTGTGTAATCGAGTTCAGTTGTGCATCCTGCTTCTGTCCAAAGGACATCGTCGATGTTTTTGAACGCTTGTTCGAACATACTCATTTACAAAATATTCTCCTGGAGGCAGATGCTATAAACGGCGGGTTCGCGCAGGTTGAAACGAGGAACTCCACCGCAGACTGCTTGGGACGCTACCCATCCTAGACCGGCGCAGGCGCCTGAGCAACTGTAGTGGCTCACGCCCTCGACTACCTTCGCGAAATCGTTCGTCGCGGACCGGCATTTCGTCGGTGAGCGGCGGCACAAGAAGAGATTCATCGAGTCGGTCGGCAGGTTGACTCTCTCTCGAACTGTCGAGCGCCGCTGGCGACGCTGGCATTTTGCGGCAGGCTCGCCAGATTCGTCGGCAGAACCACAATAGGTTGTGGTCGCGGTCTGGATTCAGGGAGCGCTAAAAGCAGAGGCGTCCTAAGAGTGTGCAGCCGGATTTCCTCGATCCGGGTTTTGGTGTCGGATCGCTCAGCGCGGAGAGCGTCCTGAAGACCCGTACGGAAAAAAGCCTGATCCCTGCTCGCATCGCCCTGAAGTGAAGTGATTAGCATCACTGACTGCGCGCGAAGCGAAGAAGAGAATTGTGCGAGTCCCCCCATCGCGTGGTCGAAGAACCGAAAGGCCCGCAAGGCTGTTCTCCCAAAAGCACAATACCTTCATCGAGAAGAATTAAGAAATGGCAAACGAAATCACAATCAAGGGTGAGAGAACAAAGTGTGGCGAACGAATGACGAGCGGCAGCGGTTGGGCACGCTCCGGCAACTGAAAGGAACCGATAATGAAAACTCTAGCAATCATCATTCTGACGCTGTTCGCCGCCGCCGCGCCGTCGCTGGCGCAGGACGCGGACGCATTGGAGGCGCAGTACGGCACCTGCGCCCGTCATCACATTCCCGCGGACAAGTGCACGCCCGAGGTCTACGCGCAACTGAAAACCACCAAAGGCAGAGCCAGTTGGTCGCGGGACGGACTGCCGTCCGCGGAGGCTACCGGCAGTTACCAGTTCGAACATGTTTCGCTGGTGGACGCTCGCCTGAACCTGTCGCGCGGATGGGAAGGCAGCGTCAACGTGCCGATCACTCGGTGGCTTGACTCGGTTGGCGAAGTCAGTCGGTCATGGAAGAAGGTGGCGGGGACGGACGTGTCCAGTTCATGCGTCTACTACGGAGATTGCATCACGACGGCGGTGACCGCGTCGGTCTACACCTTTGGCGGCGGCGCGCAGTTGAACTACCGCACCGCACGCGTGCAGCCATTCGCACGGTTCATCTTGGGGGATGCGAGGCTCGACGTCGGTGCCAGCCTCGGCGGCCTCGGTGTGTCGGCGGGCACAAGTGCCTTCTTCATCGCGCCCGGGGGCGGCGTGGATGTTCGGGTCGCACGCCACGTGTGGCTGCACACCGGAATCGACTGGCTTCACGCGACGAAGGACGGCGTCACGGTGAGCGGCTTTCGCGCGCTAGGCGGCTTCAGGTTCACGTTCGGTGGCGGCGAGCGAAGCAGCGCCGTCGCGTCCGCGCCCGCGCCGACACCCGCCGCGCCGCCCTTCGCAGGTTGGTGGAACACGCAGAAGGAGGCTAAGCCATGAAGAACACGGCGATCCTCGCGATCCTCTCCATGGCCATGCTCGGATGCGGCTCGCCGTCGAAGCCGAGCAATGTCCCTCCGCCGCAAGGCTGGACGGTTCCAGGCACATGGACGCTCAGCATGACCGTCACGTCCGTCGCCTACGGCGCGGGCCAGTCGGGCGAGTAGATGACGATGACCGCGCCCGTCGCGCAGGCGGACTGCACGCTCTTCGGGCAATGGTTCGGCGTCTCGGGGCCGGGGGCGGGGGGCTCGGCAACGCAGCAGAACTGCTACGACAACGGCGGCGGCATGAGGCAGACCTCGCCGCCCAACGCGCTGTTCGCGCAGCCGGTGGACCTCGCGATGAGCCTTGAGGCGACTGACACGACGCTGCAGGCGGGCGAGAGCGTCGGCGTGAGCATGGTGTTCATCGTGGGCGACGGGATCGACGGGACGCAGTCGATGATCGACCTCAGCGGAACGGCGCAGGACATGGCGATCACGGGGACGTGGGAGTGCTCGGACGGGCAGATGCCGTGCGGCGGCATGACGGGGACGTTCACCGCGTCGAAGGTTCAGCCATGAGCGACACCGAACTGCGGGCCAGACTGGCGAAGAATGGCGGCGTAACAAAAAATCAGAGACCGGAGGAGAGGATGAAATATGCTTGCGTGGTCGCACTGTTACTACTGGCGAGTGTCGCTTTTGCCAAGGACAAACGTGACGAGGACTATCCGATCCACGTCCTAGTTGTACAGAGTCAGGAAGGCGGCTTCGACTATGGCTGCATCTTGGACATCATCGACGCGGACGGCAACATGCAGTGGCGGATTTCCTCCAACGGTTTCTGCACGACGTTCAAGGCCGGTGCCAAGCTGAATGGCCGCATTCACAGCAAATTGGGAATGCGGTTGTTTGAACTGGCGTGGCACGATCAATTCAGCAAAATCAAAACCAAGAGCTATCGCATTGACATGGAGAGGCTCGCGAAGCCATGACCGACACCGCACTGAGGGGCCAGACTGGCGAAGCTGTCGAGCAAGATAGACAGGGCGCTCAACGGGCGCTTCGCCGACGTGCCGCCGGCAAGGTTAGAGTCGAGTAGCTTGGAGGCCACGCCAAACATCGAGAAGGCGCGCCGCGACCATATCCATCTGTCTCTTGATCTGGCCCTGCTCGCTTGTGCAGAGTCCGCCTACTGGACTCCCGCACGTCGCCGAGAGCAGGCACGCAGGATGAAGCCGCTGCAGCCGAAACTTCAGCGGGCGCGGATGGCGGCGTGAGACGACAGAAATACCGAAGGTAAGGCCCTTCAGATAATGAAGGGCCTTTTTTCATGCGGTCTTCTCTGGCAGCGCCAGCACTTCGGGAAAGTCGTTGGCGACGTTCCGCAGCGCGGCGTCCGCGACGTGCGCGTATCTCTCGGTGGTTGCCGCCTGCGTGTGGCCGAGAAGTTTGCCGACCAGTTGGAGCGACCAGTTCCGCGAGACCAAGTGGCTCGCGAACGTGTGCCGCAGATCGTAGATGCGGACGTTCGCCTTCCATCGCGGCAGCGGCTTCCCGCGCTTTCCTTTGACGTGGTATTCGGTCGCGAGTCCTGCGGCCCTGCACACTTGCTTCCATGCGTTTCGCAGAGTGGTGCGTGCGGTGTCGGGCTCGCGGCCCGGGAACAGATGGAAGCCGGTCTTCTTCTCTGCCATCCTGCGGAGGATTCCGAGCGCTGCCGGAGTCAGAGGCATGTGCTCTGCCTTCTTTTGCTTCACGTGGTGGCTCGGCTTGTTCCAGATGCCGCGATCAAGGTCGAACATGGGCCACGTCGCACCGATGACCTCGCCAGGTCGCGCCCCTGTGACGATGAGGAGCCGCAGAGCGTCGGCGGCGTCCTGCTCGTCGTAGTTGTCCAGCGCGAGCGCGAGCGCCTGCAACTGCTCGCGGCTGAACCATGTCTCGCGCTTGTCCTCCCTGAACCGCTTGATCCCCTTCGCGGGATTGTCCTTGCGCATCTCCCCTTCCATGGCGTACGTGAACATCTTGCTCAGGAGAGCCAAGACCCTGTTCGCCTGAAAGGGAGTCTGGCGCAGCGAGTTGTGCATCTTCTCGACGTCGCGCCGACTGACCGCCGAGACGCGGAGCGTTCCCATCTTCGGCAGGACGATATGGTCGAGCATCCGGTTGTCCTCGTAGATGCTCTTCTTCCGCTTCTTCATCTTGGCGTGCTGCTCGATGTATTCCTTCGCCAGATCGGCCAGCTTCGGCTCTCCGCGTAGCGCCTTCTTGTCGCGGACTGGATCGGCACCGTTGCGTATGGCAGGGATCAACTTGACCTGTATCTTCGTCGCGTGCCGCGTCCGCCGTCCACTTCGGCCATGACCCGATGGTGTAGCGCCGCTTGTCGCCGTTGGCGACGCGGTAGTTGTACACGAACGACTTGGCACGTGCCGCCGTGATGCGCAGGCCGAAGCCGTCGAGTTTGTCGTCTTGGAGAAGGATGTAGCCGCTCGCGGGCGGCTTGGCATTCTTGACCGACGTCTGATCTATGTGGGTGTTCATGGTGCGCCCCTTCCCGTGTAGCCGCCGTGTAGCCACGGCGACCGAATTGGAACGTATTTCAAGTGTATTCCAATTGTCACGAAATGCCAATAGGCATGGGCTAATGCGAAGGATCGAAAGGGAAAAGGTGGTGAGCGCGGTAGGAATCGAACCTACAACCTACTGATTAAGAGTCAGTTGCTCTGCCAATTGAGCTACGCGCCCACGGTGGGGATTTGGCTGGTAGGATAAAAAAAAATTATAGCATCTGATGATTGTGTAGACGAAGCACCGATCCTGGTTGATCCCGTATGCGGCGTGCACCCGAGCGTGCCGCAGTTTTGGTGAGAGATCGCGTCGCAGCCGTTAAGCCACAGTCTGCGCATGCCTCAGGGCAGGGCAAAGCCTAAAAGATCAGTTAGGTTTCGCCACTGATCGGCCCGCAGAAATAAACGGGGACTGCAGGACCGCCTCCTCATATCGCGCCAGAACAAGCAGCCAAGCAGCTAGGATCGCTGACGAACTTCCCCAGCCAGACTGCTCGAGTCGCCGCTCACCGCGTGCCCCTGAGACAACTGGTTCGCTCCGACCGGTGGACGACGCTCGACTGTGCCGATCACAGGCGCCTCATCCATGCCGTCGGCGTACGCCATGGAAGCGAACCGTTGCTCGCTACACATGCGATCGATCATGCGTTGTTGTCGTCGGTTGAGTACGGCGTAAGGAAGAATCGGAAAATGGCGAAACATCCATACCAAATAGACTCTCTGTAGAAATGATGGCATTACATAACGCGGACCAATGGGTGTCTGTACCTGCACCACACCGGCCGACAGTTTTTCAATCAACATACCTGGGCCCGCCTTGGAACCTGAATTTGGCCAGAGCAATTGTTGGGCCGCCATTATTGCAGGCGCGCGATACAATGGGAAGCCTTTTTTCAGCGGATTAACAAATATTCTAGTCGAACGTCAGCTCGGTTTCCACTCGTCAGTTCATGATCGGGGACATTTGCCGGGAAATGCGTCCTGAAATGGGCTTGCCGGGGCCCCCACACCGCTGAGATCAAACGGCGACTTCGGGCAGGATGTCCATGCGGCGGATCTGGGCCGCCACGCCAAATTCGGATCCCTCTTCTTCCACGCGAACAATCGTCGCCTGGCAACACACCCAGCACTTCTCGCCGGAGGTGAGTTCGGGAGGAAGAATGAGCACCAGTTCGACGTCCGTGCCTTTTTCCATGCGGGACTTGGTGTAGAGGAAGACTCCGTTGGCACTTACATCGCGGGTCTGCGCGGTCTGATCCGCGCCTTGATTGGTGCGCACACGCGTAGCAACGCGGGTAGCGATTCGTCTTCCAGAGCGGCGCTCGGTATCAGCCTTCATGCTGGCGAAGTGCCCACCTACTGTACACCAATGCGGTGAATTGCACGAGGAGTTCGCGCCTGGATGTTCCCACACGGAGCCTGGCTTCGCCTTGGCTGGACAGTCGAGGAAGCGGCTGTCGCGACGTGTTAAATGATAGGGCGCTTGCTGCGGACGGCCGGAACCACCAATGCCTGCTCCATGGTCGGGACGTTCGTGCCCCGCAGCTTGGCTTCCGCTTCGTGCAACTTGTCGGTCTGGGCGGTCTGGTAATAGGCCTGCACCAGCAATTCCATGGTGAAGGGATTGTCCTGATCCTCTTCCAGGTGCACGATGGCGTCCTGGTATTTCTTCTGGTCCATCAGCACCGAGCCAGCGGCACCGTGCCAGGAACTCTGGATCACGCGGTTGCGGCTGCGGTTGGCCAGAGCTTCGAGTTGCTGCAGCGACTTGTCAGCCAGCGGCTGGTTTCCGGCGCGAGCGGCCCGTACGGCGGTGTTGCGGAGGATGCGCGAGATCTCTTCGTCACGGTCGGAGGTGGAGATGGTGGAGCGATGGCTGAGAGCTTCCTCGGCGAGCTTCAAATGTTTGAGCGCGACACCGTCGTCGGTCTGATACTCCGCCATTTGGCGGAGCGCCTGCGCTTCCTGCAGGTCCTGCTCCTTGGCGTGCGCAGTTTGGGCAATCTCGAGGTGGTCCTTGTCGGCTTGGCCGTAATTGCCCTCGCGCACAAAAGTCATCGCCCTCTGCATGCTGTAGGTGAGGCGGTCGGCTTCGTTGTGGGCGAAGCGGATGGCTTTGTCGTATTCAATGCGAGCCTGGTCCTGATTGCCCATAAGAGCGTAGGTGTCGCCAAGGCCGAGTTGCGAGGTGACGAAGTCAGGATCAATCTGCAGCGCGGCGCGATAGTGGGTGAGTGAACCCTCGAAGTTCCCTGCCATGCGCAGCAGTTCTCCGTAGGAATCCTGCGGATTCGGCTCTTTCGGGAGCAGGACGACATAGCGATCCATGGCCGCAAAGGCCTTGGCAAATTCCCGGTTGCGAGCTTCGACGTAGGCAAGATCATTGAGGGCGGCGGGAAAGTTCTTGTCGATGGCGAGGGCCTTCTCAAACAAGCGTTGCGCCTGGTCGTTGCCGTTTTCTCCCATCAGCCAATTGCCCGCGAGATAGAGCAGGTGCTTGTCGCTCGGATACATCTCCAACATGTCGTTCATGGCGGTGATTCCGCCCAGGAAGTCGCCCTCTTCCACCTTGGAAATCCAGGCAACCATCAACTGCTCGCCAGCCGTGGCTTTCGGGGCGAGCTCCTTGGCTTTGGCGCGTGCCTGACTCACTTCCTGGGGATTGCCACTGTTGAAGGCGATCCAAGCCCAGGCGATGGCGAGGTTGGGATCTTCTTGGACAGCGGCGCGCCATTCCTGGTTGCAGCGCTCCAGATAAAGATTCTCGTAGTCGGCCATTCCCTTTTCGTAAAGCTCACGGGCCTTGGGAGAGGTGGTCGTTACCGGCAGCGTGGCGGAGTCAGCTCTCTTCAAGTGGTGCGCATACAGCGGCGCAACCAGACACAGAGCGAGAGTTAGAAGGGCGCTGCTTTTCATAGAAAGAGTGCAGGTTTTTGAGAAGACGATGCGGCGCATCCAGATCTCCGGTACAGACCTTAGTGGGGAGGAGATTACGAGAAGAGGGTAACATCGGCGTAATTGGGCGACGAAGTGACGAAAGGCATAGGTCGGATGCTGGGAAGGATCATTTTTTTGGACGTCGAAAGATTGTAGGGAGCGGCCTTGCGCGTTCTGCACGGAAAATTCGCGGCGGGATGAGTGCGAACACGAAAGTGGGTGAGGTTTGCCGAAATATATTACTGATTAGTGATTACCGCCCCTCCCCCTCGATCTATTGGAATCAAAGAGTTGGCGGGAAATCTCGAATAAAATATGCAGGCTCATCAGCTTAGGGGCAAAATCCTGAAAACGAAGCACTTAACCCCGCAGGTTATTGTTTTCCAAGGATGCCGCCTAGCAATGAACCTCCAAGTTAAGTATTGAAGGCAAGGTGGCTTGTCACAGGGATTGGCTGTGGAATATCTTCCAAGCCTGAATCTGCTTTGGCTTGACAAAGGAATGCGAGCTCGCCGCAGTCAATAGTCCTCCGGTAGTCTAACCAGCTTGCGGACTATCTTTCGGCAAAAGCTGTGGTCGATTCGTTCGCTTGGGAATTTTGAATTGACGGACGAGTGGGCATAGGCTGATGTAAGATCAGCGCGGCGATCGAATCTCTGTCACGGAAGATGAGGACTACGATCCCAGCCAGCAAAGCGGCGGCGACTGCGAAGAAGCTCCAAAGATACACCGGCTTGATGTCAGGCCAGGCATGCACCACGGGTTTGAAGTCCGTATATGCGATTCCCGTGGTGATCAGAAAGACCAGACTAGCTGCCATGTTCCCGAAGCTTGCAATGGCGGGAAAACGGACCAGCAGGTAGGTGCGAATTTCGATTGCGAAGCGAACCAGGACCGAGAGCAGCAGAGCATCCACTGCGATTACCACACTGGCCTGCACGGTTAGCTTGTCTTTGACAATCCATCCGGCGTCATGAAACATGGGCAGGGCCAACGCGATCAAGCGAACAATCACCAGACCCACCACACCAATCGCTAAGTTCGTCGCTACCCGCGCAAGTTGCCCGTCTGATTTTGCTCTGATGGTCACAGTTAGACCTAAATCTTTCAAAATCAGTTCACGCTCTCGCGAACTCTGCACTACATTTTGAAAGTGATTTCAGCCGTTCCCCCACGTGACCGAGCTCGTGCAGTAATTTCTTTGCGCCGTCGTTCGTAATCCCGCAGCATCTCGCGTCCATCCGTCGGCACACGATGTCGCGCTCTGCAACGTATACAGACCAGGCTTCATCCGATAACTGACGTCCACTCCGCTCCGACTAACATCGCCGTCCACGCTACAACTTCACGTCACCCACAACATAACCGAAAACCACCAACGCCTCACCGCCTCCTTCAAACAACCCAAAAACTCGCTCTGACGCGCGAAACGACCTCCTCTCACATACAACCACATCGCTCCGCTATCCCCTTAATTACGCACATACCCTTCCCGCAACCCACCCTCCCGATCTTTTCATTCCCACCCAACCACACCCCTCTCTCCAAACTCGAAAATCGTACTCCCGCCCTAATCCGCCATCGCGCTCCATCTTTACGATCCTCAACCCACTCAACTTTCTCCAGCGCTTCCAACCCTCCCATCCTAAAACCTCATCCCTTCTTCTCCTCCCGCTGCCACAAATATATCTCTCTCCCTGATCGCGATCCTACCTCCACATCCTCCACCTTCCACCGCATAACTCCTCAAACCTTCATCTCCCCTACCTACCAATACTTCCACCCCTCGAATCCCCCAATCTCCTCACTCACATCCCACATCCATCACCCAACCCGTCCTCCGTACTACTCCACCACCAAACTTCCATCACACATCCGCTCCATCAACTCTCATACTGAACAAATCCTCTCTTACATCACGCATCACCATCTGTCGCAATCGCCGAATCGCGCGAATATCCCCCCATCATCTCTTCTTCTCCGCCCCTCCTTCCACTATCTTCATCTAAACAACATCGAACTCGCTCCGAATAACTCCCCATACGCTGCTTGAGATGCTGTCCAGCTTCCTCTTGTGCGCAATCCGTCCAACAGCGATACAGACGCGTGTCGTTGATCTTGCCTTCTCGATTCCACAGATCATCCAGCGCCGTCAAATACCAACGCTCCTCGATCGCTAACTCGCTCCCTGGCGCACACCTTATCCAACCACCGCGACATATCAACAAACAAGCTTTCTCCTGACGCAAGTGGCAATCTTCGTTGTGTCCAGAGGCAATGTAAAGAAGCCGAGCGGCCATGTACATCCGTACCGTCCCGGGGAGCATCGTTCTCTCGCCCATCTTGCTTCACTGCTTGTCCGGGAAAAGCTATAATCCGTCGTCGCTCGCCGATCACCGTACGCGGGCGCAAAACTTCTTCGCGGAGACGACTATGTCGAATCATCAGCGTTCCCGGGCGGCTGTTCGCTCCTTTTTGATTGTGCTGTGGATTGGCTTGTTCCTGATTTTCGTGCTGCCGCGTAGCTTTGCTCAGAACGATCCGCTTCACATCTGGGTCGGCAAATTGGATCGCGGCGGAGCGGAAAAATGGGTTGGCGAACATCTTGCCAAGGAACAGAAAGATGTCGACGAGCTGGTGGCAGTCAAGGGCCAGCGCACGATCGAGAACACGCTGCGGACCTTTGACGAGGCGCAGAATGAACTGGGAATAGCGGGCTCGGAAGCGTACCTGATGTATGCGGTGGCCCCGCAAAAGGATGTGCGGGACGCGGGGCAAGCCCTGGCGCAGAAGGTCCAGCAGGCCAACACTGTTCTCTATTTGAATCAGGATGTATATCGGGCGCTCGCCGCGGTTGATTTATCGACAGCCGATGCGGCAACCCGGCACTACGTGGAGCGAACGCTGCTGGAATACCGCCTAGCGGGCGTGGACAAGGATGCCGCAACGCGCGCCGAGGTCAAAAAACGGCAGGATCACATTACGGAGGCGGCACTCAACTTCGGCAGGAATGTGCAGGAGCATCCCAACCACGTCGCCGTCAAGGACAAGGCGGAGCTGGCGGGTCTTCCCGCGGACTTCATCAGCGCTCACCAACCGGCGGGCGACGGATCCATCACGTTGAGCACCGACGAGACCGACTTCACGCCGGTGATCACCTACGCCACCAGCGACGATCTACGGAAGCGGATGTACCTGGCTTACCAGACGCGCTCTTACCCGGCGAACAAGGAAATCCTGCTCGACGTGCTCAAGACTCGGTATGAACTGGCTAAAATCCTTGGGTATCCTACCTACGCCGATCTGGCCACCGCCGACCAGATGATCGGCACCGCAGCAAATATGAAGGCATTCTTAAACGAGGTGGACGTCGCCTCCCGCCCCGCATCGCACCGCGAATATGAGATGTTGCTGGCATTCGCCCGCCAGAAGCAGCCGGGCATTACCGCCATTCCAGCCTATGGTCGCTTTTATTGGTTTGACCAATATGCACGAACAACCTTTAATTTCGATTCTCAATCTGTGCGACCGTATTTTACCTACGATCGAGTGCAGCAGGGAGTGCTCGACACGGCGGCGAAGCTCTTTCATGTCGCATTCAAGCCCGCGGCAGATGCTGCCGTATGGGATCCGTCCGTGTCGGCCTGGAACGTTTTTGACGGTGACCACCTAATCGGGCGTGTTTATCTGGACATGCATCCGCGCGATGGGAAGGACAAGTGGTTCAGTTCAAGCCCGGTCGTGCCCGGCATCAAGAGCCGCCAGTTGCCCGAGGGAGTGCTGATCTGCAACTTTGCGGGAGGCAAACCTGGCGATCCGGGCCTGATGCAGTACGACGATGTTGTCACCTTCTTCCACGAGTTCGGACATCTGATGCATAACATTCTCGGCGGACAGCAACAGTGGAGCGGCATCAGCGGGTTCCAAACCGAGACCGACTTCGTCGAGGCGCCTTCGCAAATGCTGGAAGAATTTTTCCGCGATCCGACGATCCTGCGTTCCTTTGCCAAGCACTACCAGACGAACGAGGTGCTTCCCGTCGACCTGATCGAACGCATGAACCGGGCCAGTGCCTTTGGCCGTGCCACTTGGGTGCAGGGACAACTCTTCTACTCGACTTACTCGCTCGATGTGCACGACCATCCGCCCGACACGCTCGATCTGGATGCCATGCTGCGCACCGATTTCACACGCTTCTATCCCTATCCGTTCGTGGATGGCAATCGCATGTATGCCAGCTTCGGGCATCTGATGGGCTACACCTCGAACTATTACACCTATGTGCTCGACAAAGTGATTGCGGTGGATTTCTTCAGCCAATTCGACAAGAGCAACCTGTTGGGCGGAGAAGCTGCCATGCGTTATCGGAAGGCAGTTCTGGAACCCGGAGGTTCGAAGGCCGGCGCGGAATTGGTACGCGGCTTCCTCGGGCGCCCGCAGAATCTGGACGCGTTCAAAGTGTGGATGGACGAAGAATTTCGTGGCACTGCGCCGTAGGAGAGCAGAAACCGGCGCCCCTTCCAACCGGTAGTGGCTCGATTTGACAGCCATTACCACGAAGGACACGAAGTCACGCGAAGGAAGCTCCTACAAATTCAGCCAGTTTACCGGAGAATATGGCCGATTCGAGCAATCGACGAGGCGGCGTCGCTGCTATGCGGGTCACTGCCCTCTAGTCACTTGTCAGCACCCTCGTTTCGCGATGGAATTACCTTCGGGGGTACCTATGGGCCGGCTGTTCGGATTTCTTAGCACTGTCATCGTAATGGCAATTGGCATGTACATTTATTCCAAGCAGGTGGAGGGCACATCTGCCGCCGCCGGGACGAACTCGCCCCAGGCTGCCATTAACATCACAGGCGTAAGGAGCGATCTGATCGGTATCGCGTCGGCCGAGCGCCGGTACTACGCCACCGAGGGCAAATACGGCTCCTTCGACGATCTGATCTCAGCAAACTACATTAGTCTGCGTAAACAGCGTCCTCCTTATCGCTACGAGGTCGAGATCAACGGCAGCGGCTTTCGGGTCGTCGCGAGTCGTTCGGATGAAATCAACTCCGGCACGCCCAGGGAACTTTCCGTCGACCAGGACATGGATTTCAAGACTTCGGAATAGGCATCGGGCCGCGGTGAGTCTTGCCTTCCTGCCTTCCTGACGACTAAGAACTTCGTCTGACTTCTGCGCCACGGTCAGGATGAATCGCTTCACCCTCAGTCACGATTCCGTGTCATGCCGCAGATCTCCCAAGGTAAGTTCAACCGGCTTTCGACGCGCAACCGCCGGATCTACCACCAGTGAGCTTGATGGATAATGGGCTTCGCAATCATCGGCTCGCTCGCCCGCCACCGTAGGCCTCATATCCGGTTCTTGTTCTTCGGCTCGCGTCTTTGCTCCACGCTTCTTTCAGGCCCCGCCTCGCGGCGGGTGTTATTTCACCCTTGCGACCTCACTAACCCTTCGTCTCCATCAGACTGGGTAGAGGGCTCTCAGTTCCTAGCTGTTGAACATGCTTGGCACACCGAAGAAAAGCCCCTGCCGCAGCAGGGGCCACATCGAAACCCAACTGGCTAAAAGGTGATCTTCGCGGCGAACTGGACGCCGCGGGGGCCGCCTCCGCCGAGGAACGGATTGCCGATACCGACGTCGCCGGTGGCCGTGAGCGAATAGTAGCCGCTGTGCCGGCCCGTGGCCGCGTCGGGTGCCCCGATATTGCCAATGAAATTCGGCAAGAGCGGATTGGAGAAGTTGGGATGGTTGAAGAGGTTAAAGAACTCGGCCCGGAGTTGCAGGGTCACGCGTTCTGCCAGCGCCGTGTCCTTAAAGATGGAGAAGTTGAACTCTTTAAAGCTTGGCCCCCTCAAGGAGTTGCGGCCTAAATTGCCGAAGTGCCGGGTTCCGGGGATGCAGTTGGTCTCGTCCGAGGTGCCATCATTGGTGGGGTTCCCCCAAGTGCAGGGTGTCGCGAAAGATGACAAGTTCAGATACTGCGCAGGATTGTGGGAATACTGCATAGGGCCGATCACGTCCGGCCGGTCAAAGCCTTCTCCGGCTCCGGAATAATCGCCTTGGAATTCATAGTTGAGGTGCCAGGGTTGGCCGTCTTGCAAGTTGACGACTCCATCAAAGCCCCAGCCATTTTTCGCCTTCGGCAGGGCTCCTCCCATCTTGGGGAACTGGTAGGTGAAGTTCCAAGTGAAGCGGCGGCGAATGTCGAAGCTGGAGTTCCCACGATCGCCTGCAGGAAAAGTACTGTTCTGGGGCTGCGCCTGGTTGGGCTCGAAGTCCTCGAGATCGCTCGCATTATCGATGGAATGCGACCAGACGAAATTGGCTTGCGAAGTTAAGCCGTGCCAACCGCTGGTGCGCAGGCTGGCTTGCAGCGCGTTGTAAATGGAGTTGGCGCCGGATTTCTCCTGATTGACATAGGTGAAATTCGAATAGTTCCGCGGGACACCATAGCTGTTGATGCAGTTGCATCCCAGATCCGCAGCGGTAATTTGCTCCTGGCTCGGCTGGTTAATATCCAGGAACTGGAAAAGCTTTGTTCCCTTGGCTCCGACATAACCAACCTGCAGGACCGTCTTACTGCCCAATTGCTGTTGAAGGTTGAGGTTGAAATTCTGAATATAAGGCGTGCGCATTTTAGGATCGACGGAAAAGAAATCGCCCTCAGGTCCGTATCCTGAATACACAGGCATTCCCGCCGCCAGAGGTGCCACGGCCACACCTGTGACCGGGTCGGTCGCCACGCTGCCTGTGGCGAGCGCTTGCGAACCGGCGCCGGGATAGGCTGGCCCTGGGCAAAAGACGCAATTCCATGGCAGGTGGCCCAGGAACATGTCCTGAGAGAAGGCGTCGTAGAACAGGCCCCATCCGCCTCGAACCACAGTCTTTCCCTTGCCGGTTATGTCATAAGCAAATGCTAACCGGGGAGCGAAGTTATTGAAGTCTTTGCCATACAACTGATTGGTGGGATCATTACTTCCGTTGTTGGCGGGATTGAAAGTGTAAAACAGGCCGTTCTTTTCTCCCGTCACTCCGAAATAATCCCAGCGCACGCCATAATTCAGGGTCAGTCGGGCCGTCGCTCGGAAGCTGTCTTGAATAAATAATCCATGGCTATTTTGAAAAGTGTGACGCCTTGAGTAACCTGCGACTTGATTGCCTCCGCTGGGCAATCCATTCAAGAAATCCGCCATGTCATTGAAGCCGAGTGTGCCTCGAAAGTTGTGGTCGATCACCTGCATGATGGTAGTGCGCCGGAATTCATAACCGAATTTCACATCATGCTTGCCCGACTTCCATGAATAGTTGTCGACAAGGTGCCAGTTCGAATCAACACGATTGCGCGGAATGGAAGTGGTAGCGCCGATCTGCGAAAAACCATTCACGGAGGTCGCGGGAAGCCCCCCATCATAAGCGCTCACGCCCGTGTCCAATCCGATGGAATTGGGATTGAAGCTCTGATCTTGAGGGAAGAAACCCTCGGCAAAACGGTTCCATCCCAAGCGGGCTTCATTCACCTGGGCGGAGTTGACCACTTTCACGTAGGAAAGGGCGATCAATTGCACGCGCGTGGGAGTTACCGTATTGAACCCGGGCAGGAGGCCGCCCGCCAACTGCGCGAATGGGAAACTCTGGCTGCTGTCGCCAAAATAGTACCGGCCCGTCAGCATATTATTGGCATTGAAGTTCTGGTCGATCTTAGCAATCGCGCTGTCCACGCGATTAAAGAAGGCAGTGGAAGTAGAAAGGTTGTTGCCATTCGGGCAGCCGGTATCGAACGCGGAGCCGGGACCCAATGGGTCGGTTGGCAGCGGAGCTGCGCTGGCGATATTAGGTACGGGCCAGGGATTGCGCGCGAGAAGGGCTCCCGTAACCGCGTTGGCAGGGCCGTTGGCTGAGATATCTGCAGCAATCTGAGCCGGATCCGGTACACAAGTGATTCCGGCTTGCGAACCGTTCTCGCGTTGACCTTCATAGTCCCCGAAAAAGAAAGTCTTATCCTTGACGATGGCGCCGCCCAGGGCCGCACCGAATTGATTGTTGTTGAATGGACTCTTGGGATCGGGAGCAAGATTGAAGTAGTTGCGCGCTCCCATCTTGCCGCTGCGGAAATATTCGAGCACGGAGCCATGCCAGTCGTTGGTTCCGCTCTTGGTTACGATATTGATTACGGCACCACTGTTGCGGCCATATTCGGCCTCATAGTTGGAAAGAACGCGCAACTCCGCCACGGCGTCCAGCGGCAGGATGGTGGCGGGATCACCGAAGACGCCGGCTTCGTTGATGGCGGGATCGTTGCGGTATCCGTCGTTCATGTCGGTGCCGTCGAGCAGGAAATTATTGGACCGGCCGCGAGAGCCATTCATCGAGAAGGTACCGTACGAACCGGGAGAATCCGAAATCTGGTCGGGAGAACCAGCAACGCCGGGATTCAGATAAATCAGCTTCTGGTAGTCGCGTCCGTTAACCGGAAGGCTCTCAATCGTGTCCGCGGTCAGGGTGCCACCCAGTTCGGCAGAGGTGGTCTCGACCTGAGGCAGAAGATCGCCTGCGACTTCGACCCTGGTCGAGACCTCTCCGGTTTTCAAGGACGCATCGACGCGGCGCTCGGTGGCGACGTCCACGGTCACGCCGGTGGTGATGAAAGTCTGGAAACCGGGTTGGACGACCGTCACGGTATAGCTGCCAAGAGGCAACTCAGGGATCGAGTAGCTGCCGTCGGCGCTGGTTTGAGTGGTACGCTCCAATCCCGTACCGGCGTTCTTCACCGTCACTTTCGCTCCGGCGATCACGGCACCGGAAGGGTCGTTCACAGTCCCGAGGATGGTTCCGCGGAAGGTTTGTGCCGAAAGGCTCGGTGCAGCCATAAGAATAAACGCCAGGATGATGCGCGCTCGCATGTGGTCTCCTTGAAACGGTTGGGTTTTAGAGAAAGCGATGGCGCTTTGCCTGAAGCTTTTTCAGGAACTCTGGGAACTTGCAATCGCTTGCATTCTAACAAGATGCGGTGCCCCGCCCGCAAAGATCAGCGGAAGAACAGTATCGAAAGCGGAGCGCAAGAGTCAACCAGGGAGTTGTGAATGGGAGAGATAGATTTTACCAATGAGATGTCAGTTGTCAGCTATCCGCTTTCAGTTGGGCCCTCGTCCTAAACAGGCGCATTTGCGCCGACAGAAAACGCTCCGCGGCGGGGCTTCGGGCAGTTGATCGTTGAAAGCTTCCTTAGAAGGAAAACGAGACGCCACCGCGGACGGAGCGGGCGGATTGAACTAGATACACGGTCTGTCCATCCTGGCCAAGGACCGGAACGTATCCCTGCGCCAGGAGGTTACGCACATCGATGATCGCTTCCATATGGCCGCCCAAGCTGGGGATTGGCTGGCGGATAAAAATATTCAGGAAAGGATCGGATTGTCCCGGCGACGCGTTGAACATGTCGACCGGTGTGACGGCAGGGCCATTCACCCAGCGGTACGACGCGATCCAGCGAGTGTGGGTATGGGGCGTGGTTCCGCTCAACTTCGCAGCGATGGCGTGGCGGCGTTCCGTGGTGAGAGATTGCTGCGCTTGCTGCAACGACACGCCCGTCTTGGAAAGATCCAGTACGCCGCCAAAAGCGTAATCGAGAGTCGCGGTGAGATCGTTGGCGAACTTTCGCTGTAGCACTAAGCGAAGGCCGTTGGTATCGAGGGTCTTGCCGGCATAGGTGAAGGTGCCGGAGGAAACGTCGGGCAAAAGGAATCCGCCAGCAGCGGTCACTTCACCAGTGCCCAGGAGAGCAGGATCGGCCACGCGGTCGGAGAAGCCGGCAACCTGGAGATTCGTGTTGCCTACACGCCGAGACAGACTCACCTCGTGATGATGAGCACTCTCCATCTTAGGAGCAAAACCGAGCAAGCTGACGCGAGGATTTGATTCGCTGAAATCCGCGGGGGCGGAATCAAATCCCTTTTCGGCGCGCGGATCCGGGCGAGAAGTGGCGTAATCGTATTCGAGAACCGTGTTGGAAGAAAGGTGAAGATCGGCGGAACCGTAGGGACGAAAAGCGGTCGCCTCGCCAAGGAACTGGACGGTCTGCACTTCGCTTCCGAACTTTAATTCCAAAACATCGCCAACCGTGAAATCGTCAGCTGCCGAAAGAGCCAAGGCCTGCAGAGACGCGTTATGCAGGTAGGGATCGGAAGGCGAGAAACGGCGTACGGTAAGGCCCAAGGTGGGAGAAGACCCGTCCGGCAAGCGATGGGAATAAGTGGTGCGCAGCACTCCCGCAGGAAGACTGCTACCGTAACCTACGTCGCCACTGAAGGAGAGATGTCCATCGGAAAATATCGAGCGCTCCAAACTAAATCCGGTGCTCATGTCCGATCCGGTACCGTAGCCGCCAGCGGCCGAGCCGGCGAAGAAAGAAAAAGTTCCGCTTAAGTCGTGGCTCTGCTTCTCGGCAGGCAGGGTGGGATCATTAAAGACGCGCAGGATCGGCCGGTTCGCGACCGAACGCAGAGTCCACTTCCAATCGTCCTCATCCGGAAGTGGGCGCGCGGGACCAAGCTGCATAACGCCCAGTAGCGTACTCAGGGTAACGTTCACGTTGAGCCTGGCGCCTGGGTGAAGGCCGACTTTCTCGCGCAATGCCGGTAAGAAGGAAGGTGCGGTCACCTTAAGGGTATAGAGCCCCGGCAACAAACCGGTGGCCGTGTAGAATCCGGCCGCGTCGGTGAAGACGGTCAAAGTACGGTTGGCAGCGCCGAGAATCTCAACGACGGCGCCCATTTGGGGCGTGCCCGTGTTATTGCGGACGTATCCCGAGATCGCTCCCGGCTGCTCAACAGCCCCAAGTGGGAGCGACAACCCTAATAAAATTGCCCAAGTTCCAAGGTTGCGCAGTTTCATTCCGCCTCACCCCCCGGGAGGGAATCGCAGGGAGTTATTCGTTACTCGACGGCAAACAACGCCGACGGGTTCACGGTTTGTTTCGAAATATTATCGTTCACCTTGATTACGATTTTGTACGTACCGGGCTGCAGGTTGGCGGCCACGATGGATTTCTGCAGCGTCACCTGTTCGCCGATGTTGCCCATCGTGTCTGTGGTTTCCGTCTTCTGGATCACCTGCTTGTTGGTTGCAAGATTGGTGATGTCGTATTCAAAAGTGGCGGAAGGCTTGTGCGTCTTCTCGTCCACTCCGAGATTATAGACCTGCATCCAGAAATTCAGTTTGGGATCTTTGCCCCTCTTGAAAAGGGCTGGCTTGCCGTCGGCCGGAGCCACGCGGGGCCGAACCTTGGTGGTTCCAATGACAAAGTTGCCGGTGCCAATGTCCTTGGTAGGAACAGGTTCCATCACGTCGGCAACAACCAGACTGGAAGTGGAGAGCTTGTCGTCAGAGAATTCTGGAACCTTGATGCTGCGGCTCCAAACGCCCTTGCGGTCTCCATTCACATCTTTCACCGCGACGTAGAGTTTGTATAGGCCCGGGCGCAGGGGTACGGTCTTGGGGTAAACGGATGCGTTCTCTGCCGTACGGGGCAGAAGTTCGGCAGGAACGTCCACCTGTACGGTGTCTTCGAAGGTCTGGACAACCTTCCCGGTCAGCGTGGTTAAGCGGGCGAAGATATTGACCGTTCCGCGCTGAATGCCGTCTTTATTTACGAACGTAATGTCGCGGTTTTTTAATTGGATCGCGATGGGCACCAGCACGGTGTCGCTGGTGACCTTCACGAAGTCAGTGCGCACATCGAACGGCATGGGATTGAGGATGACCTTCGAGTTCACTTCCTCCTCGAGATCCGTGAACTTCACTTTGGGAGCTGCCTGCAACTTGGCAAACTGCTCCAGTCGATCGAATTCCTTGGTCTGCAACATGGAGCTTTGCGGTCCGAGGCCCAGCCGCTCAAGGCCGCTTCCGCTGAAGCGCTGCGATTTATTCGCCATGCCCATCTGCTCGTAAAGGGTCAAGCCCGCGTTGGGCGTCATGAGCAGCGCATCTTTTTCGGAGCGGTCCATGGTCATGTGGTACTCGCCGCACATGCAAGTGTCGACGAATTCGATGATGACTTCCTGACCGATGCCTTCGATATAGCGATAGCGCCAGTCTTCAAAAGGAAAGGTCGAGGTCTCGCCGCCGCCCTCTTCCATGGGGCGCTCGTAGGACCCGCCTGAAGGATGGGAATCGATTTCATCGGGCTTGCCGAAGACGATATACATGCGTCCGCGATCGGTTTTCCAGCCCGGTACGCCTGCCGCGAAGTGCTCGTTGGCGTAGGCGATGCGCTGGTAGTGCTCTTCCTTATATTCGTTCTCTTCGGTGTCGGGCGTGGGGTCACGGCGCTGCCAGAATGCCTCGATAAAATTGTCGCGTTCCTCGTCATTCGAGAGTTGCCGGAAAGCCGCGCGTTCTTCGTCGGTGATAATCCAGACTACGTCCTCGTCCAGCCATTTTTTGTAGGGCTTGCTCAATTCCTGTTTGAGTGCACGCTGGTTCTTCTTCTTCTGTTTCTCGGTGTTAGGACGCGTCAGCGGATCCACGGCATCGGGCGCGGGCTTCGCCGGCGCGGGTTCTGTCTGCGCGGCTGCGGGCGCTGCGGTAGGGGCGTTGGCCGGCTTGTCAGTAGCCTTGTCTGGCTGGTCCTGGGCGACAGCGCCAACAACCATCAGACCCGCAGATACAAACAGAATTCGAAGGACAGCATGATAAGACACTACCCGGAACATGAGAGGAACTCCTGCCAGACTACTATCCGCCTATTCTAGGCCGTTTCGTCGTGTGAAAGCAAGGTTAAGTCGTGCCCGGTGAATCAATTGAACCAAACTATAGCCTGGTTGCTAAGAGGCGGTGGATGTCCCCCGAGTTGCCTGAGGCTAAACCAAATCTGTAACTGCCAAATCCGCCTGGGGCAGGGCTATAATTGAGACGTTCCGGGGGCAGTCACAATCACTTCCCACGCGTAACGGGTATCGGGCACTTCTCTATCTTCCTGCACGGGAACTTTTTCGGCGTCAGGATCGTAACAGGTGGTGTGTGTCCATTACTCAAGCTGGGGGATCAGTGAAGCCTACCGCTCTAAATTAGATGTTTTTGGCGAGGCTGGGAGATAAATCGCCCGGACATTGACGGGAAACATGAAAGTTTGGAAAAAAGTTGCCATTGGCGTCGGCATTGCGGTGTTGCTCGCAATGATTGTCGGTTTTACGGTTCACCAGAGCAGCAAGAACGTAACCACCGTACAGACCGGGAAAGTGCAGCGCCAAGATCTGGCAACGGTAGTGAGCGCTTCGGGTGAGATCAAACCGAAGAATTACGTCAACGTCGGGGCGAATGCTTTCGGCAAGATCACCCGCCTCTATGTAAAAGAGGGCGATCGCGTAAAGAGGGGTCAATTGCTGGCGCAATTGGAGAATGTCCAATCATCGGCGGATGTGAACGCCACCGAAGCCTCCTTACAAGCGGCGGAGACGGATGCGCTTGCGGCGGATGCTGCATTGAAAACCTCGCAGGCGGACCTGCTGCGAGCCCAGGCGGACTACGACCGTAACAAACAGGACTGGGATCGCGCTCAGAGCCTGTTCAAGGACGGATTGATCGCGAGGTCGGATTTCGACAGCCGCAGAAATGCCTGGGCAACCGCGGATGCAGGCTTGGTACAGGCGCAGGCTCGCGTGGCGCAGGCCAAGGCACAGAAGGACTCTGCCGACCGGCACATCACCCAGGGCCGCGCGAACTTGACTCGCGTCACCGACGTGCTGAAAAAGACGAGCTATAACGCGCCCTACGACGGCGTGGTCACGAACCTGCCCGTCCGCGAGGGTGAGACCGTAGTGATGGGGATTCAGAATGCGCCGGGCAGCACGCTGATGACGATTGCCGACATGTCGATCATCACCGCCGAAGTCAAGGTAGATGAGACCGACATCGTGAATGTGCGTTTGGGACAACCTGCCGAGGTGACCATCGACGCAATTCCCAAGAAGATTTTTCACGGCACGGTTTCTGAAATCGGGGATAACGCGATCGTGCGCTCAAGCGGAGTTTCTACTTCGCAGCAGGCAACCGCCAGCGAAGAGGCTAAAGACTTCAAGGTCGTGGTGAACCTGCAGGATGCACCCATGGACTTGCGTCCGGGACTTTCGACGACGGCGAAGATTACGACAGCGACCCGGAGCAATGCCGTGGCGGTCCCGATCCAGGCGTTAACTTTGCGCAGCAAGGAGCAGATCGAGCAGCAGAATAATCCGCCGGGATCGGTGCACGCGGCGGCTCCTGTAGCTAAGGAGGTCGCATCCAAGGGAAAGAAAGAGGATGACGTGCAAGGAGTCTTTGTCATCCGCAACAAAAAGGGTGTCTTCGTTCCAGTCGCGACGGGAATCACCGGGACCACGGATATTGAAGTGCTCGACGGGCTGAAAGAAGGGGACGAGGTGGTTACCGGGAGTTACAAGGTCTTGCGGACTTTGCGTCCGGGCAGCAGCGTCAAGATCGACAATACGGTTCCCAAGAAAGAAGACGAAGGGTCATAACCTTAGCCGGGCTGGCACGTCCAAAAGGGAACGCCGGTAGAGGTCTCGAACAACGGAGTCTCGGAAAACGGAGCCTGCTAGCAGAACGTACCCAATCCAACGATCGGAGAGGTCAGTGGCACCGGACCAGGAGAAAAACATGGCAACCGCAGAACTCATCAGTATGCCCAATACCGCAAACCTAGCACCGCCGGAATCGTGCATGATTGCGGCCGAAGATCTTTGGAAGACCTACGATATGGGGTCCGAGCAGCAGGTTCACGCGCTGCGCGGGGTAAATCTGCGAATTCAGCGCAATGAATACGTCGCCATCATGGGACCGTCGGGTTCCGGCAAGTCGACCCTGATGAACCTGATCGGCTGCCTGGATACCCCTTCGCAGGGCAAGTACTGGCTGAACAGCCAACTGGTGAGCGAACTCGACGACGACGAGCTGGCACGCATCCGCAACAAGGAAATTGGATTCGTCTTCCAGACCTTCAACCTGCTGGCTCGCGCCACGGCTCTGCACAACGTGGAACTGCCCCTCATTTACGCCGGCATTCCTACCGAGGAGCGGATGGAGCGCGCCAAGGGCGCGCTGGCAGCAGTGGGCATGGAATCCCGCATGAGCCACAAGCCGAACGAACTTTCCGGCGGCCAACGGCAGCGCGTCGCCATCGCACGCGCCCTGGTGAACAAGCCATCGATCATCCTGGCGGACGAGCCCACGGGCAATCTGGACTCACAAACCGGCGTGGAAATCATGGCGCTATTTGACCGGTTGCACGCCGAGGGCAATACGATCATTCTGGTCACGCATGAAGGCGATATCGCGGAATATGCGCACCGAGTCATTCACATTAAGGATGGCGTCATCGCTAGCGACGAGAGCAAAGGACGTGGGCAACGCAGTTGAGCGGTACGTCTTCGGTTTAACGATACGCCCAGCCTCGCGGCTGGGCGTTTTGCTTGAGTTTCTCAGCGGTCTTTGCGTTCTTCCTTGGCGTCCTTAGCGGTTAAAGTCTTGGCTGCTTGGTGAGAACAAAGCTGGAACCGCAAAGTTCGCGAAGAAAGCCGCGAAGAACGCCAGACAAACGCACGGGGTGTCTCGACTCTTCGTGACAAAGTAGCGATGCGAGGGCAAGATGCCCTCGCGACAGCCGGCAGGATGCCGGCGTTACACGATTCGCCGCTACAGGCCCACCGCTACGGAAGTTTCACTTCGGCTGAAAGAACCGGTTCGGCGGCCAAACGGGAATCGGCCACCACTACGCGCGGTCTCTCCCTTCCCTTTTTGCGCGGTAGAGTGCGGCATCGGCGGCCTTCAGCAATTCCCTGCGGGAAGTACCATGCTCAGGAAGTTCGGCCGCGGGTACGTCTCTACGAGAAGAAGGCGGAATCGTTTACGGGTTCGTGCTGACCGTTTTCACGGCTGCCGCGTCGGAAGGCAAGCCATGGGCGGCAATGAAGAAATTGTGGTCGTACATGTTGCGATACATGCGCCCGGTAATTTCCGCGGCTTTGGGACCGAAGGTGGGACGTCCGCCCTGCAAGAAAACCACCACCACCGCGCGTCCCACGCTGGTGTTGGCATAGGAGGCGAACCAGCCAAAGCGTGTTCCATCGTGCGAACAGGTTCCGGTCTTGCCCAGAATTTCTTCTTCGTTGAAGTTCAGGCGCAGGCTGCGCGCGGTGCCGTACTGGACCGCTCCGGCCATGCCATCGGAAAGTTCGGGAATCACCGGGGCGATATCCAGTTGGCGCTTCACGCGCGGCTGGAAGTTCGCCACTTCTTCGGGAGTTGTGGGATGCTGCAAATAATACAGCGTGCCACCGTTCGCAATGGCGGAAACCATCGCGCCCAGTTGCAGCGGGGTCATGGAAACGCCTTCGCCGAAGGAGCACATCTTGCCCACCCCGCCGAGTTTCTCGGGAATCGCTTCATCCGGATAGCTTCCCAGTTGTTCTCCCGGAATGCCGTAACCCGCCAGTTCGCCCAGTCCATATTCATGGGCGTAATAAGCTACTTTTTCAAAACCAAGCTTGCGTCCGAGCGCTTCGAAATAAGCGTTATTGGAGTGGGCGAGCGCCTTGGTCAGGTTCATGCGGCTGCGACCGCCGAGCGTGACTTCAGTGTCTTTGGAAACGAGGCCTTCGCTCAGCGCCGCCAGGGCCACGGAAAGCTTGATGGTGGAGCAGGGTTGCGCGCCGCTCGAAAGAGCCAACTTCTGATTGACCATGGCCAGCACGCGTCCGCTGGTCGGTTCGATGGCGACGACCGTGCCGTTCATGTTCCCTAAGGCGTCAATAGCGGCCTGACGCACGATCGGATCCTCACCGGCAGTAATGTCGCCGGAAGCAATGTCCTCGGCGAACGAGCTCATATGGAAGCGCTCGTGATAGTGATGACGGCGCGTGCTTACCGAAGCCCGCGTGAGGTTCGCACTGCGGCTGCGCGCCAAATGGCGCATGCGGCGCCGGGTGCGCTGGCTTTCGCTGACCTTCCGTTGCGGCGTCTTTGACTTGCTCGGGGTATGCGTGCTGGTGTTGATGTGGGCCGCCCAGCTGATCCCTGCCAGAGGCAGACAGGTAAAAAAGGCCACAAATAGACGAAGAAGGCTCTTCCCTTTAGACATCTGCTTTGACTCGCTCCCCGGACTTCCCTACTTTACGATGCACGAACCGTGCCAGCCAGGTAGTAACCTTGCCGGTTTGTTGGACTACGCTGATCGTACGAGACTTAGCGCATTTGTAGCAATGAAAAAGTTTTGCTGCTAAGAATCATTATTTTTTCTTTAACCCGTTATGGAATAAGGACATGCACTGGGATTACCTGGGTTCAGACCCTTCAGTAACGCATTACCTCATTACTAAAAAGGTACTACCCCATGCGCAAGATTTTTCCTATCCTTCCAGAGCTCGGGTTGTTCCCCACCCTGTCTTACTCTCGATATCGGGCGCAAAACATTTCGACACTACATCACTTCGTTGCGCTTGCGCAGGAATGCGGGAACGTCGAGATCGTCCTGCTCGAAGTTTGTGACGATGGCTCCGCGCATGGCGTCGAGCGAAATCACATCGCCCGCCAGTTGCTCGGAGGCGTGCCCAATCGGCTTCGGAGCTACGTCGTCGACATAGGCACGGTCTTCCATCCTGCTGTGCTCCGCCATGGCCGACTCCATGATGTGCTTGGGCATAGATTCAGGCATGGGGTCCCGCGATCCCTGCTCGGGGAATTCCATCGCGTCCTCATGGGCTGCGGCGAACGATGTGCGAGTTTCCGGCACACGGGGCCGCGAGGAAGGAGCCTCGCGGAAACCGGTGGCGATGACGGTGATCTTCACCGCATCCTTCATCTTTTCGTCCAGCACGGCGCCGAAGATGATGTTGGCGTCTTCGTGCGCGGCGCCCTGGATGATCGAACACGCCTGCTGCACTTCCGCCAGCTTGAGTGATGCGGAACCGGTGATATTGATGAGGATGCCACGCGCGCCATCAATCGCACCAGCCTCGAGCAGCGGAGATGCGATGGCTTTTTGGGCGGCCTCGATCGTGCGCTTGGCGCCGCTGGCAGAGGCCGTTCCCATGACGGCGTATCCCATGCGAGCCATGATGGTCTTCACGTCGGCAAAATCGCGGTTGATGATGCCGGGGATCGTGATGATGTCGGAAATTCCCTGCACACCCTGGCGAAGAATGTCGTCGGCGATGCGGAAGGATTCGAAGAAGCCGGCGTCTTCGGCGACCGCGAGCAACTTCTCGTTCGGGATCACGATGGTGGTGTCGACCGACTCCATCAGTTCGGCGATACCGCGCTCGGCCTGCTGCATCCGGCGTTTGCCTTCGAAGGAGAAAGGCTTGGTCACGACTGCAACGGTTAACGCACCCATTTCGCAAGCCAGCGAGGCGATGATGGGAGCGGCCCCAGTGCCGGTGCCGCCACCGAGACCGGTGGTGACAAAGACCATGTCGGCGCCTTCGAGAGCTTCGATAATTTTGTCGGAATCTTCGAGCGCGGCTTTGCGGCCGACTTCAGGATTGGCGCCGGCTCCCAGGCCATTCGTCAGCTTCACGCCGAGTTGCAGTTTGACCGGCGCGTGCGACATGCGCAGCGCCTGCAGATCGGTGTTGGCGACAATGAACTCGATGCCCTCCACCCCGGCATCAATCATGCGGTTCACTGCGTTGCCACCGCCGCCACCTACGCCAATGACCTTGATCTTAGCGTCGTTGCGGGCCTCTTCGTTGAAGCTGATGCGAATTCCGGAATCATTTTTCATTATTTATCCACCTAGTTTTGAGATGCGAAACCTATCAACCACGAAGGACGCGAAGGTTCACGAAGGAGATTCGGGGAGATTTCCTTCGTGCCCCTTCGTGTCCTTTGTGGTTTCATTACGCTCCTTTGCCTACTAACAGCGCTTTCAATCTCGATCCCCAGCGATCTCCCTGCAGGCCACGTGCGATACGGGCACGCTGGCCGTAGTTCACCATGCCTAGCACAGTCGCGAACTCGGGCTCGGATAACGTCGATGGCATTTTGGCGAGCGGGGCCGGCCACGAAAGCCGGACCGAACGGCGCAAGACCGACTCTGCCACGTCGAAGATTCCGGGCAGGCGGGACGCACCTCCGGTGAGCACAGTGCCGGCGAGGCAGACGTCGAACATACCACCGTGGCGCAGAGTCTCACGCATCATCTCGAAGAGTTCGCGCGCCCTAGGTTCCAGAATCTCCGCAACCAGTCGCTGCGGCAAGAGCCGCGACGGACGGTCGCCCACCGACGGAACCTCAACTTCATTGCCTTCGGGGATCAGGGTTACGATCGCATTGCCATAAATCTTTTTGATCTTTTCCGCTTCCGCGAGCGGCGTGCACAGGCCCACCGATAGATCGCTGGTGAAATGATCGCCGCCCACAGGAATCACTCCCGTGTGGATAACAGCGCCCTGCTGAAAGACGATGAGTTCGGTCGAACCGGCGCCGATGTCTGCCAAGCAGACTCCCATTTCACGCTCATCGTTGCGCAGCACCGAATCAGCCGCAGCCAGAGGCTCGAACACGGTGTCGTCGACATGGACTCCAGCTTTGTTCACAGCGGTAATTACGTTCTGCGTAGCGCTGGTGGCCGCAGTCACCATGTGGACGCGGACCTCAAGGCGCGCCGCCATCATGCCCAGAGGATCGTGGACCCCTGCCTGATCATCGAGAATGAATTCTTGCGGCAACAGGTGCAGAATCTCGCGATCATTCGGCAACGGGATGGCGCGGGCCCGGTCGACCGCCTGCTTGATCTCGTCGCGTCCAATTTCCCGCGGACGCGTGCCCATGCTGATGCCGCCATGACTATTGATGCCGCGGACGTGGACGCCGCCGATACCGACGATGGCTTGCTCGACCGCAGCGCCCGCAATGTCTTCCGCGGCTTCGACTGCCTTTTGAATGGCCGCCACGGCTTTGTCGAGTTCCACGATAACGCCCTTGCGCGAGCCGCGCGATTCGGCCACGCCGTGCCCGCGATAACGAAGGCCGATGTCGGTAACCTCCGCCATCAGGGCGCAGGTCTTGGCGCTGCCTACGTCAATGGCGGTAAGAAAACTTCCCTGCTGGTTCCCCATCGTCTATGAAGTCCTCGAAATCATTAATCTGAACTCGCGTTTGGCTGCCGTTTCGCAATCGCTGCACTCGGTTTGGGAATTGACGGATGCGCACTGGCTGCGGGCAGGGGTGGCTTCTTTGTTTCCGGTTTGCGAGCTGCAGCATGCGCGGTCGTAGCGGCCCTCGGCGCCGATCCAGAAGCTTTCCCCGCCCCTTTTTTCCAACTCGCAACTTTGATCGCCCTTGTCTTCCTCACCCTCGTTTTCGGAGTCGGTTTCTTGGTGGAAACGGACTCGAGCTTTTTCTCCGTCAACTCAAACGCCGGCTTGGGAAGCGTCCGGTCATTCGGATGGATGCGTGTACTCAGCGCCGCCGGTTTTACACCCGCGGCCGCCGCAGCTCTTGCCGCCGAGGCTGACAACACAGACTGCCGCGACTTCCCTTCCATATCGGGATTCACGATCACCTGATTGTCGTAGCGCAGGTTCACCGACTCCAGTTTCTGAAATTGCTGCCGCCACTCCCGTACATGGCTGACGTAGGTTTTGTAGCGCTTCAGAAAATCCGAGGAACCGAGTTGCACCAACACATCGCCCGCGGGATCGTTCACCCGGACTTTCAAATTTTCGAGATCGGAAAGATCGACTTCACTCAGATCCTGCGAGTAGCGCGCGCCTCCGGAGTCCAACTCTTGCACCAATTCGTTGTACGCCCTCATGCGTGGGGCTCGCGTAGAGAGCGGCTCGCCGGGATTCATTCCCAGAATGACGGGGAAGGAATATTTGTGCTTCTGCGGCAATTCCATCAGAGTTCCACCCGCATCGATCAGGAAAATGCGCGGGCCTACGCGCGCAAACGCGACCGGAGTACGCTCGTGGACTTCAACCGTGAGCCGGTTAGGCACGAAGCGCATCACGCTGGCCGATTCCACCCACGGGATCTGTTCGAGCTGCGCTTTCTGTTGGGCCAGCGGAATAAAGAAAATATTGCGTCCGATGTCGGCGCCCATCACTTCCATGATTTGTGCCTTGGTCACGTTCTGCATGCCGGTGACTTCAATGTTGTCACTCGATTCCACGCGAAAACGCCACGAGCGCTCGCCGTATTCGTACAATCCGCCGGCCGCCATTGCGGCGACAAAGAGAATTGCAGCCGCGAGGAATGCCCACATCAAGCGGCTGGCAGTTTTCCTGGGTAGTGAACTGCGGCGGGCGGAGACACGCTTTTGCCCGCGCAGAAAGGGAGACTCCTCGTCGACATCCAGTTCCACCAGGCGCGCGTCTTCGAGCTCCTCGCGCGCTGGAGCGGCGCTGGGTGGGTACAACTCCTCCTGCAAGATGGTGCCGCTGGACTTCCGCGCCATCAGTTCAGGTCAGTTGTCGCCAAGGAATCGCTGAGCTTTTTCAATATAGCCGCATTTCTCGAATTGAGATAGACAAAAAATTAGAGGATTTGCATAGGAGGGAATCCGATTGGACACGATGCCCTTTATTGAAGGGGTCAAACTTTGAGTCGTCGTCCGGAAAGAGCTCGATTGGTTTGCGCTCCGGGCGAAGCAAAACAAATTACGCGCAGGTCGCAAGCGGACAGCCGAGCGCTTTAAGGGAACTTCAGGAGTCGCGGAGGACGAGGCGGCCGGACTCAGAGGCATCCTTCCAAGAACAAAAACGGACGCGGCTGGTTTTCCGCGCCCGTCCTTCTTGGAGGCAAAAGTCTGTTTAGTGGTTAGACCGGACCGGCACTTGCCGTGTCGATATGAATTGCTGGAATCTGCGGCATCTTCATGGCCGGCACACGCGGAACGTTGACCCGAATCCGGGGACAGACGGAGGTGCCGGTCATGCGAACGACCACGGGGTTGAAGGCCGCTGCGGGGACGCGAATTCGAGCGGCTTGGACCTCGATGCGCGCCCGGTTCGCCTCCAACCTCGCTAACTGGGCTTCTTCCCGAGCCGACATTACGTCAAATCCGCCGAGGAACGGGCGATCTTGCTTTGCACTCGCGCCATGGCCGTGGACAAGGGGCAGGATACGGTCTGGTTTCGCGCCGTCCGCAGCCCTGCCTCGGAAAGGAACTGGTCGGCCTGTCCGAAGGATAGTGCCAGTACTGCCGTCGCCTTATGCCGCACAAGGTCCGCGACGCGGTGTACCCGCTGAAGACCGCCATCGTAATAGGTTGCATTCAATCCGGCTGCCAGCACCCCTGCCGCCAGCCATCCCCATGCTTGATTTGTTTTCATGGCCTTAACCCCTTATGCCTGATAGACGAAGGGCATTTCAATCCGTTAGCAAGGGAAGATGCGGGGCTAAGGGGTCAGAAGTTCCCAAGAGCCAAACACAGAAGTCGCCCAGGTGAGAAACGCGATTTGCATCTCTTCGCACCCTCTGCGTTCCCTCGGTGTCCTCTGCGGTTGAAAGCTTTTGACTGCTGAGATCGCAAGGGAACCGCGGAGTTCGCGAAGACAGGAAAAAAAGAGCCAGGTCTGAAGCCGGATATGAGCGTCTTAGTGTCAATGTTGCGAATTTGCCAGAAGCTCCTTCAAATACTGTTGCCAGACTGCGGCCCAGGTGTGCGTACCGTGGCCGTGAGTCTGCTCGGAAACAGGGATTAACACGAACCGGCCCTTCTTTACGCGCAGGATTTCGCGCTCGGCAATGCCCAATTCGGGTGGATTGATGAAATCATCCGCCGAATTCACGAACATTACCTGCGCCTTGATAGTACCGAGCTGCGCCGAGGGATCGTAATTGCGCGAGGCGCTTACGGCGTATAGGAAGTCATTGGCGTCCAGGGTCGCGGTGAGGCGCTTCATGGAATCGTCGAGATACTGATCGGCTGCATCGCGTGTGGGTATGTTCTTCTGCATCAGCAACGGCGCACTTCCGGCAATCGCCAGAAAATCGGCTCCGATCTGTAATGCCGCGCGTGGCTCGGTGGTGTAGTCTCCGTTCTTCCAGTCCGGATCTTGACGGACGCCGTCAATGACCATCTTGCGCCATAGACGGTTCCGTCCGGCGATTTGCATCGGCAAGCATGCCAGTGGCATGAGAGCATCCATGAAATCGGGATAGGTTTCACCCCAGACCCAGGTGTGCATGCAGCCCATCGACGTGCCCAGAATGAGCCGGAGGTGGTTGACGCTCAGTCCTTTTTCTAATAGTTCGTGCTGGGCGGCCACCATATCGTCGTAGTCGTATTGCGGAAAATGGGCGTGCATGCCATCGCTCGGCTTGCTCGATTTTCCGTGACCGACGTTGTCGGGAAGGATAATGAAATAGCGGCTGGTGTCGAGCAGTTGACCGGGCCCAAACAGCACATCGGCAAACTGTGGAGCCAGGAACTGCCGTCCGGAGCCCCCAGTACCGTGCAGAATGAGCACGGCATTCGTCACTTTGCCATGGGCGTCCCGCTCCGGCTTGCCCAAAGTCATGTAGTGCAGCCGGAGTTCGGGTAGAGTCTCGCCCGACTTGAAATGAAAGTCACGGCTCACATAATCGCCTTCCAGAGGCGTCAGCTTCGCCTCAGATTGCGACGGGGATTGCTGTGCGGCCCACGCCATCGCAGTGCCCCATAAGGTGGCGACAAGAATTGCGCTCGAAGGCGAAATCCGACCCACGCCTGGAATTCGGAGTTTTACAGAAGACCGATTAGTCCCCCGCATGCGCAACCTCCCGCTTCCTCAATTTTTCTAAAATCATGGGGCCGAACTGCGAGACGCTGCCCGCCCCTAATGTCAGGATCATGTCGCCCGCTTGCGCGACCGCAGCAGCTGCCTCCACCGCTTCGGCGGGGGAACTTGCGTAGCGGCCAATCTTCGCGGTTTTTTCCCGAATCCGCTGCGCCAGGATTTCTCCTGTAATACCGTCGATGGGCTTCTCGCTCGCGGCATAAATGTCGAGGACGAACAGCGAATCGGCATCATTGAATGCGGTGGTGAACTCTTCAATCAAGTCGCGGGTGCGGGTGTAGCGGTGGGGCTGAAAGATGACGTGAATCTTATGAAAGCCGCATTGCCGGGCCGCAGCCAGTGTGGCCTTGATCTCGGTGGGATGGTGGCCGTAATCGTCGATGACGCTGATCCCGGCGGTGCGTCCGCGCAACTGGAATCGGCGATCGACGCCGCGGAACTGATCGAGCGCCGTGCGGATCGCATCCCCAGCAACCTCGAGTCCCACGCCTACGGCAATCGCCGCCGTCGCGTTTAGCACATTGTGCACGCCGGGCACGCGCAGAGTGAACTCTCCCAGATCCTGCGTGCCATAACTGACGCGGAAGCGGCTGAGCGGGCGGGAATCGCCGGCCGAAATTTGGCTTCCGGTGTCGACCTTGATCAGAAAGTCAGAGCCACGCTTCGTTCCATACGTCACGGTGCGCCGCTGGACATCGGGCAACAGCCGTCGCAGCAGCGGATCATCGTTGCAGGCGACGATCATTCCGTAGAAGGGCACGCGGTCCATAAAGTCGAGGAAGGTTTTCTTCACGTCGCGCATGTTGCGGTAGCAATCCATGTGCTCGCGATCGATGTTGGTCACGACCGACAAAATGGGCGAGAGCTTCAGGAACGAGCGATCGCTCTCGTCGGCCTCGGCGACGAGATATTGCGACTTTCCCACGCGAGCATTCGATCCCATGGCGTCGACCCGGCCGCCAACCACCACGGTCGGATCCAGGCCGCCCGCGGCCAGCACAGCGGCCACCATCGAGGTCGTAGTCGTTTTTCCATGCATGCCGGCGATGGCGATGCCGTACTTCAGGCGCATCAACTCGGCCAGCATTTCCGCGCGCTGAATCACGGGAATGTGCAAGTTGTGAGCTTCGGCGACCTCGAGATTCTCCACGGAAATCGCGGAACTGGTGACCACGACCTCGGCGCCGGCGACGTTTTCCGCGCGATGTCCTTCGAAGACGGCAGCACCGAGTCCGGCCAGCCGCAGCGTCACTGGGGAACTCTTCAGATCGGAGCCGGAAACCTTGTAGCCGAGATTGAGCAGCACCTCGGCAATGCCGCTCATGCCGATGCCGCCGATGCCTACAAAATGGATGCGCTGAATTTTGGCAAACATAAGTCAAGGCTTCTTGGCCGCGGATTCGCACAGATTTTCACGGATCAAAAGAACAAGAGAAAAAGAACTATCCGTGTAAGTCCGTGTCAATCCGTGGCTGGTTTTCTTCGATTCCGGCCACCCGCGCTGCCATCGTGGCAATATCGTGCGCGGCGTTTGGATGCGCCAACTGACTGGCAGCCTGGCTCATCTGCTTCAGCCGATGCAAGTCCTGAAGCAGCGCCGCGATTGTCTCCGCCAGCCAGACGCCTTCCAGTTTCGATTCCTCGACCACCACCGCGGCACCGTGACGCGCCAGCGCTTCGGCATTGACCCGTTGATGATCATCAGCCGCCCGCGGGAACGGAACAAAGACCGCCGGCTTCCCCGCTGCCGCAATTTCCGCGACCGTGCTCGCGCCGGAACGGCACACCACCAAATCCGCGCGCGCAAAGGCCGCCGGCATGTCCTCGATGAACTTGAACACCTCCGCCGACTCGCCCAGCGACTGATAGGCCGTCAGCGCGTCATTATAGTCACGCTCGCCGGTCTGGTGGAGGATGCGAATCCCGGGGGCCTCGCGCTGCAAAACCGGCAAACAGCGAATCATTGCATCATTGATGGCATGCGCGCCTTGGCTTCCGCCGAAAACCAACACAGTCGGAACTCCGCCCCGCTTGGGTGCGATTTCGAAAAACGCCTGACGCACCGGCACGCCCGTAACTTCGGCGCGGCGAAAATACTGCGCCGTTTCCTCAAAGTGCACAGCCGCGCCTGATACGAATCGCGCGACTATCCGGTTGGCAAATCCCGGCACTACATTCGGCTCGAATGCCAGCGTCGGAATGTGTTTGACCACCGCCGCCAGCATCGCTGGGCCGGAGGCATATCCGCCGACGCCAATCACCACGTCGGGTGCAAACTGGTTCAGCATGCGTCCTGCATCCCAGACGGCGCGCGGCAAGTCGAACGCCGTCTTCAGCCGGGTTGTCAGACTGACATTTTTGAGTGCGCCAACCCGCACCAGTTGAAGAGGAAATCCTGCCGCCGGCACCAACCGGTTCTCGATGCCGCGCGCCGTGCCGATGAACAGCACTTCCGCGTCATAGCTCTTCTTGAGTTGATTGGCGATGGCCAGCGCGGGGATCACATGTCCGCCGGTTCCGCCACCCGCCAGGATTGCGCGCATGCAGTGACTATAAATGATTGTTGATTTGCGATTGCTGATTGTTGTTTGAAAAGACTGGCGGGCACCGTGCAGTCGGTGAAATCAATCAGCAATCAAAAATTGCTTTTCCTATTCCGCTTGCTTGGTAATGTTCAGCAGCATGCCGACGCACGCCAAGGTTACGAACAATGACGATCCTCCGTAAGAAACCAGGGGCAGCGGAATCCCCTTGGTCGGCATCATTCCCAGCACCACGCTGATGTTGATGAAGGCCTGCAGCACCACCATGCTAGTGATTCCCACCGCCAAGTAGCGGCCGAAGAGTTCCTCAGTGCGCCAGGAAGCGCGCATGCCGCGCCACAGGAAGACGGCGAACAAGGCCACTACGAACATGGCGCCGACCAGGCCCAGTTCCTCCGCGGTCACGGCGAAGATAAAGTCGGTGTGCGGCTCTGGCAAGTAGAAGAGCTTTTGCTTGCCTTCCATCAGGCCGGTACCGGTCACCCCGCCGGTGCCTACCGCAATCAACGATTGAATGATGTGGAAGCCGGTCTTCTGGCTGTCCGCATAAGGATTCAGGAAAGCAAGAATGCGGGCGCGCCGAAAACTGACGTGAAAAATCAAAAAATAAAGCGGGACCAGCGACGTGGCAAAGGAATAGGCGAAATAACGCATGCGCATTCCGGCGACGTACAGGATGCAGCCCGCGATTCCGGCGCAGGCGATTGCCGTTCCGAGATCGGGTTGCAGCACAATGAGTCCCAGAAAGACGAGCACCGGTGCGGCAGCAGGCAGCAGCGTGTTGCGTACGTCGTTGATGGCCTTCGCCCGACTCTCCAGAAAATATGCAAGAAACAGGATCAGCACTGGCTTGGCGAGTTCCGAAGGCTGGAAAGAAAACCCGCCGGCATGGATCCAGCGATGCGTATTGTGCGAGCGGTCAAGAAAGAAGACGGAGATCAGCAACAGCGTGGTGAATCCCATCAGCGAGAACACCAGCGCCGGGTGCTTGTGGCGCCGGTAGTCGACGCGCATAGTGATCACCATCGCGACGAGCCCCGCGACGGCCCAAATCAACTGTTTCGACAGGAAGGCGTAGGGTGAGCCAAACCGCTCCCGGGCCATCACCGCCGACGCGGAGAACACCATCACTAGCCCCACGAACACCAGCAGCATGGTTACGGTAAACAGCCAGCGATCGACGCTCACCCGCTTTGCCATGGGAGTTCATTTCACCACGGAGACGCGGAGGCACGGAGAAGGAAATGTGGAATGTTGAATTTTGATTGTTGATTGTTTTGGTTCGGGGTCGCCCGTACCTGTCGCTTGGCATACTGAGCGAAGCGAAGCAACTCTGTACTTCCGGCCAGTTGCATAGGTCCTGCGCGTCAAAGAAGGCCGCTCCGGATGACAAGGGATGGGGTTACGGTTTTACTGCCTCGCTAGCCAGTCCTCGGACGATCTCTTTGAACATCTGTCCCCGGTGCTCGTAGTTTTTGAACTGATCGAAACTGGCGCAGGCGGGAGCGAGCAGGACCACGTCGCCCGACAGGGCCGTGGCATTGGCCTTGCGGATGGCATTCTCTAACGTCTCTGCGTGGACTATTTCGGGGCCTTTGATCTGGGATTCGATTTTCGCCGCCGCCGCGCCGATCGTGTAGACGCGCTTCACGCGCTGGCGCAGCAGGTCGTTGAGCACGCTGTAGTCGCTGCCTTTATCCTTGCCGCCGAGAATCAGGTGGATATTCGCCGGGAACGACTCCAGCGCCTTCATGGTCGCGTCTACGTTGGTGGCCTTCGAATCGTTGTAGTAGTCCACGCCGCGAATGGTCGCCACAAATTCGAGCCGATGCTCGACCGCCTTGAAGTTGCACACCGCTTGACGGATCTTGTCCGGAGGGCATCCCATGAGCACGCCCGCGCACACCGCCGCCAGCACGTTCTCCAGGTTGTGCACGCCTTTCAGCGGGATCTCGGAGATTTGCATGATCTCGCGCTGTCCTTTCGCGTCACGGAAAACGATATCGCCGTCGCGAACCCACGCGCCCTGCTTCACTTCGTTCTGCCGGCTGAACCAGAATACTTGCCCGCGCGTCCGTGGACCCATTGCTGCGCAGGTTGGGTCATCTGCGTTGAGCACGGCGAAGTCGGTATCTTGCTGGTTTTCGAAGATGCGAGCCTTCGCGTCCACATAAACTTCAAACGTTCGGTGGCGGTCAAGATGGTCCGGGGTCACATTTAGAACGACCGCAACTTTCGGACGGAAGGTTTGAATCGTTTCCAGTTGAAAGCTCGAGATCTCGAGAACAATGGCGGTCTCCGGATTGGCGCGTTCGGCCAACGAGATCGCGGGCGTCCCAATGTTCCCGCCGACCAGCGTCGGCAAGCCCGCGGCAGTTAAAATCTCGCCGGTCAGCGTGGTGGTTGTGGTCTTGCCGTTCGATCCGGTGATGGCCACGACCGGTCCGGGCAGGAACTGCGCGGCAAGTTCAACCTCGCCAATCACAGCCTCCCCGAGGGCGCGCGCCTGCTCCAGCGGCGGCGCGTCGACTGGGACACCGGGGCTAACCACGATCAGATCTTGCCCGCGAAACGTGCGGTCGCCGTGGCCTCCGGTCTCGACCGTGATGCCATGATCCAGAAGCACGGGAATCTCATTGCGCAGTTCGTCGCCACTCTTGGTGTCGGAGACCGTCACTTGCGCCCCATGCGCTTTTAAGAACAGCGCAGACGCGACCCCTGATTTGCCGAGGCCCACGACCAGCACGCGTTTGTTATTGAGTTCCATCAGGACCATTCACCACCCAGACACAGAGGGACGGAGAAAAGCAGGAAAATAGAATTTGATCTTCTCCGTGCCTCCGTTTCTCCGTGGTGATCCTATCTTAGTTTCAGCGTTGTTAGCGCGAACAGGGCGAATACGAGTGACGCGATCCAGAAACGGACGATGATCTTCGACTCCGACCAGCCCAACAGTTCGAAGTGATGATGCAGCGGCGCCATCTTGAAAATTCGCTTCTTGCGCAGTTTGTAGGAGCCCACCTGCAGGATCACCGAGACCGCTTCGATTACAAATATGCCGCCAATGAAAGGCAGCAAAAGTTCCTGCTTGATGATCACGGCAACCGTGCCGATCGCGCCGCCCAGCGCCAATGATCCCACGTCACCCATGAAAACTTCCGCAGGATGCGCGTTGTACCAGAGAAATCCAATCGACGATCCGACCATGGCGCCGCAGAAAATGGTCAGTTCAGCGACTTGCGGCATGCGCTGGAGTTCGAGATAGGTCGCAAAGGTGGCGTGGCCGCTGACATAGGTCAGCACGGCGAGCGCGGCCGCAGCGATGACAGTGCAACCGATGGCCAAGCCATCGAGGCCGTCTGTGAGATTCACCGCATTGCTCGAGCCCACAATCACGAACACCACGAAAGCGGTGAACGGCAGAAACGCCAGGAACCACAAATGCGGAGATCGCTCCAGACTTTGCACCACCAGATCGGGATGGAACTGCTTGAAGAATGGCACGATCAGTTTGGTGGAATACAAGTTGAAGGCTTGCATGGCGATCAGCATCGAGGCAATCACGAGGCTGGTAGCGATCTGCAGTCCTAGCTTGGCTCGCGAAGTCAGGCCGAGATTGCGGCGATGCGTCACCTTGGTGTAATCGTCGGCGAATCCGATGGCGGCGAACGCACAAGTGGCAAACACGGCAATCCACACAAAGCGATTGCTCAGGTCAGCCCAAAGCAGTGTGGGGATAACGATCGCGATGACAATCAGCAACCCGCCCATGGTGGGCGTACCGGCTTTCTTCTGGTGAGCCTTCGGGCCCTCTTCACGAATGAATTGTCCAATCTGGAAATCGCGCAAGCGGCCGATGACGAGGGGTCCCACGATGAGAGCGGTGAACAGGGCGGTAAGGCTAGCGAATGCCGTGCGGAAGGTAACGTAGCGAAAGATGCGGAATGGCGCAACATAGTGTTGCAGCTTAACGAACAACAGCCAGTAGAGCAATCAGCCTCCGTCTCTCGCAGGAATCAGTTTCCGGTGTTGCGCCGTGCCTTCCACGCCTCTAATGCCTTCTCAAGTTTCACACCGCGCGACGCCTTAAGCAGCACCACATCGCCGTCCCGGGACTCGCGAGCCAGCCACTCGGCGGCTTCCTCCGGTGTCGCCACGAATTCGGCCTCCATTCCGAGGTGCCGTGCGCCGTCGACCATCTCCTGAGCCATTCCGCGGACACCGACCAGAACATCGATCTTCTTTGCGGCGATATGCTGACCGGCAGCGCGATGCATTTCTGCTCCCGCGGGACCAAGTTCCAGCATCTCCCCCGCAACCACAATACGACGTCCGGCCTTCATCGCGGCCAGGGCATCGACCATGGCGTGCAGCGCCTTCGGATTGGAATTGTAGCAATCGTTGATGACCGTAATGTTACCCAGTTGGAGAACCTGGCCGCGTTTGTCGGGTGGGGCGAGAGTTGCCAGCGCGCTCACCGCTTCCGAAGGCTTCAGCCCGCGAGCGATTCCAACGGCCGCCGCGGCAAGGGCATTCAGAATATTGTGTTCTCCGACCAGCGGGACACGCGCATGCTCGCGAACTCCGGCTATGACCAAGTCAAACTCTGAGCCTTCCGCGCCACGGGTCCGCACATTCTCAGCTCTTACATCCGCCGTCACGCGCGTTCCGTAGGTGATGACCTTGCCTTTGAAGTCGCGGCCGAATTGCGAAACGTACTCATCGTCGGTGTTGAGTACGGCAGTTCCGCTTGCGGGAAGCGACTCAATCAGTTCGTACTTGGCGCGCGCAATGCCGGCGAGCGAATCAAAAAACTCCAGGTGAACGGGAGCAACGTTAGTCACCACGCCGATCTCTGGCCGCGCAATCTTGGCCAGCGCGCGAATTTCACCAGCATGCGACATGCCCATCTCGATGACCGCCACATCGTGCTCCGGCTCTAACTTCAAGAGCATCAGCGGCAGGCCAAAATGATTGTTGAAGTTGCCTTCGGACTTGAGGACGCGGAAGCGCGCGGCGAGGACATGAGCGACGGCCTCCTTGGTCGTCGTCTTCCCTGCCGAACCCGTGACGCCGATCAGCGGTTTGCCCCAGAGTTTCCGCAACGCTGTGGCGAGGGTTTGCAGCGCAACCAGAGTATCGTCGACGGCGAGCAGCCGGCTCTTATCGGAATAGCGATGCAGTTCGGCTTTCTGCGCTACGGCGGCGACGGCACCCTTCTCCAAAGCTGCGTCGACATAATCGTGGCCGTCGAGCCGTTCTCCTTTAACTGCGAAGAACAGTTCTCCTGGTGCCACCGTGCGCGAGTCTATGGAATAACCCTGGGCGACTTCGTCGCGGAGATCGTTCAGGCGGAGAGCCGAGGCGGCTGTCCCTCCATTGGTCGTGGCGGAAATAAACTCGGCGATTTTTGAAAGCGAGAGCTTCATGCATGATTTCCTGCGCTACGCGCCGGTTTGCATTCGAATCCTGCCGCACGCAACGCGTCGCCGGCCACTTCAACATCGTCAAAGGGATGCGATCCTTCGCGCGTGACTTGCACCTTCTCGTGCCCTTTGCCGGCCAGCAACACAATGTCGCCGGGGCGCGCTTCTCCGATCGCCAGTGAAATCGCTTTGCGGCGGTCGACTTCGACGCTGTACTTCACTCCGGTTTTCTGCAAGCCCACTAACGCGTCGTTGATGATCGCCCGCGGATCCTCGCTGCGCGGATTGTCGGAGGTGAGCACCACCAAATCGCTGCCTCGGCCCGCCGCCTCGCCCATCAGCGGACGCTTGGCGCGATCGCGATCGCCGCCGCAGCCGAACACCGTTACCACCCGGGCGCTTCCCCCGCCGCGCGACACGAACTCGCGGGCCAGGGCCGTGAGATTGCGCAGGGCGTCGTCGGTGTGAGCGTAGTCCACCACCACCGTGAACGGTTGCCCGCAATCAACGCGCTCGAATCTTCCCGGAACATGGGTGAGCGACTCGACTCCGCGAGCAATCGCCTGCCCTGTGCATCCCCGTGCATAACATGCGGCCGACGCAGCCAGGATGTTGTAAACATTCACGCGCCCGATGAGCGGAGAAAAAACAGCAATCTTCTCCTGCGGCGTGGCCATGTCGAAGCGCGTGCCGCGAGGGCTGATGTCTACGTTTTGGACGTGGAAGTCGCCCCGGCCCCAACCGTAGCCCAGTACGACCGGGCTGCGCTTGCGACTGAAACCCGCCAGCTTCGCGCCGTATTCGTCGTCGAGGTTGGTCACCACCGCCCGGGGCGGATCTGTGCCGCAGCCTTCGAAGAGCACGCGCTTAGCGGCGAAGTATTCGTCCATCGTCTTGTGATAGTCGAGGTGGTCACGCGTCAGGTTGGTAAAGACGGCCACGTCAAAGGGCACGCCGAACACGCGCTCCTGCGCCAGCGCATGCGACGAAACTTCCATCACCGCGTCGGTCGCGCCCAGTCCGAGTGCTTCGTTGAAGAGTCGAGCCAGTTCTAGCGCTTCCGGCGTGGTGTGCGGCGCGGGATACACGTGCCCGGCCACGTGATATTGAATCGTCCCGATCAGAGCGCTTTTGCGACCTGCCGCGCTGAGGATCGACTCGACCAGAAAGGCTGTCGTGCTCTTCCCGTTCGTCCCGGTAATTCCAGTGATCGCAATCCGCTCGGCAGGACGCTTGTAGAAATTCGCGCTCAAACGCGCTAATGCCCGCCGCCCATGCGGCACGACTGCCCAAGCCACGCCTTCCCGCGGCTTCTCCGTCGGAGAATCGGTGACGACTGCGACCGCCCCCGCCTGGATGGCCTGGCCGATGAAAAGGTTGCCGTCCGACGTCTCTCCGCGAATGGCCACGAACACGCATCCCAGCTTGACCCGGCGCGAGTCATATTCCACACCACTGACGCTCGGGTCCCCGTTCTGGGCGAGAACCTCCGCGCCATCCAGCACATGTTGGAAGGTCATTGCTGGGAATTATAGGCCACGCAGAAATCGTGCGTTGCCGTTGGGTGCGCCCTTAGCAGCGCGGCAGCGATTACCAAGGTCATTTTTCGCGTGCCGCCGACGCGCGCTACATTAGTCTCATGAGCACCGGAACTGCTAAATACAACTGTGCACAGTGCGACCAGCCCGAAACTTCGTGTGACTGCGAAAAATTCTGTTGCCTCTGCCAGGCCGTGACGAACATCCGTGTTTGCAACGACGGTCTGATGTATTGCGAGGATTGCCGCAAGGCCTGCGACTACAAGACCTCGGACTAACGCGCCCCCTCTTCCTCTCTGATTTTCGATCGCGCTCTCCTGGATTTGTCCCGACCGTATCCTTGCGTCAAGCGGAGGGGAGGATCTCGTGCGCACGGGGAAAGGAATCCGGCGCAGGTTCACTCGAGATACCTCCGCTGCTGAACTTCGCCGGCGTGGGATGACGCCATCAGGAGAGCGCGTCGATTGTCCGCAGGCCATGGACCATGCATTACGAAATTTGGCAGCCGGGGGATTTTTGAGGGACAATAATGTGTTTGTCGTTTTGTAATTGTTTTCTGCCCTTATTGGAGAACCCATGGCGACCACGATGCACGTCAGCGACGTAGCCGAGTTGCTGAGCGACGGCCGGACCCACTTCAATCTTTCGCCCGGTGTGCTGGTGGAACACGCCATCCGGCACAATGAGGCGAAGTTAGCGGCCAACGGGGCCATCGTGGGTTATACGAATCGCACGGGGCGGTCTCCCAAAGACAAATTCATCGTCAAAGACGAGACCACGGCGCACACCGTCGCTTGGGGGGGAGTCAACGCCTCCTTCGAACCGGAGAAATTTGACGCGCTCTACGCGCGGGTGATGGAGCATCTGCGCGGACGCGAACTCTTTGTCCAGGATCTTTTCTGCGGCGCCGATCCAGCGTACCGCCTGCCGGTTCGCATCGTGAACGAATATGCCTGGCACAATCTGTTTGTCCGCCAGTTATTTCTGCGTCCGACGGCGGAGGAACTCAAGCATCATCACCCGGAATTTACTGTCATCTCGGCGCCGGAGTTCAAGGCCGATCCCAAGCGCGACGGCGTGGCATCGGAAGTTTTCATCCTGCTGAACTTCACCCGTCGTACTGTGCTGATCGGAGGAACTTCGTATGCGGGCGAGATGAAGAAGTGCATCTTCAGCGTCATGAATTTCCTGCTGCCGCCGCGCAATGTCTTCCCCATGCACTGTTCGGCGAATGTTGGGCGGAACGGGGTGAGCGCACTGTTCTTCGGACTCTCAGGCACTGGCAAGACCACGTTGTCGGCCGACCCTTCGCGCGACCTGATCGGCGACGACGAGCACGGATGGAGCGCCGACGGCATCTTTAACTTCGAAGGCGGATGCTATGCCAAGTGCATTAAGCTTTCGAAGAAAAACGAACCGCAGATCTGGAACGCGCTCCGCTTCGGCTGTGTGCTCGAGAATGTCACCCTCGAGGCGCACACGCGCATTCCCGACTACAACGACGACAGCAAGACGGAGAATACGCGTGCCGCCTATCCTGTGGACTTTATCGATAATGCCGTGATCCCGGGCATTGGCGGACATCCGAAAAATGTAGTGTTTCTGACGGCGGATGCCTTTGGCGTACTTCCGCCGATCTCCAAGCTGACGCCGGAACAGGCGATGTACCACTTCCTGTCGGGTTATACCGCGAAGGTAGCGGGGACCGAGGCCGGGGTGAAAGAGCCCACGGCCACGTTCTCGACCTGCTTCGGATCTCCATTCCTTCCGCTGCCTCCGAAAACTTATGCAGAAATGCTCGGCCGCCGCCTGCGCGAGCATCGCGCGCAATGTTGGCTGGTAAATACCGGCTGGCAGGGCGGTCCCTACGGTGTGGGCAAGCGCATGGAGATTCCTTACACTCGCGCCATGGTCGATGCGGCTGTCGAAGGCGAACTGAGCCGGGAGGAGTTTGAGATCGAGCCGACCTTTGGTTTCAGCATTCCCAAAGCTTGCCAGGGCGTGCCCGCCCATGTATTGAATCCTCGAAACGCCTGGCCGGATAAAGCCGCTTTCGACAAGGCCGCCGACGACCTGCGTAATCGCTTCGCCAAGAACTTCGAAAATTTCGACGCACCGCCCGAGGTAAAGACGGCGGGACCGAAGGCGCAAAGATAGCCGGTACTTGACCCGAGCCTTATGTGGAGACCGCCGCTCTCGGCTGTCTGCCGTGCGCAGCACGGCTTTTCCTAAAGGGTCACCTCCATCTGCAGGCCCCCAATCATTTCGTTGAGCGCGCCCTGGGCGGCGTCGCGCTTCTGCTGCATTTCGGCAATCTCGCGCCGCAGCGATTGCACACGATCCTCCTGCTCGCTGAGTTGGCGGACGTATCGCTCCACAAGTGCTTTTTCTTCGGCACTCCCTTTCAGCGCTTTCATGTTCTCGCGAACCCGCTGCTGATCGTCGGAAATGCTCGATACCTGCGAGCGACGTCCAGTGATGACTGCTTCGATGACGGCGATGTCATTCTTTTGGGCAACGATGCGCCGCAACGCTCTTTCCACCTCGGGATTGATCATCCTCTGTTCGAGGAAGAACTTGACCTCGTTGTCAGTCACATTCGTCAGCTGATAGCTGTTCAAAATCGGCCGATATTCCTTGACCACCAAGGCCGTGGTCTTCTTGGGCTCAACGGTGAGTCTGAAACGGTAGAAGGATGCGGAACTCTCCGCTGGCTTTTCGTCGTCCGACAGTTTCCAGCCTGGGCGCGCGGGATGTTCAATCACCAGCGTCCGTGTTGAACTATCGCGGTTGCGGATGGTGTAGGTGTTCTCCTGGCGTTCCTCGGTCGATTGCGTCATGGTTCCATGGGCGATGATGACTCGGGTCACGCGCTGGTTATCTGCTTTTTGCTTGGCATCGACGAGGATGCCAAGGTCGGCAGCGTACGACATCAGCCGCTTCTCGCCGGGCTTGATCGCGTCCATCAAGCCTTCGCCGGCAAACGCGTCGCCCTCAAGTACATTGAAGCTTCCGCCGTCGAGCGTGAGATCGCTGGTGTTGTTCACCCAGAGCGCGCGCAGGACGGAACTGTCGGAGGGATTCCAGACCGAAACTTTCTCGGCGTCGATGCGTGATTGCAGGATGGGCACCAGCGCTGATTGATTCTTGCGGATGGTGACCCGATCTTTGAGTTTGTACTCGAACAGGTCTCCAAGTTCGCGGGTTTCGCCCACCGTGGTCCCAGCTTCGAGAGTCTCGGCGACTTCGGTGGCGTCAGGGCGGGGGAGAGATGGTGGTGGAGGACCGCCAACGTGGAAGATCCCGCCACCGATCCCCCCACCGCTGCCCGAGCCAACGCTGCCCCCTATCACTCCTCCCATTTGGCCGCCGTGAACTCCTCCCGGTACGCCGCCCACCACACCCGCCGATATCTTGCTGGGGGTGGAAAGTTGGCCGTTGACGGCCTCCGCCTGCTCTTCCATCGTCGCCTCGTGCGTCTGTGGCGTAAGCATCGCATTCTCTGGCAGGGCGACCACCGGGCGGCGCGTGTAATACGGTTGCGATAGTTCCTGCACAAACGACTGCGGAGCGCCCGCCACCAGGGACAACTCGACATCCTTCCAGTCCTCCCCGACCGTGTTGTCGACGATGGCCCATCCTTGCAGCAGCGGCTTCCCCTCACTCGGAATCACGATTCTGTACGTACTTTTCCACACTGGCACTTCGCTGATGTAGCCGACCAGCAGGTTGCGCTCGCCGTCCCCAGCGGTGGAGATCGTCATACGCCGGACATCCTGATCGCGAGTCGATGCGACCAGCCCGAGGTACTTTCCAACTTCTTCGTTCACTTCTTTTTCGGCAATGCGAACGCTGGTGGAAGGCGTCAAGTCAAAGATGCGGACTTCTCCGCCATCACTCACCACTGAGATTTGCCTCAGAGTGATCTTCTGATCGCCCTTTCCGGCCACATCCCGATCTTCGACGCTGAGCAGGCGCCCCGAAGCGCTCTCGGAGCCATTCCGAACTTCCATCCGCGCCCCGCGCAGAGCATCGAGAAATTGCGCGGTGCTCGGATTTTCTCCGACCGGCAGATGCAGCGAGCCCAGACGACGCTCCAGCGGTGCCGCCGAGTTGTAGCTGACCCCGGTGATCCGTCCTTTGCCCAAGTCGAGAACGGTGAGTGACTTCAGCACATCGTTCAGTTGCGCAGTCGTGAAGTCGACGTTTACGTCCTGGCTACCACGCACGTGCCCAGCGTGCTCGAAGTAACCGACTCCATTCTTATAGAGAATGACGCGGGTCACCGGCAGTCGAGCAGCCGAATCCGGCGAAGACGCCGGGGTGGGAGATTGACCAGATGAGACTGCGGCAAGCGCCAACCACAAAACTACGGTTTTGATAGAACACATGGCTCCTCCGTAAAGGTGGGCTCCCGCCAAAGAGAAACGCCGAATCGAGAACGACTGGCGGCGCTAGTCTCGCTTGGGACGCAGACCCACGTGGGTGTAGACACCAAAGAGGTGGTGTCTGGAGCCGTGGATGCAACCGCTGGGCTTCGAGATGGCCAGGGGCTCAGCTGCCAGAGGTTTTGCACGAAGCAGCCGGGCTTCGCCCAGGCTGGACAGCCGAGGCGGCTGGCGCTACATGTTTATTCCTGTGATTAAATCAACTCATGTTCGCGCGCAAGATTCGCGTGGAGTACGAAGTTGACGGCCGCAGGCTTCCCTGCCCTCTCAAATGGCTCGACAGTTTCTCCATGCGCAACTTCACCAATGCCAGCGTTTTCGACGACACCCTTCCGCTTGCCGACGGTCAGATGGAAATTGGTTCCAGCGTACCCATGGACCAACTCAAGGATGCGATGGAGGATTGGTTCCGGCGGAAGGGCTACCTGGCCAAAGACACCCATTTAATAGTGGAAACCTGAAGAACAAATTACATCTATAAGACTCAGGTTTCCCGTATTCCAAGTGCGTAGCAGGTAGCGCATTTCACGCTAATACCTCAGCGCAAAATTCACTGTAACCTCGATCTCTGCCGGCAGCCGGCGTCCGCTGCCACAGTCCGTCGGGGAGGAGCCCCACTGCTGCACGGCATGCAGGGCGGCCTGATCCAGAAGAGTCCCAGCGCTCTGCAGTACTTTCACTTTTTGCACTGTCCCGTCGGAAGAGAGGAGAGCATACCGCAGCACAGTTCCTTCTATGTGCGAAGCTCGGGCATCTTTAGGGTACTCGGGTACAACTTTCTTAACCGGAATACCCGGCATCCATCTCTCGCACGAAGCTACCTCGAACGCGGACTCGGAGCGACGCCGGAACTGGCTTGGGTCGTCCGAAACGGACTTAGCTCACCGACATTGACCTCTAGCACGCGCTGGCGCTGCTCGTACACTCTGAGCGTGTGAGGAAACATCGTTTCCCCAAATTTTCGATAGTCGCGGTATTCCATGCTGCAAGGTCGGGTATTCAATACTCAACAACTTTCCGCTCTCGTCGAAGTATAGGGTGTTATGCCCTGGTCCAGTTCCGAGGTCAGCACATTGCAACTCCGCACCGTCTTTTTTCTCCTTGTGAAGCCGGTTCAGTTTCTCATCGGGTAGCACCGCGGGAGACATCAGCGAGTCTAACAACCGAATAACCAAGTACCCGGGTTGAGGTCTGAAATCGAGGTTCCGATCCACCCATCGACTATCCTTGTTGCGAACCTCTAGCTGCTTGAAGTCGGGAGAGGTTATTTCCCGACGCCATGGGTCGGAGGCACTCCACGTTTCTTCATAGGTTCCGTCTAGCGGTTCGGTGGTTATGCGCTCCGCATGAAGGTTAAGACGCAAATGGAAAGCCGAGGCGCCCTGTGATCGAAGATTTGCCACACTCGCTTTCGCCAGCAACCCATCCAGCTCACGCCTTGCGTTTGAGTCGTCGGCCTGAACGGCAATCGAAGAGAACAGGAGAACCAGGGTTGGGTAGCTGCGGTGCCAGTGTGACAACCTGACGCTCCCTCTTAGGGTCGTGACGCCTACTTGTCGTACCGCAGCAGCGACATCACATCGTAATCTTTGAGTTTGTCGCGGCCCTTCAGGAATTCGAGTTCCACCACAAATCCCAGACCGGCGATTTCAGCGCCCAGCGATGCCGCAAGTTTAGCGGTAGCCTCGGCCGTGCCTCCGGTGGCTAGAAGATCGTCGACGATTAAGACGCGCTGACCTTTCTGAATGGCGTCTTGGTGGATCTCCAACGAGTTGGTCCCGTACTCCAGGGCGTAATCGTATTTCACACACGCGGCGGGAAGCTTGCCGGGTTTGCGGACAGGAACGAATCCGGCGTTCAAACGATAGGCGAGAGCCGGAGCGAAGATAAAACCGCGCGCTTCCATCCCCAACACCAGGTCAATGTCCTGCGAGATGTAATGCTCGGAGAGCTTGTCGATCAGCGTGGCGAACCCAGTCTTGTCTTTCAGCAGCGTCGTGATGTCGTAGAACAGGATCCCCTTCTTGGGAAAATCCGGAATCTCACGAATCAGTTTCTTCAAGTGGTCAGCATCCATGACCGGGACAGGTGCCATCTACCACGCTCCTTCAATGCGAAATGAATTCAGTCCGGCGACCGGAGGGACGTCGGATACTTCGACCGCATCCACGCGAGCCGCGCGCGGACCTTCCCGCAACCGGGAATGAAGTGCAGAATGCTGCTCGCGCGTCCCCTGCGCGAGAACTTCCACGCTGCCGTCATGATTGTTCCGTACCCAACCAGCAATGCCCAGGATGTGCGCCTCGCGCTCCACAAACCAGCGGAAACCTACGCCTTGTACACGTCCACGAACGACGAACCGGCGGGCTTGGACTGTATTTTCGGTGGAACTCATGCTTTGACGTGATTGCTGATTGTTGATTTCTGATTGAAAAACCCGAAATGCATACCCAGAATGAATGGCTTTTTAATCAACCATCAGCAATCAACAATGCCTCACGCGCGTGATAGGTACGCGCCTTCCGAGGTATCGACTTTAATCTTTTCGCCTTCGTTAATGAATGGCGGAACCTGCACCACGAGTCCCGTCTCGGTCTTGGCGGCCTTGGTCACGCTGGAAGCAGTCGCGCTCTTCAGTCCCGGCTCCGTCTCAACCACGGTCAGAATCACGGTCTGCGGAAGCTCGATGCCAACCGCCTTGCCGTCGAAGAACTCCACTTTAATTTCAAGATTGGCGATCAGATAATCCACGGCGTCGCCCAGGATTTCTTTGCTCAGGTGGGTCTGCTCGTAGTTCGTGGTGTCCATGAAGTAATAGCTGTCGCCGTCAGCGTAGAGGAACTGCATTTCGACCTCATCCACATTAACCTTCTCGATCGGATCGGGCGAGCGAAAGCGGTGTTCGAACATGGCGCCAGTGCGCAAGTTGCGCAGCTTGGCTTGAATGAAGGCGCGGAGGTTGCCGGGCGTACGGTGTTCGACGCTGAAAACGGAGTGCAGATCATTGTTGTGCTTGATGATCATACCAGGACGAAGCTGGGTGGCAGGGATCGACATCGCTTGAAAAACTCTCCTTGTAGGATTGCGGTTTGTGAAGCCGGCGGAAGGCGGGGCAGGCCACAAATTCCGCCGCCACGAAGGCTAAAGCATTATTTTACACTCAGCTGCGCCGGAAAAGAAACCTTCTCGAAACCGAACTCATCGAAAATGGGCGCACTCCACGGTTTCGGATTGGATTCGCCGGGGTCCCGCCGTAGGACTAGAATCAGTTGTGGCCGGATCTCGGCGCACGTTTCGTCAAAATGCCCGCACATTTCCCGGGCGGAAAATTGAGGCTCCCATTATGCGAACCGGACATTACGAATCTTCCGAAGGCAGCCACGTCGGAACGGCAATTACTTTCCTCTTCATTGGACTGGGGGCCGGCGCCTTGGCCGGACTCCTGCTCGCGCCCAAGACCGGCAAACAGATGCGCCGCGACCTGCAACGCGGCTACGAAGACGCCAAGGATACTTTGGGCGATTGGGCCGACGAGGCCAAAGACCGCGTGCGCGAAGCCAGTGACCGCGTGAAAGATGCGGCCTCCCGGGGCGCGGATATTGCCGAGGAGCTGCGCGAAAAAGTAGAGCCACTGCGCCGCGCCATCAAACGAAGCTAGAGAGCCGGCGGCAGACCTCGGACCTCAGGGGCCAGATCTCAGTTCTAAGAGGTCTGAGGTCTGAAGTCCGAGGTCCGACGCCCACTTTTTCAGTACAGACGAAAATCCACCTGAACCGCAATTTGAGTTGCCACCGGCTGGCCGTTCAGGGTGGCGGGCCGGAAGCGCCAGCGGCTGACCGCCTCGATCGCCTTCTCGTCCAAGCCCATACCCAGACTCTGCCTGACGTGGACGTCGTAGATGCGTCCGTCCTTTCCTACCACCACCAGCAGCATCACGACCCCCTGCGCCTTAGCCTTGCGGGCTTCGTCGGAAAAACCCGGCTCGGGGTCAAAGATCACCTGCGATATGGTCACGCCCATCTTTCCCGCCGGATAAATTCCCGCCGGCCCGGGCCCGAATCCGGGCCCGGTTGACGGTCCAACGCCATCGCAACATCCAGATCCGATTCCTCCGGGACCGCCCGGGCCACTGGAGAACGCTCGGGAAAATTGCGACATGGGATCGCCGATTTGCCCACCCTGCGGTAACTGAATGTCGGGAGCCATCCGCACCGTCTCCGCCACCGCCGTTGGGTCCAGAAAAGACCAGGAGCAACTCGTTGGACTTGGGTAAGTTTCTTCCGATCTCAGGCGTGCCTCGGATTACACAGCTCGTGAAGTAGATGAGCACTCCCACGAGTGCAGCCTGCCCGCGCAGCGAGAGGACGAAAGTCTCGCGCCTGGCGCGATAAAGTCCGTCATTTTGTCCTGAAAAAAGGGAGAGGGAGAAGGTATTCGGGCCCGCTCCCAGCGATGCAGCGGTCATGACGCGCTCCTACCGACGGGTTGTCTCAGCCCAACTTGCGGTAAGACGCAGGAACAACCGAAAAGGATTTCCCAGGGAAGAAAACGTAGCGCCGCAAGAAAAGTAGAGCGGCGGCTGTCGTGGGAGGGTCTCGCCCGCACGTGCGAGGGCAGGATGCCTCGCCACGGCCGGCAGGATGCCGGCGCTACAAAACGACCTACCCAAAAATGCTAGACAAGAGCCGTCGGAAGAAGCCCCGGTGTTCCGGTTTGTTTTGCTTCTCCGGCAGCGGGGTCTCGACCACGGTGTCGAGGTGTACCTGGCGTCCGGGCGAATCCTCCACCGGCAAGTCTTTGGCCGCCTGCACGGGCGCGGGTGAGGCACTGGCGGCGCGCTTTTTCGGCGTAAAGACGAGTGGCGCATCCACTTCCATGTGAACCTCGTTCGGTTGAGAAGGCGGCAGCGGCGCCGTCTCCGGCCCGTTCGACAGCTTCGTCTCGGACGATGTCGTTTGCGGAGAAGAATTCGCGGCCGAGACAGGCGGCGTTTCACTGCCGCCGATGCGCGCCTTGGCGGGCAATTCCGAATCGGGCACGTTCGGTGCAAATGGAGCCTGCGCCTGCATCAGCTGCGAAGGCGGAGCGCATCCGCATTCCAGCGGAACATCGCTGTCAACCTTGTCGATCCTCCCGGAGTGAAACACTGCCTGCTCAGTCGGCCTCACCTGGTAAATTCGGTCACCCATCAACTCGGAGACAACCGCTGAAGAAGTATTGCCTTTGAGTGACCGCACGCAGGTGTTGCCTTGCGGGTCGGCGCTGATGGCGAAATGAAATTCTCCCGGCCCGGCAAACATAATGCGGAAGTCGGGAGTCAGCACGGTGTCGGCCGATGCTTCGAGCGTATAGTGCGCTTCTACCGCGCCGGTGCTCAAGCCCATCATCAGATCGCGCTTCGTTTCTGAAGGCGTCACCGAAACGGTGGTGCCCGGGCATACCCGAAGTTCCCCTCCGCGAGACAAGCGCAGGATCGCCGTTTCGGAACCGGCCGTCAGGGTCGAACCAGAATCGAGGCGGCGTCCCGCCAGCACGAGAGCGCCGCCCGAACCCCCTGTCAGGGGAACCACAACCGGAGCGGCCTCCCGAGATAAGCCTGGCACGGTCGGCGGTTGCAACGACTTTTTGCCTGCATTCACATCCTCGGGCGGCTTGAGTCGTATCAGTAGTCGACTGCCCCCGCCATCCCAGGAGTAGGCATAGGGAGCGAGCAGGTCCAGCACGATGCGCGTCACCGGAGGTTTTACCTGGTATTGATCGACCCGGATGGCGAGGATATTCCCCTTTTGAATTGTGATTTTCTTCTGCATTAATCCCAGATGCGAATTGGGAAGATCGATGACGAGTCGCGGCGGCGAATCGAGCGTCTGTATCTCAGGGATGACCGGCCCGCCACTGGAAAGAATCTCAACCACAGGCACGCCGTGTTCATGAATGATGCGAACACTCTTCACCAGGGGCGGAGGTCCAAAGGTTTGAGCGACAACGCCGGTCAGCCCCGCCATCATCATCAAGCACACGCGTTGGAGACCAGATCGCGGCAAAAGGATCCCTCACTGGAAGCTTGAAGGAAACATATCACTTGCAATGGATGGGAGAGAAGTGACTAAAACCCGTCGGACCTTAGGCCCCGGACCTCAGACCTCTGCAAAGTAGCGTCGCCGTCCCGACACGGCTGTCCGGCGGGCGTCCCCGCCCTCCGCGTCGAGGACGAGACGCCCGCGGGACAGCCGGCAAGATGCCGGCGCGACGCGGTCTGAGGTCAAAGGTCTGAGGTCTGGAATCTGCTTTCAGGCTTCGGGCAGGAATTCGTATTCTTCGATGACGGCAGCGATGGCGAGTTTACCGTCCTCGATTCCGTTCTCCACACGAACCACCCGGCCTTTGCATTGCACGCGGATGCTTTCCGTCAGCGTAATCTCGGGCGGCAGAGTGAGGGTGAATCCAATCGGCGATCCCTGGGCCACGGCGGAATCCATGTAAAAACAGATACCGCGCGCGCTGACATCTCGAATCTGGGCAGGATGAGTGGCGTTCTCGTGATCGACGGTCACCGGAACGCGGAGCGGGAAGCGGCGTGCCGCCCGCTTCTCCTGCTGGGACTCAGTCATTCATCCTCCAGTTGGCGCAAACTAGTATCTATGCGACCAAATGAAGGATGCTCCGCAACCCTGCCAGGGGTCAATACCACCCTAGTGGAAGCACGTGGCTCTTTCAGGGGAGGGGAACGATTTCAGATTGTAAATTTCAGCTTGTTGATTGGAACCCGCGTGCGCAATCTGAGATCAACAATCTGAAATCCCGTCTCCGGTGTAAGCTGATAGGAGGGGCTGCCGACCTTGATTTTCGTACTCGACAACTACGATTCGTTCACCTACAACCTGGTCCAATACATCGGGGAGTTGGGCGGCGAGGTCGAGGTTCGCCGCAACGATCAGGTGACCGTGAGTCAGGTCGAGGACATGCGGCCGGAGCGGATTGTGATCTCTCCAGGTCCTTGCACCCCGCATGAGGCAGGCATCAGCATCGATCTGATCCGGCATTTCGCAGGAAAAATTCCGGTGCTAGGGGTCTGTCTTGGGCACCAGGCGATCGGCGAAGCTTTCGGAGGCCGAGTGGTGCGCGCCGCCCATCTCATGCACGGCAAAACCAGCGCGGTCATGCATGACAATAAGACTGTCTTTCAAGGTCTGCCCATGCCGATGACAGCGACCCGCTATCATTCACTAATCGTCGAGGAAAAAGATTTGCCGTCCGAATTGGAAGTCAGCGCCTGGACCACTGAAAAGGACGGCACCCGGACGATTATGGGCCTCCGCCACCGCCGCCATCGGGTAGAAGGTGTGCAATTTCATCCGGAGAGTGTCCTGACGGACGCCGGGAAGAAGCTTGTTGCTAACTTTATGCGGCAGTGACCACCGATCACTGGCCGCTGTTCCTTGCGTTCTCCACCGCCCGTAGCAAGGCCTGCGCCTTATTCATCGATTCCTGAAACTCGCTGGCCGGATCGGAGTCTGCGACAATCCCCCCTCCCGCTTGCAGATATGCTTTCTTGCCTTGCATCAGCAGGGTGCGAATACCGATGCAGGAATCGAGATTTCCGGCGAAATCGGCGTACAGTACCGATCCACCGTAAATGCCGCGGCGCGTAGGTTCCAACTCCTCGATGATCTGCATCGCGCGGACTTTTGGCGCGCCGCTGAGGGTCCCTGCGGGGAAGCAGGCGGAGAATGCATCGAGTGCATCGAGATCCTTGCGCAGCGTTCCTTCCAGTGCCGAAACCAGATGCATGACGTGGGAGTAGCGCTCGACATACATTAGGTCTTTTACCTTGACCGAACCGTATTCGCTGACGCGTCCCAGGTCGTTGCGCCCGAGATCAACAAGCATCACATGTTCGGCACGTTCTTTTTCGTCGTTGCGCATCTGCTGCTCGAGGCGGGAGTCTTCGGCTTCGTCGCGCCCCCGCGGACGCGTGCCCGCGATGGGCCGGTACTCCAACTTGCGCCCGGTGACCCGTACCAGCATTTCGGGAGACGATCCGAGAATATGAGTATCGCCCGTACGCAGGAAGTAGAGATACGGCGAGGGATTCACCTGGCGCAGCGCGCGATACAAATCGAAGGGCGCAACTTCGGGAACGAAATCAAACCGCTGCGAAGGAACGACCTGAAAGATGTCGCCCGCGGCAATGTATTCCTTGCAGCGCTCCACGTTGCGCAGGTAATCCTCGCGCCGGGTTCCGGCATGAACTTTAAGTTTGCCGGCTTTTACCGTTGCCGGCTTGCGCCGGAGCGCCGGGCCGAGTCCCGCCGCGAGTTTCCGCTCCAAGGCAGCAATGTCGCGGAGGGCCCGGTCATAGGCGCGCCGCGGACTTTCGCGGGCAACATCTGCACCGGCTACGATGTGAATCTGGTGGCGCAAGTGATCGAACGCCAACAGCCGGTCAAAGAACATCAATTCGGCATCGGGCAGCGCCAGGTCATCTTTGGCGTGATCACCAATCTTTTCCAGCTGGCGAACGACGTCGTAGGCAAAGTATCCCACCGCTCCCGCGGTGAATGGGGGCAATCCGGGAATGTTGGCGGGCCGATGCTCTCGCAGCAATCGCTTCAGCACCTGGAAAATACTTTCCTGCTCGACTTCGCGCCGGCGTCCGCGCTCAATCTCGACCGTTCCCTCACGTGCCTTCACCCGCATGTAAGGCCGAACACCCAGGAATGTGTAGCGCCCGATCTGCTCACCACGCTCTACCGACTCCAGCAGAAAAGCATATGGCTCGTTCTCGGCGATCGCGAGAAATGCCGAGACCGGAGTCAGCAAATCGGCGCTGACGGATTTCACCACCGGGACGAGCGTGGCGTCCTTCGCCAGCCGGGTGAACTGTTTGAAATCGGGTTGCAGCATCGTTGCGATCTGACCCGCGGCGCCTGGTGCTCGTTCAGAGCCAGTTCCATGCGCCGGAATCCGGGGTTGTTTATTATAGGCGACGAAGACGGACCGCCGGAATCCATCAGCGTTTGCCGGCGTACATCCCCCAGTTTTCTGTTTTCACAAACACTCGAAACTTTAGTCACTTGTTGGACTCTGGACACAAGCTAGAATCGTTACTATCCCGAGTATTATGAACATTTTTGAGTCCCGGCAAGATTGAGTGTTTCTCCGCGGCTTAGAGAATGAACAGGACCAGCACTCGAAATTTGACGGGAAGATCCTTTGCAGTCTAAAGATTACGGACTAGGCAAGTCGGAGTTTATGCGAGTCAAGTTTTGGGGTGTGCGGGGCTCCACGCCCACTCCACAGACCGAGAACCTGCGCTACGGGGGCAATACCTCGTGCGTCGAAGTTCGCCTGGACGATCAAATCTACATCTTCGATTGCGGCACCGGATTTCGCGTGCTGGGACACGAACTGGAGCGCGAGTTCGGCGACCGGCCGTTTGCCGCGCATGTCTTCGTTTCGCATTTCCACTGGGACCACATTCAGGGCATGCCTTTTTTCCGGCCTCTGTACGACAGTCCCAACGGCCAGTTCAGCTTTCATTCCTCCGGCCGTGCTCACAACCTGGAGCAGGTGTTTGCCGAGCAGATGGCGTCGCCCTATTTTCCCGTCAACCTCGACCAGATGAAGGCCAAGCGTGATTTCTACGACATCGAAAATGGCTGCCTGCCCATGGGCGAGGGCATTCAGGTCAAGACCGCGTGGCTGAACCATCCGCAGGGCTGTATGGGATTTCGGCTGGAGACCAAAGACGGCGTGCTGGTCTATGCCACCGACAACGAACCCGGCGACGCGAGCTTCGACAAAGCTGTGCGCAAACTGGCCGAAGGCGCCGACATTCTGATCTACGACGCGCAGTATCTTCCCGAAGAATACGAAGCGCGGCGCCGTGGCTGGGGACATAGCCACTGGCGCGAGGCCGTCAACGTGGTAATGGAAAGCGGCGCCAAGGAACTCCTCCTGTACCATCACGATCCTGACCATACCGACGCCATCGTCGACAAAGTGGTCGCGGATGCGCGCAACTATTACCCTCACATTCGCGCCGCGTCTGAAGGCTTGGAGATCGTGTTGTAATTTATCTCTGTGGCTTCATCCTGAGCATAGCTGTTTTTCAGGCGGACCGAAGGATCTAGCGTGCGCCAATCTAGTGCCCCGCGCTCACCGCCCCTTTCATTCCTACGGCTTTCTTCAGCGCGAAAACGATCGGTACACAACCGAAACAGACCAATGCCAGATAGCGAAAGTCATCCACGTAGGACCACAGCCGCGCCTGCGCGTCGAGAGCGTGGTTGATCAGTCCATACGATCTCTGAAGGGCCGTGGTGGACGAGGCTCCTTGCGTGCTCAGGTACTGCTGCATTCCCGCAATCGCCCCATGAACCTCGGGACGGCCCGGAGTTATCGCGGCCACCAATTCGTTGCGGTGCAATTGTTCATGGCGGGCGACAATGGTGTTAACCACCGAGATCCCGATGCTGCCTCCAAGGTTGCGCAACAAATTGTAAAGGCCGCTGGCATTGCCAATTTCTTCGTTCTTCAGGAACGCCATGGTGGTCGTCGACAGTGGTACGAATACGCATCCCGAGCCGAAGCCGCTAATCAGAATGGCCCACAAAAATGTCCACTGCCCGATCGAAAGATTGACTTGCCCGAACCACAAACTGGCAACACCGAATAGACAGAATCCGAATGCAATCAAGTAGCGGTTATCAATCTTCGCCGTAAGGTAGCCGATAATCGGCATGGCGAGAATCGCCCCAATGCCGCGCGGACTTACGGCCCAGCCGGCCTCCAGCGCCGTGTAGCCCATCAGTTCCTGATAGAACAGGGGCAGCAAGGTGACCAGGGCATAGATTCCGGCGCCGAACAGGCCAATGAGCAGGCATCCGATCGCGAAGTTGCGATGACGGAAAACGCGCAGATTCACCAGTGGCTGCTTATGGCGAAACTCACGAATCAAAAACGTGACGAAGCTAGTGAGCAAAATTGCCGTCGCCCAGCGAATCCAGGTCGCGCCAAACCAGTCGTCCTCCTGTCCTTTATCGAGAATGATCTGTAGACAGCCGAGCCAGACCGCGAGCAGTCCCAACCCAATGCCGTCCAACTTTCCCGGATGCGCTTCTTTGATGTAAGGAGGGTCTTCGACATACCGCGAAATCATGAATACCGCAAAAACGCCGACTGGAATGTTGATATAGAACGCCCATCGCCAGGAGTAAGAGTCGGTCAACCATCCTCCCAACGTAGGTCCCAGCACCGGCGCGACCACCACTCCCAGGCCGAACGCGGCCATGGCGAGCCCACGCTTCTGTGGCGGGAAAGTTTCGAGCAGAATCGACTGCGACAAGGGCTGCAGCGCTCCCCCTCCCGCCCCTTGCACCGCGCGGGCAATCAAAATCCATGCCAGACTGGTGGCCGCTCCACACATAAAGGACGAAATCGTGAAAATCGTGATGCAGACGATGAGAAATCTCTTGCGCCCGAACCGTAGCGAAAGCCATGAACTCGCGGGCAAGATAATTGCGTTGGCCACCAGATAACTGGTCAGCACCCACGTCGCTTCATCGTTGGTGGCCGACACACTGCCCGCAATGTAAGGAAGCGCGACAGCAGCGATGGAGGTGTCCAGCACCTCCATGAAGGTCGCGAGCATGACCGCGATTGCGACCAGCCAGGGATTGCCTCCGCTTGGAGCGGAGCCTCTGCGGGCCGATTGCTGAGTTATCTGTGTTGTGCCCAAGCCGCGGTCCCGAAAGCATGTAAAGATGCTCCGGCAAGCCGTCGGGTTTCAAGTTTGTTGAGTTACGGGTAGGAGTGGCGGGCGTGCCAGAGGCATGTGGGAGTCGGTTGGGCGCTGAATAAAATGTTTAATCACGTTACGAGCTATTCGCTTCGGAGGATTGCAGTGATATCGAGTCTGGCGATGCTGCGCGTGGCGCACCAGATACTCGCCGAGGCAACAAGAGCGACCAGCAAGACCAAGCTGGAGGACGCTGCCAAGCCAATAGGCTGCGCCCCCAGCCATCAGGCTCTCCAGGAAGCGACCGGTGAGCCGTGCTGCGGCAATTCCGGGGATGGCGCCCGCCACAACCATCAGCAGGCCCTGCCGCAACAGCCTGCCCCGAAGCCGGATAGGCGTGGTCCCGAGCGCCATGCGAACGCCCATTTCCTGGTTCCTCTGAACGACGGCCTAGAACACAATGCCGTAAATGCCAATCAGCGCCAGCAGCAGCGCGAGTCCCGCGAAAGTCCAGATGGCCGTCCGCCCATTCGTGAAATTCTTTCGCACTATCGTGCGGTGGAATGAACTGATGCAGAAGAGCCAGGCGGTCCGGTTCACGAAATGGAAGAGAGTGTAGCAGCAATCCATTGACTACGCTGAAAACACCACTGTTTGCGCCAATACCAAGGGCGAGGGCCGTGATCGCCCATCCCGCGTGCCAGGGATAGTTACACCAAAGCCGAAGAGTGTGCCTGAAATCTTGCAGCGCTTCGCTGCGAAATCCGTAACGGACTCGAAACCGCGAAGTCTCTAAGGTGAATCAAGACCGAGGTAAGCGGGCGCAAGATCGATCTCACCCCCTTGTGCGATGTGTAGATCGTCCGTGGCGAAAAGTGCTGGCCCCGAGCTTACATCTTTGGGCCACCGGCGTGCACCGGGCCCCTGAGTTATCCCATTTCGCAGACATGACTCCTTGCAGCGGTTAAATGCCCAGCCCCTCGCAACGCCGCCCGCAAGGCTCTTGAACTGTATAGAGTGACCACGGTTGACACCTCTGCTCCTTGCTTCCCTGCCACCGCCCCTCATATACTCTGAACGTTTGCCCGCCTCCGATCGGAGACCTCCCGGCGACGGCCAGCACCGACCTGCAATCATTCCGGAGACCACTTGTTATGACGACGATTACGACGCCCCCGCACGTGGACAAAGAAACCAACCCGTGGGAGTCCCAGCGCGCCCGCTTCGACCTGGCTGCACAAAAACTCAACTTGGATGAAGGTTTGTGGCGCGTTTTGCGTTATCCCAACCGCGAAGTTACGGTGTACATCCCGGTGCAGATGGATGACGGCCACCTCGAGGTCTTCACCGGATTCCGGGTGCAGCATTCGATCGCGCGCGGCCCGGCCAAGGGCGGCATCCGCTACGCCCCCGACGTGACGCTCGACGAAGTTCGCGCACTAGCCAGTTGGATGACGTGGAAGTGCGCCGTGGTCAACATTCCTTTCGGCGGCGCCAAGGGCGGCGTGATCTGCGATCCGCACAAGATGTCGATGGGCGAAGTCGAGCGCATGACGCGGCGCTATACCTCCGAACTGATCGAATTCATCGGCCCCGAAAAAGATGTTCCTGCCCCTGACGTGAATACCAACGAACAAATCATGGCGTGGATGATGGATACCTATTCCATGCATATGCGCCAGACTGTCACCGCCGTCGTCACAGGGAAGCCCATCAACATCGGCGGCTCTCGCGGACGCCGCGAAGCTACCGGCCGTGGAGTGATGATCGTGTGCGATGAAGCCTGCCAGAAACTGGGCCTCGATCGGGAGCGCTCCCGCGTCATCATTCAGGGCTTCGGCAACGTCGGTTCCAATGCCGCCCTGCTGATGTATCAGGCGGGTTACAAGATCGTTGGCCTCGCTGAGGTGGGCGGCGGCCTGTGCAACAAGAACGGAATCGACGTGAAGGCGCTAGTGGATTTTCGACAAAGGAACGGCACGGTTCATGGATTCCCGGACGCGGAAAACTGCGATGCGGCAGAACTGCTTGTCCAAGACTGCGAAATTCTGATTCCCGCCGCCACCGAGAACGTCATCACCAGCCGAAACGCCGATCGAGTGAAGTGCCGCATCCTCGCGGAAGGCGCGAACGGTCCGACCACGTCGGCGGCTGACGATATCCTGACCGACAAAGGCGTCTTCGTGATTCCCGACATCTTGGCCAACGCCGGTGGCGTCACGACTTCCTATTTCGAGTGGGTGCAGGACCGACAGGGTTACTTCTGGAAAGAGTCGGTGGTCAACGAGCAACTTGACGCCATCATGAAGTCGTCCTTTGAAGATGTGGTCCGTTACGCCGAGACTCACCACGTCAACAATCGTATCGCCGCTTACATGCTGGCCATCGACCGCGTGGCGTACACCATCCGCCAGCGGGGCATCTACGCCTGAGGAGGAACTATGAAAAAGCTCCGGGTATTGATTGTGTCAGCAGTTCTTGTGATGAATCTGGCGATGATTTCGCCTCGAAGTGCGGCTGCGCAGGCCAAGGAAACCGGAAGTGTTCCCGAGATGAATGCGGCACAGTCGTCAATGGCCGCCAAGCTCGATCTCAACAGCGCCACCAAGAACCAACTCAAGGAACTCCCCGGAATCGGCGACGCCTATTCGCAGAAAATCATCGACGGCCGTCCCTACCGCACAAAACTTGATCTTGTGCACAAGAAGATCATCCCCCAAGCCACTTATGACAAGGTCAAGGACCTGATCATCGCCAAGCAGCCCAAAACCGATAAGACGGCGCCCACTTCGAAATAAACCGAGTACCCCAGAGGACACAGAGGCCCAGAGATTTTTCTCTGTGGTCCCCTCTGTCCTCTATGGTTAATGCTTTGTGTTGGGCCGTGACGTGACGGTGCATTGCGTTCCCTCCGGCGGTGGAGGATAATCAAAATTGGATTGAGACTGGCCCACGGACCACCCTAAGTGTGAACCTGCCCAACTCCATCACGCTCATCCGTATCTTCAGCATCCCTTTGCTGATGTGGATTCTTTCCAGCGGCCGCTTCAGCAGCGTGAACGGCGAGAAGGAATTATTGGCTTCGGCGCTCTTTATCGCCGCCTCGGTGACCGATGGGATTGACGGCTATCTCGCTCGCAAGCGCGGGCAGATCACCACCATGGGAATCCTGCTCGACCCGCTGGCCGATAAGCTTCTCATTGCAGCGGCCTTCATCACGCTGGTGCAGTTGAATCCCAGCCTGGTTCCCGCCTGGATTGCCGTGATCGTGATCGGACGGGAATTCCTGGTAAGTGGTCTGCGTTCCATTGCCGCTTCCGAGGGCTTCACCATCGAAGCCAGCGAACTCGGCAAGCTCAAAATGGTGGTGCAAATCGTTTCGGTGGTTGCAGTCATCCTGGACCACCGCTGGAAAGAACTGCCCATCTATAGCCACTACATCTTGCCCATCCACTGGATCGCCTATCTCGCCATCTGGTTCATGGTGTGTGTCTCGCTGGTGTCGGCGATCGACTACTTTGTCGCTTTCTGGTCGAAGATCGACAGGCGCGGGGTCAAGCGCCGTCGCCGCGCCTTCATTCTGAGCCGGCGCAGAAAGCCGGCGCCCGCGCCGCAGGCGGACCGCGATGTCGCTGCCTCGACCTAGTTCCGTTGTCGTACCTCCCGGCCAGGCCTTTCCGGGGGAGTTCTCACAACAGGAACGTACTCTGCTGCTTCGCCTGGCCCACGACTCCATTCTCTCTGCGCTTGAAGGGCGCGAGATCCGGCTCGATCCGCCAACCGATCATTTCGCGGAACCTCGGGGCGCATTCACCTCCCTATACCTGCACGGACAGTTGCGAGGGTGCGTGGGTTATGTGCTCCCGGTAAGTCCGGTTTATCGTGCGGTCGCCGATACAGCGCGCGCCGCCGCTTTCGAAGACACGCGTTTCCGTCCGGTGACGCTGCCAGAAGCATCTCAACTGGAAATCGAACTCAGCATCCTGTCGCCGCCACAGGCGATTGCTGCCGAGGCCGTCGAAATCGGACGCCACGGCCTGCTCGTCAGCATGGCGGGCCATCGCGGCCTGCTCCTGCCCCAGGTGCCGACCGAGCACAACTGGGACCGCACCACTTTCTTTGAACAGACCTGCCGCAAAGCCGGCCTGCCTCTGGACGCTTGGCAAAAAGGCGCATCCATTGAGGCCTTCACGGCAGAAGTTTTCGGAGATGAACGGACCCGGAACTAATGGCCCGGGCTGTTCTGAAATTCGGAATATAACTGGATACCGAGTACTGTGTGGTAGTGTGCAAAATCGTGATCTGTGGTGAAGACTTGCCATCGATGGCGGAGGGCAACGGAACACATTAACAGGTCGACGGGTGATCCGGCGATGCCACTTCGGCGACATTGATTGCTTGCGCGCGCCGCTTCTTCGTAGTGGCCAGCATCTAACGCAACGTCAGTGAATCCGCGAAGGTGATCGCGTATTCGCACAAACTGAGACTCCTCGCGAATTCCCGAAAGCACCTCCTGCCGCGTTGACCCTAGGAGTTTTACCCGGCGCTGTTGCACGAGGTCATAGAGACTCTGCGTAACCCGCCGCTCAACGAGGGATAAGTCAGCGGCCTTAAGGCGCAGCGCGAGCGACCAGACTGGCGTATCTACAAGCACCATCACTTGCGCTTTCTCCGGCGCTCAACCTTGTAGTCGTACTCTGGATCAAAATCGACAGTCCCAAAATCGTCTAGGATCTGGTTTTGCTTGCAATGTTGGATGTATTCTTCGAGGGCGGTGGTAACCGCTTCCCTCTTGGTCTTATGTTCGCCCAGGCGGCGCGCTTCCTCGATCAGCTTGTCGTCAATGTGCCAGGTTGGTTGCGATGTGTAGATTACTACACATGGCAATGTGTGGAACAATGGGCCATTCTTAGCCGCAAAAAATCCGGGGACGGTTATACCCGTCCCCGACACTGATCTACTCGACAGTGAATCTCTACTGCACCTGATCCAATTCGACGCCGTCCCCTGCGTGTACGTCTTCATTGGCGAAGACGACCATGCCGGTCGCCGTGGTGTTCGTTACCCCAATGATCACGATCTCGCCAACAGCTCTGCGCGGCAAGTCGCGCACGTGAATCACCGGGCCGTTCCCCTTGGTAAACATGGCAGGATCGAACGAAGGAGTCATCTTCTGGGTATCTTCGGCGAGTGCGGCCTTGAACGATAACGAGTCCACCGGGTCCAGCAGGTCCGCCTCATAGCGGCGTACCGCTCGGAAGTAATCGCCGATCTTCACGCCTTGATTGGCGCCCAGGTTGAGGTAAACCTTGTGCCCGGTACCCAGTTGCGTATCGAAGTCTTTTCCCATAACGATGCGCCCCGACAGCTTGTTGCTGGCGGGCAGGAAGCGATCGAAACGGATGGGGGCATGGAATGTCACCGGCTGCTTCTCGGCAAACGGGATTGCCGTGTCGCCGGGGTTGGCACCGTCGCAGGAATACTCGATCTGGCCAATCGCCGTTTTGCTGCGAGTGTCGATGATTTTCACCCGTCCAACTTCCTCGTAGGGTTGGCCGGTTGCCTTCAGCAGTCTCTTTTGACCGGGATATGTCTCGTATTCGTTGACGTCGCGGAGTGCGCGTACGATTTCATACTCGGCTCCAGCGCTATATCCGGTGCCGTGGAGATAGATGATGTCGCCACGCGTGAACTTCGTCGTGGTAGGCGTTTGCAACCCTCCCACCACGTAGTTCGCGTCTGGCAGAGTCTGTTTGCTGATGAATCCAGCGCAATATAAGTCGGCGTAGGTGGGCGTTTGCACCCGTAAGGTGGGAAAACTCGTCGTGGTCGGCGAAGTTCCTTGCGGAGCTTCCGCGGAATTAGCGTCGGAGCCGGTTTGCGCCCAAGCCGCCGTCGCGAGCAACAACACAAACAGTCCTGTTTTCTTCATGTTACCTCCGGAAGGACCGCATCGCGCTCCCCCCTAGTTAAATGCCGGAAAAGAAAAGGCTTCAGCCGGAAGGTAACAAGCAGGTTGGGGTGGGTCAAGGTTACGAGGGTGTTGGGCACCCTTGGAGCACAGGTTTTTCTCCGATACTATTAATCCGTTGTTGCATAAGTAATTAAGGCCCTGTAATAATGCGCCGTCATTCAGTACGCCCGCAACCGGGGCTCTGATCTTCGAAAGATGAATTCTGCTCCCCCTTACGCACCGCGTCTTCTCCCTCTGCGACTGCCACGAGTCTGCGTGGCGGTCATCGGCTCGGATCGCCAACGAAATGGCCGAAAAGGCCGAACTGCTGGTCCGCGATAACTCCTTTCTGGAGTTCAGGTTGGATTATCTCTCCAAGCCGGGCCTGGCGCTTCCCAGAATCAAGCGTTTCTTGGAATCCCATCCTGGGACAGTCGTCATTGCCACCTGCCGCCGGGTCGCCAGCGGAGGAAAATTCCGCGGCTCCATCGCTTCGCAACTGGATCTGCTCGAACAAAGCGGCGGCCGCAGGCTGCCAGTTGGTCGACGTCGAATTGCAAACCGCCAGCAAGTGCAAGCCCGAACAACTCCAAAAGCTCCGCACTCGCGCCGCTCTGATCCTCTCCTTCCACGATTTCCGGGGCACTAAAAAGCTCGACGAAACCCTGGAAAAAATGCGGGCCTATTCAGCGGACTTCTACAAGATCGTGAGCACCGCAACGACGCTCGCTGACAACGTCACCATGATCAAGTTTCTGGCGCAGCGAAGGCGACCGGCACTCCCTGATCGGCATGTGCATGGGCGAGCAAGGAATCATTAGCCGTGTTCTGGGCGTGCGCGCGGGAAGTGTTTTCACCTTCGCTTCGGCGGCTGCAGGCGAAGAGACTGCCCCCGGCCAGGTGACCGCGCAGGAATTGCGCAATGTGTATCGCATCGAGCAGGTTGACGTTGCCACGCGCGTCTATGGCGTTGCAGGCGATCCCATCGCACACTCCCTGTCCCCCGCCATCATGAATGCGGCCTTCCGGCGCGAGAACGTGAATGCCGTCTACCTGGCGCTGCACGCTAAAACGCTTAAAGATCTGCTGGCTTGCGTGCGCGAGATTCCCATTCACGGCATCAGCGTCACCATGCCGTACAAGGAGGCGATCCTTCCGTATCTCGACAATACCGATGCCCACACCACCAAGATCGGCGCCTGTAACACGGTCGTGCGGGCGCAGGACGGCAAGCTCTACGGCTTCAATACAGACGCCGCCGGAATCGTCCGGCCTCTGGAACGCCGCCTGAATACCCTGGAAGGTGCCCGAATCCTGGTAATCGGAGCCGGAGGAGCGGCCCGCGCCGCGGTATTTGGACTCAAGGAAAGAGGGTCGGAAGTTTACATCCTGAACCGCACCGCTGCGCCGGCCAAGAAACTGGCACACCAGGCTCGCGCCCGCATCGTGAAACGTCCGGACCTGAAGAAGCTGGCCTTCGACGTCATCATCAATGCCACCCCGGTTGGCATGGGAAATACGCGCGAATCTCCGCTTGCAGGAGCAAAGAGATCAATGCCCGCTATGTCTTTGATATGATTTACGATCCGGCCGAAACGCGCTTCCTGAAACTGGCCAAGGAACGAGGCGCCCAGGTCATTCCCGGAATCGAGATGTTCGTCCATCAAGCCGCCCGCCAGTTTGAAATCTGGACTGGAAAACCCGCTCCCTGGGACGAGATGTTGCGGGTCGTTCTTCTGGCGCTGCAAGAGCGTACCAACCGCTCCGCGGCCGGAAAATAAGCAGGCGTCGATGCCGCTCGCTAAGAAAAAGTTGCATTTTCACTGATGCACAAAGTAATATGCAATTAGGGAATGCGACTGTAAGCATTTCCGGATCGTTAGACCCTAGTACCGCCCGTTCTCAACTTCCAAACTCGCATTACAAGCTTTGGCGAAAAACTCGACGTGAGAGGCGGCCCGGTTCGCCTCCATCCCGGTTCGGAGAGTTCAACATGGCGTGGTACGCGTACTGTCTTACCGAGCATCAGACCCTTCCCAATGGAACCCGCACTCGCCGCCCTTTCTTGTTAGAGGGCGTTCAAGGAGTGAACGGCGCTGCGGTTCTGAGCTATCCGAGTGGTGAATTCGCGGTAATTGTCAGCGAATATGACCACGCAGCCGGTGAACTGGACCAGAAATCCGCGATTGAGCACGCTCGCGTGGTCAGCAACTGCTTCCGCAATTCCACCGTCCTTCCCTTCAAATTCGGCACCATTTTCGACAGCGATGACGCGCTGCGCCAGGCCGTCCGGGTCAACCGGCGGGCTTTTGGCCTGAGCGTCGCCAAGCTGCGCGGCAAGTCCGAAATGCACATCAAACTGGTCGTCCGCGACGGTTCGCTGCGCGAGGCCATGATCGACGTCGAACTGCCCGACACCGTCGGCGGCGACTACCTGTCCAAGCTGAAGGTGAAAGCGTCCCGCGAACGCGAGCGCCAGACCAAAGCGCGGGCTCTGTCCGTACAGGTACACAAGCTGTTCAATCCGCTGGAGGAAGAAGTCAGCTGCAAGAAGGTCGCACCCGAGGGCATGTTGATCGACATCGCCCACCTGATCGACTCCAAGAGCGTGGAGAAGTACCAGAACCGCTACACCACCGCCGCCAAGCAGTTGAAAAACTGCGAAGTCGCGATTAGCGGTCCGTGGCCTCCGTATCACTTTCTGCCCGGAAAGCTGCGCACCGTAGCCGGCAACAGCTAGGTTTCAGAATTTCCTTTCAACCAAGCCCATGGCTGCCACCGCCATGGGCTTGGTTTTTGTGGCTTCGGTAGCGGGATGCATTGAATATGCATTGTTCTGCACTTCCCATTTTGCACTGGTGTCCCGTCCCCACTTTCTCTTAACTATCGCGTTCAAACTAAGTCGTTAACCGTCAGACATTTATCGCCGCGCAGTGATTCACATCACACAAGTTTCTGCCTTTGGCGCGGCAAATGCATCTCTCTTGCTAACAAAGAGGCCGCAAACTCAGCAACATGACCTTCACTCTCTTCGATTCTCCGCGTCACTTCCCGAACCGTTCCGGCTGGCGGAACGGAGTCTCATCGCCTTTCCTGACATTACCCACCAATTCGTAGCCTCTTGAAATGTGGCCCCAGCAATGGGGCCATTTTTTATTGCTGAAGAAATGCGGACGGAATCACTCCACCACCTAACACGTTCCGCTGGGACGAGTCGCGGTTCCGGATTCCTGAGTCGGAAGGGTCTGCGTGCTTGGCACTGTGTAGGGTGTCGTTCCAGCCAGGTTCGCGGCACATTGCTGGATCGCCTGCGGAACCGCCGGAAGTGTGGACGGCAGATTCGGAATCGACTGGTCAGGTTTTTTGAAATTAAGCGCGCTGGTTAGATCCCCGACCGTGGCGCGGCGCCAGGCGCTCAAGTTGGGCACTTCAGCACCGAACCGAGTCTCGAGGAATCGCAACACCGAAGTGTGATCGAAGAGGTCCGATGACACGAACCCGCCTCGACTGAACGGCGAGATGATCAGCATGGGGACGCGAAAACCCAATCCAATCGGGCCGGTAATCGCTGGACTGCCGATTACGGTCGGGTCCGGTACCGCGGGCGCGGTCACATATTCGCCTGGCGTGCCAAGAGGCGCCGTCACCGGCGCAACGTGATCAAAAAATCCGCCATTTTCATCGTAGGTGACAAACAAAACCGTCTTTGCCCACAGTGCTGGGTTCGCTGTTAGAGCACTGACGATGAGAGAAAGAATATTCTCGCCAAAGATCGAAGGCGAAGGCGGGTGATCCGAGGTTAGGACCGACCCCACCAGCCAGGAGACTTGCGGCAAATTCCCAGACGCCACATCGGCCAGGAAGTCGACGGGAAACTGTGGTCCGAATGCATTCTGATGCAGCACCGATGCAGGATCCTGAAAATTTCTTGAAGTAGGAGAGAACATTGTCCGAGAGAATCCCGCCGAGAACAGTCTCGTCAGGCGACGAGTAAACCTTCCAAGAAATTCCCCGAGCCTGAAGCTGCTCGGGCATGGTCGTATATGTCAGACGGCCGTAAAAGGCTGTGCGGTTTGTGACGATGGTCTGCAAAATCGGTCCGCCGTTTTTTCCATCTGGGTCGAGGGAGGCCGCCATCGTGTAGAGGCGATTCGGGTCGGTCGGGCCCATCACCGAGCAAAAATAGTTGTCGCAGATCGTGAAGGCATCGGCCAGGGCGTAGTAGTAGGGAAGGTCTGCGCGAGTGTAGTAGCCCATGCTTAATACGGCGTCGTTGGAATTAATCGGAAGACGCGAGCTCACAAAACCGTCCATTGCGCCGTTGTTCCAGCTCTGATGCTGCGGCACCCAGTCGTGGGTGATGTCGTGCGTGCAGGCTGCATTCGTTGTGGAGGTGTCCAGGTGGAATGGCAAGAGCGCCCCCACGGGCGAGACTCGTTGTGTTCGCTGGATCGGGCTGCTGGAATGCCGCGCTTCGATCGGAAAATCCACGGACGCCGCGGTAGCTTCCAAAGTAGTGATCGAAAGACCGGTTTTCCTGAATCAGGATCACCACATGCTCGATGTCAGTTAATTTGGAGCAACCGGACGGAACGGACGGAACCGACGGAGAAGGATAGAACCGCCGCCGCAACCGTGCAAACCCAAAGACGCCAACTCGTGCAACAGCCGTTGCAGCTCCGAGTTTCAGTAGTTCTCGGCGAGTGAAATTCCGCATAGGCCTTGAATCTTAGATGCGCTCTCCGGAGCAAAGGTAGGGTATTTCACTACGCGCAATCCGATTTTGAGCTTAGCCAACGAGCTGCGAGCGGTCCGATGGGCAAAACGAGCTTCGCAGCGGGTCCCACCGTCACTCTGGGGAACTTATTGCTCCGCCTTCCTCCGTGACTACGACGGTGGAACCGTTGTTTCGTTCTCATGCCTCTGTCGGATACACTGCCAACGACCATGACCCTGCCCAAATCACCGACCCTCCCTATTTTTTTATTCGCACTTTTCTTAAGCGGGGCCCACGCCCAGAAACAGCAACCCAAACCGGCGCCCGCGCCATTCGCAGCGCAGCCGCAGACCTCTCAGGAAGAGCAGGTAGACTTCCCGCCTCAGTTGCTCGAAGAACTTTCCGCGATCAAGGCAGCCGCGCTATCCGACGATTACGCCTACCGCCAGGTCGCCCTTCTTACGGAGAATATCGGACCTCGTCCCAGTGGATCTGTGCAGGCGAAAGCCGCCGTCGATTATGTTGCTGGCGAATTGCGCCAACTCGGTTTAGACGTCCACCTTGAGGAAGTAAAAGTTCCGCACTGGGTTCGCGGCGCGGAAACGGCGGAACTCGCCGAATACGCGGGTCAAGCCGCTGGCACGACGCAGAAAGTCGTTCTCACCGCGTTAGGCGGAAGCACATCGACGCCCGCCGAGGGCCTTACGGCGGACGTAGTCGTCGTCAACAATTTCGACGAACTGAAAGCCCTGGGCCATGACAAAGTCGCCGGCAAGATTGTCCTGTTCAATGAACTCTACGACAAACAGAAAGCCGCTGCGGGAATGGCGTTTGTGGCCTACGGCGAAGCCGTGCGCTATCGCGGAGCTGGACCCAAGGCAGCGGCAGACCTGGGCGCCGCCGCCGCTTTAGTTCGTTCGGTCGGCAGCGCCGATTTCCGCCTGCCGCACACTGGCTTCAGTTTCCCCGCTGGAATTCCCGCCGGCGCCATCACCGCGGAAGATGCCGACCTCATCGCTCATCTTTTTACGCAGGGCAAAATCCGCATGCATCTCACTCTCACTCCGCAGAAGCTGCCCGACGCAACCAGTTACAACGTCATCGCCGACCTGAAGGGCAGCGAACACCCGGAGCAAGTCGTCGTCGTCTCCGGACACCTCGATTCCTGGGACCTCGGAACCGGCGCCATCGACGATGCCGCTGGAGTGGTAGTCGCGATGGAAGCCGCCGAGATTCTGCAGAAACTTCATCTGCATCCCAGGCGCACGCTGCGAGTCATCGCCTGGATGGATGAGGAGAGTGGCGGCGCCGGAAGCAAGACTTACACGAAGGATTATTCGAACCAATTCCCCAACCATGTAGCCGCGATCGAAAGCGATAGCGGAGCGGCGCATCCGCTGGGCTTTGATGTCAAGATGACTCCGCATGCCGCAGAACTCCTGCGGCCAGCGCTCGCCATCCTGGAAAGCTTCGGAGGCAATGCCGCGATGCCGACCAGCTATCCGCCGGGAGCCGACATTGCCGCCATGTCGGAAGCGGGAGTGCCCGCCCTCGGGATCCTGCAAGACGGCCGCACCTATTTCCGCTACCACCACACCGCCGCTGACACGTTAGATAAAATTGTGCCCGGCGAGTTACGCGAGAACGCAGCGGCTATGGCCATCATGGGATACGCCCTGGCGAGCATGAAGGATCCGCTACCGCGGTAGCTGCCTTATCAGCGCCGGCACCCTAGCGCCGGCGCCCGGCTGTCCCGAGGACGTCTCGGCCGCGGCACCGTAGGCCGCCCCATCCTTAACCGGACGCGACAGAACCATCTTCCTCTCCAGCCGAATCGAGCAGCAACGGTCCCTCAATGCTCCGACCAAACATAAGCACTCCACCGTGGAATCGCATCGCCGCAAAAATGTTGGTTCGTGGGCTCAATCACCCGCGAGATCCTCGCCCGGTCCCGCCGCACCCTTCCGGGCGGTTGACGCATCTTAATTTTGGCGCTTATCATCTTCGTTTGGCCTTAATACCACGGACGCCTCCGGGATGGGGCGTCCTCGGAGTTTGATAAGACCGATTTTTCAGAATCAATCGGGTAGATGGGAATTATGGATAAGAAGAAACTGGAAGCATTCAAAAAACGCCTAGAGACGCGGCAGCAGGAACTGCGCCGCACTGTGAATCGCACGCAGGCCGATGGACGCTCTGCCGATGAGGACACCGCCCAGGACATCGCCGATCGCGCCGCCAGTTCCTACACCAAGGAATTCTTGTTCAGCCAGAGCAATAATGACCGCCAGACTTTACAGATGGTGGACAAGGCTCTCGCACGCATCCGCGAAGGCAGCTTCGGTGAATGCATCCACTGCGGCAAGGAAATCAACGCCAAGCGCCTGGAAGCCGTCCCCTGGACGCGCCACTGCATCGAGTGTCAGGAAAAGCTGGAGCAGGGAATGTTGGAGGAAGCTCCGCGATAATATGGATTGAAGATTTGAAATGAATAGCGCCGCCGAGAAATCGGCGGCGTTTGTGTTTGCTGCGGAAGATTGTCTGTGGAAGACTGTCTTCGCGGACTCCGCGATTCCTTCGCGATCTCCGCGGTTAAAAGCTTTTGACCGCGGAGGACGCGAAAGTATGCAGAGGACGCGAAGAACTGCAAACGGCGGCGCTCCGCTCATGTCCGCTTCAACTGAAACGGCAGCTTTCGCAATCGCTGCCCCGAAGCTGCAAAAATTGCATTCGCCACCGCCGGCGCGGCTGGCGGCAATCCCGGCTCCCCCATCCCTCCCGGATCTTCTTTGCTGCTGACTAAATGCACCTCGATCGGCGGAGCCTCGTTGATCCGGACCGGATCGTATCCATCAAAATTCGTTTGCTCGACCGCGCCATTCTTGATCGTGATTTCATTCTTCAGCGCCGCACTCAATCCATAAACGATTGCGCCCTCCGTCTGCGAACGCACCGACTCCGGATTCACGACCTGCCCGCAATCCACCGCCGCCACCATGCGATCGATCTTGAACTCGCTGCCCTTCACCGTAACTTCCGCCACTTCGGCAAAGTAGCTCCCGAACGACGCGAACGACGCAATCCCGCGGCCCTGGCCTTTCGCCAACGGCTTGCCCCAGCCGGCTTTCTCCGCCGCCAACTCCAGCACTCCGCGCAGCCGCGCCGGATCCGGATCATCCTCGCTCTTCGCTTTCCAGTTCGCAGGCTTGACCAGCAAACTCTTCCGAAACTGCACCGGATCCTGCCCAGCCGCGGCCGCGAGTTCATCGATAAAACTCTCGACCACAAAGCCGTTAAACGAATTCTCCACCGACCGCCACCACGCCCGCGGCACGGCACTCTTCACGTCGTTGAACTCCATCCGCATATTGGGGATGGCATACGGCAACTGCGCTGTCCCGCCGAATTCATCGCGTGCCGCGTCGGCCTTCGGGTCCCAATAGCCCTTAATCGACGTCGAGGCCAGCGTATGAAACCACGCCACCGGCCGCCCGTTAGCATCCACCGCGCCCTGCATGCGATGGCACGTGGCTGGCCGGTAGAAGTCATGCGTCATATCGTCTTCGCGCGTCCACACCAACTGAACCGGCTTGCCCACCACCTTCGCGATCTGCGCCACTTCTGCGGGAAAGTCGGCCATGTAGCGCCGACCGAATCCCCCGCCCATCAGTGTCGTATGCACGATAACCTTTTCGGGTTTGAGTCCCAGCACCTGCGCTACCGTTCCTTGCGCCCAATCCGGCGATTGCGTCGGCGCCCACACTTCCGCCTCGCCGCTGCGCACATGCGCCGTGATGTTCATCGGCTCCATGGTCGCGTGAGCTAATAGCGGCATCTCATACAGCGCCTCCACTTTTTTCGCGCCATTCGAAAGCGCCGCATCCACATCTCCGTCGCTGCGTACACGCTTGCCTGGTTTCCGGGCTGCGGCTTGCAACGCCTCGCGCATCCCCTCACTCGATTCTGAAACCGCCGCACCATGGTCCCACGTAATCTGCAACGCGTCGCGGCCTTTCATCGCGGCCCATGTGGAATCGGCGACTACCACGATTCCTCCGGCAGTAAACCTGTCCGCGCCCATCGCCGGGATTTCAAAGACATCGCGCACTCCTGGGATCGCTTTTGCTTTGCCCGCATCGAAGTGCGCCGCCTTGCCCCCAAACGTGGGACACCGCGCCACCACCGCAAATACCATCTCCGAAACCCGCACATCGATTCCAAACTGCGCGCTGCCATTCACCTTCGACGGCACATCCACTCGCGCCGTCGGATGCCCAATCAATTCAAACTCCGCCTCATCCTTGAGCTGCACTTTTTCCGGATCGGGCATTGGCAACTTCCGCGCAGCCTCCACCAGTTCTCCGTAATTGGCCTTGCGATCGGATTTCTGGTGTAGCACGCTTCCTTTTTTCGCTTCGCATTCGGCCGCTGGCACATTCCACTTCGCCGCCGCTGCCGTAATCATCAACTCGCGTACCCTCGCCCCCGCCTGTCGCAGAGGCGTGAAATTCTCCCTCGTGCTCCCGCTTCCACCCGTCCCCATGTGTGCATACAGATCCGGCCGCGTCTCCGCCTGCTCCACGCTCACCGAATTAAAATCAACGGCGGCCTCCTCCGCCAGAAGCATCGCCAACCCGGTCTTGATGCCCTGCCCCATCTCCGACTTCGCCACGATCAGCGTGATATGCCCGTCCGGCTTTACCTGCACATAAGCGTCAAACGGATTCGGCGCAGCCTTCTTCGCTCCTGGATCGGACTCCTGAGCTCGCACGACTGACCCGGAGAACCGTACACCAATGACGAGAGCTCCCGCCCCCGCGACTGCTCCTCCCACCACGAATTGTCGGCGGCTGATGGCCACGGTTATGCTCCGTTCCCCGCGCCAGCGCGGGCGCCAGAAGTACTCGCACGATGAATCGCGCGCCGGATCCGCCCATACATGCCGCACCGGCACAGATTCCCCACCATCGCCGCGTCGATCTGATCGTCGGTGGGCTTTGGAGTCTTCGCCAGCAACGCCGCCGCCGACATGATCTGCCCGGTCTGGCAGTATCCGCACTGCGGCACCTGCTCGGCGATCCATGCCCGCTGCACCGGATGCCCATTGTCCGCGGACAGCCCTTCGATGGTCGTGATCTTCTTTGCACCGACCGATGACACCGGAGTTTGGCAGGCGCGCACCGCCTCGCCATCCAGATGAACCGTGCACGCCCCGCACAGCCCCATGCCGCAGCCAAACTTGGTGCCCGTCATATTGAGTTTGTCGCGGAGGACCCACAATAGAGGAGTGTCGGAAGCGACCTCAACCGCGTGTGGATGGTTGTTGATCACCAGATGAATCGCAGCCATGGAAGAGCTCCACAAGCGGAGGTTAACGGGTTAGACGAGGCTACTCCAAGAAGGTTTAGATCTGCAAATGGAAGTCAGCGCCCCCGCGGAGGCGCAAGAACTTGTAGCGCCGGCACCTTGCCGGCTGTCGCGAGGGCGTCTCGCCCTCGCGCGTGGCGGCGGGATGTCGCCAGGGCAGCCGCCGGGACGCCGGCGCTACCTAGTTCTCCGGCTTCTTCATCTCCTCGGCCGCCGCCTCCGCTCCCGGCATCACCTTCTTCAGGGGAGCCTTGCGCTGCTCCTCGAGTTCCGGATGCGGCAGCGGTTTCCGTGGCAGCATCGGCCCGCGCATCGCCGTGTTGTAGACAAAGATCGCTTCCACCACCGCCGCCTGCGCCAGATCCTCCGGCTGCAGCCGCTCATACGTATCCATGTTGGAATGATGAGTGCGCGATCCGTAGTCCAGCTGGTCCTGGATAAACTGGAACCCTGGCACGCCCACCGAGTCGAACGCCTCATGATCGGTACCACCCGTGTTCCTCATGGTCAGCGTGCTCACGCCCAGGTCCTGCAAGGGTGCGATCCATTGCTGAAAGATAGGGCCAACCGAAGCATTCTCCTGCAAATAAACGCCGCGGATTTTTCCCGAGCCATTGTCCACATTGAAATATCCCGAAATCTTCTGCTGCTCCGCCTTGACCTCCACCGGCCCTGCAGGCTTGCGCAAAAAGTCCGGTAACTTTAACTGATCCGGCGCAGTCGAAAGCGGCACGTATCCGAAATGCTGCTTCACATATCCGTACGATCCGAACTCGCCCTGCTCTTCTCCAGTCCACAACCCTACCCGGATCGTCCTTCGCGGCTGCACATGCAAGGCGTTCAGAATGCGCATCACTTCCATCGCCACGACCGTCCCAGCTCCGTTGTCGGTAGCGCCCGTCGCCGAAGCCCACGAATCCAGGTGCCCACCGACCATCACTACCTCATCTTTTAGCTTGGGATCGGTGCCGGGAATTTCGGCAATCGTGTCAAACCCGTGTTCGTGATCGCCGGTAAATTCAGTTTCCACATCCAGCTCAATGATGACCGGTACATTCGCCTTGAGTAGCCGGTAGACACGCCCGTAATTCTCAATCGCCATCACCACGACAGGCAGAGGCTCGGCATGTTCGCGCTGATAGGTGAACCACCCCATCCCCCCGCTGCCATCGTCAAAAATCGTTCCCCCCGATCCCCCGTTATTGCGCCCATCGCGGCTCGGCACCACGATTCCCGCAACATGCTCGGCGGCAAAAAACTGTCCGGCCTTTTCGCGGAATGCCAGTCGCTTGATCAACGTCTGGGAAAAATCCTCCTGCTCCCCGATGTGGACCGGGTACTCTGCGAGCTGCTTAAGATTGGCTTCGTCCCGCCGCTCAAACAACGGCTTGTCGACGGGCTTCACCTCGCGCATTTCACCGAAGAAAACAATTTTGCCGGCCAGCTTGCCCTTGTACTTTTCCAGCTCTTTCTCGTCTTTCGCATTCACCCAAACCGCTTGCCCATTGATGGGCCCTTTGCTCGACGGCGACCAGGGCAGCGCCTGCGCGATAAACACCGCCGTGTCCGGCGCTGACATGCGCACCCAGGTGTTGAGCTGCCGCCAGCCCATGCCAAACTCTCCCCAATCCTCGAGGTGAGCGTTGCTGCATCCCATGGCGGTAAACTGGTCGCGCGTCCATTCATTGGCGCGCTTCAGGTTCGGAGACCCCGTCAGACGCGGCCCGATCCCATCCGCCAGCGCCGAAGCAAACTCCATCACGTGGGAGTGCGAAAACCCCTCGCTCCGGATGAGCTGGTACATGGTGTAATCCAGATTTTCGGTCGCAGGCTGCGGCAGTTCGTACGAAGGTTTCGCGTCCTCGGCTTTCGCCTCTTTGGATTTCTTCTCCGCCGCCGATACCGAAACGCTGAGACACATCAGCGCTGCAAAGGTTAAGCACGACAAGTTCCGCGATAGCATCTTTACTTTTTTCCTCCCCAGAACGGAAAGCAGAGTAGCAGATCAGGCGATGTTGCGAAAGCGACAGGTCCATCCCGCAGTAGATCAGTTTGACCTTGGAAGAGAAAAATCGTAAACCACAAAACGCCACGAAGCGTCACCAAGGGATTGATTTGTAGGTGCTTCCTTCATGTGACTTCGTGGTCCTTTGTGGTAATGGCTTGTCAAATTGAGTCACTACCGCTCGTCCTGGATGCAAACCTTTCTTCTGTACGAAAGTCAAAGAACGAGCACCCGCACAACACGAAGGTCTGAAAACCCGTTCCACAGAAATTGGCGGGTGCTGGCGGAATCGGCAGAAAGACCTTTTTTTTTGGCGTTCCTTGGTCGAAACGATCCTGTTATGATTGTTTTACTGGCGCTGCGTCCTTTGCAGCTTGCCCTTTTTTCGCCATCTAACTTTTGTTCGGGGCTTCGAACCTTAGGGTGAGAATATGGGGACCGATTCTTTGCTTTCTATGCGAATTTCAGAAAGCACATTCCGGCGTTATGCCTCCTCGGCAGTCGCTGTCGTAATTGCGCTTCTGCTGAGTAGCGCACTGCATCCGTTGGTCGGCGACCGTTTAGTCTACATTCTGCTTCTGCCGGCAATCGCCTTTTCCGCCTGGTATTGCGGCATCGGCCCATCCCTGTTTGCGACCGCCCTCGCGCTCGCGGGTGCGATGTATGGACCGATTACGTCCGTGCAATCGTTTCCCGTTCCCACTCGCACCGAGCTGGTTCTTATCCTGGCATTCCTGTTTTCGTCGACCGTCGTAATCTTGATGGCCGAACCGCGTCGCCGGCAAAACGAAATGTTGCGGAAAGCGCAAGGGGAACTCGAAGCCCGAGTTCAGGAACGCACGGCAGATCTCGACAGTGCCAACGACAATCTGCGCGAGCTCTCCGCCCGCCTGCTCCAGTTGCAGGATGACGAGCGCCGCCGCATCGCTCGCGAGCTTCACGACAGCGTGGGACAGATGCTGGCGGCTCTCAACATGAACCTGTCCACGGTACGCGCCGACCTCGAGCGCCTGGCCAAGACCGCCAACGCCCTGACCGATAGCGAAAATCTCGTGCAACAAATGAGCACGGAAGTTCGCACGATTTCGCACTTGCTTCATCCCCCTCTGCTGGATGAAGCCGGGCTGGCCTCTGCCCTTCGCTGGTATGTGGACGGATTTGTTCTGCGCAGCAAAATCAAAGTTGCTCTTGATCTGCCCGAGGATTTCGGGCGCCTGCCGCGTGAGTCCGAGACCGCTATTTTCCGCGTGGTCCAGGAATGCCTTACGAACATTCACCGGCACTCGGAAAGCCCCATCGCCAGGATTCGCCTTCGCCAGCGCGACGATCAGGTGAGGGTCGAGATCGAAGATAAAGGCAAAGGCATCCCCCCCGAGAAGCAGAAGGAAATGAACTCATCCGGTACTCCCGGTGTTGGCATTCGCGGCATGAGAGAACGTCTCCGGCAGCTTGGCGGCACGCTGGAATTTAAATCCAACGGATCAGGTACCATCGTCGTGGTGGAACTTCCCATCGCCGAAGCCTCCTCATCCCCCAATACCGTCGACGTCACCGACACCTCCCACGCCGCGGCGTAACCGCTACAGATCTGTCATCCTGACCCGCGCTTTTTGCGGGCCGAAGGACCTATGGACTCTGTGAGGAACGATTGCCTTTTCGCTTTTTCCACAACCTCGTGTGACATCCGACCTTGTCATCCACAGGCAAAAGAGCAGAACATGGTCAAGGCGGAGGCGGTGGGTGCAAACGAGCGAGAGAAGGGCCGCAAGTCATTTGTTCTCAATATTTTGACCTCCTAAGTCCTAGGCTCAAGATTTTGCCAGGCATTTTTGCAAAACCCGCGCCAGTAAGGCATTCAGAAGGGGTGGGGGGAGGAGGGTACCCCAGAACCAAGGATTTTCCCCAAAATGGAGTTCCCGTGAAATGCCAACGTCGAGACCGATCTCCAAATTTTTTTCAGCAATGATTACAGGTGAGCGTCTTTTTTGACGCCCCATTTTGCCCCTGATAAACTATTAGTTCATCCAGCCTACCGTCTCTAATCAGAAGGGAAGTCCGTGCGCGCAGAAACCCGCCATCAACTGAAACAGGATGCCTTCAGCCGTGTAACTTTCGACGCCGCCGAAAAAACGGCCGATTGGACAGTCGCACACCGCACAACGCTCATCATTTCCGTGGCGGCAGTCGCCATCGTTCTCGCCGCCGTGATCGGTGGATGGTATTACCTGAGCGCACAAGACGAAAAAGCCAGCTTCGATCTTTCCCAAGCGGTTCGCACCATGGACACGCAATTGCGCCCCGAAGGGTCACCTGCCCAGCCCGACGTCCCCAGCTTCACTTCGGCTAAAGAGCGCGCGCAAGCCGCCCAGAAACAATTCCAGACGATCGTCGACCAGTATCCGCACACCCGCACAGCCGACATGGCCCATTATTTCCTCGGTGTAACCGCGGCGAACTTGTCGGACAATGCCACCGCCGAACGCAATTTCAAGCTGGTAATTTCCAACGGCAACCGCGAGGTCGCAGCCGTGGCCAAGTCTGCCCTCGCCTCTCTCTACGCTCAGACCAACCGCACCAAACAAGCCATCGCTCTCGATCAGGAATTGATCAACAAGCCCACTGCGTCTGTCAGCAAAGTAACGACGCAGTTGCAATTGGCCGAACTCTACCAGACCTCCAACCAGCCGCTCGAGGCCAAACGCCTCTACGAGCAGATCAAGAAAGACAACCCCAGCGGCGAAGCCGGACAGCTCGCCACCCAGAAATTGTCAGAACTGAAATAAGTTCGCAGGAAGCCTGCGTCGAATACTTTCCTGTAAGCCGCTCCTGCCATTTCCTCTTTTTCCGCAGGTTGGATACCATGTTGTGCAGCTTCCAAACTCTACAACTGGACATCCATGGCAGACATCACACTCCGCGTCAACGGCAGTGAAAAGAAAGTTAGCGTCTCTCCGGAGACACCTCTCCTCTGGGTTCTGCGCGACACCCTGGAACTCACCGGAACCAAATTCGGCTGCGGTGCAGGATTGTGCGGCGCATGCACCGTCCACGTCGATGGCAATCCGATTCGCTCCTGCTCGACTCCCGTTTCCCAAGTCGCAGGCAAGAGCGTAACGACGATTGAAGGCCTGGCTGCCAGCGATGGTCTCGCGGCCGGACAGTTGCATATTCTGCAAGCCGCCTGGATCGCGGAAGAAGTTCCACAATGCGGCTATTGCCAGACGGGACAAATCATGTCCGCCGCAGCGTTACTGGCAAAGACTCCCCATCCCACGGACGAGCAGATCACGCAAGCGATGAATGGCAACCTCTGCCGCTGCGGAACCTACGAACGGATCCGCAAAGCGATCCACGGGGCCGCAGACGACGCTAACAGAGCAAGGCGGGAAATCGCGCAAAACCGATACCCGGACGATGAGCAGGAAAGCGGAGGCGCGCGATGAGCCCACTTTCCCGCCGTGAATTTGTGACCGCCGGAGTCGCTGCGGGCGCTGGCCTGGTAATCGGCTTTTACCTCCCGCATAAATCCGGCTCGCAGCAAGAGTCCTTCTCTCCCAACGCCTATCTGCGCATCACGCCTGACAACAAAGTCACAGTCGTGGTCGCGCGCTCCGAGATGGGACAAGGAGTACGCACCGCGCTGCCCATGATCCTCGCCGAAGAACTCGAAGCGGACTGGAAGCAGGTCGCAATCGAGCAGGCTGGAGCCAGCACGCTCTTCGGCGACCAGACCACGGGTGGAAGTGCGAGCATCCGCACCACCTGGGATCCGATGCGCAAGGCAGGTGCCGCGGCCCGCGAGATGCTGATTTCCGCCGCCGCCTTGACCTGGAACGTTCCGCGATCTTCGTGCACGGCGGAGAATAGCCACATCAAGCACGCCGCAACCAACCGGAGCTTGAGTTATGGGGAACTCGCCGGCAAAGCAGCGACGCTGCCGGTTCCGACCGACGTCACGCTCAAGCAGAGCAAAGACTACAAGATCGTCGGGCAACGCCTCGCGCGCGTCGACTCGCCCGCCAAGGTCAAGGGCGAAGCCATCTTCGGTATCGATTTCAAAATTCCCAGGATGAAGTTCGCGGTATTGTCGCGCTGTCCGACGATCGCTGGGAAAGTGTCGAGCTTCGATGATAAGGAATCGAAGAAAATTAGCGGCGTGAGTTTCGTCGGCAAGATCGGCGATTCAGCCGTCGCCGTAGTCGGCGACAGCGTCTGGGGAGCGATGGAAGGCCGTCGCATACTCAACGTTACCTGGGACGATGGCCCGAACAAAGATTTGAATACCGCGGCAGTGATGGCATCGCTGAAGCAAGCCGCATCGAAGAAGGGTGCGAACTTGTACGCGGCTGGAGAACCCGCGAAAGTTTCAGGACGACATATCTCCGCGGAATACGAATTGCCCTTCATGGCGCATGCGCCCATGGAGCCGGGCAATTGCACCGCGCACTATCAGGGCACGAAGTGCGAATTATGGGCGCCGACGCAGGTTCCGCAGGATTGCCGCGACTCGGTGGCGACTGCAGTTGGACTTGACCCGGACCAGGTGAAGGTCAATGTCACTCTTATGGGCGGAGGTTTTGGCCGGCGATTGGAGCATGACTACGCCGTTGAAGCCGCGCTGGTGTCGAAAGCGATCAACGCGCCGGTAAAAGTGATCTGGACGCGCGAAGATGACATGCGCTTCTCCACCTACCGTCCCGCGAGCCTGCACCAACTCAGCGCCACGCTCGATGGATCAGGATTTCCGGTCGCGCTGACGCACCGCATCATCGCGCCATCGATCAGCGGACAAAAGGGACAGCCGGTTCCGAACGGCGTCGATCCCGATTTGCCGGATGAATCGGGACCTGTGTACGGACTGCCCAACTACTTAATCGAATATGTGCTGACCGAGACGCCTGTGCCGCTGGGCTGGATGCGGTCCGTCTACGCTCTGCAAGCGGGATTTGCCCTGGAGAGTTTCATCGACGAACTCGCGGTCGCGGCCAGCAAAGATCCTCTACAGTACCGACTGCATCTGCTGACGAAAGATCAGGACCTGCCCTACTTCACGACGACCTGGCACACGGCGCGCATGCGCGCCGTGCTGCAACTGGCCGCCGACAAAGCAGGATGGAACCAACCTCTTCCCGCCGGCCACTATCGCGGAATCGCCTGCTTCGGATGCTTCTCGTCGTACATGGCGGAGGTGGTCGAGATCACGATGGAGAAGAACGAGCCGCGGGTGCATCGCGTGGTGGCCGCTGTGGACTGCGGGCAAGTCGTGAATCCCAGCATCCTGGAACAGCAGATTCAGGGCGGAATCGTCTACGGACTAGGCAACGCGCTGCGCGCGAAGATCACGATCGAGAAGGGCCGCGTGGTTCAGGGCAACTTCGACGACTACGCCCCGCTGCGGATGGAAGAGACGCCGACAGTCGAGGTCTACGCGGTGCCGAGCGCGGAGGTTCCGACGGGAATTGGCGAGCCTTCGGTCCCGCCTGTCGCTCCGGCGCTGTGCAACGCAATCTACGCAGCGACTAAGAAGAGAATTCGCGCGCTGCCGATTCTCAGCTAAGACGCGCAATCTCAGGAGCCGCAGATGACTAGCAAGTGGGCCGCTGTCGCTTTGTTTCTTGCCTGGGCATCATGGGCGCAGGTGCAACCAACAAAGCAATCAGACGTTTCTGCCGCTCGTTTGGCGCACATTCGTCACGGCATCAATCTGAGTGAATGGTTCGCACAAGTCTACGATCCCAAGGGATATACCAAAGAGCATTTTGAAAATTGGACCACGGCGTCAGACATCGCCTTGATCAAGTCTGCCGGCTTTGATCACGTGCGCCTCAGCGTAAATCCACAACCGATCATGGATGCTGCCCGTAGCCGCAATGGCTGCGCGGAATATTTCGGCTATCTCGACGCTGCGGTCAAAATGATTCTGGATGCAGGTCTGGCGGTCGAGATCGACATGCATCCCGATTCCGACTTTAAGAAGCGACTGGCCAAGGAAGACGAGTTCGTCGAACGCTTCGCCGATCTCTGGAGCACGGTGGCGCAGCACTACGCTTCGCGGGACCCGGATCGCGTGTTCTTCGAAATCCTGAATGAACCGGAGATGCGCGACGCCTATCGCTGGTATGGAGTGGAGGCCAAGCTGGCCGCGGCCATTCGGCAAGCCGCGCCCGCGAATACGATTATTGCCACAGGCGCGAATTGGGATAACGATGACGACCTGCTTTTTCTTGAACCCTTGCCCGATCCGAACGTCGTCTATGTCTTCCATTTCTACGAGCCCCACCTCTTCACGCATCAGGGCGCCACGTGGGGAGAATATTACTGGCACTGGCTGAAGGGGCTGTACTATCCGTCTTCGCCGGAGAATGCGGCGCAGGTTGCCGCACTCGTGCCGGAGGCGCGCGAGCGTTTGCAGATAATCCGCTACGGACAGGATCACTGGGATGCATCGCGCATTGAAGCGGAAATCAATCAGATCGCTGGCTGGGCCAAGCAACGCAAGGTGCCGCTGATCTGCAATGAATTCGGAGTGTACCGGGCTTTCGCCGATCCGCAAGACCGCGTGAGGTGGATCCAAGATGTGCGAATGTCGCTCGAGCGTCACAATATCGGATGGGCCATGTGGGATTATTCCGGCAGCTTCGGCGTGGTCACGAACCGGGAGACAAAGGCCAAGCTGGATGAGATGACGGTGCGAGCGCTCGGCCTGAAGATGCCGGGCCAATGAGTCTTCACCGGAACTCATGGCGCGCACCCGGTGTCTAAACCACCATCAGTGGGGTCTCTTCTCTCCGCCGCCGGAAGTCTTCGTCTCGCGAGGTTCGCCATGCTCGAAGCCGTGCATCTGACGAAGCGTTACGCCTCCTTACCCGCGGTTCAGGATTTATCTTTTTCGTTGCGGCCCGGACAGGTGTTGGGGTGCCTGGGCCCGAACGGCTCTGGCAAAAGCACAACCGTAAAGATGCTGACCGGACTGTTGCAGCCGACCCGCGGCATCGTCCAGTTCGACGGCCACAACATTCAAGACAATCTCGCTGCTTACCGCAAGCGCTTGGGTTACGTTCCAGAGGAAGCGCATCTGTATCCCTATTTGACCGGGTGGGAATACCTTGAGTTGATCGGGACTCTGCGTGGGATGGAACAGCGCAATCTCGAAACGAAAATCAATTCCCTGCTTGAACTTTTCTCGCTGCATCCACATCGCCACGCCAGCATTGGTTCCTATTCGAAGGGAATGCGGCAACGCGTGCTGCTCATCGCAGCGATCATGGACGATCCCGACATCTTTATTTTTGACGAACCGCTTTCGGGACTGGACGTCACTTCCGCATTGATCTTCAAGAACCTGGTGCAGGCGCTCGGCCAGCAAGGCAGACTCGTCTTCTATTGCTCGCACGTGCTGGAGGTTGTCGAAAAGGTTTGCTCCGACGTGTTGATCCTGAGAAAGGGCGTGGTGATCGCGCAGGATTCTGTGGCCAACATCGGCCGGATTCTCGGCCAGTCGCTGGAAAATACGTTTCTGCATTTGGTCGACGATGTGGACACGATGGGCGTGGCGCACGACATCGTCACTGCGATGAAGATGAAGGCCGCATGATTACAGAGGCCATGGAAGAAATCTTCCGCCGGTGGGACGAGCGCAGCCGGCGTCCGTTCTGGCGGATGGTTCGACTGTTCGTGGCTCGCATTTTTCGCGGCGGTGGCGACTCGGATGCGGAAGGTATCGATCTCGGCGTCGGCCTGGTACTCACGCTGCTGGCGCTTCCCGGTGGGTTTGTGTCGATCATGTTGCTTAACAAGTATGGAACCTTTCTGCAATGGCTTCGCGGAACCACCAACGTCGACCCTTTGCTAGTTGCGCTTCCCGACGAATACTTTTTCATCGTCCTATCCATGACCGTCACGGGCGCGGCTGCGGTTTGGCGATGGGATGCCATCTTTCCGGACCGCCGCGACTATATGAACCTGGCCCCGTTGCCAGTCTCCACATGGACCATCTTCCTCGCTAATCTCGTCGCGGTGCTTTTCCTGGCTGGCTTGGTCGCGGTCGATGTGAACGGCGCATCGTGCATCCTGTTCCCCACGGTTGTCGGAGCAACGCAGAGAACGTTTCTATTTTTCGTGAAGTTCGCGGCAGTCCATGCGACCGGGGTCGTGCTCGCAAGCGTTTTCGCGTTTCTTGCGGTCTTCTCAGTGCTGGGCCTTCTGATGTCAGTTCTGCCGACCCGCGCTTTCAGACGGGTTTCAGCCTACATTCGCGGCATCGTCGTCGTTTACCTGGTCGCGGTACTCTGCACAAGTTTCGCGGTTCCGGATTTGTTGCGGCGGTTGAAGGGACCGGCACCGGCGTGGACACTCCTGATGCCTTCCTGCTGGTTTCTTGGTCTTTGCCAATCGATGCGCGGCCGCGCCAGTCCAGTGCTCATGGAGTTGTCTCGGCTAGCCCTTCCCGGCGTCGCACTCGTGGCAGCGCTTTCGCTCTGCGCTTATGCAGTAGGCTACCGACGACACTTCGTTCGCATTGCTGAGACTACCGAAACGGCCGCCGGTGCACGCGCTCCACAGCTATCGCGCTGGATAGTTCTGCTCGATCGCCTTGCGCTGCGCACCTCATTTCAAAGAGGCTGCTTTCGTTTTGCCTGTAAGACCCTGCTGCGCAGCGAAGCACACCTCCTCGTTCTGACGGCGGTTGGGGGGCTCGGCTTGGTGCTGGCATCTCAAGCTGTGTTGCATGCTTTTGAGAACGAGAAATCCCTACATAAGGCGGCGCTGTCGCCGGACGCCTTATCCATCCCATTCATTCTTACTTTCCTGATCATTGTCGGTCTCCGCATCGTATTCGAAATCCCCGCGGAGTTGCGCTCAAACTGGATTTTCCAGTTGATGATTGATCCAGATCGACAGGAGGCAGCAGGCCTGGCAAGAGGAATTATCTTGATCCTGACCTTACCTTGGCTCTTGGTTCTCACGTTTCCCGCCTACGCATACCTGGAAGGCTGGGTGGTCGCGTCCCTTCATACACTGTTGGTGGTGACTTGGGCAGTCTTGTTGACGAACATCGCGCTGATTCGTTTCCGCAAGATTCCTTTCACTTGCACGCTCCCGCTTTTCAAACAGCATTCCTTTGTCACTCTGCTGTGCTGCTGTTTCGGATTTCTCCTCTATGCCGGTTCCACGCCCGAATTTGAATCGTCGGCCTTAGCGGAACCCATGCGCTTGATCGGACTAGTGCCCATTGTGGTGTTGGCTTGGTATATTCCGCACCATCTTGAGAAGAGCGCGATCGATATCGACAGGAAACTAATCTTCGAGGAATCTCCGGCGCAAACCATTGAGGCGCTTCGCCTCAGTGACTAGGAGTGACATGACTAGGGGAGAATGACTAGGGGAGAATCTTGACATGTTCGCGGCCTGACCGTTATGCTAAGTCTTGCTCCTTGCGGTACTTACGCCTCTTGGCGTGCTTCCGCGGAACTAGTTGGCGACATTGGCGCGGAGGTTTCGCAATGTTCCTGGACATCCATGAATTGGAACGCCATCCTCTGGATTTTGAGGAGGAGTTTCAGCCCGATGCTATTGATTTGGGAAGCGAAGCCCGGCAGCGTACCCCGCTGAAGGCATCCGGGCATGCTGAGATGGTCGAAGAGCATCACGGCAAGCATCAGATAATTAAAGACATACGGCTGCGGGGGCGGCTCACGGCGGGATTGGAATTGGACTGCGCCCGGTGCGTTGAGCCGGTCGCCCAAGACATTACACGTGAGTTTGAGTTGCTCTACCGACCCCTCGGCGCGGACGCGGGCCGCGATGAGCTTTCGGTGACCGACGCGGAAGCGGAAATCGGCTATTATCAAGGCGACGGAATCCTGCTGGAAGATGTTTTGCGTGAGCAAGTGCTGCTGGCGTTGCCCCTGAAAGTCACGTGCCGCGAAGACTGCAAAGGCCTGTGCGTGCATTGCGGCAAGAATTTGAATGAAGGAGGGTGTTCTTGCGCCACTGTGATGGAAGATCCGCGGTGGACGGCGTTGCGGGAGATTCGCAGCAAACTGGAACACTAGAAAGCTGTCAGCTAGCAGCCGTCAGCTTTTAGCTACAGACGCTCCGTCAATAAGTTGGTGCATTCGAATAGATTTCATAGCTGCAACCGGCAGTTAGCGTTAGCATGCAGTTTGAGGGCTGAAAGCCGACGGCTGAGAGCTGACAGCTTTGTTGATCGAGAGGAATTTTACCCATGCCTAATCCGAAACGGCGACACTCCCAGAAGCGCACTTCCACCCGGCGGGCGCATGACGCACTGAAAGGCCACAGCCTTTCCGAGTGCCCCAATTGTCACGAGAAGAAGATGCCGCATCGCGCTTGCTCCAAGTGCGGCTACTATAAGGGACGCGAAGTCCTCGACATTAAAGAAGCCAGCTAGCTCAAAGACACCATGCCTAGCGTGATCGCGCTGGATGCGATGGGTTCGGACCGCGCTCCCAAGCCTGAGATTGAGGGTGCCCTACAAGCGGCGCGTCAATACGGCGTGCGGGTGCTGCTGGTCGGCCCAGAAACTGTGGTCAAGGCGGAACTGGATCGCCACCCGGCGGCCGCGCGTCTGCCTGTCGAAGTCGTTCACGCTAGCGAATTCATCACCATGGAAGATAAAGTGGAGGCGATTCGCGCCAAGCGCGATTCTTCCATGCGCGTCGGCTTGCGCATGGTGCGCGAGGGGCAGGCTGCGGGTTTTGTTACTGCCGGCAATACTGGTGCGGCCATGGCCACTGCGAAAGTCGTGCTGGGCGCGGTTCCGGGCGTCGATCGTCCCGCATTGGCCGCGGTTTTTCCGACTGCCCCGGGAAATCCGGCGATGCTGCTCGATGTGGGCGCGAACGTCGATTGCACTCCACAGAATCTCGAACAATTTGCGGTGATGGGCGACATTTATTTTCGCGCCATGTTCGGGAAGAGAGCCGGCACAGCGGGACCACGCGTCGGATTGCTTTCCATTGGCGAAGAGGAAAGCAAGGGAAACGATCTTACTCGCCAATCCTTCCAGTTGCTCAAGCAGCTTCCGCTGAACTTTGTGGGCAACGTGGAAGGGCGCGATCTGTATAACGGGCAAGTCGACGTGATTGTGGCGGACGGATTTGTGGGCAACGTTGCGCTGAAAATTTCCGAAGGCGTGGCAAATCTGGTCCGCACCGCTCTGAAAGAATCGCTGAAGGCAACCATTACACGGCAGGTGGGCGCGTTACTCTCGCGCAGCGCCTTCACCGATTTCAAGAAGCGCCTCGATCACACCGAATACGGCGGTGCGCCGTTGCTGGGAGTGAAGGGCGCGTGCATCATTACGCATGGCTCGTCGAATGCCAACGCGATCAAGAACGCGGTGCGCGTAGCTGCAGAATTTTCGGAACGCGGGATTAACGGGTCGATTGAGCGCGGGTTGGCGGCGGTGCGGCCGGCGGCGGTAGGCACGGTTTGACTTTCACGTGCTGTCATCCTGAGCGCAGCGAAGGACCTGTGCAGTTCGACTCCGAGGCGAGTTGCAAAAGATCCTTCGCGCACAAAACGCGCTCAGGATGACAAGATACTTTCATCAACTTCATGAGTGAAAACACAATTGGATTTTTGTTCCCCGGCCAGGGTTCGCAGGCTGTCGGTATGGGCAAAGAATTGGCGGAGAAGTATCGGGTTGCCCGCCATACGTTCGAAGAAGCTGACGACGCGCTCGGCTACAAGCTCTCTAGCTTGTGCTTCGAAGGAGCCGAAGACAAGCTTCGTCTGACCGAGATCACGCAGCCGGCCATTCTGACCGTTTCGATTGCGGCGCTGCGCGTGTTGGAGACGCGCATGCCCAAGCCCAGCTACGTCGCGGGACATAGTCTTGGCGAATATTCGGCACACGTCGCTGCGGGGACGTTCAGCTTTGCGGAAGCCGTTCAAACGGTGCGCAACCGCGGCAAGTACATGCAGGAAGCGGTGCCAGTCGGCATCGGTGCGATGGCTGCCATTCTCGGCATGGATCCGGCGAAGGTCACGGCGGTCTGCCACGACGCGTCGCAGGGGGAAGTATGCGAACCTGCCAACATCAATTCGCCAGAGCAGATCGTTATCTCCGGCAACACGGCTGCGGTCGAACGCGCTGCGAAACTAGCGGACGAACGCGGCGCCAAGCGTGCCAAGCTGTTGCCCGTGAGCGCGCCTTTCCATTGTTCGCTGATGAAGCCGGCGCAAGATCGCCTGGAAGCCGACCTGAATAAACTCAAGATGCAGAAGCCGGTCTATTCTGTCGCCTGCAACGTGGATGCCGAACTGGTGACTGACGATTTGCGCGCCCGGGACACGCTTGTCCGGCAAGTCACGGGATCCGTAAAGTGGGATCCGTGCATGCGTCTGCTGATTGCGCAAGGCGTGCAGACGTTTATTGAAGTCGGGCCGGGGAAGGTCCTATGCGGACTGATGCGGCAGATCGATCGCTCAAAGACCTGTATGAATGTTAGCGATGATGCCAGCCTGACGAAAACCCTGGAATCGCTTGGGCAGCCTCAGGTTTCGCGTTAAGCATGCTTCCCTAGCGGAAGATTAGTTCGCAGGGCGGATAGCTTAGCGTGTGGTCTGATTTCTCCACCCACACCTGCGCATGTTCGGAGCGGTCGTTGACGATGACGTCCACGACCACGCCGCTGCCGCCGCCGGGGCAGGTGCTCGCGCCGTAGACTCTGTAGGTCTTGATCAACCCCCACTCTCCTCCCGGACCCCAGTCCCGGTAGAACTCATTGAACGGGTACTTCGGATGCTCGCCTGGATGCTGCTGCCATTGCGGATCGTGCATCCAGATGCCGTAGGCGGTTTTGTGATCCTGCTTCTGCAGGGCGTCGAAGAAGTGGCCGACAATGCGTTCCTCCGGCCAATAGCGAAACCACCAGCCCAGGGCGAGCACGACCACCAGAATCGTGAGCGCCGAAATGATTCGCATCTTGCGCTTCCGCGCTTTCGCCGGGTCGTACTCTTGGGCGTCCAGGAGTGTCATACCTCTCTAGCATAACGGACACGGTGGGCTAGTTAAAAGTTCCAGGGGAAATTGAAGGCATTTTGTAATTGGGTAATTTGGTAATTGAGTAATTTAAAAACCCTTGCCCGCTGGCCTTAAAATTGCCAAATTACTCAATTCCCCAATTACCAAATTCCCTACAGGGTTCGTTTGAACAAGGGAATCGCAATCCCCAAGGTGACCGCAGCGAAGATCGTGAGGAAGAGCATGTCTCCCCAGACTGCCGACAGGCTCGTTTCCTTCAGCAGCAGACATTTGAAGCCGTCCACCGCATACGTGAATGGATCGCACTTCGCAATCGCCCGCAGCCAGGGGGGAAAGGCCTGAATGGGATAGACCGAACCGCTGGGAAAGAATAGCAGCGTATTGAGAATGCCGAACATGGCGCGCGGGACCAGGGGATCTTCAATCCGAACCATGAGCAGAAACATCATCGTATTGAACGCCAGCGAGGTGAGCACGATCATGATCAGCAGGCCGAACACGGTCACGGGATTGAAAATTGTCCCCACTCCCGCCATCATCGAACCGATCACCACAATGATTATGCCGGTCATCACGGCCTTAATTGCACCCGCCAGGTTCAGGCCCAGCACCAGTTCCAGCTTGGTAATCGGCGTGACCAGATAGCCCTCATGCACGCCGCGTGCTTTGTCGTCGATGTAGAGCATGCCGCCGCCGATCATGACCGAGACGAACATGGCCAGCACCAGCGAACCGGGCAGCAGGTATTTCATGTATTCAATGTAGGGATAGAGTTCGACGATATCGAGCGCCGTTTGCTGCAGAATCCGGGGCGAGACCACGGGCTGGTTGAGAGCGTCCGTCAGTGCGGTGAGTTCCGACTCGACCGCCGAACTCATAAAGTTGTCGCTGTTGTCGACGACCAGGGCAACGCGAGGATGGTTTTCCTCGTAGACGCGGCGCGAGAACTGCGGCGGGATGATGACCGCGCCTTCCAGCTTGCCGTTGCGCACATCTTCCATGGCCTGCCGGTCGCTGTCGTAATAGATGGGGACGAAGGTACGAATGTTCGCGCGCACGGAATCGAATGCTTCGCGGACCTTCAGGGCTTGCGGACCGCCGTCCTGGTCAACAATGGCGACGCGGGCATCGCGAATTTTTCCTCCGAATGCGTTGCCCAGAATGATCAACTGCACGAGCGGAAAAATCATGGACGCCAGCATCAGCGCCGGCGAGCGAAAGAACTTGCGCATCTCGCGCTCGACAATGGCCATCATCCGATTCATAAGATTTCCGTAGCGCCGCCGTCTCGGCGGCTGTGGCGACGGGCGTCGCCCGCAGCGCGCGGGCGGGGCGCCCTCGCGCCAGCCGGTAGGATGCCGTCGCTACCCGCTTCATCATGGCTGCAACCCCGGTCTCTGCGGCATCACAAAGGCATATGCTTTCTGCAGTTCGTCGCGCAGCTGTCGCCCGGTGTAATGCACGAAGACGTCATCGAGAGTGGTGTTCTGCACGGAAAGCGACTTTAGTGCAACTCCAGCTTTAACCGCCATCTCGACCAGTTCCGTGGTGGTACGCGAACCGTTGCTGGTGAGCACGCGATACATGCCGGCGCCTTCGTGCTGTACCGAAGTCACATCGTCGAGCGTGTGCAAGCGCTGCTCCCAATCGGCGGGAGGATTCTCGAACTGCGCTTCGATGACGTTCGAGCCGGGGACACTGGCTTTCAGGGCCATGGGGCTATCGAGCGCGACCAGTTTGCCGTGATCCACAATAGCGATGCGGTCGCAGAGGCGGTCGGCTTCATCCATGTAGTGCGTCGTGATCAGAATGGTTAGTTTTCGATGCTCCTTAATGTTGCCCAGCATTTCCCACACGGCGACACGCGACACCGGGTCCAGTCCCGTCGTGGGCTCGTCGAGAAAGAAAATCTTGGGATGGTGCACCAGGCCGCGCGCAATTTCTAGTCGCCGCCGCATTCCCCCGGAGAGCGTCTTGGTTGCTGCGTTGCGCCACTTCGTCAGGTCCACCAGTTCCAGCAGTTCATCAATCGATTTCTTGCGTTCTTTGGCCGGCACGTCATAGAGCTTGGCGTAAATATTCATGTTTTCTTCGACGGTAAGGTCGAGATCGCTAGTCAACGCTTGCGGAATCACGCCAATCATGCGCCGCGCCGCATTCGGCTCTTTGGCAACATCGTGTCCGGCGATACGCGCCTTCCCCGCGGTGATGGGAATCAGCGTGGTCATCATGCGGATCAGCGTCGACTTCCCTGCTCCGTTGGGACCCAGCAGGCCGAAAATCTCGCCCTCCTTCACACTGAAGGAAACGTCGTCGACCGCGGTGAAGTCACCGTACTTCTTGACGATGTGTTCGACCTCGATGGCCGACCGCGCGGTCGGGTCGTAGACGGGCTTCTCGAGCGGCAAAGGCGATTCGAGAGGGGCCGGGCGCGGCGCGTCATTCACCTTTGGATTTACCTCCGCCATCATCGTTGCTCCGCGGTCGCAGCGCTCTGCGTACTGCCCTTCAGTTGATCCGGCGAAACCAGTACTTCGGCGGTCATGCCGGGGACGAACGCTCCCTTGGGATTGTCCAAGCGGATTTTCAACACGATGGTTTTGATATCGCGCTTGCGGCGGCTCACGTCGCGCTGTGTGGCGAAGTCTCCCTCGACCCCTTTAAAGAAAACCTTGCCGCTCAGGACAGTTCCACCCGGCAAGCGCACGCGCAGCACATCGCCGTATCCGATGTGGTCGGCATAGGTTTCTGGAATCGCGGCCCGCGTCCAGGTATCGCTGAGGTCGACGATGGTGACGATGGGTGCGCCGATGTTAACGACTTCTCCCTGGCGCGCCGCGCGCACGGAAACCGTGCCGCTGACCGGAGCATAGACGTTGGTGTAACCCAACCGCACCGCCGCCTGATTCTTCTGCGCGATGGCGCTCTTGACGTCGGCCTCGGTAGAGGCCACTGTGCTTTTGGCCGCATTCGCCTGTTGTGTGCGGGCGATGGCAGCATTCAGATCGGCTTCCGCAGCGCGGACGAGGTCCTGCTGCGCCTGAACTGTCGCCTGCGCGGCTTGTAGATTGGTCTCAGCTTGCACGCGCTCCTGATCGGAAGCGATTCCAGCCTTGGCCAGCGCGATGGCGCGACGGCTGTCGCTCTCGGTGCGGTCCAGCGTGGCCTTTGCCTGAAGCAGTTGAGCCCTGGCCGACGACAGCTTGGCCTGCGCGTTTGCCACATCGCTTGAGGTCGAGCCTAACGTCGATCTTTCTGTGTGCTGCATCTCTGCCACCTTGTGTTGCAGGCTGGTGATCGTCGCGGTGGCGGCGGCCTCTTGGGCTTGTAACTCGGATGGATCGAGCACCGCAATCAAATCTCCGGCTTTTACCGGCGTGCCTTCGTCCACCAGCAACTTCTGAATGCGGCCGCTGACCTGCGCGCTGACGATCACTTGGTTGGCATCCACCGTGCCGATCAGCACCAGATCCCGCGAATGATCGGTAGACAAGAAGTAGTAGGTCGCGGCAATGACGAAGATGATTCCGAGAAGGATAAGGAATTTGTTGCGCGCACTCATGAGCGGGCTCCTTGCATGGAATTCTTGGCGTTCTTGCGCCGGAACAACGCGGCGGAAATAAAATCGAGCACAGCTGCGCGCCGCTCGGCGATCCGCTCTGGGGTCAAGGGATTGTATCCGACGATCTTCTGCATCATGGGGGCGCTGCTGAAATAGAAAACGATCATTGCGACCATCGAGGGAACAAAGTGCGCCGGATTGACGTTACGGAATTCGCCCTCCGCAATTCCCTTGCGCATCAGTTCGCTGACGCGAGCGAAAATGGGCTGGATGTAGGCTTTGATCACTTTGTCGATGTGCTGCGACTGGCCTTCACGGGCGCGCATCATCTCGCGCTGCATTAGCCGTGGATAAAGCTGGTTGGACGCAATGTAATCGAAATAGGCGCCGACGTAAGCCATCATCTTCTGGCGCGGCGGCAGGTCGCTGTCGAGCACGCGAAAGACGGTATCTTTCAGGCCAGAGAACGCGTCATCGAGCACCGCGCCGTAAAGAGTTTCCTTGTCTTTGAAGTAGTAGTACAGCAGGGCCTTGTTGACCCGAGCCTCGCGGGCGATCGCGTCGGTGCGGGCGCCGGCAATGCCGTGCTCGGCGAACTCCTTGGCTGCGGCTTGCAGGATGGCGGCGCGGCTCTCCTCAGGCTGACCGCGGGATCCCATGCGGCGGGGCGAGGCGGAACGGGAGTGCAGGAGTCGGACCATCCAGCTTAATTAACCAGTTAGTTAGATTATACACTCCCCGTCAGCGACGCACAGTTTCTTTTCCCGGCACCCTTTACTGCGCCGAGATCGCCAGGAATCCCGACTGCTCGTGTTCTAATACCCTTTCCACTCCTTGCGCACGAGGCTCTCGATGAAACGGCTGTTTATCTTACTCACTGCCCTTTTCACAGTCGCCATTCTTTCAATCTCGGTAAGTGCCCAGAGTGCGAAGCAGCCCGACCGTCAAGTCGCGGTCACGATTGACGATCTTCCCGCGGGCATGGCGGACCGTCTGCCGGCAGCCGAAATTTCGGCCATGACGGCAAAATTACTGGGAACACTGCGCGACCAGAAGATTGCTGCGGTCGGCTTCGTCAACGAGAAGAAACTCTACAAGCCGGGCGAAGTCGACCAGCGCATCAAGGTCCTGCAGACGTGGCTCGATTACGGCTTTGAACTCGGGAACCATACTTTCAGTCACGCCTCGCTCAACCAGGTTGGATTGAAGGCGTGGGAAGACGACGTCATTCAAGGCGAGAGCGTGACTCGTATGCTGCTCGCGCAACACAAAATGAAACTGCGCTACTTCCGCCATCCTTATCTCGACACCGGGCGCGATCTGCTTACCCGCCGCCAAGCGGAAGCGTTCCTGGTTGAGCGCGGCTACCGCATCGCCCCCATCACGCTGGACGGATGGGACTGGATGTTTGCCGGGGTCTACGAAGAAGCCAGAAAACGCAACGACACAGCTTTGCAGTCGCAGCTAGTAAAGGACTATCTCGCATATCACGATGCGTGCTTCGCCTACGCGGAGCAGCTTTCGGCCAGAGTCGTCGGCTACGAACCCAAGCAGATCCTACTGCTGCATGCCAGCCAACTGGAGGCCGACCACGTCGACGAGTTGCTGGACGTTCTTCGTAAGAGAGGATATCGCTTCATCACGTTGGAAGATGCGCTGGGCGATCAGGCCTACAGCCTGCCTGACACTTATGTGGGAGAGGAAGGTACCGGCTGGATTGAGCACTGGGCGATCACGCAGGGCAAAATTCCGCAGGGCGCACCGGTCTTTCCGCAGTGGGTGATCGATCGCTCGAAGGCGCTGCAGTTGCCCACGGGCCAAGTCACGGCGCCAACACCTTACTGAATGCCTGCCTCATGCCGAGTCAGCGAGGACCGGCGCGCAAGTACGCAAGCTCCTTGCGCACGTCCTCGGCTCGCTGGCCGGACGGCTCCTCCTGAAGAAATAATTCCAATTCCGCAATCGCTTCCTCCGCCTGGCCCTTTTGCTCAAGGGCCCGCGCTGCCACCTGATGGACCACCGCGTGAGGCCCTCGCAATCCGTGTGCTTTCCGGCTATTGGCAATGGCCTCGTCGGGGCGCGCGGTCATGAATTCCAAGTACGCCAGCAGCGCGAACGCTATTGCGTTGCTAGGATCAAGCATGGCCGCTTTGGTCAATGTCCTCTCCGCAACCGCGAAATCACCCGCTCGAATATTCATGCGCCCCAGATTGACGTACGCGGGAGCAAAGCGATCGTTGATGCTGATCGCCTTTTGCAGCGCGTCCTCGGAGCGAACGGCGTCGCCGAGATGGGAATAGATGACTCCCAGATTGTTGTAGGCAGCGACATAGTCGGGATAGATCGCAATCGCTTTGCTGAGCTTCTGAATCGCTTTCATGAAATCCTGCCGCGCACATAAGTCGTTGGCTTTCTCAAACTCCCTGTGAGCACGCGCCGGAATGCCGAGATCTCTCGCAGAAACCAACGAACTCGCCGGCAATCCATAGGTTCTCTCCAAATCGCCACGGCGTTTCAGCTTCACCTCGAACTCCGAAGGCCCTGTGGCGGAAGCCTTGATGCTGCCCGCATTGGTATCGGCGAAACCCTGACCGGACACACTCAAATGGTAGCTTCCTGCGGGAACATTTGCGAACTCCACGACACACTGATCGTTCGCGACTGCGTCAGCCACCCGGCCATTCCGTCCCATTAACGCGACATGAGTGGAACCGTCGCAGGCTCTATCCAGGAATTCGATCTGCACTCGCACCTGGCGCACATTCGTACCCTCATCGAACTGCGCTACGGCCGAACTGACCAGCAAAAGGAAGACAACAGACATGCGCTTCATAGCATGCTCCGGAGGCGCTGTCAGGAACCCGCTCGTTGCCTGTCACCGGAAGGACGAAGGCTCGTGTGACAACGTGGGGAGTAAGACGAGTGCGCGGAAGAATCGGTAGCAATGAATCAAACTTTGCGAGAGAATTTACAAACTATTTTCGGATCTCGGAACATCACAGCCACACAACTGGCAGGTCAACGCGAAGTGTTGGCGTGTTTGTTAAGTTTGCGATTGATCGGGAGTCGGGACTTGCAGCGTGGAATTAGTCAAAACAAAAACCAAAATAACAAGGTCGCTAGACAGCGGCCTTGTTCGTGCGAAATGTTTGCTATGAGGATCGGGCGCTACCTTGCACCGCCCGCGATGGAAGGCACCAGCAAAACTTCATCACCTTCCTGGAAGGCGTACGTTTGACCACCCAGGAAGCGAATATCTTCCTCATTCACGTAGATGTTGAGAAAACGCCGGAGCTGTCCTTTGTCGTCACGCAAGTGCGGCTTCAGTTCGGGGAATTTTTCGTCGAGAACGGAGAAGAGTTCTCCGAGATTCGAAGCGGCACAGGTGATCGATCCAACGCCGGCGGTGTGGCGCCGGAGTGCAGTCGGAATTTGTACAGTAATTGGCATGGTTACGCTCCTACGGCCTCTGCGGCAGCAATCACGCCGGGGATATCGGCAGGGCTTAGCGCCTGTTGTTGCAGGTAGTGTTCGAACTCCGTCAACTTGGGAGCGATGGGGCGTTCGGTCTGGTAGATGCCGGCAAGCACGTCGGTCGTCTTCAGACCGTTGCCGGTGATGCAAAGCACCGTCGCTTCTTCTGGCAAGATGCGATCCTGACGATAGAGTTTAGCCGCGCAGCCAACGGTCACGCCGCCCGCGGTTTCGGTGAAAATTCCTTCGGTTTCTGCCAGCAGTTTAATGGAGTCGATCACCTGCGGATCGCTGATATCTTCGCTCCATCCGCCAGTGGCTTTGATCACTTTGATGGCGTAGTGACCGTCGGCGGGATTGCCGATCGCGAGGGAGCGAGCGATGGTCGATGGCTTCTGCGGTTCGATTTCAGAGCTGCCGGTCTTGACGGCAGTCGAGATCGGAGAGCAGCCCGTGGCTTGCGCGCCGAAGAATTTCACTTCCTTGCCCTCAACCAAGCCGAGTTTGATCAGCTCATCGAACGCTTTCTTGATTTTGACGATCAGCGAGCCGCCAGCCATGGGACAAACCACGTTATCGGGCAAGCGCCAGCCGAGTTGCTCGGCGATTTCGAAGCCCACAGTCTTCGATCCTTCAGCGTAGTAGGGCCGAAGGTTTACATTGACGAAGCCCCAGCGATGCTCGTCGGCAATCTGCGAGCACAGACGGTTGACCTGATCGTAGTTGCCGGCGATGCGCACCACCTTCGCGCCGAAGACGTTTGTGCCTAGAATCTTCGCGGGCTCGAGGTCCGACGGAATGAAGATCCAGGCCTTGAGTCCTTCGCGGGCGGCATGCGCGGCCACGGCATTGGCCAGGTTCCCAGTCGAGGAGCATGCCACAGTGTCGAAGCCGAAGGCCTTCGCCTGCGACAGAGCGACGGCGACTACGCGGTCTTTGAAACTCAATGTTGGGAGGCAGACCGCGTCGTTTTTGATGTAGACATTTCTCGCGGCAGCGGCCGTCCCACTCAACTGTTCCGCCAAACGTGGTGCCTGAAACAGAGGAGTGAAACCGACCGGCAGCCGCGGTTCAAAGCCCTGGGGGAGGGGTAAAAGTTCGGAGTAGCGCCACATGTTCGGCGGCCGCTGGGTGATCTGCTCACGAGTAATGGAGGCGCGCAGCGCTTCGTAGTCGTAAGCAACTTCCAGAGGAGAGAAACAGTCGTCGCAGATGGAGCGGGGCTGATTCCCCCACGTACGTCCGCATTCCCGGCACCGCAGTTCGTATTGAGACATGGAGCTGCTCGCTTTCTTGATTCCCGCCCTTCGAAAACCGCGAAGGATGGGCACCCGCGAGTAGCTGAGGACGAGCCTGAAAAAGCGCCCCAAAAAGCAAAGGCCTCTTTTTCCAGGAAAAAGGAAAAGAGGCTATCGGAATGCAAATACAGCGCGCATGCCGAATCCCATGTTCCCTGTTTCCAGGAGAGAGTTGGCACCAAGCACCCGGGATATATGATCCCGGATCGGTTGCCGTGGCGTCATAGGGCTCGTCCCTCAGCCACTCTGCATGAAATTCAGGTCCGCTCCGAAGAGTGGACTTGTTCCAACAATGGTACGAAACGTCAGTCAAGACGTCAAGCGGAAACTGTCAAACAAATCGGGCGTATACAAAGTGTCTAGAGAATTAGAAAAATCGTTTGCAGGGCATCCTAGCGTAATTTTATTTTTGCGAATCTCGGGCGAAGGAGTTTTTCAAGAGCCGCGCCTGTTATCCACAATGATCATGCGGATGCGCCACTTCGGTTTGGAACGCCTCCGCTCAGCGCTGTACTTCATATGCCAACGACACTCTCCCTGACCGGTAGAGGTGATGGCCAATCAATCGTAGTTTGGTGGGGCTGTAAGGAGGCGGAAGTAATGGAATCCCGGCGCCCAACAACACAGGTATGACGGCAACTTCCACGCCATCTACGAGGCCAGAATCAAGAAAGGAGCGGAATAGGTTGCTACCACCAAACAACCAAATGTCCTTTCCGCTTTGAGCTTTCAGGTCTCTTACCCAACCTGCATTCAACTCCGGCACGACAGTTACGTGGGGGTGCTCTTGCTGTTTGAGAGTCCGCGAGAAAACGATGGAAGTAACCCCGGTGAAAGCCGTGAAAGCCGCTTCACCTCGTGTACGGACGGCAAGCTCGAAGGTTCGCCTGCCCATCAGCAGCATATCAAATTGCGACCAAAACGCGGCGAAATCGACTTCGGCCTCCGTGCCAATCCAGTCGTATTCTTCGTTCGGACCTGCGATATGGCCATCCAGGCTCATCGCAACTGCATAACGAATTTTTCGCATACGTGCGCTCCCCCCGAGCAATGACCACAAACCCGCAGCCGTTCATTGTTCCACAAGAACGGATAACTGCTGAAAATCTCGATAGCGCTCATCGATCAGAACAGGGGATTTCGAGTGTAACGGCCTGTTGACAACAGTTGAGCCGGATTAAACGTAAAGTCTGAACTGGAGGAACTCAAGTGAGCGCACTATCGCAGTTGGCGTGGATCGCTTTCTTGATTGCTGGTTTCCTTTTTCGTCTACTCGTTTACTCGTGGTTCATTCTCTTGAGGATGTCTTCTGACAAATCCTTTCGATGGCGGAATCGCATCAGCCTCTTAGCATTGATCATTGCTTCTGGAGCGTTGGTTAGGTTGGGTGGATATATGTGCCTCACTCATTAGTTGTCCAATTACGGCCGGTATTGTCCGCAAACGAACGCCCGCCTCTCATCTGGATCGCTTAAGTTCTTGCTTTTCAGCGTCCGGAATACGCAACTCGAGGAATCGCTCTTGCTCTAGCATCCTCGTGGAGGTGTTCTTTGCTTATCTTCTGGCAAGACTTCAGATTTGGCGCGCGGATGCTGGGAAAAAATCCGGGATTCACCCTCATCGCAGTCCTCACCCTGGCGCTCGGTGTTGGTGCGAATACTGCGATCTTCTCGGTCGTCAATTCGGTGCTGATCCGAAGCCTGCCTGTCAAAGAACCTCAGCGGCTCGTCTTTCTCACCAATCCAGACAACCAGGGCATGGAACAAGGTTTTGGCGACGGAAACCGCGACTTTCTCACCTACGTCGAGTTTCAGGAACTGTCGAAAGATAACGACGTTCTGTCCGGTTTAGCTGCTTCGGCGAGTGAGGGACCGAAGCTCAGCGTCGGAATTGGAAACCAAGGGCAGATCTCCGAGGGCACCCCTGTCCAGATCGGCCTTGTGAGCGGATCGTACTTTTCCGTCTTGGGCGTAGATCCCGTTCTTGGTCGCCTGTTCACTACAGAAGTTGATGCAGTGCGCGACGCCAGTCCTGTCGCGGTGGTCAGCTACCGTTTCTGGCAGGACCAACTCGACGGAAATCGCGCGGCGCTTGGACGCAAAGTACGGATACGCGGCACATGGTTTGACATAATTGGCGTGACGCCTCCCGCATTTAGCGGAGAGACGGTTGGACTTTCAACCGAGGTGTGGGTTCCGCTGAGCATGCAATCTGAGATTTATCCGGGCCGCGATTACCTCTCATTGGAGACAAAGCCGTTTCACAAAACCGAGTGGCTGCAGGCAATCGGACGCCTGAAGCAAGGGGTGGGAATCGACCGCGCAAACGCTAACCTCAATGCGGTCTTCCAGCAGATGCTGCAGTCGCAAACCGATCCGATGTCTGCGGAGGAGCGGCGGACGTTTCTGAATCAGCACTTGGCCGTCGTCGAAGGCAGCCGTGGGGCCTCGACGCTGCGTGGAGGTTTCACCAAACCGCTGCAGATTCTAATGGCAGTCGTCGGCCTTATTCTGCTGATCGCGTGCGCCAATGTGGCGAACATTTTGTTGGTTCGTTCCGTCGCGAGGCAAAAAGAACTAGCCGTCCGCGTCACTATGGGAGCCGGAGCCTGGAGATTGATCCGCCAGTTGCTGACGGAAAGCGTTCTTCTCGCCACCATCGGCGCCGCTTTTGGCCTTCTTCTTGCGCGCTGGGCAGATGCCGCTCTGGTTCGGTTGGTCTCCGGCGGAGCCGATCTAATCCCGCTCGACGTGCATCTGGATTCCAGAGTACTGATGTTCACGCTGTCCGTTGCCGTCCTGACCGGAATCCTGTTCGGTCTTGTGCCTGCGTTGCGTGCCGCTCGCTTGGACCTCAACCCAATTCTGAAAGGAACATCGCGCGGCATCACCGGTGGAGGCTCACAAGCAGGGCGCGTGCCGGTAGCAAAGATTCTCGTTGTGGCGCAGGTCGCCTTGTCGTTAGTGCTCTTGGTTGTGGCCGGTCTGTTTCTCCGCAGCTTTAAGAATCTGGCGAAAGTGCAGATCGGATACGACAATGATCACCTGTTGTATTTCAGCGTCAGCCCGCTCTCCTATGGCTACAAGGGGCCGGAGGTCACCCAACTTTTCCAAGAGATGATTAACCGCTTGGACGCGCTTCCGGCCATACGCGGAACGACCCTGATGGACAACGGTTTATTCGGGGGAGGAGACTCCAATTCTGACATATCTGTCGAAGGAGGCAAACCCACCACCGCCGGACCGCAAGAGTCGCACTGGGACATGGTTGGGCCAAATTACTTCTCAACGGCGGGGATTCCGCTACTCTACGGACGCGAAATTGGACCGCAAGACAGTGGACGTGGCCAGCGCGTTGGGTTGGTCAATCAGACGGCGGCTCGTTATTTCTTCGGCGATGCGAATCCAATTGGAAAGCGCATGGTGGTAAAGACGACTCTGAGTTCATCAGACTTTGTGGTCATCGGCGTCGTGGCGGATTCCAAACACGGCAGCGTCCGGGAGAAGCCACAGCGGCGGTTCTACATTCCGTTTTTCAATCCCATTGGTAAAGCGAACTCCGCGAATGTCCTGGTCCGCACATCTGCCGATCCAGCCGTCGCAGCATCGACGATTCGCGCCGCTGTGAAACAGATGGCAGGGAATTTGCCGCCGCTAGATATTCAAACCATGAATCAGCGCATCTCTCAATCACTGACCACCGATCGCACAATAACCGAACTCTCCGGAGTTTTCGGTCCTCTTGCGATGATTTTGGTTTGCATCGGGCTCTACGGCGTCATGTCCTATGCGGTCACTGGCCGCACCGGCGAGATCGGAATTCGCATGGCGCTTGGGGCGCAGCGCAAGAGCGTTCTTTGGCTCGTTCTGCGCGAATCCCTGTTGCTGATTGTGATCGGTGTGGGCATCGGCATGCCCGCGATCTTTGGAGCAGGCCAGTGGATCGCGAGTTTGCTGTTCGGCGTAAAGCCGGCAGATATCGCAGCCCTCAGCCTAGCAGCGGCGATATTGTTCGCGGCTGGTACTCTCGCCTGTTACTTTCCGGCGCGTCGGGCCATGCGCGTCGAGCCTACAGTGGCGCTGAAGTATGAATAGACGGCAAGACCAAGTGCCGGGCTTGGCAGGCGTCTGTGAAGATTGATCCCCCTGTCTACGCTTCACTGAGTCCCTCGCGGTATCAGCGCAAGACTCGGGGCCGAGCAGATCGCTAGTCTTTACTCGTAAGGCTCTTTCATCCTCTACTTCATGCCGGTTTATCCCGGCGCACACATATCCCCATATCACTCAAAACCCCTTAACGAGCGTCCATCGGCTGGCCGACAGCTATCGGGATTGGCGCCCCTTTGCTTGACGGGAGCCCTAGTAATTCACGCACCAGAACTTCCCCGAGCGGCATCGGACCTTTCTTGAATGACGACCGTGCAAGAGCGATGATGTTTCGTCTGCGGCGCGGCAAGAGTTTCTGCCAGGGCAAGCTAGCCGGGGACGGGGTCACTTGCTTCCCGCGACCTGCCCAACACCCCTCATCATGTAGCGCTGGCTTTCTGCCGGCTTGTGTGGGCGCTTACGCGCCGACGCTTTTGCTGGCACAACATATTTCACACATTCGGCGTACTTGTCGTTGTCGAATTCCCGGTTCGCAGGCCACCATACGGAATAACCTTTAGGACAACCGACCCTGGGATAAGGTTCGAAATAACGAATCGGTGGCATAGAAACACGCTCGAAGTAACGAATCGGTGCAATGGAAACACGGACCGCAAGAACGGCGGCGAGAGCGAGCAGATCCATCATGGCGGGGCCCCTTTTTTTTGCGATCTCAGTCACGCGCAAAGGTGGCGGTGTTGCAACCGGGAGAATACACGGCATCCGCTGACAGAATGCTGCGATAAGGGAGATGAGCCGCCAATCAGGCATTTACCCTACATGAGCTGCGTTGAGAACTGTAGATTTCCTTCCGTCGCGACACAATACGCGAATCGCGAGATGGCATAGCTGCAATTCCCGCGCCTCAGAACTGGGTGAGGGGTTGCGTAACATCTTTATGCACTCATCTTCCGAACGAACCAATGTGCACTGGATCGAAAGGAATCGGAATTTGAGTGTTAAGGCCTGATTGCAGCAGTCGGAACCCAACGAAGAGCCTGCCCCCAGCCCAGTGAAGGGCTGGGGCAGGCACTGTCGTGTTAACTAGTGAGAAAGAAGGAGGGCATCGGCAGGACGATCACGGCCCGGGGGCGCAGGCGTGGTACTTGTTGGAGTACTCTAACTGGATCTCGTAGCGATGCTCGTTGAGCGTAATGTGGGAATCGCAAAAGTAGGGATTGGTGAGGCACTGGAGTCCGACCGGCTCGCACAAGTCTCCGATCTCATCGCCCAGCACCGCCAACGAGTTAATTGCGATCCAACCATCACCAGCGTCTGGATCGGTAATGGATTCGATCAGTTCGTGCGAGAGAACAGAGTAGGTCGAATCCGCCGTCTCGCCATTTGGGGTAGGCGGAAGAGCCTGGCATCCGTTTACGTTCTGGTAAGGCTCTACACTGATCAGGACATGGCCGATGTCATTGAAATCGACATACCCGTGGTAGGCACAGAAGAAGAATGTACCTGGATTGTCCGGGGAATAGCACACTTGATCACCCGGAAAGCAGGTATCGATGCCGGCGGGCAGGAACACGTGATATTCGTGGCCATAACCCGTGCCTATCTGGGAGGCCGCGCTGTATACGATCGCCACGATCTGATCCTGTGTGATCTCGTTGGTTCCGAACGCACTGGTGGCCGGGGTTACATTGATGGATGCTGAGTCGCCCACGCGGTAGCTTCCTCGAGTTCCCGTGTACTGGTCTGTGAGACGAATGAAATTGCTTTCATTTAAGTCACGCAGAAAGCGGGGGGGATCACCCCAGCAATTTCTGACCGAGCCGCAACTTTCCTTATTGACGTACAGGTTGTTCGATTCCATGTCACTCAGCGTGGCTCCGCCCAGGTAGGTGAGGTCGGCAGGATAGAAGCCTAGCGGCGGCACCGAAGGTACGGCGCTCCCTGCCTGTGCGGAGTGGGTTGCTGCCTGGCGCGGTCCGGCGGTCGTTCCTTGGTTGCGGTTGATGTGAGAAGACCGAACCACATCAGTCGCCGCGAGCTTGATGTGAAAGCCCGAGGCAGAAACGGTAGAGCTTGTGACTCGGGATTTCGTGAGATCGATTTTGATGCTGTGTTCCTCTGAGAAAGCGATTTGAGCCGAGCCGGCCGCAAGGAGCAAGGCCAGACTCATAGCACTGCACTCTGTTCTGAACATTGAACTCTCCTATTCTTGTCTGCAAATTGTGGGGTTGCTTCCCCTGACGGGGCCGGGCGTCCCGGACGCGAGGCTGAGATTCGCGGAGAGTAATGAGCCTCTCGAACGGGCTAAGCTCGGTCTGCCTTGAGGGAGAGCAACGTCCCTGCTTTTCACCCAAGAGATCGGCCCGAGGACTGCGTAATTATGGTGCAGGCACGGACGTTGTCAAGGAAAAAGTCGGTGAAATATAGACCGTAGCGTCGTAATCGCTGCCCATGATGGATCACCCGTCGATCGCTCAGGGGTTTCGAGGGATGGCAACTTCTCAAAGAGGCGGGGGTTGATGATTGTTGATCGCGGTAGGGACAGCCGTCGCCGGCTGCCCCCCGCACATGCCGGTTTATCCCGGCGCACTAACATCCCCATTTCACTCGTCGAGACTACCGCCTCTTGATCTAACTCCTTACAGGCCTTCCCCAAAACAAAACGCCCCGAACTCTTGCGAGTAATGGGACGTTCGCTGAACAGCCCTCCCCCGAAGTCTGCTCACAAGCAGCGTACCGCCTCCGGCGGGAGGTGTGAATGGCTCGGACGGGCTACTGTGCAAAAGGGGGGGCTGGCTGATTGCAACAGTTGACATTCACTTCCGCAGTGTCCGTGATACGAGCCCGAACAGGCAGCAACTTCGGCGAGAGAGTCTAAAGCTGTGGCTGGACGCGGTTGGCGGTTCAAGAGCTTTACCAGGCTTGGTCGAACGGTCAGTTATTTCTTGCTGCGTACTTCGTCGACTACCTGCAGCGTCGCGGTGACCACTGCTTCGGGCGCTTCCGCCATATCGTGATGCGCGTCCACAATGACTTGTTCGCCGTGCGTTGATAGCCGTGCGAGGCTGGCTTGCAATTGATGTACCTGGACCTCGTGATATTCCGTCGCTTCCTTTTCGAAACCGGGAGGAGCCCAATACCGTCCAGCTGTCAGCACGATAAGTGGACGATCACCCAGGCTGCCGGCGTCTCGCACGGCGTTGTCGATATCGGGGTTTCCGCCACCGGTACGCGGAACGATTCTGCCCTCATCGGTTGCCGCGCATGCCTGTTTTATATCCGTCTCATACGCTTTCGGCTGCGCTTCGAGTTTCGCCAATATGTTGCTTTGCTCAGAAGTGAAATCGGGCGGTGGAGGCCGCCGCTCCCTGCTCGCCACGAATCGAATTACCCCAAACCGCGCCATTGCTGGCTGAGCCATGCAAATAAGGTGTCTGGCGCTCCCCGACATACGGTTTACGGGTGCTAACGCGAAGTCGGGTTCACGCATGTCCGGGCTTGCAGAATCCACTAACACCAAACCTGCCACGTCCGTCGGATAGCGCGCCGTGTAGATGCGAACGTACTCGCCTCCCACGGAGCCACCAACCATTACGTAGGGTGGCAACACTCTCGCGCGTCGTAGCATTTCGTGCAGGTCGCTGGAAACACTGGCGCTCGTTCTCGGAGACGATGGCGGATCACTCCAACCCACTCCGGCGCGGTCGTACCAGCAGGCACGGGTGGACTCAGCGATCTTGGACTGCAGCGACGCCGTTGCATATCCGGGCGAGTTGCCTCCTCCTTCGAGAATCACCGTCGGCGTACCCTCCCCGGAGCAGTAGAGGTTCAGAGTGCGTCCACCAATGTCAACTGCCTGTCCGATTCGCGCAGGGAGCTGACTCGCATCCCGCGCTCTGCCGAGCTGCTCGTACGTAAAGCCCCCCAGAAGAGCCAGCACCACCAGAATCAGAAATGCGCACGAAAGTCTCCGGACCGACTCTCTCATACGCCGCCCTCCTCATAAGATAATGACCGAATCACGATTCGGCCCAAGGATCAGTCAGCGCTGTTCGTACAGGGCTGTATGTTTGCTAGGCGATGAACTCCAGTTCGTCCTAGCGCAAACAAAATTCCCCAAATGATCATAACTGTGGTCCAAGTGAAGAGAAGTGTCAGCCCCAAGAACCAAGGCAACGAGGGCCATATCGACCCGACACCAGCCGCATATTTCACTTGTATGGTATGGGCCTTCTCCATCGCAAGGATCACGCCCGCGAAAATGATTGACATCAGGAACACGGTGGACCGCGGGAAACGAAATTCTGGACGCATATCGAACCTCGTGAATGAAATCAACGGATAGCTACCGCTCATGATGCGGAAATGCTCTTGCAGAGCCCCGGCAAGCAGCCCCCAACTCTCGCGGGCGCGAAAAGAGATGCGCTCTCCAAAGCTTCCAGTGCTGGCCTCTGCTTGAGCATCACGAAATACAGAAACCATTTCAACCGCATACTCGCGCCGGTAAAGTGAGGGATACAGGTAGAGCAAGCATCTGTAGAAACTCAGCATTCCAGTTAGGCCTCCTTGCCTGCGATACGGAGGGCAGCCAGTCTGGTTAAGTGCCTCATTCGTTCAACCTCTAGTTGTAAGTTGCGGCGTCCACGTGACGTGAGCCGGTAAGTCAGCCGATCACGGGGACTTTCGTCTTCTTCGACGCGCGCTATCCAGGCGTCGTCGAGTAAACGGCGCAGGACCCCGTAAAGAGTACCCGTACTGAGCTTCGCGCGGCCGCCGCTGATTCGTTCCACGTCCTTGAGAATGGAGTAGCCGTGACGTGGCTGCTCCGCCAGGCTCAACAACACTAGCAATACCGGTTCGGTCAGGGGGGAAGGTTCCATATGTCATCAACCAATATGTCGTACTACGCCATATTGCGCGATTACCTGCTCGCTGTCAAGAGCGGCTCTCGCTAGATTCGCTAGACCGTAAGTTCTGACGGGCTGAATGTGTTGGGGAGTCCGGTTTGTCCGCTGTCGGGAAGCTACCGTCAGTTAGCGTAACATCCGCCCTTTCACTCAGGGATACGGATGGCACGCGAATTCTCTGATTTTCGTTATCCATGCCACTCACCAACGTCGAATGCGTAAAATAAAAGGGAGTTAAGAATTGAGCGACACGAGGGAGCGAGTGGCCATGGAAACACCGCATGAACGGAATCCCGAGCAAAATTCAGCCGAGGCGGAAGCGCACATTGCCGCTGCTCACCATATTTTAAAGGCGTTGCAAGAGAAGATCGGAGAGCATCCAGAAATCGGCGCGGCCATCACCAAACTGGAGATGGCCCTGAATATTCTTGCTATAAAGACCGGCGGACTGCTGTAGCAGAAGGGACGAAGTAGATGCTGATGAGATGACCGTGTCGGGTCCTCCTAGCCTTGATTGCTTCCAAGTCTTCTTGCTGGTTGGGAGCCAGCACGGTTATCTCATCAGCCCGACGATTCTCAAAGGAGTCGGACGCAAGCCACCTTGATTGTGGTTTTCGCAAGTTTGTCACGCCTTGACCTCACTTCGTTGCTTCGGCCCATTCCTCTTCGCCGCGATGGATCACGGCGTCGCGATCTTCCTGTAAAATCCAACGCTCCTTCACCAACTCGTCTACGGCTTTCTTGTAACGCGTCATGTACTCTTCGTGGTCGGAATAGCGTTCTGCAATGGCCTTGCGTGATTCGTTGGTCCTCTGACGTTCTGCTACGGTCTTTGGGAATGGCAAGTACGACGCTTCGAAGGAGACGCGCTGATCGGGCGCGCCGATGGAAGGATCGCGGAGATTCCAACTTGTATACGTCGCCAGTGGAACGGTGATTTCAGGTAGGCGCACGCCGTCGCGCTCGTTTCCATCGGCATCGACCTGAGGCACCAGCACGGGGAAAGGCGCGCCCACCTTCGGCGGCTGAAGGCTGAGAATTCCATCCCGCCAGCTCGGACCGAAATCGATGTGCCATGCTTGGTTTGCTTCGTGCGGCCGATTGGCATTCGGGATCGTGGGCAACGCGTACTCGGCCAGCGGCACGAGTGTACCGTCAGCAATCTTGGGATAGCTGCTTGGGGGCGGAAGAGTATTGCTGCGGACCCGCGAGTCCATGTTGGCGATCATCGCGCGCCAGAAATACTTCACCGGAAGCGGCGACTGCGGCTGCTGTCCGAGCAGATCGCCTGTTCCTTCTTCCGGAGGGAACGGGCCGGAGAAGTGCTGCAGGCCTGTGAAGTGATAGATGCGGACATTGTCCGAGATAGGCGCATCGTATTTGCCATCGGCGGTAACGTGGATCAGAGCGGCGGCGCGGCCCCAGTATTCATAAGAAGTGTTGGAGAAAAAAATCTTGGGCACCACTTTTTCAGCGACAGCGCGGTCGAGCAGGCCGCCGGTTTCTCGGGTGACCGGATCTTTTTCGGGCTGATCAGTAAAGGGAAACATATCGGTTGGGAAGAAAACCGAGGACGTGGGCTGCGCGTCGCGCGAGGGCTGGGCGAAGCGGTAGTTGAAGCTGCCGCGGCCGGCTCCGGCCACGTGAGCGAGAACGCCGTCGAGTGCGATTCGTCCGTCCTCGTCGGCATTGAAACCTTGATAGAGAAAGTCGCGCAGAAAGCGCCCATTCTGCGAAATGCCTTCGCCGTAAACACGGGCCGCGGGCGTTACGGCATCAGACGAATGCTTGGCATAGGACGCAAAATCACGGATGGCAGCAAAACCGCCGCCCGCAACAACCGGGTCGGCGACAACGTAAACGTATTCGTAGATCTTGCCGGGCTGAAATCCGCCATTCCAATGAATGTGCCGGTCGCTGGGAGTGAGTTTGCCTTCGATGGTCTGCGCGAACTGCCACTCTGTGCGGGGAATTACGGTGCGCTGTCCATCGCGAGAGTCGCGAACGGTGAGCACATTGCGTGGATCGTCGGGTGCGGCGACCGGGTATTCGGTGCCGCCGATGTTGCCGAGGATCAGGTGTCCCAGCGGAATTTCCAGCATGAGTTTCGAGGGCATCAGATCGCCGCGCAGCAGGCCGGTGATCGTCTTTCCATTTTCTTTCGCAACCGGCGCGAAGAATCGTAACGCATCTGCTCCCGCCGCGTCCCATTGCCAGCCGAGGCTGACGATGGTGAAACCGTTGCGCAATAACCAGGCGTCTCCGGCGTCGGCCGCGAGATCCCAGTCGCCGCCGTCGACGAGGGCGATGATCCGCCCCCGTCCGCGGTTGGGAACCTCCAGCAGCATCGAACCGTTGCCCTTATGCGCGTCTTTGGGGCGGACGGCGATGAAGTCGGAAGAGAACTCGACCTCGCCGTTTCTCAAGTTCACCGCATTCTCAAGGTCGACAATGCGGTGGTTGTGCGGATTGGCCACCGGAAGCGAAAAATAAACGCGTCCGACAATCCGTTCATAGCCTCCCGCATCGCCGAACTGTTTGCCGGCAAGGACATCAGTGCGAGATGCAATCTCGACGCGAAGCACGCGCGCGTGGAGGGGCAAGACGTTGAGAGTAAGAGCGAAGAACAGCGGGACTAGACCACGACGCAGTCGCATGCGCGGAAGCATAGCATTTCCGCCACCTGCATTTCTGTTCCCAGTCCGTGTACAATTTCTCCCACTCGCCCTGTCCAGGAAATCTGGTCGTGATCGACCTTCAAGGATGGAAAGATGAAACGATTTTCCCGGATGTTCGCTGCGGTCTCGATCGTTTGTTTTGCTTTCGCGTTTACTGCTTCGGTTGCGCCAACTGCCTGCGCACAAAAAGAAGACACTTCCAAAGCCGCTGCCGCCAAGAAACCGGCGCAACCTTCCGAGAAGCCCGCGGAAAGCGCCATCAAGCCCGAACCGGTTCCTGAACAAAGGCCCGCCGCGCGCGAGGCTCCGGCTGACAAGGAAAAGGAAAAAGAAGAGCATTACGACATGACCGATGCTGCGCCGGTCGTGACCCATCACCAGATCACGGTCGATGGGAAACTGCTGAAGTACAGCGCTACCGCAGGACGCCTCCCCATCAAGCGCGGCGATGGCCGGATCGAAGCCGAAATGTTTTACGTGGCCTACACGCTCGACAGTCAGGACGCTGCGAAGCGTCCGCTGACATTCGCCTTCAATGGCGGCCCGGGATCGGCGTCGATCTGGCTGCACATGGGAGCGCTTGGTCCACGCAGGGTCGTGCTGCAACCGGACGGCTTCATGCCTCCGGCGCCTTACCGCATGGAGGACAATCCTTACACGCTGCTCGACAAAAGCGACCTGGTACTCATCGATGCAATCGGCACCGGATTCAGTCGCGCCGCGGACGCCGAACTCATGAAGAAATTCTGGGGCGTCAAGGGCGATATCGAAGCGTTCAGTGAATTCATACGGCTCTACATCACGCGCAACGAGCGCTGGGCGTCGCCGCTTTTCCTTCTCGGCGAAAGCTACGGAACCACGCGCTCCGCGGGCATCGCCGGATATCTCGCCGACCGCGGCATATCGTTTAACGGCATCACGTTGCTGTCGACGGTCCTGAACTTCGAAACCCTCGAGGACAACCCCACCAACGATCAGCCGTACGTTTTTCTGATTCCGTCCTTCACCATGATCGCAGGCTATCACCACAGACTACCGCCCGACCTTGCGCAGGACATGAATCGCGCCCGGCAGGAATCGGAGCAATGGGCATCGACAGAATACGCGCAGGCTCTGGCCAAAGGAGACGCCCTGACGCCGCAGGAACGACAGAAAGAAATCGAGCAACTGGCGCGCTTCACCGGGCTGAGCAAAGAGGTGATCGACGAAGCCAACCTGCGCATTAATGTTCGCAAGTTCACGCACTATCTGCTGATCGATCAGAAGCTGCGCGTCGGACGTCTCGACGCGCGCTACACTGGCCCCGACCCCAACGGCTTGCTCGACACGCCGTTCTACGATCCCACGGGTGCCGCTACGCAGCCGCCGTTTACGTCGGTCTTCAACAACTACATCCGGACCGAACTGGGATACAAGACCGACATGCCGTATTACGTGCGGGCGCAGGATGTGGGCTTCGACAAGTGGGATTGGGGATCGGCGATTCAGGGTTTTCCCGATACCGCGTCGGCGATGCGCCAGGCGATCGTGAAGAATCCTTATCTGAAGATTCTGGTGATGGAAGGCTATTACGATTTGGCGACGCCGTATTACGCCGCCAACTACACGGTCGATCATCTGAACCTGCCGCAAAAATATCGGGATAATGTTTCCTTTGCGACTTACGATTCGGGACACATGGTGTACCTGCCGATGGAGGGCTTGAAGAAGATGAAGGCGGATCAGGCGGCCTTCATGGGCAAGGCGACCGCGCAGTAGAACTTACGATCTCGATCGCGGAGTGCTCATGACAGTGCATTTCAGATTGACGCTCATACTCGCATGCTTCCTGCTCGGCGCTAGCGCGATCGCGGGCGCGCAGAAATCATGCGAGACACTGATTGGGGGGACAAAGATCCCGGGCGCCACGATTACTCTCGCGCAAACCGTGGCGGCTGGGACCTTCGTGGGCCCTCCCCTGGCGTTCACTGGGCTTGACCTGACCGCCTTCTACAAAAGCCTTCCTGCATTCTGCCGGGTTGTGGCAGAGGCCAAGCCTACGCCAGATTCCGACATCAAGCTTGAGGTCTGGATGCCGGTTGCGGGCTGGAACGGAAAGCTGCAAGGCATCGGCAATGGCGGATTCGCTGGGCTGGTCGATGATAGACAACTCGGAATGTCGATGAGTAAAGGCTACGCAGCCGCCGCGACGGATGCGGGCCACACGGGATCGCCCATAGATGCGACTTGGGCGCTTGGGCATCCGGAGAAGGTCGTCGATTTCGGCCATCGCGGAATCCACGAGATGACGCGAGTGGCCAAGGAAACGATCCGCATGTTCTACGGAAAGAATCCGCGTCGTTCCTATTTTGCGGGATGTTCCGACGGCGGCCGCGAGGCGCTGATGGAGGCGCAGCGCTATCCCGGGGACTACGACGGCATTCTGGCTGGGGCTCCGGCTAATTATTGGACGGCATTGCTGTCGACGGCAGCATGGGATACACAGGCGCTTACGCTCGATCCCGCCAGCTTTATTCCTCCGGCGAAAATTCCGGTGATCGCGGCGGCCGTTCTGGCGGCTTGCGACGCGCTCGACGGCGCGCGCGACGGGATCCTCAACGATCCTCGAGACTGCCACTTCGATCCGGCAACGATTGTGTGCAGGCCCAACGGAGATCCCGAGAAGTGCTTGACCCCGCCGCAGGCTGCGGCACTGAAGAAGATCTACGCCGGTCCGCATGATGCGCACGGCCACGAAGTTTTCCCCGGCTTTTTGCCGGGTGCGGAAGAGGGAGGGGGTGGATGGGGAACATGGATCACCGGTCCGGCCCCCGCCAAGAGCTTAATCGCAGCCTTCGGCATCGGATACTTTTCGAACATGGTGTATGAAAAATCCGACTGGGACTACAAGACATTCACGCTCGAAGATGGGCTAAAGTCAGCAGAGGAGAAAACAGCAAGTTCCCTGAACGCGACCGATGCTGATCTGAAACCGTTCAAGGCTCGCGGCGGGAAGCTGATTCTGTATCACGGGTGGAATGATCCCGCGATCTCGGCGATCAACAGCATCAATTATTACAATGCCGTCATCGCGAAAATGGGGCAGCGCGACGCAGATTCGTTCGTGCGCCTTTACATGGTGCCTGGCATGCAACACTGCAACGACGGCCCGGGCCCGGACTCGTTTGGTCAAGTCGGCAGATTGGTTTTTGACGATTCTCAGCACAGCGTGGATGCCGCTCTTGAACGATGGGTGGAGAAGGGCGCGTCACCTGCCACGATCATCGCATCGAAGTACGGCGGGGATGACCACCAGCATCCGAAAATGACGCGACCGCTGTGCGCGTATCCGCAATCCGCGAAATATAAGGGCAGCGGCGACACCAACGAGGCGGCGAACTTTGCCTGCCAGAGGTAAGGCATTGACCACGAAGGACACGCAGGGTCACGAAGGAAAGCAGCTTCACTGAAACCTCTTCATATCCCTTCGTGGCTTTCGTGTTCCAATTCTTTACCGGCTGTACTGATTCTTCTTCTTGTCGTCGTGGCGCTCGATCCCGAGTTGGATCAGGCGATCGATCAGATCGGCATATCCCAGCCCGGATGCGGCCCACAGCTTGGGATACATGCTGATTGACGTGAATCCCGGCATGGTGTTGATCTCGTTCAAATAAATCTTCTCGGTTTTCGGATCCATCAGAAAATCCACGCGCGCCAGGCCGGAACAGTCCACGGCTTTGAATGCTGCCACCGCCATGTCCTGAACTTTTTTTATTTCCGCCTTGGTGAGCTTGGCGGGAATGATCAGTTGCGAACCTTCGTCGACATACTTCGCGGTGTAATCGTAAAACTCCTTGCCGGGAACGATTTCTCCCGGAACCGAGGCTACCGGTTCGTCGTTGCCCAGCACCGAGCACTCGATTTCGCGGGCTTTTTCTTTTTTGCCGCCTACGCCCTGCTCGATCACGATCTTGCGATCGAACTTCGCCGCCTCTTCAATGGCCGGGCCAAGCTCTTTCCGGTTGTGGGCTTTGCTGATGCCAACCGATGATCCCAAATTCGCCGGCTTCACGAAGACCGGGTAGGTCAGCTTGCTCTCCATCAGCTTCTGAACTTTTTTCGGGTCTTTCTCCCACGCGCTGCGCAGGATGGTGACGTGCTTAACGATCGGAATGCCGGAGGCAATGAACAACGACTTCATGATGTCTTTGTCCATGCCCGCGGCCGAGCCAAGGACGCCTGCGCCTACGTAAGGAATGTCGGCGAGTTCGAGCAGACCCTGGATGGTGCCATCCTCGCCAAAGGTACCATGCAGTACGGGAAAGATCACATCCACGTTGATGGCACGGTCGCTGGCGCGGCGCATCATAGCAGCATCGGTTTGAAAAGGCACCAGACCGGTCTGGCGGTGGACGGGCTCGGGCGGCACAACGACGGCTTCGCCTCGCGCCAGCACCGCCGCTGAAGGCGTGGTCTCAGGATCGCCAGCGCGCAGGTTCCGCGGCTCGAGCATGAGTTTGCCCTGCAACAGATTTTCGGCGTGCTCGGCCGTCAGCCAGCGCCCGTCTTTCGTGATGCCGATGGGCACAACGTCATATTTGTCTTTATCAATTGCGTTGAGAACCGAGGCGGCCGAGAGCAGTGAAACCTCATGCTCTCCGCTGCGCCCGCCGAACAAGATGCCGACCCGAAGCTTTTCCATGATCTTCCAGTGTGGACGCCGGTGAAGTCTTCCGTCAATCGCAGGATTGGTACGGGGCAGAACGATTACAGAATCTTTTTCCCGAACGCCGACAACGCTAATTCCACCGCCAGGTCTGCCGTCCGGTTGTGCTCGTCGATCACGGGATTCACCTCGACAATTTCGAAGCTGAGCATGCGGCCATGGTCGGCGATGATCTCCATGGCAAGGTGGGCCTCGCGGTAGGTCGCACCGCCGCGCACCGGAGTACCCACGCCGGGCGCGTCTTCGGGATCCACCCAGTCCATGTCGAGCGAAATGTGATAGCCGGCGGTGCCGCGAGCCGCCATGCGCAGGGCTTCTTCCATCACCGTGCGCATGCCACGTTCGTCGATGTCGCGCATGGTGAATACGCCGATGCCCGCCCGCACCACATTTTCCTTTTCCACCGCGTCGATGTCGCGCACGCCGACCAACACGCAGTTCTGCGGTTTGACCTTGGGCGAAAAGTCGAAGATGTTCCCGAGTTCCGAGGGCCACAAGCCCATCAACGCGGCCAGCGGCATGCCATGCACGTTGCCGCTGGGAGAGGACTCGGGCGTGTTGATGTCGGTGTGCGCATCGATCCAGATCAAACCGATGTGCTGATTCTGGCGACGGTAAAACTCGGCAACGCCCGAGACGGTGCCCGCTGCCATGGAGTGGTCTCCCCCGAGAGCTAATGGAACTTTCCCGGCCTCGAGCGTCTTGATCACCAACTCGGCATGCTTGGTGCAGGTCGCCGTGATCTCTTTCAAATACTTGGCGTGTGTGTCGCCTTCTTTTTTCTGCTCGGGGATGGCAACGGGAACGTTGCCGCCATCTTCCACCTCGTGCCCGAGCGCTTCGAGACGCGCCTCAAGTCCGGCCACGCGGACCGCGGAGGGACCCATGTCAACGCCGCGCCGGGACTGGCCTAAGTCAAGAGGCACGCCGATGACGCGAATTTTCCGGGGGGAGATGCTGGCGGAGCTTGCAATGGTTGTCATCATAGCGGGTCTGGCTATTTCCCCAAGGCATCCGGTAAACCCTTGTAGTAGCGGAACCCTTCTACCGGTTTCCCGTCCTTCATTGTGACATGTGTGCGCGCATCGTCCTTCAATTGCCTGAGCTCGGCCTCAGAGAGATTCGCCTTGTAGTTCTTCCAGCCGGGTCCGTATTGGCTGACATATTTCGCAAAAGCATTCACTTTCTTCTCCACAAACTCGCTGATGTCCACCCAAGTATTCTCATCGTCGTGATCGTAGTCGTTGTAGAAGAGATACTCGGGAATCATGTACTCTCTGAGTCCCTCTTGGGTGATCTGGCCTTCGAAAAGAAGCCTCCACATCGCGGCGCGGGCTGCGTCCGCCGCCAGGTAAGAGGCTGCGCGATGATCGGACTTGTGCCACCGTTGATAATTCTTTCCCGGATCCCACGCCATGAGCACGTCGGGCCGCAGCTTTCGGATCCAGCGCACGAGATTCTCCACCACGGCCTTGCGGTCCTCAAACTCCAGCAGGCCGTCGTCGTATCCCAGGTTGATGTAATGCTCTGCCGGAATACCCAATTCCGCCAATGCTGCCAACTCCTCCTGACGACGAATCTGGGCTAGCTGCGTTCGCGACAGGTTCGGGTCTTGGGTTCCCACGTTCCCCGTCGTGAGCGTCACAATGTAGATTTGATTTCCGTGCGCCTGGAGCAGGGCTAGGGTGCCATGTGAGATCGAGTCATCATCGGCATGGGCGCCGATGAGCATGATAGTTTTTCCTCTCCATTGCTCAAGCGGGACGTCAGGCTTCGGCACAGGTCGCTGAGCAAAAACCAGCGCAGAAACGATCAGGAACAGATGGGCAACCAGAAATCTCTTCATGGAGAGCCTCCAAGCGACCCCATTTTTAACTTCGCAAATTCTTCGGGGGTGCTCATTTACCGAGCAGTTATGGGTACAACCGGTACAGCATTCTGGGAAACGGAATGGTCTCGCGCACGTGCTCCAGACCGCAAATCCAGGCTACGGCGCGCTCAATGCCCATGCCGAAGCCGCCGTGCGGCACGCTGCCAAATTTGCGCAGGTCGAGATACCACTTGAACGCTTCTTCGGGCAAGTTGTGTTCGTGGATACGTTGCAGAAGCAATTCGTACGACGCCATGCGCTGCGAGCCACCGATGATTTCCCCGTAACCTTCGGGCGCGAGCACGTCAACGCACAACGCCAGTTCCGGTCGCTGCGGGTCGGGCTCCATGTAGAACGCTTTCACCTTTGCCGGATAACGATGCACCATCACCGGCTTGTCGAACTGCGCCGACAAGTAGGTCTCGTCCGGCGAGCCCAGGTCGCCGCCCCACTCGAACTTAGATTCGAGTTTGCCTTGAGCATGGCCCTCTTGCGAGATTCTTCACCGCATCGCCGTAGCTGATGCGCGGGAACGGCGTCTCGATTTTTTCGAGCTTGGAAATATCGCGGCCGATGGTCTGCAGATCGACTCGCCGCTTCTCCAGGCAACGCTTCACAATAAAGGTGATAAGGCCCTCGGCGAGTTCCATAACATCGTCGAGTTCGGCGTAGGCGACTTCCGGTTCGACCATCCAAAATTCGGTGAGATGGCGCCGCGTCTTCGATTTCTCGGCGCGAAACGTGGGACCGAAGGAATAGACTTTGCCCAGCGCCATCGCGGTCGCTTCCACATAAAGCTGGCCTGACTGCGTGAGAAACGCCTGCTCATCAAAATAATCAACCGGAAACAGTGTGCTCGTGCCTTCACACGCCGCCGGAGTAATGATGGGGGGATCGGTCAGGGTGAAGCCGCGTTCGTCAAAGAAGTCGCGCGCCGCTTTGATGATCTCGGCCCGCACCCGCAGAATCGCTGCCTGCCGCTGCGACCGCACCCAGAGATGCCGGTGCTCCATCAGGAAGTCGGTACCGTGCTCCTTGGGAGTAATTGGATACGGCGTGGATTCGGGCACGCGCTGCACGACCTGCACATTCGCAACGTCGAGTTCGTAACCGCCATGGGCGCGCTTGTCGGCGCGAACTTTGCCTTCGACGATCACGCTCGACTCTTGCGTCAAGCGTCTTGATCGCATCGAACACTTCCGGCGGGACCGCGTTCTTCGGTACGACGCCTTGAATGATTCCCGAGCCATCGCGAAATTGGGGAAATAACAGCTTCCCACTCTCGCGCAGGTTATAGAGCCAACCGCGGATCGTGATGGTCTGGCCTTCGTGCTTACCGATTTCTGCGATCGTAGTGACAGGTGAGGGCATAGAAATCTTAGAGTAGCACCGGCATCCTGCGGGCTGTCGCGAGGGCATCTTGCCCTCGCAGCTGCGGGCGAGACGCTCGCAGGACAGCCGCCGGGACGGCGGCGCTACGACGCTGCTTCCAGCTGTTCGAATGTCGGCCCCAGCTTCTCCAAGGCATTTACCTTCTCGTCTTCCCCGATTTCCAGCAGCAGGGGTGGAGTTTGCGGAGCCGAACGCAAGAGTTCCATGGCTTCTTTCCAGTCGATGGTTCCTTGCCCCGGCCAAAGATGTGAATCTTTATCTTTTGCGTTGTCGTGAACGTGTGTCGAGCGAATGTGGTTGCGCAAAATTTCAAATCCCTCGCGAACGGAACCCTCGATATGCGCGTGTCCGAAATCGAAACAGACGCCAACATCGTCGAAGTGCGCCCCCCGAATCATTTCCACCAACCGGTCGGGCGTGGAGAGTTCGTTGGGAATATTTTCCAGAAGAATGCGGACGCCGAGCGGTTTGGCAAAGGCCCGAAGGTGTTCAATGGAAGTCATCGCCGCCTCAAACTTCTTCTCGCTGAAACTCTCATTCGGCGTGCCCAGATGCTGCACCAGGAAGCGGAAGGGAATCTGCTCGGCAATTTCGAGCGCGCGCTTGATCTCATCCATGGCCTCGATTCGCGCCGCGCGGTCGGTGGAGGCGACGTTGACCGGCGGAGCGCCCGCCCGGCCCCATTCGTAGTCGGAGTACAGCGGCGAATGAACCGAGTTCAGCGGAATGCCGCTAGCGCGGAACCATTCGGCAATTTCCTTGATGTGGCCTTGCGGTTGGCATAGTCGATATGCTGACGCGCCGCGAAAATTTCGACCGCCTGCACCCCGCTGCGAGACAGCCCGTCGAGGATGCCAGGATGCAACCGCTCTTTTACGAACAAATAGGTAGAAACCGCTCTCTGCATGTTCGTCCCTTGAGAAATTGTTAATTGATGATTGTTGATTGATGATTGAAACTCCAAAACCTTCAGATTTAACCTAATCAAAAATCAACAATCGGCAATGCCTTTCAATATCCCACTGCCTTTCCGCCGTCCCGGACGTCACTAGCGCCCAACCGTTCGCCGCGTTTTGGCATCGACTGCGATGCACTCGGCGTCACTCCAGTAGGGGACGACGTTCGTCCCATAGTGGAGGCCGATCTCAACTTTGTATCCCATGTGTTGGAGCGCGTTCACCGTGTCGGGCGAGAACCACTGTTCCGCATTCACCACGTCGGGCATCCATTGATTGTGAAAGCGGGGCGCGTTTACCGCTTCCTGAATATTCATTCCGTAGTCCACGACGCCCATTAGAACATTAGCCACGGTGGTGATGATCTTGGAACTGCCCGGTGAACCCAGCACCATAACCGTCTTGCCATCGCGCATCACAATGGTCGGAGTCATAGAGGACAGCGGCCGCTTGCCGGGACCGATCGCATTGACGATGCTTTGAATCAAGCCGTCGGAATTGGGCACGCCCGGCTTGGAAGAAAAATCATCCATCTCATCATTGAGCAAAAAGCCGAGGCCGTCGGCCGTGACCCGCGACCCGAACCAGTCGTTGATAGTCGTGGTCACGGCGACCGCATTACCCTCCGCATCCATCACCGAATAGTGCGTGGTGTGGTTGGACTCGTGCGGCGCCATCACGGGCGAATGTCCGGCGGCATACTGTTCCAGTTCGCTGAAAATCGCGGGCCGTTTCAGATCTTTGCTCGGAGTCGCGTGAGCGGGATCAATGGTTTCCTCCCAGGCGGCTGCGTATCTTTTATCAATCAGCTGCGCCACCGGGATCTTGGCGAAGTCGGGATCGCCCATAAACTCGGCACGATCGAAAAATGCCCGCCGGAAGGCCTCGAGCGTGTAGTGCATCGACTGGGCCGAGCGGTCGCCCATTTTGCCCAGATCGTAGCCCTCCAGAATATTAAGGATTTCAATCAGCACGGCTCCTCCCGAGGAGGGTGGCGGAGCGCTGATGACCTCATACCCGCGATAGGTTCCGCGCACCGGTTCGCGCTCTTTGACTTCATAGCGCGCCAGGTCGTCGGCAGTAATCAGACCTCCGCCTTTCTGCATGGCGGCGGCCAGCTCCCGCGCGAGGGAGCCGTGATAGAAATCATCCGGCTTCTCTGCAATTCGCTCCAGTGTGCGCGCCAGGTCGGGCTGGCGGAAAACATCTCCCGGGTGGTAATAGTCGCCGTTGCGCTGAAACACCCGGCGCGATTCGGGGAACTCGGCCAAATGCCGGTCATGCAGATCCGCGGCCTCCTCCCAGCTCAGGCATATCCCTCGCGCGCCAGCCGGATCGCCGGAGCGATCACCTGCTTGAGCGTGAGCTTGCCGTATTTCTGCTCGGCATAAACCATGCCCGCCACCGATCCCGGCACGCCGATCGCTTTGTAGCCGATCTCGCTGGCGCCGGGAATCACGTTGCCCTGCGGGTCCAGATACATGTCGCGCGTCGCGGCCGCGGGAGCCATTTCGCGATAGTCGAGAAAGTGCGCCTTGCCATCCGCCATGCGAATGAGCATGAACCCGCCGCCACCAATATTTCCTGCTGCGGGATGCACCACGGCCAGCGCGAACCCGGTGGCCACGGCGGCGTCGACGGCATTGCCTCCAGCCTGCATGACTTCCACCCCGACATGAGACGCTAGTTCATGCACGCTGACAACGATGGCGTGCGCGGCATGAACCGGTTGCACGGATGCGGTAGCGGGAACCGCAACGCCCGCCGCCAGCAGGGCCATCAGCAGCCAAATCAGTGATTTATGCGGAAATCGCATTCGGGTTGACGGTTAGCGAAGCCTCACGAGCGAACTCTGAGGCTAGCCGACGGCGGCAAGCCGAGTCAAATCAGTCGGGCATGGTGGTAACGGGTCCGTTTTGATTTTCGGCGTATCCGTTCTCTTTGGCGCAGGGTCTCGCGCTCAAACTGACTAACGCTTCTTCTTACGACCTGGTGACCCGGCAGATTTTGTCTTGGCAGTTTTCTTATGGCCAACTTTGCTCCTCGACTTCGCTTTTCCCGGCGCTTTCGCCAGAACCATCTCGTACGACTGCTGGAGCAGATCCTGTAGCTCGTCGTTGCGCAACGCGTCCAGCCGATCGAGCATGACCCAGTTGTGATGCCCAAGATACGGGGCTGGCCGAATGTCGTGCCGCTCAATCAAGTCCGCAAATGTCTCGGGCGTGCATTTGAATGTGAGCCGCACCTGATCCAGCCCGAGCACCGCGAACATCTTCGCCCTGACTTTGAAGCAGAGCGCATCGCCCCATTGGAGCTTTTCGTTCGCATCGAGAAAGGCAAGACAATACTTGCGAACCTCATCGACATTCATATGGGTTCTCTGAATCCCGACTCATCCTCTCCGAATCCAAGACCAAAAGGAGATTGGAATGCAAACCCGCCAGCTTGGCAACTCAGATTTACAAATTACTCCCGTCGGCTACGGCGCCTGGGCGATTGGAGGCTCGGGTTGGCAATTTGCCTGGGGACCCCAAGATGATAGCGACTCCGTCGCTGCGATCCACCGCGCGCTGGAAATGGGCGTGAACTGGATCGACACGGCCGCCGTCTACGGCCTGGGACATTCCGAGGAAGTCGCCGCCCGCGCGCTCCGGACCTGGTCTGGTCCGCGCCCTTACATTTTTACCAAGTGCGGCCTACGTTGGGACGGCACTGGGAAAGTCCAAAAAGTCGTGCGCGCTGACTCCATCCGAGCCGAGGTGGAGTCCAGCCTGCACCGCCTGGGCGTCGAGGTGATCGATCTTTACCAGATTCATTGGCCGCCCGATCCCGATTCGCGCGAACTCGAAGAGGGCTGGGCCACCCTGTCGAATCTGAAACGCGAAGGCAAGGTACGCTGGATCGGAGTTTCCAATTTCAATCTGCAGCAGTTGGGGCGAGCGATCGCGATTGCTCCCGTCACATCCCTGCAACCGCGGTATTCGCTGCTGCATCGCGAGGTTGAAGCCGACATTCTTCCTCACTGCCAGAGCGAAGGGATCGGCGTCATCGTTTATTCGCCCATGGCGTCTGGTTTGTTGACCGGAGCAATGACCCGCGAACGGATCGCCAAGCTGCCAAAAGACGATTGGCGCAAAGGGCATCCCGACTTCACCGAGCCGAATCTCTCACGCAATCTTGCGCTGGTCGATCGCTTACAGGCGATCGGACGCCGCCGTGGGCGCTCCGCGGGGGAGGTTGCAATCGCGTGGACGCTCCGTAATCCAGCCGTGACTGGAGCCATTGTCGGCGCCCGCAATGCTCGCCAGGCCGAAGGCGTGATGCACCCTGGAGAACTGAATCTCACGGATGAAGAGGTGCAGGAGATCGAAGCAGGCTTCGTGGCGGAGAGGGCCGCTTAAAAAACCGACCCTGAGATCAGCTTCCTGCTTACTCGGGACTTTCAGTTCTGGTATATTTCCCGCCACGGGAGGGTCCTCCCATGGACATTCACGGTATTGCTCCGCTGCTGCAGGTCTTCGATATGCCGACCGCGATTCATTTCTACCGCGACGTGCTGGGCTTCAAAGTTCACGCCACGTCTCAGCCTGGGGATGACTGCAATTGGGCTTGGCTCAAGTTGAATGGTGCGGAGCTCATGCTCAATACCGCATATGAGGCAGCCCAGCGCCCCGCAGCACCCCAACCCGCGCGGGCCGCTGCCCACGACGACACCTGCCTGTATTTCGGCTGCAAAGATCTGGACGCTGCGTACCAACACCTCCGAGCTGGTGGCGTCAACGCCAAAGAGCCCAAGGTCGCGCCCTATGGCATGAAGCAGCTGTACCTCCACGACCCCGACGGCTACGGCCTCTGCTTTCAATGGCCCGCCGATCAGAAGACGCAAGATGAAGAGGTAGCGACGGGTAAGACGACCGCGTAGTGAGCGGTGGCTGTGTGGCGCGGGCGTCGCATGGCCGAGCCCGTGCTGGTCCGCGGGCGAGGGCGCCCGCGCCACACTCACGCTCGATCCCAGAATTGGATCAGCCTTTCCTTCACCCTGGGCCACTCCGCTGCCACGATCGAGTACCGCACCGAGTCGCGAGGGATGTAGTCGGCCGCCATTCGGTGAGCTCGCAGAATTCCTTCGAATTGTCCGCCGATACGTTCCAGCGCGGCACGGGAACGCTGGTTTCGCGCGTCCGTATGAAAGCAGACACGCAGCACACGCCAGACTTCGAAGGCATGGGTCAGCATAAGTAGCTTGGCCTCGGTGTTAGCCGCCGTTCGAATGGCCGAGCGCGCCAGCCACGTGTATCCGATCTCACAGGCGTCTGGAACGCCGCGCGCGTGCGACGGATGACCTGGCGGCCACGCCCACCGTTCCAGATTCCAGAAGCGCGTCGAGCCGATAACAATGTCATCCGCAACTCGGACGATTGCAAACGGTACGGCGCTCCCCGCGTCTCTCCAGGCAAAGGCGGTTTCGACGTAGCTCGTGGCCTCGACCCTGCTACGCGGGACTGGACTCCACTGGTAGAGCGAGGCATCGTCCGCCGCGGCAGCGACCAGCCCGTCGACGTGGCGATATTCCAGCGGTTCCAGGCGAACATGCTTGCCCGGCAGAACTAAATTCTCCGTAGTCATCGCTTCCACTATGCAATGAGCGGGACCGCACAGCAACGGGCCCGCGGCCCGCGCACACAGCGCCGACGTCTCGGCGGATGTCCGGTCTCGCCGGCGCCGGCGAGGCCGAGACGGCCTCGCGACAACCGGCAAGATGCCGGCGCTACGTGTCTACGCTTCCAGTTGCTTGATCACCGTCACCTTGCTGTAGGCCACGCGAAATCCCAACCGCTCCGCGTTGCGCTGCGATATCGTGCCGCCCTGCGTGACCACGACGGCGTACTCGCATCCGGCCTCGACTGCAGCCGCCATGCGAGCGCGCAGCAGGGCTGTCTGCAGCCCTCGTCCGCGAAACTCGGCTAGCGTACCCGCGCCGCAAAGGGCAAAGACTCTATGCGCTGGGATGACCAGTCCCGTGCCACACGCCACCAGCCTGCTATCAATGCTAGCCACAAAGGGCAGCGCTCCCTCCATCTGGTAGAACGGGCGCAATCAGTCCGCGAAACGCCTCCGGTGCGCCGTCGGGAAAAAATGCACTCTCCACAATCGCGCCCGCGGCCTCGGCCTCCTCCAGTCGGCTGCGACGAATTTCGCATCCTGCAAGGAGCCGGAGGAAACTTCTCCTCCATCTCCAGTTTCCGATACAAAACATTATTCAGTTCAGCGATCGCATATCCGCGATCCCTGAACAACTCGAACACTGCCGCTTCGTGCATGGGACACAAATCCACTTGCGACGGAGACTTATGCGCGCGGTAAAACTGCTCCACGCGATTCAGATCCTCCGCCGTGAACGGACGATCGAGTCCCACACCGGTCGCCCGTCCAATCGGCGAACCCAGTCCCGCAAAGATCATGTGCCCGCCGCAAATTTCTTCCTCCGCCGCCCCAATCTCGGGCCGCGTCTTCTGAAACGTCCGCGCATACAACACCTGCGGCATTTCCTCGCCCGACTCCAGACGGCGAGCGAGTGCCTTATCCACGAATTGCATTGCAGAAGTCCTTTCTTCTTTCTTGAGACAGCCCAGGGAAAGAGAGTCACGACCGCGCACCTCCGCGCGTATCTCGCTCAAGGTTGCAGCCCGCGGATTAAAGGACGGCAGTCATAGGCAGGACGACAGATTATCTCCTTCCACTCGCTCGATTCAAGCTCTAATCGCCGCAACGGCCCACTCCAAAGGTGGAGGTAAGGTCCGAGGCCAGTCCGAATATTGGCAGGGGTTGTAGCTGTGCTTGCAGATTGACGTTATTCTTGCGAATCTCCGAAGGTACTTGCTTTTCTGCTTTTATGACGCTATTATGCATGTCATTATGAAACCATCCGGCGAACCTGACCTGGAATTGCGCGGCAAACTCGTCCGCAGCCTTGGTTTGTTCCGCGAAATGCTGCCCGGCTCTTTTGTCGAACGCCAACGGGCCTGTGGCCAGCCCACCTGTCATTGCGCCGACGGCAAACGCCTACACGTGCAATATCAAATCTCCCTATTGGTGGACGGCCAGCCGAAGACCCTCAACGTTCCGGCGCAGTGGGTGGACAGGGTGCGCGAAAAGATCGAGATGCGCCGCCGCTTTGAGGCTGCCGCCGCGACCATCTGCACCGTGAACCTGAAACGGTTTCTTAAGGAAAAGCTCAGGGAAAAAGAAGATCGGAAAATTTGAGCCGGCACCGGCATCGCTTCGAGACCTATCTCGACAAGGTGTTTGGCTTCTCGGATTTGGTGAGCGCTCTGCCCGAGGGACGGCAGTTTCCCCAGCACTCTTGAAAAAGGTGTTTGACGCCGTCTTCTTGGGGGCGGCGATGCAGATTCCCAGCCTGCTGCAGATCGAGGCCGAGTGTCACCGTGGGGCGCTGGCCCAGCGCATCGGACCGATCAGCGACGACACCCTGGGCTATTCGCTCGAAAGACAATCTCCCGAAGCTGTGTTCGCGCTCAGCTGTGAAATTGCCCGCCGCCTGAAACGCAACGGAGTTCTACGTTCCGATTGGTCCCGAGGGTTGGTGGTGGGGGCGGTCGATGGCATTGAAATCTGCAGTTCGTTTGCCCGCTGTTGCGATGCCTGTATGGAGCGCGAGGTGCAACACAAGGTGAACGGCGAGATGCAAACTGATATTCAGTATTATCACCGCATCGTCGTCGTGGTCTTGGTGAGCACAGAGTTCCCCATTCCCCTGGGTGTCCGCTTTCAGAAGAACGGCGAAGGCGAGGTGGCCTGCGCCCTGGCTCTGTTGCAAGACCTGGTCGGGCAGTTGGGCCGCCGCTTCCTGGATGTGTTGGTGGGGGACGCTCTGTATCTGCAAGCCCCCTTCGTTCAAGAAGTGGAACGTCTGGGTCTGGTTTGGGCCTTCACTTTGAAAGAGAACCAGCCCGACTTATTGCGCGAGGCGGAGCGTCTCACCCAGGAATCTCCCACCGGCGTTCAGGTGGAACCGGACCGGGAGATTCGATACTGGCACTTGCCGACCTCGATTGGCCGGTCGCCGATCGCCGGGTGCAGGTGGTCAAAACCGTTCGCCTCGAACACCTGCAACGGGTCAGGATCAGCGAAAAAGACGGTCTTCGCAGCAAAGCCAAGATCCCGGTGGCGCAACCCAGCACCAACTTCTATGCCACCAATCTCGAACTGGGCTCGATCTCGCCCCTGTTCATCCATCAGCTCAGTCGCAGCCGTTGGCGAATCGATACCGAAGTCTTTCAGACCATCACCACCGATTGTCATCTCAAACACCCCGCGGTCCACCAAACCACCGCCCTGGTGGTGCTGACCATGATCCGGTTTCTGGCCTATACCCTGTCCCTGGTCTTCTACCACCGCCAAGTCCGCAGCCATGCCCGCCAAAAATGCGACACCTTTCATGTGCTGGCCAAGCGCCTCGCCTACTGGTTCCTCGCGGTTTCGCCCAACACCAGTTGAATCGAGCCGCCCTGCCTGGCCTTGGTCGTGTCCGGAAATCTTTCCGGGTGTCCGTCCTGACACCCTGACGCTGTATTCCTTCCGACTCTAAAAATCAAGCGCATTCTCCACCCCCGAGCATTCCAACTCGCTCCAGCGTCCTTGCCTGCCACAACCGGAGTCAAATCAGCGGCGTACTCGATGGGAAGTCCAAATAAATGTTTCCATGGCTCGCCGCCGGTGGGACAATACCAACCCATGTTCACCTTCGGGCTCGCTCTGCTTTGTCTTTTGATGGGCGCCTGGGCAACCCATCGCAGTCGCCGCCTCTGCACCCCAGACTCTTCGCTACACGATTTCGTCCAACGGCAAGGTCGCCGGAAGTGAGGTCGACACCTACCTCCCCGACGGCCAAGTGGAAAGCAGCTTTGAGTTCAACGATCGCGGCCGCGGGCCCAAGATTTCAGTTGTCTACATCCTCGATTCCAACGGACTGCCGCTGCGGGTGGATGAAACCGGCAATGACTACCTGAAAGCTTCCGTCGACGAGCACTTCGAGGCCAAGGACGGCGTTGCCCACTGGAAGAGCACGGCCGAGGAGGGCCACGCACCCGCCGGTGGATTTTACGTTAGCAATAACGGCGCCGCAGCAGAACTTGCGTTCCTCGTCGCGGCCCTCGAGAAGAAGCAGGGGGTACCCATCCACCTTATTCCCGCTGGCGACGCTCGGCTCGAGCGTCTGACCGACGTCACCCTCGAGGACCACGGCCAGAAGATGCACGTGACCGACTTCGCAATCACGGGACTATCCTTCGAGCCGCAGACGGTCTGGCTCGACGACGAACAGCATTTGTTTGCGATCCCGGGAACCTGGTTTGCCTTTCTCCGGGAAGGCTGGGAGAAAACAAACGACCAGCTTTATGCCATCGATGTCAAACAGCGCGACGAACGCTATGCGCGCCTGGCGAAAGACCTGGCGAAGCATCCGGCGCATCCCGTTGCTATCGAACATGTGCGCCTGTTCGATTCCGAGCGAGCCATCGTGCTTGAAGATCAGACAGTGGTCGTGGCTGGCGAGCGCTTCGCCACGGTCGGTCCCGCCGGCTCTGTGCACGTGCCCGCAGATGCCGAGCGCATCGACGGCAGGGGCAAGACAATTCTCCCCGGCCTATTCGATATGCATGTTCACGCTCAGGCTCTCGATGGCATCCTGAATATCGCCAGTGGCGTAACCACCGGTCGCGACATGGGAAATGACATCGATCAGCTACAGCATCTTCAGGATCACTGGCAGGACGGCACGGCGATCGGCCCGCGCTTATGGAAGTCTGGAATCATCGATGGCCACAGTCCGTTCCAGGTACCCACGGGTCTATATGCCGACACGGAAACTGAGGCCGCTGCCGCCGTCAACCGTTATGCCGATTTGGGCTACGTCCAGATCAAGCTCTACAGCTCGCTCAAGCCTGAACTGGTGCCCGGCATCGTCAAACTTGCTCATTCGCGAGGACTGCGCGTCAGTGGCCACATCCCCAACGGCATGATCGCGGCGCAATTCGTCGACCAGGGTGCCGACGAAATTCAGCACATCAACTTCATCTTCCTGAACTTTCTCGCGTCACAAGTCAAAGACACACGCACGCCAGAGCGCTTCACCGCGGTGGGCGCCAACGCCGCGAAGCTCGACCTGCAATCCAAACCGGTGATTGATTTCATCGAACTTCTGCTCCACCATCACACCACCGTCGATGTGACCCTGGCCACCTTCGAGGGCATGTTCACCGGGCGTCCCGGGCAGGCGTCGCCTGATGTCGTGCCGGTTCTGAAACGACTTCCCGCGCAAGTTCAACGCAGCGCATATGGGGGCGGCTTACCCGTCACCGCCGCCAACGATCAGCTCTATAAGGATTCGTATCGCGCCATGCTGGCGATGACGAAGAGAATGTATGACGCGGGCATCCCCATCCTTGCCGGCACCGACGCCACTGCGGGAATCATGTTGCACCGTGAGTTGGAATTAGAAGTCGAGGCTGGCATTCCGCCTGCTAAGTCTCTGCAGATTGCGACCATCAACGCAGCTCGCCTCCTAAAACAGGAGAAAGAACTCGGTTCGATTGCCGAAGGTAAGCGGGCCGATTTTGTGCTGGTGGAAGGAAACCCAGTCGAGCACATCAGCGATATCCGACGCTGCCGCCTCGTGATGAAGGATGGCACTCTCTTCGACAGCGGAGATCTATACGCTGCCGTAGGCATTCAGCCCGCAGATTAAAAGGCAAGCCGGAAAGCTGAGGGCTGACAGCTGTCTCGTTACACCTGCTGCCGCGCCTCGCCCAAAGACACGCTTACATCCATCTTCTTCTTGTTCCGGTAGATGGTGATCTTTACCGTATCCCCAGCGCGGTGGTTGTTCATCATCTGCGACAGGTCTTCCTCGTCTTGCACTTTCTGGTCGTCGATCGCAACGATCAAGTCTCCACCCAGCATGATGGCAGTATTGCCTAGGTAGGCCCGTTCGGTGCCGGCGCGAAGTCCCGCTTGATCGGCGGAGCCGCCGGGCGTCACCTGGACGATGAGCAACCCGTAATCGACAGGCAACCCGATTTCATCGGCCAGTTCAGGGCTGATCGGAATGGTGCGCACGCCCAGCGCCGGACGCCGCACGCGACCGAGTGTCATCAGGTCATTCAGTACGGCCTTCGCGGTGTTGATGGGAATCGCAAAGCCAATGCCGGCGTTCTGCCCGACACTGGAAAGAATCATGGTATTGATGCCAATGACTTCGCCGTGCCCGTTCATCAGCGGCCCGCCGGAGTTGCCGGGATTGATGGCCGCGTCGGTCTGAATGGCTTCGTCAATCATGGCACCGTTGGGTTCGCGCACCGGCCGGATGGAACTCACGATTCCGCGCGTCATCGTTCCCGCCAGGCCAAATGGGTTTCCTATGGCGTACACCTTCTGTCCCACTTGCAGATTGCGCGAATCGCCGAGCACGGCTGGAACCAGATCTTGCGCCTTGATCTGGATCACGGCCAGATCGTGCGGTGGATCGCTGCCCACGACAGTCGCTTTATATTTCTTGCGGTTGTGCATGGTGACTTCCACTTGGCGAGCGTCGGCGATCACGTGATAGTTCGTTAGAATGTGCCCTTCCTTGTCGATCACGAATCCCGAACCTTGCCCCTCTTGCGGCACCAAACCATAAAAGAAATCAAACGCCATGGCGCGCGACGTGACGTTCACCACCGCCGGAATATTCTTTTTGTAAACGGAAATATTGTTCTGCTCGTCGCCGTCGAGCGATTCATTGGGTGCGGCCTCGGTGATTTCCACTTGCGCCGGGTGGCTCAGCCAGTTCGAGGGATGCAATCCCCCCGCCTGCGAGTTCGAGCGCCAGGTCGTGAAGTAGAAGAACGCGCCGGCCAAGGCCAGCGCGAAAAACAACGGCCGTACTAGTTTCATAATTTCAAACCATCCAAAGATAAATACGCTGTCGGGAACAAGAAAGGTCCCTGAATTGATTCTAAACGTTGCCCCGCCACTAAGCACGCTGACCCGGCAGCGTTCCTGTGGCGTCATCCTAACGCAGCCGCTTTTCAGGGGAAGCTAAGGATCTGGCGCACAGACCGGCAGTGCGTCGGGGAAACGCTCTTACGTCAGGACCGGTTGGTGCTCCAGTTCGGACTCCCGCAGATAAAGAAACAACGGCAGGCCGAGCGAGACGCCAACCGTCAGCACAGCGACCACCACGATCCATCGCCGCCGGATCCGCACCCGCGCACTTTCGATTCGAGTGAACACCAGTAGGGCCGCGGCAGAAACGACAACGTCCATGCCGAAAAATGCGCTGATGCGGTTGGCGAACAATTCGCGCGCGAACAGCGAAAGGTTGAGCCCATGCTGGACCACCCACGGAACAAACTGCCAGTACGGCAGCAGCACTCCAGCGAAACAGAGCAGGAGGTACAACGTCTTGGGCTTCATGCAACGGATTCTAGCGTACAAACAACAATGTCATCCTGAGCGGCGCCTCTTGCCGCGAAGGACCTATGCAACCCGCCGGATTGCAGAGGTCCTTCGCTTTGCTCAGGATGACAATCCTTCAGCCGCCCGCATCTGATGCCACACCTCTCGCACTTGCTCGCGCGTGTTTTCGATCGAACCGGAATTGTCGATTACGTAATTCGCGGCTTTGATCTTCTCTTCGTCGGGCAGTTGGGCAGCCATGCGGCGCACAACTTCTTTACGCGCGGCTTCGAGATCGATCTTCTGACGCGCGGCAAACCGTGCCACCCGCTGCTCCTCGCTGCAAGTAACGACTACCAGCCGGTCGAACCGATCGCCGGCGCCCGCCTCTAAAATCAGCGCGGCCTCAACGATGGCGACCGCATGCGGATCCTGGCGGCCCATCTCCTGCATCCACGCATCCTGGCTTCGGATGACGACTGGGTGCACGATGCGGTTGAGTTCTTCGATTCGCGATGCGAGTTTGCCCCCCGCAGCGTTTGCTGGACCAAAGGCAGCCTCGGCCAGCTTCTCGCGATTCACGCTGCCATCGTGATTGAGAATCTCGCGGCCAAAGTGGCGCACCACTTCGTTATAGACCGCTTCTCCCGGCTGCATAAGCGAGTGCGCGATGCGGTCCGCCTGCACCAGGCGCGCGCCCAGCGCCACAAACATCTCTCCCACCACCGACTTGCCGGCGGCTATGCCTCCGGTGAGACCAACTTTCAGCATGAATTTCCAAAGAACATTTTCACGAGGGAGCACACTGAGGCACGGAGAAAAACCAAGAAAATGGCTTCTCCGTGACCCCGTGACTCCGTGGTGCATTTTCATCTCGAGGTCAGGCCCGCGACAGTTCCGGCACACGCTTTCCCCGCCGCATCTTCGCCGCCTTCACCGTGTTGAACATCAGCATCGCGATGGTCAGCGGGCCTACACCGCCGGGCACGGGAGTAAGTGCTCCTGCTATCTCCGCCACTTCAGGATGCACGTCGCCTACCAGGGTCGATCCCTTTTTGCGGAAGCTCTCTTCCCTCTTCGAATTGCCGGCAAAAAACCGCTGGAATTCCGCCGGATCGGTGACCGTATTCATCCCTACGTCGATTACGGTCGCACCCGGCTTTACGAAATCGCGCGTGATCATCCCGGCGCGTCCGATCGCCGCCACCAGGATGTCCGCCCGCCGACACACTCCCGGCAGGTCATGCGTCTTCGAGTGGCAAACCGTCACCGTGGCATTGGCGTTCAGCAGCAACATCGCGGCGGGCTTGCCCACAATGTCGCTGCGTCCTACCACCACGGCTTCGCGACCAGCGATCGGAATGCTGCTGCGCTTCAGGATCTCCAAGACGCCAGCAGGCGTACACGGAACGAGCCCGGGACGCTGGGTCGATAGGAAGCCGACGTTCACCGGATGAAATCCATCGACGTCCTTGGCCGGATCGACCGCCATCAGGACTTTTTTCGCATCGACTTGGGAGGGCAGCGGTAACTGCACCAGGATGCCATCTACGTCGTCGCGACGGTTGAGATCTTCGACCAGCGCAAGCAGTTCGGCAGTGGTGGCAGACTCAATCGGAGTCAGCCTTTCGCTGTAAATTCCCACCTCTTCACAGGCTTTGACTTTGCCCCGCACATAGATTTCAGATGCCGGATTGTGACCGACGAGGACGACGGCCAAACCAGGCCGAACCCCCGCAGTGGTCATGGTTTTCACTTCGACAGCGACTTCGCTGCGGATGTCTTGCGCGATTTTGCTTCCGTCGAGGATGATGGCAGGCATTCGGGCTCCGAGGAAATTCTATCGTAATTGCCGCGAACTCCCCCACCACGGAGGCACAGCGAAATGGGAGAAAATGTCTTGTCTCCGTGGCTCGGCGTATCAGTGATGAATAACATGTGCGCCCCGTCACTGCGCTTCCCTGTCCATGTCGTACAATGCCCCAGTTATGCTTTCTAAAGAACTACTGGAAATTCTGGTTTGTCCGGCGTGCAAACAGGCACTCGAGTACCGTCAGAACCCGGAGACCTTGAAGTGCAAGCAGTGTCACCGGGTCTACGCGGTCAAGGACGACATCCCCATCATGCTGATCGATGAGGCTACCGTCGAGCCTTAACTGGCGGCCGCCGGACGGTGAAGAAAGAAAGGTTCCGCCATGGCTGCACAATACTTTTACTGCATTCAATGTCATAAGAAATATCCCACCCAACACAAACTGTTCGACACTCTGTACGACTTTTCAAATATGACTCCCGAAGAGTGCCCCGCGTGCGGAGGAACGCGCGAGTTGCACGTTAATCTCGACTTCCAACTCGGCGCGGGCGATGGAGATTTCAAGGTTGTGTCCGCGCATCTTCCCGAACGATTGGAGTCGTGGCTGGGCGAAGAGGAAGAAGAAGTCACGCTCTATCCGTTCCTGGTCGTGCTCGAAACCGGGGTCGAAGGCAAGCAGTTCTGCTGGATGCCCTACTGGCACGTCGTGGGCAAAGAAGCCCGCTACGGCCAGCACGCCCTCTGCCTCGATCACGCGCAGTTCGACAGCCTGATAGCCCAGGTCAACGACAAAGTGCTGGAACCGGTGTGAAGGAGTGCTAGCGCAGTCGCCAGGACGAGACCTCGGGCCAATGGCTCATCGCCTCGTCCGCCCAAGCCGTTGACTTGCCCGCGTGACAGGAAGTGCATGGGCTCGGGATCCCATACTTGTCCGTCGCAGTTGGCGGGATGAACCGGAAAGTGTGGGCATGAACCATTGCGTCTGGAACGCCTTCGCTCTCGATCGCGGGCATGTGGCAGGCAACGCACTGGCTTCCGGCGCTGCCATCCTTGTGGTGCGTGTGTTCTGCCAGCGTGCCGGTGTGGGGGCCGTTCGCGGACGAAGGTCCATGGCAATCCAGGCATATCTGGTTCGCGGGCTTTCTTAGCTGGGCATAGTTTGCCGTGCCATGCACGTCATGGCACGAGGAGCACGTGATGCCGTGCCGGTACATTACGCTCTGCGCAAAGTCATTGCCCTGCATCCGGTTCTTGTGCGCCGTGCAGTCCGGGAAGTAGTAGAAAGTAGTTTGTCCCAGCGTACAGTCCTCGAGCTTCCAGTAGTCTTGCAGTCTTAGTCCTACGCGGTAGCCGAGCGGCCAGTCGTAATATTTTCCCTCAATCGGGCTGGTCAAGGGCTGGCCCTGGGAATGGCACTGGATGCAAGTGTCATTGGCCGCTACGGCGTCCATTTGCGCCGGATTGACGATATTGCCGCGCGAGGGATGGGCCACATGCTCGCTACCCGGTCCGTGGCAGCGCTCACACCCGACATTCCATTCCGCGACCTGCTTGGTATGGATGTTGTAGTCAACTGAGTGGCAGCCATCGCAGGTTGGCCCCGTGGGTCGCTTCATGTTGTCCGGCGGATAAAACGATGCCCACCAATCCCCGCCTTTTGCGGGGACCATATAAGGACGCCAGCTGTGATTGCCGACGACCCACTGCACTGGCAGAGGAAAATAATCGTCGCCAATCTTGGTGAAATAGCGCTGCTTCCACAGGCTGCCGTAGACGAAAGCAACCTGATCCTGGGTGAACCTGGCAACGTTGTTGGTCGCGAGGTCGGGGATGATGGCGTCGGGGTGGGTATGGGGGTCGCGCACCACATTGGCCATCGGCGTTTTCTTCCAGCGGGCATAGATTTCTGCGTGGCACTTCTCGCAGGCCTGCGAACCGACATAGTGCGCCGAACTGGCGGCCGTCGCTTCTTGCGATCGTTCTCCCTTGGTGAGAGGCCGAAGACTCCGAATAAAGTGAACAAGTTGCCAGCTGTTTCCGGACGATTCCAGATGCGGATTGCCCCAGGCGGGCATTCCGGTGAGTTGGACTCCGTTTTCGATGATGTAGTGAATCTCGCCGTCGCTGAGACTTTGGGTTGAAGCTGCCCGCAGATCGGGCACTCGGGGATAAAGATTCAGCCCCATGGGCGTAGTCCCGCTGCCGTCGATCCCGTGACAGGCGGCGCATTGGGTCAGAAATTGTTCCCGGCCTTGCTGAAGGGCATCGGAAGTCGCCGCGACCGGATTTTTCTTACTGCGCTCGCGTGCAGGAACCGCCCAACCCCGCATGGTTCGCGCCACTACGCCTTCCCACACAGTAGGCATAGTCGTAGCGCGGAACCCTCGCCGAATCAATAGAAGCCCGCAGGCAGCCCCTAGTACCGCGATTACCAGCAGCGTTAGCAAGAACGTTCTCAAGGCCTTCATGCCGGTTCACGTACGATCGGCGGGTTCGTGCCTTTGCCTTTTGCCGAGATTAAGACTAATGTTCCATTTTATTGTCTAACTCAGTTTTTCCGGGCGCGAGGATAAAAGTTACGAAGACTTTACGATTCGAAGTGAAAACCTATCGGATCGCGCTTGAAGAAATTCCCCCGCTCCCCGCTGTGTGTCCCGGGCCAGCCTAACGGGGCGCCGGCGCCACGATCCTTTGCCCCCTTTCGCGTCCGGAATCGACACATTGTGTCAACTTTGGGTTACCCCTGGGTACGAAAGAGCCCTGTTTCGGCACCGCGTCCGCCTCCCCAAGCTGGCCGCAACTTTCGACATACACACGGGTTAAATCTCTTAACTGGGGTTCCAGGGGACCGTACAGGAAAACCAGCAGGACTACGGCAAAAGAATTGCATGCAACTTCCACAAGTGCCGATGAGTCTAAGTAGGCAAGGAAGCAAAAGGTCGGAGTCGGAGGTGATGACGGCCATGAATGACAAAGACAGATTCACGATGACCGAGCTAGCGGCACTGAGGAACGATCTGCTGCAGGGGGGCATGATCGACTCCTACGAGGCCGCCGAACTGCTTCAGGTCTTTCTGATGGGCCGGGGCTATGGCGTTTCGCCCAAGGCAGCGCTCGACGCTGCTGGCCGCGTCGAGATGGCAGGTTGTGCCCTGCCCGTCCTGATGCATGAATTAGAGAACCTGGCGATGGTGATGTAACAGTTGCTGGCGACGCGGGCTGGTGACCCGCGACGCTTGAAATGGGGATTCAAAAAGCGTGAGAAGACCCGAAGTCGTGGGTGAGAAGGCATAAGGGTCAGAGCCAAAGTTCAGTGATCTCGACATGCTGGGTCATCCGGTCGAAACAAGATCGGGGAACCAGTTCGAAAACGGAAAGCCGGGTCAACCAGCCCGGCTTTGCTGTTTTTGCACTAAAAGTGGAGCAAAGGCCGACCGGCCGCGAAAGATTGCAGCCCACGGCGAAGCCGTGATACCTCATTATTCGTAGCGCAAGCTTTCGACGGGATCGAGCTGCGACGCGCGGGTGGCGGGTACAGTGCCGAAAATGATCCCTACAATCGACGAAACGACGATGGCGATGATCGCCGACAAGCCGGAGATTGGAATGCGATAGTCAGTGAGAAAGCGTACTGAGTAGGGGATGGCGAGGCCGACGATGATGCCGGCAATGCCCCCGCTGAAAGAAATCAGAATAGCTTCCGCCAGAAACTGGAAGCGGATTTCCCGGTTGGTAGCGCCAATGGCTTTGCGAATTCCAATTTCGCGGATGCGCGACGTTACCGTGGCCAGCATGATGTTCATAATGCCGATGCCGCTCACGATAAGGGTTACCATCGAAACCAGAAGAAGTACCAGGGTCAATCCGGTGGCAATCCGGTCGGCCATCGCCAGCAACGCGGTAAGGTTCGAAACGTTATAAACCGATTCGGAGCGATGCCGCGACTGCAGAATGCGTTTGATCTGAGCGCTGGCGGAGATCACCATGGCAGGATCCGCCATCGAAAAGTAGAGCAGTTTGACGGCCGGAACCTCCATGAAATATCGGCTCACGGAGTACGGGATCAACATCGTGTTGTCGACGATCTCCGATTGTCCGAATGTTTCGACTCGCTCCTTGAAAGTGCCGATAATCGTAAAGGGCAATCCGATGAGTTTGATGACCTTGCCGATCGCAGCTTGCGGAGAGCCGTACACTTCCACCGCCATTTTTTCGGTGATTACGCCCACCTTGTTGTGAGCATGGGAGTCTTCCTCGTCAAAAAAACGGCCCGAAGGAATCACGAGATTGCGCACGCCGCGATATTCCGGATAGACCCCGAGAATCGTAACGTCTTTCTCTTTTCCATTGCCGACCGGCACGCGATCAGAAAGCTGGGCCACAGGAGAAGAGGCTACGACGCCAAAAACTTCCTGCCTCACGGCTTGCAGGTCCTCCACTGTCAGCGGATCTGGATTGGAGTTGCTGAGGTGGGGGGCGCCACCTAGATATTCAGCCCAGACTTCGTTGGTGCCGATCGCCTGAATCTGATTGAGCACATACTGCTTGCCGGTCATGCCGATGGTCACGACCAGAATCAGCGAGGCGGTGCCAATCACCATTCCTAGCGCAGTTAAGATAAAGCGCACCTTATTGCTGCAGAAAGTGTCGTAGGCGAAGCTAAAAATTTCGCCCTTCGCCATTCCTGTGCGGGGGCGAACGACGGTGGTGGTGGCAGTGCCCATGTTTTCAGTTAGATGCTACGTTGTGTCGGCGGGACTCGCAAGCCACGCGAACCGCAACCGCCAGCCCAGACAAAGTTCCGCTTTGGCTATTCTACGTGCTTCGCTCTGAGTTCTATGATTTAGGATTCTTACAGGGGGAAAAATCTCCGCAAAAAATTACAGGACGGCGGTCATGCTGCTGGCGCTAACCGTGGGCGCGGTGCTGGTCCATGGCTATCATCCTTACGCAGAAGATGCGGAGATCTACTTGCCGGGCGTGCAGAAGATCCTGCATCCGGAACTGTTCCCGGCTGCGCAAGAGTTTTTTGGTTCCCACGCGAGCCTTACGTTCTTTCCGAACCTCATTGCATTCTCGCTCCGAGTGCTACACCTCCCGTTTGAGGTTGGGCTGTTGTTGTGGCATGGGGTGTCGATTTTTCTGTTTCTGTTGGCATGCTGGGAGTTAAGCGGCCTGTTCGTTCCCAATGCGAGGGCTCGTTGGGCAGGTGTCGTGCTCATCGCGGCGTTGCTGACATTGCCGGTGGCTGGGACGGATCTCTACATCGTCGACCAGTATCTGAATCCGCGGAATCTGTCGGCTTTTGCCTGCGTGTTCGCGGTGACGCGGGTCCTCACGAAGAAATATCTGCGGGCGGGACTCTGGTTGGCGTTTGCGCTTAGCATGCACCCCCTCATGCCGATGTACACGATTTCTTTCTGTCTACTGCTGGTGGCAATGGAAAAATTCGAAGCGCAATCGGAGTCCCGGACACCGGTAGTTCGCTCCACGGCCGTGGCTTTCGTGCTGCCGCTGCACGAATTTTTTGCTCCCACCACTCCGGCTTACCACGAGGCTGTGCAATTTCATTCAGCGCACTACCTTCTGCGGTGGGCATGGTATGAGTGGCTGGGCATTCTTGCCCCGGTCGGACTGCTGTGGTGGTTTGCCCGGATCGCCCGGGCGAAGCAGTGGCAAGCTATGGATAGGGTATGCCGCGCGTTAGTGATTTACGATTTAGCCTATTTTGCGGCGGCTCTGCTGCTCTCGATACCGAAGTCTTTCGAAGCATTGGCGCGGCTGCAACCCATGCGCAGCCTTCACCTACTTTACATCCTGATGTTTCTCATGGCGGGAGTGCTGCTGGGCGAGTATGTGTTGAAATCCCGAATTTGGCTCTGGCTCGCACTCTTCGTGCCTCTCAGCATTGGAATGTTCGCTGCCCAACGCGCGCTGTTTCCAGCCAGCGACCACGTTGAATTGCCGGGTAGGCCTCCGAAAAATCCCTGGGCTCAAGCTTTTGTCTGGATCCGCGAGAACACGCCCAAGGACGCAATTGTTGCAATTGATCCGTACTACATGAGGATCGCTGGAGAAGACACAATCGGTTTCCGCTGCCGGGCCGAGCGGAGCCGAACCGTCGACGTGAATAAGGACAGCGGAGTGGTCAGCATGTTTCCTCCCTTGGCGCAAGAATGGTGGGAGCGGTTCCAGGCGGTGCGCGGGTGGAAGAGCTTTCAGAAAAATGACTTTCTGCGGTTGAAGGCGCGATATGGAGTAAGTTGGGCCGTGCTGCAGCAACCCGGAGTCGCAGGGCATGCAGTGCCCGTACCAGAATCGCGAAGTACAGGTTTGCCAGGTGCCTTGAGTAGGAAGATGGAACTAGTCGGACCGCACATCTGCCCCGCTGCGCGCATAGTAGGTTTCGCCGCCCGCTTCGAGTTTGCGTCCTTTGTCGCTGAAGCGCGACGCATGAGCCAGACCGATTCTCTGCAAGACAAACTGCAGGGTGGTGATCAGGACGCCGACGCCGTACCTCACGCTGCGGCGAAAGTTGATGGACGAAGCTTCTTCAAAATATTTTGTGGGGCAAGAAACCTCCCCAATGCGAAAGCCGAAGTGCACGCACTGAGCCAGCATCTGATTGTCGAAGACGAAGTCGTCGGAGTTTTCGAGCAACGGCAACTCGGTAAGCACTTTCCGACTGAAGGCGCGGTATCCAGTGTGATACTCGGACAGCTTGACTCCCAGGAAAAGATTCTCAAACGCTGTGAGGAAGCGGTTGGCAACATATTTGTAAACGGGCATGCCGCCGAGCAAAGCGCGGCCGCCGATGATGCGGGATCCCAGCACGACGTCGTAAACATCGTAGGCGACCATGCTCGCCATCGCGGTGATCAACAGCGGCGTGTACTGGTAGTCGGGATGAAGCATGATGACGACGTCGGCGCCGGCGTTCAGAGCTTCGCGATAGCAGGTCTGCTGATTGCGTCCGTAGCCATAGTTGCGGTCGTGCTGAAAAACGTACAAGCCAAGGCGACGCGCGAGATCCACGGTTTGGTCGGAGCTGTGGTCGTCGACCAGAATGCGGATGTCGACCAGGTCGGGCAATTCCCCCACCGTAGCCTGGAGAGTCTTCTCCGCGTTGTAAGCGGGCATGACGACCGCGATGCGCTTGCCATTAATCATTTTGCCGGGACGAGGAGGCCCACTGGATAGTTTACCTGAGTGCTGACAGACCAAACAGCGGTAGATCCGAGACTGGTCGTGAGTTGTTAGAGTGCCTGAGCGAGGCACCAATTTTAGGACGGACAATTCCTGAAAACAACTCTCCGAGATCCGATACCATCTGATTTGCGACTTCCATAGGTAGCCCGATTTTCCCTTTAAACGTTGCGAGGGTGACCCACTCGATGAACATTTCCGACACCGGTTTTCAGTTGGAGACGCCGATCGAGTTTCCTGAAGATGAAGTCTATCTATGGCGGATCGAGTTGGCCGCCGTAGCCAAAGCAGAAGAGAGATGGAAGGAGATCCTTTCTGACGATGAACGGGCGCGGGCGGCGCGCTTTCATTTTTTGCAGGATCGTCAATACTTTATGGCCACGCGTGCCGTGCTGCGGATGATCCTGGCCAACTATGCTGCTTCCGATCCGCAAAAGGTCGTACTCGGTTACTCCGCCAAGGACAAGCCATTCTTGAGTAGTGGTCATGCCGGGGGCGACATAGAATTCAACGTCTCTCATTCTGGTGACGTTGCGCTGCTAGCCTTCGCGAGGGGGCGGGAACTCGGTGTGGATGTGGAGAAGGTTCGTGAAGATTTCGAACACGAGACGATCGCCGGTAGATTTTTTTCCGAGGAAGAACAGCGTCAGCTCGCCGGGCTTGCACCCGCAGAAAGATACACGGGATTTTTTCGCTGCTGGACCCGAAAGGAAGCCTATATAAAGGCGCAAGGGATTGGGTTGTCGCTTCCTCTTCACCAGTTTGACGTCTCTTTAAGGCCCGGGGATTTGAATGCACTGCTTGCTACCCGTCCTGACCCTAGCGAAGCAGCGCGCTGGTCCTTGCGGGAGGTACCGGCGGGGGATGGTTATGTCGCGGCCTTGTGCGTTCGCGGCGACGGATGGCACCTGAAATCATAGGTAAGATCCGCGGCGTTGGGCTCGCGAGCCAGCGCCGGCAAGCCGCCCAGCAATGGAACAAATCGCTCTATGCTACGCAAGGAATTGCACACGGTAGGTCACCGGGCGCGGAAAACCAAAGTTCCACCTCTATCCTTATCAATTTACAGTACAATTGGCAAAATCGATGCGGCACGGTAGTTGCGAGCAATTTAACCTTGAATCCCTCTGCGAAACACTGAATCTTACGTGCAGCAAATCCAAAATCCCCGAACCATTGGAGGTTCACGCGCTTGTCTGCTTCGACTAGTCATCTGATTGCTCCGCACGGCGGCGAACTTGTAAATCTGCTGGCATCCCCGGAAAAGGCCGCCGAACTGAAAGCCCACTCTCGAGAGTGGCCATCCTGGGACCTTACGCCCCGGCAAATTTGCGATCTTGAACTGCTCATGAGCGGAGGCTTCTCTCCGCTGCGCGGCTTTATGACTAAAGCCGACTACGAAAGCGTCTGCCACAAAATGCGGCTGGCCAGCGGAGTTCTCTGGCCGATGCCCATCACGCTCGATGTTACCGAGGAATTTGCCAAGAAGCTTACGCCCGGCAGCAGCAAAGTCGCACTGCGCGATCCCGAGGGTGTGATGCTGGCCGTGCTGCACGTGGAGGAAGTCTGGCAGCCGGACCGCGCCGCCGAAGCCAAAGCGGTGTTTAACAGCACCAGCAAGGCTCATCCTGGCGCCGACTACACCATGAACAAGGCGAATCCATGGTATGTGGGCGGAAGGTCGAAGGTTTGCAGGCACCTTCGCACTACGATTTCCGAATGCTGCGCTTCACGCCGGCGGAACTGCGGGCTGAATTCGCGAGGCTGGGATGGCGCCGCGTGGTTGCCTTTCAGACGCGCAATCCCATGCACCGCGCGCATGTCGAACTGACCTTTCGCGCCGCCAGGCAGGTTGAGGCCAATCTGCTGATTCACCCAAGCGTGGGCATGACCAAACCCGGCGACGTGGACTACTTCACCCGCGTGCGCTGCTACCAGTTGCTGAGTTCGAAATATCCTCAGGGAACCCAGAAGCTTTCGCTACTGCCCTTGGCCATGCGCATGGGCGGGCCGCGAGAGGCGATCTGGCACGCCCTCATTCGCAAGAACCACGGCTGCACGCATTTCATTGTCGGCCGCGATCATGCCGGCCCGGGCAAAGATACCGATGGCAAGCCCTTCTATGGTCCCTATGAGGCGCAGGAAGTTTTCAAGAAGCACGAGGCCGATATCGGCGTCACCATGGTGCCTTTCAGCATGATGGTGTACTTGGAAGCTGAGGACCGCTACGTTCCTGACGATGAAGTCAAGAAAGGCGACAAGGTTCTGAATATCTCGGGCACCGAACTGCGCGATCGGCTGAATGAAGGCCGCGATATTCCGGCATGGTTCACGTATCCGGAAGTTGTTCAGGAACTGCGGCGAAGCTTCCCGCCACGCGCCAAGCAGGGCGTAACCATCTTCTTCACCGGACTGTCGGGTTCGGGCAAGTCCACGATTGCGAATGTGCTGATGACGAAGTTCCTGGAAGTCGGTGGGCGCCCAGTGACCTTGCTCGACGGGGATCTGGTGCGCAAGCATCTTTCCTCGGAACTGGGATTCTCGAAAGAGCATCGCGACATCAACATTCGCCGCATTGGATATGTGGCTTCGGAAATCACGAAGAACGGCGGCATCGCGATTTGCGCGCCCATCGCGCCGTATGACGCGACGCGTAAGCACGTGCGCCAGTTGATCGAGCCCTATGGCGGGTTCATCCTTGTACACATTGCCACTACGGTGGAAGTCTGCGAGCAGCGCGACCGCAAAGGACTCTATGCCAAAGCGCGGGCGGGCATTCTTAAGGAATTCACGGGAATCTCCGATCCCTACGAAGTTCCAACGGATGCCGACGTAACCATCAACACTGGCGAATTGTCCGCCGAAGAAGCGGCCCAGGAAATTATTCTGCACCTGGAGCGCGAAGGCTTCATCGGAGTAGACAGGGTGGAAAAGTAAATCGCACCGTTTATGCCTCTGCTCGCAGCCAAAATTCTGGTTGGCTTTGTGGTTGGCGTGCTGATCGGTATGAGCGGCGTGGGGGGCGGCGTTCTGCTGCTCCCGATTCTGATCTTCGGGTTGAAAGTGCCGCCGATCATGGCGGTCGGTTCCGACGCGGTGTTTAACTTCTTCACGAAAATTCCAGCCAGTCTGTTGCACCTCAAGAAAGGTACGGTACGCCGCAAGGTCGTGTTTGCGCTTGCGGCTGGGAGCATTCCCGGCTCCTTCGGAGGAGTGAAACTGCTGATGCACATCCGCCACCTGTATGGCGATGGAGTCAACAGCTTTATCAAGACCGCGGTGGGTGTGCTGCTCATCGTGATTCCCACGTTGCTGTTGTTGCAAAGAAGAATCGAAGAACGAGTTGCCAATCGCGCACCGACCGCGAAGGGTTTCCTGGGCATGGCGTTGATCGGGCTGGTTGCCGGTTTTCTGGTGGGCATGACCTCGGTGGGATCCGGCAGCATCATTATGATGTTGCTGCTGCTGTTCTACAGTTTCCCGCCCAAGGTAAACGTCGGAACCGATATCCTGCACGCCGTCATACTCACGGGAGTCACGGGATTCCTGCATTTCCGCTTGGGCAACGTGGATCCCGGACTGGTGGCATCGCTGCTGATAGGCTCCATCCCCGGGGGATTAGTGGGTTCCCATTTGGCGACACGTGTCCCTATGCTCTGGCTGCGACGGATCCTCTGCGCGTTGCTTTTGATCACGGGAGCTCGGATGTTGTGGGCTTGAACACCGACATGGTTCACCGACCTAAGTTCTCAGGAAATATGAGTTCGTCTGCTTATGCCGATATCCTGCAGCGCATCCAGGCGGCGCTGGAGGCTGCCCGCGGGGTATTCGAGCGTTTCACTCCCGGCGCCATTGCAACGGAATACAAGATTGGGCATGATCCTGTGACCGAGGCCGATCGCGCCGTGGATGCTGTGCTGCGCCAGACATTGTTGCGCGACGGAGAAGGCTGGCTCTCGGAGGAAACCGCGGATAATCCTTCCCGCCTGAATAAAGAAAAGGTGTGGATCGTCGATCCTCTCGACGGCACGCGGGAGTTTGTTGAGGGCTTGCCCGAGTTCTGTGTTTCGATCGGGTTTGTCGAAAACGGCATTCCGGTGGCCGGCGGAATCTACAACCCCGCCACCCAGGAGACTTTCCTCGGGGCGGTTGACGCTGGAGTGCTCTACAACGGTCACGCCGCCCAGGCCAGCCAGCGCACCGGGCTCGATGGAGCTCTCATCCTGGCCAGCCGGAGTGAAGTCAAGCGCGGCGAATGGAAGCAGTTCGAAAATCGTCCCTACAAAGTACAAGCGATGGGTTCGGTGGCTTACAAACTCGCGCTCGTCTCCGCCGGCCTGGCGGACATTACTTTTACCCTGACGCCTAAGAACGAATGGGACGTAGTGGCGGGAGCGGCCTTGGTGCAGAGTGGAGGCGGTTTTGTCAGCACTCTGGAGAAGACCGCAACTTAAAGCCAATCGCCGCGATCCGCTTCTGTCCGGCCTGTTGGCGAGCGGACCTTTCCTGAAAGACAAACTGCTGGCTCTGGTGGAGCCCTACCTTCGGACAGCCGAAAAGGCTCGCTAGCAGGCGGCTTGTTCAAAGGTGGGGCCTTGGACCGGTGGACTGAAGACTAGGCGATTGTTGAGTTGATGCCCTCGTTTCGTAGAAGTCGAGTCTACCTCCGGTTTCTAAAGTAGATAGAAATAGATTGACTGGGTTGCAGGTGCGTATGCATCTGCGCGTCTGCATCTTTCTGCAGGCCGATAGAGGGGCTGCAATCTCCGCCGCAAGCTGCCATGAGCTGCATGCCTTCCGCCACTATGCCGAGTTCTGAACTATGCCGAGTGTTTCCACTGTGACCGCATCCTGAGCCTGTCCGGGGATTGATGATTCGGCATCACTACTGTCCGACTAAAGCAGAGTGCGCTGACAGTGGAGCGGTTAATTTGGGTGTCGGGGACGGCAGACAATGTCTCATGAACCAGGGCCGTAAAGTCTTCTCGCAATTGATCAGTTTCCTTCGCGACCGGGAGTTTCGCCGTTAAGGCGAGCGCACTCCGGGGCGACATCCGGCTGCGCGGATTTTCCTGCTGGGATCAATAGCTGGCCATGGCCTTCGCGCAACTGACCTATCGGGAAAGTTTGCGCGAAATCTAGGCCTGTCTGCGTTCGATACGGCGCAAACTGTACCACTGGGATTCCACGGCAAGCTGGCACGCTCGACCCTGGCCGACGCGAACGAATCCCCTGATTGGAGGATCTTCGCCGATTTCGCGCAGGTACTGATTGGCATCGCCCGCCGCTGCACGCCCGCGATCCGATTGGCGTCGATCTGGAGCAAGGTCTGTATGCTCTGGATTCGACCACCATCGATCTGTGCCCGTCGCGGGACGATCCCAAGACGCCGCAAGGTATTCTCAGTGCAGTGAGCGCTCCGGCCGTCGAGTTTGAGGTCTTCTTCCCCATTCATCCTCGGACTCGGAAGAATATCGAGATTTTTGGTCTAGTGCGATATCTGGCCAACGCAGAAGGGAGAGACAGCATTGGAATCGTGCCTCTTGATCCGCTCGGATATCTCGATTTCCTTTCCCTCAACGACCGGGCACGTATCGTCCGCACAGACTCCGGCAGAGTACAGGAGGAAACCACAGTCCTCGGCGTGCCGTGCCTTACGCTACGCGAAAATACGGAACGGCCTGCGACGATTCAGCACGGCTCGAATCAATTAGTCGGAGTGGATTCGGATCGCATTCTCGCGGCCGCTCGATCCATCTTCCGGAAACCCGCGCGCCAGCCTCAGCGTTCTCCAATGTGGGATGGCAAAGCGGCTCCAAGAATCGTGGCGATCATCCGCGAACATCTGCAGCGTGATGACCTTGCTTAGATGAAAGCAAGACTTTGAGCTTCGGTTTACACTACACTACGGTTCAGACGTTGGCCATGCCCACGGAGGCTGGAAGCGGGAACCAATGCCCGGACACTGCTTTCGTTGGCCGGTTTTCAGCTGATGCTCATTGGCCCGGTTTGGTTTGGGTGATCGCTGAGGGAATGATCACGGTTCGAGCACGCTTTCGTTCGAGAGGCTGCCCGAAGGGCATCTGAACAAAATACGTCGGCGTGCGCCGGACGTTCGGGGGCTGTGGCCGAACGGAAAGCACGATGTGTGCACAGCCTGGTAACTTGGAAAAAATGAATCGCGGTGTTCATCCTGGTTTCTTGTACGCTCTTAAGAATGGTTAGCATTCCGAACAGTTATTACCGCATTTCTTCAGTCGATCGCGCTCCTCTTCGGATAGGCCTGCTTCTTGATTCCCGTGAAGAGATTTCCGCCTTTCTTGCGAGGATCATCGAAGATATTAAGGCCAGCAATTTCGCAGGAATCGAGCTTTTGGTTGTAAGAAAAACCACTGCGGGGAGGGCGGCGCCGGGCAAACCACCGAACTCCCGTGTTCTCAGGCTTCTGCGGCACATATTGGATCCGAAGCTGAGAAAACACTTGCTTTACGATCTTTACCTTCGCCTCGACGCGCGGATGAAGCCAGCAAACGACCCCCTTGCCAAGGTTGATTGCAAGGATCTGCTCTCAGGAATAGAGACGATCGAGGTGGCACCGGTGGAAAAGAGGTTTGTTCATCGGTTCCCCGCCGATGCCCTAGAAAAGATTCGGGCGAAGGATCTCGATGTCCTCATTCGATTCGGCTTCAATATCCTCCACGGCGACATCTTGAAGGCTGCCCGTTACGGTGTTTGGTCCTATCACCATGGAGACAATGAGTTCTACCGTGGCGGCCCTGCCCATTTTTGGGAATTGCATGAAGGCTCTCCGCTGTCTGGCGTAACCCTGCAGGTTCTCACTGAAGAACTGGACAGTGGGCTGGTGCTTTGCAAGTCGCTGTTCGCGACCGAACGCACTCTAAGTGTCTCTCGAAATCGATACACACCCTATTGGGGCTCTTCGGATCTGATCATACGGAAACTAAATGAGCTGCACCGGTTCGGTTGGGACTACGTGCTCAAAAGAGCGATTCCGTCCGCTCCATACCAAGGGAAACGAGATATCTACAGGACTCCTACCAACCGGGATATACTCCCCTGGCTCGGGCCAATTCTCTTAAAGAAAGCGATCTCTTATCCATTTCGCAAGGAAAGCGTGCAGCATTGGAGAATTGCCAGCCGGGTCAATGGGAAACCGCTCTATGAGTCCGACTCCGATTCTGATTTCTCTGGCTTCCACTGGATCGATCCTCCCCAGGGTCACTTCTGGGCCGATCCGTTTGCTTTTGAACACGACGGCAGATGCTGGGCCTTTTTCGAAGACTATTCCTATAAAGAGAAGCGGGCAGCCATAGTATGTTCGGAAGTCTCACCGCAGGGCGAATTGGGGCCGCCAGTGCTTTGTCTTGACCATCCCAGCCACCACTATTCCTATCCCCACATCTTCCGGGCTGGATCCGAGATCTTCATGATTCCCGAGTCCTTCGATTCCAATTCCGTCGATCTTTTTCGATGTCAGCAATTTCCCAACCAGTGGGTTCGCGAGGCGACTTTGTTGGAAGGCAAGTTTGTCGATACGACCATCTGGGAGCATGAGGAACTATGGTGGTTCACGACCACCAGCGCCGAGCCAAGTTCGCGCGCGGGTTGTCTCTTGTTGTTCTATTCGGCGTCGCTCACCGGGGATTGGCATTTTCATCCGGGAAACCCGATCTCCACGGACATCCGGACAAACCGCGGCGCTGGCCGTGTCTTCCGAAGTCACAACCGCCTGGTTAGGCCTAGCCAGAGCTGCGCTCCTTCCTACGGCTACAGCGTCGCCTTCCATGAGATCACGGAACTCTCCAGAGAGCGATATTCTGAACGGCCTCTGAAAACAATCACTCCCAAACATTGGGAAGGACTTTCGGGCATTCATACCTACAACTGGGCCGGAAATGTAGAATTGATCGACGGACGCACTCCTATGCTATTGAAGCGCATGCAGCTCTCGAACAGATAGCTTCACGATGGGTCTCGGATTGCGGTACCGCTTTAGCTGATTTTCGGGGGTCCGATATTATGGGTAGAGTGGCCCTCGGCGAATGCCGTGAGGTCGGGCTGCGCGAGACGCGTGAGCCAGACCATAAACATAACCAACGCAGGCTTCCAGATCGAGGAGCCTCTCGCACTGCCCGAAGACGAAGTGCAACTCTGGCGAGTCGACCTGGAGGCTATCCGAGCCGACGAATCCCGTTGGCGAGAAGTGCTTTCCTTCGACGAATCGGCGCGCGCTTCCCGCTTTCATTTTCCGAGCGACCGTCAGCGCTTTGTTGCATCGCGAGTTGACCCGCTTCTGCCAGGATGATCGTGTCCAGGTCCACCTGGCGCGCGGATATCTGAACCGTCCGGAGCTAACGGCGGAGCGTTTCGTTGCCAACCCGCTTGTCCCCAACCAGTCTCCTCGTTGTATCGCACAGGCGACTTGGGGCGCTTCCGCGCCAACGGCGCGATTGAGTATTTAGGCCGCGTGGACAGCCAAATCAAGCTGCGCGGCTTGCGCATTGAGTTGGGAGAAATCGAGTCGCTGCTGGCCTCGCATGCGAGCATAAAGGAAGCCGTCGTGATCGTGTTGGGAGAGGGCGGGCAGCAGAAGCTGTCCGCATACGTGGTGGTGAGTGATGAAAGGCGCCTACTGCCGACGAACTCCGCCGGTATCTGCGAACCCAGTTACCGGAGCACATGGTGCCGGCCGCCTACTGGCGAGTAAAAGAATTGCCGCTGCTGCCCAGTGGCAAGGTAAATCGCGGGGCGCTGCCAGCCTCGCTAGCCGTTACTCTTCGGGAAGATGCGGGGTTCGTTGATCCGCCATATGAGATGGAAACGAAGCTGGCGGAGATATGGAAGGAGCTGTTGCAAGTGGAACAAGTGGGAATCGAGCAGAACTTTTTCGAGTTGGGCGGGCATTCGCTGCTGGCACTGCAGCTGGCGGCGCGGATTCGGCGGACGTTTGAAGTGGAATTGCCCGTCCGAAATATATTCGAAGCGCCAACCATTGGCGCTGGTGTTGGAGAAGGCGCGAGCGACAGGACTGAAACCGCGCGCTTCTCTGCGCCAACGCCGCCATCATTCCGTCACTGCCGAGGCGACACAAGAGGCACTCCTTCTCGAGCCAAGCAAGCTTTCCGAAGAAGAAGCCAAAATTTATCGAAAACGCTGTTGGACGAAAAATGCAGGAATGAATTTCGATCTCTCTACCATGGCAAAGATGGCGCGGATCCCACTTGCAACTGGTCACAGCCATCCGAAGCAAAGTGCATGACCTGGATACGGGATTCCTTTCGAGATCCGCGCGTGGAGCCACTAACTGGAATCGGCTTTGTTTCCTTCCCCAAGGCAACGCTAGCCCTCGGCGTGCTTGGCCCGATGGGGCGAGGCTGTCGATCACCGGCATCTTTGGAATGGCTGCGTCCTCAGTCAGCAAAGGGCTGCGGGAGTTGGGAATTCGTATCGCGCTCGGCGGGCAGAGTAAGGAAGTGCTACAGACCGCGTTGGGGCGGGCATTCAAGTTGCTTGCTTTGGGTTCGGCGGGGGCAGGAGTACTCCTCGGAATTCTGGCGAGCCGGGTACTGGCTTCCCTCGTGTATCAGGCAACTCCCGGCGATCCGCTGGGCTTGGTCGCTACGTGGATTCCAGCGCGAGGCGCGCTGTCGGTGAATCCTTTTGGTATTACAGCGCGAGGAGTGAATCGATTCTAAGTTCGGCCACGTTCTCCCTCCTGGCAAAACTGCGCGCTCTCTCTATGGAGCCCCTCGCCAGATTGAGGACGAAATGCAAATGTCCCGTTGTGGGCATTCAGCACGGCGGACCATGTACCCCTGAATAATGCCCATGTACTAACGTGACTTTCCTTTTTTTGACCCCTGATTAGAATCTGAAAATCTAAGCAGAACCCTTTAGTTTGATACCAGTTTAGCGAGATCCCAATAAGTTTTCGCTGAATATTAGTTCGTCTTGCAGCCCAAGACCTAGTTGCCAGGAGGTATCCGTGCTCTCATTTTCTATCTCGCTTCATAGATTGCAGCGAGTGGCTATTTTCGGATTATCCGCTCTGATACCAATCGCTTTTACTGCATGCGGCACTCCAGGATCTACTCTGGGAACGCCGGCGAAAGCTTTGCCGGTGCCTCTGCCTGGGTCGACAACGACTGCATCGACAACCTCCGGATCAGCAACGACTACCTCGACGACCACTGGGTCGGCGACTACCACCGGATCAGCAACGACTACCTCTACGACCACTGGGTCAGCGACCACCACCGGATCAGCAACGACTACCTCAACAACCGCTGGGTCGACACCCTCCGGATCCTCCGGATCAACAACGACTTGTTCCACAACAGCTTCGTTCAGAAACCTCGACGGCGACGACAACAACGACAGTGCCGGTCCTCCTTTTTAATGGTACGGGTACGTTTTCATACGATGTTTCAGCCGTCGAGACGATCCTTTCTACAAAGGGCCTGAATTATTCCACCGCCTACTCGTCTCAGACTCGACGCGATGAGCGTAACTAAGTTGAAGGCGTTCAAGCTCCTGATTGTGCCGGGCGGCAACTCGATCACAATCGGCCAACACCTGACAGAAGTGCTACCACCAACATTCACGACGCTATCATCGACGGCGGCTTGCACTACCTGGGGATTTGCGCCGGGGGATTTTTTGGCGGGGATTCCATCTATAACGGCCTGAATCTCACCTATGGTGTCTGGTTCAACTTGTACGCGGATAAGTCCTGGGATCCGCAAGGAGGCGGTCGAGATTTCCACTCCGAACTCCGGCTCCCTTGATCAATATTGGCAGGACGGCCCTCAGTTTTCCGGTGGGGAAACATTGTGGCGGAATATCCGGATGGAACCCCGGCAATCGTCGAGGGCAAATCTGGGCAATGGATGGGTCATCCTGTTCGGCGTGCACCCCGAGGCCCCTGCCAGCTGGAGATATGGGATGACGTTCACCACTTCGGTAGCCGTCGATAATGCGTACGCGGGAACACTGGTTGAAGCGGCTTTGAACGGTACCTGGTTGCCACACTACTAGGTCCGTTGGACGCTACAGGCTGGCAAGAAAGAGCCGGAAGGCAGACTTCCGGCTCCTTTCGATCGCTGCAACTTTTCGCCAGACGGATAACAGTTATGGCGCAGGCTCTTTCGCTCTGGACCACACCCCTCGACCAACTTCCATGAGTTTTCGAATGTAGAAGTCACCTGAAACAAATTTTCCCGGTCCGACGCTTAGGGTTGCGCAGCGCTGCCGCAGCGTCGAGCTCCTGCCCGTTAGACTCGATCGAAAGGTCTACTCGGTAGAGTCCCGGCACAACCGGTAACACCGGACAACGGAACTCGATTCTGCCTTCGCCCGGTCCGAGGTCAAGGGGTCCATGTGTAGAGTCGGTACTGAGCTGAGCACACAGATAACCGCTGGGCCAGTAAGAAGTGAAATTCGAAACACCGCCGCCGGGACGATCTCCCGTATGCGATAGCCCAAGCGAGCCACCATTGGGTGGCCGGTTCGAATGCCACGCGTGGAATCGGGCGCCGAAGAAGGTAACGCTTGTGCATTGCGCCGGTGATTCTGATTCGACGGCTCCACCGACTCCGTATCGTCGGCAAAAATCATTTGCTGATATTCGTCGATGACCTCCCTAGGCGGACCTTTGCAACGACGCGACCATGATTCAGCAGAAGCGCGCTATCACAAAGACGATACACGGCAGCGAGATCGTGCGAAATGAAGATGACCGTACACCCGTTTCGTCGCAGTTCTGCAATGCGGGCCAGGCACTTTGCCTGAAAAGCAGCGTCTCCAACGCCAGGACTTCATCGAGCAACAGAATGTCGGGATCCAGGTGTGCTGCGATCGAAAACCCCAAGCGCACATACATTCCTGATGAGTAACGTTTTACCGGCACGTCAATGTAGTGGCCGACGCCTGAAAATTCGATAATACTGTCCAGCTTCTGACGTATTTCTGTTCTTCGCATCCCGAGCATCGCGCCGTGCAGATCGATATTCTGTCCGCTAAGCTCCGGATGAAATCCAGAGCCCACTTCAACCAACGCAGCCATTCTTCCTCGAACCGTGATCTCGCCCTGCTGTAGGAGCCGTAATGCTGGAAAGATCCTGAAGTTCGTTGTCTTGCCAGCACCGTTTGTCCACGATGCCGAGGGCCTCCCCTTTGAACCTGAAAACTGATGTCGCGAAGCGCCCACATCGGGGGCGATGCGCTTTGTAGGAGAATCCGAATACCAGCGCTTCCATGATGGGTGGGTTGTTCTCAGCCTATACTGTTTCGATACTCGATCGACCTTTATGTCAATCATGGAATTCAGATTACATCCGCCATTGTGGCTTCGGAAGACTTGAAGTAAGCATAGGCGATGACAAGAAGCGAACGAATGTAATAGCGGCAGACCGCGCAAGGGTTGATGCGGTCAGGTCTGCCCCCTCGGACTAATACCGTGCGGAAATTCTCAATCAAACCGGCGACGGGATCGAGCAGATACAGTTTGCGAAAGCGCACCGGCACTGAGTGCAGCGAGTATACGACGGGAATGCTAAACATCCACACTTGCAGCAGGAGCGGAATGGCGAGTCCGATATCGCGGAAGCGAACGTGTACTGCCGAGAGAAATAGAGCGATGGCGGCAGCAAAAGCTGCCAATACAATCACGATTGGGATCGCGAACAGCAGATTCCAAGTCGGCGAAGTCCGGTAGTGGGCCATGAACG
>CAVZFP010000022.1:0-145135 GCA_963774565.1 uncultured Acidobacteriaceae bacterium | reverse complement strand
GACGTGTCCCAGGAACGTGGAAAGATCCAATAAACGTGACCTTGGGTCGACACCTGCGCGGTACCAGCGCAGCAGTGTACCGACTGCGAATGAATGACGGAGGCAATGCAAGTGTGGCGGCGCAACGCCCGATGGAACCGTCAGCTGAAGGCCGGGCAACAGTTTGTGGAATGTCCAAGTAATAGCGTTCGTGCCAATCGGCGTCCGTTTCGGCTTGTCAAATGTAAACACCGCTCCGTCGGGCGGAATCGGCCCAAAGCGCGCCCCTTCACGATCCAGAAATTCTGCAATCGCGAGGCCCATCCTTGGCCCGAATGGGACCAGTCGATCCTTTCCGAATTTCGTCTGACGAATCATCAAAAGCTGGTTGTCGAGATCGATGTCCTTGCGGCACAACCGAGACACTTCGCCCACGCGAAGCCCCAGACCATACAGCAACACGAAGATCATCCGATAGATTCCTCCGCGGTTCTGCGCTCGTGAGGTACTGGGCAGCCGTTCAGCAACTTCGAAAATACGGCGGGCCTGGTCCGAGTTGAAAAGAAATGGTCGTCGAGGTGGAGGAACTTGCCGAGTTTCACACTTTAGCGGCGACTCTGGCAGCAGTTCGTGAACCACCATCCAATTCAGCAATCCTCGTATCGTTCCAATGAGTTCGTTGTAGCTGCGCGCAGAGTTTCGATGGCGTGAGGCTACAAACCCGGCGAGGTGGGCAGAGGTAATCTGGTGGGCCTCAACAATCTCTTGCGTGTTCAGGTAGTTGTCCAGCACATGCAGCATCAGGCCGGCACTGTCGAGCTGTTTGCCCAACGAGTGTTTATGGGCGAGGTAGCTGTCAATACTATCGGCCAAGGGACCTTTGATTGTGCTCTTCACAGGGCCTCCTCACCGACGCCGAGCGCGACCTGGCGAAGCTTCTCGATGTTGACCTTGGTATAGATCTGGGTGGCATCGGGTGTTCCGTGTCCAACAAAGTCTCCGATTGTCTTGAGCGAAAACCCGGCATCAACCAGGCGTTGCACGCAGGTGTGCCTTAGCGTGTGCGAACCTGGCCGGGGAACATGGATACCAGCCTTTCTTAAGTAATATTTGGCCCGTTGTGAGACGGCTGCCGGTGATAGGGGCTTGTATGGTGCAACAGCTGCCAAAAACACGGTCCGTTGCTTGGTCTCCTGACGCCCTTGTTTTAAGTAGGCGAGGATTGCTTCACCCGTTCCTGGCGCCAATGGATAGGCCGTCGAATGTCCGGCTTTGCGGCTGCGAACGTGAATGCGGTCGTGTTTCCAATCGACGTCGTCCAGCGTCATCGCCGCCACTTCACGGGCACGCAACCCGTAGCTCACCAAGAGCATGAGGATGGCGTAGTCGCGTCGACCAGTCGCATTTCGTCGGTCCACCTTTTGAAGCAGGTGCTCAACTTCACTCCAGGTAATCGAGCGCGGCAGATTCGCAAAGCGGTATCTTCGCGGCGACTCGATTGCCTTACTCAGGTCGCGCGTCATGAGACCCATACGAAACGTGTAACGGAAGAAGACTTTGAGAATGCTGCAGAGGCTCTGGACCGAGCGCTTGTCGATGGTCTTCCCACTTTCAGTAATGAATGCGCTGATAACCGAGGGAGCCAGAGTCGGCATTAACGGCCGCTCCGCACTTCGTAAGTAGTCTTGGAGTCGCCGAAGATAATGCCGGTACTGGACAATAGTGGTTTCACGAAGGCCTCGTTCCCGACGTAAAAACGCGAAGAAGTCGGGCACCAAGTCCGCGAATGGTTCTGCCATGAGGGCGTTGCTGTCCTGAACGTCTGGGAGAATCAGCCGAAGCAGTTGCCGGATGGGATTTCGAAGATTTCGCGTCAAGGCTTGACGTTGAAGCTCGGAATATTCCCGTCCTCGGCGTCTCAGCCACGCTTCTAAGAACGAGTCAACATGAGCAGGGAGCTCCGGCCAGCTATTTGCACCGGCAGTTTTCGCAAACTCTCCAAACCGGATAAGCAGCGGCACACGCGAAAACACGTTTCGCGCGGCATACTTTTGCTCGGAGAGCCACTCGACGTAACGCTCGATCGGTTCGCCGATCCAGGATGCGAGGATTCGATCGACGGTAGTTGGACGAATGAAATATCGGTTGAGCACAAAAATCTCCTTTCTAAGGTGTAGGTTTAGGAGACCAGCGTATGCTCACCGACTCGTTATGTGCCCGGTCGAGCTGTTGAAACTTCGAAATACCTGTGGATTTAGCAACAATTTCTGTGAATTGGGTTGCTCGGCTACATAACGCGGGTGGGCACATTACATGGATTATGTTCCCGGGAACATAATCCATGCGCCAGATCAAAGAAGTATTGCGCTTGCGGTACGATCTCGGGCTCCTGCAGAGCGAGATCGCGCGTAGTTGTTCCCTCAGCCAATCCAGCGTCAATCGATACCTGGAACGAGCTTCGGCAGCCGGCCTGAAATGGCCACTTCCCGAAGATTGTGACGATCGCCGGCTCAATGAACTGCTGTTTCCGGCTGAGCCGAGCGGCGTCGGGTCAGCGGTAAAGGCACCGCTGGATTGCGCTGCCCTCCATCAGCAACTGCAAAGCAGCAAGCATGTCACCTTGCAACTGCTCTGGGAAGAGTATCGCCAGAGCCAGCCCGAGGGATATCGTTACAGCCGCTTCTGCGAGCTGTACCAGCGCTGGCGGCGCCGGCAGGACTTGGTTCTGCGCCAAGACCACCGGGCCGGCGAAAAAATCTTTGTCGATTGGGCCGGGGCCACGATTCCGATCTATGATCGCGAAACCGCCGAAGTCCGGGCAGCTTCTCTTTTCGTGGCGGTGCTGGGGGCCAGCTCTTATACCTTTGCGCACGCCACGCTCAGCCAGGATCTTGGCAACTGGATTGATTGTCACATTCTGGCTTTCGAGTATTTCCAAGGCACTAGCCAGTTAGTGGTTCCCGACAATCCCCGTACCGGTGTCACTCGGGCCTGTCGCTATGAGCCGGATCTGAATCGCACGTACCTGGAGATGGCGCAGTTTTATAACGTCGCCATCATGCCAGCGCGCCCCTACAAACCAAGGGACAAGGCGAAAGTGGAAGTTGCGGTGCTTCTGGCGGAGCGCTGGCTGATTGCCGTCCTGCGCCACGAAAAGTTCTTTTCCGTTGCCGATCTCAATCAAGCACTAGCGGTCCAGCTGGAGCGGATCAATCAACGGCCGTTCCGCAAGCGGGAAGGCACCCGAGCCTCGCTCTATGCCCTCCTGGACCGGCCCGCGCTGCAACCGCTTCCCGCCGAGCGCTATGTTCTGGCCGAGTGGGACAACGTGCGGGTCAACATCGACTACCACGTCGAGGTCGGGCGTCACTATTACAGCGTTCCTTATCAACTCCGCGGCGAGCAAGTGGAGACACGCTCTACGCTGCATACGGTGGAGATCTTCCACCGCGGCAAACGAGTGGCGTCTCACGTGCGCAGCTTGGTCGCCTATCACCACTCCACGGACAAACAGCACATGCCCAAGAGCCATCAGGCTCATCTGGAGTGGCCTCCCTCGCGCCTGATTAACTGGGGCAAGAGCGTGGGCCAGGCTACCGCGCAACTCATCCGCACGGTGCTGGAAAGCAAACCCCATCCGGAGATAGGGTATCGCGCCTGTCTCGGCATTCTGCGCCTGGCCAAGGTCTATTCGGACTCTCGACTGGAAGCGGCTTGTCAACGCGCCCTGGCGGCGCAAGCTTGTTCCTATCAAAGCCTGAAATCCATCCTCCGGCGCGGCTTGGACCAACAGCCCGACCTAACCCCGGAAGCGGAACGTTCCAGCCCGCAACATGCCAATCTGCGCGGCAGTCGCTACTACCTTTCGCCCGGCAAGTTCGCAATGAAGAGCTAAACCTCAGGAGGAAAACCACATGTTGAATCAGCCCACCATGGAGAAACTGCATGCCATGAAACTGTACGGCATGGCCGATGCCTTCCGTACCCAACTGGAAATCACCGAATCGCACCAACTGAGCTTTGAGGAACGTTTTGCTCTGCTCGTCGATCAGCAGTGGCAGTGGAAAGAGAATCGGGCTCTCAGCCGACGCCTGCGGGCGGCGAAGTTGAAAGAGCGCGCTGTCATCGAAGACGTCAACTATCACCATCCCCGCAAGCTGGATCGTACGCTATTGCGCACTCTGGCCAGCAGCGACTGGGTCCGCCGCAAACTCAACATCGTCTTCAACGGCCCCACTGGGATCGGCAAAACTTGGTTAGCCTGCGCCCTGGCTCAAAAAGCCTGTCGCGACGGCTTTTCGGTTCTGCACAAGAAAACCAGCGAGTTATTCCGCGAACTGGCCCTCGCCCATGCCGATGGCAGCCTGGGCCGGGTGTTCCTCCGCCTGGCGCAGATCGATGTGTTGCTGCTCGATGATTTTGCCATGGCACCCCTGAAAGACAGCGAGCGCCGCGATTTTCTGGAAGTCTGCGACGACCGTTACCAGCGCCGCTCCATGATTCTGACCTCGCAGATGCCGGTGGCTCATTGGCACCAGCAGATCGGCGATCCCACCATCGCCGACAGCATCCTCGACCGTCTGCTGCATAACGCCTACCGCCTGGAGCTGGACGGCGAGTCCATTCGCAAGACACTCGGCCGCAAGCCCGAAGAGCCCGGACTGGAGGATGGTCAATGAGTCAGAGAATCCGTTTTCAACTCAAGCAGCCCACTGGCTGGTTCGCCGCCGGTCGGGAAGTCGCCGGCGCCCTGCATCTGCTTTCCGATGCCACCTTCAAACTGTATCTCTGGCTGTGCTTACATGCCGAACGCAGCCGGGGGACGGTTTCGGCTACTCCCGCAGAGCTGGCTCGGGCTCTCGGCAAAACCCCAAGCGATATCGATCTGGCTCTGCAAGAACTGCAGCAGCAGGGTGTATGTACTCTCCCAGCAGAAAATCTCATCCACATCGGGGATCGCTTCTGGCCTTATCAACGCCAGTGCGACTCCTCTGCCAACCATGACTTGCGCGGCTATGTGGAGAATGTGAAACGTCTCTTCCTCCAGCGGCGCTGCGTACAGAGTAGCTTTACGGCCGCCGATGAGAAACTAGCTCGATCCCTCTATGCGCGCGGGGTTTCGCTGACCGACGTCGAGCACGCCATTCTGCTCGGTGCCCTGCGTAAATACTCCGCCCTCCGCCAGAACGGTCCTCACACGCCCATTAGCAGCTTGCACTACTTCACTCACCTGTTCGAGGAAGTGCAGCAGCCAATATCGACTCAGTACTGGTCCTACATCGCCGTCAAGGTGAAAACATTCGAGCAAGCTGGGGGCTGGTCGCAGGCCAGTCAGGCGGCAGACGAATAACTCAAAGCGGGGGGTGCTACAGGTCGACCGAGGTCGCAATCGTTGCTCTTAAACGATCCTAGCGCGAAATTTTCTGTGGAAAAACGTGGACGAAGCGAAAAGCGACGAAACCGACTCGGCGTTGGCTACCGATGGCCGCAGCACAGAGAGCACCAGTGGAGCAATCACCAGAGTAGTTAATAATGTACTAACGACTCCAAACCCGAGACGAAACAATGTTGACTCATTCACCACCTTGATTACCATCGATGGTTTCAGGCATGATCTTTCTTCCAGCGTCGCTGCGCTCCGACTTATTCACATCCCCGGAACGCCTATTCACATCGCGCTGGAATCTACCATTCACATCGTCGGAATACGCAGTACAACGCTCTGCACGGTGCGCCTGCTCGGTTGACGAACAATCGCCATCCCTGAAGTGAATGATATGAGGAGGTGGCAGACTTCTCGAAGCGACGGCCGGGCGTTTCCGGCGCGTGTACTCCTGGATCACGGGCAAGCCGGAAGTGACGAGAGAGCAAGCAGGCGTAGCGAGGAAATGGCAGGTCGGTGGCCTGCGGGCTAGTGTTTTTTCCCAATTCAGCCCGGCGAATCTATGGGATACTGTGGGCACTTTGTGGGGTTTGCCAGACTCAGGGCGAGAGTATTTTCGTACAATAAACGTACAATGGATCGGGCAATGGGGCCTTTTTCGCCCTTGTGGCACTTCCTGGAATCAATAAGTTACGTGTTATCAATATAGTGATTAGTTCGACTCCCGCCGCCTCCACCAAGTATTTTATTATCTATGAGTTACTCACGCCGTGATTTTGCAGAAAGCAGTATTCTCAATCCATTGTGATTTTTCGGACGTGGGTTCCTTCGACAGTCTACATATATCGCTTGAAAATCTAAACCGTCATCACTTCCTGGTATGTAATGACGTATTGCAACCCCTGCTTCCACTCTGCGCCTGAAGACCGCGAAAATCGAGTCAAGCCCACAAACAAGACATTGGCGCAGCAACAAGACGGTCGCCGAAGGGGACCGGCCTTCCGCCATCGTAGAGAACCACTCCCAGCTTGAAGTTATCGCCGCACGCCTCCGCCAACTTTCGGAGTCCCTTGAAGTCGCCAGCATTCACGGTAGCGCTCGCCTTGACTTCGATACCGACCAATGCGCCACTTCCCGCTTCAATCACAAGGTCAGCCTCGTCCTGATCTTTGTCCCGGTAGTGGTATAAAGCGCAGCTCTCACCAAACCAAGACGCCTGTTTCAGCACCTCGGAGAAAACAAACGTTTCGAGCAATGGTCCGAACGTTGTCCGGTCTTTCGCGACCCCCTCCACACTAGCTCCTAAGAGTGCTCCGAGCAGGCCGGAGTCAAGGAAATGCAGCTTGGGCGTCTTTACCAAACGCTTCAACTGGTTCCGAAACCACGGTTCCACCCGACGAACGAGAAACAACTGCTCCAGGATGGCCACGTATTTCCTTGTGGTTTTGTCGTCAAACCCAACTTGGCCGCCTATCTGCGTGAAATTGGTGAGCTGGCCAGAATGGTGCGCAAGAACCTGTAGCAGACGCGGCATTTGGTCGAGTTTTTCAACGTCGGCAACCTCGCGCACATCCCGCTGCACGATGGCTCTTACATAATCGCGTGCCCATGTCTGGCGCCGTTTTGGGTCTCCGCGCCGCAGCATTTCGGGGTAGCCGCCAATCAGCACGGCTTGTACGAGGTCTTTGCCGATCATTGGCTCCACAGGTTTGCCAAGTTTGCTATCGAACGCTGCTTTGAGGAACCCCGGCTTCTTGCCTCGGACTTCGGCCCGCGAGAGGGGCAGAAGGCTCACGATCTCCATGCGGCCAGCTAAACTCTCCGAGACTTGAGGCAGAGTGAGAATATTGGCTGAGCCGGTCAACAGAAACCGGCCGGGCCGGCGATCATCATCCACTGACTTCTTGATAGCCCGGAGAAGGTCGGGCACTCGCTGTACTTCGTCAATGGTCGTTCGATCGAGAGCGCGCACCAACCCAGTGGGATCGCTGCTTGCCGCGGCCAGAACTGTGTCGTCGTCCATGGTGATGAATTCGCGATTACCCGCAACCAAATCGCGAACCAGTGTGGTCTTGCCGCACTGACGCGGACCCGTAACCATGACAACCGGCGTGTCCTTGAGCGCGGTAGCCACCAGTTCGGCCGAAAAGCGAGGAAAGAGCGCGTGATCGGTATCGTCCATGCCGGGTGAAGGCTCCGTCTGATTCGGATTAATGTCCCGTCTATTTCGGATTATAGACTCGTCTGATCCGGAACGGAAACTGAACGGTGCCGGGAATTGTTTCGGCTTATGGTGGGTGGTTTCCACCTGGGTGTGTGACCTTTCGGCGGCCTTCGCGGATCGAGCCGAGCCGGCATTTTCTGATCTGGTTTCTTCATCGTCCCTCTGTCATTGTAGTTTTGCCTTAGTCAGTCGGCGCAGAAGACTTTCCTTGGCGGCGTGCTCCTGACGGAGTTCCCCCAGTGCGGACTGGAATGCAGTCATCCGGCCTTGCGATTCCTGGAATCAATAAGTTACGCGTTGTCAATACCCTGAATAGTTCGACTCCCGTCGCCTCCACCATTATCTCATTTATTATCAATAGTTTACTTGCACATTTTATTTCGTACAATAACGTTCTGCAGCCGAGGATCCTCGCCAGTCTTCCAAAGGGGCGCGGTCGGTTGCGGAAACTTACCGGCCTGAAGAAAGGCTTCGTTTTAAGCGGTCGGTAAGCATCCCATCAGTAGTGCGATCCACAATTTCCTTGTATTACACTCCGTAATACGGTAGGCTCATGGGTACTAGCAATATGGCTTCTCCTCTGACTTTGAGACTTGACGCGAAGACCAGAAAGCGGATCGAGCGCATCGCTCGCCGCAGACAAGTCTCCGTCTCCGAGGTGATACGTCTCGCGATCGCAGCGTGGGCGGAGCAGCAAGAGCCGATCGCCGCGCCCTATGAGGCGATCGCGGATTTGATCGGGGTGGTCCATGGCGGGATGCCCGGTCGCTCCACCCGGATGGGCCGCCGATTCTCCGAAATCCTCACGAAGCGGCGGAATAGCAAGTGATCCTCATCGACGCTGGACCACTTGTGGCCCTGGTCGATGCTGACGATCAGTATCACGAAAAGTGCGTCGATTGCTTGAAGAGCTTGCGAGAGCCCTTGGTCACAGTGTGGCCTCCCTTCGTCCAAGCCGTCTATTTGCTAGGGGATCTCCCAAAAGCCCAGGAAGCTCTCTGGGAGATGTTGGCGCGAGGAGCGGTGCGACTCCTCACCCTCGATCTGGTAGACATACCCCGCATACGAGAGCTCATGATCAAGTATGCCGACCGCCCGATGGATCTCGCGGACGCGGCCCTTGTCAGAGTGGCTGAGCGAGAAGGCATCAGGAGGATCTTCACAGTGGACCGCAGCGATTTCACGGTCTATCGCCTTCACGGACGGATCGGTCTTGCAATCGTCCCGTAGGAGAACTCCGGAATATGGTTCACCGTAACTCGGTTTGGACCAGATCCAGCGACAATTGGTCCATCCGTCTTCGCCGTACCCGAAAGGAAGTATTGAGAGACCTTCCTCCCTCGACCCGACCAGGTATTTTAGGTTCCGCTGCCCGAAGCGTACCGGGAATAGCATGACATTCTGGGTAAGCCCATGCCCAAGTGGCAATGCCATTAGGTGGCTTTCGGATATTTCTGCAATCAGCGCATTCCCCGTTTTCACTGGCGAAAATAGCCAACTCCTTTATTTTCGATGGCTTTTCACCGCACGGGCGCAGCCTTTCAGGCACCCGTTGCTATTGCGGTCGGGGATTGCCGGATGAAGCGGGCCGCAAACCAACGTTCTCAATTAGTCCCGATGGGGATTTGCCAGTGACTTGTTCCCGCGCGCTGTCCACGGCAAGCTGCCGGGCTATGCGCCTTTTCTCTTTCTTTGCGGCTTCGCGTCGGCATCGCTCCTCGATAGACAGAACTGTTTCTGGGGAAGTCTTGCCGAACCGTTTGAAGTAGAGCTCTTCGATAAACTGCGGCAAGGGCAGCTTCCACGGCTCCTGCTTGTGGTTATCGATCTTGCCCAACTTTGCCGGGTTCATCCCCAGTTCGCGGGCCATGTGGACCTGGGCGTGAGACAAATGGTGGCGTTTTCGCGCCTCAATCCATGCCTGCATCTTCTGAGTGGGCTTCCTCGTTTTCTTGGCCATAGCATCATTTTCCCTCTCGACAAATCTCCTAGTGGTGTGTATCCTAAATAGCTTTACAGATTATTCCTTCTTTTTTCTGCCCCGGGGCAGGGTCGACCCGGGCTGGAGCTGTTCCATCTTGACCCGCGCCCGCTCGATTTTCGTCATGATGCCCTCGACGGTGGCCGTCCAGATGAAGGGCTTCGGATTTTTGTTCCAGCTCCGCATAAATTCCTCGATCGCCTGTTTTAGATCCGGCACACTTACGAAGCTGGCGCGCTTGATTGCTTTGTCGCTCAATTCTCTAAACCAGCGCTCGACCAAGTTCAGCCAACTGGAACTGGTGGGAATGAAGTGGCACACAAACCGTGGATGTTTCTTCAGCCACGCTTGCACCTGCGGCTCTTTGTGGGTGCCGTAGTTGTCCATTACCAGGTGCAACTGAATCGGCGAGGGAAACTCCCCGTCCAAGCGGCGCAGAAATCTCAGCCACTCCTGATGGCGATGCCGGGGGTGGCATTCGCCGATCACCTTGCCGTCCAACACGTTGAGCGCCGCAAACAGCGTGGTGGTGCCATTGCGTTTGTAGTCATGCGTCATCGTACCGCAGCGGCCTTTCTTCAGGGGCAGCCCCGGCTGGGTGCGATTCAACGCTTGAATTTGACTCTTTTCATCCAAACACAGCACCAGCGCCTTCTGCGGCGGGTTCAAATACAGCCCCACCACATCGGTCAGTTTTTCCAGGAATTTCTTATCTCGCGATATAGATCTTCCGCATCTGACATGGTCGGTCGGAGCGGTGGCGGGCGGATTCGGGTCGAGGCCGTCGTGCTACCCCTGAGGTCGATTCTTTGCTTGCTCCATAGCGATCTGGTTGACATGTGACAACGCCTTCGACCCAGAGGCCCCCTCGATCGCCTTCAAGGCAATGTCCTGCACCTGCTGCTTAGCGTCTACCAGTTGCTTTTCGAGCGTTACGATCTGAGAAGCTTGGCGGGCCAGTGTCTCCTCCAGGGTCCTCACGTGCAGTTCAGCAAGCCGCTTTTCGGTCTCCGCGTCCTTCTTCAGAACGAGCACCTCCTGCTCGAATTTGGCTTCCGTCTCGCGTCGCACCCGCAATGCTGCAGTTTCCGCCTCGTTCTGGAGACGTGCAGGAAAACCCTCACCTTCCCTTCGTAAACGCGTCAGTTCGTCCTCGCGCTCTTTCAGTTCCGCCTCGCGCTGTCTCCACGCTTTCTCCAGAGCATCCTGACGCTCCTGGTTCTTTTTCTCCACTAGGCGCATCTCTTCTTCATACTTGTCCTGAGCTTTCTTGCGCTCGAGTACCTTCTTATACTCATAATCTTCGATCTCGCGCTGACGCTGCTTCTTAAGATTCTCGTCCTGCTCCTTGCGCTCACGTTCCATTCTCGCCGACTCTGCCTCCCACGCCTGCCGCAGCGCACCTATCTCTGCTTCCGCCCGCTGCTTTTCCCGCGCATAATCCTGCACGATCTGATCGAGCGCGGTGGCCGCCACGTCCATCTTATGGAGCTGCTCCAGTTCCTTGCGCTCGAGCGCTACTGCCTCCCGGACCGTGGCCAGTACCTTCACCTCCTGCGTGAGCTGCTCGGAAACATCGGCTAGCGCCTTGCCGACCTCGAGTCCCAGCCCTGAAATCTTCTGCACTACAGCCTCGACCGTTATACCCTCGGCGGCTTGCCGGACCTCGGCCGCGCGCAATCGCGCCGCCCCCTCGGCCTTGGCGTCTGCGGCCTCGCGCGCAGATTCCACCTGCTCTTGGATCTCCGCGAACTCGTGCTGCATTTCCGCTCTGCTGCGCTTTGCTCGCACGGGTGCTTTCATTGCCTTCACGGGCATAGTAGTGTTCCTTTCGCAGGAAGATTATCAGATTTCAGCCCTTCACATTCACTAGACGTTTGACCGAGTCTATTACGCGAGGGCGCTGCTTGACATGCTCGAAGAACCGGCCCAGTTTCAGACGCGCTCCTGAGACGTAATCTTAATAAGTCTCCTAAGCCTAACTCCCGGCGCTAGATTCTCGAAACGCGGTCGAGTTTTTTCTCTAACGAATCTGAGCGTTCCTCTGGAATACGGGGCGGTAGGTGGCGTAAGGGTGAGTCTAGCGTACAATAAACGTACAATGGATCGGGCAATGGGGCCTTTTTAGCCCTTGTGGCACTTCCTGGAATCAGTAACTTACGTGCTATCAAACACCCCTGAATAGTTCGACTCCGCCGCCTCCACCAAACGATTCGCCTCATTTCTCTCCCGCAATCAATCGCTGAATTTGCGAAGGAAACACCTTCGGTTGCAAGCCATTTCGGCTCTTTACTCAGTCCTAGCGCCTCCATAAATCATGAGCAATTTTGAACAGACCCAGGGGAAACTTTCACGTATACAAAACTTAAGGTATGGCCGCTACCCATACAATTCTGTGCATACACCGCAACCCTGACCAATTGACCCTATTGCGGGACAAGGGACACGGGCTCGTTACCGCGATCAGTGGAAGCGAGGGCTTGCGGCTGTTGACGTCCTGTTCGCTGGATGCGGTCGTCCTCGAATATTACCTGGGACTGATGGACGGGTCTGTGGTGGCGGACGAAATCCGGCGTGTCAGACCGCAGCTTCCTATCGTCATGGTGGCGGACCCCTTGGAATTACCGCGCGGCACTTTAAACTCGGTGGATGCTTTGGTGGACAGGTCCGACGGGGCGCACTTTTTATGGGCTGCGGTTCATTTCCTGTTGAGCGCCCAGACCGACTCTCAGTTCCATCCGGCAGCGCAGGCTCGAACCAAGCGGAGACATCGTCCGGGAGGGACAAGCGCGCCTACCGGGGCGCGTCGGTCGAAAGTTCTGACGCCGGCACACGATGAGAAGCGATCATTGCAGCAAAGCCTCGACAAGCATTCGAACCCTCCTTTGTGACTGTGCCCGCGACGGGGATCAAAATCGTTCGCGGGTGGAGAACTGCTGTTTGCCTCCGCAATGAGGAGTTGACAATGCCGAACGCTTTAAAACGACAGATCCTCGTGGTAGATGACAATCCGGAGGTTATGGAAACCATCGCCATGTTGCTGATCTCCGCCGGCCACGTCGTGCGCGTTGCCGAAGATGGCTTTGCGGCCCTGCTTCAGTTGAGAAAGATGCCGCCTGACGTAATGATCTCCAACTTGGAGATGCCGCGTATGTCGGGATTTGAGTTACTCTCTGTGGTTCGCCGCCGCTTTCCACAGATATTAGCCTTGGCCATGAGCGGTGCATACGCCGGCGACGGTCTGCCAGCGGGCGTAATCGCGGACGCGGTCTACGCCAAAAGGGGGCCACTTCAGGAAGCTATTTGGAGCGATTGAGCGGTTAATCGCGGCTTCTGGTAGTGACCTGCATCGCCAAGAGGTTGCTCCCGCCTGGGTGCCGCGCAATGGCAATGACTCGCACGGGATTCCTTATGTGATGGTGAGCTGTGAAGAGTGTCTGCGAGTATTTCAGTTGGCGGCTATCGAGGAAACGACCGGAGGGGTGCTTGAGGTGCAATGCCGTTTCTGTCCGAACAAGAACCGATACATCATTGAACCATCGACACACGCGGCGCGAGAGGCGTACGCGTAGGTTCGGCACCATTCGTCAACCTCAAAGCCGTTTTGAACCCCCCTGCCGCATCCTTCCACTCGGGCACGAAGCTCGCGCCCACCGAGCCGATTAGGCCAGCGGAGCAGCCATCATAGGAGACTCATGCTCCAATCGAGGCTACTTTGCCGCTTCCTGTGCCCACTTGGCCAGTGTGGTCAGAAAAGCATTCGCCGCCGGCGGCGGATCCACTTGGCCCGTCAGTGCTGCTTTGAACGTCACCATATGCCCGTAAAATTCTCGCGTGGCGTCCTTGTCCTGCTTCACGACTGCCCCGTTCAGACTTACGCCGGCAAAAATGCCGCGGGCGCGCGAATAGGTGAGAACCTGGGCCCGCATCTTCCAGTCCGTATTCCCTTCGGCGTGCCGTCCCACGGGGCCCGCGGCCACCGAGGCGTCGGCACCCAAAGCAAACTTGCTGGAGAGCAGGTGCTGCATGCCATCGTCGTTCATAATCAGCATCACCAGGTCAACCGCCTGCCCGCCGATCTGAAAGCCGACGCTGCCGCCGGTCGTCATGAAAAAGGCAGGTGCACTCCAACCCTTTGGCGTGCGGCAACTGGCCAGCCCGCGGCCGTACTTTGCGCCCACGATGAATCCGCCTTTCAACATCGACGGAACCACCGCCACGCATTCCGCTTTACTCAAAATTTCCTGGGGAATGCCCGAGTCGGGTGCCGACTGGATTTGATTCAGTACGTCCGCGGCCGCCTGCACCCGATCGGAGGCCTTCGATTCTTTCGCCTGGTTATCCGCCGCAAACGCAAAGCAGCCAAGTTGCACAAATAGGATCAGCAAAATCAGTTTCTTCATCGTTCCTCGCCACAAAGATTCACTCAAAGCTGGTGTTTGGATTGTAAATGAACCAGGTATTGGAGCCTATGCCTTGAAGAGTTCGGAGTCAGCAGGATCGGCTAAGAAGGGATGGAGCAACAAAAAAATGCGGGGCTGAAAGTAGTGACCCTAATCGCCACTCTCAACCCCGTCTCCCAGGTTCTGTGGTAGGTAAGGAGAGTATGCGAGATGTACGAAAACCCCACAAGATTACGAAGGTAAGTGTCTCCAGGTAACCGGATTCGGACCCAGAACCGCTGGAGAACAAAAGTCCTGCTCAGTGTTTCCAAGCCAGGCGACAGAAGCGAGAAGTGTTTTACTTCGTAGCGACCAGCGAATGCGTGATGGCATGCACCGACAAGGCAATGCGGTTCTGGACACCAACCTTGCGCATCAACTTCGCTACGTGCGCCTTCACGGTGCGCTCCTCGATGCCCAACTGAGAGCCGATCTCTTTGTTAGAGCGCCCAGCCACCAGCATTTCCAGCACTTCTTTTTCGCGGTCGGTGAACGTGACCCGGCCCGCTGGGAAAATCCGTCCCGGTGCCGACGACACCCGCTCAATGAACATGGACAATACCTTGCGCGGAGCCCAAACCGATCCCTGGTTCACGATGCGGATGGCCTGCGCGAATTCCGCTGGCGTGGCGGCCTCGTCAACGTAACCCTTGGCCCCCGAGGCAATCGCTTTCAGAATGGTTTCCTCGTCAATTCCCGAACCGGTAACGATGATCCGTAAATCCGGCCGTGTCGCCTTCAGGCTGGCCATCACGTCGAACAGGTTTTGACCGTTACGGTTGCCAAGCAGGATGAGATCAATGGCTTGCAGCGTACTGATCTCGGGCAGTGCCGCGGAGACAAGTTCGAACTCGGGCTCTGAGTCGAACAATGCGCGGAACCCAACGAAGCGCAGTGGATCACTTTCCACCACCGCAATTCGGATGACTGGTTTTCTCGCTACTGCTGCTTTCATAGGTTTCCCTGTTAGGCTAGATTCTTGTATCCAGCATAGTAAGAATTCGGCGGATTGCAAAGCAAAGGTGACTGAAGGGAAATTACGGGAGTAACATGGGAAAATAAGCCTGCCCGCCACATTGGCGACGAAACTTCAGGCAAACCCTGACATCTTTGCGCATGCCTCTTACAAAGTCAAGTTTTACGGAGAAACTGTTCGCATGAAAAGTTCGACCATGTTGTGCGCCATCCTCACTGCAGTTTTGCTTGCTACAGGCTCGCTTTCCGCTCAAGATACGACCCCCTCTCCTGCCCCAGCTTCGCCTACCCCCGCTCCGACGTACCAGCCGAAGTTTGCAGGCGACCCGGCCCGTTCTGACTCCGAAGCGGCCGCGCTGGCGTATATGCGAGTCGTATTGCGGGCGCAGCGCCGCTTCAACAAGCAGTACGATCACTTCGCCACATCGCTGGAGGAACTCGTACATTCGGGATCGTTCACCAAGCGGATGGTCAATCCCGACCGCGGAGACTACACGGCAAACTTCAAGGGGAAGAAAGACAGCTTCGTTCTCACCATGACCCCGAAGAATATGGACACCCAACACCGATCTTTCTATGCCGAAGACGACGGCAAGATTCATGCCGACGAAAACAAGCCAGCGGATGCCAGTTCCCCCGTGGTGAAGTGAGAGAAACCTCGTCTCGCTGCATCCAGTCACCTCGCGGTGATCCTGCATTGCCAGCCCCTTCCTACCTGTGTTAGCCTCATGTTGAGGGTGCACTTTGCAGGACAAAGTACTCACGGGGCTCGACCGCAAGGAAACCGAAGTTTACCGGCGCTTAGATCCAGGACGGCTCCCTAAACATATCGCGATCATCATGGACGGCAACGGGCGCTGGGCCAAGCGGCGCCACATGCCGCGCGTGGCCGGACACCGTGCCGGAGTCACGGCCGTGCGTTCGACAGTGGAGACCGCGGCCCGCATAGGCATCCCTGCTCTCACGCTGTACGCCTTTTCCGAAGAGAACTGGAAAAAGCGTCCGGAGAGCGAAGTGCATTTCCTGATGGGACTGTTGAGCCGCTACCTGAAAGCGGAAGTCCCCACGCTGAACAAGAACAATATCCGGCTGGAATACATCGGCCGGCAACACGAATTGCCCTGGGAAGTGCAGGAGCGCATGGCTTGGGCAAGCGACGCTACGGCACGCAACTCGGGCATGGTACTGACGTTGGCGCTGAATTACAGCGCCCGCAGCGAGTTGGTCGACGCGTTCCGCTCGATTGTGAACGCGGCAGAGCAGAATGGCGGACTCGATCACCTGCAGATCGATGAGGATACAGTGACCCGGCATCTGTATACCCGGCATCTTCCCGACCCCGATCTGGTGGTGCGGACCTCGGGAGAGATGCGGTTGAGTAATTTCCTGCTGTGGCAACTCGCCTATGCTGAAATTTACGTAACCCCCACGCTCTGGCCGGATTTCCGCGGTGTGCATCTGCTCGAAGGAATCGCTGAATACCAGAAGCGCGAGCGGCGCTACGGTGGTCTAAACCACGGCGACGCGCTGTCGCATTCGAAATCGTCGGCGCTTGCCACAAAATCTTAACCGCAGAGGGCACAGGGTTTCACAGAGGCAGTCAAATCCTTTGTGATCCCCTGTGCCGTCTGTGGTTAAATTCTTCAGTTCGTGCAAAGATCGTAAGCGCGCCATCACAGCGCAAACCAACTTCCCTTGCTCAAACGCATCGCGACCGCGGTCGTCCTGATTCCGATTGTGCTGGCTCTCATTCTGCGGGGGCCGGTGCCGGTTGTGGCTGTCGTCTCGGCCATCGTGGCACTGATTACCATCCATGAGTTTCTAAAGCTGACGGAATCGTACGGCGTGCAACCGCTGCGGCTGCCGACTTACATCTTCGTCGGAGTCTTTTTTCTGCTGCTCGCCCTCAATGTCGGAGATGAGAAGCCGCTGCTTTCGACGGCGATCTTTGTGTACTGCCTGGGATTCGCCGCGGCCATCGCTCCGTTCCTGGCTCTTAGTATTTTGATGCGGCGGCAGGAACTGCGCAGCAGCTATCCGGCGGCAGCGGCCTCGGTGTTCGCGTTCACTTACATCGCGTTGCCCATGGGGATGCTGGTGCAGCTTCGCCAGCAATGGGCAGGGGCTTTTTACCTGCTGTATTTGCTGCTCGTGGTTTGGGCGGGAGACATCTTCGCATACTTCGTGGGCAAGTCGGTGGGGCGGCATTTGATGTCGCCACGCATCAGCCCCAAGAAGACATGGGAGGGCGCGGCGGCATCGCTGGTGGCGAGCGTCGCAGTAGGATGGTTGCTGTTTCACTACGCATTGCCGTTGAGTACGGCGCTGCTGCGGGCGGGCCTGATCGGGCGGCGAGACGGCATATTCGGGCTGGAGCAGCCGGCGATAGGGCCGATTATCTTCCTGACCATCGCCTTGAATGTGGCGGCCCAACTTGGCGATCTGGTGGAGTCGCTGATCAAGCGCGGTGCGGATGTGAAAGACTCGGGAACGATCCTGCCGGGCCACGGCGGCATGCTTGACCGTATCGACGCCCTACTCTTCGCCACTCCTGTATTATGGTTCTACACAGCCTGGCGTGTAATGCGGTAGCCCTCGTTCCCCCCACAGACGAAGGCCGTTAACGCGTAAAATAAGGAGTCTGTGCCAGCTCTCCAATAACAGCTCTGCCTTGATCATGAAACGCATTGCCATTCTGGGATCGACGGGCTCCATTGGTCGCAGCACGCTCAGTGTGGCTGAGTCCTATCCTGAACAATTTCAGATTGTGACAGTGGCGGCCGGATCGAATCTAGAAGCGGCATTCGAGCAGGCACTGCGCTGGCGGCCACGAGTAATCTCGATGGCGGCAGAAGCGGACGCCAACGCCTTGCGAATCCGCCTTACGAAAGAAGGCTTGGCTGAGATCGAGGTCGTCTATGGAGCGGCGGGAACTGTGCGGGTCGCCACACACCCGGACGTGGACTTCGTCGTGAGCGCCATCGTAGGCGTGGCTGGGCTGGAAGCGACCTACGAGGCGGTGCGCGCGGGCAAGGTTGTGGGACTCGCCAACAAAGAATGTCTTGTCGCCGCGGGAGAATTGATTACGGCCGAGGCTCGCCGGCAAGGCAAGCCGCTCCTTCCTATCGACAGCGAGCACAACGCAGTGCATCAATGCCTGCGCGGTGGGCGTATGGGCGAAGTGGAGCGCATCTGGCTGACGGCGTCGGGGGGGCCGTTCCTTAACACTCCCCAGTCGAAATTTGCGTCGATCACGGTGGAGCAGGCTCTGAACCATCCCACATGGAAGATGGGGCGGCGGATCACCATCGACTCAGCGACTCTCATGAATAAAGGCTTCGAGGTGATTGAGGCGTGCAGACTGTTTCACATGCCTCCGGGAAAAGTAGAAGTCATCGTCCATCCTCAGTCGACTATTCATTCCATGGTGGAGTTTGTGGATGGGAGCATACTTGCTCAATTTTCAGTGACCGACATGCGGTTGCCGATTCTTTACGCCTTAACATATCCCGAGAGGATTCAGTCGGATATGCGCTTTAAGGTCAGTGACCTGCGTCATCTGGACTTCTGCCCTCCCGACCTGAAAAAATTCCCTTGTCTTCGTCTCGCCTATGAAGCAGCAGAGGCTGGCGGCGCCAAAACAATTGCGCTGAATGCGGCGGACGAAGTCGCGGTAGCGGCATTTCTGGAAGGCAGCATCGACTTCAACGATATTCCCAGGATTATCGAAGACGTTCTGGCAGGAACCCATGCAGGCAAGCGCGAGTCAATTGCAAAAGTATTAGAAGCCGACACCGAAGCTCGCCGTCTAGCCAAAGAACGGGTGGCAAGAAATAAAATTGGGCGTCCCAGGGCAACATCTTTTGCGTAAGTTTGGAATCTAAACAGTTGCGGGAGCGAGTATCTCGATATGTCTGATTTTTTGACCTCACTGGTTGCGGTGGTTGCGGTCCTTGGCTTTATGATCCTTATCCACGAGTTTGGCCACTACATCGTGGCCAAGTGGCTGGGAGTGCGGGTCGAGCAGTTCGCCATTGGATTCGGCAAACGGCTGGTCGGCTTCCGCAAGGGCGATACTGACTATCGAATCAATGCCATCCCGCTCGGCGGCTACGTCAAGATGAGCGGCGAAAATCCCATGGACGAGCGCTCCAACGATCCGCGCGAGTTCATGAATCATCCCCGCTGGCACCGTTTCCTGATCGCGATTGCCGGTCCGACCATGAACATCCTGCTGGCGATCGTGCTGCTCACCACGGTCTACATGGTGCACTACGAATATCCGGCAGTGTATGACGAACCACCTGTGATCGGATGGGTGCTGAAAGACACAGCAGCCGCCAAAGTCGGATTCCAGATCGGCGACCGCATCACGCGCATCGATGATGTCCAGAATCCCACCTGGGAGCAGGTCGAACTGAAGGAAGCCTTGAGTCCCGGGCAGCCTCTCGATGTCACGGTAGAACGCAACGGCCAGAGTCTTGAAAAAACCGTAGTACCCGAGGCCAGCGGTGTAGACCAAATCGGTTACGCGGGATGGGCTCCCAAGGAAGGCATCGTCACCATTGTCGACCTGGTGGCAGGTATGCCGGCGGAAAAGGCCGGATTGAAAGAAGGCGACCAGATCCTGTCAGTGGATGGCAAGCCGGTACCGGCTCTGGCGGCCATGATCGAGAGCCTGAAGGTCACGAAAGATAAGCCCATCGCGATCACCGTGCTGCGGAAGGGCGAGCAAAAAACATTCACCGTTCAACCCGTTCTTACCGATAAGTGGTATCGCATCGGCATCGGCAGCATGCAGATGAAGGTGAAGACACTGCCCTTCGCGGCTGCCCTTCGCTTGTCGCTGCATGAGAACCGGCAAAACGCCTTGCTGATTCTTGAACTCGTCAAGAAGATGGCGCAGCACAAGATTTCGATGCGCTCCATTGAGGGTCCCATCCGGATCGGCCAGGCCGCGGGTGAAGCTGCGCGCCGTAAGGGCTGGACACCACTGATGGGTTTGACCGCCGCTATCAGCCTGAATCTTGGTATCTTCAACCTGCTGCCCATCCCGATCCTCGATGGCGGCGTGATCCTGTTCCTACTGATTGAGGGACTCATGCGCCGCGACATCAGCATGAACATCAAGGAGCGCGTCTACCAGGCCGCCTTCGTTTTCCTGGTGTTGTTCGCGGTGATGGTGATCTACAACGATTTGATGAAGACCATTCCCGGCCTGGCAGACAAACTCCCGTAAGAAGCTTTGCGCGTTTTGGGATTCAAGCAAGCCGGCGGCCGCGAGGCCGCCGGCTTGTTCGCCTTATGCGGCCTTTCTGTTTGGCGGAAGCAATCGCTTGGATTTAGGCGGGCAAATCGCTGTGGGAGTGGGCGCCTTCGCCGCCCGTGCAGGCATCTTGGCCGCGCGCAGACTCGCTATTTGCGCGGATTGAGCTCCACCGAAAGGATCGTCGTTCGTGACGCCATTCGGCAGGGCCTTCACAGCTTTCTGAAATTTCGGCCATGCGTTCGCGGCGACATCGGAGGTCAGGTTGGCATAAAGCTGGGCCAAAGTTCCAGCGTCGCCCAACGCCACCATCGCCGGCGCAATCTTATCGAGGCTGTAGCTTTGGCTCATCAGCCAGGATAGAAACGCCATTCCGCATCCCGTGCTGTCCGCATTCTGATCCGTGGGGTCCGTCTTGTTCACATAGTCCGGCATGCCGTCCTGCGCCCACTGCGGAGCCGTGGCAAAGTCCGAGAGGGCGTTGTTGCTAATGACGGCCGCGCACCAGCGCGAAAGAGCTTCTCCCGTGCTCTCGCCGCAAAGGTTGCCATTCATCGAGCATTCGCTTAACTCGGCTTCAAACAGCGCCGAGACGCGGGTCGAATTACCGAAGGACGCATCGACCTCGATCGCAGCTCCAGTGGTGTAATCGCAGCCCATGTGGTCGGCTCCGCCGGTGCCGTCGGTAGCGTTTCCCAAGGCGAAAACAATGACGCTGACCGGACCTCCGGTGGTTCCGAAAATTGTGTCGTTGGCGGCCACAACGCGATCGGCATCGTTAAGCAGATCCTGGGCATTCTGCAGGCCCGGTTGTCCCAGCGAGGCGTCCACATACACCGTCACACGGCCGCTTGGACTGGTTCCGACGAATTCGGAAGTGCCTTTGTAGCTGGGCCATGGGGGCGCAGCAGGACCGGCGGCTGGTTTTTTCTTTTTGCGCGTTGCCTTGATGGGATGATTGGGGCTCATAGGAATAACCTTCATTCGGACAAAGTATGGTGACGAATCGAAGAGGCGCGTTACAGCACAGTCTTTCGGCCAGAGGTAGGGTTAGTGCTTCTTAAAACTGAATGGAATGGTAGATCCAATAATTTCATAGACGGTAAAGCCAGTGCAATCCTTAGAGAATCCGAACTCGGAGCTTCGAATGGGGTAACCTTTCAGTTGCCGGAACGTCTCACAATCCATGCGCCGCGCTTCCATAACATCGGTGCTGCTGATCGTGGTACTAGCCAGTTCAGCGTCAGCCTGCGTTGCAGGGTCGGGCAACCCTTCTTTGGCTGCCTGTTGCCGCGCCCGACGAATTAGTGCCCGCACAAAGCCCGGCGAGACAGTAGCCCTCCGCTCTACATGCGAACATGACCTGAGAGCTTTGCCGGCAGGTGCGGCATGCACACCTTCGTCCAATTTCAATTCGTGGCGCTGCACGCAGCCGAGATCGTCAGTCCCCTGGCGCGCCCGGCACGCAGAATTTCAATACCGTCTGACTCCTTCATCCTGATTTCCTCGATCGGTTCTCCCGAGACTGACCGAGGCCCGCCCAACTCCTGAAAACCTGGCCCTCTCTACGCATTGAGCAGCGCATGTTCCTGCTCGTGCGCTCATTCCACTCGCAAAACAAGGTTCAAGGAGCTATTATGAAAATTGTATTTCGCGTTCTGTTCTGCCTTCTCGCCTTCACTAGCCATATTGCCTCTGCGCAAACCAGGCTTCCAATAAGTCAGGCGTTAGACACCTGGATCACAAACGCCGAAAAAGATGTTGTGTCCGCCGCCGATGCCATGCCCGAGGATAAATATTCCTTTACCCCAACCGCGGGCCAGTTTGCCGGGGCCCGCACCTTCGGTCAGCAGGTGAAGCACCTGGCGGCCAACAACTATCGCATGGCCGCACGCATCCTGGGCCAGACGCCAACTCCTGACCAGGAGTTCGAGACTGGGCCCGCAACCGTGCAATCGAAGGAACAGGTTATGGGCTACGTCAAAGGCTCGTTCACGGCGCTGCATCAGGCTGTGGCTACCACTAACGCCGACAACGCATTGACGCCGCTTATGCCGACGCGGGTGGGAACCGCCATGCAGAATACCCGTGTCGAGTTTACAGTGGACGCTGTGGCCCACTCCTACGATCACTACGGGCAGATGGTCGAATATCTGCGCATGAACGCCATTGTCCCCCCGTCTAGCCGAAAGTGAAGGGACCGCTAACCAATGACGCCACCCAGCATGCCTCGGTGTGTTGGGTGGCATACTTTGCACTAGGCGTCCCCGATGCTCAATGAGGAAACCCGCATTCCACGTGATAAAATAGAACTTCCCATATGGCGAATATTCAACGCAGAAAGACCGCTACCGCTGTGGTCGGCGGTGTGCGCGTCGGCTCGGATGCACCGATCGTGGTGCAATCCATGACCAATACCGACACGGCCGACATTCCTTCGACAGTCCAACAGGTGGCGGCCCTGGCCCGCGCCGGGTCGGAACTGGTGCGCGTGACCGTGAACAACGACGACGCCGCCGCGGCCGTTCCCCACATCGTCGAGCAACTCGACAAGCAGGGCATCCGTGTGCCCATCATCGGCGATTTCCACTACAACGGTCACGTTCTGCTGACTAAGTATCCGGAGTGCGCGCGCGACTTGGCCAAATACCGCATCAATCCGGGCAACGCCAGCATCGGCCGCACCGGCGACTCCAATTTCCGCACCATGATCGAAGTAGCGGTGAAGTATCAGAAACCGGTGCGCATTGGCGTGAACTGGGGATCGCTGGACCAGGTGCTCCTCACTCGCATGATGGACCAGAATTCCAAGCTGGACGAACCGAAAGACGCCCGTGAAGTGACCATGGAAGCGATGGTGGTAAGCGCTCTGAATTCGGCAAAACTGGCTGAGCAATTCGGCTTGCGCGCCGACCAGATCATTCTCAGCGCGAAGGTGAGCGGCGTGCAGGACTTGATCGATGTCTACCGCGCCCTTGCGGCTCGTTGTGAGTATCCCTTGCACCTCGGGCTTACCGAGGCTGGAATGGGCGCCAAGGGCGTGGTCGCATCCAGCGCCGCCATGGGGGTAGTGCTGCAGGAAGGCATCGGTGACACGATTCGTGTTTCCCTGACTCCTGCTCCCGGAGGCGACCGAACCGAAGAAGTCCGCGTCGCCCAACAGATTCTGCAATCGATGGGCATTCGCAGCTTCACGCCGCAAGTGACAGCGTGTCCAGGTTGCGGGCGCACCACCAGCACCTTCTTCCAGGAAATGGCGGAGCAGATTCAGTCGTATCTGCGCGAGCAGATGCCGTCATGGAAGGGCCGTTACATCGGCGTCGAAGAAATGAAGCTCGCTGTGATGGGCTGCGTGGTCAACGGCCCTGGCGAGTCCAAGCACGCCAACATCGGAATTTCCCTGCCCGGCACGTTCGAGGAGCCGAAGGCTCCGGTCTACGTCGACGGACGGCTGTTCACTACTCTAAAGGGCGATCGCATCGTCCCGGAATTCATTGAAATTCTCTGTGAATATGTGGACTCGCACTACGCGGCGAGAGAAGCGGTAAAAGAAGAAGTTCCTGCCAAAGTCTAAGCTCTTCCCGTCTAGCAACTGACGTTGTGTTAGCGTCCGAGGGCGCGACGCCCTCGGGACAGCCGGCAGGATGCCGGCGCTACCTTGCTACTGTCCACCCAACAAGAAAACAGGACTCTGCGGCGCGGGTTCGCTATTCGATTGCGGCGGCCCGCCGCTAAACGGAGCGGGCAGATCGGTGACCAGCGTATCTGTCGCATTCACCCCGGTAGCGATCGTATTGCTGTTCGTTCTGACAATTGCCACCGAACCGCCATCGCACATGCTGGTGTAGACGCGACTGCTGTCCGTGGCGGCAACGACAGACATGCGGAAGCGAGCCGAGGCGGGTGTGTAGGGGAACACTGGGGCGCAGAATTTGGCCGTCATCAGCGCGAATGGATTGACTACAGTTCCGTCACTCTTCGTCACCGGGGGCAGTAGCGGAAACACGGTCGTTTTCACCGCTAAAGAGGGCGCATCGAAAACCGTGATCTGCGGAATGACACACCCGGCAGCAGCGAGAGTCGGGTCAGGACACGCGGACGCCGCGGTAACATAGCTTGCCACATAGAAACGGCTGCCATCGGGCAATGCTGCGACTGATACAGGGGCTACGGTGGAGCACCCCGCATTGCTGCACGCCGGCGGCTGCGGGACGCTGACCGCTCCGCTCGTGCTACCTATTGGCGTGGGCGGATCGGTGGTTGCGTCGAACACATACACGGCGCCCGCGTTGGGATTCGTCACATACAACCGATTCAAGCTCTTGTCGTACACTACGAAGTTTGCCCCGGCGCCCCCCACGGACTGCGGAGATCCCGGAATCACAACGTTCGTGTCGGTGCGGATCGTATACAGTTGCCCATCTCCCTGGGTCACGACGTAGACGCGCCGATTGTCCGGTCGCGCTGCAGCCCACGCCGGTGTGTTGCCGACCGGGATCGTAGCCAGAGTCGTCAAGTCTTGCGGGGAAAGATCGGTGACCGAATTCGTGCCCTGGTTGAGTACATAAAGATTGACGCCATCCGGCGTCTCCACCATCGCGACCGGGTGTGAGCCCGCGGGAAGATATTCGATGTTGTCGACGGTGCCCTGCGAAGGGTTGAGCGATGCGACCGAGTCGGTGCTGCTGAAATTGCAATTTGGATCGTTTTCCACTCCGTAGTTGGCGACGAAGACGCTAGTGTTTTGCGACGTTGCGACAAAATCAGGAAGGTAAGAGCATGTAAATGGCACCTGGGTAGCAGGATTGATCGGACCAACGTTCGGCAAGGGAAAGGTCGTCACCGTGCTCAGTCCGGTCGCGGTGGAGCTATCACCGGCCGGAAAAAAGGCGGTAACGACGTCGGTATCCCCTGCGAACAGACTGCCGGCGCTCGCTACGAAAACCCGCGCATTGTTGGGCAGAATGGCAGCATGAGTGGGATTGACGCCCATGTTCGCTACGCCGATGTTGCTATCTCCAGATACATCGATCTGGAGCGCCGTACCCGGGTTAAAGGGCACGTTGGCACTGATCCCAAAGACGGCGTGGAAATTCGCCGGATTGGGCGGAGTGATGCTTACCGGGATAACCACGGGGCGATAGACTTGGCCACACGAAAGCTCGAGCCAAGTTGCCAGCGCAATCGCTGCCACCCAGCCCACACGTCGGAAACTCATCGGCACCCCGAAGAAGAAGCTCTGGTTCGAATGATTGCTACAGAATCGATTATTGTAACGATTGCGAGCCGTCTGCGCTAGGCGAGGAGCTATCAGCTCTCAGCCGTCAGCTTCACTTTCAGCTACACCCTCTGATGCCCGGCGAATCGACGACGTTGGATGAATGAGAAGGTTACGGAAAGTTGAATGCTCCATCTTCGGCGCACAAGGGATCGTCCTGTAATTCGAGTTTCGCAGTTATTCTCGGCTGGCGTAATCCTGAGCGGAGCCATTCTTCAGGCGGAGGGAAGGATCTCGCGCGCAGAGCATGTCGTATTGCGGAAGCCGAGAGCCGGAAGCCGTCCTGCCCTATTACCTGCGCCGTCGCCCCTTGCCAGCCGCCGCCGCGTGAACTTCTTCGGACTTCGCAGTGGCAGCCGGCTTCTTCTTGCCTTCCATCTGGGCCAAGCTTTGCTTTAATGCTGCCATCAAATCCACGACAGGGGCCAGCTTTTTCGGCTTCTCGACGGCAGCCACTTCTCCGCCTTCGAGTTTCGCCTCGATCAGCTTCTTCAGGTTTTCCTGAAACGTGTCTTTGTATTTCTCGGGATCCCATTCATCCGCCAGCGCCTCAATCAACTGGTGCGCAACTTTCACCTCCGCATCCTTCAACTCCACATCGGGCGCGCCGAAGCCTTCCACCTTGCGCACTTCTTCGGCGTAGTACATGGTATGCAGCATGAGTCCGCCTTCGTGCGGCCGCAGGAACACGGTGTACTCGCGGTTGTGCATGGTGATCTTCGCGATGGCGACGTACTCGCTTTCCTCCAGCGCCTTGGTCAACAAAGCGTAGGGACGACGCCCCGCCTCTTCCGGCATCATGTAGTACGACGATTCGAAATAGACCGGATCGACGTCGCTGGCCTTCACGAACTCAAGAATCTCCATCGTCTTGGCGGTCTGCGGCTCGATCTTCTTGATCTCTTCCGGCTCGATTACGATGTATTCGTCTTTGCGGAACTCGTAGCCCTTCACAATTTCGTTGCGCTCGACCACGACGTTTTCCAGCGGACAGATATATTGCTGCTTCACGCGCTGCTTGTCGGGGCGGTGCAGCATGTTGAAGGAAATGCCGCTGCTGCGCGCGCCAGAAAACAGACGCACGGGCATGGAGATAAGTCCGAAGGTTAAGTGGCCAGACCAAACCGACGATGGCATAATTTCCCTCTCGCTGGTGCTCCTGACCGCTGCAATGGGCAGCTTCAGGGACGGAGTAGCTAAACTTAACAGCAGGGAGAGTTTAGCCTAGAACCCATCTTTGATGCACCAAAATGGCGGCATGGAGAACCGAAATTCGAAGCCGGAGGGAATGGGGCCCTCCAGCAGGGGATACTATCTCTTGTAGTTAACTGCAGAGTTTCCCGCTGGATCCCCTACAGGACCAAGCGGAACTCACATTATTCGTTGAAGCGTCCATGGGCGCTTGCTCATCCTTAGCTTAAAGCTCTAGACGGAGATTCAATGACTGATCTGCGCTATCCCATTGGCAAATTTCAGCTACGACGGACGCCTCACCGAAGATCAGAAGCGCGCCTTCCTCGATGACATCGCTCATACGCCGAAAAACTTGCGAGCGGCTGTGCAGGGACTTTCCGACGCCCAACTCGACACGCCCTACCGACCCGGAGGATGGACCGTGCGCCAAGTTGTGCATCACGTGCCCGACAGTCATCTGAATTCCTACGTGCGATTCAAGCTGGCGCTTACCGAAGACGAACCGACCATCAAGCCCTACGCGGAAGATCGCTGGGCTGAACTCGCGGACACGAAGGGGACCCCCGTGGAGGTTTCGTTGACGCTGCTCGACTCGCTGCACGATCGCTGGGTGCGCCTGCTGCGTCGCTCACGCCGGAGGAGTGGAAGCGCACGTTCCGCCATCCTGATCTGGGCGCGATGACTCTGGAGAAAACGCTTGCCCTCTACGCGTGGCATGGACGCCATCACGTAGCTCACATCACCGACCTTGCGGGAAAGAAGAGGCTGGTAAAGTCGGCCTTCGGACCTCGGACCTCAGACCTGGGGCTCTCGGCTTCCGGCTTGAGCTCAGACTTCGGACCTCAGAAAGTCCTCTGCTCTACCTTCAGAAGTTAAAAGACGAAGTCGGAGTTCAGGCAAATCTGAAGCCGCCAGTCCGGAGCGGAAGGCGGAAGGCGAAAGCCGGAAGCCGGGGTCTGGCGTCACAGGTCTGAGGTCTGATTACGTGATTCCAACCCTCCACAGCAGATAACTCGTGGCTTCGCGCAACACAGCCACTTCGCCGCAACCAGGTGCTGCGCGGGCGCGAGTCGGGGCGCGGAGCTACATAGACCGGGCGCATCCCTTCGTGCTCCAGAAGCTTGCGGATGCGGAAGACGTGATAGGCGTCGCTGACAGCGACGCAACTATGCAGGCCATTGGCGCGCATGATCACGCCCACGCGTACCGCCGATTCAGAGGTATCGCGGCCCTGCGTTTCAGCGATCAGGCTGCGCTCGGGAATGCCGTGGCGCATCAGATAATCGCGGCCAACGCCCCCCTCGCTGAAAGTAGGATCGGCAGCCGCGCCACCCGTGGTGATGACGACCGGCGCCACGCCACGGTGGAACACTTCGAGAGCGTGATCGAGGCGCGCCCGCAACACGGGCGAAGGCCGGCCCGAATACTCTGCAGCTCCGAAAACGACGATCGCATCCGCGCGGATGGATTTCCTGCAAGAGAAGCCGTGTGCACAACCTGAATGGCCGTAATCCGCCAGGAGCAACAAGACGCCCTACTACCGCCAAAACCAACAGACGAAGCCACCAGCGTGATCTGCGGATGCTGGTTGGGCGGCTTCATCGATCATTCGTCAGACATTCATCCTTGGGCAAAGAAGCTGGAAATTTCGTCTGCGGGAATCGCGCCTTCGCGAATGATGCGCCAGCGCGCGGCTTCGTCGCTTAGATCAACGATGGTAGAGGCCACATCTCGCGGAGAATCGCCGCCATCGACGATGATGTTGATGCGTCCCTTCAGTTGGTCGCGTACCTGCTCCGCGCTGGTGCATTCCGAAGCGCCGCTCAGGTTCGCGGAAGTAGCGGTGATCGGAATGGCTGCAGCCGTCACCACCGCCAGTGGAATCTTCGCGTTGGGCACGCGCAGTGCGACGTTGCCGGTATTGGCCGTCACTTTGAGCGGCAAACGCGAGCCTGCCTTAACGATGATGGTCAGCGGCCCTGGCCAGAACTTGCGTGCCAGCGCATAAAATTCTTCGGGTAGCGGCTTCGCCAGTTCTTCCGCCTGGTCGGTGCTTTCGATCAGCAGCGACAGAGGCTTGTGGCGTGAACGGGTCTTGATGTCGTAGACGCGATCGACCGCGCGCAAGTTGAAAGGATCCGCCGCCAACCCGTAAAACGTATCGGTGGGCATGCCCAGCACTTCGCCGGAACGGATCTGATCAGCGGCATATTTGACCAAAGATGATTCAGGAGTTTCGCTATTAATCTTTACGATCTCGACGCGCACGGGCGTTCCCTTCTCTATGGCTAGAGGCTCGATTTTTTAGACCGCGAAACCTACCATAATACGGCAAAACGCAGCAAGATGAAGAGGCAGCGTATCATGAGTCACCGGACATGACCCGACCTTCGGAAACCGCGCCCAGCGCCCAGCATCGTTTGCGCCGTATCGAAGGCCGCCACAACGCTCTAGTGAAGGATCTTCGTCAGGCGTTCTCGCGTGCCGAACGCAGCGAAGACGGAAGCTGCGCCATCGAAGGCTTGCGCATTGTCGAAGAAGCCATTCGCAGCGGTCTGCGCTTTCGGGCAGTGTTTTTCAAGGAATCGGCGCAAAACATGGCAGAACGGCTCCTGCCCCAGATTGGCGCCAACGTCGACACTCTTCTCCTTCCCGACAAACTCTTCGACGGCACCATTCCCAGTGAGACTCCGCAAGGAGTGGCAGCGCTGGTTCGGCTGAAAGAATTCTCTCTGGCGGACGTGTTGGAGCGGCTGCAGGTCGGCCCGATCATCGTGCTCGCGGGTCTGCAGGATCCGGGCAATCTGGGTACAATCCTGCGCTCGGCCGAAGCCTTTGGCAGCGCGGGAGTAGTGCTGGGTGAAGGCACTGTCAGTCCCTTGAATTCAAAGGTGATCCGCGCCTCAGCGGGATCGATCTTCCGCCTGCCGGTCATTATTGGGAAAACTGCGGGAGGCTGGGAAGAGATTTCGGCGAAGCTGCGCAGGGAGGGCGTGCGCTTGATTGCGACTTCTTCGCACAAGGGCACGCCGCTCGATCAGGCGAATCTGACAGGGCCTTCAGCGGTTTTCATCGGGAGCGAAGGCTCAGGCTTGCCGCGCGCTATCCTGGCGCAAGCCGATGAGCTGATCGCGATCCCGCACACGCCGCAGGTGGAATCGTTGAATGCCGGCGTCGCGGGAAGCATCGTGCTCTACGAAGCCGCGCGGCAACGGCGTATTTCGTAGCGCCGCCGTCCCGGCGGCGGTAGCGGGGACGTCTCGTCCCGCATGCGAGGGCAAGGATGCCCTCGCGACAGCCGGCGAGACGCCAGCGCCACAAGCTGCCGCCCTTCGGCAAGAACGCGTTATTGGTTTACGCCAACCCGCCCCCGTCAACCACGAGCGCCGTGCCTGTAATCCAGCTCGACATCGGGCTCACCAGAAACAAAACAGCATTGGCAACGTCGTCCGGCACACCCACGCGCCCAAGGGGACGATTCGCGGCTTCCCGCATAAACGCCTGCACATCCTCGCCGAGCTGAGAGCATTCGCTGCGCAGCATTGGAGTGTCCACATCGCCAGGACAAACGCAGTTCACGCGAATATTGTTCTTGCCGTGGTCGATGGCCATCGCCCTAGTCAGATTCACGGCGCCGCCCTTGGCGGCGCAGTACGACGCAGCACGGGGCCCTCCTTTAAGCGACCATCCCGAACCGATGTTCACAATGCTGCCTCCGCCGTCGCGAATCATGTGCGGCACGACTTCGCGCGACAGCAGAAAGATTCCTTTCAGCGTCACGTCGAGCGCGAGGTCCCATTCGTCCTCGGTGAGTTCAACAGTATCCTTGCGAATGGCGATGCCGGCGCAATTGCAGAGAATGTCAATCTTGCCCCAACGTTTGATAATCGTGTCGACGCAGCTCCGGCATTCGTCGGCGCTGCGAACGTCGCACTTCAGGAAAACCGCTGCGCCTCCGTGAGCCTCAAGTTCGGCAGCCGCCTCGCGTCCCTTGCTGTCGTCAACGTCAAGGAGCGCGACAGATGCGCCCATCTCGGCCAGGCGAATCGAGATGCCGCGGCCGATTCCCGATGCGGCACCGGTGACCATCGCAACCTTGCCCTGCAGTGATAGAAGCTGGGCTGCGCGTTCTGCAGTCTTTGTTGATGGCATCTTCATCGCGACGGTGAATCACTGCTTAGTGATCGTGCTGTCACCTAGCAACTTTTTTCCGAGCGCCTTCCCCGCCGCCTCCAGCGTGCGGTCCACGTCTTCCTCCGTGTGCGCAAGCGTGACAATCGAATGCAGCGCCGCAGAGGGCGACGCGTACACCCCGAACGGAAACAGCGACAGCACAAACTTCTGAAAGGCGGCGCGGTCAACGAACTGGCAGAACTCGCGGTAGTCGCGGATCGCAGGCTGATCGGTGAACATTAACTGAAACATCGGGCCAACATTCTGCACGACTACGGCGCGCCCCTTCTTCCGGAACAACTCTCTGTACCCCGCGCACAGCCGCTCCGCAATGCCCCAGGTGTGCCGGAAGGAAGCGTTGTTGTCTCGTGTAAGCACACGCAGGTTGGCCCTCGCCGCAAACATCCCGATGCGCGATCCGTTGTGCGTGCCGTAGTGCAGCACTCCTCCCCATTGCAATGCGTCCATGATTTCAGCGCGACCGACCAGGGCGGCGACCGGCAAGCCGCATCCCAGCGCTTTGCCAAAGGTCACAAGGTCCGGAGACAACTTGTAATATTCCTGGCAGCCTCCGGGAGCGATGCGAAACCCAGTCACGGTCTCATCGAGAATAAACAGAATGCCGTTGGCCCGCGCCAGTTCCTGAAGGCCCCGCAGATATCCGTCCGCCGGAGGAACCACGCCCATATTCGCCATGATGCCCTCGGTGATGATCGCCGCAATCTGGCCGGGATGATTTTCAATGCCACGCTGCAGAGCCTTCAGATCATTCCATGGCACGACCACCGTGTCGTCAAGAGCGCTGCGATTCAAACCAGAACTGTCGGGAATCTTGACGGGATCGCTCCGCAAGCCCAGAGCAGTCGGCGGCAGCACGTTCGAACTGACAAGCAGGTCGTCGTGCCAGCCGTGGTAGTGTCCTTCGAACTTCAGAATCTTTGGCCGGCCAGTCACTCCGCGAGCCAGGCGAATCGCCGCCATCACCGCTTCCGTTCCGGTATTCGCGAAGCGCACCCGCTCCGCGTTCGGAACCATGCGTTGCAGCATCTCCGCCACTTCCAACTCAACTGGCGTCGCGGTAGCGAAGTGCGCTCCGGTTGCGGCGGCTTCTGTGATCGCTTCTACGATCTCGGGATGCGCGTGGCCCAGCGGCAGCGCGCCGAAAGCCATCATCCAGTCGATGTATTCGTTGCCGTCGACGTCATAGATCCGCGAGCCGCGGCCGCGCTCCATGAAGATGGGATACTTGCCGAAGGTCGCCGGACCGCGGGAGGAGGAACTGCTGGCCTCAACCAGCACGCCTAGCGTTCGCTCGTACACCTGCCTCGATTTCTCCGTACTGAAAGCCAATCGCGCCTCCGGAACCGACATGTAGCGTCTGCATCCTGCCGTCTGTCGCGAGGGCGTCTCGCCCTCGCAGTGGCGGCGAGTCGCCGCCACGACAGCCGCCGAGACGGCGGCGCTACTGGATTGCGACTTGCTATGTTACAGCAGACTGCCCGTCGGACGCGTCGTCAGCTTTCCTTCCGCAGGTAACGGTTACCAAAATCCGTCTGCAATTTCCCGCTTCTCCACCATTCTTACTCTGCATGGACGCTTTCCCTGAAACATCCCCCAGAGTGCCATGACGCATCCCCCACTGTAGTTCCAATGAGGCTTGAACCATGAAAAAGTCAATTCGCGCCGTGGTTTCGCAACTCAGACGATTCACGCTGAGACCCTTTTTCCCCTGCCTTGTAGCTGCTTCCCTTTACTGGGGAGCGACAATCCAAGCCCAAGAGAAGCCACTCGAACCTTCGCATATCGCGGGATGGGTAGTGATTCCCGTCGACGAATACCGCGTGCTGCGGGCAAAGGCATATCCGGTCGAGCACGATCCCGAACCGCCTCCGCTGGACGCCACGCTGACGCGGGTGGATTACGACCTGCACGTGGCCGGCGACCTGGCTGCAGGACGCGCCACACTTACCGTCGACGTTTTGAAAGACGGATGGGTGCGAGTGCCTGTGCCTACGGGATTGCTGGTGCGCGATGCCCGGCTTGACGGCAAGCCAGTATCGCTGGTGCCAGGCACGTCCGGGAAAGGTGGAGCGCATCTCTCGGCATTGCTCGCTCACGCCGGCCGCTTCGAACTGCTGCTCGACGTCGATGTGCCGGTCGCTTCCTCTGCGGGCGACGAGAGCATTTCCTTGCCTTCAACGGAATCGGGCGTAACGCGTGCATCCGTCCTGCTCCCGCGGCAGGGCGTCGATCTGAGAATCGGCGGAGGATTGCTTTCCGAAAAATCTGAAAACTCGGGCGAAACTAAGTGGCTGGCGTATGCCCGCGGAAATGAGGCCCTCACTTTCACCTGGAGAAAGAAGACGGAAGATCACCACGTTGAGCTGCCACTGCGGCTGCGCGGGTCGCTGACCCAACTGACCAGCCTGGCGGAAGATTCGACTTCGATTTACGCCGAAGCGAATTTCGAGATTGTGCAGGGTGCGGCCCGCGAGGTGCGAATTCAGCTTCCAGAAAAAATCACGATCAACCAGGTCTCCGGCGCGATGGTGGCCGACTGGGAGATGAAAAACGGCGAACTAGCCGTGACCTTTCTTGAGCCGGTCGAGCACAGCGCGCGCTTTGTCATTAGCGGCGAGGCACGGCTTCCACGAGACGGCATCATCGACATTCCTCTACTGCGCCTTCTGAACACGGAACGCGACACCGGTGGCGTCGCCGTCGAAATTCTGGGCGCGGGCGAGATCAAAGATCAGAAGGCAGAGGGACTCGAGGATGCCGACGCCACCGATCTCGGCGAGATGGTCGCGAACCGGCAGTCCCCGGCGCTGGTCGCCTTTCGTGCCCGGTCGGGCGAAGCAGGCGCAACGCGCTCCTTGAGCGTGAATGTCGCGCGTTATGACCAGCAGGCGGTCCTGATGGCGAACATTGAAGAGGCCCGCTACCAGGTGCTGATGAGCGCCGATGGGAAAGAACTCGTGCAGGCGCGCTACGCGGTTCGAAACAACCAGCGGAACTTTGTAAAAGTTACTCTCCCGCGGGAGCCACGGTGTGGAGCGTTTCGTTGGCAGGAAGGCCGGTTCGTCCGGGGCAGTCGCCCGACGGCAGTTTGCTGTTGCCTCTGGAAAAATCCCGCGGCGGCGATGAGGCGCCAGCCTTCGCAGTCGAGATTCTGTATCTCACCAAGGCAGCGGCGTGGAGCGAGAAAGGCCACGAGAAAATAACGCTGCCGGCGTTGGATCTGCCAATCTCCCGCACCGGGCTGCTGTTGTACTACCCACCTCTATTCCGGGTTTCGGCGGAGCCGGGAACATTTCACACGCAGGAGTATCAGAGTCCGGTTTCCGCGGCCTTGGAACCGCCGAGCGGAGGTGCAGTGGGAGGAGTTGTGCCAGCGATGACCCGACCTGTCGAGACCCGAAAACAGTTCGACCGAGTGCCGCAGTCTGGCCAACTGCAAAGCGACGACAAAGAGAAAAAGGACGCCACCCGGGCGCTCCTCGACACCTTCAAAGCGAAATCGCTGTCGGGAAAAGTGACCGGCATTCTGCCGATCAACGTTGCATTTCCCGCGTTCGGTCCGTCGATATTCCTCGTTTCCGAACTCACCAGCGAGAATCAATTTCCCGCTGCCGAATTCAACTTTCAGCATGACAAAAAGGCAGGTGTGCGATGAAAAACATGTTTGTAGTGTTGCTGCTGTGTTGCGTTTGTATGGCGGAAGAAAAATCCACTCTGCCCTTGCCCGATCCGGGCAATGTCACGCTGACGCTCGACGAATACAACCGGCTGGTCGCGCTCGCGGCGAAGCCGCCGAAGAAGATCGGATCTCGCGCCTCTTCCCTACTCGATCAAGCATGCCGACGTGAAGTTGCACATTGAGAACGACGGCGTGCGGGGCACGGTGCAATTGGAGGGAGAAGTCTTCCGCAAAGGCGTGAGCAAAGTTCCGCTCACCACCGGAATGACGGTTCTCGACGCGCACCAGAACGGCAAAGGCGTTCCCTTGCTCCAGGAGAACGGCACGCACATGGCGCTGCTCCCGGGACCGGGCGAATTTTCCGTCGCGCTCGATACCGGCCTGCCGCTGCGAATCGAAGCGGGCCGCGCTTCCTTCAGCCTGCCCGTGCCGGCCGCGGGCAGCGTGCAACTGGCGATGGTGATCCCCGGCGACCACACCTTCGCCAATATCAGCCCCGGCATCATCACCAGCCGCAAATCGGAGAATGGACATACCGCGATTGAAGCCACGCTGGTTCCGGGACAGCCCGCGACCATCTGGTGGGCTACGCGCGAAACCGTGACGCCGACCGTGCCCCGCGAAGTGCGGTTTCTCTCCGACGCAAAGACGCTCATCTCGGTCAGCGAAGCGGAGATGCGCGTGGCCGTGCTCGCCGACGTCACCGTCGTGCAAGGCGAGCCTTCGCAATTCCAGGTGGAACTGCCGGCGGGTTACGAAGTCACGGGCGTGACCGGCGCAACGCTCGAATCCACGGAAACGCAACCGGAGTTTTGACCCTGAAAGTAAATGCGCCCAGCCAACGCAGCCACCAGTTCCTGATCTCGATGGAGCGCTCGATCACCGGCGCGAAGGCCGATGCGCCATTTCTGAGTTTCAAGGGAGCGCAGCGCGAGACCGGCGAAGTGCTGATCGAGGGCGTGGGCACCATGGAATTGACGGCGACCGAAGGCGGCGGCCTCAAACGCATGGACGTGAAAGAAGCGAATCCCTATTTGCGATCGCTGGCGCATTTCCCGCCGCAGGCAGCGTTCCGCTATCACAAGCAGGCCAGCGAAACGCCCACGCTGGCGCTGCAATGGATGCGCTTTCCCGGACGGAAGCGTGCTCGCCGCCGTGGCTGAGAGCGCGCAGGTCACGACGCTGGTTACCTCGGAAGGCAAGTCGCTGACCGAAGTGAAACTGATCGTCAAGAACCAGGCGCAGCCGTTTCTGAAAGTCGCACTGCCCCCGGGCGCTACCATTCTTTCGGCGGACGTGGGCGGCGAGCGCGTCAAACCGGTGCAGGGACCGGACGGAAACCGCGTACCACTCCTGCGCCCGGGATTTCGTCCCACCGATTCGTATGTGGTTTCGTTCGTGTTCATGCACTCCGGCGCTCCGTTCGCGAAAAAAGGCGGCGCCGATCTCAGCCTTCCGAGCATGGACATTCCGATCAGCCTGCTGAGCTGGGAAGTCTTTCTGCCGGAACAATACAAAGTGAAAGATTTCGGCGGCGACGTGATTGCCGCCAACCTTGTGCCCCCCGCCTTTCGTGCAGACACGGTCGCCTATCGGTACGAGGAAAATCGAGAAGCGGAGCTTGCGAGCAACGTCAGTGTGGGACCTTTTCTTCCCGGACAATTGGGCGGAGTTCTTGCCGACCCAAGCGGAGCGGTCATTCCTAACGCGCGCATCACGGTCACGCAGCCAGACAACGGCTTTTCAATGTCGACGTCACCGATCAGACGGGCCGCTGGGTTGTGTCTAACCTCCAAACGGGAAGGTCAAAATCAAGGCCGAGGCGCCGGGCTTCCAGACAGCCGTGCGCGATGCCGTCTACGATGCCAGGCCGTCCGTCGACTTACAGTTTTGCGCTTGGCATTGGCCAGCACATCAGAAACGGTGGAGGTAACAGCAGCAGCCACCTGACACTGAATGGACGCGATTACACGGAATTGAAGCCAGTAGAGAAGAACGCGCCGCCAGCAGAATGCGCTTCCGCCAACGTGATGAACCTGCAGCGTCGGGTGGCGGGCGTATTGCCGGTGGCCATCGATGTACCCCGGACCGGCACTTCATTCAGCTTCGTCCGCCCGCTGGTACTGGACGAGGAAACGAAGGTGACGTTCAGCTACAAGAGCAGGTGAAGAAGCAGTGGCCAGTGGTCAGTGGCTAGTGATCAGGGACTCCCGTTTGCGGTTTTTAACTGACCACTAGTCACTGGCCACGTGGTTTCCGACCGACCGGTCACTGGCCACTTGCCATACCCGCGACGAACCCGCGTGTTTACCCGTTTTTTGCCAATGGCATAGAATGTTCGTTCGCGGGTAGCAATGCATGAGCAATCCTGGGGTCTGGAAAACGTGGGAAGGCCGCGTCGTCGACGGGAAATTTCCGCTTCGGCAGTGGCTGGGCGGATCTGACCATAGCGCCGTATTTCTCACGGAGTTGCCGGGACTGTCTTCCTCGAAGGCCGCGATCAAACTGATCGCGGCTGACGGCGCGGAGGCCGACCGCCAACTTTCGCAGCTGGCGCGCCGCGGTCCAACTTTCTCATCCTCAACCTGATTCGCATCTATGATGCCGGCCGTTGCCGACTCGACAGCGCTTCAATTCTTTATGTCGTCATGGAATATGCCGAGGAAAATTTATCGCAGATTCTTCCTCAGCGGCCACTGGCGCCTGGGGAAGCGCCGATATGCTTCCTCCGCTTCTGGATGCGCTTTCGTATCTGCACGGCAAAAAATTCGTGCACGGCCGAATCAAGCCTTCGAATGTGCTGGCCGTTGGCGACCAACTGAAGCTCTCCGCCGATCAGGTCGTTCCAGCTACCGAGTCGAATCCTGCGCGCAGGCGGCGCGATGTCTACGATGCGCCGGAAACGGGTGCCGGAATCGTCTCGCCGGCGGGCGACGTATGGTCACTCGGCGTCACGCTGGTTGCCGCCCTGACCCAGAACATTTCTTTTGCCGAAGGGACGTCGCCGAACGATCCCGATCTTCCCGCATCCGTTCCAGAACCGTTCCGCGGCATGGCGCGCGAATGCCTGCATCTCGATCCAAAGCGGCGATGCTCGATTGCCGAGATCCAGGCGCGGTTGCAGCCTGCGGGACGCTCGGTGCCAGCCGCCTCGTCCCCTGCCCCGCATCCTCGCACGCCCGGTGAAGCGCGGACCCATAGCGGCCTTGCTGATCATCGCGGTGCTGGTCGCGCTGACTGTGTTCTTTTCTCGTGGGAAGAGCGGTGACCGCCCCCGCCACGGCCAGCAGACCGAGCCTCAGACTTCGCCTCAAACCGCGGGCTGCGCCGAAGCCCGGTGCAGCGGTTCGGGCACCAGCCGTCGCGTCGAAAGAAACCCGTCGCGGCCCCAGGCGATGTCGTCCACCAGGTCTCCCAGACGTCTCTAGAACTCGCGAAATACCATCACAGGCACAATCAAAGTCACGGTGCGGTTGAAGTGGATCCGTCAGGCAAGGTTACATCGGCGAAATTGAAGACGCCGGGCCCAGCAAATACTTCGCCGGGCTGGCTCTGAAAGCAGCGCAACGCTGGGAGTTCTCCGCCACAGCCGACGGCCAGCACGTGGCTCATCCAGTTTCGCTTCAAGCGAAGCGGAACTCAGGCTTCAGCGGAACGAGTGAATCGCTAATGCCGCACTGTGTATGTCCGCGTCCTCAGTGTTCCTTCGCGACCTTTGCGCGTTCAGAGCTTTGCTCTGCTTCGCGGTTCTAAGCGTCACCCAATCGGCTCCAAGATTTACGCCGCGCTAGCCTTTGTTTCCCTGACGCAATTTCCACACGATCTGCCGCACCATGCCGAGCAGTAGCTTCGCATCGTAGGCTTCCAGCCTGAAACCCAAGATCAAACGGCGGGCCTTCTTCTCGAACATCGCGTCCGTCCCGGGCTTCACATAGCCGCTGATCCGAAGCGACTCCAGCAAGCCCTCAGTGATCTGTTCGGCCGCGCCCGCGGTCGCTGGCTTGAAGTCCTCCATCGATCGGTCGGCAGCGGCGTGCTCCGTGCCAGTTCGTAAAGACATACGGCGACCGCCTGCCCCAAATTCATGGAGATGTTTTGCTGCGTTGGTAGGGATATTTAATAACCAGTGACAATGGCTGAAATCCTGGTTCGTGAGCCCGATTTTTTCGGAACCGAATAAAAGAGCGACCCGCTCGGTCTGAAGCTGCATGCGAATGGCTGTACCCGCCTGCTCGTCCAGTCGCCGCACCGGCTGCTGCAACACACGATTGCGCACTGCCGTCGTTCCCACAACCAGGGCGCAATCGGAGACGGCCTCGGCAACCGTCTTAATTCCTCAGCCTGATGCAGCAAGTCAGAAGCGCCGACCGCGGAACGAGCCTCGCGAAATCCAGCCGCGAAGGGATTCACCAATCGCAGCCGGTGAGCGCCGAAATTACTCATGGCACGAGCCGCAGCCCCAATGTTCAGTGGATTGCGCGGCCGCACCAGCACAACCACGAGACCGTCTAGTTCTGAGAGATCAGGAGGCAAGCACTCAATTCTACGACAGGCCGATTCGCTGGGAGAGGAACTCGTGATGTCCGCATTACGACGGAGTGAGATGGGTTGCTGAAAAATAAACCGCCCGCATACTGTGCGGAGGTCTTCATTTCGGATTCACAGCAGCTACCGTGTGCTGCGTCCTTTTCGACGCAACTCGCCAGCCAGAATAATGCTGCCCATTCCAAGCAATCCGAAAGTCGATGGTTCTGGAATCGAGGCGGACCTCACGCCATCATCACCGTCCACCGTGGGGGAGCCATTGAAATATCCTCTTCCAGTACTGATTGTTAATTTTGAAGCCGTGCCGCCGATGGTCTGTCCACTCGTCGTCCCGATGATCGGTCCGGTCAAAGTGTAGTTGTGCGTTTCATTGGTGAGGTTCGTGATCACCCAGGTCAGCGGCCCGGAGAAGGTTCCGAAAAATAACATACCATGCGGAATTCCGTTCATGCCGTAGCCGTCAGCCGCGAAGCTGCGGCCGCCGCTCGCCGTACCGGGGGTCAAAATGCAGTTAGCAAAATTTTCGATACCCGTGAGGATTGGTCCGGAAGATGACAAATCCGCATCCTTTCCTGAGAACGCGCCTTCACTATTGCTGAAGTCGACGCCACTATCGGCGAAAGACCGGCTGGAGATTACCATCCCTAACGTGAGCAACAGTAGCGCTGGTGCCAGAGACCTCCCAGTGATGCTCATAACAACTCCCTGGCGCGAAGATTCCGCTCGCAGAAAGAAACGGTCACCACTACGCAATGTAAGGTGTGCCGGGAGAACGGATAATACGGCAATTTCTGTACCCGGAAATAAACCTTAAGGTAGTTGGCGGTACCACGAAAAGGACCTGGGAATTCTCCCTCAGACCAACGTTCTGGCAGTGCCCTGGCCCGTGCAAGTGTCCTGCCGAAGCCTCTCTAGTCGGCAATTCTGAATTGTAAAAAGAATGTCAAAAACGGCTGTCGGAAGGCCATTTACTGCGAAACCATTGTAATCTTCGGACATCTATCTAGTTCGGCGAGCTCTCTTAAGGAGTCCGAAAGTCTCGGCAAATATAGGATTAAATTTATGGGGAACCTCGCTATTCCGCTCAACGCCGCGAGAACAATCAATCCGCCTACACCGGTCAAGGCCGCCAGTCGCATCCTCGTCGTGGAAGATGACCCTGCCGTCCAGAAAGCCCTTCGCCGGCTATTTGAGACCGAGGGCTATACGGTAGAGACTCAATCTGATGGCAGGTCTGCGCTCGACAGTTTCCAGTCTGCAGCGCCCGCCGCGATCGTCCTCGACCTGCGCCTCCCCAAGCTTTCCGGCCGGGATGTGTGTAAAGAGATCAAGGCCCTCGCGCCCACCTTGCCGATCGTCGTCCTGAGTGCGGCCAGCGACGTCTCCGACAAAGTCCTGTTGCTCGAGTTGGGCGCGGACGACTACGTAACCAAGCCTTTCAGTCCCCGCGAATTGCTGGCGCGCGTCCGCGCGGCGCTGCGCCACACCACGCGCACCCCCGATCAGCAGGTAGTCAGTTTCGATGGTATCTCTGCCGACTTTAAAAAGATGGAAGTCAAACGCGATGGGAAGCCGGTTGTTCTGACGGCTCAGGAATTCAAGACTTTCCAGTTTCTGGTACACAATGCCGACCGGGTCATCGGTCGCGACGAACTGCTGAACGAAGTCTGGGGCTACCAAAACTATCCATCAACCCGCACCGTGGATAACCACATTCTCAAACTCCGCCAAAAACTGGAAAAGGACCCTTCGAGCCCGGTACACTTCCGCACAGTGCATGGCATGGGATACAAGTTCGTTCGCTGATTCCGTGAACCCGTCTCCCGAATCCGTCTCCCCATCCTCCCCGACTACCGGTGCGCGTCTGCCCCGCCTCCGCCTGCGCACCCGCTTCCTGCTCTCGATGCTGCTGATCACCGCGGCCCTCACCACTACAAGCCTGCTTCTCGTACAGCGCAGCATTCGCAGCAACGTGCGTCAAAGCATCGCTGTCAACCTGCGTAATTCCGTCGCGGCGTTTCAGGATTTTCGTCATGAACGCGAAACCATGCTGACCAGTGACGTGGCCCTGCTCGCGGACCTTCCCATAACTCGCGCCATCATGACCAGCCCCGATCCGGTGACCATCCAAGATGCGTCGCAAGACGTTTCTCAAATCGCGGCCGGCGACCTCTTCGTCCTGGTCGACCGCAGTGGTCGAGTCGTCGCTCTGCACACCAAAACTCCGGGATTCACCGGGGAGGCCGCTGAAAAATTCTTCCAGCAGTCCCTCGATGAGGATCTCCGAGAATCAAGCCACTGGTGGCTGGCAGAGCATCATCTGTATCAGACCTTTATCGAGCCTATTTATCGTGGTTCAAGAACCGACGGAACGTTGCTCGGCTTTCTCGTCATTGGCTACGAGATCAACAACCGCCTCGCGGAGTCAGTCAGCAAGGTGGCCGGCAGTCAAGTCGCCTTTTCCTTTGGCAAGGAAATCGTTGGGACCACTTTGACTCCTGCACAAGTGCAAAGCGGAGCCATCCACGACTTGCTCGGGGGTGCAATTCAGGACGAACCGCGGGATATCGAGATCGGTTCAGAGCGCTTCCTCGCCACTTCCCTCGTCCTTTCGGGTTCTCGAGCAGCGCCGGTTCGTTTGAGCGTCCTGGGCTCCTACGATCAGGCCACGGAGTTTGTCGATCAGCTCAATCGCTACCTCGTTTTGTTGGGCTTGGCCGCGATCCTGGTTGGCAGTGGATTGGTCTTCTTCATCTCGCACACATTCACCCGGCCGCTGGGAAGTCTCGTCGCCGGCGTGCGCGCCTTGGAAGCGGGAGACTTCCATCATCCGCTCGATTCCCGCGGAGGAGACGAAGTCGCCGAATTGACTAGAGCCTTCGACCGCATGCGTGCCAGCCTGCTCAAGACCCAGCGGGACCTGCTGGAGTCCGAGCAACTCGCCACCATCGGACGCATGGCCAGTTCGATTTCCCACGATCTCCGCCACTCCCTCGCCGCCATCGTCGCCAACTCCGAATTTCTTTGCGACAGCCACCTTACTCCCGCGCAGCGCGAGGAGCTTTATCAGGAAGTTCGGTCCGGCGTGAACCTGATGACCGACCTCATCGATTCCCTGCTCGAATTCGCCCGTACCCGCGAATCGCTAAGCCCCGCGTACGCCAACGTTTCGGAAACGATCCAGCGCTCCGTACAGGCCGTTCGCCTGCATCCCCGCCATCATCACCGATCGATCGACATCCTGTGCGACGACCACCTTGCCGGATGGTTTGACCAACGCAAACTGGAGCGTGCGTTGTACAACCTCCTGCTGAATGCGTGCGAGGCCGCTCCTTCGTTCGGAGGCACAGTCGAAGTCACCGCCGCCGACATTGGGGGCGCCATTTCGATTGCGGTTGCCGATAACGGTCCCGGCATCGCCGAGTCCATCCAGGAGCGGCTCTTTCATCCCTTTGTCAGCTATGGCAAGGAGAACGGCACCGGATTGGGATTGGCGGTAGTGCAGAAGATTGTTCAAGATCACGGCGGCGAGATTGTGGTGGAACGTACCGTTCCGGGCAAAACGATCTTCAGGATCACACTCCCCGGCCGCCTGCAGGATGCGCCCCGCAGCGATACCGGGGCCAGCCCGGATCTGCGTCCTTTTGTGTCGGCAGAGCGTGATATTGCAGCTCAGAATTCGATTTCCCATCCGGGTCCTTAGGCACACTCCGTCTCTTCGCCAGTGCCTGACCCGGAAGGTGTAGGAGGACGGTGTGAAGAGCCTTAGGATTTCTGCGGTTCGCGGGGCCGCGTGGGCGGTCGCCGCTTTCATGTTGTTGAGCACAATTGCCCCGGCGCAGGAAGCGGCCGCAACTGCGGTCTCCCCGGCCCCAGGGGAACCTGCCAGCACCGTTCGCGACCTGCAGGATCAGGTCCGTCAACTTCGAACTCTGGTGGAACAGATGCGCGCCGAAAATGCCGAATCCCGGGCTGAGATGCATCAGTTGCGCCAGGATTTGCAGGTCACGCGCGCCCTGCTGGAGCGACCTGCGGCGCCTGCAGGCGGCGAGTCGGAGACGGCAGTAGTCCAATCCAGCACAGCAGTCGCCTCGACTTCGCAAGGGGAAGCACGCGTCCAGAAGCTGGAAGAATCCACTTCGCTGATTGGCTCGAAGATCGATGAACAGTATCAGACGAAGGTCGAAACTGCGTCCAAGTATCGCGCGCGGCTTCACGGCATCGTTCTAATGAATGCCTTTCGCAATGTGGGCGGTTCTGACAATCTGGACTTTCCGAGCTATGCCCAACCTGTCCCCCGTGGCTCTCCCGAGGCAACTCTTGGAGCCACCCTGCGCCAGTCCGAAATTGGCCTCGAGATCTTCGGCCCAAACATCGCCGGGGCGCGTACCTCAGCCGACGTTCAGCTAGATTTCGCTGGAGGATTCCCGGCAACCGGCAACGGCGTCAACTTCGGAATCGCCCGCTTGCAGACCGCCAACCTGCGATTTGATTGGGAACACAGCTCTGTCGTTGCCGGGCAGGACTCTTTGTTCGTCGCACCACTCTCGCCCACTTCCTTCGCATCGCTGGCCACCCCTGCATTCGCCTTTGCCGGAAACCTTTGGGGCTGGACGCCGCAACTCCGGGTTGAGCACCGTTTCTCCCTTTCCGACCAGCAGACGGTAACCGTGCAAGCCGGCGTCCTCGACGACCTGGACTGGGAGGCTCCGTCCAATTCGTTCTACCGCTCAGCGCAAGCCGGTGAAAGGTCTGGGCAGCCGGCCTACGCCTTCCGCACGGCGTGGTCGCGCCCGGTGCAGGAGCATCCTTTCAGTTTCGGCGTCGCCGGCTATTATGGACGCCAGAACTGGGCATGGGCGCGTTTCGTCGACGCTTGGGCCGGAATGGCAGATTGGCAGGTTCCTCTTCTCCCGCGACTGGCCCTCTCCGGAGAGTTTTATCGCGGACGCGGGATTGGCGGGCTGGGCGGCGCCATCGGAACCTCCATCCTGTATGGCGGTGATCCAACTATGCCCTTCACGCCAATCCGCGGCCTCGACACTGCGGGCGGATGGGCCCAACTGAAATTCCAGGCAACGCCGAAAATCGAGTTCAATGGCGTGTTCGCCCAAGACAACGCGTTTGCCGGCGATGTCCGCGGCTTCGCCACCGATGCGAACAACTTCGGGGAGATTCTGGGACGCAATCGCGGAACTCTGGGGAATGTGGTCTTTCGACCTCGCTCCGACCTCGTCCTCTCTGCAGAGCTCCGACGATTGCGCACGTTCCCCGCCTATAGCGCTAGCACTGTGACCAACCAAGTCAATTTATCCGTGGGGATCTTATTTTGAAGAGTCGCGCGATTCAATGCCGAGGGATGGTCTTCCTAATGCTTCTGACGGCCGCCAGCACCCTGGCACAGGAGGCGGGGCTGAAGGCACGTGTGCTGTTGACCAGGAGCGGCCACCACGTGGCCAACGCTTCGCAAGCAGTCGTCTGGCTGACTCCCGTGGGAACGCCGGTCGATCCACCGCAACAAAAAGCCTCAAAGATTCCGCAACTCATACAGAAGAACAAAAGCTTCCATCCGTCACTTCTGGTAATTCCGGTGGGCGGAAAGGTGGAGTTCCCAAACCATGATCCGTTTTTTCACAACGTGTTTTCCCTGTTCGAGGGCAAACGCTTCGACCTTGGGCTTTACGAGAGCGGAACGACGCGCTTGGTCCAGTTCGACAAACCCGGCATCTCTTTCATCTTTTGCAACATCCATGCGCAAATGAGCGCCGTAGTTATCGCACTGACAACGCCCTACTACGCTATTTCCGATGCCCACGGGGATCTCAGCATTCCCAACGTTCCCCCGGGCCGCTACGAGTTGCAGGTATTTCACTCATCGGTGGCGCCCGACACGCTGCGCGCCCTGAACCGCGAGATCACCATCGCTGCCGGCGCCACATCGCTGGGAACGTTTACGCTGGCTGAGTCTGATCTCCTTCTCGCTCACAAAAACAAATACGGCCGCGATTACGACCGCCCCGAGCCCGACAGCCCGGCCTACGCGAGACCGTGAGGAGGGTCGAAGTTCCTCGGAAAACAGAGAGGGCGTGCGTTCAGCACGCCCTTCCCGCCTCTGTTTCTTCACTGCATTACAACAACTTAATTACATCAAGTTGCTGCTTCCCTCAGAGACATAGCGTCTCCAAGCTTTTTAGTGATGACCTCCGCCGCCGGAATGGCCGCCACCGCCCGAATGGCCACCGCCGCCGCCCGAATGGCCACCGCCGCCGCCACCGGAGTGCCCACCACCTCCGCCACCGGAGTGCCCGCCACCGCCACTGGGCGCTGAATAGTGTCCGCCGCCACTCGGGGCGTGACCACCACCGCCATAGCTGGGTCCGCCGTAGCTGGGTGCTCCGCGCGAGCCACCGTAGCTCGGAGGGGACCCGCGTGAATATCCGCCGTAACCGCCATAGGCAGGGCTAGACCCGCGTGAATATCCGCCGTAGCCGCCCGACTGAGACCGCACGATCGGCTGTCGCATATCCAACTGGGGACGCGATGAGGTTGATCCGCGGCCGTAGCTGCCTGAGCCAGCGTACGGACTGTTCCCGTGCGCTGATCCCATGGAACTGGGCGAACTCGGCGCTGTCCGGTTCCAGTAGCTGCCACTGCTCCCGCGTGCAGCCGGTGCAGTCGATCCGTTATAGGATCCGCCTCGCGACGCCTGGCTGCTGGGTGGAGGGGTGAAGGGCCGGAATCCACCGCCGTTGCTGGAGTCACTCGAATTATTTCTGGCTCCCATATTCGACGGACTCGCCGAACGAGCGCCGTTGTTCGTAGAGTATCCATGGTTTCCGGGCTGATTGAATGACTGCTGGTTGGCTGCAGTTCGAGTCGCGGAGTTGCTCATCTCCCGGGCACTCACGCCCGCGCTCGGCTTCTGCATGGTGCCGCGAACCGCCGTGGATTGGCCACCGCTCACGCGGCCACCCGCCGGAATCGCGCCGACATGACTTTGCTGCATCGTCTGCCGCAGACGAGCGGTCTGCTGTTGGAACGACGCTGGCCGCACCGCCGCACCGTTGCGCGCGGAACCATAGAAGCGTTGCGAACCGCTGTTTCGAATCGTAGAGGGTGCCGCCGCGCGTCCGCTCGCTGATAAGCTCGCGCGAGAAGGAACCACAGGCAGATTGCCCGCCATCATGTGCGCTCCATTTATCTGAGCGCGGCTTGCTCCCATGGCCGTCACCCGGCCGGTGCCGAAATGACCCGCATTCACGGTAGAGAGCGCTCGACCCACGTGTTGGTCATGCAGGTTAGCCATATTCGAGTACCGCATTCCGTTATGCAGGGGCGCGAAACCTCCGTAGCGGTTGTAGCCGCCATGGAAACCGGCATAGCCGAAGCGGCCACCGTAGCCGCCCCACCACGGATGGAACCAGTCGCACGGCCCAATGGGAAGCCAGCCAAAGCCTCCCCAGCCACCAAAGCCAAATCCGAAGCCAAAGCCTGCGCCCCAGCCAAAGAACGACACGTAAGCCGGCGCCCAGAATGGGTTGTAGCCTGCGTATACCGGTCCCGGCCACCATGCCCACGCATTTCCATAGGGGAACCAGCGACCATAGTGATACGGCGCCCATCCCCAAGGTTCGTAACCAACCCACGTCCAGCCGTAGTAAGGCTCATAGGTCCAGTTACCATTGCGATACGGAACCCAACCGTCCGGCTCGTTCGGAACCCACACGTCGCCGTAATCGGGTACGTCCTTCCAATTGCCGTAGGCGTCCAGATCCTGTGCTCCCGTGTAACGACGGTTGGTATGGTGCCAGGAGTTCGCATTGGTAATCATGTGATCGCGGTCGCTATTCCAGCGATCCCAATCGTCGCGATCCGGAGCTGAAGAGATCTTGTACTGCGCCGACTCGCTATCGCCGCGCACGGTGGCCATTTCTCCGGCGTTGAGTTCGGTGCTGCCCTGCGGGGTCGCAATCTGCGCCTGGCCCGCGCGCACGATCACGACCGTGTCTCCATCGGGCCGTACTTCGACGCGGAACACGCCATCATGATGCGCGGGATGGATCGATACATTCGGGGTATCGATCTCGGGCTCGGCTTCACTATCTTTCGAAACGCTGAAGTCAGCGATGCCCTGCGCCAGCTGAATCTGAATATTTCTTTTCGTCAGGTTCGCCATATTGGCCTGAGAGTTCGGACCCAGACGAAGAACGTTGGCAAAGTCGAGTTGCAATTCCACCCGGGCGTTGTCGCCGGTTGAAACCTTGTCGCCCGTCATCACGGGCTGATTCAGAGTGGCGGCGGACCAGTCTCCGGAGTCCCCGCGCTGCGTGGAAACGTCGGCATGAACCAAGCTGATGCGGGCCACGCCCTGATCGGTCTGCGCCGGAGCTTCGCCTTCCGGTCCACCAGGCTGAGCTTCAGTGGGCTGCGCCTCGTTCGAATCCGCGTCATACGACGGACCACCCTGTTGTGGATACCCCATCTGCCCATTGCTGGGCTGGGAATAGTTCGGCTGTGCGTCCTGCGTTGGCGCCTGGCCTATCTCCATCGGCGCGCTCGGTTGATCCGAGGGCGCGGCACCTTCATCGGTAGTCTGCGCCAGCGCGCTAATCGAGAAGGCGCCCGATATCGCTATTGTTAAGACTGCCAAACTTGCCATGAATTTGCTTTTCATAAACGGCCTCTTCGTAGCCTATCCAACCACTCGCACCTATAGAAATGCCTCTGCCAAAGGAGAGGCAACTACCATGCCAAAGAGGGCGAATGAAGCCTCCTAGAACTCGTTTGTTTTCAGCGATGAGAGGTCGAATTCAACAGGCAAAACTGCCCCATCCGATGGAGATGGCCGACCTCAACCAAGAGTGGTGGTTTTCGGCCAGTCGCTTACCTTGGACTGTCAAGGTAGCGCGGGTTAAAGCTGTGCAAAACGATTGACGAACGTCAGTCGGAGCCCTAATTCAACCACAGTCTACGGCTGAAATGTCGCGACATGGTCCGATGGTTTACTCATAGCGAAGAGCGGTCATTGGGTCCACCTTCGTCGCGCGGCGAGCGGGAATGTAGCAGGCCACAAACGCAACACCAGCTAGGATCATGACCACGCACGCAAACGTGGCCGGATCCGTGGGTCGTATGCCATAGAGAAAACTTGCCAACGACCGCGTTAACGCGAGTGCCCCAAGAATGCCGACAACCACTCCAATCCCGAGAAGCAGCAGGCCTTGGCCCACGACTAAACGCATTACATCCGCGCGTTGCGCTCCTAACGCCATCCGGATGCCAATCTCGTGAACGCGCCGAACCACGGAATAGGCGATCACACCGTAGATGCCGATGGCAGACAGGATAAGGGCGAGGAAAGCGAATCCCGCAAGCAGAAACACATTGAATCTGCGAGGAGTGGTGGACTGGCTGATCACCTGATCCATGGTGTGAAGCTGCGCAACGGCGAGTTGAGGGTCAACCGCCCAAACCGTGTTACGTAGTGCCGATGTCAGGCTGGCCGGATCACCCGCCCGAATCGCGACATTGAGAGAACTAACCGTATTCTGCAGGAACGGTTCATAAGTGTGAGGCGTAGTCTCGACTTCCAGAGCACCCTGCTTCACATCCCCAACGATGCCCAGGATGGTGAGCCAAGCATCCTTGGACTCCGCCGGACCCCACTTCAGGCGCTTGCCGATTGCGTCCCCGTTAGGCCAGTACCGCCGAGCAAGTGATTCGCTCACGATGAGCACACGCGTGGAACGATCGTCGTCCCGCTCCGTGAAGAATCGTCCCTGCAGGAGAGGCACTCCCATGGTCTGGAGATATTGTCCGAGAATCACAGAATGGTTGCAGAAGTTCATATTCGCACCGGGCGGAGGTTGATACCCTTCCGGCGTGAAGAGATGGTTCCATCCAGCGTTGAGCGGTAGATCGGTCGATCCACCCGCCGTCTGCACGCCGGGAAGTTGCCGCAGGCGTTCCATCAAGCGCTGATAGAAGCTGCGGACTTGAGCATCCGACTTGTATTGAAATCCCGGCAAACTCAGAGATGCAGTGAGCACGTGTTCCGGCTGGAATCCAGGGTCGGTCTCAAGAACGCGCTGGAAGCTACGCAGCAGCAATCCCGCCCCAACCAGCAGGATCATCGCCAGTGACACTTCCACCACCACCAGCGCTGAACGCATGCGATTATGTTCCCGGCCCTGCATGCCGCTTCGCCCGCCTTCCCTGAGAGTGGCATTGACGTTGGTACGGGAAGCGACCAGTGCCGGCACTATTCCAAAAAACAGTCCGGTCACCAGTGCCAATCCGATGGCGAAAGCGAGTACGGAAGGATTCAGGTCGATCGTGTGGACGCGGGGAATCTCCGCCGGCATCAATGCCAGCAATGCACCCGTAATCGAGTTCGCGAAAAAGAGGCCCAGCCCGGCACCGGAAAGCGTTAACAACATGCTTTCCGCCACCAGTTGGCGAAGAAGGCGCACTCGGCTCGCTCCGAGAGCAAGGCGAACCGCGATTTCCTTCTGCCGGTCGGTGGCGCGAGTCAAGAGCAGATTAGTGACATTGATGCAGCTGATGAGCAGAACAAAAGCGACGGCTCCGAACAGCAGCACCAGCAGCGTTCGCGCCTTGCCGACTACCTGGTCCGCCAGCGGCAGCGCAATCGCACTCAGATTAATATCGCCGCGAAACTCCGCCGGATAGGTCTCCAGAATGCGGTGCGCGATGGCTCCCAGGTCTGCGTTGGCTTGCGTCAGGCTCACGCCCGATTTCAGCCGCCCGACTACACTGTAGTTAAAATTATCTCCGACATCCGCGAGTTCCTCCGGCGTGAAAGCCATCGGGATAAAAACTTCGGAAGAGTCACCTTGATTCATTCCTACGAGGGGGAATACGAAGGCGCGCGGCATGACGCCGACCACGGTATAGGGTTGCCGGTTCAGAGACACAGTGCGGCCGACGATGTTGGGATCGGCGCCAAACTGGCGCTGCCAGAGTCCATGACTGAGGATGGCAACCAACTGGCCAGGGTGATCCTCGTCCGCCGTGAAGGCACGTCCCAGACTCGGTTGTACGCCAAGAAGAGAGAAGAGATTCGCGTTCACTCGGTTGACGTTGACCCTCTGCGGTTCGGTTCCTCCCACCAAGTCAAACTGGTCGCCTCGAAAGGCAGCCAGCGATTCGAATGACTGATTCTCGCGCTGGAATTGAACCACGTCCGGAGCACAGACAGGGATCGGGTCGGGAATCGCTTTGGGAATCCACTCCTTGACGAGTACCAGCCGGTCGGGCGCACGGTAGGGCAGAGGACGCAAGATAACGGCGTCCACCACGCTGAAGATTGCGGTACTGGCGCCGATGCCGAGTGCCAATGTGAGCACAGCCAGAATCGTGAATCCCGGCTTGTTGCGCAGCATGCGGCAGGCATCGCGGAAATCCTTGGGTAATGCGACCATTGCTCCTTGCCTCCAATCGCAGGGATCCGCCAATCGCTTGTGGAGTGCAACTTGGTTGCCTTCCTCGACGCCTGCAAGCTCTTCGAAAGATGGGATCGAATTGGGCGGGCGGGGCAGACGACTGTTCGCGCACAGAAACCGGTGTTCGTTCTCGAACACTCGGAAGATCGGAAGAAGAGATCTGCGAAAGATCCGGAGTGACTGGGACTCTTTCAGTCAGAGAATCATTTGGTTGCCGCCACGCGGGCCAACTCCCGCCACGTGATCAGCTTGATGTTCTGTTGTGCCAAAACCTTCCGGAACTGATCGCTGGTAAAGAAGTCGTAGTCGCGCTGCCTCCAGGCCGCGCCCCAGGTGGAGCGTTCCCGGGTAGCGGCGCGCAGTTCTTCGTCGTCGTAACCGGGATGGATGACGAACTCCGTCACGCCGGGTTTCAGATTCTTCAGTGCCGTGAGATAAAAGTCCGCCCACTTCTCCGGCGGAACTTCCGGCTCAATCGTCACCGTGTGGTCCAGCACGATGTCGCTCGGGACCGAGGCTGGACTGCAGATAGGGATGCTCCGCAAACCAATCTCTGCGTGACGAAGACCGGCAACTTGTAGGCGTGAGCCACGCGCAACATCACATCGAACAAATCCTTGCCGCTCATGATCAGCCGGTACTGATGCGAATCGAGATGCGTGGGATGAACGCCCATCGCCAGCGCGCGCTCAACCTGAGCGCGCAATTCGATTTCGACTTCTTTGGCATCGATCTGCTCGTGCTGCTCCCAGTCATGATGGAAGTATCCGTTCTCGATCCACCAGGCTCGGCACTCTGTCTGCCGACGCAACGGGACCCCAGCGGTAATAAACTCGCTCGCTCGTCAACGTCAGATGCAGTCCAAAGTCTGCGTCGGGATGGGATTTGGCGTAATCGGCCATCTCCGGGAACCAGGGGCAAGGCACCATCAGGCTCGCGGAATTGATCGTGCCGCCCTCGAGTGCCTTTATGGCCGCGGCATTGACCGCATGGGTTTCGCCGAGATCGTCGGCGTGGACAATGATCAGCTTAGTGCCGGGAGGGTAGCCCAGGCGGTCCGCCAAGAGTTTGCGCAGAGACTGCAAGCGCGGATAAAAAAAGGCCGGCCAAAGTTGCGCACAGAACGAACGGGGAAGTCATGGCTGACTAGTTAATCACATCGCGACGCGAAAGCGCATGAACTTCACGCCCGCCGACCAACCAAAACGTGAAAGCCCCGAGGGAAATTCGGAGCTATCAACAAACAGGTACCGAACGCGGTTTGCCAAACGTCTTTAGCATAACCCACATCCGCTTAACGTTGAAAGAAGCATACTCACCAGCATTCGAATCCGCACTTACGTTTCTTTCTCCGCCTCGTCGGCGATGCCGATCTTCGAGAGGCGGTAGCGCAGAGCATTGCGCGAAAGGCCCAGCAGGCGCGCCGCCTGGCTCTTGTTGCCGTTGGCGCGGCGCAGCGCCTCCTGCACCATTTCGTCTTCCCACTGCTCCAGCGTCATGCCGTCGGGAAGAAATCCCGGCGCGCCGTTCGCCGCCTTCGCGGGACGCACATCGAGATGGATGTCCGACGGCTCGAGCACACTTCCTTTCGCCAGCGCGCACGCGCGCTCGACGATGTTCTGCAGCTCGCGCACATTGCCCGGCCAGTGATAGTTCACGAGAATCTGCATCGCCTCAGGCGTGATGCCTTCGACCGGCTTGCCGGATTCTCCGGTGAACCGCGAGACGAACAGATTCACCAGATCCGGAATATCTTCTTTGCGCTCGCGCAAGCGGCGCAATGTCGATGGGCACAACGTTCAGGCGATAGTAAAGATCTTCGCGAAATGTTCCCTGCTCGAGCGCCGCGCGCAGATCGCGATTGGTGGCGGCGATCAGGCGCACGTCGACCTTCACCGTGCGCGTTCCGCCCAGGCGTTCGAATTCGCGCTCCTGCAGCACGCGCAACAACTTCACTTGCGTTGCCGGAGGCACGTCGCCGATCTCGTCGAGAAAGAGCGTTCCTTTGTCCGCCAGTTCGAACTTGCCGGGCTTGCTGGCGACGGCTCCGGTGAACGCTCCTTTTTCGAAGCCGAACAATTCGCTTTCCAGAAGATTCTCCGGGATCGCGGTGCTGTTGATTTTGAGGAACGGGCCGGACGCGCGGCGCGATTTTTCATGGATGGCGCGCGCGATCAGGTCCTTGCCCACGCCGCTCTCGCCGCCCAGCAGCACGGTGGAGTTCGTGGGCGCAACCCGCTCCACCGTGGCCAGCACTTCCTGCATCTTCGGGCTGCGCGCCACGACGTTGGGATGCGCATAGCGCTTGCCCAGCGCCTCGCGCAGCGACCGGTTCTCTTCGCGCAGATTGCGGACGTCCAGTTCTTTGTGGATGACCATCCGCATCTCGGTCAGCGAAAACGGTTTCAGCACGTAGTCGCTGGCGCCGGCCTTCATGGCCTCGACCGCCGTCTCGACGCTGCCGAACGCAGTCATCACGACCACGGGCAGAGCGGCATTCTGGCGCTTGATGGTTTGCAGAAATTCCAGGCCGTTCATGCCGGGAAGTTTCAGATCGGTCAGGACCAGGTCGACGGGATTTTCGCGCAGCAGTTTCAGGCCGGTTTCGGCGTCTCCGGCGGAGAACGTGGTGAATCCGTCCTCGCCGAGATTCAACTCGAGCAGGCGGCGCATCTTGGCCTCGTCTTCGACGATCAGAATTGCCGGCATGGCCGCGTCCTTCTCGATTCCGCTGAGCCTCACGAGATCACCAGATGAGCGGTTTCTCCCACCGCGGCTCGTTTCGCTTGCGGCGGGAAAAATATCACAAAGCAGGCGCCTGTGCACTCGACCTGCCGCTCGCGATCGCCGCCCGCCAGTCCGCCGCTCTTCGACGCGGATCGATCCATGATGTCCATCGATGATCTTCGAGACGATGGAGAGCCCCAGGCCGACGCCGGTTTTCTTCGTGGTCACGAAGGGATTGAAGATCTGCTCGCGCAACTCGGCGGGAATCCGGGCCCGGTGTCTTCGATCCGCACTTCGACGCCGTCATGCTGCCGCCGTTCCGCGTCCGCGCCCACGATTTCCGCGCCTTGACGCGCAGCATGCCACCGCTGGCGCCCATGGCGTCGTAAGCATTCTGCACGATATTGACGAACGCCTGCTCGCACAGACTTTCATCCAGCGGCACCAGCGGCAGATCTCGGCTCATACTCTTTCTCCACTCGCACCGGGCGCGCCCTTCCACAACTGCGCCACGTCGTTCAAGCGCGCGATCGAGAACGGCGGTGATGTCCTGCGGCGTCAGATCGGCGTGCAAGCGGCCGCGCGAAATCGAGAAAGCGCGTCACCAGCGCGCTCAGGCGGTTGGTTTCGGTCGAGATGTATCCCGCAAGTTCGGTGGCCAGCGGATTCGACTCTCCCAGCTTCTGCGTCAGCATCTCCGCCGAGCCCTTGATCACTCCCAGCGGATTGCGAATCTCGTGCGCGAGTCCAGCGGAAAGCTGGCCCAGGGCGGCCAGACGCTCCGAGCGCCGCGCCTCGGCCTGCGCCTGCTCCAGGCGGCGGTTGGTTTCGGCCAGGGTCTCGGCCAGTTCCTGATAGCGCTGCGTCTGGTCCGCCGGTTCTCGACCACAAAACGGTTCACTACCATGGCCGCGAGAAAGAAGAACAGAATGCGGATGGCCAGCAGTTCGTAGCTCTCCGACGGTAATCTCGAACTCTTGCCACTGCAGGGATAGAGATAGGAACAATAGGCGGCCGAGGCCAGCGCCGTCCAGAGCAATGTGGCCCAGGGGCCGAAATATTCCGCCGCGGTGACCACAGGCAGATAGTAGATCGGATAGTAGTAGCTGTTGATCGCGAGTTCGCCGGTGTGATCGATGAGCAGCGTGGCCAAGCGCAATCTTCAGCAGAACAAGATAGGCCGGGCCGCGCCGCGGCATCCGCGCAATCAGCCAGCCTTCGCTCAGTTGGAGCACACCGAAGGCCAGCAGGATGAGCTGCTTGTGAGACTCCCGCACGGGCGGCAGGACGGCCAGTCCCGCCAGAAGCACCAGCCACAGGACATCCATCCAGTTAATCGTGGGACGTTTGACTTCGGTCATTGGGCTTGGTCATCGCTTCGGGTTTAGCCACTGCAGGCGGTTCTGCTACAAAAAACTACGCCGGGAGAGGTTGCGCTTCTCCCGGCGTTGCCATCGTTGTGTCGGGTCCGCACGCGCATCTCATGCGAACCTATCACACCGCAAGAAGCCGTCAGCGTCAATGGCCTTTCTTCGGGTTTCTCTTGCTTCTGGCGGCTCGAGGGCCGCGACGGCTGCTGCGCTGCGGCGGCGGAGGCGGCGTGGGCCGCTGTTGGTGCCACTGATTGAACTTCTGCTCCTGCTGCTGTTCCTGTTGCGGGCTCCGCTCCTGCACCGGAGGCGCGGGCCGCACCAGCGGATGCGTCTCCTGCGGGAGCCGGCCGCGTCCTGCTGCGGCGGCGGCGGAAGTCTGCGGATTGCGGTTCCTGACGGCTGCGCATTGCGATTCTCGTGCGGCTGCATAGTCCGATTCTCCGGCTGCGGAGTTCCCTGCTGCTCGTAAACCCGCGGCTGCGTCTGCGGCATCGGCCGTCACCTGGCTGTTGCCTGCTGTTCGGCTGAGTGAACGGCCGGAAGCCGTCCTGGATCGGGCTGCGTCGGCTCGACCGCCCTGATTCATCTGCAGCGGGTTGTGCCGGCCCGACCGGACGAACCAGCGCCTGCTGATTCAGATGTCCACCGGCCTGCGCCTGCCGCTGTTCGATCGGGCGCGGCGGCGGAGGAGGCGTCCTCACCGCAACCACCGGACGGCTGATGACCGCAGCTGGCGGCCTGACCGGCACGGGCCGTCCCGCGCCGATCACGCTCGTCCGAACCGGTTCGGCCGCCACGCACATGAGCTCACCGGCGCCGATGCGATTTCTCGCTGGTCAACCCTCATCACGTTTTGCGCCACCGGCCGCGCGTTCACAAACGCCTCATGCGACACGACCGTCACACCGTTGTTCACGCGCTGATTCACGTAGGTGATGTTGTTGACGGTCGTGTTCTCGATTGATGATCACCGTGTTGTAAACGTTCGTGACCTTGGTGATATTCACCGTCGTGTTGGTGATGTTCACGTTGTTCACGTACCCGCGGCTCACGCGATATCCGGGGACGATAGACTTCTCCCGGAGCCAGCGGGAACCATCCCACGCCGACGCCCGCAGAGAAGCGGAAGTCCCGGGCCGCCGCCCACGAACGCCACCAGAGCGGGAGCCCAGACCGGGCGCACGACGACCGGTCCCGGAACCCAGAACCATCCGTTGCTTACGAATGCCCAGCGTCCATAGTGGAACGGAGCGAATCCCCAGGGCTCGTCCTCCACCCACGTCCAGCCCCACGGCCCAACATAGACCCAGTGGCCGAAGCGATAGGGAGCCCATCCCACCACGACCGCGCGCGGACGCCAGCACGGACCGTAGCCGGCGACATAGCTCCAGTCGCCGTTCTCGTCGAGATCTTCATAGCCGGTCATTTCGCGCGAAACGTAGTTCGCGGAATCGGCGCGATCTTCGCGATCGTCGCGCTCAAAAGCCCAGTCGTCGAAATGCGTCGCGGCCCGGGATCTGGCCGAGTTCATAATCCAGGTGATCGCTTCCGGTGAAGGTGGCCGACTGTCCGGCGACCACGGTGTAGGTAAACCCTCCGCCGGTGACCCGGCCGCGGCCGTGCCAGACCGTGGTGATGGTCTGACTTCCATCCTCGCTGACATCGATGCGGTATTCGCCGGGCTGCAACAGGCTGAACGCAATGTTCGGTGTATCGATCTCGTAGTTGTCATCGTCATCGACGTGACGCACGCGCACGATCAGCGATCCCTGTGCCAGCCGGATCTGCGTGGTGCGGTCGTCGAGAGTGAGGAAAGTGATTCCGGTCTTCGCGCCCAGGCGAATTGCCGCCGAGCCAATGTGAACTTCGGCGCGGGAATCCTCGTCCGCCCACAGGTCATCGCCCGTCACCATCGGGCGGTTGGGTACAGCCGTGACCCAGTCGTCTTCTCCGGCCGGTCGAAACGAGATCGATCCTTGCGAAAAATTCAGCCGGGCTACGCGGCCCGGAGGATCCTGAGTCTGATCCTGAGCTTGGTCTTGTCTTGAGTTTGAATCTTGATTCTGATCTTGCCGGTCATCCTGGGCCTGGGCCTTGGCCTTGGTCGAAACTTGCAAAAGGAATGCGAAGCTCGCTAGAACGATCCAAACCCACAATTTGCGTGTGTTCATATGTTCGCCCCGATGCAATAAATCCGTATGCCGTAATCTTACCCACATCGGTGTAAACACCCATAGAGACACTTTAGTTTCCATGATGACGGAAGTGCTTGGCTGGCGCGGACTTAAAACGGAAAGACTGCCAGCAAGATCTCTCTGCCATCCTGACGCGCGGGACCGCGAGAGACGACAAGCACGGTCACGTTGCGGCAGCGGGTCGATCAGTTTTTCATCTTCGGACGCTGGCAGGCATCGACGATCTTTTTAGGATCGATGGCGTCTTTGTCCACCTGCTCTTCCATGATCTTTCCATCTTTTCCGATCAGGAAGTTCACGCGGCGCGGGGCCTGGTATTCGTCTTTGTAGATTCCGTACTCGTGGGTTACTTTTCCGCCCCAATCGCTAAGCAGCGGAAACGTCACTCCGATTTGGTCGGCGAAGGCTTTATTGGCGAAGGCACTATCCATGCTCACACCCAGGACCTGGGTGTCGGCTGCTTCCAGCGCTTTCAGGTTCTGCTGGAAGTTCTTCATTTGCTGCGTTCAACCACCGGTAAAGGCGAAGATGTAAAACGCCAATACGACGTTCTTCTTACCGCGGTAGTCGCTCAACTTCACATCTTTGAGGTCGTTGCCGTCGAAATGTTTCAGCGTGAAATCCGGCGCCATGTCGCCCACCTTGGGCATGCTCGAATCCTCCTTCTTGGTTTGCGCGCACAGTTGGCTTGGCGGTCATCGCCAGAAGCAGCGCCGCCAGGACAAGCGCTAAGCTGTTTTCTCTGCATTCGTGAACCCTCCCGCAGGGGTGATAGACCAGCATACCCCGCCTTTGGCCTGCGGTAAACCGGGGAGTACCCAAAGATGTGACGGTACGCATTGCCCAAAGCGATACGCAAACAGTACAGTTCTGTTCGGAGCCGTTTGCGCCGACACGCATGGCCTCCGCCTAGAGATCCGAAAGACGCAATGAGCATCGTCCACTCTAAACGACATTTTCTTCGCTGCCGTCGAACGCAATCTGGATCGCATGATGCTGTACCGCGAGGCCGGAAAGTGGCTGCCGGTCACGTCGCGCGAATTTGGCCGAAGTGTCGCCAGGACCGCGCACGCGCTGCATGCCTGGGGCGTTCGGCCGGGAGATCGCATCGCCATTCTCAGCGAAAACCGGCCTGAATGGCCCATCGCCGATATCGCCAGCTTGTTGCTGGGGGCGGTTACGGTTCCGCTCTACACGACGCTGACGGCGGAGCAGACCGCATTCGTCCTGAACGATTCGGGCTGCCGAACCATCTTCCTATCGTCCGACCTGCAACTGCACAAGATCCTTTCGATCCTCTCTCAGACGCAGATCGACAAAATCGTGGTCATGGATTCACTGGAGTTCAACGGGGACCTCGCTCCGTTCGCGGGCAAATGCGTCACCATGAACCAAATTACGTTGTCGGGCCCCGAGAGCCTGGGCGCCGAGATCGAAGCGCGGGCCCGCTCAATTGGCCCAGACGACCTGGCAACGATCGTCTACACGTCCGGAACGACCGGCACTTCCAAAGGGGCGATGCTCACGCATGGCAACATTGCGTCCAACATCCAGTGCTCGCTCGCTGGATTTGAGATGCGCCCCGGTCTGATCAGCATTTCGTTTCTGCCGCTCTGCCACATCACGGCGCGTCACGTGGACTTTGCCATGCTCTACCACGGCGTGACGCTCGCCTACTGTCCCTTCTTAGATCGCCTGCCCGCGAGCCTGCTGGAGGTGCAACCATCCCTTTTTGTTGCGGTGCCGAGAGTTTACGAGAAAATCTATGCGCAGGCGGAACAGAAAGCCAAAGGGCAGCCCAAGCGGGCGATTTTCGATTGGGCTCTCGCGGTCGGGCAACAACATAAGCCTGATATTCTTGCGGGAAAGACTCCCACATCGCGTATTTGGAAGCTGGCGAACAAGCTCGTGTTCTCGAAAATTCGGCAAGGCATGGGCGGGCGGGTCGAGACTTTCATCTCCGGCGGCGCGCCGCTGGGACGCGAACTCGCCGAGTGGTACGCGACGGTAGGCATACGCATCCACGAGGGCTACGGTCTCACGGAAACTTCGCCGGTCATCGCCGTGAATACGCCCGTCAATCACCGCATAGGAACAGTCGGCAAGATTCTCCCGAACCTGGAGGTTCGCATCGCGGAGGACGGCGAAATCCTTGTGCGCGGACCTTCTGTGTTCAAGGGCTATTGGAACCGGCCGGAAGAGACCAAGGCGGCGCTGTCCGATGGCTGGTTCAAGACCGGCGACATTGGCAACATCGATGCGGATGGATTCCTTTCCGTTACCGATCGCAAAAAAGATCTGATCAAGACATCGGGCGGGAAATTTATCGCGCCGCAGCCGATCGAGAATTCGCTCAAGCTCAATCCCCTGATAGGAACCGCTGCCATCCTCGGCGACCGGCGCAAATTCCCCGCGGTGCTTTTGTCTCCCAACTTTGTGCCGCTGGAGAACTGGGCGAAGGAGAACGACATTTCGTTCAGTTCGCGGGCGGAACTGATCGCTCATCCTAAGGTGCAAGCGCTCTACGAAGGAATCGTCGAGGCCACCAACGGAAATCTGGCGCGCTTTGAGAAGTTGAAGCGGGTGCTGCTGGTGGCCGACGAATTCACAGCCGACAACGGCGCACTGACGCCAACGATGAAGCTGCGTCGCAAAGTAATCGAAGAGCGCTACAAAAAACAGATTGCTGAACTGTACGAGCAGGCGGAAGCTTCAGCTGCCGTGTAAGAATCCGGCTCTTCTAATCTCTTCTTATCGAGATGCCAAAGTCGCAGATCAGAACGGGCATGAAATACTTCCTGCGAGGTCTATCCTCGTTCCTAGCTGTGATCGCGGGGCTTTCGTTCTTCTTTGGCGGACGGGCAATTCACGAATTCGGGAAAGTGGATCGCTTGCTGGCGGAGATTTTGGGCATAGGAGTGGCATTCGCCTGTCCCATCGCCATCGTTATCACTAAGCATGTAATCGATGATATCGAGTGGAAAGAGGCAAATAAAGAAGTGGCTGCGCCAGCCGGCAAAATGAAGCCCTAATTCCGCTCACAGCCAATGCTTTTATTTACAATAGTTCCATGTCAGACTCATTGATTATTGCCGGACGCTCCTTCCGCTCCCGCCTGATCGTCGGTACAGGAAAATACAAATCCTTCCAGGAAACCGCGCGCGCGCTCGAAGCCAGCGGCGCTGAAATGGTCACGGTCGCGGTGCGCCGCGTGAATCTGGATCGCAGCAAGGAATCGCTGCTCGACTACATCGATGCCAAGAAATATTTTCTTCTGCCCAACACGGCGGGATGCTACACCGCCGACGAGGCCATTCGCGCAGCACGCCTGGGCCGCGAAGTCGGTCTTTCCGACTGGGTCAAGCTTGAAGTGATAGGCGATCAGGCGACGCTGTATCCCGACGTGCAAGCAACACTGGAAGCCACCCGGGTGCTGGTGAAAGAAGGATTCACCGTGCTCCCCTACACGTCGGACGACATTGTTTTTGCGAAGCGTCTGATTGATGCGGGAGCCGCGACGATCATGCCCTTAGGTGCGCCCATTGGCAGCGGCATGGGAATTCAGAACCAGGCCCACATTCGCATTCTGCGCGAAATGATCACGGGCGTGCCATTGATTGTCGATGCGGGAGTAGGCACGGCTTCGGACGCGGCAATCGCCATGGAACTCGGCGCAGACGCGGTGCTGATGAACACCGGCATTGCCAATGCGCAGGATCCCGTGCTAATGGCTGAAGCCATGCATCATGCGGTGCTGGCAGGACGACAGGCGTATCTTTCGGGCCGAATGCCGCGGAAACTCTATGCCACGGCAAGCTCGCCGCTGGAAGGCGTAGTCCGCTAATTTAGACTATGTGGAGTGGGTGCTGTGTGGCGCGGGCGGCCCCGCCCGCGTTTTCGCTCAGATGTTGCTTGCACCGACTCCCTCACCATCGTCCGGAATGCCCGCAGAGACGTAGCAAGTTACGTCTCCAATCGGGATAAGGGGAATCTGGGGTGCAAGCGGTCGAACATGCTCGGCACACCGAAAAAAGGGCGGCTCTTCGCCGCCCTCAAGCTGCTTCAATCTCGGACAGATCAGAGCATCTTCGCGCTTTCTACGTGGATCGAATCGCCCTTCACAGAGCCGGTCGCGGCGATGTGGTGCCCTTCATGCCCCTTGAGTGCGTCTGGATTGTCGACCATCAGGATCGTCTGATCTTTGTCGGTGACAATCACCATCTTTGCGCCCGCAGCCAGGCACTTTTTGGTGCATGCCTCGGCTCCGGCATTGGCGCCCTTAGCCCCGCACTTGTCATCGGCGACCCAGCCTTTGACCGTGGCGCTCTTTCCCATATCGTCAAATGCCATAGCTGTGAGAGCGAACACAAAACACAATGCAAGACATAGCACGAACAGTTTTCTCATGGCCGGTTTCTCTCCTTTTGGAATTCAGATTGCGGCCCCACGCCGCACTAACGTACCGTGTGTCGAAGATTGCGCCGACCCTTCCGGGCAGCCAGTCCCCGCTCGATTCTGAAATGAGGCAACGGAAATATACCACAGGAGAACAAAGGGATTGTCAGCTCACCTGCCAATGGCATAATCAGAAGTTGCACCGCAGGAAAAACAGCCAGGCTATTTTTTCGCGGAGTGAGTTATGGCAGGGGCAGTTTTCGCCGCAACCGGAGGAACATACACATACTCCCCGGGCTTGGCATAGCCCAACTGCTCGCGCGCCTCTTTTTCGATGGACTTCTGATCGCTCTTCAGGCCCTGAATCTGCTGAGTATAGCGGTCGTTCTCCTGCTGCACCTGGACAATCTTTTTGCGCAAGCCCTCGTATTCGGCGCGTTTCTGCTTATAGACCACCATTCCATTCGCGCCGAACATAACATGGACGAATAGCGATGCGGCCAGCACGGTCACGGTGACGGTCGCGATGCGGCGCCGCAGCACGTAGACGCGGATCGCCAGCGGCCGAACCCGCTCAATCCACGAAGCGGCAAGCGCTTCCGCCTGCGGCGCGCGCTCAACAATGGCGCGCAGACCGTCCTCCGGACGCGGAAATCTCGCCATTCGGGACAAGGGCTTCACGATAAGAGATTCCTAGAACACCTTCACTCGAAAATCCAGTGCTTCGCGGCCGTGCTCAACTTCTCCAGGCCCTTCTCGCTGCGCGCTTCCGCGTAAACGCGTACCACGGGTTCCGTTCCCGATAGCCGGTAGCAGACCCAGGAGCCATCGCTGAACAACAACTTCAGTCCGTCGGTGCGAACCACCTGGCTGACCGGATGTCCGCAAAACTCGCGCGGATCGGAGCGCAACTTCTCAGTGAACTTCGCTTTGACCTCGGGCGTCAAGCGGAAGTTCTCGCGTTGCGGGTAGTAGGAACCAACTTGGTTACACACAGCCTTCAATTGCTCGCCTAAAGACTTCCCTCTTCGCGCCACCGCTTCACAGCAGAGCAAGCCGGCCAGGACGCCATCCTTCTCCGGCACATGATGCCGGATTGACAGGCCTGCGCTCTCTTCGCCGCCAATCGCGATTTTGTCCTGCATGATCAGTTCGCCGATATACTTGAATCCTACGGGAGTCTCGTGCAGTTCGACGCCGTGCGATTCCGCCAGCGCGTTGATCAGGTTGGTCGTGGCGACGGATTTGGCCACGCCGTTTTTCCAGCCGCGGCTCTCGACGAGGTAATCAAAGAGCAGAGCGATCACGTAATTGGGCTGCAGGAAGGTTCCATCGGAGTCCACAATGCCGAAGCGATCGGCGTCGCCGTCGGTCGCGATGCCAATCTGCGCTCCCGTCTCGCGCATCCGTTTTCGCAGATCTTCGAGCAGATGATCGTCGGGTTCGGGAGCATGTCCGCCGAACAGGACGTCGCGATAGTCATGCACTGTGGCGACCTGCAAGCCGGCGCTGCGCAGCACTTCGTCGGAGTATCCACGGGCCGCGCCCCACATGGGATCGAAGACAACGCGCAGATTTGCCTTGCGAATCACATCCAGATCGATGATTTCACCCAGACGTTTCAGGTAGGCGGGCTTGGGATCGAGGGCTTGGTTTGCCGCCGGAGCTGCAGTGCGACTATTAGCGGAGGGAGTTCCACCTCCCGCGACTATTTCCGCCTCAATCTCTTTCGTGACCTCGGGCAAGGCAGGACAACCGTCGGGAGTCGAAAACTTGATCCCGTTGTATTCGGGCGGATTGTGCGAGGCAGTGAAATTGATGACCCCATCCGCTTTGTTGTGAATGACGGCATGAGCAAAAGCCGGAGTGGGAGCAGGCTCGACGACTACCAGCGGCGCGATCCCGTGCGCCACCAGGATTTCCGCGGCCATCGCGCAGAACGTCTCCCCCAGAAAGCGCGGATCGCGTCCCACGATCACACGCGCTCCCTGCGGCTTCTGCGAAACCACGTAGCGGGCGATTCCGCCCACCGCGCGCCGCACGTTGACGAACGTGAACTCCTCGGCCATCACCGCGCGCCAGCCCGATGTCCCGAACTTGATTTGCGTTAGCATGAAAGAACCCTCGCTGCCGAGAATAACTACCGCGACCCTCGTGGGCGCATTCCGACGGCGGAGGGCCGAGGCTGATTTTATATGACTGACAAACGAATCGTCCTCTCCACCGCCGGATCCGAAGACGAGGCCCGCAAGATCGCACTCCATCTGGTCGAGCAGCAACTCGCCGCCTGCGTCAACATCGTCCCGCGGATTGAATCGATCTACCGCTGGAAAGAAAAAGTGGAATCCAGCCAGGAATATTTGCTGCTCATTAAGACCAGTGCGGAACGTTTTCCCGAGGTCCGCGACGCCATTCGCGAATTGCACTCCTACGAACTTCCCGAGTGCGTCGCCATCAGAATCGAAGATGGAAGTTCAGAGTATCTGCAGTGGCTCGCCTATTCGCTGGTGAAAAACGACCCCGCCCAGTAGAGAGAGAAAGTTCACAGCGTTCCCCCGTGAACCTCAGTGACCTCTGTGGTTCAAGCCTTTCCTAAAGCTCTCCCGCGCAGATTCAGCCGCCAGTAGTCCAAGGAAAACGGCGGGTCATCGCCGGCCGCCCGCTCAGTAAGTTCTGCCATAAACTCTGCGCGGAGTTCTTCGGAAGAAATGTTTTCGAGATGACGCCGCAGGATGATGTTGCGCACGAATTCGCTGTACTGCCCTGCCTCAGCGAGCCTCGTTGGCGCCGCTTCAATGGAGGTCTCGACTTCGGTAAAACCGGCCCGCCGTAGGCCCTCCGCGGCTTCCTCCGCGGATTGAAAAAGCCAAGGCTCGTGGAAGCCAGCAAAGAACGCTGCAAACCTCGCAGTTGCGGCCAGCGCGTTCACGCGGGTACGTAGAGTGGCCAGGTTTGGTCCGCCGCCGCACTGCGCTTCCAGCCATCCACCTGGAACCAGCGCCTGGCGCAGGCTTGCGAACAACCGATCATGGTCGAGCACCCAATGAAATGCCGCCGTGCTCACGATGCCGTCAAAGATGCGCTCAAACGGAAGATATAGAAGATCGCATGCCACCAGGCTCACGCGCGTTCCAAACCGCGGCACCAGGTGCTCGCGCGCCGAGCCCAGCATGTTCTGCGACAGATCCGCGCCAACTACGCGACCGCCGGGCAAAGCGTCTAGCAATTCTACGGTCAGCCGGCCGGTTCCGCAGCCTGCGTCGAGCACAACCTCATTCCCGCGCAAGCGCAGCCGCGACAGCACTTTCTTGCCCCAGCTTACCTGCGGCCCTGAAAGACGGTGATAGGCAGAGGAATTCCACTCGCGCGAGGAGGATGGATGTTTCCCGGATGTCATCGCTTGGGCTTATCCGCATTCATCGGTGAAATCCGTGGCAGAGAAGTTCTTCAGATCGCGTTCAGCGCCCCGTCCAGATCGTCGAGGATGTCGTCCACATCTTCGATCCCCACGGAAATCCGCACTAAGCCGTCGGTGATGCCGATGGCTTTGCGGCCTTTCGCGCCCAACGCGGCGTGAGTCATGGTCGCAGGATGCGAGATGAGCGTTTCGACCCCGCCCAGCGATTCGCCCAACGAGCACACGCGGACTTTCTTGAGCATCTTATTCGCGTTCTTGATGGAACCAGTCTCAAACGTGATCATCGAGCCGAAGCCGCTCATCTGCCGCCGGGCCAAGGAATGCTGCGGATGATCGGGCAAACCGGGATAGAACACTGCCTTTACTTTTTTGTGCTTGGACAGAAAATCGGCAACGATGCGGCCGCTCCGGTCGTGAATCTCCATGCGCGCCGCCAGCGTCTTTACTCCACGCAGAACGAGCCAGCATTCGAACGGGGAGAGAATCGCTCCGGCCGCCTTCTGCAGAAACGCTAACTGGTCGGCGTTCTCTTGTCTGGCACAAATCACGACTCCACCCAAGCCGTCGCTGTGGCCGTTCAGGAACTTCGTAGTGGAATGCACAACCATATCCGCGCCCAACGCCAGCGGCTGCTGGAAATACGGAGACATAAACGTGTTGTCCACTACCAGCGCAACTTTCTTGTCGCGGCAGATCTGGCTGATGGCCGCAACGTCGCTCAATCGCATCAGTGGATTCGTCGGAGTCTCGACGTAGACCATGCGCGTGTTTTTGCGGATGGCATGCTCCACGTTGCGCGCATCGGAAGTGTCGACGTAAGAAAACTCCAGCCCAAATCCGGCCATAACCTGGTTGAACAGACGCGGCGTTCCCCCATACAAATCGTTGCCGCACACTACATGATCGCCGGATTCGAGCATGCTGACGATTGCATTAATGGCGGCCATACCACTGGCGAACACGCGGGCCGCCACACCGCCCTCGAGCGCACGGAGATTCTCTTCCAGCCGCGTACGCGTAGGATTCGAGACGCGGGAATATTCATATCCTTTGTGCTCGCCGATGCCTTGTTGAACGTAGGTCGAAGTGGGATAGATGGGGACCGTGACAGCGCCGGTCAAAGGATCCGGCTCCTGTCCACAGTGAATGGCGCGCGTCGCAAAACCTGGTTCTTTATCTTTTTTCATGGGTGTAAGTCTGCGAGATCAGGGCCTAGAGGCCGCCTTCGAAAATTTTCTTGGACAAATACCGCTCGGCCGAATCTGGAATGATGGTCACCACGCGCTTGCCCGGGCCCAGCTTTTCGGCAACTTTCAGCGACGCGAACACCACGGCCCCGCCGCTCGATCCCGCCAGCACCCCTTCCTTAGCCGCCAGCGTCTTCACTGTGCCGAATGCGTCGTCGTCCATCACCATCATCACTTCATCGCACACCGAGGGGTCAAAGGTTTTCGGCATGAAACTGGTACCGATACCTTCCACCTTGTGCGGGCCGGGCTGGCCGCCACCCAGGGTCGAACCTTGCGTTTCGACCGCAATCGCCAGCACAGTGGATGACTTCTCTTTCAGGTAGCGCGCGACTCCCGAGAACGTTCCGCAGGTGCCGCAACCGAGCACGACGGCATCTATTTTTCCGTCCATCTGTTCGAAGATTTCATGAGCCGTGGTCTCGTAGTGATAGTCGGGATTAGCGAGATTCTCGAACTGTCCGGCCATGAATGCGGTGGGATCGCTGGCGACCAGTTCCTTGGCCTGGCGGATCGCACCCTGCATTCCTTCGGCATCGGGAGTGCGTACCACCTCGGCGCCGAGGGCCCGCATGATGATGACTTTTTCCTGAGAGAAATTCTCGGGCACGAACAGCCGAACCGTGTAGCCGCGATTCACGCCGATCAGCGCCAGGCCGATGCCCGTGTTTCCCGCCGTCGCCTCGACAATCGTGCCGCCGGGCGCCAGTGTCCCTTCCTGCTCCGCGCGCCGGATGATCCCCACGGCCGCCCGATCTTTTACGCTGCCTCCCGGATTCAAGTATTCCAGCTTGGCGAAGACGTCCGCCGCCCCGGCCGGAACCATCCGCTTCAACTGCAACATGGGAGTTTCACCGACCAGTTGGGTAATATCGTCGGCGACGCGCATGTGAGACATTTCTGAGGTCTTGGAAGTCACCTTACAGGCTAACGGGGACGGTCCGGAATCGTCAATGCAACACGGTACGGCCCTCCGTGCAGCTATTCCGCGGTACAGAGGTCATCGCCGGGCCCTGTTTTCAACGATTCCCCATTCAAGTCTTTTTCCGATTCTTCCGATCCTCTGACTAGACCATCCTCAAGAGTTCTCATGCGCCGACGAATTATTAAGCTGGCTTTTATTTTCTCCTGCGCAGGTCCGATTGTCCTGCACGCCGAGGAATTCAAGGTCTTTGACCGCACGGTCCAGATACACGGGTTCGCCTCACAGGGATTCGACTACACCGATCAGAACAACTGGCTGACCATGCATTCCAGCCAGGGCAGCGCAGCATTCACGGACTTCGGAGCTAATGTTTCGATGGGGCTCACTGATCGGCTGCGTATCGGCGCACAGTTCTACGACCGCAATCTGGGCAACTTGGGAGATTGGCATCCCTCCTTGGACTGGGCATTTGCCGACTACCGCATCAAGCCTTGGTTCGGCATTCGCGGCGGCAAGGTTAAAACAGCCATTGGCCTCTACAACCACACCCAGGATTACGAATTTTAGAATACCTTCGCCCTGCTTCCCCCAGAGTGTCTATGCCCTTGACATGCGCGATGCCAACGTTGCGCACGAGGGAGGTGACCTCTACGGGAACATACCGCTGGGACACCGTCGCGGGACTCTGTCCTACACGGCCTATGGAGGCTGGCGGTGGGACAGTTACTATGGCGGCTATCCCTACGCGTTGCGCAAGACCCTCGCTCCAATCAATCTGACGAGTAATGGAGGCCCACAATACGGCGGCGATCTGCGCTGGCAAACCCCGCTCCCTGGCTTGCTTGTCGGCGGTTCGCGGATGAACCAGCAGGATGAGGGCGGGGGGGAGGTTCGTCCCTTTTTGGAAGCCCTCGGCTGGCAGCATTCCCCACTGGGAACCCACTCGGCACTACTGGCTGAACCAGTTTTACGGCAAGTACAGCCGAGGTCCTCTGAACCTGGCTTCCGAGTATCGCCGCACCTATATTGACACGATCGACTTTAACGACACCAGCAATGCCCAGATCGAGGTGCAAAGTTGGTACGTCTCCGGATCGTACCGGCTGAGCAAGCGCCTGGAGTTAGGTTCGTACTACTCCCATTACACCATGAGAACCCGCTACGGAGGGATCCTCGACAAAGCGTTCCCGCCGCGCATCGACACCACTCTTCCCCAGAACCATATCTACGACAAAGTGATTTCCGCCAGAATCGATCTAGATCGATTCTGGAACGTTTAGGGTGGAAGGCCACTTCATGGATGGCTACGGCGATGGCCCCTATCAGGACGGGTTCTATCCTGGAGACAACCCGGGCGGCTTCAGGCCGACCACTAACGCACTGGTCTTCCGGACAGGCTGGAATTTCTGAAACCATGACGGTGCTATGGAACCCGATGAAGTCTTCAGCTGCACTCCTCGCAGTTGCCGCTCTGCTGTCCTATGCTCAACAGCGCGCGTTCGCCGGCGACGTCAAGATCGTTGCCAACCCCAGCGTACGAGCCGACTCGATTACCCCGGCCGAACTCAGAAGTGTCTTTCTGGAAGACCGGCGATCGCTCGATGACGGCTCCCACGTTGAACCCGTGCTCGCCAAAGGCGGCGCCGCGGACGAAGCCTTTCTCCGGCAATATGTGGGCAAGAGGGACGACGACTTGCGCACCTACTACCGCACCCTGGTCTTCACTGGCACGGGCGCCATGCCGAAGTTTCTGGACTCCGATGCTGAGATCATCAACTATGTTTCCAGAACCAAAGGCACCGTTGGATAAGTGAGCATCGACTTCCCCACTAACGGAGTAAAGGTTCTCTCTATCTCGCAAGCTGGAGCCGGCATCGAACGACAACACGTCACACGCGTGGAGCCAGTACGCAGAGACTTTGCAGCGGCTTCAGATTGGTGGAACCGTGCGCTGAATGGTTACGATTTCCGCGAAAGGAACTGTAGAAGGCGTGCAACTTCTGGGTGGGAACCCTATTCTTGCAGAACCCGCGATCAAGGCGGTGAAACAATGGGTCTATTCCCCCGGCCCTTCACGGTCAATGTTAGAAGTAAGCATCCCGTTCATTCCAAAATAAGATTCTGGCAGCGATTGCGCAGTTCATCGCAACCCGTCCCTCTCACCAAGTGACTCAATCCGCCTTCCGGATATAATTACCACCCACCAAGACCAGAAAGGAATCGCATGCGACGCTTCGCCGCAGTGCTGCTGATTTTTAACCTGATTGTTCCATCCCTCGCCTTGGGCGCGGACGAGACTGCTCTAGTCGGTTACTCGCCCCGCTCCAGCCAGACCGAGCGCGACTGGGAGACCAAGTTTCGCGCGATCCCCGACCCGTCAAATTTGCGCGAATACATGCGTCGGCTTAGCGCCCGCCCTCATCATGTCGGCTCGCCCTACGACAAAGACAATGCTGAATGGATTCTGGCGCGCTTCAGGGAATGGGGACTGGATGCTCACCTCGAAACCTTTGACGTGCTGTTTCCTACGCCGAAAGTCCGTGTGCTGCAAATGGTCGAGCCCACTAAATTCACCGCGAAGCTCGAGGAGCCCGCGCTGGCGGTCGATCCCACCTCGAATCAGAAGTCGGAGCAACTTCCTACCTATAACGCGTACTCGATCGACGGCGACGTGACCGCGCCCCTGGTATTCGTGAACTACGGATTGCCGGAGGACTACGAGAGACTCGACCGGCTCGGCATCTCGGTGAAGGGTGCGATCGTGATCGCGAAGTACTACCACTCGTGGCGCGGAGTGAAACCGAAGGTTGCCGCTGAACACGGAGCTGTCGGCTGCCTGATCTACTCGGAACCTCACGACGACGGTTACACGCGCGACAATGTGTTCCCGCAGGGGCCGATGCGCAATCCCGACGGGGTACAGCGCGGCAGCGTCATGGACTTTGCCTCGGCCAGCCCGGGCGATCCACTCACTCCCGGCATCGGCGCTACGCCCGGTGCGAAACGGCTGGCGCTCAAAGAAGCGAAGAGCCTCACCAAGATTCCGGTGCTGCCGATTTCCTACGGGGACGCTCAGCCGCTACTGACGGCGCTCACAGGGCCCATGGCTCCGGACGAGTGGCGCGGGAATTTGCCGATCCCGTACCACGTGGGGCCGGGTCCGGCGAAGGTCCACTTGAAAGTTCAATTCAACTGGGACACGAAGCCTGTGAACGACGTCATCGCGAAAATTCCGGGCAGCGTTGCGCCTGACGAGTGGATTATCCGCGGCAATCATCACGACGCCTGGGTGAACGGTGCCGAGGATCCCGTCTCGGGCCAGGCTCCGCTGCTCGAAGAAGCGCGCGCGCTGGGATTGTTGCTCAAGCAAGGCTGGAAACCGCGGCGGACCATCATCTATTGCGCATGGGACGGCGAAGAGCCGATGTTGCTCGGTTCGACGGAATGGGTCGAAGCGCATGCCGATGAGTTGCGGCAACACGCCGCCGTCTACATCAATACAGATGGCAATGACCGCGGGCTGCTCAACGTGGAAGGCTCGCACAGTCTCGAACAGCTAATCAACGGAGTCGCGCGCGATATCGAAGACCCTGAAACCAAACTCACGGTTTGGCAGCGGCTGCAATTGTCGAATCTCGCACAAGCGAAATCCGCCGACGATCGAAAAGAGCTGCGGCAACGGACCGACTTGCGCATTGGAGCCCTGGGCTCGGGCACTGACTTCACTGCATTTCTCGATCACATCGGGATCGCTTCTCTCAATCTGGGTTACGGAGGCGAAGACGAACAGGGCATCTATCACTCGATTTACGACGATTTTTACTGGTACACACATTTTTCCGACTTCGATTTCGTGTATGGCCGGGCTCTGTCACAGACCGTCGGAACCTCGGTGATGCGGCTGGCTGACGCCGAAATCTTGCCCTTTGATTTCGTGGATTTTGCGGACACAGTTCAGAAGTACACCAAGGATCTGGACAAATTGCTGACGGACAAGCAGGAAGAAATTCGCGAGCGGAATCAGGAGTTGGACGAGGGCGTCTTTAAGGCTACCCTCGACCCCAGGCGTCCCACGGTGGCGCCGCCTCATGAGGAAGTTCCTCCGCACCTGAATTTCGCGCCCCTACAGAACGCGGCGGAAGTTCTGGCGCGCAGCGCCGAGCATTACCGCCAGGCGTTAGCACACAAGCAGGCGGATCTGAGCGCGGAGTCGCTGCGTGCCTTAAACCAGCGTCTGATCGAGAGCGAGCGAAAGCTCACCAATGACGACGGACTTCCGCGGCGTCCCTGGTACAAGCACATGCTCTATGCTCCCGGCATTTACAGCGGCTATGAAGTGAAGACCGTTCCCAGCGTCCGAGAAGGCATTGAACAGAAGAGATACGCCGAGGCCGAGCAGGAAATTGTGCGAGTGGCGAAAGCGTTGGAGGACGAATCGTCTCTGATCGAATCAGCGGCGCAACTGCTGGCGCACTAGCTCGTAGAGGCGTTGCTTGCGGGTGGGGCGACTATTGCACCGCCTTGATTTCACCGGCTCCCGCCAGCCGCCGGCTGCGTGCCCGCGTAGTAGCCGCTCTTGGTACGCACCGTCAACTTGCCGTGTCCCTTGGCCTTGGCGTCGACGCGAATTTGCCGGAAGCCCCCGGTTCCTTTGGGATTTGTCGGCTTGTAGCCAATGGTGTACTGATTCCGGATGTCGTGCGCGACAGTCCGGCTGATTTCGTCCACCTCATCCAGTGTCCTGGGAAAGAATGCGATCCCGCCGGTGCGTTGCGCAATGATCTCCAGCGCACGCTTAGCGCGCTTAGGATGTTCCTCATCTCCCAAGATCCCAATGGCATATACCGATGGGCCATTCTCTTCCTGCAACTGCTTCACAGCCTGCTCTAAGGTTTCGTTGCTGGCGTTGTCCTCGCCGTCAGTGACCACGAACAACACCTTTTTCTCCAGGCGCGCGTACCGCTTCAAATGCTCTGCCGAAGCTACGAGAGCATCGTAGAGTGCGGTGCCTCCGCGAGCGTCAATTTTTTCCAGCGCTTCCTTCAGTCTCAGGAGATTGTTGGTGAAATCCTGGTCGAGATAATATTCGTCGTTGAAGTTCACGACAAAGACTTCGTCCTTGGGATTGCTCGATCGCACCAGATTGAGCGCAGCCTGATTCACCTTGTTCCGCTTCTCCCGCATCGATCCCGAGTTGTCGATGATGATGCCGATCGACACAGGAATGTCTTCGTGATGGAACGAGATGATGCTCTGCGGTTTCCCGTCTTCAAACACGGTGAAGGCATTGCGATCGAGTGTGGTGACGATATGTTGCTTGTCGTCGACCACCGACGCATGCAGCATGACTTCGTCCACGTCTTTGCGGAAGACGAAGACTCCCTGGTCACTGAGACTCTTATTCTGATCGTCTTTCTTGTCGGGCGCGGTCTGCGGAGCCGCAGGCGCGGGGGTAACAGATGACGGAGGGGCGGAGGGTGGGATAGAAGCGGGCGGAGTGGCCGGTTTGGCGTCGCTCTGTGGCGCCGGCGACTGCGCCCAGGCCAGCACTACTAGACCCGGCCGAAATCAGCAACGTGAAGAGAAGAACCCTCGCGGCCTTACTCCGCAGGCGCGTAATATCCAGTCCTGGCATACACCCGTAGAGGCGGCAATCCTTTCGGTGGCAGCAGTTTCACTTTTATCTTACGCCATTTGCCGTCGCGCACGACTTTGTTCGGCCGGTATCCCAGAACATATTGATTACGTAACTCCACTCCGATCTTGGTCGCCACGTCCCCTAAGTCGTTGGGGTTGTCAATGGTAAACGCCCGTCCACCAGTCAGTTCCGTAATGTCGCTCAACAATTGCGGACCCAGGCGTTCCTCCATCGCGGAAGCATACCGGTCGTAGATGCCGATGGCGTAGATCATCACATCGGCTTCCTTGACCAATGATTTGATCTCGCCTTCGGTGTAGCGGCTGTGATTATCGCCTCCGTCGGAAATGATCAGCAGCGCCTTCTTGGCATACTTGGCGTGCCGCATTTTGCTGATGCCCATATAAATCGCGTCGAGCAGCGCCGTGCGATGCCGGGGCACGGCGAACACCAACTTGTTCTGGATCTCGTCCACCGAATTGGTGAAGTCGCTGACCGCCTCCGGTTCATCGTTGAAGGTGATCATGAAAAATTCATCCTGCGGATTCGCCGTCTTAAAGAACTCCACCACTGCGTCTTTCGCGCGCTCCATCTTGCTAGCCATGCTCCCGCTGGAATCGAAGATCACGCCCAACGAGACCGGAGCGTCCTCGGCGGAGAATGTTCGGATCTCCTGCGACGAATTGCCTTCGAAGAGCTGGAAATTGGCCTTGTCCAGGCCAGTCACCAGCCGGTTCATGGGATCGGTAATCGTCACCGGGACCAACACCAGATCCACGTCGACTTTCAGCGCATGCACCTTCGGACTCAGCGCGGTCGTAGAGGACACGAGGTCTGCCTTCGGAGCCTCGGGTGGCTTATCCACTTCGCGCGGCAAAACGTGCACGTCATTCACGCCGGTTTGCCCGACTGCGGGAACGCTGAGGCATACCAGTACAAACACGGTCAGGGAAAACCAGAGCCGCAGCCAGTTTGCGGTGGAAGGATTTTTACACAGTTGGGTTTTAGTCGGGTCCCAGGGGAGTACCAGACAGCCACCTCGAACTCGGGCCATCGGGTAAGATGAGTGGCGCCGATCATCCAGGCGGGCCATAAATACCTCAGTTGGGCGGATGTTAGCACAGCTTTCGCCCGTTGCCACTGTCATTTTTGTCAAATCTTGGAGATAAATTTCAGAGCGCCTGTTTGGTTGTTTTTTATAAGCGAAGGGTTGCCGGGCCTCGCCGGTCGCACTCTGGTCAGGCCTTCCCCAGGAACTGCCGCTATCTTGTTACAATCAAAAGTTTCCCATGGCTGACATCCATCCGTTTCGCGCTCTCCGCTACGATTTGCAGCAAGTTTCCGCCGCGCAGGTCGTCACCCAACCTTACGACAAGATCAGTCCTGCGATGCAGGAGCGGTACTACGCTGCCAGCCCTTACAACCTGGTGCGGATCATTCTCGGCCGCCGCGAACCGGAGGACGATGCCGGCAACAATGTCTATACCCGGGCCGCCGCCTATGCCCGGAAGTGGCGCGCTGAGGGTATATTCCGGCCAGATGCCCAACCCTCTATCTACTGCTATTCCCAGACCTTTACTGCCCCGTCGGGGTCCAGTTCGGAGCGGCGCGGATTCATTGCGCTAGGCCGTGTGGAAGATTACTCCGCCAAGGTCGTCTTTCGACACGAGCAAACTTTGTCCGAGCCGAAGGCCGACCGGCTCGACTTGCTTCGAGCCACCCGCGCGCACTACGAGCAACTTTTTCTGCTTTATGAAGACTCCGGAGAGATTGATTCCCTGCTCAGACCCAAGCCAAACACTGTCCCCACGATCGACCTCGCCGATGAATACTCCGTCGCGCACCGGGTCTGGCAGATTTCTGATCCTTTTCTCCTTGCGTCGGTGCAGGAAAAGATGCGTGACAAGAAACTGGTGATTGCCGACGGCCACCACCGCTACGAAACTGCGCTCACTTTTCGGAACGAATGTCGCACCGTAGCGGGCGCGGGTTCAAATCCCGATGCCCCGTTCGAATTTGTCACGATGACCTTTGTTAACGTGAACGACCCTGGACTGCTGGTGCTGCCCACGCATCGGGTGGTGCATTCGCTGCATTCGTTCTCCGCGGATGAGTTTCAGAAATCGAGCAGCCGGTTCTTTGAAGTGGAAGAAATCGATCCTGCAATCCACGCTGACCGCGCCACCGCGCTGTTACGTGAGCGAGGTCACGCGGGAACCGCTCTGTTAGCTGTCACCGCCAAACGCGCGTTCTTGTTGCACTCCCCAAAGTCCGCAAGCGCGCAATTCTTTGCCGGCCTCTCATCTCGGCAACAGGCGCTCGACGTCGTGCAACTTCACAAAGTCCTGCTCGAAGGCCTGCTGAAGCTTTCCGAGGAATCGATTCGCAACCAGCAAAATCTTTCTTACCTGCGCGATGCTTCCGAAGCTCTGGATAAGGTACGCAGCGGCGCAGCCAATATTGCATTCCTAATGAATCCATGTCCGGTGTCCCAAGTACGCGACATAGCCCTTGCCGGCGAAGTGATGCCGCAGAAGTCCACCGATTTTTACCCCAAGCTGCTCAGTGGGTTGACCGCCTATGCGCTGGACTAGCCGCGCCGGTAGCGCCGGCGTCCCCCCGGTTGTGGGCGCAATGATCATCACAGCATGCGCACTCATGGTGCTCTGCGCCAGCATCCTGAGGGGAGCCCCACCCGGAAAGCATCTTTCCGTTTACTCCGTTGCGGCTAACTACGCGCTCCCTGTGGTGCAGCGCGAAGGCCGGGACTATGTAGGCCTGCTTGAAGTGCTGGAGCCGTTGGGCAAGGTAAGCGCCAAGTTGGACAGCCGGGGATGGCGCCTGCGCTACAACAACGTAGAAGCCGAATTCCAGGCGGGCAAGACTCGAGGCAAAGTTCAGGGGCGGGACGTCGATCTCGGCGGAAAACTCTTGGTAGAAAATAATCGTGGACTCGTTCCCGTCACTTGCCTCGCTTCCCTGCTGCCGCGCTTCCTTGGCGGCCCAGCCACTCTGCACGAAGAATCCGGACGCCTCTTCATCGGCAGTGTGGCAACCCACTTCACCGCCTCCCTGTCGGGCGACAATCCTCCGCGGCTGGTCTTCCACTTTACTGCCCCTGTGAACCCGAGCGTATCCACTGAACCGGGGGCGCTGCGAATGACTTTCTCCCGCGAACCTCTCGTTGCGCCCGCCTCACCCACGCTCACCTTCGGCAACAAGGCGATTTCCTCGGCCAACTACACCGAGGGCAATGGTGCGGCCTTGATCACAGTGAATGCCACCATCCCCGTAATCGCCAGCTTCAGCAGCGATGGTCGCACGGTTACGATTTCTCCCACCGCCTCATCCGCCACAGCAGCAGCGCAGACTCCCCCAGCCCCCGTGCCCGGAACACCGGCGCCCACGGCACAACAACCCACGCCGGTAGCCCCCATTGCGCCGCTTGCGCCGGTTCCGGTTCCGCGCCGGTATTTTGCCGTGGTCGATGCCAGCCACGGCGGGGACGATCACGGAGAAACTCTAAGCCTCACACTCTTCGAGAAAGATGTCACGGTCGCGTTAGCGCGAAGCCTGCGCCAGGAACTCGAGAGCCGTGGCATCTCGACTCTTGTCCTGCGCGACTCCGACGCGAATCTCTCCGTCGACCAGCGCGCCGTCTTCGCTAACGCGGATCATGCTGCCATCTACATCGCTCTGCACGCGGCTTCCAGTGGACATGGGGTGCGCGTCTACACCGCGCTGCTGCCCTTCGGAAGCGACGACCGGGGATCCTTCCGCTCCTGGACCACGGCTCAACACGCTTCGTTCCCGGTCAGCCAGAGCGCCGCCAACGCAGTGGCCGCCGAGATGCAAAAACGCCAGATTACGGTGCGCACCTTGACCGCGCCGCTGCGCCCTCTGAATAACATCATCGGTGCCGCCATCGCCGTCGAAGTCGCGCCTCAAGGATCCGATTCCGCTCAACTCACCGCGCCTGACTACCAGCAACTCGTCACCAGCGCAGTGGCGACTGCGATTGCGGCTACTCGCAATCAACTCGGGAGCGCGCAATGAGGCCCGTATCATCACAATGCAGGAACTCAGGATGTGCGAACTCAAAATGCGGGGACGGCCGATTCACAAGATGTAGGGACAGCTGCCCTCGGCTGTCCGCTCGAGCGCAGCTCGACAACCCTTGCGGCCGTGATAACGAAGCCGTCCATTCAGTCGCGCAACCTGCTCAAGCTGCGAGGTGCCACCGATGATTCCCCGCCAGTTTGCGATCGCGATGGCCGTGCTCCTGCTGGCGGTGCTCGGCCTGAGTGTGTACGCCTGGCACATGCGGTCGGTTGCGATCTCTGCGCCCGTCGCCTCAACCGATTCGCGCCCGCTTGCGCCGCCGATGGCCGGCCCCACGGAGCGCGTCACGTTGTTCGTCGCCCACGATGACAGCGGCACCCTGCGCGCAGAGGCTGCCCAGATCCCCCTGCCGTCCGGACGGCAGCAGCGTGCCGAAGAACTTCTGCGCGCGCTGCTCTCCCTCTATCTCGATAAGTCCTCGCCCCACGCTCTGGGCCCCGGAGCAGATGTGCGCAGCGTATTTCTGGTCGATCCCGGTGTCGCGGTGATCGACCTGAACTCAGCCTTGGCCAACACTCATCGGTCCGGGGTTCTTATCGAGGAACTGACCATCACTTCTCTGATCCATACCATTTCGGCCAACACCCCCAACATTCTGAAAGTGAAGATTCTGGTCGACGGAAAAGAGCGCGATACGCTCGCCGGGCACGCCGATCTCTCTTCGTTCTACGACGTGAGTTCGGTGAATCAACTCGCCGCGCAGCTGCAGTCCACTCCGTAGGGGGCTGCTCGCAACTCGCCTAGGAGGAATGCAGAGTGTCTCATCGCGTCTGTCCGTGGTGGTTGGGATACTTCTTGATCTCGCCGCTGCGGCACTGGTGGCAAAATCCCGCCACGATTCTGGATGGTTATGTCCGCCCAGGTGTGACCGCGCTCAAACCCGGTCCGGGATTGGGATTTTTCACTCTGGAGCTGCTTCGATTGGTCGGGCCGTCGGGCAGGGTCGTCGCCGTCGATATCCAACCCAGGATGATTGAACGGTTGAAATGCCGCGCAGCCAAGTCAGGCCTTCTCAACCGTCTCGCCCGTTTAGCATCTCCTGAATCGATGAGTATCGCCGACTTAGCCGCTTCAGTCGACTTCACCCTGGCCTTCGCGGTGAGATGAATTCCCCGATGCTCGCGAGTTCGTTTCGCCAGATGGCTGCGGCTTCCAAAACCGGGGCCACTCTCTTGCTGGCAGAGCCCCCGGGCCATGTCAAGTCCGCGAGGTTCGAGAGCGAGGTAAATGCTGCTGGCGCGAGCGGCTTCCGCCTGCACACCCGCCCTGCCGTGCCAGCAATGCCTGCTCTATCGCAAAGGGACTAACTCTACTTCTCGAGCCCCTCAATCTCCCGCTTCGTCCGCTCCAGAATCTCACGGATTTTCGAAATTCTTGCCGCATCGTGCGAACCCCGAGTTGCCGCGCGCAGCGCCGTCTTCATCAACTCGGCTGCGGGACGCATGACCTCTGCACCCTCCGGACCAATCCATGGCCCCCAATCTTCGGCCTGCTGGGCGCGCTGCCATATCTTCTTCACCGACTCAGCTTCGCGCTGCAACTCTGCCTTGCCTGCATCAGTCAGCGAATAGGTGCGTTTCCCGGCCGCTGCGTCCGAAGTCACCAAGCCCTCATCCTCCAGTTGCTGCAGCGCTGGATAGATTGCCCCCGCGCTCGCCTTGTAGATGCCGCCCGATTTTGTCTCCAACTCTTTCATCAACTCATAACCGTGCTTCGGTGCATCTTGCAGCATCGACAACAGGGCCAGCCGGATTTCTCCCGGACCAAAAAAGCGGCCCCAACGGCCTCCTCGTCCCCATGGAAAGCCGCCTCCCATGAACGGAACTCCCATTCCACCGCGCCACCAACTCCCACATCTTCCGTACATGATCAAACTCTTTAAAATCGCGACAAAATATCGCTAGATCTATCTATTAATATATCTTTAGATATAACTTCTGTCAACATCTTCATTCTCTTTTTCCTCAGTGATTTACAATCCGACCTATGTTCTACCGCTCTGACAAACGCGCGCCCGATCAGCTCCGCCCAATAGTTCTAACCCCGGACTTCATCTCAACTGCTGAGGGATCGGTGCTGATCGAAGGTGGGAATACCCGCGTCATCTGCACCGCTTCGATTGAAGAGACGGTTCCGCAATTCATGCGCAACACGGGCAAGGGATGGATCTCCAGCGAATACAGCATGCTTCCGCGCTCCACCCTGACCCGCACACCGCGCGAACTGTCCAAGGGCCGCCCGAGCGGACGCACCCATGAAATCCAGCGACTGATCGGCCGATCTCTACGGGCGGTGACCGATCTCACGCGCCTGGGCGAACGCACCATCTGGATCGACTGCGACGTCATCCAGGCCGACGGCGGCACGCGCACGGCCTCGATCACGGGTGCGTTCGTGGCTCTCGGACTAGCTCTGGAAAAACTAGTGGACGCGGGCACCCTGACGTCGGTTCCGCTCAAAGATTTCGTTGCCGCCGTGAGCGTAGGGATTGTGGATGGCGAAATTCTGCTCGATCTCTGCTACGAAGAGGACTCGCGCGCCGACGTCGACATGAACTTCGTCATGACCGCGGGACACAAGCTCGTGGAAGTACAGGCGACCGCGGAACATCATGTCTTCGACGAAACCCAACTGGCGAAGATGATTGCCTACGCGCGCCAGGGTGTGCAATCTCTCATTGCCAAGCAGCAGTCGGTGCTGCAAGCGCTGACGCTCCGACAGTAACCCCGATTCGTGTAGGGACCGCCGCCTCGGCTCTCCGCCCGAGCAAGACTCTGCGCTCCATTTCCGCTTGATCGAGTTCAAGAACGGTCGCGGCTCGAAGTCCCGTTCTGATTTGAGACAGTCCTAAAACGAAACAGACTGCTCGACTTTGGTTCTCCCGGCGCCTCTCCCCTCCTTTACACCCCGCACTTACAACGATACGGTGAGGAAATAAGCGTGGAAAAACACACCAAGGACTGCCGTCGTGAACCGCGCATAGAAGCAGACCTTCTGCTCATGGTTTGGGGCGTCGACACCCGGGGCGATTGCTTCCTGCAGGTAGCCCGATATCGCGTCGTCTGGGTTCGCGAAAGCGGAAATGGCCAGAAGGTAAAAGCGGCGGTGCACCGAATCGCACCCGATGAATGCCCATGGAAGAATTTACTAGCGGAAGAACCGGCCGACGATGCGCCCGGGGTGAGCCCGGCAGCCCCATAGGCGTGCGCCGCGGACTCTCGGCCATCGATAGCCCCTGAGCCTTTAAAAGCCGAGACGAATCGCACCAACTAGCACTCATGTACTGACCACTGGCCTCTGCTCTTAAGCCACCCACACCGTTTTCGCGTTTACAAACTCGCGAATGCCAAGGGCTCCCAGCTCCCGCCCGTGGCCGGATTGTTTCACGCCACCAAAAGGAATGCGCGGATCGGAAGCGACCATCTTGTTGATGAACACCATCCCAGCTTCCAGTTCGTTGATGAAGCGCTCGCGCTCCTTGTCGTCATTGGTCCAGGCGCTGGCTCCCAGGCCAAAGCGCACGTCGTTGGCAATGCGGATCGCCTCATCCTGATCCTTCACCCGGAAGATGGACGCTACTGGCCCAAAGAATTCTTCGCCATACGCCGGAGACTCCTTTGGAATGTTGGTCAGGACCGTGGGCGCATAATAGTTTCCCTTGCCCTTCAACGGATGCCCACCGGTCAGTAACTTCGCTCCGGCCTTCACGGTTTTCTGCACATCGGCATCGAGGGTTTTGACCGCATCGGCCGTAGCCAAGGGGCCGAGTTCAGTGTTTTCGTCAAAGGGATCGCCAATGCGCAGGCTCTCCATGCGAGCCACAAACTTGCGCTCAAACTCGGCCGCAATCGGATCAGCCACGATGAAACGCTTCGCTGCAATGCATGACTGCCCGTTGTTGAGGACTCGCGCCTCCACCGCGGTTTTCACTGCCGTGTCCAAATCCGCGCTGGGCATCACGATGAAAGGATCGCTTCCGCCCAACTCGAGGACGACTTTCTTGATCCGCTTCGCCGCCCCAACTCCCACCTGGATGCCGGCCTGCTCGCTGCCGGTCAGCGTCGCCGCCACCACGCGCGGATCACTCAGCAGCGCGTCCACCTGCTGCGAACCAATCAGGAGCGTTTGGAAGACGCCTTCGGGGAAGCCTGCCTCCAAAAACATTTCCTCGATGGCCAGCGCGCATTGCGGCACATTCGAGGCATGCTTCAACAGCCCGACATTGCCCGCCATGAGCGCCGGCGCCGCAAAACGAATCACTTGCCAGAACGGAAAGTTCCATGGCATCACCGCAAGAATCGGCCCGATTGGCAGATAGCGGATGAAGCTTTTCTTGGCCCCCGTCTCGACCACTTCGTCGGCTAGAAAGCGCTCCGTGTGCTCGGCATAGTAGCGACAGGCGGTGGTGCACTTGACCGCCTCGGCCACGGCTGCCTTGTACGGCTTCCCCATCTCGAGCGTCATCAGGTGTGCAAACTTGTCCTTGTCGCGCTCCAGAATTTCCGCGGTTTTGAGCATGCGCTTGGCGCGCGTAGCAAACGGCGTCTTCCGCTCGGATTTGAAAGCGTTCACCGAAAGCTGCAGCTTCTTCTCGATTTCGGCTTCCGAAAGTGGCTGGAAAGTCTTGACTACTTCCCCCGTGGCGGGATTAATCGTCGCAATTGGCATGATTGCAGTTTCCTTCTTATGCTGCTGCGCACAGAATTAAAACATTATCGATAATCAATCGCTTGGCATCAGTGGGCGGTCATACCACTATACCATTATTCGCGGGGGACTCCGATCGCGGCGCATCATAGTATATACTTGATGTATATACGCATGGAAGGTTCGCCTCATGGGCACGGCGCGCGTATTTCGCTCGGGAAATAGTCAGGCAGTCCGATTGCCAAAAGAGTTTCGGTTGAAAAGCAAGGAAGTGGAGATCTTTCGCCGGGGAGACGAGATCGTCTTGCGCGAGAAGACCGGAATCATGGAGCGGGCGTTCGATTTACTTGCCGGGCTCCCCGACGATCTTGAACTCCCTGACCGAACCAATGATCGTCCGCAGAAACGCAAGGGACTCTGATGGAACCTCGCTATCTGCTGGACACCAACATCTGCATCTACATCCGCCAGCGCAGGCCCGAAGAAGTCTTGCGCCGCTTCCACAAGCTACGGCCTGGAGAAGCCGCGCTTTCTGTAATCACCTATGGTGAGTTGCTCTACGGCGCGACCAAGAGCTCGCAACAGGCGGACGCACTCGAGCGACTCCGCGAACTCGTCCACTTCCTGCCGGCGCTCGCCTTGCCGGAGAATGCTGCCGAAACCTACGGAGCCATTCGCGCCGAACTGGAACTAAAGGGCGAGATGATCGGCAACAACGCTCTCTGGATCGCGGCACACGCTCTGGCTTCCGGATTCACGCTGGTGACGAATCACGAAAAAGAATTTCGACGCGTGCCCGGGCTAAGAATCCAGAACTGGGCCACGTGATTCAGGTTCTGAACCGGCACTCCCCGGCTTGCCTTTGCCCTCAGAACACCGCCTTTCCGTCCCCCATTGGTTTACAATGATCGGTACTTCCAGCACTCATCTTCTTCGTATTCAGGAGGATTCTCATGAAGCTCACCCCGGGCAAACTTGCCGGTCTCAGGAAAGTCTCGAACGAACGCGGCATCATCGCCGCCGCTGCCATGGACCAGCGCGGCTCCCTACAAAAATCTTTGGCCAAGGAAAAGGGCGGCGAGGTCACCGACGCCATGATGGAAGAATTCAAAATCCTGGTCAGCGAAGTTCTCACCCCGCACGCTTCCGCCATCCTGCTCGACCCGGAGTGGGGACTCCCCGCTTCCAAGCGCCGCGCCAAGAATGCCGGCCTGCTTCTGGCCTATGAAAAAACCGGGTACGACAAGACCGGCCCCGGTCGCCTTGGCGATCTGCTCGACCACTGGTCGGCGCGCCGCCTGAAAGAAGCCGGCGCCGACTGCGTGAAGATTCTCCTCTATTACACGCCCGACGATCCCAAGGACGTCAACGACAAGAAGCATGCCTGGGTCGAGCGCATCGGCGATGAATGCCGCGCCAACGATATCCCCTACTTCCTCGAGTTCGTGGGCTACCAGGAAGGCGCGGACGAAAAGGGTCTCGACTACGCGAAAAAGAAGCCGCACATCGTCACCGAGAGCATGCGCGAATTCAGTAAAGATCGTTACGGCGTCGACGTACTGAAGGTGGAAGTGCCGGTCAACATGAAGTTCGTGGAAGGCACCAAGTCATTCGGGGGCCAAAAGGCTTACAGCAAGAAAGAAGCCATCGACCTGTTTCACAAAGCCGCCAACGTCGCGACTAAACCGTTCATCTACCTGTCGGCAGGCGTCAGCAACGCGGAATTCGCCGAGACCCTGGAGCTTGCCGGAGAATCCGGTGTGAAGTTCAACGGCGTCCTCTGCGGCCGCGCCACGTGGAAAGACGGCATTCCCATCTACGCCAAGCAAGGCGCAGGCGCCTTCCACAAATGGCTCGAAACCGAAGGCGTGAAAAACATCAACAATGTCAATGAAAAGCTGAAAGCCGCGACCAGTTGGTATTCGATCTACGGCGTAGAACTGGTCCACGCCTAGGGTGTGGCGCGGGCACTCGCCCGCAGGATTCTATGTGGCGCGGGCGCCCTCGCCCGCGCTTTTTCTCTGCCCCGCCCGGTTTTCTCAGCGAACTCAGCGGCCCTTCTTCGCGCACTCAGCGGTTAAGATGTTCCCTTACCACACCCCAGGGAGAAACCCAACCATGTCCACGGTCCTCATCACGGGCGCCTCCGGCGGCATCGGATACGAATTGGCGAAACTCTTCGCCCGCGACCATCACGACCTGGTGCTGGTCGCGCGCAGCGCCGACAAGCTCGCGCAGGTCGCCACCGAACTACAGGTGCACGGTGTCACGGTAAAGACCGTCGTCCTTGATCTAGCGCTGCCAGTAGCGCCGAAATTTCTTTACGACCAACTCCAGCGGGAGAATGTTGCCATCGACATCCTCATCAACAACGCCGGCTTCGGGGCTTTCGGCGAATTTGCCCAGATGCCCGAGGAAGAAATCCTCGGCCAAATCCAACTCAACATCACAGCCCTGACGCTGCTCACCCGGCTCTTTCTGCCCGCTATGGTGCAGCGCCACGCCGGCCGGATCATGAGTGTGGCCTCCACTGCAGCGTTCCAGCCAGGCCCGCTGATGGCCGTCTACTATGCCACCAAGGCGTACGTGCTTTCCTTCTCTGAGGCGATTGCCAACGAACTGCGCAACTGTGGCGTCACCGTGACTTGCTTCTGTCCAGGCGCGACGCACACCGGCTTTGCCCAACGCGCCGGCACGGAGAACTCTCGCCTGTTCAAGCAGGTGGGTGCGATGTCGGCGGAGAAGGTCGCGCGCGACGGCTATCGTGCCCTAAGGGAAGGACGAACGGTGGCCATATCCGGAGTCCACAACTGGCTGGTGGCGCAATCGGCACGCTTCGCCCCGCGCAAGTTGGTGACCGCCATTTCGCGCTGGGTGGCAGAAAAAGTCTCGTAAAGACGTTGCTTGCAACGGCCCCGTTGGGATCGCCTCGAACCTATGCCTTTGCAAACGGCAGCGAACTCCGTCTCTACGACGGGCCAGCGCCCACAAGAATGTCATCAAAGACGCGTCCCGCACACCTTTACAAATTCCTACCAACTCTTTGCAAACCTTTACCCACGGGAACGATACTTTCTGGTAGTGCGAAGGTCTAACCCGATGGAAGCAGAATTCCTCTCCCCAGGTCCACATAATCGAAGGCCCCGCGTCGCGGGCATTCGACAGGAGGTAGCAATGGTACACACCAGTCGTTACCCCGTTTCGACCTTTCTGACTCTGGCCGGGACAAACTCTAGAAAAACTCTCGCCGCAATCACAGTCCTGTTTCTTGGCATCACTTGCATGGCGCAAGATCGACCTCAACCACAATCATTCCACGCGACCGACTCGCAGAATAGTACGCAACTCCAGGCCACACCCCAATCCACAGTAACGCTTCCTCCCGGAACCCGAATTACCCTTGTGCTCACGCATGATATTCAGACCAGGTCGATGCGTCGCGGAGATGACATCTACGCTCAGATCACTTCTCCCGTCACCGCCGGCAACCAGGTGGTGATTCCGCCGGGCACATTTGTGCAGGCTAGAGTTGATAAGCTCAAGCAGAGTAGAGGCCGCGCGGAACTTCGTCTGCAATCCATGTCGCTCGCCTTCCCGGACGGCTACGTTGCGCCGATCCCGGGACCGCTGACGCTGGAGAGCGACGAGGGTTACGCTCGGAAAGACCCGGGCCAGGGCCGTACAATCGGCTTCGTTGCCATGCCGGCGGCCGGCGCCGGTCTAGGCGCATTGATCGGCCACTCCGTCGCCAGTTCGCAAAACAGCACCATCACCAGTTCGCTTCCGCCCGGCTGCACTGGACCTCCGCCGGAATGCCTTTCGTCCAGCTTAAGCGTTCCTCCCAACAAGGGTGAAAGCACCGTCATCGGTGCTGCGGTGGGCGGCGCCGTCGGACTTGTGGCTTCGCTGGTGCTGCTCGCCAGTTCTCACAACTTCTTTCTCGAGGTGGGGACGCCGGTGGAAATGGTGCTGCAGCAGCCTCTGTCCCTGCAAGAACCGCAAGTTGCCGATGCGGTGCGAGAATCGGAACAACAGCCCACAGATGTGCAGCCAATCGCGAAGCGCCCCGCGGCGCCTCCACCACCTCCGGACACCGACCATGGAACCTGCTACACGCCAGGTACTCCCGGGACGCCTGATACCATCATCCCCGGAGCACCCGGGCCCGACGGCATTCCCGGGGCTCCGACTACGATTCCCGGCATACCGCCGACTCCCGGCACGCCGTATCCGTGCCCGTAACATGAAGTGGAAAACCGAAGATCGGCTTTCCGGTTTTCCACTTGCTTTCTTTTTATGCGTGACCCCAACGCCCCTGTCGTGGAGACGTAGCTCACTACGTCTCACCCCGACGGTATCCAAAACGATCGAAAGATTTCCTAGCATCATCTCAGCATTTCTCAGCGCACTCCGTCCTCCTTCGCGAGCTCTCCGGTAAACCTTTTGTTGTACTCTTTATGTCCGGTATCCCGGAAGCCGAGAACCGGAAGCCCAAACCCATGCCCACACTCATCCCCCAGCCCACCCGAATCCAAGCAGCCGGAAATAAGCCCAAACTCATCGACGAATACATCGGCCGCGTCAACTCAAAAACCTCCGCCGCCAGCGTAGCCCACATGCGCAGCCCGCAAGGATGGCTCGAGCCTGGCCAAACTCCCGAGTTCGACGAGTTCACCATCGTTCTGAAGGGAACGCTGCGGGTCGAGCACAAGCGCGGTACGCTCGACGTCAATGCGGGCCAGGCAGTCGTCGCTCACGCGGGAGAGTGGGTGCGCTATTCCACGCCGCAGGAAGGTGGCGCCGAATATATAGCCGTATGCCTGCCCGCATTCTCGATGGACAGCGTTCACCGCGACGAGTGAGTTCTCGCTCACTCAGTCGCACCGGCAGAAGCTAGCCGAGCTTCGCTCGGCGACAGCCGAGGACGGCTGTCACCAAATGATTCTCTTACTTTAGCTAGTAGCTAGTAGCAAGAAGCTGGTAGCCTCTACTCCCACTCAATCGTCCCCGGTGGCTTCGAAGTGATGTCGTACACTACGCGGTTCACGCCCTTCACTTCATTCACGATTCGCGTGGAGATGGTCTTCAGCACGTCGTGCGGCAGCGGCACCCAGTCGGCGGTCATGCCGTCCTCGGAACTGACGGCGCGGATCGCGCAGGCGTAAGCATAAGTGCGCATGTCGCCCATCACGCCCACCGACATCACAGGCAGCAGCACAGCGAACGACTGCCAGATCTTGTTGTAGAGGCCGGCTTCTTTGATTTCGCTGACTACGATATCGTCGCACTCGCGCAACAGCGCCAGGCGCCCGGGTGTGACTTCTCCCAGCACGCGCACCGCAAGGCCGGGACCCGGGAAGGGTTGACGTTGCAGAATTTCTTCCGGCATCCCCAGGTCGCGGCCGATCTTGCGGACTTCGTCTTTGAACAAATCTTTCAGCGGCTCGATCAGCTTGAGTTTCATCTTCTCGGGCAGGCCGCCAACATTGTGATGCGACTTGATAACCTGCGACGGACCGCGCACCGAGCGCGATTCGATCACATCGGGATAAAGTGTGCCCTGCACCAGCCATTTCACCTTGCCTTCGTTTTTCTCGATGCGGCGGGCTTCTTTCTCAAACACTTTGATGAATTCGTTGCCGATGATTTTGCGCTTTTTTTCGGGATCGCTGACGCCTGCCAGTTTGCCGAGGAAGCGGTCGGTAGCGTCGACGGCGTCCAGTAGAAGGCCAAGCTTGTCGCGCAGCGTCTTCTGCACCTTTTCGAATTCGTTCTTGCGCAGCACGCCATTATTGACGAAGACGCAAGTCAGGCGTGATTTGCCCTTGGCGCCGCGCAATGCACGATCGACTAGACACCGCAGCGACTGACGAATCCACGCCTCCGGAAAGCGCGCAGATAGCCCGCCCGCTGCCAACCTGCTGTTTCACCTGCTCGATGGTCGAATCGATGAAGCGCTGCGGCGTCCATGTGGGCTTGGCGCCGCAGATTTCGAAGATAAAGTTCCGCAGCATCTGCGTGCCTTGCGGCGTGTGGTGCACTTCGGGATGGAACTGCACCGCATACCATTTCTTCGCAGTATTCTGAATGCCGGCCACCGCGTAGTGAGTCTTGGCCATCAACTCGAAACCCGGAGGAAGTTCGAGCGCTTCGTCGCCATGCGACATCCAGACCGCAAGTTTTTTGGCCAGGCCCTGAAAGAGGACCGAGTCGGACACGATATCGATTTCCGCGTGGCCGTATTCACGTTTGTCCGCAGGACGCACCTTGCCCCCGAGCGTGTGCACCATGAATTGCAATCCGTAGCAGATGCCGAGCACCGGCACGCCCAATTCGAATACGCGCGAGTCGGCGGGCGGAGCGTCCTTGTCGTAAACCGACCAGGGCGCCCCCGACAGCACGATGCCCGACGGGCGTGTAACTCTTAATCTCATCGAGCTTTGCCGTACAAGGCAGCACGACGGAAAACACATTCTGTTCGCGGATGCGGCGCGCGATGAGTTGCGTATACTGCGCGCCAAAGTCGAGAATAACGATGCTCTGGCCGACAGAAGATGGGATTGTGCGGGGACTGGGTTTCCACGGATGAGTTTCTCAAATTCGGCCCGAGAGTGTAAAGGGAATTGCGGATCGTTTCCTAGGGACGTTGCTCGCAACATCTCTCTCACCATCGTTCGGAATGCCGCGGTCGACGATGCAGCAAACTACGTCTCTACGGCGAGATTTGCCAGGTCGCTCAGAATCAGTTCGTTTCGGTCGATCGTAGTCTGGAGCGGTGGCCCCTGCTTCGGGAGCGGCGACGGCGCCAGCAAAGCCTGCGGCGTTTCCGCGATGCACACGTATCCTGCCAGACGCGCCATGTATAGCCAATCCGCTACCGCAAAATAAGCGAGGGTCACAAGAATGTCGGCCGCCAAAACGAGCCGCCACGGCACGACCCCCGCGAAGCCCAGTGGGATCGAGGCGACGGTGGTCGCTCCAACCAATGCAACCAAGTGCGCCAGACCCATCCATATGGTGACCGCGAACACCGGACCAGTGCGTTCGCGGCAAAGAGCCGTGGCGGAGGCGATCGCGCCCACAGCGTCGCTCTCATCGCGCACCGCAGACATTCCAGCCAGCGATAACAACCAGTTCAGCGCCCACCACAGATAGCAGATCAGTCCTGCCAGGGGCAGAAAGAGCGAAAAGGCCAGTCGGGGTTGAGGATGGGCGTCAGGCGAGGCAAACCCAGCCAGAATCCCCGCGCCCACGAATGCGAACCCAGCGGCCAGAGCGACCGCGACGCGCAGAAAATTGAGACGCAGTAGCGCGAGCCATGGCGCGCTCTCAACATTCGTAGAGACGTTGCTTGCAACGCCTCGCTCACCATCTTCTGAAATGCCGCGGGCAGAGACGTTTCCAGCAACATCTTTGCGGAAATAATCCAGCAGAACTCGTACCGTGGCGATCCGGCCCATGGAAGCAACGATCATCCACAGCACGGCGAGCATTAATGTGGCGAGCACGCCGGACATCACAGCCCGGTTCAAACTTCCGCGGAGAATGTGAGCAATCGCCTCTCCGACCAGGTAAGGATGGCGCGTGCGCAGAAAAAGCAGTTCGCCATTTGTGACGGGCAGCGTGTTGAGATACTCAAACAGGCCGAATACGAACAACGCAGCGGCCGCCGCCCCCACTGTCCAACGCCAGACAATTTCCGCCAGCGTGAGTGAGGGACGCCGGAAAGCCGCGCGAAACCCTTCGAGTGTTGGGGAGTGGAAAGACATCGGCATTCAAGTCAGGATACAGCAATCAAACCTGCACTGGAGCGTTCGCAGCACCAGCAATAAATATTGACAAATCATTACCGAGATATTTGAACCCGGCCGCACTCGCCGAGCATCTTGGTAAACATAAGCACAATAAAAGCGTTGCCGCGATTTTCGCATTTCGTGGAGAGCGCGGCGAGGGATTTAACTATTCAAAATCATAGGAGAAAGAGATGAAAGTTGGAACATCATTGACTTCGTTCGCTGTGTTAGGGCTGGTACTGTCGGCAGGCGCTTTTGCGAAAGATGCTCAGTCAGGCAAGTTCACGCTATCGGATGCGGCGAAAGTGGGTAACACCGAATTGAAACCCGGGGATTACAAGGCCGAGTGGAGCGGTCCTGCGGAGAACCTGCAGATCTCGATCATCCAACACGGCCAGACGGTCGCCACCGCGCAAGGCAAGCTCAAGAATCTGGACAAACCTGCTCCTTACGCTGCAGTTTCGGAGCGCATTCTCGAAGACCAGACAAAGAAAGTCGATGAGATCGACTTCGGTCACAGCAAAGAAGCACTCGTACTCGGAGGTGAGTAAAGTCGCGCCTCTCTCTTCAAGAAGGGACGGGTGCGTTCTCGCGCAGCCCGTCCATTTTTATTTCACGACTTTTATTTCACGACGATATTCAGCAGCTTGCCCGGTACGTAAATCTTTTTCACGATCTGCTTGCCGGAAATCAACGCCTGTACTTTCTCGTCGGCGAGCGCGCGCTCCACAACGGTTTGTTCCGACGCGTCAGCGGGCACCACGACGCGGCTGCGCAGCTTGCCGTTAATCTGCACGGGAATCTCGATCTCCTCTTCCTTCGCCAAGGCCGCGTCGTACTTCGGCCAGGGAGCCTTCAACAAGTCTCCTTTTTCGCCCAGCATCTCCCACAGTTCGTGAGCGAGATACGGCGCAAAGGGCGCGAGCAGCAAGACGAGATCGCGCTGTACTTCGTCCAAGAAAGGCTTCGGGACCGCATTCTGTGCGATCGCTTCTTCCGCCCCGTACAACACGTTCACCAATTCCATGATCGCCGAGATGCAGGTGTTGAAGTGCCACCGTCCCTGGAAATCATCGGTAACCCGTTTGATCGTCTGGTGCAGTTTCCGCTGAATGGCGCGCGCCTCCCGTCGTAGAGACGTTGCTGGGAACGTCTCTGCCTGCGGCGATCCGGATGAAGCTGAGGGCATGTTTCTCGTCACAAACCGGTAGACGCGTCCCAGGAACTTCCGAATGCCTTCGATGCCGGAATCCTGCCAATCGAGATCGCGGTCGGGCGGTGCGGCGAACAAACTATAGAGGCGCGCGGCATCGGCTCCGTAGCGCGCGACCATCTCGTCGGGCGAGACGACGTTGCCCAGGCTCTTCGACATCTTGGCGCCATCTTTGATCACCATGCCCTGCGTGAACAAGCGATCGGCAGGTTCATCATTGGTAATTATGCCAAGGTCGCGCATGAATTTTGTCCAGAAGCGCGAGTAAATGAGGTGCAAAATGGCGTGCTCGACGCCGCCGATATATTGATCGATGGGGAACCAGTATTGCGCAATCTTGCCATCGAATGGCGCCCGATCGTTGTGAGCGTCCGTGTAGCGGTAGAAATACCAGGACGAATCGACAAACGTATCCATCGTATCGGTCTCCCGGCGCGCCGGCCCGCCACACTGTGGACAAACTGCGTTGACGAATTCCGGCACTCTGCCGAGCGGCGATCCCCCAGTGAGAGTGATGTCGACGTTCTCCGGCAAGATCACCGGCAAATCCTTTACGGGCACGGGGACAATGCCATCCTTCTCGCAATAGAGCATCGGGATCGGCGTGCCCCAGTAGCGCTGGCGCGAGATTCCCCAATCTTTCAGGCGATACGTGACTGTGGCTTTGCCGAAGTGATGCTCCTCTGCATAGGCCGACATCTTTCTGATCGCTTCATCGCAGGCCAAGCCGCTGTATCGTCCAGAATTGATCAGCACGCCTTCGTGCCCAACGAATGGCAGCTGCGGTTCGGCGACGGTTTCCTCCGGATCGTTTGAGATCGGAACCACGACGAGGCGGATCTCGAGGTTGTACTTCTTGGCGAATTCATAATCGCGCTCATCGTGCGCGGGTACACTCATGATCGCCCCGGTGCCGTAGTCCATCAGGATGTAGTTGGCGACCCAGACCGGCACCTTCTCGCCGTTGAACGGATTGATGGCATAGCGGCCCGTGGGAATGCCGTGCTTTTCGATCTCGCCAATGTCCCCGGTTTCTTTGGCTTTGCGTTGCTCGGCGATCAGTTGATCAACCTTCGCGCGGAGACCAGGATTCGCGGCCGCCAGATCTTTGACGATGGGATGCTCCGGCGCGAGCTGCACCGAGGTCGCGCCAAAGATCGTATCGATGCGCGTGGTGAAGACACTGATCGTTGAGCCCGCAGGCCCGAATCCAGCGTGGTTCTCCGCGTAATCGAGTTTGAAATCGAGCAACGCCCCTTCGCTGCGTCCGATCCAGTTGCGTTGCATGACGCGGACTTTGTCAGGCCAGCCCTCGAGCTTGTCCAGGCCGCTCAGCAATTCGTCGGCATACTTCGTCGTGCGCACAAACCACTGCTCGAGTTCGCGCTGCCCAACCACGGTGTCCTCGTGACGCCAACAGCAGCCATTTACCACCTGCTCATTGGCCAGCACGGTCGCACACTTTGGGCACCAGTTCACCTTGCTCTTCTTGCGGTAAGCCAGCCCTTGCTCGAAGAGCTTGAGAAAAAACCACTGGTTCCAGCGGTAGTATTCGGGCAAACAGGTGGTGACTTCGCGCGACCAGTCGTAGGCAAAGCCGAGGCGCTTCATCTGCGCCTTCATATTGGCAATATTGCTGAGCGTCCACTGCCGCGGCGGCGTGTTGTTCTGGATTGCCGCATTTTCGGCGGGCAGGCCGAACGAATCCCATCCCATAGGATGGAGGACGTTGTAGCCGTTCATCCACATGTAGCGGGCGAGCGCGTCTCCGATGGCGTAGTTGCGCACGTGTCCCATGTGCAGCGCTCCCGAGGGATAAGGCAGCATTTCCAGCACGTAGTACTTCTTCTTCGTCGAATCGGGCTCAGCGGCGTAGAGCGCAGTATTCTGCTGCCAGCGCTCGAACCACTTGCTTTCGACGCGCTGGGAATCGTAGCGCTCGTCGCTGCGTTCCGGGCTGGGACGTTCGGTCACGGTAGCGTCAGACTTCTCTTTCTGCGGCATAGTAAGGATCGTACACTCTCGAATAATCCTTGATTTTACAACGCAGGCTGGTTATGGAGCGCGCCCTCCGCCCGCGACTTCAGGACACAAGCTTCTTCAGTGCGTCTACATTCCTCCGGTCGTCACCCGGTTCGTCAATTGGGGTTTCCGCGATAAAGGCCGCATGCGACAGCCGCAGATCGTTGAGCAGGATGCGGAATGTCTGTTTGCCGATGGTTCCCTTCCCGACGTGCTGATGGCGGTCAAGTTTCGAGCCGCGCGCGGCTTTGGCGTCATTGCAATGCCAGACTTTGACGTGATTCAGACCGATGGTTGCGTCGAGACGCTGCAGCGTCTGGTAGAGGCCCTCCTCGCTGACAATGTCGTATCCGGCCACGTGCGTGTGGCAAGTATCGATGCAGGCCCCGACGGGAACCACTCCGCGCAAGCAGTCCATCACTTCCGCGACTTGCTCGAAGCTGCCGCCGAGCGAGAACTCCGCACCGGCGGTGTTCTCGATCAGGATCGTCAAACCACCTTTGGCCAGGTCGAGTCCCTGCGTGGATGCGGCGATGGCAGCAGCGGTGCGCAACAGTCCCTTCTCGCGATCGGCCTCGCGAAAAGAACCAGGATGCAATACGAGATATTCCGCGCATAGGGAACGCGCCCGTTCCACCTCGCCGCGAAATGCTTGCATGGACTTCTGCAAGAAGAGTTCATTCGAGCTCGCGAGATTGACGAGATAATTTGTGTGAATCACTAGTGGCTTCAGATCGTAGCTGGCGCGCAGGCGATTCATCTCGGCGCACTGCGGCTCGCCGAGTTCATACGGCGCCCACTGGCGCGGGCTGGAAGAAAAAATCTGAAATGTGTTGCAACCCAGGCGATAGGCCCGCTCGGCCGCGTTCTGCACTCCTCCCGCGGAAGAGGTGTGAATGCCGATGCGGCGGGAAGTTAGGCGGGGCGGGCGCTTCGGCGCTGGCCGCCTGAGAATGTCCTGTTCTTGCGCCATGGAGCGAGGCATTGCCGAAGTATAACCAGGGGCCGCCTCGCTCCACTCGGTTGTGCTGCGCGAGGGACCGGTCCCCCACAGCTGCTTCATTTGCGGTGCAAGCCTCCCAAAGGTAGACTTGAGTTGCGGCTTCTCCTGCAGCCGTGCGGTCAAGCTTCGCTCGGCGGACCACGGAGGCGGCTGTCCCTACACGAAACATACTTAGGGTGAATCTATGCTAGTCGTCATGCAGGCGCAGGCCACCGAAGAACAGGTGCGCGCCGTTTGCCAGAAGATTGAGAAGCTGGGTTATCGCGCACATTCCATGCCGGGCGCGCAACGCACCGCCATCGGCATCACCGGCAACAAGGGCGAAGTCGAACAAGGCACGCTGGAAGAAATGCCCGGCGTGCAGGAAGTCATAAAGGTCTCGAAGCCTTACAAGCTCGTCAGCCGCGACATCAAGCAGGACAACACTGTCATTCGCTTCCCCGAAACGGCCGCCACCATCGGGGGCCGGGGATTGGCGATTGTCGCCGGACCCTGCGCCATCGAGAATCGCGATCAGGCGTTCACGGTCGCCGAGCGCGTCTGTCGGGCTGGGGCGCAGTTCTTCCGAGGCGGCGCGTACAAGCCGCGCACCTCGCCGTACTCGTTTCAAGGACTGGCGGAGGAAGGCTTGCAGATCATGGCGGAAATCCGCCAGCAGTTTGGCATGAAGATCATCACCGAAGCCATCGACCACGAGTCGCTCGACCTGGTCGAAGAGTATGCCGACGTGATCCAGGTCGGCGCGCGCAACATGCAGAATTTTTCTCTGCTTAAACGCGCTGGCCGGGCCCGCAAGCCCGTGCTGCTCAAGCGGGGCATGTCGGCCACGCTGGAAGAATTTCTCATGGCCGCTGAATATATTTTGAGCGAAGGCAACTACAACGTGGCTCTCTGCGAACGCGGCGTGAGGACGTTCGCGGATCACACGCGCAATACGCTCGATCTGAGTCTGGTGCCCGCGGTGCAGCGCCTGAGCCATCTGCCGATCCTTGTCGATCCCAGCCACGGCACTGGCAAACGCAACAAAGTCACTCCGCTGTCGCGCGCTGCGGTCGCCGTGGGCGCGGATGGACTGATGGTGGAAGTGCACCACAAGCCGGATGAGGCGCTCTCCGACGGCCCGCAATCGCTGTTCCCCGATCAATTCGACGAATTGATGGTGCAGGTGCGCCAGATAGCGGCGGTGGTGGGGAGAACGGTGCCGGCGATTGGAGCACGGGAAACGGCAGCGGCAAGCAAATAGGGCCGTCAATGAAGTCGATTCCGAGGCCACCGATGAAAAACGCCCGAATTCTGCGCATGTTCGTCAGCGCTCTATCGTTGGTGCTTGGCGGCACTCCTCTACTGGCGCAGAATGAGCCTCAAAAAACCGACGTAATTGTTTACGACAAGGTGGTACCCGGTGTGACGGCTCCAAAACCTGTATACCAACCCGATGCCGAATACACAGATAAAGCACGCAAGAAGAAAATCCAGGGCTCCGTCGTGGTCTCGATCGTCGTAACTGATGAGGGTAAGGTCCGCGACGCTCAGATCGCGTCAGGCTTAGAAAAAGACTTAGACAAGCAAGCACTGAAAGCCGTGAGTACCTGGAAATTTGAACCCGCCACCAAGGATGGAAAGCCTGTAGCAGTGCGGATAAAAGTCGAGGTCGACTACAGGCTGTATTAGGAGAGGGACATGCCGCCGCTCTGGTAGTCTTTCTCTTCCGCCGTTGCGGCCGCTACCTTGAGAAAGCTCCTCTTCATCGCAGTCCTAACTCCGATCCTCGGCGGGATAGGCTGGTGGTATTTCCGCGAACAGAGCCTGCCCGACTACGGGCCCGCCTTCCGCGAATATGCCTACGTCACCAATGGCAAGAGCAACACGGTCAGCGTGATTGATCTGCGCACGTTCGCGCTGGCGAAGACCATTCCGGTCGGCAGCGAGCCAACCGGAATCGCGGCCAACAGCAAAAAGAACGAGATTTACGTAGTGAATGCCGGCTCGAACAACGTCAGCGTGATCAATGCTGAGACCAACACCGTCGCAGCTACGATCGGCGTCCACGGCCGGCCGTACTTTATTGACGTGAGCGACGACGGCAAGCGCGCCTACGTGGCCAACTCCGCTTCGTCCAACGTTAGCGTGCTTGATCTCGACAAGCGACTCGTGATCGGCAACGTGCGCGCGGGCGCCTCTCCTGGACTGGCGCGAGTTTCCCCGGACGGCTCGACAATCGTGGTCAGCAATCGCGGTGACAGCACCGTCTCCCTGATCGACGCGAAGGTCTTGCGTGTGCGAGCGACGATACCCGTCTGTCAGCAACCAGAAGAAATTGCGATCCTGCCGGACTCCAGCAAGGCGTTCGTGGCGTGCTCCGGCTCTTCACAGGTTGCATCTATTGCTCTGCAGAGTGGTGCCCAAAAAAGTGACCGCCTGATGGCGCTGTTGGACGTGGGCCGCACTCCGGTCAGTCTGACGGTGAAGCCCGACGGCGGCGAGTTGATAGTGTGCAATTTCGATTCCGACAGCATCTCGATCATCGAAACCGGAAATGACGAAGTGGGCAACAGCCTGGAGATTGGACAGCACCCAACCCGCGGTGTCGTCACGCACGATAATTCGCGCCTCTACGTGACGAACTTCGGATCGAACAGCGTCGCCGTTTACGACATCGATATGGGCCGCCGCATCTACACGCTCACCGTGGGAAGCCGGCCCGATGCGCTGGCGCTGACGCCGGATGAGAACTATCTTCTGGTGCTCGACACCCAGTCTGGAGATGTGACGGTGATCCAGAAGCGCAAGCCGCGGCGCACACTGGAGACGTCGGAGTATTCGCTGCTGACGCTGATTCCGGTCGGAGTGCAGCCGAACGGGATCGTGGTGAAGGCGTTCATGGCCGGCAAACCCACAAAGAAGTGAACATCATCGCGCTCGCCACGGATACTTATGACTGAACCGGAACCGGCTTTCCACAGATGCGATCGAAAGCCGCTTTCAAATCTGCAGCAATGGCCGGCGCCTCGCGCGATTCAATGTCGCGCCTTTGCATCATGTAGACGAGCTCCCCGTCGCGCAAAATCGCAATCGACGGCGAAGACGGTGGGTATCCCGTGAAATAGCTGCGGGTGCGATCTGTGGCTTCTTTTTCCTGCCCGGCGAAAACAGAATAGGCATGGTCGGGCCGGATGGAATTCTGCAGCGCCATGCGCACGGCGGGCCGCATCCGTCCTGCGGCACATCCGCAAATCGAGTTCACCACCACCATCGTCGTACCGGGACGGCTCTTCACCGCCCGATCCACTTCCTCCGGGGTCTTGAGTTCTTCAATTCCCAGGCGCGTCAGTTCCTCGCGCATGGGGATCACCATAATTTCGGGATACATTGACATGTCAGTTTTATTCCTCTCGTCGAAGTGTGACTCTATTGTACGTGACTTCCTTTCGCCGAGCGACAAGTTGCCAGCGGTCGCCACGACCGTCGCGGTATATTCAAATCGACACCGATGCTCCTCCGTGAAAATATTCTACTGGCGCCGTTGACCACCTTCCGGTTGGGAGGGCCTGCTCGTTTCTTCGTGGAAGGCAGGACCGTTGGAGAAGTACAGGAGGCTGGCGCGTTCTCCCAGTCAAACAACCTTCCTCTCTTTGTTCTGGGAGGTGGAAGCAATCTGGTGGTGGCGGACAGTGGTTGGCCCGGCCTGGTCTTGAAAGTTGCCATCCCCGGCATCGAGCGCCGCTGCGGTGACCTCGATGGCAAGGCCTTGTTCGACGTTGGTGCCGGCGAATCCTGGGATCGCTTCGTATCGCACGCAGTCATGGCGCAATGCGCCGGCGTCGAGTGCCTCAGCGGAATCCCCGGCAGCGTGGGTGGAACGCCCGTTCAGAATGTCGGCGCCTACGGCCAGGAAGTATCGGAGACGATCGAATCGGTAGAAGTGCTCGATCTGAAAGACGGTCAGGTGCGCGAACTGTGCCGGGAAGCCTGCGGCTTCACTTACCGCTCCAGCATTTTTAATACGACGGAACGCGGGCGGTTCATCATTCTGCGTGTTGCCTACGCGCTCACGCCCGAAGGCGAGCCGCGCATTAACTATGCGGATTTGCAACGGCACTTCGAAGGCCGTGAGACTTTGCCCAATCTCGCCGAGACTCGGGAAGCGGTGCGACACATCCGCGCGTTAAAGGGCATGCTGATCGTAGACGGAGATCCCGACTGCCAGAGCGCGGGATCGTTTTTCAAAAACCCCATCATTTCCCGGAAGCAGCATGAAGACCTGCAGAAACGAGCGGCCGCCAAGGGATTGACGTTGGCCAGCTATCCTGCGCTCGAGAAGAGCAAGAAGGTCTCGGCGGCATGGCTGGTCGAGCACTCCGGGTTCGCCCGAGGATACGGCGATGGCCGCGTCGGCATCTCGAGCAAGCATGCATTGGCCATCGTGAATCGCGGAGGAGCCGCCGCTGACGAGGTCTTGGCCTTGAAAGAGCAGATTCAACAGCGCGTCGAGGAAATCTGGGGCGTGCAGTTGGAGCAGGAACCAGTCATGGTCGGCTTCTAGGAGTAGCCTTTCAGCTTTCAGCTTTCAGCTTTCAGCTTTCAGCTTTCCAGCTTGTGTCGGCTCTCACCTCGCAGCGATTAGTCACAAAACCCACCCAAAGTTGTCACTCCGAGCGAAGCGAGGAATGACAAGACTACTTAGACGTTGCAAGCAATGTCCCTGCGAACGTTCCCCTTGCAGATATTCCTAAACAAATTCAGCTTCTCGACGGTCTTCATGAGTGAGGGCAGACGCGTGGTGGCAGGAGAGGCAATCCTGAGGGGAGCGGCGACGATCGAGCGCGGTCAGGACGAGACGCTGGAAGCGTTGGTCCGGCAGCACTCACGACTGGTTTACCGCGTCGCCTATGCGGTGCTGCGCCGCCATCACGATGCCGAGGACGCCACTCAGGAAACGTTTATGCGGGTGCTGCGTTACAGTTCGAAGCTCGCGGCCGTGCAAGATCCTAAAACGTGGCTGGCGCGAATCGCCTGGCGCGTCGCGGTGGACCGCAGCAGGCAGCGCGGACGGACGCGGGAGATTCCTTTGGAAGATCCCGAGAAGCCAATGATGGAAGTGGCTTCTGCCAATGCCGCCGCCGACGAGACCGTGCAGGGCGCTCAGGTCCGTGCGGCGCTGGAACGGATGGTCGCTGCGCTTCCTGAGAAGCTGCGCGAGCCTTTGATTTTGTCGACCATCGAAGAGATGTGTCCCAGAGAAGTGGCCGCAACCCTGGGCATCAATGAAGCTGCCGTGCGGTCGAGAGTCTTCCGCGCGCGGCAGATACTGCGGGAGAAGTTGGCGGAAGGATTGGCACGAACAGGTGAGAACCATGGCAAATGAGAAGTCGGACGAACTCGATCAGATGTTGGGCGCCGCGCTGGCGAAATACGCGGCTGTAGAGCCCAGGGCAGGCTTGGAAGAACGGGTGCTCGCCACCTTGCGCGCCGGGCAGGCGCGCGTGCCAGATCGCGCGTGGTGGCGCTGGGGCATGATGGCCGCAGTGGCCGCGGTTGTCGTTGTGGCGGTGTTCCTGGCTTGGAGAGCCGAAAGGGCACCCCATGGACCGACTCACACTGCGGTGATGCAGCACGGGGCGCTGCAAACGTGGACGCAGGTTACGGCGAACGGCGCGCAGCACGGAGTTCACCCGCAAGCGGCGGGGCCAGCGCGAAAGACGACAAGACATCACGCTCTTATGCCGGTCATGCTCGCCGCTCAACCCAAACTCGACCGGTTTCCGTCGCCCCAGCCTCTGAGTGAGCAAGAACAGGCTCTAGCACGATATGTCAGCGAGTTTCCGCAGGAGGCTGCGCTGATCTCGCGAGCGCAAGAGGACTACGAGAAAGAGATACAGCAGAAGATGAAAGCCGCAAGTTCAGAGACCGAAGGCAATGATTCGGACCAAAAAGAAAGGTGAGGCAACGATCCATGCGAAAAACAATTGCAGTATTGACGGCGGTAATGACGGTGGGGCTCTGGTTCGTTCCTAGGCCCGCAGAAGCCCAAGAGGAATCAAAAGAAGGCAGCTCGGCCTCGTCCGCAAAGGCAAAACCCGTTCGGCCCTATCGCCTCGATTTCTCTTTCAATGAAATTGCGGACGGAAAGAGTGTGAACACCCGCCATTACTCCATGAACCTGACTCCCGGTGGGGGAGACGAGATAAAAATCGGCACGCGGGTCCCGGTGGCCAACGGCTCAAGCCCGAACGCAACCTCGCCCGCGCAGTACCAATATATGGACATCGGCACTCAAATCTGGGCTCAGCTGAGAGACCAGGGCGACGAGTTGGTCTTGTTAGTCAGGGGTGAGGTCAGCAACCTCGACATGGAAGCCGGGGAACACGCCTCGGCGTTGCCACCAGTAGTTCGGCAAATCAAAATCAATGGCGACACCTTACTAGTCGTCGGAAAACCGATCGTGATCGGCAGTGTGGACGATCCCAACTCCAAGCGCCAGTTTCAGCTCGAAGTGATGGTGACGAAGTTGAAATAGGACTGATTCTTGATTCTTGGATTGCTGATTGCTGATTGAAAATTCAAGCTCTGAGTATTTGGGTTTTTCAATCAACAAATCACTCAATCACAAATCAACAATTGTTTTTGCAACGGCGCCGTCCCGGCTCGCAACCCAGCCTTTTGGGCTATGCCCCCGAGTGGGGGAAGGATGAGCGACCCGGCACCGGCGGCGCCTCATGGTATACTATCGGCAATTCTTGCCGCCTCTTGAAAGATCTCTACGAACATTTTTCGCGTCAGCTTGCCGGTCTGTGTGTTCTGGTTCGACGGATGGTACGACGCCAGTAACACCTTACCGTCGGGCATCCGGTAACTGGCGCCGTGTTTGAAGACATAGGCTTTCTTGCTGGCGAGCACGCCCTGCCGCTTCAGGTAGTTCAGGTACGCGTCGAAGCCGATCTTCCCCAGCGCGACCACGACCTTCACATCCTTTAATCCCGCCAGCTCGCGATCCAGAAAGCTGGAGCATGCGGTCAGTTCCTCCGGCAGCGGCTTGTTGTCCGGCGGAGCGCAGCGGACCGCGGCCGTAATGTACAGATCCTTCAACTTCATGCCGTCGTTGCGGTCGGTGGCCGTGGGCTGGCTGGCAAATCCTGTCTCGTACAGGACGGGATACATGAACTTGCCGGAGGCGTCGCCGGTGAACGGGCGCCCCGTGCGGTTCGAGCCGTGCGCCCCCGGAGCCAGCCCCATGATCAGTACGCGCGCGTGGGGATCGCCGAAACCAGGCACCGGCTTGCCCCAATATTCCCAGCTGAGATAGGCGCGGCGCTTGACCCGCGCGACCTCCTGCCGGTATGCGACCAGTCGCGGACAGCGCGTGCAAGCCTACGACTTCGCGATTGAGAATGGTAAGCCAGTCACCCAGTCATTACATCACATCGGCCATTACCACGAAGAACACGAAGGAAGCACCTACAAATCAATCCCTTCGTGACAGGTCGTGTCCTTTGTGGTTCATGATTTTCGTTGCAAACGGATCCACTGCCAGCCCGCTACGTCTCTACGAATTCCGGTTCTGGGCGTGTGACCCACGGTTCAGGAACAAATGTCGCCCGTCATTCGTTTGACGCTGCTCTCCTTTAGTCTTTACACTCAAGTTAACGGCGTGTGAACAGGATCGGTCTTTGGCTCGAGGACCCTCGGTTTCCGGCCGACGTGGCATGGCCAGCCGAAAGGGTAAACGTGAGTCCCACAGAAACAGTCGACGCGAAGCACCAGGACGGCGTCAAACGCGAGATTTCGGTCGAAATCCCCGCCGAGGAAGTCACTCGCGAGATGGAAAACATTATTCAGAAATATCAGAAGGTTGCGCGACTGCCGGGCTTTCGCTCCGGGCACGTGCCCGCTTCCATCATCAGCCAGCGCTTCAAAGAAGATCTCAAGAGCGACGTGGTCGAGGCGCTGGTTCCCCGCTACTTCCGCAAGGAAGCGGAAAAGCAGGGCATGATTCCGGTGTCGCAGCCGCAGGTCACCGACCTGCACATTCATGACGGCGAACCTCTGCGCTTCAAGGCCAGCTTTGAGGTCCTGCCAGAAATCGCGGTCGAAGGCTACAAAGAGCTTCGCGCCGACCATCCTGAAATCGTCGTAAAAGACGAAGAAGTAGAAGAAGCGGTAAACAGCGTGCGCGAGCAGCACGCCACCTACACCTCGGTCGAAGGACGCCCCCTAGCTGATGGCGACTTCGCTCAGTCCTCGATGGACGGGAAGCCCAAAGACGGCGACGACCAAACCCAGCCCGTGCACATGGATGAAGTCCTGATCGAAATTGGCGGCAAGAACACCGTGCCTGAGTTCACCGAGAACCTGCGCGGAGCCAATGCCGGAGACGAGCGCGAGTTCGAAGTGAGTTATCCGGAAGACGTCGCCGACAAGCGCCTGGCCGGCAAGACTTTCATCTATACCGTCAAGATTCAGGCCATCAAGCAGAAGAACCTGCCCGAACTGAACGACGATTTCGCCAAGGAACTCGGCGAGTTCACCAGCCTTGACCAGGTGCGCAAGCAGATTCGCGAAAACATGCAGGCGGAACGCAAGCACGATGCCGAGCGCGAAGCCAAAGACAAACTGGTGGCGGAACTCGTCAAGCGCAATGATTTTGAAGTGCCGGAGTCGCTGGTCGACCGGCAGATCGATGTTCGCCTGGAACGCGGCCTGCGCGCGCTGGCGGCGCAGGGCATGAAGATGGAGGACCTGAAGAAAATGGACCTGCCCCGCTTGCGGGCTGGGTCAGCGGGATCAGGCGGTGCAGGATGTGAAGTCGTCGTTGTTACTGGAACGCGTCGCGGATCTGGAAAAAATCGAAGTTGGGGAAGACGAAGTGAATCATGAGATTGAAGCCCTTGCCAAGCAGACGAAACAGACTCCGGAAGCGGTCCGCGCTCGTTTGACACAGGATGGGGGCCTCGATAGAATCCGAAACAGAATCCGCAGCGAAAAGACCCTCGATTTTCTGTATCACCAGTCCGCGTAGTCCAGAACTATGAGCGGGCCACTTTCGATCCTCCCCATGCAAGCTCGGCGTTGCGTCGGGGCGGAGTGTGGCAGGTGAATATGAAGCAAAACGATTGGCAGAATAAAGATCCACACATGATGCTGGTACCGATGGTCATCGAGCAGACCGGGCGGGGCGAACGCGCCTACGACATCTATTCCCGGCTGCTGCGCGACAACATTATCTTCATCGGCACGCCCATTGACGACAACATCGCCAATCTGGTGATCGCCCAAATGTTGTTTCTGGCTCAGGAAGATCCCGAGAAAGACATTCAGCTTTACATCAACTCTCCGGGCGGCTCGATCACGGCCGGCATGGCGATTTATGACACCATGCAGTACGTGAAAAATGATGTGATGACGCTATGCGTGGGCCAGGCCGCCTCGATGGCGGCGTTACTATTGGCATCAGGCGAAGCCAAAAAGAGATTGGCACTTGCCTAATTCGCGGATTCTAATACATCAGCCGTCCATGGGAGGATTGTCGGGACAGGCCACTGACATTGACATCCACGCCAGGGAAATCCTGCGCATGCGCGAGATTACCAACCAGTTACTCTCGAAGCACAGCGGGCAGAAGCTGGATAAGGTGGAAAAAGATGTCGAGCGCGACTTCATCATGAACGCGCAGCAGGCTAAGGAATACGGAATCATAGACGATATCATCTATAAGACGGCAAAAGCGGTATGATCTGCCTTCGCGCCTGAGAATTGGACCAAAGAAAGCGTCGTGCGGCGGAAGGGAGCGAAGGACTGCCGGATGTTGGTCATGCCGGAGAACATTCAAGGAGTAGAGCCGAGTGAAAACCAAGTCGGGCTCCGACGAGATTCTACGCTGTTCGTTCTGCCACAAATCGCAGGACGCCGTGGCCAAACTGATCTCGTCGCCCAGCGATTATCCCCGCGCTTACATTTGCGACGAGTGCGTGGCGGTCTGCAATTCCATTCTGGAAGACGACCGCACCGCAACTCCGCCCAGCACCACCCCGAACCAATTGCCCAAGCCGCAGGAAGTGAAAACCTTCCTCGACGAGTACGTGATCGGGCAGGAGCAGACCAAGAAGAAGCTGGCGGTCGCGGTTTACAACCACTACAAGCGCATCTTCATGAACCGGCAAAAAACCGGCGACGGCATCGAACTGACCAAGTCGAACATCATGCTGATCGGTCCGACCGGAACCGGCAAAACGCTGCTGGCGCAGACTCTGGCCCGCATGCTGGATGTGCCCTTCGCCATTGTCGATGCCACCACGCTCACCGAAGCCGGCTACGTCGGCGAGGATGTCGAGAACATCATTCTGAAGCTGCTGCAGGCCGCCGACGGAGACGTCAGCCGCACCCAGACTGGCATCATCTACATCGATGAAGTCGACAAGATCGGGCGCAAGGATGAGAATCCGTCGATCACCCGCGACGTTTCCGGCGAAGGCGTGCAGCAGGCGCTGTTGAAGATTCTGGAAGGCACCATCGCCAACGTTCCGCCGCAAGGCGGACGCAAGCATCCGCACCAGGAATTCACTCCGGTCGACACCACCAACATCCTCTTCATCTGCGGCGGAGCCTTTGTCGGCCTCGACAAGATCATCTCCCGCAGAATGGGCAAGAAGTCCCTCGGCTTCCGCAGCGGCGAAGATGCCGAGAAAGAAGACGCGCTCGCCTCGAAGAAGCGCACCCAGGAATTGTTGACCGAGATCCAGCCGGAAGACCTGATCAAGTTCGGCCTGATTCCGGAATTTGTCGGCCGCCTGCCGGTCGTGGGCATGCTGGAAGACCTCGACGAGTTCGCGCTCATCGAAATCCTGACCCGGCCGAAGAACGCCATCGTCAAGCAATACCAGCGGCTGTTTGAGTTCGAGAACGTGCGCCTGAAGTTCAACGACGAGGCTCTGCGGGCGATTGCGCGCCAGGCCATGGCGCGCAAGGTAGGAGCGCGCGGCCTGCGCATGATTCTCGAAGAACTCATGCTCGACCTGATGTTTAACCTGCCCAGCCAGAAGAAACTAAAAGAGTTTGAAGTGACGCGGGAAATGGTGGAAAAGCGCAGCGCCTCGTTCACCACCGTGATGGAAAAAGCAGGTTAGCCTCGTAGAAACGTAGCTTGCTGCGTCTCGGCTGGCAGCACCGGGAACAATGGCGGGGGAGACGTTGTAGCAACGTATCTACGAGCAAAGGGCCGCCAGAACAGGTAGAATCGTCATAGTTGTTGTTTGGCCGTCGCCTCAGGGAGACTCAGTGACCACATCCAAGGAAAAGTTCGAATCCAAAAAGCTGCCGATGATGCCCATCCGGGACGTGGTCATCTTTCCCTTCATGATGACGCCGTTCGTGGTGGGCCGCGAATCGAGCGTACGAGCCCTGGAAGAGGCGCTGGCGGCCGACAAGAAGATTTTCCTGGCCACCCAGCACGACGCCTCCATCGACGAACCCAAGGCCAACGAAATCTACCAGGTCGGCACGATCGTCAACATCGTGCAGAGCCTGAAACTGCCCGACGGCAACATCAAAGTGCTGGTCGAGGGCGTGGAGCGCGGCAAGATTCTGCAGGTCGTCGACACTGACGGCTTCATGCAGGCCACGGTCCGCGTCGCGCGCTATGCGACCGAAGGCAACCAGGCGCTGGAAGCGGCCATGCAGCGCGTCACCTCGCTATTCGAGCAGTACGTAAAGCTCTGCCAGGCCCTGAACTACGAGACCATGATTTCGGCCGTGCGCATGGAAGATCCGGCCAAGCTGACGGATGTGATCTCCGCCAACCTGCAACTTTCGATTGAAGAAAAGCAGGAACTGCTGGAGATTTTCGATCCCGCCGAGCGCCTCACCCGCATTGCCGACGTGCTCGACATCGAAATCGAGAAACTGAACGTGGACCGTACCATCCAGTCGCGCGTGAAGCGCCAGATGGAGAAGGCGCAAAAAGAGTATTACCTCAACGAGAAGATCAAGGCTATCCAGAAGGAACTGGGCCGCGGGGAAAAGAGCGAGTTCGACGAACTGAAGAAGAAGATCGAATCCGCGGGCATGCCCAAGGAAGTCAAAGATAAGGCCCTGCAGGAACTGAAGAAGCTGGAAGCCATGCCGCCCATGTCGGCCGAGTCCACCGTTTCGCGCAACTATCTCGACTGGCTGCTGGCCGTGCCGTGGAAGAAGCGCTCCAAGGAAATCCGCAATATCAGCCGCGCCGAAAAAGTTCTGAACGAAGATCACTATGGCCTGGAGAAAATCAAGGAGCGCATCCTTGAATTCCTCGCAGTGCGCCAGTTGGTTAAGAATCCCAAGGGCTCGATCCTTTGCTTTGTCGGGCCTCCGGGCGTGGGCAAAACTTCGCTGGGAATGTCGATTGCCAAGGCCACCGGCCGCAAGTTCGTCCGCATGTCTCTGGGCGGCGTGCGCGACGAAGCTGAGATTCGCGGACACCGGCGCACTTACATCGGCGCGCTACCCGGCCAGATCATTCAGATGATGAAGAAGGCGGGCACCAAGAACCCGGTCTTTATGCTGGATGAAGTCGACAAAATGTCGATGGACTTCCGCGGCGATCCGTCGGCCGCCCTGCTCGAAGTGCTCGATCCCGAGCAGAACTTCATGTTCGTCGACCACTACCTCGACGTCGAATACGATCTCTCGCAGGTGTTTTTCGTCGCCACCGCCAACGTGATGCACACCATTCCCGCGGCGCTGCAGGACCGTATGGAAGTGCTCCGCCTGCACGGCTACACCGAGCAGGAAAAAGTCGAGATCGCCAAGCAATTCCTGGTCAAGAAACAGATGCTGGCTGCAGGCCTGTCGGAAAAGAACATCAAGTTCACCGACGAAGCCATCACCGGTCTCATCCGTTCTTATACGCGGGAAGCGGGCGTGCGCAACCTGGAGCGCGAAATCGGCAATGTCTGCCGCAAAGTCGCCCGCAAGGTCGTAAAAGAAGGCGAAAGCTACAGCGTCACCATCACCGGCGAGAACGTCAACGATTACCTGGGCGTCATCAAATTCCGCGACACCCTGGCGCATGAAAAGTCCGAAGTCGGTCTGGTCACCGGTCTGGCGTGGACCGAAGTCGGCGGCTCGATCCTCAGCACCGAGGCCAGCGTGGTCGATGGCAAAGGCAAACTGACACTAACCGGCAAACTCGGCGACGTCATGCAGGAATCGGCCCAGGCCGCAATGTCGTATGTGCGATCGCGCGCGCAGCGACTCGGCCTCAGCCGCGATTTCTATCGCAATCTTGACCTGCATGTGCACGTTCCCGAAGGCGCGATTCCTAAGGACGGCCCATCGGCGGGCATCACTATTGCCACAGCAATTTCCAGTGCTCTCAGCAAAATTCCAGTGCGACGCGACTTGGCCATGACCGGCGAGATCACGCTGCGCGGCAAGGTTCTACCCATTGGCGGGCTGAAAGAAAAACTGCTCGCCGCGCATCGCGCCGGATTATTCGAGGTGATTCTGCCCAAGGACAACGAGAAAGACGTGGCCGAAGTGCCGGAAAACCTGCGTAATGCCATGAAGCTTCACTTCGTGGACACGATGGACCAGGTGCTGCAGATCGCCCTGGAATCTCCGCTGCCGAAGCCACTGGATGAAGAAGTCGCGCGACCGATCGCGCCTCTCACCACCGGCAGCCCCGAAGCTCCCACCGCACATCAATAGTGGTCGTAGAGACGTAGCTCGCATACGTCTCTTGCCGACAGCGTTCCGAACGCTGTTAAGCCACGTTACAAAGAACGTTTTCACGGAAGCGTTTCGTTTCCTTGGCGAACGCTTCTATACGGCGACGGTCTTCGTCTTGCGTTGAGTTACTTCCGACTCCGCTTGCAGCCAGTTGTCCAGTTCGAACCCGTCTCGTCCGCGTTGCTCATACAATGCGTAGGCCCGAAGACGAATTTGCTCCTGAATGTAGGGTTGGGATTTCGTCAATGTTGTTGAAGCTTCATTCGGTACGGCGACGGGCTTTGTGTGTTTCATTCTTCGGTGCTCCTTAAAGTGGGTGTTGGACTGCCATGGCCTTCTCGGGCCTTGATCTCAACGCGAATCCTAGACAGTCACCTGCACCGACTCCAACTCCGGGATACAATGGGAGTTTTGCAGGGATTTGATGGCGTCTTCGGCGGTAAATCGTCCCATCACCAGTGCCAGCTTGCGGTCGGTTGTCATATGGATGGGTGTCGGATCAACACGCTGCACATAGCTAGGAGCGCGGGTACCGCGACCGCTAACCTTAACAACAAATTTAATGTTCTTCATTTTTTGTCTCCTGACGAAAATGTTTTTGGGCAAATCTTCATAAAACGGCGGTTCATTTCTTTGAACTCGAGTACAACGCTGTAGAGGGCTTACCACACTCCAGGCAACGTACCTTTAATCTCGATGTGATCAGTCCGCAATGCGGGCACATCCTTTGCGATCCATACCCAGCTACCTGTGGTTTCAGCTTACGCATCCGCCGCAGCAACAGAATCGTAAACAGCACGATCAGCAGACCGAAAGAAATACTAATGACATTCACAAAGCGACCCTTCTTGGCGAGTCCTGCACCAGTGGGATGGGCAGACTGCTGCTCGCTGAAAAGCCTAAGGTGGAAGAACTTCAGATGAACTGGCTTAGGTCAGAAGACCTGAAAGAGGAGAAAAGCGTAACCGCCCCAGTTCTTATTATAGCAGTTGCGAAGACTATGTACCCGCTTTTCCCCAGCAGCAACAAACGGATGACTTCCTTGGAATCAAGAACTCCAAAGGAAACGACGTGTCACGAAGGGACTGATATTGGTAGGTGCTTCCTTCGTGTCCTTCGTGGTAATGCTGTCCAAATTGAGCCCTTCCCGCCTTTCCCGCCTTTCTAGGTTGCTTGCTAATTACCCTGCCCGCGTTGCAAACTTGAGCATGAGGGTTCTCTCCCGCTTTCTGGCGGCCGCAACCGATGCCGCGCAATTCCCCGTTCCCGGCCTGCCGGAGATCGCATTCCTCGGCCGTTCCAACGTCGGCAAATCGAGCGTCATTAACTCCCTGGTCGGCGCCAAGCTGGCGCGCACCAGTTCAACTCCCGGCCGCACCCGCAGCATTAATTTCTTCGAGATCCGCTGGCCCGGGAAACCTCGTCCAGAGCTGATTTTCGCCGATCTCCCCGGCTACGGGTATGCCAAGATTTCGCGCGAGATTTCTCAGGAATGGCCGAAATTCATCGAGCCTTACCTCAATGAGCGTCCCACGTTGGGCTTGTGCATCGTTCTGGTGGACGCCAACGTTCCCCCGCAACAGAGCGACCGGCAACTGTTAAACTTTCTCAGCGCCTCCGACCGCGACTTCCTGCTGGTGGCCACCAAGAGTGACCGGCTCTCCAATAATCAATTGCACAGCGCCCTGCGAACTTTGACTCAGGAGTATCCCGCGGCCCATCTGCTTCCCTTCTCCGCCAAGACCGGAGCGGGACGCGACGAACTGTGGAAGCAGATCCGGCAGGTGGCGCAGCAAATGACGACCGCGGAAACCTCCTCAGCGCCGCCTCTCAATTAGAAGTCTCTTACCGAACCTGCCCCTTCCGTCCTAATGTTAGAACCTGCCTCTCCCGATAGAGACATTAGAAATTCCCCCTACAGCTCGTCTGCTTGCGAGCCGCGCAGGGGGTTGACCTCGATTACGCCGCCAGCATCGGAGCATCAGGGCAGAGGAAACCAACAAAGGCGTCGATTACCTAACGGCTTTGAAAAAGGCGGCAAGACTTGACGCCGCGACTGGCGCGGCCCCGGCACGTGAAGCGGTGAACGCGCAGGAACCGAGCAGAGGAAGTCCGGACTCCGGTGAACGATACCAGGGAGCGGAAAAACGGCGCAGCATGCGCTGCTAGTGCGAAGGCAGCGCCGAACTGCGCGAGGACACCGCGATATACGGACCTGGGCCAGTTTTAACGAGGTGAGCTTGCATGGATGTTACGTGGAAGCCCAGGCCACCTACCCGGTGGGCACGATTCTGCACATGAAACTGGAAGCCAACGGGGTCGAGTGGAGAGCAAGGGCAACGTTCGCGTGACCTATCCTTACCTCGGCATGGGCATCGCCTTCACGGAAATGTCAGAAGAGAACGTGGCGCGCTTGCGGGAGTTGCTGAACCGAATCTCACGACCCACCGTGATCATGGGCCCGGGAATCGCTTCTTCGCTTCCCTCAGCCCGCCCCCTGGATGTACCTCTGATCTCCAATCCCGCGGCGGCAATGGTGGCGCTCCCCAAATTGTTCGAAAACCGGCAGATGCTCATGCGGGAGGACTTCCTTCGGATCCTTCGCAAGAGCCAGAACCCAGAGACGAAGCGATAACGCTCTTCCGAGGCTGCAGCTGAAACTGCCGGTCTGTCGCCGATTTCGCAGTGGTGGCATTCCTTCCTGTTTGCCGCTGGAACCAATTCTCTTACGCTCGAAGTCTCTTCCGTTCGCTATGATGAAGAGGCATGGCTCTCTATCTCATCACTGGCATTGGCGGCTTTATCGGATCGTCGTTGGCACGAGCGCTGCTTTCTCGCGGCGAGAAGGTGCGCGGTGTCGACAACTTTTCCACCGGCAACCGGCAAAACATCGCGGAAATTCTGGATCGCATCGACTTCCGCGAAGCCGACATTACCGACCTCAACGCGATGCATAAGGCGTGCGCTGGAGTCGACTACGTCCTGCATCAGGCGGCAATCCCCTCCGTACCAAAATCCGTTCTCGACCCACTGGGCAGCAACCGGTCCAATGTCGACGGTACCGTCAACGTCCTGGTCGCGGCGCGCGATGCCAAGGTAAAGCGCGTGGTATATGCGGCGTCGTCCTCGGCGTACGGCGACACACCTACGCTGCCCAAGCACGAAGCCATGAAGCCCGATCCGATCTCGCCCTACGCCGTCGCCAAGCTGGCCAGCGAGCACTACCTGATTTCTTTTTACCGCTGTTACCAGCTCGAGACCGTGGCCTTGCGGTACTTCAACATCTTCGGACCGCGGCAAGACCCGTCGTCGCCATATTCGGGAGTCCTGGCAAAGTTCATCACGCTGATGTTGCGCGGCGAGCCGCCCACGATCTACGGAGACGGCGAGCAGAGCCGCGACTTCACTTACATCGACAACGCGGTCGAAGCGAATCTGCTCGCCTGCCAAGCTCCCGCGAGCCAGGCGGCGGGACAGATGTTCAACGTCGCCACCGGCCGCAGAGTCAATCTCAACGAAACTTTCAAGCTGCTGCAAGCTCTCACGTCCTATAAAGGACAGCCGAAGTACGGCCCCGAACGTGGCGGCGACATCAAACACTCTCTGGCCGACATCTCGAAGGCCGAGGCGGGTCTCGGCTACAAACCGAAAGTGCATTTTGAAGAAGGTTTAGCCCATACCGTGGAGTGGTACCGGGGACAGTAGCGCGGCTAGGGCTTCCGGCTCTCGGCTTCCGGAAATTCAGCCACGACTTCACGCTGCATTGCCAAACCAACTTCACATTTCCATCCATCACTCCTGCCCGACCGACCGAGTTTCCGGAAGCGGGAAAGCGGAAGCCGGGCGCCGCCGTTACGTTGGTTATCTACGACCCGATAGCCGACATGTCTAGAGTGAAGACATGACGCTTTCCTCGATGGTGGTTTCGCGCGACTGGCAGGAAGTCAGTGTTCTGGAATGCATCCTCGGCGGTCTGCAGATGGACGTTGCCGTCGAGAACGAACCGCAGCGGGCTCTTGCCCGCCTCGCCAAATCGAAGATCGACGCGCTCATCGTCGACTGCGATCTAAATGGGAGCTTCCAATTTTTACGCGAACTGCGAAACGCGGCGGGGCGCTCAACCACGGTCCCGCTGGTCATCATGGGCGGACCGCAGCACCATCGTAGTCTGGATGAGACTGGCGCACTGTTTGCCTTCGAGAAACCGATTTCGGTCGAGCAGGCGGTGCGCACCCTCTCCGCGGCGCGCACTATGATTCTGGACGGTCGATTGCGTTATCACCGCGCGGGTTTGGACGTCCCCGTGTCCTTGAGCTGTAAGGGCGAGAGATCAATGGACGCATGCCTGATTAACCTGAGCCAGGGTGGAATGCAGATTCGCACAAACGATCCCGTGGCGACCGCAAAAACTCTGCAAGTCGCGTTTGAGTTGCCGGGTGCTAGAGCGGGGCTAAAGGCAAAAGCTGAAATTGCCTGGCGCGATAAGCGCGGAAATCTGGGTATCCGCTTTGTGAAGCTTGCGCCACAACAGCAGCGCACGCTGCAGCTTTGGCTGGCGCAGCAGTATTTCGCAAACTAACCGCAGCTGCCACAATCCTCAACGAAAGCGAGCGTCGATCGCGTCGTCCTCTTCCAGTCCCCACCCAGCCATGCGAGCCAGTCTTGCGCCGGGACTCGCTCCTCCAAGGATCCGAAAGAATCCCCAGTACAGCGCGGCTACACAAATTGCCGCTCCGCCCGCAGTCGCCAGCGGCCATCGTGTAGGTTCGCCGGTGATCGATAGAAAGACCAGCGCGAAGAGTAAGAGTGCGGCCACGACCACGAGCGTGTTGATGGTCCAGATGAGGCCACGACCCGACCTCGGCTGAAAGAGCCAGTCCAATTCTGATAATCGCACGGGAGCCGTCTTGATACTGTCGGCGCGCGCCTTTGCCGGTTCCAACCGATCTGGACTCACGGACAACTGGATGACAGGGACTGGGGCCGCAGAGACCAGCAATCCATCGTCCTGGTCGCAAGCTTCCTGAGCGGGATATTGGAGCGCTGGCGCCGACGCTGATCGGGCAAAAATGGAGTCCTGCGCGGTATGCCGGGAAACCTCTTCGAGCAGGTTCCCGAAAATCCATTCATTGATCTGGCGGGCCATGGCTGGGGAGAGATCGAGGAAGCGGATGCCGCACTGTCCGGAGCGCGTCGCCCACGTAACCTCACCGCGGGTCTCCACGCGCACTCGCGGCAGGCGCAATTCAAAGCGCAGGCCCAACTGCTGTTGCGGGCGAACCGCTCCCACCACCTGCATTCCAATGCCTTGGTGATTGATGTCACGAACAATGCCGCCGTTCGCCTCGTCGACCGTGACGTAGGTCAGCGTTCGAAGTTCGTGCCGATGACGAGCCCGAGTTTGTCGTGCCGGAGATACCCCTGCGTCCATACACCACCGAATCGCTGGCTGGCCAGACCCCTATTCCTTCAATCTTATCGCCCGCTGGAAGTGTTTTCTTAGTAACCACGATGGTTCGGAATGCTGTTCCTGGACAGGTAACTTGTTACGTGGTATCTGGCAGCTTTTCAAACGATTAGCGAGAGAGAGGTTGTAAAACCGAGAGGTTGTAAAACCCGAGTCTGTACGATATTGTCCCCTGCCAGGTGGCTTACGAGAGTACATGCCCAAGTGGTCATGCCCAGGTAATTGCAACTGGAGCCAAACCCCGATAACGTACATGTGAACTGTCTCTAAATGGCCACCACCACCACCAAGCCGGACTTGGACGGAGTTTCCTCGTTCTCTGAGGATGGTGTGCCCGCTTGGCCGCGTCGCGAGAACGCTCCCGGCGTTTCCGACCACTCAGCGGAAGATCCCACCAAACCATCGCAACGCGACGCGCTACAGGCGCTACTGGCTTTCGCGGCGCTGCACGATCAGGTTCGCCGCCGAAAAGCGCTAGCCGCTCACAACAACGCTTTCGATCCAGCCGCTCCGGTCGCGGAGTTTGAGCAGGGAGAGCAATTCGTACTCGATGAAGTTCTTCAACTCGTCGCGGAACGAGCGGTCGCCATCACCGGCGCAGATGGTCTGGCCATCGCCTTGGCGCAGAACAGTGAGATTGTCTTGCGGGCGGCGGCGGGCACGGTGCGTCCTGACGTGGGCGCGCGCATCGACCGCGATTCCGCATTCTCCGGAGCCTGCTTCCGCACGGCGCAAATCGTGAGTTGCGATGACACGGAGACCGATCCACGGGTAAACCTGGCAGCGTGCCGCAAGCTGGGGGCGCGGTCCATGGTGGCGGTACCGCTGTGCGGACGGCGGCGCGTGATTGGCGTGCTGGAGGCGTTTTTCGCCTGGCCCTTCGGCTTCAACGACAGCGACATTCGCAACCTGAGCCTTCTGGCGGAACTGGTTTTGGGAGCGCTGAAGCCCGAAGATGAAGATCGCTTCGCCGACTCGGCACAGGTCGCGGCGACCAAGCTACAACCGGGTGCGCCTCCGGCGAAAGCGACCGCCGCAATCGAGCCATCGCAAGCTGTACGCGCTGCCGCGTCAGTTCCCGTTGCACCGCCGGCTCCCGCTTCCGTTGCCCCGACGGTTCCTGTTCCCGTTGTACCGAGTGTTCCCGCTGCTGTTGCTCCTGTCGTTGACAAGAAGCCGATCGAGGCGAAGATCACTCTGGCGTCAGACCTTTTCGAAAAGCGCGCAGGCGAAAAGGCTCCTACACTCGCAACCGCCGCGGCAGCCGAAATTGCGTCTGACGTTAAAATTGCGACCGCAGAACCAGAAGCCGAAACGCGGAAGCCGGTAGCCCTGATCCTGCTCATCTGCGTCGTGATGGCCGCAGCCTTTGCGGGCGGCGTCTGGTGGAAACTCAAGGCGATGCAACTGGGCAGCGCGATGATCCAGACGGAGAAGATGCCAGTCAAAGCTGTGGACGAGCCTGCGAAAAACTCGCCCGTTGCTCCTTCCATCGCGCCCCCGAATCTCACATCTAGTGCGAACGCAACTGCGGATGCGATCTCCGATGCAAAAGAGTCGAGCAATGCGCCCGCGACTGCGCAGGAGTTGTCGAAGTTTCCGCGAATCACCGGAGTGCGCCACTGGTCATCGGCCGACTCGACCACTGTGGTTCTCGATCTCGAAGATCAGGTGCAATATGAGGCGCACCGCCTGACCGGTCCGGACCGCATCTATTTCGATTTGCGCGACACGCAACTCCTGCCCGACTTGGTTGGAAAGTCGATCGAAGTGGGCGAGACCCTGGTGAGCCGCATTCGCATGGCTCAGCCCGTGGCGGGCATGACGCGGGTTGTTCTCGACACCAAGGCGAACTCCACGTTCTCCGTCAGCCTGGAGCCGAATCCCTACCGGCTCGTGGTCGAAGTGAGCAAGATCGGAGTAACACCCAAAGGAGCGGTGAACCTGTTCCCGAACTCTGCCGAAGCGGAGAAGAACAAGATGGCAATCGTCATCCCTCCGCCGACGAAAGAAGACATACAACTGCGGGCGCGCGTGCCTAAGATGCGCATCGTGGTCGACGCCGGACATGGTGGATGGGACCTGGGCACGGTGGGGCGTCGCGGCTTGCTGGAAAAAGATCTTGTCCTCGAAATTGCCGAGCGATTGGGAAGGCTGCTCGAGAGCCGACTGGGTATGGAAATCATCTACACCCGGCAGGATGACAACTACATTCCTCTAGACGAGCGCGCCAGCATTGCCAACCAGTCGCAGGCGGATTTGTTCGTCTCGGTGCACGCCAACTACAGCGACCTGCCTTCGGCGCGCGGCGTGGAAACCTACTACACCAACTTCTTCTCGCCGCCAGGAGCGAAAGATGCGGACACGCCAGCTAATGCCAGCAACGTCAAGCCGGTCGTGATGGCACCCCTTTCGCCGGCGGAACTGCACGAGCGCGTTCTGCAATCGCGGCGGCTGGCGGCCAGCGTCCAGCATTCGCTGTACGGCAGGTTGTCGGCACAAAATCCCGGCCTGCGCGACCGCGGCATCAAAGAGGCTGGCTTCGTCGTGCTCACCGAAAGCGCGATGCCCGGAATCCTGGCGGAAGTATCGTTCGTCAGCAGTCCCACCGACGAGCAGAAACTCCGCAGCGACGGCTACCGCGAACAGATCGCGGAGGCGCTGTATCGAGGCATCGCCCGCTATGCGGCTACTTCGCATAGTGTGAAGGTGGCGGCGAAGTAAGGCTTTCGGCTTCCGGCTTCCGGCTCGCTTGCCCGACCTGGGCGACCTCACATTTTTATTGGACTTAGATTCAGAGCGCCTCGCAGGCCGACATAGAGAACTTGTTAGGAGAGCTTTCGCGCCTAGGTCCAGCTTCCATTTCTTGAAATTCTCAGTAAAGTTTGCTCGTCACAAAGAATTGAAAATCCAGCAGCACCGCATCCCACCCTTGCAAAGACGCAAAGGGGGCCCACCGAGTTCTCTTTATACTGTGCTGCAAGAGGCTGGGCCACCCCCCACTTTCTGCGTTATTCCGTCACTTCGCCTTTACCATACTGTCTGGGTGACCGAAGCCGAACTCTTGGCGATGTTTGAGTCTCCGTAATAAGTTGCCGTGACCATCGTGGAGCCTGCAGCCAAGGCGGAGGTTGTGAATGTCGCTTTGCCGCCGCTGAGCTGAGCTGTACCGAGTACTGTCGTTCCCGCATTGAATGTGACCGGACCCGTCGGGATGACGGTTGGGGAGATGATCTTCGCCGTGAACGTAACCGCCTGGCCAAAGCCGGACGGATTCAGCGAGGACGTAATCGTGGCAGCACCTGTGGTTGGCAGCACCCTCTGGTTCAGAACCGAAGACGTACTGCCCAGGTAGTTAGCATCACCCTGATAGACGGCGGTCAGCGGATAAGGGTCGGCGTTCAGGTTAGACTTGACCAGTGTAGCCACGCCGCTGCTGTTGAGTGTGGCGGTTCCGATGGTGAAGGTCTCCGTGAAGTACTGCCAGGAGAAGGTGACCGTCCCGGTGGCAGAGTCGCGCCAGAGGTCGCCACTCTCGCTGTCCATGTGACAGGCTAGTCGCCCACCGAAGACAGTGCCGTGCTCTTTTCCGCTGTACGAGTAGGTGGGGCGGGAAGGGGTGCTCCGAACTTTAGAATTCCATTTTCCATCCTGCTCAATTTCATAGTGAGCATGTCGAGAATGTAGTTTTGCCGGATGCGCCAGGGTTCTTTTGCTGCCTGCTTTGGCAGGTTGGCGGCGGCCCTTGCGACGTAGCCGGAAGTGAGATCGAGCAAAGGCTTGGCGTTCAATGCGGCGGGATCGCACGCGGGCCGGCAGGTGGGATAACCGTGGCGATCCATATGATTCAGCAGGCGGCATACGAAGGTCGAGGCTAAATCCGCGCGCAGGGTCCAGGACGCGTTGGTGTAGCCGATGCAGAAGGCGAAGTTGGGGACGTTGCTCAGCAACACTCCCTTGTAGATGAAGGTATGGCCGGGATCGACGGGCGTGCCATCCACGGTGAGATGCACCGCGCCCAAGGCGAGCATGCGCAAACCAGTGGCGGAGACGATGATGTCGGCTTCGAGTTGCTGGCCGGATTGCAGGCGGATGCCGTGTTCGGTGAAAGTGTCGATCTGGTCGGTGACGACCGAGGCGCGTCCGGCGCTGACGGCTTGGAAAAAATCGGCGTCGGGAACCAGACACAGGCGCTGGTCCCAGGGCTGGTAGCGCGGGTTGAAGTGTTTGTCGACCTCGTAGCCTTGTGGAAGACTTTTAGCGGTTCCCTGGCGAAGCAGACGACGGGCCATGCCGGGCGCACGGCGGCTGAGCTGATAGATCCCGAGACTCACCAGTATGTTCTTCCAGCGCACGACGCGGTGAGCGGCGCCCGCGGGCAGCAGGCGTTGCAGCAGGCCGGCGAAGGCGTCGCGGGCGGGCAAGCTCAAAAGGTATGAGGGCGAGCGTTGCAGCATGGTGACGTGCGCCGCGGTGCGCGCCATGGCGGGAACCAGCGTGACTGCGGTGGCTCCGCTGCCGATGACCACAACTTTTTTGCCGGTGTAGTTTAGATCTTCAGGCCAATGCTGCGGATGCACGAGTTGGCCGCGGAAACAATCGGCGCCGGGAAAGCCGGGGTCGTAACCGGCATCGTAGCGGTAGTAGCCGGTACATCCGTAGAGGAAGTCACAGGTGCATTGGACGGTCTCGCCGTTGGTGCCGGTCTTGATCTCGAGCCGCCAGCGCGCGTCCTGGGATGACCAGGAAGCCGATTGCACGCGATGCTGGAAACGGATGTGGCGGTCGATGCCGAATTCGTGCGCGGTCTCGCGAAGATAGTTCAGGATGGTGGGCCCGTCCACGATGGCCCTGGCGCCTTTCCACGGGCGAAACGGGTAGCCGAGCGTGAACATGTCGGAGTCGGAGCGGACGCCGGGAAAGCGGAAAAGGTCCCAGGTGCCGCCCATGTCCGCGCGAGCTTCAAAGATTATGTATCGCTTGCGAGGACAGCGGGTTTGCAGACGGTAGCCCGCTCCAATACCGGAGAGACCAGCACCGATGATCACGACGTCGAAGTGGTCGATGGACATGGGTCAGACGCCTCCCCGCTGCCGGTAGATTGTGCCATGAAGTGGGCGAAGAGGAGTGGTATTTTTTTCAGGCGAAATCCGAGAATGCGACGCAGGTTGCATAGGTCCTTCGGGCCGCAAAGAGCGCGGGCCTCGGGATGACAAGTCACGTTGGATTTAAATCAATTTGAAGCCGGCACGCCGCCGTACTTCTCGAGCCACTTTAATTCTTCGCGGACTTTGATTTTTCCGTGCCAAGGATTCTTCGAGAGCGAGTGGCCTTCGCCGGGGAACACGAGCAGCTTGTTGGGAATGCCCAGCGAATACAGCGCGTGCTCTAGCAGATAATCTTCCATCACGGCGACGCGGATGTCGTTGGCTCCGGCCACCATGTGGGTGGGCGTGCGGACTTTGTCCATCTGAAAGATGGCGGCCTCGTCGTGATAGCGCTGGGCAGCTTCCCAAGGACGTCCGCCGAGGAAGTAGGCGTCGTCATAAGTGGTGTCGTCGTTGCCCCAGTTGCCGATGTGCTCGACCGCGCCCGCGCCGGTGACTGCGGCCTTGAAGCGCGTTGTCTGGGTGATGAGCCAGTTGGTCATGTATCCGCCATAACTGTAGCCGCCGATGGCCAGGTGATCGGGATCGGCGATGCCATCTTTCACCAGCGCGTCGACGCCTTCGAGAATGTCCTTGCCCGGGCGGGAAACGATGACGGGAACGATCTGCATGAGGAAATTGTCGCCGTATCCGGTAGAACCGCGGTAGTTGGGCTCGAAGACCAGCCAGCCGTTGGTGGCGGCGAGCGCGGCCCATTGATACCAGTCGGCTTCAAAGTGATTGCCATCCGCGTCGGCGGGGCCGCCGTGGATTAGGGTCAGCATGGGGAGGTGCTTGGCTTCAAATTTGCCAGGAGGATAGATCAGCATACCTTCGACCGTGGTGCCGTCGTCGGCCTTCCACTGGTAGGGCTTGCCTTGCGGGAGATCGTGTTCGGTGAAGAGCTTGTTGAAGGAAGAGATGGGACGAGCTTGATCGAGTTTGTCTGCGCTGTCGGCGAGATAGATTTCTTCGGGCTTGCCCAGCGAAGAGTAGACGAAGGCGACACGTTTCGAGTTGGTTGCGGCCGAGATGTTGGCGTAGGTTCCCGGCCATCCGTTGAGGTGGTGCAGAGATGCTGAAGACTGATTCGTGGAATACATTTGGACTTCGGTGCCGATGCGGGCGGAGGTTAGGACTGTAGCCCCGGACGCATTCGTCCGGGTGCCGCTCGCTGGGCTCGCGGGGCGGACGAATGCGTCCGCCCCTACAACGGCATAGTGCTCCACGGGGCCGATGAAGTCTTTGGCCCATTGCTCGATCTGGCCGGTGTCGCTGTCAACCCAATAGAAATGCGGCTGCAGGTCGCGGTAGGGGCCGGAAACGTCTCCGACTTCGACGGTGAAGAAGATGTGGCGGCTGTCGTTGGCCCAGTGCGGGCGGGCTTCCGCGGCTTGGTTGGTTGTAATGCGGCGGGGACGGGCTACGGCGTCTTCATTGCTGCCGGCATTCGCGGGCGAGGGCGCCCGCGCCACACTTAGATCGACTGTATAAATCTCAACATCTTCGGATTTTTCCTGGCGCTGGTTAACGGCGTTGCTGACGAAGGCGAGTTTTTGGCCGTCGGGCGATGTGACCAGGGTATCCACGCGCAATGGAGTAGTTGCAATGGCGGGGGCTCCGGGAGTGAGGTCTGGTTCTCTGTCGGAATCCTTGTCTGTTTTCTTCACCTTCGCCGGGGCGGCCGCGTGCCGGGCGAGCGCTGAGGTCAGACCGAGTGCGAAGATCGTATCACCGCGCTCGGCGGTGCGATACTGAACCACGTCTTTCCACTCTTTCTTGTAATCGTCTTTCTGCTTTTTGCTCCACGGTTGGCGCGTAGCGAAATAAATGGTTTGCGAATCAGCAGACCAGGAAAATGTGTGAACCTCTTCTTCGCCCTCTGTCACCGGGAATGCTTCGCCGCCGTTGGGCGAGATGAGGTAGACCTGGGCGGGTTCGCCTTTTGAATCAGCGTCAGAATCGGAATCGTCCGCTTTCTCCGCAGAGGCTTTGCGCTCGGAGAGAAAGGCAATCCAGCGCCCATCCGGGGACCACTTTGGTTCCGTGTCGTGGCCCGACAGTGTCAACTGAATCAGAGAGCCATTCTTGCCGACGTCGCGATAGAGCCAAATATCCTTGCGGAAGATCTGCTGATCCCAATCGGCGCGTTCGGTTTCGATCACGACGGAATTGCCGTCTGGAGAAATCTCAAGCGCGGGAAAGCTGACCGAGTTGAAAAACTCGTCGAGGGTGAGTTTGGGTTGGCTTTGGGCCGCGACGATTAGCGCAGAACCGATCAAGAGAATAAGGGCCGGTTTGTGGATTCGCATAGAGTCCCAGTGGGAAGAAAGGTTTATACAATGCCGAATTGCTTCGAGGCAAATGTGTGGGGGGCAGACCCTAGGTGTGCCAGGTCGTTTGTCTGGATTGTCATTGGGCAGGCTCGGCGTTCTTGAGCGCGTCGTCCATGGTCTGGCCGGAATGAGGAGCGCCCTGCACGAGGCGCCAACCATCATCGTAATTACGAAAGCCGACAGTAGAGATGTAATGCAGGTCGCTGGAGTACAGGGCAGAACCCACTTCGTTCGTCGGGACCCACCTCCACTGGAAGTCGACGTCGGCCAGGTTGCCCTGCTTGCTGATGCCCGACACGGCCAAGAGTTCGCGCTTGGCAACGGGAATGAATAGCAGGGACTTATCGGTCTCCTCCGAGGGAAGCAGGGATCGAACCGTGTCCACGCCCGAAGGAGTCAGCAGAACGTCCCAGCAAGGCGGCGGCTCAGCCGGAGGACAAGGCGCCTTATTGGCTGCGATCCAGCCGTGTTGCTGAAGAACAATATATTCAGGAGACATATAGTCTTTGTTGGCGACGGTTCCCGTCTGCAGCGGGAATTGCTGGGGTGCCTTAAACGGTTCGGAAGCGGAGATCAAGTCGGTGGCGAGACGGCGTGTGAGAAAGTCGCGCGGAGTGCAGGAACTAAGAAGGAGCACACCGACGAGAGAGAGAATCGATTTCTTACGCATGACTCAGCGATACCCGAACGGCCGGGCTGCGCCCGGCGGACAGCCGAGAGTGGCTGTCCCCACATAAGCAAGGTTACGGTCAAGATTTCAACGACTTGTGATTGTAAATAAACGGGAGCGTTTGTGCGGAGAGAAAGGGCGGGAGGTGATCTGGCCACTGAATTGAGCGGCCCAGCGCCCGGGAATCTGAGTGGAACAGTTTGGACAGCGGCCTTCGGAAGTGAGTCGGTAATCTTCGATGAGGTATCCGTACCTGCGAACCAGGGTTTCACGGCACTGCGGACAGCGGGTATTTTCCCAATCGCCGACCATGCCCGGAAGATTGCCTGCATAGATGTAATGCAGTCCGGCCTCTTGACCGATCTCGGCGGCCTGCAATAAGTCTTCGACGGTGGTATCGCGCTGGTCATCTCCCTGCATCTTGTAATCCGTGTGGAATGCAGTCACATGCCAGGGAATGTCGGGTGAGATGCCGGCGAGGAATTCCGTGAGTCGGCGCAGTTCGTCAGGGGAGTCGTTGAAGCCGGGGATTAGCAGCGTAACGATCTCGAGCCACAATCCCACCTGGTGAATACGCCGAATGCTGTCGAGGATCGGACCGATGCGTCCACCGAGCTCGTGATAGTGGCGATCGTCGAAACTCTTGAGATCCACTTTGTAGAGATCGAGCCAGGGACGCAAGTATTCGAGCACCTGAGGAGTGCCATTGCCATTGGAAACAAATCCAGTGAGAAGGCCGCTGGCTCTGGCTTCTTTGAAAACTGCGACAGCCCATTCGCTGGTGATCAGCGGCTCATTGTAGGTGCTGACCAGAACACTTGCGCCTTGGTCGAGGGCATCGCGAACCAGGGATTCGGGAGATGCCTCCAGCGGTGCCGAGACGGCATTGGGATCGCGGAGGGCCTGCGACGTGACCCAATTCTGACAGTACGCGCAGTGAAGATCGCAGCCCAGCATGCCGAAACTGTAAGCGAGCGCGCCGGGATGGGCGTGGAAGAACGGCTTCTTTTCAATGGGATCGCATTGCATCCCGGCGGTGTAGCCCCAGGGAACGTAGAGGGTGCCGCCGCGGTTGTAACGGACTTTGCACACGCCGGCCTGGCCTTCGGGAATGGGACAGCAGTGACCGCAAGAAAAGCAGCGAACGCGGTTGTTTCCGAGCTTTTCGTAGAGAGCGGAATCCGCCTCGCGGACTCGCTCGTCGAGGATGTTACGCAGGGTGGTCACGGCTTTGCTTCTATTTTAGCGCCGATGGGAGCGCAGTGCCGTTCGACCTCGGACTTCAGACTTTCAGACCTTGGACCTGGAATGTCTTCGGGAACTCAGTGGCCGGCGAAGGGCTTTTTGGCCATGTGCTGTTGCAGCCAGAGATCGGCTTGCTGTTCGATGACCGCGGCCTGTTTTCGAGTCATGCCAGCGGCCAGAACGGCAGCGAGATCCTTGTTCTCGTCGTCGCCGCGAGTGCGGGCCACGGCGGTCCAGAAATAGGCCAGATTCGGGTCCTTGTGCACGCCCCGTCCGCCCCAATAGAGGAAGCCCAATTTGGCCTGGGCGGAGAGACTGCCATCATTGGCTGCCCTGCTGAACCAGCGGAAGGCTTGTTTCTCGTCGCGCGCGATTCCGTTCTTTTCGTCGCCCAGAAAGTAGCGAAGGCCCAAAGCGTTCTCGGCCACAGGGTCGCCGTTCTGCGCCATCTGCCGCATGAGATCGAAGGAGACAGTCTCGATGGCCGGAGGCTGCGCCGGAGATGGCTTCGGCGGTTGCGAAGACGCCAGCACAGTCTGTATGGGATGCCCGCGCTCCTCCAACTTGCTCTGGATCAGGGGAGCGAGGTGGTAGCCGAGGACTAGAAAGATGATAGCCGCGGCACAAACCAGAATCATCAGGTGCGAGCGTGGGCAGACTGATGCCGCCGGAGGTTTTTTCCTGAGAATTCTCGATTTTCTTTTCTTCTCCGGGCGTGGATGCGAAGAGAACACTTCCCAGTGTCGGCCCAAACCGATCAGGCGTACTCGCGCCCAGTGCCGGCAGATCCACGGCGCGGGTGGTGCGGTTGACGGCGGCCAGCACGGTTTCCACCAGGCGCTGCAGCACACGGTTATCGCTTTCAGAAAAAGTGTTGGCCTGCCCCGAGAAAACTTCCAGAATTCCAATTGATTTTCCACCCACGCACACGGGAGCGGCGAGCATGGAGCGAATACCCAGCGCGCGGCAGCTTTCGCGATCGACGCGAGCATCAGTCTCTGTGTCGTCGCAACGCAGGAGCATACCGGTCTTTACACACTCCCCGGAAAAACCAGATCCCACTTCGAGGCGTGCACCGACGGGCGGAGCGTCGGGGCCGGAACTGGCGCGACAGACCATGAAATCTGGATCTTTCTCCGCCATGGCGATAGCAGCGCCGGAGGCGCGAACCAAAGTCTGGGCACGTTCCGCCACCAGTTGCAGAGCCCCGGCAAGATCGGAACCCAGCGCCTCCACCTGGCGCTGGACCGCGGTGACCGCCGCCAGGGTGTCGCTGTAATTGGGACGTGGAGGAACATGTTCGCGGGACGCAGCTTCACCGTTGGCTACCCCGGCCATGACATTCAGGAAAAGCCACTCCCGCAATCGGGACAAAGATTCTCTAGATAGCTCGGAAAAACGAAGACCGGCGCGCCCCGAAGCATTCGACCAGATCACCTGACCGGTGGTGTAAATATGTTCAGCGCAGTCGGCCAAATCCAGGCACAAATTCACCTGCGCTTGGACTTCAAGGGGCGAATGGCACTGAAGAGCAACTCCGTCTTCGCTGATGTCCACGATCTCATGCAGATCGAGCATCGCGCCTTTGGATTGCGCCGTGAAACTGGCGTACGCAGGAGTTTGGATCTTGTGTCGCACACGGCGGCGACGGTTGGGTGAAACCGGTTGTAACGCCGAGTTCATGACAGCCATGGGAAGGGCCCGAAGTTTTGCGTGGCACCATATTAACCCGAATTGTGGAAAAGCAAGCAACGAAGAAAATCAGAAGTACCACAGGAGGCAGAAGTACCCCGGCAAGAGGCAGATCTAGCCGGATCGCCGCAGATGTTGAGCCTGACGCAGGCTGGAGATGCGGGAGATCGCCGCCACCATCAAGCCGGAAAGCAGTTGCATGGTAGCCACATCGCCCTCATCGAAAGCCCCGGGCGAGGAGGACAACACTTCAAAAACGCCCAAAGTGCGATGGAAATGGCGCAGGGGGGATACCAGAATCGAGCGGACTCCGAGTCGGCGGCAACTGGCCAAGTCCACGCGGGGGTTGCGCTCGGCGTCGTGACACAGCATGATCTCGCCGGAGCGCACCGCTTCGGCGGAGATGCCAGCGTCGGTTTGCAGACGAACCCCCACGTCGGGAGCGGTTCGTCCAGCGCGCGCGCGGCAAACAATTTCGTTGCCGGCTCGCAGCGCCATGGCCGCACCGGTGGCGCCGGTCAAATGCTGGGCGCGTTCGGTAATTGCGCTGATGGCTGGCTCAAGATCCAACTCCGCAGGATGAATCTCAGCTTCGTCGCCCGGCGCGACAGCCCGGAAACCGGACACGGGATGTGCGGCATTGGCGACGCGAAGCTGGCTGCGTAGAGCCAGCGACGGCATGCGGGAATGATCCGCCATGCTCAGCACTTCGGGATCGGGCACCGTGCGCAGCAAATCGCGCACCAGGTTGTTGAGTTCCACGTCGGTGATGAGATGCGCGGTCTGCTGGTTGCGCATTGATCCGCCCAGCACACGGGAAAGACCAAGCAAGGCGTGACTTCCGCACGCCAGGCAATAGGGCTTACTGTTGTTGCTGATCAGTTCACACTGCACGCAAAAGGTGGCAGACTGCAGAGAAACAAAATTGACATCCTTGAAAGCCGCACCGTACACGGTCTTGCGAAACATAAGTGCTGGATCCTCGCTTTTAACATGGTGCTAATGAAGGTAATCAGAGAGCGGGGGAGCGAGAAGTAGCGGTAGTGGTTCGAGGTGTGGAAAAGATAGCCGGAATACGGTCGTCGATCGGCCTTCAGAACTTATGGGAAAAACGTTTTCATACAGGAGCAACTGCCGCCGGCCTTTTCGAACTCCGTGGTTTCGACGACAACCGGGCTCAGGCCCTCCTGCTGAAGAATCGCTTCCAACTGCGGCGTGACGTAGGGAGTGATATAGCTGGCGTTGACGACGATCCCATTGCCCATGAAATGATGGGCCTCTTCGGCGGTCAGCAGGTGAACGCGCTTCCAGAATTTATGGACGGAGGCCAGAGCCTCGGCGGAATAGGCACCAGGAAAAATCAATGCCGCTTCGTTGTTGAGTGGACAGAGGCAAGTGTCGAGGTGGTAGCAATAGGGATCGACTAACTGCAAGGGTACGACGGGAATTCCCAGATCAAACATGGCGGCGGAAAATTTCTCCGCGCCGCCGTGTGTGCTACGGAAACCATATCCAGCATAGATGCGACAGCCGTCCGGATGCCACAGCAAATCGCCGTGGCCTTCGAGGTAGTCCGCGCCGTAGTCGAGGTCGATGACGCGAAAATCTCGCTCGCGGAACCAGTTCGCATAAAACGGAACTTCGCGCTGACGCGATCCGTGCACCATGTGGCTGGGAACTATAAATTTTCCGTATCCACTTTTCTCCCCCGCGAAAATCTGATTGGCGGCGAAGACCATGTCTTCGAGGTCTTCCACGGGCTGGATCGTTGCGACCTCGCATCCGCTCTGTTGCAAAACGCTACGCAGATTCTCCCACTGGCTGCGTGCTTTTACACGGTCCACTGCGGATTCTCGCGACATGTAGGGATTTTTTTGATCAACGACATCGAAATAATTCGGCGGACACAGAAGGACCTTGAGCATACCATTGATGGTAGCTGCCCAATCCGAGCACAGGCAAGGAATCGCGACTCAGGGTCGGCGCGATTACCGATTAGTCGGCAAGAACGGAAGACAGAGGACGATCGAAACGACCTCCGCTGGGGCTTAAACCTTACTTGCAAGCCGGGAAACGTCGGTGGCATGCCAAGTGCAGATAATTCGGAATCCAGTAGTTCGCCAGAGTGTTCCTGGGGCGAGCAGGAAGCAGTGAGAATATGCTCAGCCGATGTGCCAATTCGCAGTGTTGCAAGCCCTTCCTCAGGCTTAGAGATGGAAAGTTGTTTCTAGTCGAGACGGACCGCATCAACAAGCCGGGAGAACCGGCCGCGCCACCTTTCGTCCGCGCGCGGCAACAGCAACGCTGTGTGGAGCACTACTGGCTGTGTAATGACTGCGCCACACATTGGACGCTGATCTACGACAGTGCCTCCGGAGTAGCGTTGACTCCGCTGCGGCGGCCCGCCGTGAGCGCGGCGGTAGCGGCCGGCGTGCACAGCGGAGCGGCGGCGTAGCCGGACGCCCGCCTACACGTAGCCATCCTTTTTCCACGCCTTCCAGTCGGCACGAACTGCCGTTGCCATCTCGTCCGTGGCCTCATGCAACCACTTCGCCTTCTGCTTTTGCATATGGCTAAGGATGGGCTTGCGGGAGTTCTTTGTCCCCAAATGGATGTTTGCGGTTTCCCATCCCATGGCATGAAGCAGGCGCAATTCTTTGCCAGGTGCTCGAAGCGTAGCCAGTTCGATGCGCGAGCAATGCGGACTCAATCTGCGCACGATCCAGCGCCCGCGTAGCTGAACAAAGGGATCGAGGCATCGAACCGCGCGGCTGATAATCGCCTGATAGAGAATCTCAGGGGGCCCTTGATGGTCCTTCGCCCAGTAGCAAGCGGACGAAACCAGGGCCTTGGCCTCACGGGCGATTCTGCCGCCACGCCAGTCAGCAATGGCGACGTAGCGCGCATGTCCCAAACTTCCGAGACCCGCTACGCGACGGGCCAGGCGATAAGCCAGTTCGCGGGCGGGCATCAGGTGCTCAAGCGCGTCGATCGCGCTGATTGGCACCTCTCCCTTCGCCGTCGGGAGGGCATCCATTTTCGCCCAGAAATGAACGGGATCCCGCAGTTCACTCTCGGCGATCTGACGAAGCCAGTCGTTGCTCTCGCCCAAGACAAACGGCATTCCCTCCAGGCGCAATCCCTCGCGATAACCTTCGAGAACGGAATCGCAGATGTCCTTATGCTTCAAAGGCAAGTGCCCGGCTTCGGCAGCAAGGTGAGCGCTCGCCGCCAGGCGGACCAGATCATTGGCATAAGCGATGGGGTGCGTTTCATCGAAGTCGTTGACACCCCAGATCAGACGGCCTTCCACGTCGCGCCAAGTGCCGAAATTTTCTACGTGCAAATCGCCGACCGCCAGCACGTGCGGGGCTTGAGCGAGATCGGGACACACCTTGGGCCAAATTTGCGCCCAGCGGTAAAAGGTGGCCCGTAGAAAGGGAAAGAGTGCGGCCTTCATATTGATGTGCTTGAGGCGCAGATCCTTGTCGACCAGATCCGTGCGGTGGGCCAGCCATTCCTCGAAGAGGCGGGTCGCTTTGACAACGTTCATAGCGAGCGCAACGATAGCGGGGAGAAGCTTCGGAAGTCAACGGGAGGACGAAGGCGGAAGCAAGTGCGGTCATCGACAATCATCGGGCGTTGCAGGGCTGGTTCACCGCGTTTCAACGCCCGACAATTGGGGAGTGGAACAGCAAGTTCTTGATACAGATCAGTGTTTGTAGAAGGATGCGTTCTTCTCGATGAAGTCCTTCTTTTCTTCGGGCACGTCGTCGATCGCGTGAATCGAATCGGACGTGCAGACCGGGATACAGGCACCGCAGTCGATGCAGCCTTCGGGATCCACATACATTTGCGTTGCGGCTTCGAAAACCGGTTCGTCCTGCTTGGGATGGATGCAATCGGTCGGGCAGACGTCGACGCAGAGAGAGTCCTTGATGCAGGTATCAGTAATTACATAGGCCATGGTGAATCGATCTCCAGAGGAAATGAGAGCTATCGGCTCGCTCAAGAAGGAGTGTAGGAAGCAGCTGGGATTGGGGCGGTGATTGTGGTCACAGGCGGCTGTGCGCCGACGAAAACCATAGGCCGAACGGGGGCTGGCGACTTCGGCTCGAGCACTGGACGAAAGTTCGGATGACGGTGATCACGCGCAACTGTGACGACCGTCACAGAAATACATGGTTGATAAGTCTTAAATAGCCATAATTGATGTAGGCCTTCTAAAGGTAAAGATCGCCCGGCCCTACCCACAGAACCCCACAAGCCGTTTCCCCAGACGGCGCAGGGCCGGGCGCTTGAAGGCTTCAGAACTTGGCCCCTTACGTCCCCCTCCTTCCCTTTTCCATTTCCTAAAACTCATGCTTTCGGAGCAGTGTGTGTGCGGATAGCCACACCGTGGCAGCAGTGCCACTGTCCTAGCCCGTTGCCCATCTGCTAACTATTTTATTTTCAATCGAATGCACATTGGCTCGCGTCTTGCCTATTAATTCGGCGTTACCGCAGTCGATTGAAACCAAAGCGGAAATCTCAGGAGGACATCGTGCAAATGGCGATCACATTCATGGCGGTCGTGGGAGGAATGGTTTTCTCGCTCGCGGTGGCGGTGCTGGCGGAGGAACTGATCTTTGGGCAAGTGTTCCGTCTGTTCTTTGCCCGGCAGGCGGTCGCAGTGAAATCAGAGCAGGAGCGCTGAATTACGGAAAGACTTGTAAAGGAGAACGACAATGCTGGCGTTGAAGCACTTACTTATGGCCGGTGGCCTCGGGATGACTCTCGTGGCTGTAAGCATTTTGGGCCATGACGTGTATCGCGAATTGCTGTACCGGCGTGCGTTGGCCACACCGGGTGCGGCCACGGTGTCGCCACTGCCCCAATGGCGATGGCGCACTTCCGTGGCGCTGGCGCTGCTAGCTTGGGGACCGATTCTGCTGGCTTTCAGCATGGTCGTGGTGCCGAGCGGCATGGCAGGAATCCGCGTCAGCGAAATGAGCGGGACGGTGCCGGGGACGCTGTATCCCGGCGCGCACTTTGTAGTGCCGCTGGTCGAGGATGTGGCGCTGTTCGATACGCGGGATCAGGTCTTTACCACGGGCGTGTCGGAGGATGGAAAGGCCGCTGCGGCTAACGTTTCGACGAAATCGCAACTTCTCGACGTGCAGGCGAAAGAGGGCCTGACGCTGGGACTCGCGATCACCGTGCGCTACCGGCTTGATCCGAAAAGGCTGGACTACATTCAGGGCAACCTGCCTCGTCCGGTGGAGAAGGAAATTGTTCCCCCGGTCGTGGCCAGCGTGTGGCGGGAACTGGTTCCGAACTACACGGTGCGCGATGTCTTCTCGGCCAAGCGCGAGGAGATACGGCAGAAGGCCACGGGAATGATCACGAAGAAACTGGCGGCTGACGGAATCGTGGTGAAAGAAGTCATGCTGCGGGACATTCAGTTGCCGGAGGAATATGCAAAGGGGCTTGAGACCCTGCTGCTGAAGGAGCAGGAAAACGATCGCATGGGGGTGGAGACTGAGTTGAAGCAAAAGCAGGTGCGCATCGCGGAACTCGAAGCCGAGGCAACGAAGGCGCAGCAGATCAAGCAGGCTGAGGGCGAAGCGCGGGTTCAGTGTCTTGCAGGCGAAGGGCGAGGCCGATGCGATGCAGTACACGCTGCCTCTGAAGGAGAAACAAATTCAGCAGAGCAAGCTGGAAGCGGAAGCGCGCAAGGAAGCGACCATACAAAATGCGGAAGCGGCGGCGCAGGCCAAGGTCATCGACAGCAAGGCTGAGAACGAACGGCGGAAGTTGCTGGCAGCGGCGGAAGCGGATCGTATTCGCGTGACGGCGGCTGCGGATGCGGAGCGGATGCACGAGCGAAGCGGCAATTCTGAAACAGAATCCGCTGCTGATTAACAAGATTGTGGCCGAGCGGCTCTCCGACAAACTGCAGATCATGATGGTGCCGGCCGATGGGAAGTTCTTCTTCGCCAATGACGTGTTGCGCAGCATGAGCGTTGCGAACCAGGCAGGGCAGGTTGAACAAGAGCAGCCTCGATAAATTCCCGGGTCATCACTATGTCGAAACCCCCACCCTGTCGCAAAGGGCGCGACAAGGGTGGGCCCCCCGAGCTAGATCCTCATGGACAGCCGAGGCGGCTGTCTCTACATGAGTTCGGTGGTGTCCAAACGATACAGGGGAGGAGTCTGCCTCATGGCTAGCCCGGTCTATAATTTGGGCATCCCAAACGTCACTGTGAACTCAGTCATCCACGGCTTACCCATTACGCACATCCTCCGGATTGTGGCGCAGCTTTCTTCTTTGTTGCTCGGATTCGCGATCGCTGCAGGTGCGGCGGACTGGAACGGACCGGAGCAGCAACTCGGCCGAAAAATCGTTGCCGTGACTGGGCCGGGCGCAGTCGCTCTCACCGTGGAGAACCGTTCGTCCCTCGGCAAGCGCGATCAAGAAATCATTCAAAACGGATTGCGCAGCGCGCTGGAAGAGGTCGGCATCCGCTTCGTGAATGCGGAGCAGGCTGCAGCCACAGTTACGATCACTCTGTCCGAGAATTCAGTGTCCTACATTTGGGTGGCGGAGATTCGCCAGGGCTCGGGCGCGGCGGTGGTGGTAATGTTATCTGTGCCCCCGCTCCGCGGGTATGATCACGGCGCATGAATCGGTTCCATTGAGCCTGCGCAAAATTTCATTGTGGACGCAGGATGAGCCAATTCTCGACGTTGCCATGCTAGAGGAAAGCGCAACGCCCACGCACATCGCAGTGCTCGATCCCGAGAAAGTGGCCCTGTACCGCTGGCAGGCGGGAAAGTGGCAACAGGAGCAGGCGCTCAGCATCGTCCATGCGCGACCGTGGCCGCGGGATTTGCGTGGAAGGCTGTTTTCTGCCAGAGATCATTTGCTGGATGTGTACTTACCCGGAGTGATCTGCCGCAGCACAGCCGGAGTTCCACTCAAGCTGAATTGCCGCGAGACTGATGATCCATGGCCGCTCGTGCCTGCGGCCTTGAGTGGTGGAACGTTTTCCCGTGTTCCAAGTGGACCGACTTCGGTTGCGATTCCACCGATGGGGGCTTTCTTCGCGCCGACGCGCAACTTCTTCACCGGCGTTTTAACTTCCGGCATCGGCAAGTTCACGACTGTGTCCAAGTTTTATTCGGCCGCATTGCTGCCGCGCGACAAATATCTGCTGTGGCTCTTCGCCTCCACGGATGGTCACGTGCATATGGTCGACGGGGTGAGCGACCAGGCTGCTCGAGTCGCGTGGGGCAGCGATATCACGAGTGTGAGGACTTCATGCGGCGTGGGCTGGCAGGTGCTGGCTACGACTTCTGGGTCCAGCTCTGAAGCGGGAACTGGAGATTCCGTGCGGGCCTATGAGTTCCCGGATCGAGATCCCGTCGCGGTAAGCGCCGCCCTCGATTTTCCCAGCGGCATGATTACTGCATTGTGGACGGAAGCGAAGGCTGAGGCGGCGATCGCAGTGGTGAAAAATCGAGAGAACGGAAGCTATGAGGCGTTTCGACTGGCTGTGGTTTGTAGTCAGTAGCATGATGGTTGTAGCCGTGGCGGCGAACGCTGCGACGCGGCCGCAGTACGGAGGTGTGTTGCATGTTGCCATGCGGGCCGCACCTGCATCGCTGGATCCAGCGGATTCTATGCAGCCGGATTCGTTCGCTCGACGCAGCCTGACCATGTTGATGTTCGACACGCTTGTGAGTACGGACGAGAAGGGACGGGTTCAGCCTTCGCTGGCCACAGCCTGGCAACCAGACCCGGGCAGCCAGCGCTGGCGTTTTCGCGTCCGGCCGGGAGTGAAGTTTCACGATGGAACGCCGCTCACCGCCGAGATTGCGGCCGGTTCCCTGCGCGCCGCAAATCCATCGTGGAATGTGATTGCGGATGCGGATGCGGTAGTGCTTGAGTGGGATAACTCCAATCCTGATTTGTTGGCGGAGCTCACATTGCCGCGCAACGCAATTGCGAGAAGGAATGGCGACAGCAAGCCAAGCGGTACCGGACCGTTTCACATTGTCGATTGGCAGCCTGGAAAGAAGTTGGTGCTTGCCGCCGAAGAAAACTGGTGGCGCGGGCGTCCGTTCCTCGATGCCATCGAGGTCGAGATGGGGAAGAGCTTTCGTGACCAGGTGACTGAGCTGGAACTGGGTAAGGCGGATCTGGTGGAAGTGGCGCCGGAGCAGGCGCGCCGGGTTTCGCAAGAACGACGGCGGCTGGCGACTTCAATGCCCGTGGAACTGTTGGCGCTGGTCTTTGCTCGCGATGCGGCGACGCCGGAAGAGAAACTCCTTCGCCAAGCGCTAGCCTTGAGTGTGGAGCGCGCATCCATCCGCAGTGTGCTGCTACAGGGCGCGGGGCAACCGACAGCGTCCATTCTTCCCAACTGGATTAGCGGATACGGATTCGTATTCCCTGCCGACGCGGACTTATCGCGGGCGCGTCAAGCGCGTAACCAACTCCCCCGCATCCCAACGTGGACTCTCGGATACGATGGTTCTGATCCACTGGCCCGATTGTTGGCCGAGCGCATCGCGCTAAATGCCAAAGATGCCGGATTGTTGCTGCAACCAACGGCGTCGACTACCGCTGCCTTGCGGTTGCTGCGAATCCCGATGGCGTCGATCGACCCCTGGATAGCGCTGGCAGATGCGGCCAGCCTGGCTGGAGTGCCTATGGGAAAAAAGCAAGGCAGAGTGGAAGATCTCTATGCATCGGAATTGGCCCTGTTGGCAACGCAGAGCGTGATCCCTCTTTTTCATCTGCCAGTCTCCTACGTATCCGGCTCGACCTTGAAGGATTGGGCGCTGCGGCCCGACGGAAGCTGGAATCTAGCCGACGCATGGCTGGGGAACGAGAAACAATAACCGGGAGACAATGACCGGCAAACTCTGATCGCCAAATCATGACCTTCCGCCGCAAACTGCTGGCTGTTTTTGCACTGACTGTCTTCCTGTCGGTTGGGGCCGTTGCCGGGCTGGTGCTGGTGTTAACTCGCAACGCGTTTGAGAAGACGGAAGATCAGCGTACGGCGACGCTGATCACGCAGTTTCAGCGCGAGTTCAGCCGGCGCGGCGAGGATGTGGCGCGCCAGGTCGAAGCCATCGCCGCTTCCGATCCAGTCAGCCGTATGGCCACCGCGCTGAATGGCACCTCCGCGGATTCTGCAGAATATTTTGAGCTCGCCAAATCGATGGCCGAGAGTCAGCAACTGGATTTCCTCGAATTCTTGAACGCGCACGGCACCATCATTTCTTCGGCACAATGGCCGGCTAAGTTTGGCTATCCCGAGACCGCGTTTGAGAGCTTGTCGGCTTCGAGCGGTCAGAGTGCGTTTCTGAAGCGGGAAGAAGTGCAGGATTCCAATGCGTTAGGACTCTTTGCTGTACGGGCGAGCGGCATCAGTGAGCATCCTATTTATGTCGTCGGGGGCCGGCGACTCGACAAGAATTTTCTTTCCGCACTGGACTTGCCCGCGGACATGCGCGTGCTGCTTTACCAGAATCGAAGTGATCATTTTTCACCCGAATCGCTTGTGGATCCTTCCGCCGCCGCTGCAAATCCAGATGCCGCCCGCCCTGCCGAAAAATTTGCGCAATTGATCGAGTTAGTGGGTCGATATAACCAAGAAGTTACCGGGAGTTTGTCGTGGTCCTCCGATCCGGCGGATGACGAAGTATTTCATGCGATTCCGCTACGAGGTGCGGGCAAGGGTGGTTCGAGCAAAGACGGTCCGTTGCTGGCAGTTCTGTTGGTGGGAAATTCGCGGCGGTCTTATGTCGAGTTGAAACGCCGCATTCGTGAATCGGCGTTGCTCGTCGGCGGCGGAGGGATTTTTTTGGCGATCCTGCTGAGCAGTTGGGCGGCCGCGAAAGTGACGCGTCCAGTGGAAGAACTGGCGCGGGCGGCACAGGATGTTGCCGCGGGGAATTGGGATGCGCGGGTGGAGGTTCACGGCAGCGATGAAGTAGCGCAACTCGCCGCGTCCTTCAATCGTATGACCGCCGAACTGGCGGCGCAAAAAGAACGTCTTGTGCAGACGGAGCGAGTCGCGGCTTGGCGCGAACTGGCCCGCCGATTGGCGCATGAATTGAAGAATCCGCTTTTCCCTCTACAACTCACGGTAGAGAATCTGCTGCGTGCCCGCGCGCAAAGTCCTGAACAGTTCGACGAAGTATTTCGTGAGAGTTCCACAACCCTGCTGGCTGAAATCTCGAACCTGAAGACGATCATTAGCCGCTTCAGCGAGTTTTCCAAGATGCCGCGTCCGCAGTTGCAACCCGTGCAGGTGAATGAAATTCTGCACGGAGTTGTAAAACTGCTTCGGGCGCAACTGCAGGCACCGGGGCGCCCGCCGGTCGTCACCAAGCTGGAGTTGGATGAGAGAATTGGAACGATCGCCGCCGATCCGGATTTGCTGCACCGCGCGCTGTCGAATCTCGTTCTCAATGCGATGGATGCGATGGCACAGGGCGGCACGCTCACGCTGCGAACCAGGCGCGATGACGCTAAGGTCACGATCGAAATCGCCGACACCGGCTCCGGCCTGACGCGCGAGGAGTGCGAGCGCATCTTCACTCCTTATTACACCAGCAAACAGCATGGGACCGGGTTGGGACTGGCGATCGTGCAGTCCGTCGTCAGCGATCATGGCGGAAGAATCAGCGTGCAAAGCGAACCCGAGCGGGGGACGACTTTTGTGATCGAGTTGCCAGATAATCTTGAGGCACTGCAGAAAGCTCCGGCCAAGCGAAATGCAGGCGACGAGGTGGGGCAGTTTCCCGGTTGAAACGGTGAGGAGGACGGTTGCCACTTAAAGCGCATCTTCTGATCGTCGACGATGAAGCCAACACGTTGGGTTCGTTGTCGCGCGCCTTCCGGTTAGCGGGACACGAAGCCACGGTGTGCGACAACGCGGCGAAGGCTCTGGAACTGGCTAAGTCGCAGCACTTCGACCTCATTCTTTCCGACGTGGTCATGCCCGGCAAAGACGGACTCTCCCTTCTCGAAGATTTGCAACGGCAGGGAGTGACTGCGCCAGTCGTGATGATGTCGGGGCAGGCGCACATTGAAATGGCCGTGCGGGCGACGCGACTGGGGGCTATCGATTTCCTGGAGAAGCCGATCTCGAGCGACAAGCTCATGCTCACCGTGGACAACGCGCTCAAACTGCAGCGCCTGGAGAGCGAGAATCGGCAACTCCGCCAGCGACTCGGCAAGCACGAGATCGTCTGGAAGGGGGAAGCCATGCGGCGGGTAATGGCGCAGGTGGATCGGGTGGCCGCCAGCGAGTCTCGCGTGTGCATCTTCGGCGAGACTGGCACAGGCAAGGAACTTGTGGCACGAACCATCCACGAACGGAGCCCCCGTTCCGCCGGGCCGTTTGTGACCCTGAATTGCGCGGCCGTGCCGGCCGAGTTGATCGAGTCGGAGCTTTTCGGACATGAGAAGGGCTCGTTCACCGGCGCGTCCGGACGCCACATTGGCAAATTTGAGCAGGCAGATCAGGGAACGATTTTTCTCGACGAAATTGGCGACATGCCGCTGAACATGCAGGCAAAGTTGCTGCGAGTACTCGAAGAAGGCGAAGTCGAGCGCATCGGCGGCGACAAACCGATTGCCGTAAACGTCCGCGTTGTGGTGGCGACGCACCGCGATCTGGAAGCGCGCGTGCGCGAAGAGAAATTCAGGCAGGATTTATTTCATCGCATCCACGTTTTTCCCTTGCTGCTTCCTCCGTTGCGCGAGCGGCGCGACGACATCCCCGCGCTGGTGGAGCATTTCGCCGCGCAAGTGTGTGCACAGAATGGATGGAAACCCGTGCCCTTCACGCCGGATGCGATGGAAGCATTGCAGTCTCATCCGTGGCCGGGCAACGTCCGTGAGTTACGGAACATGGTCGAGCGGCTCATCCTGCTTGCCACCGATGGCCAGGTCGATGTGGAAACGGTACAACCAGCCTTACCCAAAACTTTTCCTCCTGTCTCAGCGTCCGGCGTCGTTGGGTCCGGCGCACTCGCCGACCGCGTGCAGGCGTTCGAGCGCGAAGTGATTCTCGCGGAACTGAAGCGCAGCCACCAGAACATGAGTTTGGCGGCGAAGACACTTGGCCTCGAGCGCAGTCATCTGTATAAGAAGGCGGAGCAATTGGGGATCGATCTGCGCGCCATGCGGCGGGAGCAGGACTCGCAAGAGTGACTTCAGTTTATGGCTCGCCGAACAGTCCGGCGAATTCAGTCTGCCGCCGCAATGGATGAGGCGCCATTTCCCTTCAGATCTGCGGCGAGCAAGCGGTGGAACAACTGTTCTCCCGCCTCGCGCCGCACTGAGAGCCGGCCGGCCCCGTAGGCGCGTGACTTCAGTCCGCGCTGCACATCTTCGCAAATGCCCAGATCTTCGTCCTGTACTCGGTTGCCCACGTTTACCGACTCATTGTTGTACTCATAGCGCGCGTCGCTCACATCGCTGAAATAAAACTCAAAGATCACGGTGCAATGATCAGCGTCCACGGGCATGACGTAGTTCGTGTCCATATACCCCTCGTAGCAGTTAATCATCAGGTTGGGATATTGCCAAAAGTACCAGGCACGGTCGCCCTTACGCGTCGCCCCGGTGGCAGCATCTTCATCCGAGGCAACCATCGGGCTGGACTGCAGGCAGTAACGATCTTCGTTCTCGATGGTGTACTGCTTGTAATCGAGCACGGAACTCAATCCCTTGTGTAGGTGGGGCACATGATATCCGCCGTCGAGGTAGTTATCGACATAGACTTTCCAGTTGCAGTGAATGTCATAAGTTCTCCGGTCGAAGTAATGCAGTTGGCTGACGCCAAGAGGTGCAACGCGCTTTACCAGACCACCGAGGAATTCCTGCAAGAGTGCAGCCTGGGGATCGAGATTTACGAATACGAAGCACTCCCAAGTTTCCACTCGGATGGGAACTAAACCGTTCTCAGCGCGATCAAAATTTTCTACGCCATCGAATTCCGGCATGCCTTTGAGAGATCCGTCCAGACCGTATTTCCAACCATGGTAAGGACATTGCAACATTGCCGCCTGACCGCAAGGCTGCGTGACGACGGCCGCAGCGTGGTGACGGCACACGTTGTAAAAGGCGCGCAGCGTGCCGTCGCCCCCGCGCACGACGACGACGGGTTCTCCGGCAAGTCGGGTCGCAACAAATTCTCCTGGCTTCTGTAATTGATCGGTACGGGCAACGAGTTGCCAAGTCTTACTGAAAACGTTGAGCCGTTCCAGTTCCGCGATGCGCGGATCCACGTACCACGGCGCAGGAATAGTCGAAGCCTCCGACAGCGGGGCGCGGTCGTTATAGCTGGAGAGGATTTGGTCGATGGATGCTTGCATGTTTAAGGTCTCGAACGCACATGAATGCATCCCTGTCGTAACATGCTATCGCCATGCAAGACAAGTCTGGATTTAAAAGACGAGGATTTCCCCGTCCCTGCGAAACAGAACGTCCTGGGCAGGGTCCGCGGCAATGGCATCAATCGCCCGCCGCGATAGGACCAAGAAATCAAGGAAACTATCCAGCTTTTCGCGCGTGCGGCTCTTCCGCACGCACCAGGGGAACGTCGACCAGGTGCTCGCTCAAGAACCACACCTGCAGTTCATTGACGCGCAAAACATCGCTGACGACCAAATCATTCGTGCCCTCATCGCCGATTTCGGAAGCACGCCGTGATAGCTGCCGACAGTGGCCAATAATGATCTGATGCGCATCCAGGAGCCGGGAAATCTGAACGGGAACTTCTTCCCTACCGCGCGGAGGACGCTCGATGCGAGTGGTCTCGGCGACATCGGCGGCCATAGCCAGCGAAACTCCTCCGAGCAACTGAATTCGCTCGGCGATCTCGTCGACGATCTCCACCTGCTCGTCATAGTGCTTGTCGAACAATAGATGAAGCTGATAAAAAGTTGGCCCCGCGACCTGCCAGTGGGACTTCTTGTAGAGATCACGCAACGTCATGCTATCGGCGAGTAAGAGATTCAGTTGCTCGGTCATTTCCAGTCGCACCGGCTCTTCCAACTCGAGCGGCAGCAAGTAGGAGACCGTGCCGTAAGCTTGAATTTCTCCAGCACGCTGGTGAATTCGGGGCTGAGCATTGATTGAGGTTTGACGAGGGGCGGGGACTTCTTTCTTCGCCATAGGGAATCTCCTTTTTTCAGTAAGTAAAGTTGGCTGAGATTACACGAATCGTGAACGTGCGCGACATAATCCAAACAATAACGCTTGGATGCTTGCGATCTTGGATTGGGTTCTGCGGTTTTCGCCCGTCGTTGACATGCAAAGTCTCGAGGCTTATGCAAGACACAACGCGTCTCTCGGCACTCTCAGGCTGCGCAATGATGGCTTCGTCCTGAGGTTTGACGCCACCCCGGGCGGTTGCTATGATCGGACTGCGGGGTGGAGCAGTCTGGTAGCTCGTTGGGCTCATAACCCAAAGGTCGGTGGTTCAAATCCACCCCCCGCAACCAACGCAATCATAGAGTTACAAGCAAAGCTACTTTTTCCCGCAGGGGCAAAAAGGGGCATACAATCGGCTGCTTCGGCAGCCTTTTTCATTTTGCCTTTCCCAGAGGCGGCCGAAGCACCATCTGCACTACTTTACTGTTGGCTGCGCGCTTCGATTCCATCATGGCGTCCCCATAGACGTCCATGGTGGTTGCAATCTGAGCGTGCCGCATGAGTTTCTGCTGCACCCCCATCGAAGTGCCAACCGAGTCGAGCCAGGAGCGATAGGTGTGGCGGAAGGTATGCCACCCGATGTCGCCTAGGCCGATCTTTCGTCCAGCCGAACGAATATGGTCCTGCTGGATTGGACTGGCGTGGTAACAGCGGCCAGTCTCCGGACTGGGGAACATCCAGCCCTCCTCCGATTTCGGGCATCGTTCCTTCCAGGTCAGCAGGACCGTAGCGAGATCGGGATTGAGCGGAAGATCGTCTTCCGAATACTCGGTCTTGACCTCGTCACCACTCCGTCGACCACGCCGCGGGTAACCCGCATCGTGAGTTCGCCGAAGTTGATGTCCGGCCATTGCAGGGCAAGAATTTCGCTGACTCTGAGGCCCAGGCATTGCGCCACAACCACCATCGTCCGGTAGGGTTCTGGCAACAATTCGAGGACAGCGAAATACTGCTCCACGGTTAGGATGATCGGTTTCTTTCGGCGCCGGCTTGCCCCTTGAATTTCAACCAGCGCCATGGGGTTCCGACCAACCGGGGTCAACTCCCATAACATCGCCCGTTCGAACAGACGATGCATGAGAGCCTTAGCCTTGCCCTTGGTTTTGGGTGCTAGGGGCAATTGATTCAGCCAGTCCTGTACAAACATCGGTCTGACCTCAGCCAGTGGCGTGTATTGCCACCGCGGCAGGATGTGTTTGTTCAGAATGGTCATATACGACTTTCGGGTCGAGTGCCGCGAGGGACTTATCGACTGAGACTTACGCGGGAATTACAGGATTAAGAACGACAACCGCGCTTGTGAGAAGTGCGACAGAACGTTCCCTGTCCGACCGGAAAACTGCCTTGTGGGATACCCAGTGTGCCACTTGTGTGCAGGAATTCCCCGACAACATGGGCCACAGGAATAGATTAGCTGACTGACTGTCGGTCAGACGTCCACCGTTGCTCGCTTTATTTATCGCGCGATTTGTGTGCCACAGGTGCGCTGGCACATCGTCGGGTTACAAACCCAACGATCCGCTCCTGGTTGGACAAGAGACCGTTTCCCTCGTTTCGGATAGCCTTTTCAGGGCTGGCTTCTCCCGAAGCTATCTGTTGATTCTTCTCAGCTTAGCTCAAGCGACGCGCCCAATTTTGTCGTCTTTAATTATTGGAGCCAAAATGGAGCCAAGTTGCAAGAAATCTGAGCCCGCCGAGATTTGCCTCTTCGTCAGATCGCTATCCTATCTCGAAAGACTCGATTCATAAAGCACCTCTTGTTCCACATTCCGGAAGTCTAGCAAATCAAACTACGTTGTCGGGGGGACTCGTTTTGGCCTGGGGTGTCGCTGTCGCTCCACTGCCACTCCCATCACGTCTGCAGATATAGCCCACATGCAGTTGTGTAAAAAGTCGCCCGAACGCCGTCCGGTAACCCGCGGCATTCAGACGATCGGCAATATCCTTGTAAGTGTACTGGCCGGCCATTTCGTGAATCTTGGCTACAGCCTCCTCGGGCGTCTTGAGAGACCGATCCCCCGGCGCAGTACGTTGGACGGAGAAATTGGTTAGCACACCCGAGCGCCATCGGATCTGCACATCGATTTCCCCAGGCTTGCTCATACCATCTAGTTGTACCGATTCAATCGCCATGCGCAGCAGACGCTTGCGCTCCTGATTCGTGGTGCTCGGGGCTTTCCACAGCCGAGGCAGATTCTGGGAAAGCTCCTGGATCGCCTGGCGTTCTTCGGGGGTGAGATTCCATTCCGCTTCTTGTTCTGCCTGGGCATAAGCTTGCTCCAGGTGGGTTACTCTCTCCAACTTCTCGTTCCATCGCCGCTCTAACTCCGATGCCACCAGACGATTGTCGGGATCCACCGCGTCATATTGCCGCTGCGCCAAGCGCGCCTCGTAGCGCGCCTGCTCCAGTTGCAGCTCCCGCTGTCGGCGTTGGACAGCTAAGTCCTGCTCCAGCTGCTCCAGGACCCGAAGTCCCACCTCTAAGCTCATCGGGGAAACCGACTCCAAAAAGGCTTCCACGATGGCTCCATCCACTGGACGCGAGCTCATGCTCTGGCAAATCGTATCGGCCTCTCCGCTGCCGAAGCTGGATTGACAAATGTAAGTAGGCGATCGGTTCTCTCTGCGAGCGTGGTTTTGTACGGTCATCTTGCGGCCGCAGATCCCACAATGAACGATCCCCTGCAACAGGGCGTTCCCTTCTCGAGCCACGCCGCGCGTTTCCTCGCCATTCCAGTTTTGGTGCAATCGCTCACCGTTCTTCACATACTCCTCCCAACTGAGATAGGCCGCGTGGTGAGCCTCGATCTTCACCGGCCACTGTGCCGCGGGAACCTGATGGGGTAACACCTTGCCCGTCTTTGCCGAACGGCGATCTCCAGAGTACTCCCAGCGACCAAACACGTACACTCCGGCATAGGCCGGGTTGCGCAAGATGCGAACCACGGCGGTCAAGCTGGGCGGCTTCCAGATCAGCGAGCCATACCCTTCCCGCGTGGCCACTCGTGTCGGTAGATCCAGGGCTTGTTGTTTTAGATCGCGCACCACACGACGAGCTACCCCATGGCGACGAAAGGAGTCGAACAGGTACGCCAGCCTCTCGCGCACCTGCGCGTCGGGATCGAGTTCCCAATTCCCGTCGGCACCGCGCACATAGCCAGTGGGCAGCAGAAAATGCAGCTTTCCCTTGCGGGCTTTATTCCAGCGTCCTTCGTACAATCGCGTGCGCAGCGTAAACAGTTCTGCTTCCGACAAAGTCCCTTTTACTCCCAGCAATAATCGATCGTTCGGTTCCCGTGGACTGTAGACTGCTTGCTCATCCCCGATCAGGGTCCGGGTCAATCCACAGATCTCAATCAGCCGATACCAGTCACTGTTGTTGCGGGCCAATCGCGACGCTTCCAGCATCAATACGATACCCACCTTGCCCAAGCCCACTTCCGTCACCAAACGTTGAAAACCGCTGCGATGGGTCGCGAACGTGCCGGTTCGACCTTGGTCCTCATCGATGACCTCGACATGACTCGCGGGCCAGCCCAACTGTAAGGCTCGCTCGTGCAGATGATACTGGCGCTCGGTGCTTTCCCGATTTTCCTTAACCTGCCACGGAGTGGATTGTCGTACATAGACGTAGGCCATGCGTTCATAGTGCAGGCTTTGAATCTTCTCCGTATTCATGACGCTCCTTTTCGGAAACGAGAGTCTGCAGGTGGCGGCAGCCTACCTCGACCCACAGGGTTGGCAGAAGAGAGGATAGCGTCTCGGGTGGGAGAGTTGGCTCCTCCGACCGTTGCCGCAGCACGACGTTCGCCTTTGACCTAGACGGCGTGGGCGAGACCCGGACTGCGTTTAATTTCTTTCGAGACAAATCGCGTTCTAATAAACCACCGGACGAATCCCTTCCTGCACGCACCTGGCGCAGCACAAGGTCGGCAAAGAAACTGCGTGTCCTTTCGGCAGGGCTGCGTAATCGGCAAATTTTGTTTCCGGGCATGAGTAATTCATCCTGACTCTACGCGGAATCGGAGAGGGGAACGGTCCGTTCCAAGGTTTCGTGGTAGTTCCACGGCATCCATTCCGCGGGCTTAGTCTCCACTTCCTGAGCATGGCGCTGCAACTCGGTCAGGTAGTCGAAGGAGTTGGCGTCGCACAACTGACAAGTGTGAATCAAGCTCATGAAGAGATCACCCACATCTGCCCCATTCAGCGTCCGATAGAACAAGGAATTCTTCCGGTGAAGAACAGCCCGCTTCAGTGCTCTTTCGACGACGTTGTTGTCTAACGGCGCTCCGGCTTGGCGGAGAAACAGCGTCAAAGGCCGCCAGTGTCGCAGTAAGTACGTGATCGCCTTGCCCAGTCCCGAGTTCGGCTCCGTCTTACGCTCGGCAAACTGCGCTTCCAGCCACCCATGGAGTTTCTCCATCACCGGGCCGCTACGCTCTTGATGAAACTGCAGGCGCTCTTCCGGCTTCAGACCACGCTCCCGCGCTTCGGCATCGTGACCATACACCTCGCCCAGCATCTCCAGTACATAGCGACATTGATCGGGAAAGTTCGCCGCAACTTCTACGATCTGTCGCCTTCCGTGCGCTAGGCAATTTGCCAGCAGAATCTCCACGCCCGCAGTCAACTTCGGAACATTGCGCGAGAGCGCGTCACACATTTGAATGGGCGGGCCCAAGTGCCGGGCACGCTGCTTCAACACCTCGGCAAGGTTCTCGCCGGCATGCTGGCGTCCGGTGAAGTACAGCGCAATCTTCCTACCCTGGCTGGTGGACACGATGCCGCTGGTGAATACACCCGTGCGCTCGTCCGACGGTTCGCGCGTAAGATGTAACACTCGCATGCTGGTGTCGTCGTTGTGTACCACCTCACCCTGTGCCGCCTGCCGGATTAACTCGTCGCGCGCCGGTTTCATTAACTCGGCTGCCTCTTCGACCACTTCCCATTGCGTCGCCGCCGGTAATGGAATCCCCAGCTGACCTTGGAGTTGTTCCAACCGATAGAACGGGGTTCCGCTGCCGTACTTGAGTTGCGCGATCATCGCGGCCGCGGTCTCGTCGTATTTTTCCGGACCTACTCCTTCCGGTTCTTGTGCAGTATACACCTGTCCGCATGCACCGCAGCGCAGCCGTTCGAGCGAGAAGACGGTGGCCGCCAGCGGCGCCTGCCCAACAATCCGTACCAGCACTTTCGGCTCTTTCTGCCCGTATACGTTGCCTTTTCCGCACTCCGGGCAGCGATCCCCATGCTTCAACTTCGCGTGCGCAATCGCAATCTTCCGCGAACTGACAAACGCCTCTGCACCATTGCGTCCATGTCCGGGCGCTGGGGCATTGGTCTCCGGCTCAGTCCCGGCGCCAGTTTCCGCACCTTCCGATTTTCCCAGCACGGCGCTGGTCTTCTCCGTGCTGCGCGGCCGCACCAGCATCGCCGCCAGCGCATGCAATGCCTCCTTGAGCTTCTCGTAATCGTCCTCGCTCAACGGCGCTTGCCGCGCTCCGTCCAGCACCCGGTCCAGTTCGTCCAGATTTACATCGAGCCGTCGCCTGGCGGTTTTCATCCTCGCTCCATGAGCAGTTCGCGAAACTGCTTCGTCAATGGATATCCCAAAACATCTTTGATCGACCGGTTCGGCACGTAGCTATTCGATTGTTTACCTCGTCCCGTCGTCTTGCCCAGCACCACCCAGTTGGCCGCACGGTAACAGGTTCCGCGGAATCGTTCCGGATCCACAAACGTCTCCAGAAAGTAGATCGGATGCCCGTAGATCCGCTGCCAGTCCGCGGAGATCCGCAACGCCATGCGGCCCAGGATATGCGACGCCAGGTGTTCCACCTTGACCCAGGGCAAGATTAAAAATCGCGTGTTGTAGGCGAGGAAGCGGACATTACGACGACGTGCTTCGGCGCTCCAGCCAATGTAGCGGTCGCGACTGCCCAGATGACGCGGGGCCGAGGACCAAGCCAGACAGGCGACCGGCCGCCCTTGCCCCAACACCAAGTACTTTAAGTTTTCTCCCACCGGCTGCTCGTAGCGCAAGGTAATGATGTTGCTCCAGCAGACTGTTCCACAACGGCTCTTTCCCGGTGCGACGAACCAGTTCGAACTCCAGTGGTTGGAGGTTGCGCAGACGGCCTTCGATGGGTGTGGTATCAATCCGTACCGGCTCCGGTCTGGCTCGATTGGCCAGCGGGTTATGCCGCACGTAACTCACCGGCGGCAACTTGATCTGGCCGGCACGGTCCAGCATGAGCAACAGGCCGCGACACACCATGTCCCGCAACGCTCCATTGGCCTGGCGCCACTGCCAGGCTTCACAGAGTTTGGTCGATAGTGTGCGGCGGCTTTCCTGCGGGTGCTGCTCGATCAGTGCGCGTATATAAAGGATGTCTTCCTGGCTGATCTTCCGGCCCCGATATCTGAACTCAACCATCATCGATCAGCAGTATGAACTGGTTTTTCTTGGAACGCAAGGGGTAACGCCGTGTTTTTTTCGTCGTGAGGGTTGATTACTTCAGCACGTTCACTCGCCGCCACATCGGCGCCGCTCGTACGCGCGACACATCGCCCGCCGCCATCAGCAACTGCGCCTCATAGGCTTCCAGGGACTTGGCTGCTCCGGATCCTTCCGGCCACCACACGAATTTTCCTCGCGAAAGACGTTTTTGCGCCAACCAGTATCCCTGGCCGTCATAGCTGAGTAGCCGGATCGTCGTCCCGCTGCGGCTCCGAAACACGAACACACAGCCGGAAAAAGGATCCTCTGCTAGTTTCTCCTGGCAAAGTCGCACCAAAGAATCAATCCCTTTTCGTCCGTCGACTCGCTCGATGGCTACCAGCACGCGCATCTGCGGCGTGATCTGAATCATCTCTCGGTTTCCCGCCAAGCCCGCAGCAGGCTCATCCAATCGGGCGATGTGGCAGCTTTCCACTGAATGCGCACCTTGCTTCCGTGCAACGACTCGAACTCGATCAAACACTCTCCCAGCATCGCTGAAGGTGGCGCCATCAGTTCGACGAATGTCGGCTTGCGTGCTTTTCGTCGGCGATGGGAAACTCCGCCGAGCCGTTTCTTCAGCCCCGTATAGTCCAGCCGCAGATGATGCGCGACGGAATACACACCGTGTTCCCGGGCCAGTTCCACTGCGGCTTGCCACACCGAATCCGGCAGTCTCTTTCCCCGTGGTTGGGTGCTACGAATCTCATTCAGTTGGAGTTGTAACTGCGCGATTGGCTCAGGAATGACTGCTGCGCTCATGCGATTCGCCCTCGGCCGCTCTTCGGCGGCTCAACGAAAGTAACAGGGCGAGTTAGCGGTCGT